>JBMNQX010000001.1:0-417593 GCA_050944355.1 Lachnospiraceae bacterium
TCTCCTTTGTATGGTTGTTTCTAGTCAACTCAATTATACCAAAGGCACAGCGTCTATGCCTTTTTAATTGCCTACATTATTGAGTTTTCAAGGTTCAACACACCTTTTGGGTGTGGGAAGTTTTAGTAAGTGAAATGAAAGAAAAAGTATTGTCCGGTGAGATGATCAGCAGAGACGAGGCTTTGAAACTTGTGCCTGCCGATCTCGGTGAACTGACGAAAGCTGCCGACGAAATCCGGCGGCATTTCTGCGGAAAGGATTTTGATATGTGCGCTGTCATCAGTGTCAAAGGCGGCCGCTGTTCGGAAAACTGCCGGTTCTGTCCGCAGGCAAGCGTGTCGGTTTCAAAGATCCGCACATTTCCGCTTCTGGACCCAGAGACAATCGTGAAAGACGCATGTCTGCGGGCTTCCCAGGGGATCCGCCATTATGGCCTGGTGTCGTCCGGCCGGAAACTCCCGGATGAAGGAGTTGAGGTCATCTGTGAGGCGGTGCGGGAGGCAAAAAAGAAGGCGGATATTCACTTCTGCGTGTCGCTGGGGCTGCTTACGCGGGACAATCTGAGAGACTTGAAAAAGGCGGGCGTCGAGAGAATTCACAACAATCTCGAGACGTCGGAGGCTTTTTTTCCGAAACTGTGCACAAGTCACACATTTGCCATGAAGAGTGAGGTGGCGAGGATGGCGCACGAGGAGGGACTCGAGGTGTGCAGCGGCGGTATTTTCGGTGTGGGTGAGAGCTGGGAGGACAGGATCGATCTGGCGCTCGCCGAGCGGGAACAGGCGGCAGAGTCGGTCCCGATCAATATGCTGGACCCGGTCAAGGGCTCGCCGCTGGGCGACTCGGAAGTCATGAAGCAGGATGAGGTGCTTCGGATTGTGGCGATTTTCCGGTTTATACTGCCGGACCGCTATATCAGACTGGCCGCCGGGAGGCCGTTTCTTCCTGACAGCGGGCTTTCGGCGTTCCTCTCGGGGTCAAACGCTTCGATCACGGGCGACATGCTCAATGTAAAAGGAATAACGGTGAAGAAAGATCTGGAAACTATCCGCAATATGGATTACAATATGTAAGTGCTTACATTTCTGCTCCTCATTGTGCAATCTGCCGCAAAACAGTTGAGAAGTTTTCAGTGACAGTGTTAAAATGTAAGAAGCAGATTTTGTGAATGTTGCACAGCATGAAGGCGTCCTGCGCTGCTTCAGGATGCAATTCAAACAAAAAGGAGAATACTGACTTATGGAAATGACATTGCGCTGGTACGGCAAGAACTTTGACAGTGTGACGCTCAAAGAGATCCGCCAGATTCCGGGAGTCAAGGGAGTCATCACGACTCTTTATGACACGACGCCGGGCGAGGTCTGGCAGCCGGAGCGGATTGCGGCACTCAAGAAAGATGTTGAGGACGCAGGCCTGAAGATTTCCGGCATCGAATCGGTCAACGTGTGTGATTCGATCAAGGTGGGCGACAGTGACCGCGACAAGTACATTGATAATTATATTGAGACGCTTGAGAATCTCGGAAAAGCCGATATTCATCTGGTATGCTACAATTTCATGCCGGTATTCGACTGGACCAGAACCGAGCTCGCGAGAGTAAAGCCGGACGGCTCGACAGGACTGGCCTACAATCAGAAAGCCATCGACGCGATTGATCCGAACCATCTGGCTGAGTCCGTGCAGAAGATGAGCAACGGAACGGTTATGCCGGGATGGGAGCCGGAGCGCATGGCTCAGGTGACAAAGCTGTTCGAGATGTACAAGGACACCGACGGCGAGAAGCTTTTCAACAATCTCGTATATTTCCTGAAGGCGATCATGCCTGTCTGCGACAAGTATGACATCAACATGGCGATTCACCCGGATGATCCGGCGTGGTCTGTATTCGGCCTGACCCGCATCATCAACTCCGAGGAAGGTATTCTCCGTCTGATGAAAGCTGTCGACAACGTGCACAACGGTGTCACGTTCTGCTCCGGCTCGTACGGCACGAATCTCAACAATGATCTGCCGCACATGATCCGCGCGCTGGGCAACAGAATTCACTTCGCGCATGTCCGCAACCTCAAGTTCAACGACACATCAAGAGAGAATTATGACTTCGAGGAAGCGCAGCATCTGTCGTCCGACGGCAACTTCGATATGTACGAGATCATGAGAGCTCTGTATGAGACAGGTTTCGACGGACCGATCAGACCGGACCACGGCCGCATGATCTGGGACGAAGTCGGCAAGCCGGGCGTCATTCCGGGCTACGGTCTGTATGACAGAGCGCTGGGCGCGACATATCTGAACGGCCTCTGGGAGGCTATTGACAAGGCGGAGACAAGAGGAATTCCGTCCGGCCTCAGAGAAAAGAATCTTCATAAATAATGTGAGATAATTCGTCAGGGCTCCGGGACTTGCGGAGCCTTGACGAGTCTGTTTGTTTCAGAATACATAGTAAGGAGATACGTCACCATGAAGCTTAGTTTAGCAGGTCTTGAGAACAGACAGGAGTGGCTTGACAAGGGCTATATTCTGCCGACATTTGACATCAAAGCGGTTGCGGAAGAGACGAAGAAAAATCCGGTCTGGGTTCATTTCGGCGCCGGCAACATCTTCCGCGCGTTCCAGGCAAACCTCGCTCAGCAGATGATCGAGAAGGGCGAAATGAAGTCCGGCATCACGGTCTGCGAGGGCTTTGACTATGAGATTATCGAAAAGCAGTACCGCCCGCACGACAATCTTTCGATTCTCGTGACTCTGAAATCGACCGGCGATGTCGAGAAGACCGTCATCGGTTCGATCGGCGAGTCCACGATTCTGGATTCCGAGAACAAGGCGGAGTTCGACAGACTGAAGGAAATTTTCAGCTCAGACAGTCTTCAGCTCTGCACATTTACGGTCACAGAGAAGGGCTACAGCTTGGTCAACGGCCGCGGCGAGCAGCTTCCGGCTGTGACGGCTGACTTTGCGGCGGGACCGGAAAAGCCGGCGAGCTACATCGGCAAGGTCGTTTCTCTGCTGTACACGAGATATCAGGCCGGCAGGAAGCCGATTGCCATGGTTTCCACCGACAACTGCTCGCACAACGGCGAGAAGCTCTACAATTCTGTCATTGCCTACGCCAAGGCGTGGGTTGAAGGCGGCAAGGCAGAGGCAGGCTTCCTGGATTATCTGAACGACGAGACAAAGGTTTCGTTCCCGTGGTCGATGATCGACAAGATTACGCCGCGCCCGGACAAGTCGGTTGAGGCTATTCTGCGCGCTGACGGTCTGGAAGATCTCGATCCGGTTGTGACGTCCAAGAAGACCTGGGTTGCTCCGTTTGTAAACGCGGAGGAGACGCAGTATCTGGTCATTGAGGACAAGTTCCCGAACGGCCGCCCGGCTCTTCAGGATGTCGGCGTCATCTTCACGACCCGCGAGACTGTCAATGACGTTGAGCGCATGAAGGTTACGACATGTCTGAACCCGCTCCACACAGCTCTCGCTGTCTATGGCTGCCTGCTCGGATTCACGAAGATCTCTGACGAGATGAAGAACAAGGAGCTCGTAAACCTGGTAAATATTCTCGGCTACAAAGAAGGACTGCCGGTTGTCAAAGATCCCGGCGTTCTCAATCCGAAGGAGTTTATCGACACGGTTCTGCAGGTCCGCGTGCCGAATCCGTTCATGCCGGATACCCCGCAGAGAATTGCGACGGATACGTCGCAGAAGCTCGCGATCCGCTATGGCGAGACCATCAAGTCTTACATCGCTGATCCGAACAGAGATCCGAAGACGCTCACGATGATTCCGCTCGTATTCGCCGGCTGGCTGCGCTATCTGATGGCTGTCGACGATGAGGGCAAGGCTTTCGAGCCGTCGCCGGATCCGCTTCTTGAAGATGCCCAGAAGTTTGTCAAGGACTTTAAGCTCGGCGAAGTGCCGTCTGAAGAGGACACGAAGAAGGCTCTGCTTCCGCTTCTGAAGAACAAGCAGATTTTTGGCGTCGACCTCGAGGAAATCGGCCTCGCAGACAAGGTTGTCGATTATTTCCGTCAGGAGATCGCAGGACCGGGCGCTGTCATGGCCACTCTGAAGAAATACGTAGACTGATACAGTTTTCTCTCTGCACAATGTGCCGCCTTTCCCGTCTGACGGGAGAGGCGGCATGTTTGCTTTCGGCACTTGCGCGAAGTGCGCGCTCAATCGTACAATATCTCAAGTGGCAGATGAGACAGATGTCTTTGGAAAAGCCTGTGGCGGAAAGGCAGCAGCATGAAGTTTGATGCGAACGAAATCCTGGGGAGTTTCTGGCCGGATTCGGACGAAAAAAAAGATAAAAAGAAGACAGCGGGGGCAGATGTTTCCCATTCACAGAAAGGGCAGAGCACAAAACAGAAAAAAGAAATAAAGTCTGACGCGAAGAGCAAGAGCCCGGTGCCATCCGGAAATACAAGCCGGATGCAGAAATCTTCCGTGCTTTCCGGCACCAATATCGCGAAAAATTATGCTGAGGCGGATAAAGCTGTCCGCGACGCGCAGAAGCTTCTGAAAGAGATATCAACGTGGAACGCGGATCACATCGCTCAGCTGGAGCAGCCGGAGCCGGCAAAGACAGGCGGCAGTAAGACCAGCTTCGCTTCCGAAAATCCGGCGGCATCCGGCAGACAGACACAGGCGGCAAAACCGGTCACGGACGCGGCGATTATTTTTTCGCAGCTGCCTGAGGAACTGGAGAAAATCTGGATCGGCTCGGATAAAGACCGAAAAGCTTTGAGCATCGCTTTTGCGCGGCCGATTGCCGGCGGGAGAGAAAAGAAACCGAAAAATGCCATTCTCATCTGCGGGAGCGAGAGCCGGGGCAAAGTGTACGCGGTGCGCTGCGTCAGCCGGATTCTGAAAGAAAAGGGCATATTTACATCCAGTGAGACGGCAATTCTTGAGATGGGAGATTACGCCGGCGATTCTGACGGCGCGCTTTTCAGAAGCGATCTGTACGGGGCACTGGCCGGCAGCGCGCCCTGTGTCGTATTTGACGGCATCGAAAAAATTTCGCCCTCTCAGCTTGACATCCTCACCTCGATATTGACAGACGGCGTCTGGAAACTCCCGAAGCGCTATCTCTCGCAGAACGGAACGCTTGTCGAGGCGGGCGGCGCGATGGGAAAAGGACTGATTTCCGAAATCCGCTGTGAAGACCGGTATCTGATTTTCACGACGACGGCAAAAGAGGGAAAAGTTGCCTCGATTCTCGGCGGCCGGTTCATGAGCGCGCTGGGCGATGTCATCACACTTGACCCGTTTGACTCAGATAACATCAGAGATCTCTCTTCCCGGATCGCAAAAGAGCTCGAGAGAAGATGCGATGAGAAACTGAATATAAAACTTCTCTGCCCCGATGATACAATCGCGGCATTTTCCGGCCATTACAGCGTGTCGTCCGGTGTTCAGGGCATGATTGACTTTGCGGATGCGTGTATCTACGAGCCCCTGGCTGAAATGAAGCTGGAAGGAACGCTCAAAGACGGGGACAGCGCGGAGCTTGTGCCCGGGAGCAGCACCGCATTTGCCATCCGAAAAGGAAACGAGACGATTGAACTTGCCGGCGGCCGGAAGGAAAATGACGCGGCGCTCGCTGAGGTGAAAGAGCAGCTCGGAGGTCTGGTCGGACTCGGCAATCTTAAGGCGTATCTGAATAGTCTCGAGATGAATCTGAGAATGCAGAGGCGAAGAAGAGAGCAGGGACTGAAGACGGCCGGCGTCACGATGCACATGGTTTTCACCGGTAATCCGGGAACCGGCAAGACGACAGCCGCGAGGATTCTGGCGTCGTATCTGAAAGCGCTCGGCGTTCTTTCGTCCGGACAGCTGGTAGAGGTGAGCCGTTCGGATCTCGTCGGAGAATATGCCGGGAGCACAGCGATCAAGACGGCTTCGGTCATACGGAGCGCGATCGGAGGCGTGCTGTTCATCGATGAGGCGTACTCGCTGCACCGCGGCGACAACGACTCGTTTGGCCTCGAGGCGATCGACACGCTGGTCAAAGGTATGGAGGATCACAAGGATGATCTGGTCGTGATTCTGGCGGGATACGACAGGGAAATGAGCGATTTTCTGAAGTCAAATTCCGGACTGAAGTCGCGTTTTCCGAATTATATCCACTTTGACGATTACACTCCGCAGGAAATGCTCGCGATCGCGGACATCATGGCAAAGTCGAAAGGTTATGTCATCGCGGATTCCTGCCGGGAAGGCCTCGCGGAAAAGTTTGGCCGCGCGCAGGTTCCGGGCAGGAATGACGGCGGCAACGGCCGTCTGGTCCGGAATATGATCGAGAAGGCTGTTCTGAATCAGGCAGAACGGCTCGCGAAAACGGGCGGCTCGAAGTCTGATCTCACGACGCTTCTCCCGGAGGACTTCGAGCTCGACGGAAACCGGTCTTTTGATCTTGAAGCGGCGTTTGCGAAGATCGTCGACAGGCAGAATGTCAAAGAATATATCCGGGGCCTTGCGGCGAGAGTGAAACTTTCCAGCGCGCGCGAAAAAGCGGGTCTCGCGCCTTCCGGCACGGAATGCCAGAATCTGATCTTTTCGGGAAACGCGGGTAGCGGCCGCACGCTCTGCGCGCACCTGATCGCCGATGCGCTGAGTTCCCTCGGCGTGATCAAGACAAATCATATCGTCACGGCGGACCGCGGCAGTCTCATCGCCGGGTATGTCGGCCAGACGGCGTCAAAGGTAAGAGAAGTGGCCGAATCAGCTCTGGGCGGAGTCCTTTTTATCGATGATGCGGACACGCTGTACTCCGGCTCTGAAAACGATTTCGGCAAGGAGGCTCTTGACGCGCTTGTGCAGCTGATGGGGCAGTACAAGGAAAGCCTGATGGTGATACTCTCGGGAACACCGGCGGGACTGGCGGCGCTTTTCCTGCAGAATGGCGGGCTTCGCTCTTCATTTTCCACGGAGCTGGATTTTCCGGACTATACGCCGCAGGAGCTGCTTGAAATCGCGAAGCTTCAGTGCAAAGAGAAAGGTTTTGTCCTGAGCGAAGGCGGACAGAAAAAGCTTCTCGGGAAATTCACGCACTCCGCGCTGCTCCCGGGATACGGGAACGGACAGCTGTCTGCGTCAGAGGTTGAGAAAGCCGTGAACGCCCAGGCTCTGCGCCTGGCCGGCGGCAATGACGAAAAAATTGCAAAACTCACAAAAGAAGAACTGATGACAATCACAGAAGAAGATATACAGGAATAAAAGCGGGATATTCGAAACCAGTATGCGTATGCTATGCGGAAGAAAGTCCGCGGAGAGGAAAATTTTATGACCAGAAAAACGAAACTGATTGTCGACCGGGATTTTGAGCTCGGAGAGATTGACAGAAGAGTGTACGGCTCTTTCATTGAACATCTCGGGAGAGCTGTTTACAACGGCATCTATCAGCCGGGACACCCGTCGGCGGATGAGAACGGTTTCCGCACGGATGTGATGGACCTCGTCAGAGATCTCGGCGTGTCACAGGTGCGCTATCCGGGCGGCAATTATGTCTCCAACTTCCGCTGGGAGGATTCCGTGGGGCCGAAGGAGAACCGGAGAGCGCGGCTCGATCTTGCGTGGCGGACATATGAGCCGAATACATTCGGCATCAACGAGTTTTCCAAGTGGTCGAAAAAGGCCGGAACTGACATCATGATGGCCGTGAATCTCGGCACGAGAGGCACAGAAGATGCGCTGAATCTCCTTGAGTACTGCAACATGGATACCGAGAGCTATTGGGCGGATCTGCGCAGAAAGCACGGCGACAAGGATCCGTACGGCATCAGGCTCTGGTGCATGGGCAATGAGATGGACGGCCCATGGCAGATGGGCCACAAAGAGGCAAAGGAATACGGGCGCCTCGCGGCCGAGACGTCCAAGGCCATGAAGACGATGGATCATTCGATCGAGACGGTTGTCTGCGGGTCCGCCAGCCGGACGATGCCGACGTTCGGACAGTGGGAATATCAGGTCCTGAGCGAGGCATACGACTATGTGGACTATGTGTCTCTTCACCAGTACTGGGGCAATCAGGCGGATGACACTGCTGACTTTTTCGCAAACAGCGATGATCTGGAAGATTTCCTCCACGCCGTGATCTCGATCTGCGACGCGGTAAAAGCCGAAAAAAATTCGAAAAAGACGCTCAATCTGTCTTTTGACGAGTGGAATGTCTGGTATCACTCAAACGAGAAAGACAACGAATCGATGGAAAATCAGCCGTGGAGGCGGCATCCGCATCTGCTCGAGGACATCTACACGTACGAGGACGCGATTGTCGACGCGCTCGCGCTGATCAAATTCCTCCAGCACGCCGACCGCGTGAAGATCGCCTGCCTGGCACAGCTGGTCAATGTCATCGCCCCGATCATGACGGAAGACGACGGGCGCGCGTGGAGACAGACGATTTACTGGCCGTTCTGGCTTGTATCTCACTACGGACGCGGAAAAGCACTCGTCCCGGTTCTCTCGGGCGGCGATCATCCGACGAGCCGGCACGATCACGTCAGCGACGTCGAGGCGGTGGCTGTTCTGAACGAAGAGAAAGAGCAGACTGTGATCTTCGCCGTCAACCGCAACACGAGAGAAGCGGTGGAATTCACGGCGGATCTGCGCGGATTTGACAACTTGAGAGTTCTCGATTTTGAGGCGCTCGAAAGTGACGATATGAAGATCACAAACTCAGCCGGGAGCGAGCCGGTAAAGCCGGTGAAGCGCACCGACGCGAAGATGGACGGGAAAATGATGACAGCCGTGCTGAAGCCCGCGAGCTTCGTGACCATTGTCCTCGGAAAATGATATCCATCATGACAAATATTTGAGAACTACCCGGAAGACGAAAATCTTCCGGGTGTTTTTACGGGACCGGACAAATACCTCTTCCATTTCCCGCGAAGATAGTCTATTATTCAGACATACTCTACCAAAATGATATGAAATATGAAAAATGCTTGATTTCACGCTAAACCCCTGTTATCATACTTGAAAAGTAGGAATAGGCATTATTGCGGTCCTGGCGGCAATTCAGAGCCGCAACAAGAGGGAGGCAGAGTTACTATGGCGAGAATTTCCAAAATCGATCCGGACACGGCGCCGGAAGACGTCCGCGAGGCCATCCGGATTCATCTCTCGCAGGGCAGAAAGCTGACAAATGAGAAGCTGACGCTGCTGCACAATGTGAATGCGTTCAACGCGGTCGAGGCGGGGTCGTACCGTCTGGACGACGACCTGCAGAGGCTGATCGGGAGTCTGGACGGCGATTTGTACGAATATGCGATTTCGGTTTCTAACGACTGTCTGGTCTGCACGACGTATTTCGCAAAACTGCTGCGCGAGAAATACGGACTCGATCCGAACACGTTTCATCTCACGAAGCGTCAGGAAATGCTGATGCAGTTTGCCCGGAAAATGGGACACGATCCGAAAAGTATAACAGACGAGGAGTTTGAGGCTCTCAAGAAAGAATTTCTTGTGAACGGCGGGAAAGACGGAAAGCCCGTGACAGAGGAACAGGCCGAAGAAATCATGGTGGTGCTCGTGGCGATGGGCGCCATGATGGTGGCCAACAATTATGTGAATGACGCGCTTCGGGTCGACGCCTGAGGCAGGAGAAGAGAAAAATGGCGACATGGATTAAACCGATTACAGCTGAAACAGCAAGTGAAGAAGCAAAAGAAATCATCAGCAAGTACAAAATCGACCTGAACAACTGCTCTCACAAAACAGTTGTCGAGCTGAACAACCCGACGGTCTTCAAATGCGTGGAACTGAACGCCTGGGATATGGACGACGAGGTCAAGAAAAAGGTCGGCGGGCGTTATGCGGACATCATCGAGGCCTCGGTATCCTGGAACAATCATTCTGTGATCTGCACGAACGCGTACGCGAAACTTCTGAAGGACCGCTATGACATCGATATCAAAAATGATCCGGATTTTGCCGCAAAATTTGACGAAAAAGACAGAGTCGTATGGGACCTCGGCGCCGCGATCGCAAAAGACATTCACAGCGTCGGACCCGATCTTCAGAAGCGGCTCAAGGAACAGTTCAGCGATGAGCAGATTATTGTGCTCGTCGGCATGGCCTCCGTCACGGAAGCCGACAATACGTTCGAGTCTGTGATGGACATCGAATGAGTACTGAAAGAGAGGAAGGATTATGAGACATAAAAGATTTTTGGCGGGACTTTCAGCGGCGATTCTTTTGACAGGAATGCTCGCCGGCTGCGGTACCGCTTCGGGAACAGCGGACGCGTCAGCATCCGGAACCTCGGCGTCCGGTGACACGACGGCGAGTGCGTCTTCTTCGGAGGGCACCGATCTGCTGGAATCCATCAAGTCGGCCGGCGTCATGAAGGTCGGCGTGGAAGGCACATATCAGCCGTACAATTATCACGACGATTCGGGCGAACTCGTAGGGCTCGACGTCGATATCGCGAAAGAAATCGGGAGCAGACTGGGAGTGGATGTCGAATTCACGGAGACTGACTGGGATTCTCTGCTGACATCGATGGATACCGGCCGGATCGACGTCGTCATCAGCGATGTTTCGATTTCCGATGAGCGTGAGGAAAAATACGACTTCACAGATCCGTATCTGTATATCTATCGGTATGTCGTGACGCTCTCGACGAGCGACATCAGCAGTGTTGAGGATCTGGCTGGCAAGAAGGTCGCCACCTCTCTCACAAATGCGTTCAACCCGCAGTGGGAAGCCTGGGGCGCGGAGGTTGTCCCGGTAGACACATCCGAACAGGCGCTGAGTCTGCTGGCCAGCGGCCGTGCTGACTTTGTCGCGGCGGATGATATTCTGTTCAAGACATATCAGGAGAACTTCCCGGAGTACGATCTGAAGATTGCGCTGCAGATCCCGAGCGATGTCGATGGAGCTGTGGACCGCGTCGCCATCCCGGTTCTGAAGGGTCAGACAGCATTTCTTGACGCTCTGAATTCCGCTCTGGACGAAATGCGGCAGGACGGAACTCTTTCTTCCATCTGTGAGAAGTATCTCGGAGAAGACTATACGCAGCCCCGCGAAGCGTGAGAAGAAAGTCAAACCAGGAAATGAGGTAAGGATTCATGAGTGATCGGATACTGGAGATCATATCCCAGTCATTTTTCCAAATTCTGATACCGGGCATTAAGGTAACCATACCCCTGACGCTGATCAGTTTTGCGCTGGGGCTTCTCATCGCGCTGTTTCTCGCCATGGTTCAGATTGCCAATGTGCCGGTGCTGAAACAGTTTGCGCTCGTGTACATCTGGTTTTTCCGCGGAACGCCGCTGCTCGTGCAGCTGTTCATCGTTTTCTTCGGCCTCCCGTCTCTCGGGATCGTGCTGGATGCGTTTCCGGCGGCGGTGATCACATTTGCCCTGAATTCGGGGGCGTACAACGCTGAGACGCTGCGGTCCGCGATTCTGGCGGTGCCTAAAGGGCAGACCGAGGCGGCGGAACTTGTCGGTCTGACATACGGCCAGACGATGCGCCGCATCATACTGCCGCAGGCGTTCCCGATTGCGTTTCCGCCACTGTTCAACAGCCTGATCGGAATGGTCAAGGACACGTCTCTTGCGTCGTCGATCACAGTCATCGAAATGTTCACAAAGGCGCAGCAGATAGCTGCCAGAACGTTTGAGCCGTTTGTTCTGTATCTTGAGGCGGCCGCAATCTATCTGATGTTCTGCACCGTCCTGACGATTCTGCAGAAGTGGCTTGAGAAAAAAATGGTCTACCGCACGCCGGAGAGCAAGATGCTCTCTGCTGATGCCGGAAACGGCGGCGCCGCCGGAGGGGAGACTTGACGATGCTGGAAGTGAAAAATGTTTACAAGAGTTTTGGCGACAATCATGTTCTGCAGGGCATCGACTTCAAGGTGGACAACGGGGAAGTTGTCGCGATTATCGGACCGTCCGGGTCCGGTAAGACCACACTTCTGCGCTGCATAAGCTTTCTCGAGAGAGCGGACGCCGGCACGATTCATTTTGACGAGTTTAACTTTGACATGGCGAAAATCAGCAAGAAGGACATCCACACGCTCCGAATGCAGATGGGGTTTGTGTTTCAGAACTTCAATCTTTTTGCCAACAAAACAGCGCTCGCCAATGTCATGGAGGGACTTGTGACTGCCCGCCATGAGCCTAAATCCGAGGCCGAAGAGCGCGCCCATGAAATGCTGAAAAAAGTCGGCATGGAAGACCGCGCAGACTACTACCCGGCCCAGCTTTCCGGCGGCCAGCAGCAGCGCGTCGCGATTGCCCGCGCCATCGCCTCAAATCCGCGCGTCGTGCTCTTTGACGAACCGACTTCGGCGCTCGACCCGGAGCTCACAGGCGAAGTGCTCACCGTCATGAAGAATCTCGCCGAAGAGGGCACGACGATGGTCGTCGTCACGCATGAGATGAAATTCGCGGAGAACGTCGCAAACCGCGTTGTTTTCATGGAAGGCGGCAACATCGTCGAGGAAAACACCTCAAAGGAATTCTTTCAGCACCCGCAGAAGGAACGCACGAAACAGTTCCTTCAGAAGACAGCCGGCGAGGTCTGAAACCAGTGTGCCGGCGCCTTGCGCAAACGAATGACAAATGAATCCACGAAGGGGGCTGTTTTATTATGAACAGCCCTCTGTTTTTATGAAACACGCGGGAAACGGGTGATACGCCCTGCTTATTCTCAAAGGCAGCGGCAGATCCCGCGCCTGGAGCAACCCCCGCAGGGGCTTTCCCGGGCAGTGGTGTTTTCTTAAAATACAGAAAATGAGATACAGGGAGAGTCACGAAACATGCATATTCCTGACAACTATCTCAGCCCGCAGACCTGTGCGGCAATGACCGCTGTCATGGTTCCGGTCTGGGTGATTTCTGTCAAAAAAGTAAAAGAAGAACTGCCGAAAGAGAAGATACCGATGCTCGGTGTGGGAGCTGCCTTCTCGTTTCTCGGCATGATGTTTAATATACCGCTTCCGGGCGGGAGTACGGGTCACGCTGTCGGAGGCACTCTGATCGCCATGCTGCTGGGACCGTATGCGGCCTGCATTTCGATTTCCGTGGCGCTGGCAATCCAGGCGTTGTTGTTTGGAGACGGCGGCATCCTTGCGTTCGGCGCGAACTGTTTTAATATGGCGTTTGTCCTGCCTTTTGTCGGATATGCCGTGGCACAGCTGATCGGAAAGCGGTTAAAAGGGAACAGAGGACAGCTGATCAGTGCGGCAGTCGGTTCCTACGCCGGCATCAACGCAGCGGCGCTTTGTGCGGCGATCGAATTCGGCATACAGCCGTATTTGTTCCACGATGCTGCCGGAAACGCCCTGTACTGTCCGTACGGTCTTGAAGTCTCGGTTCCGGCCATGATGATCGGGCATCTCACCGTTTTCGGACTGGCCGAGGTCGTGTACACGACAGCGATTTACGCATTTGTGCGCAAAGTATCGCCTTCGATGATCCGCGAAAACGAGAGCGCAAAGACATCGGCAGGGCTCAAGGCTCTGATTGCCGCTCTGATCCTGGCGACTCCGCTCGGGCTTCTGGCGGCGGGCACTGCCTGGGGCGAATGGGGCGCCGACGAGATAGCGCAGACCGGAGCCGGCTACACGCCGTCCGGGATGCAGGACGGGTTCAGTTTCAGGGCGCTTCTGCCGGATTACAGTGTGGAAGGGGTTCCGGAGGCTTTCGGATATATCCTGTCTGCTGTCATCGGCGTGGCGCTGCTCATCATCGTATTCAAACTTCTTTCGCTGATTCCGCGGAAAAGAAAAGCGGGCGTATGACTTCAAAAATTTTGAGACTGATCGGAAAACTGTTTACCGATGATGTCCGGTATCCGAAAAATAATTCAGGAAAAAAGGCGGCCGGGAGCGTACTGCTTCTCTCCGCTTTTTTGTGCGTGATTCTCTGCTCGGTATCAACAAATCCCTGGTTTGTGACAAGCATTCTGGCAGGTCTGCTTCTGATACTCGCCTCACGGACACCGGAGCAGATTGCGGCCGTTCTCAGGCCGACCCTGATTGCCGTTTTCTTCGCGGCACTGATCACTCTGCCGGCGGCATTTATGGGGAGCCCTCGGACATTCAGCACGATTACGATGAAGACGGCGGAATCCGTTATGCTGCTCGCCATGGCCGCGGAACAGCTGGGATGGAAGGGAATGACGCAGGCCGCTTCATCCCTGCATCTGCCGGACCTTTTCATCATGACGCTCGACACGGCCGTGCGCTATCTGCACATTCTCGGGCGGTTTGCCGTCCGCATGAACGAGGCCGTGAGCCTGCGTCAGGTCGGTGAAAAAAACTGGAAGACCGCCGGGACAGGCGGCATTCTGGGAACAACATTTCTGAAGTCGCAGAGAATGGCGCAGATGAACACAGAGGCCATGACATGCCGCTGCTTTGACGGTACTTACAAACATCTGTACCGCCACCGCTTCAACGTCTCTGACGCGGCCGTGATCGCGGCGGACGCGGCCGTCATTGTCCTGTTTGTCTGTCTGCAGTCTGCCGCGGCCTGAACGGAAAGGAATCAGGAATGACTTCAAAGTCCGAACCACTCATATCTCTGACAAATGTCAGTTTTAAGTACCGCGGGTATGAAGAAAAAGCGCTTGACGGTGTGAATGCCAGATTTTATCCCGGGCGCTGTTATACACTGGAAGGCCCGAACGGATGCGGAAAATCGACGCTGTTCCGGATTCTGCTCGGACTTGATTTTCCGGACGAAGGCGAATATATCTTTAAGGGTACACCCATAACAGCCAGGAAAATGCGCGACGAGACATTTGCCAGGAATTTCCACAGGCAGATCGGATTTGTGTTTCAGGACAGCGAGGTACAGCTGTTTACACAATCCGTGACCGATGAGATCGCGTTCGGGCTGTATCAGCTGCACAAGCCGGAGGACGAGATCCGGGCGGTGACAGAGAAGTATCTGAAGCTGTTCGGGCTCGAGGCGCTGCGCGACAGAGCGCCGTTTACACTCTCAGGCGGTGAAAAACGGCGCGTGGCGTTTGCGGCGGTGTTCGCGATGGATCCGGATGTGATTGTGATCGACGAGCCGCTCAGCGGGCTTGACGAGAAGGGACAGAGATTTATCACGGATTTTCTCAGAAGTCTGAAGTCCGGCAATCATCTGGTCATCGTGTCGACCCACAACCGTGAGCTCGCGGGGCAGATCGCGGACGTGCACATGCATATGGCTGAGGGAAAAATACAGAGTGTCGAAGGAGAAATATGATGGAACTGCATGACGGAAGACCGGAGAGTATGGAAGGCCGCAGCGAGGCAGAGATTCACACATACGATGTGCTCGACAGTCTTGGCATTCATTACTGGCAGACCGACCACGAGAGACCGGCGGAGACGATGGAAGACTGCCGCGAGGTTGACGCCGTCCTGCAGGCAGCGATCTGCAAGAATCTTTTTCTCTGCAACCGTCAGAAGACGAAGTATTATATGCTGATGATGCCGGGCGACAAGAATTTCAAGACGAAGGAGCTTTCCGGGCAGATTCATTCTGCGCGGCTTTCGTTTGCACCGGAGGAGGACATGGTGAAATTTCTGCACATTCATCCCGGCGCCGTGAGCGTCATGGGACTGATGAACGACACGGAAAATCACGTGCAGCTTCTGATCGACGAAGATATTCTGAAGAGTGAGTATCTGGGGTGCCACCCCTGTGTCAATACTTCGAGTCTGAAGATCCGCATGAAAGATATTACCGACGTATTTCTTCCGGCCGTACACCACGACTACATCGCCGTGCATCTGACAGGTGAAGACTGACGCCGCACAGGTGTATAATCTGAAAAATCCTGTCAGTCAGGCGATTCCTTCCGCCTGCTCACGGCGAAAGGTTTTTCGTTTATGAAAAAAGTCAATTTTGAAAACGGCAATATCACAGGCAATATTCTGCAGACGGCTTTTCCGATGCTGATCGCGCAGGTTCTGAATCTGCTCTACAACATTGTGGACCGCATTTATATCGGGCGGATTCCGGATGTGGGCACGGAAGCGCTCGGCGCGGTCGGATTCTGCTTCCCGGTCATCATTATTGTCACCGCGTTTACAAATATGTTCGGGATGGGCGGTTCGCCGCTCTTCTCCATGGAGCTGGGCAAAAAGGAGCCGGTAGAAGCGGCAAAGATTCTGAACACATCGCTCCGCCTTCTGATCGTTTCCGCCGTTCTTATCACCGTTTTCGGAGAACTGTTCGCCTCTCCTCTGCTGCGGCTTTTCGGCGCCGGAGAAGAGGAGCTTTTTTACGCGCTCCCGTATCTTCAGATTTATCTGACAGGGACTCTTTTTTCTATGATAAGCACCGGCATAAACCCGTATATCAACGCGGAAGGGTACTCCGTCTTCGGCATGATAACGGTTGTGATCGGGGCTGCCGCCAATCTGATTCTGGATCCCCTTTTTATCTTCGCGCTGAATCTCGGCGTGCGGGGTGCCGCCATAGCGACCGTGATCTCGCAGGCGCTCTCGGCCGCATTTGTCATCTGGTTCCTCAGAAGCGGGAAAAATGAATTCCGGATTCACTGGCACAGGGATTCAGGCGGGCGCTGGCTTCCGTACGGCTCGAAAATCGCAAGTCTCGGGCTGACGCCGTTCATCATGTCCGTGACCAATTCGCTCGTCTCTGTGTGCTGCAACAACATGCTCATGCGCTGGGGCGGACCAATATATGTTTCGGCGATGACGACGGTGAATTCGGTGCGGCAGATTCTGGACACGCCGGTCATGGCCATAACAGAAGGGACTTCGCCGGCCATCAGCTATAACTATGGGGCGGGGAGGCCGAAACTGATCAAAAAGGCCGTGCGCGTCATGGTGCTTCTGACCGTTCCCTATACGGCACTCGTGTGGGCCCTGATTATGATCGAACCCGCAATGTTCGTGCGGATTTTTACGCAGGATGTGGAACTGATTTCTGTCGCGGCGCCCGCGCTGCATCTGTATTTCCTCGCGTTTATCTTTCAGGCGCTGCAGTACAGCGGACAGACGGTGTTCAAGGCGCTGAACAAAAAGAAAAAAGCGATATTTTTCAGTCTGTTCCGGAAGGTGATTCTGGTGATTCCGCTGACGATTCTTCTGCCGGGCCTGGGTTTCGGCACGGACGGCGTATTCATGGCGGAACCGGTCTCAAACTTTATCGGCGGGCTCGCCTGCTTTACCACTATGATTCTCACCGTCTGGCCGGAACTCGCGAAAATGGAAAATTCGCAAGTCTGAATTTTTCTGGCCGCGCTGTCCGGGGTCTTTTCTGCATCGGTGACAAGTTGCATTTTTCCTGTATTTACGGTTAAATAATCCGTGTATATATCCGGGTTCGAAACGAGAAACTCAGCTCACAATTGTCAACTGAAATAATGTCTGAAAGGGGACAGGGACAGGTAAATGATTGAATATCGCACAGCGGAAGATTTTGCGGTTCTTTTCTGGGAAAAGCCGAAGGACGCCGGAAAGCAGACACTTTACAGAGTTGCCGATGAGGAGGGAAATACCTGGAGCGCAGCGTCGACACATGTGACCGTGACAGGGCTTCCGTACGAGTCGCGCCGTGTATTTACGGTTTCCTACAGTGCCGGGACGGGGGATGACGGAAATGACGTCTGGAAGCTGCTCGGCTCTGTGACCGTGAAGACGGACAGGAAAAAAGAGAAGATCGACGTCACAAAGGCGCCGTACAGCGCGGCAGGCGACGGCGAGACGTCCGACACAAAGGCGATTCAGCAGGCAATAGACGACTGCCGGCCCGATCAGATTGTCTACATTCCGGCGGGCGTGTACAAGTGCGGGGCGCTTGACGTGAAGAGCGACACGGACATCTGTCTCGCGAAGGACGCGCTGATTCAGGGCACGGTCGATCCGAAAGATTACCTGCCGCTGATTCCGAGCCGGTTTGAGGGACTCGAGAGAACCTGCTACCGGAGTCAGATCAATATCGGGCGGCTTGACCGGGAGGCCGGCGTGACGTGCCGCAATGTCCGCATTTACGGTGAGGGCTCGATCCTCTCCGGCGGAGTGCCGCTAGCCAAAGCCGAGGCAAATACGGAGAAGGAGAGGCTCGCCTCGGTGATCGCCAGCATCGACGTGGAGGCTGAAGGGCTGGAAAATTCCGGTACGCTCCCGGGACGCGTGCGCGGAAGACTCATAAACGTCAGCTGTGCGGAAAACATCTGGATCCACGGCATCACAGCCGGAATGGCTCCGGCCTGGAATCTGCATTTCGTGTATTCGAAGAATATCGTGACGGACAGCTGTACAATTGTTTCAGCCGGTGTATGGAACGGCGACGGGTGGGACCCGGATTCGTCCCAGGACTGCACGATTTTCGGCACGACATTTTTCACGGAGGACGACAGCGTCGCGATCAAATCCGGCAAAAACCCGGAGGGCAACAGGATCGGCATTCCGTCATCACACATCCGGATTTTCGACTGCAGCTGCAGTTCGGGACACGGTCTGTGCATCGGCAGCGAGATGAGCGGCGGCGTGGAAGACGTCTCGATCTGGGACTGCGACATGAGAAGGACATGGGCCGGCATTGAGGTCAAAGCCTGCCCGAAGCGGGGCGGATACGTGCGCGGCCTGAAGGTGAGAGACTGCAGTGTATCGCATATCTCCGTGCATGACGCCGTCGTGAACATGGACGGCGAGGGCGCGCCTGACATGCCGTTTTTCTCGGATTTCGAATTCAGGAATCTTCATCTGCTCGGCCGGTACTTCGACAACAACGGCGGCCGGAATGTCTGGGTGAACTGCCCGGCCGTGGAGCTGATCGGATTTGAAAAGAAGGGACACGATATCCGCCGCGTGTACATGGACAATATCGAAATCGAGGAGCCTGAAAGACAGACGTCCGGTAAGAAAGCCGGGCCGATGGAAGTGCACGCCGGAAATATCCTGATCGCACACGCGAGCGATGTGACCATGAAAAATGTCCGCACTGTTCCCGCCGAGGAACTGCCGGAACCTGACAGTTCAGACAACTGACTGACAGCTGACCGCGATGTGCAGCGTAAACTGCATAACTTGACAAAAGTCCGAAATCATACTATTTTAGTTAATAGTCTGATATCGGACTTTATTTTTATGCCATGAGGCGGCATATACCTGAAAGTGAGGCAGCGTATGGCGGAGACGGCAGAGGGCCGCGCGCGGGAGCAGATTTCCCGCGGCAAGACGGCAATTCATGTGTTTAACCAGCTGAACAACGAGTTGAATGCGCTCTATCATTCGGCGGCCGTGAGAAACGGCATGTCGGACAGTGAGCACATGATTTTATATATGCTCACGGACGTGGGCGACGGAATCACCCAGAGCGAAATCATGACAAGCTGCTGCATGAGCAAGCAGACTGTCAACTCCGCGATCGCCAAAATGCAGAAAGAAGGGCTTCTGACGCTCGGCGAAAAAACAGGCCGTCAGAAGCGGATCTTTCTGACAGATATCGGAAAACAGACAATACAGGAAAAAATCGTCCCGCTCATGAAACTTGAGGATGCTATCGTTCAGTCCTGGACACCGGAAGAACAAAGCATCTATCTGCGCCTCGAAGAGCAATTCCGGGACGGACTCAGAGAAGGACTCAGGACGTTATGGCAAAGGCAAGGATACAGCTTTCAGACCACTTCACATACAGCCGGCTGATACGGTTCACGATGCCGTCGATTATGATGATGATCTTTTCTTCGATCTACGGAGTAGTCGACGGGTATTTTGTGTCAAACTATGTGGGCTCGCTGCCGTTCGCGTCGCTGAACCTGGCAATGCCGTATATTATGATTCTGGCCGCGATCGGATTCATGTTCGGGTCCGGCGGCACGGCGCTGGTGTCGATGGAACTCGGAATGGGGCACCGGAAGCGGGCCAATGAAATTTTCTCGCTGATTATCTATGTGCTCATCGTGTCCGGAACCCTGCTTTCCATCATCGGTTTTGTCACGGCCGCCCCGGTGTCCCGGCTGCTCGGGGCGACCGATGAGATGCTGCCGTATTCGGTGCTCTATATCCGCATCAACATGGTCGGGCAGGTCGCTTTCATGCTGCAGTATCTGTTCCAGAGTTTTCTGGTCACGGCGGAGCGCCCGAAGATGGGACTGGCTGTGACGATCGCGGCCGGGGTCACGAACATGTTCCTCGACTGGCTTTTTGTCGGCGTTCTGGGGTTCGGCCTGGCCGGCGCCGCGTGGGCGACCGTGGCGAGCCAGACAATCGGCGGAGTGCTTCCGCTCATTTATTTTATTCTGCCGAATTCCACGAAACTGCGCGTCGGAAAGACGCACATGGACTGGTCAGCACTCCTTAAAGTCTGCACGAACGGATCGAGTGAGCTGCTTTCCAACGCAGCATCCTCGATTGTCGGAATGCTCTACAATCACCAGCTTCTTGTTTATTCGGGGGCAGACGGCGTGGCAGCCTACGGTGTGATCATGTATGTCAACTTCATATTCGCCGGGATTTATTTCGGATATTCCGTCGGTGTCGCGCCGGTCACAGGGTATCACTACGGGGCAGGCCACCGGGACGAACTGAAGAACATATTTACCAAGAGTATGAGAATGATTTTTGTGGCCGCTGTCACACTGACGGCTCTGGCCGAGCTGAGCGCGCCGGTTCTGGTGAAGATTTTTGTGAGTTACGATGCGGAACTGATGGCGATGACCGTGCACGGCTTCAGAATTTACAGCATCGCTTTCCTGTTCATGGGATTCAACATTTTCGGATCCGGATTCTTCACGGCACTGAATAACGGGCTGATCTCCGCGGTTCTTTCGTTCATGCGGACGGTCGTCTTTCAGGTCGCCTGTGTTTTCATTCTGCCTCTCAGGTGGGGACTGGACGGCATCTGGGCCGTCGCCGCCGTGTCCGACGGTCTCTGCCTCATTCTCACGACATTTATGCTGGTTCGGAATCAAAAGAAATACGGATATTGATATATGGCAGATATTCTGTATAATTAATACCTGCTTTTTTGGACAGAAACAGTGTCCATTCCTGTTTTTCTCTGGTACACTAGAGAATAACAGAAAACTGACAAAGGAGAAAAATCCGAATGTATTATCTCGATAAAAATATCAAGGATCTGTACAGAATATTTGATCAGAATGAGAGAAAAGATTATTTAAGGCTTGACTTGAATGAAGATCCCGGCGGCCTTCCGGAAGATTTCATCAAGGACGTGCTGTCGGAAGTTACCCCGCAGTTTCTGGCTCAATATCCTGAGACGCTTCACTTTACGGAAGTACTGGCGGACTATTTACACACAGACATTTCGCACATTTGTCTCACAAACGGATCGGCCGAGGCAATCCGGTATGTGATCCAGGCGTTTACTTCACCTGACGGAAGAATTGTAGGAGTTGTTCCGTCTTATTTTATGTTTCAGGTATATTCGGAAATGTACGGGAGAAATTTCGTGCAGGTTCAATATAACGAAGATCTGAGTATTGATATCAATAATATTATCAAAGAACTGACAGATGAAACTCAGATGCTGGTGTTGTTAAATCCGAACAATCCGATGGGCAACGTGTACAGCGATGAGGAATTTGAAACGCTTTTCCACATTTGCCAGGAAAAGGAAATCACGATACTGATTGATGAAGCGTACCACTATTTTTATCCGAAAACATTTATCCGGTATGCTCTGAATAACAGAAGAGTTCTTGTGACAAGGACATTTTCCAAGCTGTTTGCTCTGGCCGGATGCAGACTCGGATATGTCTGCGGCGACCCCGAAGATATCAAATACGTGCAGAAGTTCTGCACTCCTCACAATGTCAATGCCTTTGGCATGCTGTTTGCGGAGAGAATCATCGAGACGCCCGGCATGATTGACGGACTGGTCAGGAAATTTAATGAAGGAAGAAAATATTTCATCGAAGAGCTGGACAAGAACGGGTACCGGCACAAAGGAGAGGCGGGGAATTTCCTGTTTGTCGAGCCGAAGACGGACGCAAAGACAATTGTAAGCCGGATGAAAAATGAGAAGAAGATACTGATCAAATCGTACTCCAATGTCGGTGAGCTGGGTGACTGCCTGAGAGTATCAATCGGCGAGAAAAAATACATGGAGAGATTCATGTCGGCACTGCTGGAATTAGATAAATAATGATAGAAGGTGCTTCGCAGATGGTCAAAGTAATCACGTATGGAACATTTGATTTATTTCATTATGGGCATCTTCGATTGTTAGAGCGCGCAAAAGCGCTCGGCGATTATCTGATTGTAGGCGTGACGGCGGATGATTTCGACAAGGCCAGAGGCAAAATAAATGTTCAGCAGTCGCTTGTGGAAAGGATTGAGTCTGTCCGTGCGACAGGCCTGGCCGATGAAATCATCGTTGAGGAATATGAAGGACAGAAAATTGAAGATATCCTGAAATACAACATCGATATATTTACCATCGGCTCTGACTGGAAAGGAAAGTTCGACTATCTGAAGGAATACTGCAAGGTAGTGTATCTGGATCGGACCGAGGGCATCTCAAGTTCTGAAATCCGCTCAGAGCAGAGGGTGGTGAACTTAGGACTTGTCGGAAATTCCGCCTTTTTGAACAAAATCATCAAAGAATCGAAATATGTAAACGGACTGCAGATTTGTTCTGTTCTCAGCTCCAATGATTCGATCGGGTTTGAGAGCAGAGAAAAGTCATTCGAGGATTTGGTTGAGAAAAGCGACGCGGTTTACATACGATCGCTCCCGGAAGATCATTACTCTCAGATAAAATACGCGCTGAGTCAGGGCAGGCATGTTCTGTGTGAATCTCCGGTCACACTCAGCAAAAAAGAAACGAAAGAGCTTATGGAGTTGGCCGAAAATCAGAATCTCATACTGATGGAAGCTCTGAAAACCGCGTACGCAACTGCCTTTGAGAGATTATTGCTGATGATAAAGAGCGGCAAGATCGGCGATGTCATTTCGATTGATTCCACCTGCACCAGTCTTAAAAAAGATCAGACGGATTGGAGTGGACTGTATGAGTGGGCGCCGACCGCTCTGCTTCCTATTCTGGAAATTTTAGGCGACAAATTTGAAAAAAGAGTCATATCTCACAATGTGAACGGCGAGGATGTATTCACGAAAATAGATCTGCTTTTTGATCATGCGACGGCCGAAATCAAAGTGGGAAATGGCGTAAAATCTGAAGGAGAATTAATCATTTCCGGAACAAAGGGATATGTCTATGTTCCCGCTCCGTGGTGGAAGACCGATTATTTTGAAGTCAGGTATGAAAATCCGGAGGACAACAAACGATATTTTTATCAGCTTGACGGCGAGGGAATCCGATATGAACTTGTCTGCTTTGTGCGGGCGGTAAAGTTCGGAAAATATATTCCCCTGATCAATAAAACCACGACATACGCAATTTCGGAAATCATGGAGTATTGCAATAATCCGGCAAATATCATCAATATATAAATATTGACGCCGGGTAGAGCTGACTCAAAGGTTGCGCGGGCAAAGTCTTGTTCCTGGAGCTTTCATGGATGAATTTCTGAATTATATCAGGCAGCTGTACACGCTTTCTCATTTGGACATGACACTCATTCTGCCTGATGGGAGGCGTCTTGCGGAATATACATCAAGTGTGAAAAATGCATCCATGGCTCTGCGTCGCAGCCGTGCCCGGGAAGATTTTTTTGGAAAAAAGCTGCGGGAATTCCGTGAGACAGGGTGCTGGCAGGAATCGGAGCTGCCAGAGCGAAGCGGTGCGTATTATTTCTATGGTTTACCTGTTGACATAGACGACGCGTTTCTTGTTCTCGGGCCGTTTTATGTGAAAGAGGATGTCGGGATGATACTGGAGAGCGGCCTCCCACAGTATTCCATGAAAGATCTTCCGGCACTCAGGTCTCTGTTCAGACAGAACCAGCCGCAGCGCTCTTCGGTGCAAATGGATGCAAATGATATCATTCGCGGAATCGAAAGCGCGGAAAATAACGACCAAACGCTGATCATGAGCAATGCCAGATATGAGCAGCTGATGCGGTCGGCAGTCCGGTCAGGCGACATGAAAGTTCTGCAGGATACGCTTGACGGCGGCCATTTTGCTGATGACGGCCATTATGACACAAACCAGGGGCATCTTCGCAACGTGAAAAATCTCATTCTCGTATCCAATACGCTTTCCTGCCGCGCAGCTGAGGAAGGAGGAGCTTCGAGCGCTCATGTCAGAAGCGTGTGCGCGGACCTGGCTGCGCAGATCGAAAAAACCACTTCGATCAGGGAGCTGAATCAGCTTGGCAGAAAAATTCCCGTCATCTATTGCAAAATTGTCGAAGAAAGCCGGATGAAGGATCACAGCTATCTGATACGGATTTTTCTTCAATGGATGCGGGATCACATGACAGAGACAATTACCCTGGCGGATGCGGCCAGGTATTGTTCTGTGTCTTATGGGTATCTGTCCAGAAAAATTGCCGAAGAGTGTCACGAGAGCTTTTCTCATCTGCTGCATACGATGCGCTGCAGGCGCGCAGAATTTTATCTGGAATGCGGCACGCCGGTTTCCGAGACGTCGCTGAAAGTCGGGTATTCCAGCACTTCTTTGTTCTGCAAAGCCTTCCGGCAGCTGTATGGATCCACTCCCGGACAGTGGCAGAAACAGCATATGCTTTCCTGAAAAATCGATGTTATATAACTGCGTTAAAAAGAGACTGCCCACAACAGTCTTTTTTTTGTTGATGAAAACTGGTAAAAAATATAATATTTATGACAAATTTGAACAATGATTTCTGATCTGTTCCGATACAATGACAGATGAAAAATACGTGAAAGGGGCATTATATGATGGAGAAGCGCCCGAATATTATCATTTTTAATCCCGATGAGATGCGTGCTGACTCTCTCGGGCATCTGGGAAATCCGGCTGCGCACACGCCTTTTCTGGATCAGTTTGCCAAAACGGAAGCTGTGTCTTTCCGGAATGCCTTCTGTCAGAATCCTGTGTGCGTGCCGAGCCGCTGCAGCTTTCTGACAGGGCTGTATCCGCATGTCCACGGACACAGAACAATGGAGTATCTGATGCATGAAAATGAACCGTCGATCTTCAGCGAACTGAAAGATGCCGGCTACTACGTCTGGATGAACTCCCGGAACGACTTTCTGGCGGGACAGGTTCCGGGGCTGATGAAGAAGCATGCGAGTGAAGTGTTTTATGGACTTCCAAATTCCAGGAACAGAGCAGTGCCCGAAGGCAGGCCTCGGGAGGCGGATCGAAGAGCATTCTTCAACGGCAGACTCACGGATGACAGAAACGGTGACGACGATGCTCTTGAGGCAGCTGTCCGGTTTCTGAAAAGCAAACCGGATCAGCCGATCTGTCTTTTTCTGGGAATGATTTATCCGCACCCGCCGTATCAGGTGGGCGACCCCTATTACTCTTGTATTGAAAGAAACAGGATTCCTCCGCGTATTCACCCGGATGAGTGCAGAGGAAAGCCGCCGATTGAAGAGAAAATACGACTGGGGCAGGGAATCGACGCGAGTGTCAACGATTCCGGCACAGGATACTCAGAGAGTGACTGGACGGAACTGCGGGCTGTCTATCTCGGAATGTGCGCCAAAATCGACGACCAGTTCCGGCAGCTGTGTGAGGCGTTAAAAGAAGTCGGAGAGTATGACAATTCCGTCATCTTTTTCTTTTCCGATCACGGGGATTACACGGGAGATTATGGTCTGGCAGAGAAAAATCAGAATACTTTCGAGGACTGTCTGGTCAGAGTGCCGCTTCTCATCAAGCCTCCGGCCGGCTGGAAACTGGATCCGGGTGTGACGGACAGCATGGCGGAGCTGGTGGATTTTTACAAAACAGCGATGGATATGGCAGGCGTGAAGCCGTCTCACACTCAGTTTGGCAGAGATCTGAGCCCTGTCCTGGAAGACCGCAGCGCATCTGTGCGTGATTTTGTCACCTGTGAAGGGGGACGTGCCCCGGAAGAAAGGCACTGTGATGAATTTCATGCGAAAGGGCCGAAAGGTACAAATCCGATGAGCCCGTACTATGCGAGACAGGCAGCCCAGACTGATCCGAAACTTCACACGAAAGGATATATGTTCCGCACAAAGGATTTTAAACTGATCACCCGCGGCGATGACACAGCTGAACTCTATGATCTGAGAGCGGATCCAAAGGAACTGAAGAATACAGCGGACGAACCGGCTTACGCAGAGGTGCGCCGCGAACTCGAGCACCGACAGCTGCTGTGGCTGATGCGCACGGCGGATGTGGTCCCGTTTTCGTATGACAGCCGGTTTACTCCGGAGATGGGATGGGCGATGATCAGCCCCATGGTACCGGCGGAATATGAAGAGGAGTATCGGGAAAAATTGAAAAATGGTGTGAGTCCGATTTCTCTGATACTCGAATGTTCCAGAAGATTTCACAATCATCCGTAATAAATCTGTTCGAAGCAGCTGAATAAATAAGAAAAGAATTCCTGAAACAGCTGGCAGGAAACGATATGCAGAAGCATCCGCACTATCAATATGGTGCGGATGTTTTTATTTTAAATTATTATAGTGTTCAAAAAATGGGCGCTTTGACGAATGCGGCTGAAAGTATTTCGAAAACATTTGCCATGAATTCTAAGAATTCACAAAAGATTTATCCGCAAGGAACGTTTTTGGAACGCCGGGGGACGGATGACGGAACAGGGTGGCTCGTATAATCCTCTGCATAGGCGTAAGAATACGCTCACATCAGGAGGGATGAAAAATGTATTTTGATGCTATCGCAAAAATTATTTCTGAGCGCACGGGATGCAAGGTCGAGGACATCAAGCCGGAGAGCACATTCAAAGATCTCGGCATTGATTCGCTCGACACGGTTGAGCTGCTGATGAACCTGGAAGATGAGATCGGACAGGAAATCGACCTGGGCGACGAGAAGGTCGAGACAGTCGGCGAACTTGACAAGTTTCTTCAGGAAAAAGTAAAGAAGGCGTGACATGATTCGTTCGCAGATCTGTGATCTATTGGGGATCCGCTATCCGATCTTTCAGGGCGGAATGGCCTGGATTGCGGATGGCAGACTGGCGGCAGCGGTTTCCGAAGGCGGCGGCCTCGGAATCATTGCGTCCGGAAACGCGCCGGCGTCGTATGTGCGGGAGCAGGTTCAGGAAGCCAGAAAGCGCACGGACAAGCCGTTTGGCGTCAATATCATGTTGATGAGCCCTTATGCCGAAGAGGTGGCAAAGGTGGCCGCCGAGGAAAAGGTCGCGGTCGTGACGACTGGTGCCGGAAATCCTTCGCGTTACATGAAGATGTGGGAAGAGGCGGGGATCAAGGTTATACCGGTCGTTGCGTCTGTCGCGATGGCCCGCCTCATGCAGAGAACCGGCGCATCGGCGCTGATCGCGGAAGGCGGTGAGAGCGGCGGCCACATCGGCGAGCTTTCGACGATGGTTCTGGTTCCGCAGGTTGTGGACGCTGTAACGATTCCGGTCCTGGCAGCGGGCGGCATCGCGGACGGCCGCGGCATGGCAGCGTCTTTTATGCTGGGTGCGTGCGGCGTACAGATGGGAACCCGGTTCCTTTCCGCCGAGGAATGCACGATTTCTCCGATCTATAAAGAAAAAATTCTCAAGGCCGGCGATCTGTGCACGATGGTGACAGGAAAACGTCTGGGCCATCCGGTGAGATCTCTGCGCACTCCGTTCTCCAGAGAATATCTGAAGCAGGAGTACGGCGGAGCGTCGGACGAAGAGCTTGAAAAATTGGGAACAGGGGCTCTGAGGCGCGCAGTCGTGGACGGCGACGCGCAGAACGGCTGTTTCCTGGCGGGACAGTCGGCCGCGATGGTCAAGAAGGTTCAGCCGGCGGCTGAGATTGTGAGCGAAGTCGCGTCAGAGGCTGAGGCGATTTTGCGGGGAGCGGAGAAATGGGTCGGATAGCATTCTTGTTTTCCGGTCAGGGCGACCAGAGAGTCGGGATGGGAAAGGATCTGGCTGCTTCGTCAAAGGCCGCTGAATATGTCTTTGCCGTCTGCGACAGGATCCGCCCCGGCACGTCCGATCTGTGTTTTGAGGGGCCTGAAGAGCAGCTGAAAATGACGGTCAACACGCAGCCCAGTCTCTTTGCGTTTGAAATGGCGGCGGCGGAAGACCTGAAGAGTCATGGCATAAACCCTGAGGCAGTGGCCGGCTTTTCGCTCGGAGAAGTGTGCGCCGCTACAGAGGCCGGATGTTTTTCTCTCGAGGACGGCTTTAAGACTGTCTGCCGGCGCGCCGGACTTATGCAGGAAGCCGGCGAGGGAAGACCGTCGGCCATGGCGGCTGTTCTGAAGCTCAGTGAGCAGCAGGTGAGAGACCTCGCCTCTGAGTTTCCGGAAGTGTGGCCTGTCAACTTCAACTGTCCGGGACAGATAAGCGTATCCGGCGACGCGGCGCAGATGAAAGAATTTGCCGCGCGTGTGCGGGAATGCGGCGGTCGGGCCGTGATGCTCAGGGTGAGCGGAGCGTTCCATTCGCCGTTCATGAATCCGGCGGCTGAAGCCTTCAGAAAATTTCTGGATGAGATTCCTGTGAAAGAAGCAAAAATCCGGCTCTGGTCCGACAAGACGGGCCGGGAATATGAGCCGGGGACTGATCAATTCCGCGATACGCTCGCGTTTCAGATCAATCATCCTGTTTTGTGGGAAAAACTGGTCCGCGATATGGCGGAACAGGGAATCGATACATTTGTCGAGATCGGTCCGGGAAAGACACTCACGCATCTGGTGCAGCGCATCGATCCGGACCTGAAGGCGTTCAGCCTGGAAGATTTTAAAAAGGAGTGCGGCTTTTGAAAGAGCAGACACAAAAAACGCTCGCAAATAAGACGGCGCTTGTCACGGGGGGAAGCCGCGGAATCGGACGCGCAATTGCAGAAGCGTTCGCCTTGCGCGGAGCTGACATCGCGGTTCTCTGCTCGGGAAATGAGCAGGCGGCCGCGGAGGTCTGTGACCTGATACGGACCCGATACGGGGTGCGCGCGGGGTACTACCTCTGCGATGTCTCCGATTTTGCGAAGGCGAAAGAAACCGTGGACAAGGTCCGCGAAGATTTTGGCGGAATTCAGATTCTGGTGAACTGCGCCGGCATCACGAGGGACGGCCTGATTCTGCGGATGAAGGAAGAGGATTTTGACCGCGTGATCGATGTCAACCTGAAAGGAACATTTGTCATGACGAGACACTGTTCCGGGATTTTTCTGCGGCAGCGCGAAGGATGCATTATCAACATCTCCTCTGTCGTAGGTCTCATGGGAAATGCGGGACAGACGAACTATGCCGCGTCAAAAGCGGGCGTCATCGGGCTCACAAAGTCAGTGGCGCGGGAATTCGCAGGCAGAGGAATCCGGTGCAACGCGATTGCGCCGGGATTCATCGAAACCGACATGACGAAGGGGCTGGCCCGGGAAGGTCTGACGGAAAAGATACCGCTCGGCAAAATCGGGCGCCCTGAGGATGTCGCTCTGGCTGCCGTGTATCTGGCAGAAGCTTCGTATGTGACCGGCGCGGTGCTTTCCGTCGACGGCGGTCTCTCAATGTGAGGTCTTGAAAAATGGAAGGAAATAAAAGAGTTGTGGTGACCGGCCTTGGCGCCGTCACACCGCTTGGAAATACTGTGGATGAAACCTGGGACGCGATGAAAGCGGGTAAAAACGGAATCGCTCCGATCACGCTTTTTGACACGGAGAAGTTCAAGGTTCATCTCGGGGCCGAAGTCAAAGATTTCGACCCGGTCAGATATATGAGTGTCAATGAGTCGCTGCGGACGGACCGATATGCTCAGTTTGCGCTCGCGGCGGCTGACCAGGCTGTTGCGGACAGCGGGATCAGGGGAAATGTCGATCCCAACCGTTTTGCCGTGTATTTCGGAACCGGCATCGGCGGAATCCGCACTTTTGAAACAGAGCACAGCAAGCTGCTGGACCGAGGGCCGAGACGCGTTTCTCCCCTTCTTATCCCTATGATGATTTCAAATATGGCAGCCGGGCTGATTGCGATACGGTACGGCTGTCACGGATCGGCTCTCCCCGCCGTCACGGCCTGTGCTTCTGGCTCCAATGCCATCGGCGAGGCGGTGCGCATGATCCGTCACGGTTATGCTGACGCCGTCATCGCCGGGGGCGCGGAAGCGGCTGTCTGCGCTTCGGCTGTGGCCGGCTTCGGCAATATGGGAGCTCTCTCGACATCCGACGATCCCGACGAGGCTTCGCTGCCGTTTGACGCGAGACGGAAGGGGTTTGTCATCGGGGAAGGCGCGGCCTGCCTGATTCTTGAGGAATATGAACGCGCGAAGGCGCGCGGTGCGCACATTTACGGTGAGATCTGCGGATACGGATCGACGTGCGACGGGTATCACATGACGGCTGTCCAGCCGGAAGCCGAGCAGTCTTCCCGCGCCATTGTCATGGCGATGGAAGAAGCCGGATACAAAGAAGGCGAGACGGTATATGTGAACGCACACGGAACCGGAACACCGATGAACGACTCAGTCGAGACGATCGCCATCAAAAAAGCTTTTGGTGACAGTCTTGATCATGTGCTTGTCAGCTCGACGAAGTCGATGACCGGGCATATGCTCGGCGCAGCGGGTGCGATCGAGGCGCTCGCATGTCTGCTTTCCCTGCGCGATGGTCTTGTGCCGCCGACGATCAATCTCAGAGAAAAAGACGCGGCGTGCGATATTCCGGTCGTGGCCGGGGCAGCCGTGAAACAGGATATGTCTCTGGCGCTTTCCAACTCCTTTGGTTTTGGCGGACACAATGTCTGCCTTGCATTCAGAAAGGTGTGATTGATATGGAGGATTCCGACATCCGCAATTATGCACAGTTGATGAAAGAGCTCGGACTCACCGGACTGGAACTCACAGACGGGGACAAGAAAGTCCGTCTTGAGCGCTCTGTGGCGCCGCAGACAGCTGCCGCGGCCGCACCGGCCGCACCGGTTCAGACGGCCGCACAGGGGACAGAGGAGGCTTCTGTTTCCGGTGAGACGACAGTCACATCAGATATCATCGGCGTATTTTATGCGGCGCCGTCTGCGAGTGCGGCGCCATTTGTCAGGGAGGGCGACCACGTAAAGAAGGGGCAGACACTCTGCATCGTCGAGGCGATGAAGCTGATGAATGAGGTCGAGGCGCCCTGCGACGGCGTGATCACAAAGGTCTTTGTGTCGGACGGGCAGACCGTTGAATTCGGAACAAAACTTTTCACGATAAAGGAGGGATGACGGAATGAACCGCGAAGAACTAAAACAGCTCCTGCCGCACCGCGACAACATGCTTCTGCTGGATGACGCTGTGCGGGAAGGCGACACGGCCGTCGCACATTATCATGTGCGGGGCGATGAGTTCTTTCTGAGGGGACATTTTCCGGATCATCCGATCGTCCCCGGAATTATTCTCTGCGAGATTATGGCGCAGTCAGCCTGTGTGCTGGCGGACGCTTCCAAAGAACAGTATCTTCCGGTCTACTCAGGCCTTGATCACGTCCGCTTCCGCCATCCGGTCGTTCCGGGCGACACGCTGACGGTTCACAGCCGGATAAACAGACGCAAGGGACAGTTTCTGTTTGCCGAAGGCGAGGTCAGTGTCGGGGACACGGTATGCATGACGGGTCAGTTTGTGCTGGCTCTTGTGAAGAAAGATGAACTGGGAGTGTGAGAGATGTTTTCCAGGATATTGATAGCCAACCGCGGCGAGATCGCGGTGCGGATCATCCGGGCCTGCCGTGAGATGGGCATCGAGACGGTGGCGGTATATTCCGAAGCCGACGCCGATGCTCTCCATGTGCAGCTCGCGGATGCTTCGTTCTGTATCGGGCCGGCGCCGGCGTCTGAGAGCTATCTGAATGAGACACAGATCATCCGCGCGGCGCTCATCTCCGGCGCTCAGGCGATTCATCCGGGATACGGATTTCTGTCGGAAAATGCGCATTTCGCCAGAGAGTGCCGCAAAAACGGCATTGTTTTCATCGGACCGGATCCGGACGTCATGGAAAAGCTTTCTGACAAAGCCGAGCTGAAGAAACAGGCGGAAGCGGCCGGACTCACCGTAATTCCGGGGACCCTGGCTCTTTCCGGCATTGAAGAAGCGCTTGAAGAGGCAAAGAGAATCGGCTATCCTCTGATGCTCAAGGCGTGCGCGGGCGGAGGCGGCCGCGGAATCCGGATGGTCGAGGACGATGAATCTCTGCGGGCGGCCTGGCCGGAAGCTTCGGCTGAAGCGGCTGCCGCTTTTGGTGACGGAAGTCTGTACCTTGAAAAATGCATTTATCCGGCGCGCCACGTCGAACTGCAGATCCTCGCTGATGAGCAGGGAGGAGTGGTTGTTCTGGGCGAGCGCGACTGTTCGGTTCAGCGGCACAATCAGAAGTTGATCGAGGAGACGCCGTCTCCGGCCGTGAACGGCCGGCAGCGCGACAGGATGATAAAGATGGCGGCGCAGGCTGCCAGAAAACTTCACTATACAGGTGCCGGGACGATGGAGTTTCTGCTCGACAGAGACGGGAACTTCTGGTTCATGGAGATGAATGTCCGTCTTCAGGTCGAGCACACGGTGACGGAAATGCTGACCGGAATCGACATTGTGAAGTGGCAGATCCGCATCGCCGCGGGTATTCCGCTTGCGATGTCGCAGAAGGACATTCATCTCGACGGCGACGCCATTGAGTGCCGCATCAACGCAGGCGGCTGTGGAACTCTGAAGACGCTTCATGTTCCGGGTGGCCCGAATGTGCGTTTTGACACGGCTCTCGTCGAGGGCGGAAGTGTGTCGCCGTATTACGACTCACTTCTCGGAAAGCTGGCTGTGAAAGCCGGCACCCGCGAAGAAGCCCTGAGGAAAATGCGCGCTGCGCTCTCGGAGCTTGTCATCGAAGGAATTCCGTGCAATGTCGAGGAACAGCTGCGCATTCTGGAAGATGAGACATTTACCAGCGGTGCGTATAATCTGACTTTCATCCCGGACTGGGACAGGAAAGCCGGCAAATGACAATGGGTAGAGAGGAGGAACGGCTGTGGCTTTATTACATTTTCTGAAACCGGACAATAAGCTTGAGGCGGGAGGCCGCGACGGCATCCCGGTTCAGTCGGACGCTCTCGAGCCGGAACTCACCTGCCCGGAGTGCCGCAAGAGCACGCCGGTCAGCCGTCTGCAGTCCCGGTACATGGTCTGCCCCTGCGGGTATCACTTCCGCATGAATGCGAGAGAGCGGATTCAGATGATCGTCGACCGCGGTACTTTTCAGGAGATGTTTTCTGATGTGCCATCGAAGGATCCGCTGAATTTTCCGGGGTATTCCGAAAAACTTGAGACGGTGAGAGCCTCGAGCGGCGAAAATGAAGCGGTTGTCTGCGGCACCGGAGCCATCGACGGAAAGAGATGCGCTCTTTTCTTCATGGAGCCTGGATTTATGATGGGAAGCATGGGAACAGCCGTCGGCGAGAGAATCACGAGGACGTTTGAGATGGCTCTTGAAAAAAAGCTCCCGGTCATCGGTTTTACGGTTTCCGGAGGCGCGAGAATGCAGGAGGGGCTGATGTCTCTCATGCAGATGGCCAAAATCAGCGCAGCTGTCCGCCGGCATTCGGATGCGGGACTTCTCTACATGGCGGTTCTGACAGATCCGACGACCGGCGGCGTCACGGCGAGCTTTGCCATGGAGGCGGATATCACGCTCGCTGAGCCGGGTGCGACGGTCGGTTTTGCCGGAAGACGGATTGTGGAACAGACGACAGGAAAAAAGCTCCCGAAGAATTTTCAGAAGGCGGAGTCTGTGGAAGAAGAAGGATTTATCGACCGGATTGTTCCCAGGCAGCAGTTAAAGAACACACTTTCCGCGCTGCTTTCGCTGCATGAGGAAGGAGGGAGCGCATATGGCCCGGACAGTGAGTGACGCATACGCAAAGGTCGAGGCGGCGAGAAACAGTTCGCGCCCCACAGGCCTTGATTATATCAGCAACATATTTACACAGTTTATTGAGCTGCACGGCGACAGAGGATGTGGGGACGACTCTTCTCTGATCGGAGGAATCGGAAGACTGGACGGCCGCCCGGTCACGGTGCTCGCGATCGAGAAAGGCCACACGGCGAGACAGAGGCAGGCCAGACATTTCGGCTCGGTTCATCCGGAAGGATACCGCAAGGCATACAGGCTGATGAAACAGGCCGAAAAATTCGGCCGTCCGGTCATCTGTTTTGTGGACACAGCGGGAGCCGGCTGCGGTCTGGAAGACGAACAGCGCGGAATCGGTCAGGCAATCGCGCAGAATCTGACGGAACTGGCGGGACTGAAGGTCCCTGTGATTTCGATTATCATCAGCGAAGGCGGCAGCGGCGGCGCGCTGGGGCTTGCGCTTGCCGACAGGGTCTGGATGCTGAAAGGCGCCTATTATTCCGTGATTTCGCCGGAAGGGTGCGCACAGATTCTCTGGAAAGATCCGCAGAAAACAGCACAGGCTGCCGAGTGCCTGAAGCTGACAGCGAAAGACGCCCTGAATCTGGGCGTGGCTGACCGGATAATTTCGGAGACGGATCTCGGGAAAAAGCCGTTTTACGACAGTCTGCGGGATGCTCTTGTCCTGGAGGTGAAAACTCTCGAGGCGGATCCGGACCGCATCCTTCACCGCTACGAGAGATTCCGTCGGTTTTAATAATTTATAAGTTTCATTTCTTCTCCAGCCCGTATAAAATATAGGGTGTCATCATGGATCAGCGCTGCGAAAGGAGGACCCATGACTGGAGAAAGAAATTTTGAAAGGGATTGTTACGGGATGCCGGTCAGCGGGTTTCATATCCTGGACCTGAGCTCTGAGAAGCCATTTGTCAGGAAGGTTTCCCGGAATCTGTGTGAGATGACGGGGTATTCCGAGGAGTTTTTCACAGAGCAGAACGGATATGATCAGCTGATCGTGCCGGCGGACAGAGGCAGGTACGCGGCGTTTCTGAAGACGGTGCAGGACACCGGAGAACAGAAAAGCGAGTGGTACCGGATTGTCTGCGCAGACGGCCGGGTAAAATATGTAAATGACACGGTTGTGCCGGTGAGAACGCCAGACGGCGGTCTTGCCGGCTGTTCGTCTCTCTCTGACATCACAGGACTCAGGGAAAATGTCAGTCAGCCGGCGGAAGACTCGGATCAGTATTTAAGAGCGCTGACGGAAGTGTACGACAAGATATTCCGGTTTGACCAGGCGACAGATACGGTGACCTGCATCTACAGCGGCGGATCTCCCCTGTTTTCGGCGTTTGAAAATGTGCCGATGAACACGGAGAGCGCGTCAGACCGCTGGATCCGGAATATGGTGCCGCCGGAAGACCAGGCAAGGGTGACATCATACTTTATGTCGATGGGAAGACAGAGCACGCATGACGCGGGAAAGAAACCTGCCACGATTACGTATTCGGCGAGGTCATCCGACGGACAGATCAAAAAATATACGGGCATTTTCCTCAAGATGACGGACAATATCAGTCTGTTCTGCTGCCGGGCGCTGTCCGAAGAGGCGCAGACGGAGATGCTGAAGAAGCAGAATGCGTCGCTCACGGAGACGATGCATGAAATCCTGAGCCGTTTTACCGAGGGCATCGCGGCGTTTGAAATCACGCCGGGATGGGGCGTCAAGCCGTTGTACGTCAGTGAAAATATATGGAAATATTTCGGCGTGAGCCAGGAAGAATGGATGGAACTCATGGAAAAAGAGACGCCCATGCCGGAATTTGTCGCGAAGAGCCACGCGGATATTTCCGAGTTCGCGGATCTGCTGACGACAGGCGAGCACACGTTCACCTATCTGGACGTGAACGAAAACCGCATGCGCAGGCTGCGGGCCGTCTGCTCCCAGAAAAGTCAGGGGAGTACGCCGCGGTTTGTCCTGCTGTACAATCTCGATGAAAAAGAAGAGGAAAAGCCGGCAGGGCCGGAGCAGCACCCGAAAGTGTTTATCCGGACGTTCGGGTATTTTGATGTGTTTGTCGGTGAGAAACCGGTGGCGTTCCACAACCGCAAGGCAAAGGAACTGCTGGCGCTTCTCACGGACCGGCGCGGCGGCTTTGTCACAAGCGAAGAGGCCGTCGGGTTCCTCTGGGAGGACGAGCCGGTGACTTCGGTGACGCTTGCGCGGTACCGCAAAGCAGCCATGCGGCTGAAGAACACTCTGGAGGCGTATGGCATCGGCGATATTGTGGAGGTGTCCGCGGGCAGCCGGAGGCTGGTGCCGGAAAAAGTGCGCTGCGATCTGTACGACTATTTGTCGGGCAATCCGCGCTATGCTTCTCTGTTCAAGGGTGTTTATCTGCAGAATTACAGCTGGGGCGAGGTGACGCTCGCGGAACTGACCGGGAAAATGCTGGAAATCTGACAACTCCTGACAGATATACAGAAGTGCTGTCAGATGACAGAGTGCTTCAGCCAGCGGCCGGAAAAATACCGGATGGTGAAGATGACGCCGCGGCAGCCCCAGTCCATGAACATGCCGATCCAGACGGCGACAGCTCCGATTCCGACGACACGGATGAGGATCGTCGTCACCATCACGCGGCAGATCCACATCGTGCAGCTGGCCGCGATCATGCTGAAGCGCACGTCGCCGGCTGCGCGCATCGCGTTGGCCGGGGTGAAAGACGGAACCCAGATGATTGGTTTGACGATGGTGATGAGAAGCGTCATGCGCAGACAAAGATCCCGGGCGTCGGGCTCCATGCCTGCCAGATATGTGACGGGGCCGGCGATCGCGAAGACGAACAGACAGTTCACCAGCAGCGCGATAAAGGCCATGCGGCAGATTCGAGCCGTGAAATATTTGGCTTCTTCGACTTTTCCGGATCCGAGGCACTGACCGACGACAGTCATGAGTCCGGTTCCGATGGCGACAGGCGCCATTCCGTTGAGCGTCTCAAATATGACGGTCATGGCCTGCGCGGCGATCTGAGTCGTGCCGAGCGTCGAGACACTCGACTGAATGGCCAGTTTGCCGAACTGAAACATTCCGTTTTCGATGGCGGACGGGATGCCGATATTGAAAACTTTCTTTATTATTCTGAAATTCGGGCGCACGGCGTAGCGGCGGACGACAATCGGCTTCGTGTCACGCCGCAGCGCGATAAAAATCCAGACACAGCAGAATATCCGGGCGAGAAGTGTTGAGAGCGCCGCTCCGGCGATTCCCATGCCCATGACGTACATGAAGAGCGCGTTGCCCGCGATGTTCATGCAGTTAGAGCACACGCCGACAATGGTCGGAAAGCGCGATTCGCCGCCCGCGCGGTAGAATGCCGCGCCGGTGGAGAACAGAGCGATGAACGGAAATGACGCGGACGTGTAGCTGAAGTATATGACGGCGTCCGTCATGACCTCCGGTTCGACCGCGCCGAACACCAGGCTCAGGAGCGGCCGGTTCGCAAGAAAACAGACAAGACCTGTCGCACCGGAAAGAAACGCGATTGACAGCACGATCTGCTGCGCGGCCTCGTTCGCGGCCCTGAGGTCTTTTGCGCCGATGTAGTGGGAACAGATGATGGTGGCACCCGCGGCAAATGCCGAGAACACCTGGATGACGAGCACATTTATGGAATCTGCCAGCGAGACGGCGGAAAGCGCGGCGCTCCCGAGATTGGAAACCATCATGCTGTCGACCATGCCCATCAGAGATTCAAGCAGCGTCTGGATGATAAGCGGAATCATCAGAGCTTTCAGAGCTTCCGTGGAAAATGTGAGATGATCAAAGTCGATCTTTGATGCGTCATACAGATGGCTTGTTATGGCGTTTTTCCATGTGGAAACAGATTTCATGAGAGTCTCCTTTTTTCGCAACAGATGTATTCTCTCTCATTTGCCGCGGAAATTCCAGTATTTGTAAAGAGCAAGTGCTGAGTTTATGATTTTCGTAAAATATTGCGCGGAAAGATTGACAAATAATTAACTATGTTCTATATTGAAACCTGTTGTAGAAAGCTGAACAGGAGTTTGAGCGGAAAAGGCGGGTTAGAGAGCCTTACCGTCAGGATTTGGAGGTTGAAATGGAATACCGCATCGAACATGATTCCATGGGTGAGGTCAGGGTGCCGGCGGATCATTGCTGGGGCGCACAGACCGAGAGAAGTCATGAGAATTTCCAGATCGGCGTCGGGATTGAGACAATGCCGGGAGAGATCATTCATGCATTCGGGATTCTGAAGAAGGCGGCAGCGGAGGCGAATCACGAGCTGAAGCCGGACAAGATGACGGACGAAAAACTTGACGCGATCGAAAAAGCGGCGGACAAGGTCATTAACGGAGAGCTGAACAGCGAGTTTCCGCTTGTTGTGTGGCAGACCGGGTCCGGCACACAGTCCAATATGAATGCCAACGAAGTAATCGCCAATGTGGGGAATTCCATTGCGGGAAAGAAACTTCTGCATCCGAACGACGACGTGAACATGAGCCAGTCGAGCAACGACACGTTTCCGACGGCCATGCATATCTCCGCGGTTCTGGCGCTCGAGGACAAGCTGATTCCGGCTGCGCAGGAACTGATTGAGACGTTTCTGCAGCTTGAGCGCGACAACAAGGGCATCGTGAAGTCCGGCAGAACTCATCTGCAGGATGCGGTTCCGATTGCTTTCTCACAGGAAATCAGCGGGTGGAGAAGTTCTCTCGAGCGCGATGTCGAGCTCGTCAGGATGGCAGTTGAGCCGCTGAAGAGCCTTGCGCTGGGCGGCACGGCAGTCGGCACCGGTCTGAACGCGCCGAAGGGATTTGACAGGCTTGTCGCCGAAAAGGTTTCCGCTCTGACAGGCCGGACATTCCGCACGGCCGAAAACAAGTTCCACGCCCTGACATCCAAGGATGAAATTGTTTTCGCGCACGGCGCTGTCAAGGCAATGGCCGCGGATATGATGAAGATCGCCAACGACGTGAGATGGCTCGCCTCCGGTCCGAGAGACGGCCTCGGCGAGATCACGATTCCCGCCAACGAGCCGGGCTCGTCCATCATGCCGGGCAAGGTCAACCCGACACAGTGTGAGCAGGTCACGATGGTGGCGGTACAGATCGTCGGCAATGACACGGCCATCGGCATGGCGGCGACACAGGGCAACTTCGAGCTGAACGTGTTCATGCCGGTCATCGCCTACAATTTTCAGCAGTCCGTGCGGATTCTCTCGGAGTCCATCCGCTCATTCAATAAGAACTGCGCGGTCGGCATCAAGGCGAACAAAGACAAGATGCATGACAACCTGTACAATTCTCTGATGCTCGTCACGGCCCTGAATCCGTACATCGGGTATGAGAAGGCCGCCAAGACGAGCCAGCTGGCATTCAAAGAGAATATTTCTCTGAAAGAAGCCTGCGTGAAACTCGGCTTCCTGAGCGCGGAAGAATTTGACAAGGTCTTCCATCCGGAACAGATGGTCTGACAAGAAAGGCATGACAGATGGTTTACAACTATTTTCCAGGCTGTACGTTGAAGGAGAAAGCAAAAGATCTCGACAAATGGGGCAGAGACTGCGCCGAGGCGCTCGGCGTTCCGCTCACCGAGATTCCGGACTGGCAGTGCTGCGGCGGCGAGTACCCGTTGTCAAAAGATGAAATCGCCATCCGGCTTTCCTCAGTGCGTGCGCTGATGTATGCCAGAGACAACGGCGGCACTCTGGTGACGCTCTGCTCTGCCTGCCACAACGTACTGAAACAGACAAATTACGACATAGTGGAAGATGAAAACTTCAGCCTGAAGGTCAACAATTATATGGCTCAGGAGCATCTGGAGTACCACGGTGAGACGAAAGTTCTTCACTACCTCGAACTTCTCAGGGATGTCGTCGGATTTGACAACGTGAAGAAAGCCGTGAAAAAACCGCTCACAGGTCAGAAGATCGGCGCATACTACGGATGCCTTCTTCTTCGCCCCGGCAAAAAGATGGCCATGGACAATCCGGAGAACCCGAGAATCATGGAGGACATGCTCGCGGCTATCGGGGCCACGCCGGTTGTCTATGCGCAGAGAAACGAGTGCTGCGGCGGATATCTGGCACTGGAGGACAGCTCTCTTCCGGAAAAGCGCGTGACCAGAATTCTTGAAAACGCGAAAGCTCAGGGCGCGGACACAGTGATCACGGCCTGCCCGCTGTGCTATTACAATCTCAGAAAGTACAGCGGCAACATCGGCGTCGATGTGAGATATCTGACCGATGTTCTGGCTGAGGCGCTCGACGTCAAAAAGGAGGCCTGAAGATGGCATCGAATTATACAGTGACGCCGGAGGAAATTCTGGCAATCAGCGGCGTCAATCCCCGCAAATGCATGAAGTGCGGCCGCTGCACGGCGACGTGCCCGGCATTTGACGAGATGGAATATCATCCGCATCAGTTTGTGGCCATGGTCGAGAGCGGCCGGTTAGAGGAGCTGATGAACAGCAAGTCAATCTACCGCTGCCTGTCCTGCATGGCCTGCATTGAGCGCTGCCCGAGACAGGTCGATCCGGCCCGTCTGATCGAGGCGGTGCGGCTGGCGGTTGAGAGAAAGCAGGGCGGAAATCATCTGATTCCGGATCAGGTGCCGGAGCGGCTCGATCCTGATATGCCGCAGCAGCTTCTGGTTTCTGCTTACCGCAAGTACACGAAGTAAAGGAGAGGAAAATGCAGAAAATTGGTGTTTTTGTCTGCCACTGCGGTACCAATATCGCCGGCACGGTTGATGTAGAAGCCGTCGCCGAAGCAGCGCGCCATGTCCCGGGCGTTGTCTACGCGAAGGACTATACCTATATGTGCTCGCAGAGCGGCCAGGATATGATCCGGGATGCCGTCAAAGAGTATGGCCTGACCGGCGTGGTTGTCTGCTCCTGCTCTCCGAGAATGCACGAGAAGACATTCCGCAAAGCGGTAAACAGCGTCGGAATGAATCCGTATCTGCTTGAAATCGCAAATATCCGTGAGCAGTGCTCATGGGTTCACAAGGACAAAGAGGAAGCGACGCAGAAGGCCATTTCCCTGATGAAGGCCGCCGTCGCAAAGGTTGAGCTGGACACGCCGCTTCAGGCCGGTGAGACGCCGGTGGTGAAGAGGGCGCTCGTCATCGGCGGCGGAATCGCCGGCATGCAGACGGCTCTTGACATCGCGGACGCCGGATACGAGGTCGATATCGTCGAGAAAAATCCGACGATCGGCGGAAAGATGGCACAGCTCGACAAGACGTTTCCGACGCTGGACTGCTCGTCCTGCATCGTCACCCCGAAGATGGTTGACGTGGGACAGAATGAAAAGATTCACATCTATTCCTACAGCGAAGTGGAGGATGTCAGAGGGTTTGTCGGAAACTTCCACGTGACCATCAAGAGAAAGGCCAGATACGTGGATGAGACCAAGTGCACAGGCTGCGGCCTCTGCACAGAAAAGTGCCCGATGAAAACGGTGCCGAACGAGTTCAATTTAGGGCTCGACAACCGCACGGCGATTTATATCCCGTTTGCCCAGGCTGTGCCGAAGGTCGCGACTATTGACCCGAATTACTGCCTGAAGCTGAACAAGGGCGTGTGCGGCCTTTGCTCGAAAGTCTGCGGCGTCGGCGCCATCAATTACGACGACAAAGACAGGGAAATCGAAGTCGACTACGGCGCCATCGTGGCGGCGACCGGCTACGAAATCATGGATGTCAGCAAATATGACGAGTATGCGTATTCTCAGAGCCCTGACGTCGTCACTTCTCTTGAATATGAACGTCTCATGAACGCAGCCGGACCGACGGGCGGCGAACTGCTTCGCCCGTCTGATCACAAGCGGCCTAAGACGATCGTGTTTGTACAGTGTGTCGGTTCGCGTGAATGCGACACGACGCGCGGCGGCAAGCCGTACTGCTCGAAGATCTGCTGCATGTACACGGCCAAGCACGCCATGCTGACGAAGGACCACTATCCGGACACGGATATCTACGTTTTCTACATCGACGTCCGCACGCCCGGCAAGAATTTCGATGAGTTTTACCGCCGGGCAGTGGAGCAGTATGGCGTCCACTACATCAAAGGTGCCGTTGGCAAGGTCACTCCGGAGAACGGAAAGCTGATCGTGCAGGCGTCTGATCTGCTGATGAATGAGCAGCTGACCATCAATGCCGACATGGTTGTGCTGGCGGCGGCCATCGAGCCGAGCCACAGTGCGAGACACCTGGCGACGATGCTCACGGCTTCCATGGACACGAACGACTGGTTCACGGAAGCGCACCCGAAGCTCCGCCCGGTTGAGAGCCCGACGGCCGGCGTATTTCTTTCCGGCGTGTGCCAGGGGCCGAAGGATATTCCGGAGACGGTCGCACAGGCGGGCGCTGCGGCCAGCAAGGTCATCGGACTTCTCTCAAAGGACAAGCTTGCCGGCAATCCGTGCGTGGCTCATTCCGATGAAATGATGTGCACCGGATGTTCGCAGTGCGCCGATGTCTGCCCGTACGGCGCAATTACCTATGAGGAAAAGGAATTCCGCATGCCCGACCGCACGACGAAAGTCAGACGGGTTGCCCAGGTCAATCCGGCCGTCTGCCAGGGATGCGGTGCCTGCACCGTCACCTGCCCGAGCGGCGCGATGGATCTGAACGGATTCTCCAACAGTGAGATTATGGCGGAGGTAGATGCATTATGCAGATGACAAATGAGAATGAAACCTGGACGCCGAAAATCATCGCGTTCTGCTGCAACTGGTGCTCTTACTCCGGAGCGGATCTCGCGGGCACGAACCGCCTGAGTTACCCGGCGAATGTCAAGATCATCCGCGTTCCCTGTTCGTGCCGGATCAACCCGATGTTTATTCTGAGAGCCTATCAGCGCGGGGCGGACGGCGTGATCATCTGCGGCTGCCATCCGGGAGACTGCCATTACATGACCGGAAACTACCACACGAGACGCCGCATGACACTTCTGTTCTCAATGCTCGATTACCTCGGGATTGAGAAGGAACGCACGAGAGTCGAGTGGGTATCGGCGGCGGAAGGCCAGAGATTTGTCGATGTCATGAATGATTTTGTCGGACAGGTCACAAAGCTTGGACGCTGCAGAAGACTGGAGGATTTAAGATGCAGGACGAACTCATAAAACGCGCCTGTGAGCTGCTCTCAGACGGAACCGTCAGCCGCGTTCTGGGCTGGTCGGCCGGTGATTTCTTCTACGACATCACGCCGACTGTTTTTGAGAGCGCAGAAGACGTCAGAAAGCATTTTGTCTACAACGATTTCTGCGGCGCGAATCTCTCCAAGTATCTGATCGCCGAGTCGCAGAAAGAAGGAAAAATCGCCGTATTTCTGAAACCGTGCGACACATACAGCTTTAACCAGCTTATGACCGAGCACAGACTGAAGAGAGAGAATATCTACGTCATCGGCATTCCTTGCGACGGCAAGGTCAGCGCCGAGACGCTGCACGACGCCGGCATTCACGGAATTCTCGGCGTGAAAAAAGACGGCAGTGATCTTGCGTGCGAGACGGTTTACGGAGAGAAGAGAATCGCATTTGACAAGGCACAGGATGAGAGATGCTTAAACTGCAAGAGCCGTAAGCACGTCGTATATGACGAGCTGATCGGCGAAGAGGGCGAAGTGCTCGATTCACACCGTTTCGACGAAGTCGAAAAGATCGAGGCCATGACGCCGGAAGAGCGCTTTAAGTTCTGGCAGGGTGAGCTTTCCCGCTGCATCCGCTGCAACGCGTGCCGCAATGTATGCCCGGCCTGCAACTGCGAGCTGTGCGTATTTGACAACCCGAAGTCCGGAGTCTTCTCAAAGGCGGCGTCAAATGACTTTGAGGACGCGAACTTCCACATCATCCGCGCGTTCCATGTGGCCGGCCGCTGCACGGACTGCGGAGAGTGTTCAAGAGTATGCCCGGAACACATTCCGCTGCATCTGCTGAACCGCAAATTTATCAAGGACATCAACACACTGTACGGCGATTATCAGGCCGGTGAAACCGAAGGTCAGATGAGTCCGCTGTCCGCGTTCAGCGAAAGCCAGGACGCAGAGCCTTCCATCGTCCGGGAAGGAGGTATCCGCTGATGATGACAAGACTTCCGAAAGACAAACTCCCGGAACTGCTGGAGCGGATTTTAAAGCTCGAAAAACTGTATATTCCTGTGGACAAATCCGATAAAGTCTCGGTCTACGAGGAATACGGGCCGGACAAGGTGATGTCCGAAAAACTCAACACACTCCGCTCGGCGAAGGATTTCTTCTTCCCGCAGGTTCAGACCATGGCGAAGTTCCGCATGGAGGGCAAGAAGATCGAAGTGATCGATCCCAGAACGGAGTCTGAGGATTACGTTATTTTCGGCGTGCGCGCCTGTGACGTCCGCTCGTTTGACGTGCTGGACCGCGTGTTCCTCGCCGATCCCATCGACACATACTATGAGAACAGAAGAAAACACGCGACGATCGTGAGCTTTGCCTGCTCCGAACCGTCCGAGACCTGCTTCTGCCACAGCTTCGGAATCGACGCGGCGAAGCCCGGCGGCGACGCCTGCATGTGGATGACAAATGACACCATTTACCTCGAGGGAATTTCCGAAAAAGGAAAAGCACTTCTCGAGAAGGCTGATCTGGCCGCGCTCGGCGGAGTGACAGACGAGAAGGCAGAGCAGGACGTAAATGCCGAGCAGACAAGAGTCCATGAAATCCAGAAGAAGATGCCTCTCTACAGCCTGACACCGGCGGACAACCGCAAGAGAGAACTCGAAGTTTTCAATTCTCCGATCTGGAAAGAACTCTCGGACAAATGCCTGGGCTGCGGATCCTGCACATTTGTCTGCCCGACCTGTCAGTGCTTTGACATTGAGGATTTCGACAGCGGACACGGCGTTGAGCGCTATCGCTGCTGGGACAGCTGCATGTATAAGGATTTCACCATGATGGCGGCCGGCACGCCGAGAAAGACGCAGCTCGAGCGCTTCCGCCAGAGATTCATGCACAAGCTGGTGTACTATCCGATCCGCAATGAAGGCATGTACAGCTGCGTCGGCTGCGGACGGTGCCTGCGGCGCTGCCCGATTCATATGAATATCGTAAAGGTCATGAAGGCAATGGAGGAGGACGCACAATGCGAAAAGAAGAACTGATCCCGCGGGTCGGCGTCGTCACGGAAATCCGTCAGGAGACGCCGGACGTAAAGACCTTCCGCGTTGTCGGAACCGATGGAAAGAAATTGTTTGAACACATCCCGGGACAGTGCGCCATGCTCTCGGTGCCGGGAGTGGGCGAGGCGATGATTTCCATCACGTCCAGCCCTACGGTAAAAGAGTACATGGAGTTCTCCATCAAGAAAGTCGGCGTGCTGACGAGCTGGCTGCACTCCATGGAAACGGGACAGGAAATCCTGATCCGCGGGCCGTACGGAAACGGCTTCCCGGTCGAGACGACTTTCAGGGGAAAAGATCTGCTGTTTATCGCCGGCGGCATCGGCCTTGCGCCCCTGCACTCTGTCGTCAACTATGTCAGAGCAAACCGCGAAAACTACGGCCACATCGACGTGGTCTACGGTTCCCGCACCAAGGAAGATCTCGTCGATCTGGAAGAAATGAAGAATGAGTGGATGAACGAGAAAGACATGAACGTCTATCTCACCATCGACCGCGAAGAAGAGGGGTGGGACGGACACGTCGGTTTCGTGCCGAACTATGTTCAGGAACTCAATTTTCCGACGACTGAAACCGCGATCATCTGCGGCCCGCCGGTCATGATCCATTTCACGCTTCAGGGCCTTCAGAAACTCGGATTTAAGAATTCACAGGTGTTCACGACGATGGAAATGCGCATGAAATGCGGCATCGGAAAGTGCGGCCGCTGCAACATCGGTGACAAATATGTGTGCAAAGACGGCCCGGTATTCAGCTTTGACGAGCTCGGCGAGCTTCCGGACGAGTATTGATCTTACGGTGGAGGATATTATGGACAACAAGATGGTAAATATCTATCTGTTCGGCAAGAAATATGAAGTTCCGGACAATCTTACGATCATGACAGCCATGGAATACTCCGGCTATCAGCTGAAGCGCGGCTGCGGGTGCCGCAACGGATTCTGCGGCGCCTGTGCGACGATCTACCGCATCGCCGGACAGCAGGAGCTCAAAATGTGCCTCGCCTGCCAGACGAAGGTCGAGGACAACATGTACGTGGCCACACTGCCGTTCTTCCCGCTTGTAAAGCAGATCTATGACATCGAAAAGGTAAAGCCGGAGCAGCAGCTGATGATGCAGCTGTATCCGGAAATCTATGCCTGCATCGGCTGCAATGCCTGCACAAAGGCCTGCCCTCAGGGTCTGAATACCATGCAGTACATCGCGTATGCACAGAGAGGCGACTTCGCCAAGTGCGCGGAACTCTCGTTTGACTGCGTGATGTGCGGGATCTGCTCAAGCCGCTGTCCGGCCGGCATTTCTCATCCGCAGGTGGCCATGCTTGCGAGAAGACTGAACGGCCGGTATCTGTCGCCGGAGTCGGGACATCTTGAGAAGCGCGTGAAGGAAATCTGGAATGGCGATTACGAGCAGGCCATGAAAGACCTCATGAGCAAGTCGGATGACGAGCTGAAGGAAATGTACAACAACCGCGTGATTGAGAAGTGAGGAGAGAGATATGTATCCGGAAAAATTTCAGGAATCGATCCGCAAGGTAGAGGCCAGAAGAAAAGAAAACGCTGCCATGGAGCCTGTCCGCATGACGGCTGACGAGAAAGACGAGCTGCTGAAGGCATATCATCCGGATTACCGGGAAGATCAGTTCGAGAAGCTGAAAATCGGCGTAAATGCCGGAGACAAGGCTCCTCACGAGCTGGCCGACATGCTGCAGGCGCACGCGAGAGTACACGAGGGCGATGTAGATCTGGAGCATCCGGATTACGAGACCGATGTGCTGATTATCGGCGGAGGCGGCGCCGGCTGCTCGGCGGCTATCGAGGCCGATGAGGCTGGCGCGAAGGTCATGATCTGCACGAAGCTGCGCCCGGGCGACGCCAACACGATGATGGCAGAGGGCGGCATTCAGGCGGCCGACAAAGAAGGCGACAGCCCGATGCAGCATTTCCTCGATGCTTACGGCGGCGGTCATTTCGCGGCGAAAAAGGAACTGGTGGCGAAGCTCGTCACGGAAGCCCCGGAAGATATTCAGTGGCTCAATCATCTCGGAGTTGAATTTGACAAGACCGATGACGGAACCATGATCACAACTCACGGCGGCGGCACATCCCGCAAGAGAATGCATGCGTGCCGCGACTACACCGGCATGGAAATCATGAGAACTCTGCGCGACGAAGTCCTGAACCGCAGAATTCCGATCCTTGATTTCACGGCGGCGATTGAAATCATCAAGGACGAAGAGGGGAGAGCAGCCGGTGCGGTGTTCATCAACATGGAGACCGACGAGCTGATTGTCATCCGCGCCAAAGCCGTCATCCTGGCGACCGGCGGCGCCGGAAGAATGCACTATCAGGGTTTCCCGACATCGAATCACTACGGTGCGACGGCCGACGGCCTGGTTCTCGGATACCGGGCGGGCGCAAAGCTTCTGTATGAGGACACTCTTCAGTATCATCCGACCGGCGCGGCGTACCCGGAGCAGATCTTCGGCGCGCTCGTGACCGAAAAGGTCAGAAGCCTCGGCGCGAAGCTCGTCAACAGCGACGGCGAGGTGTTTGTTCATCCGCTTGAAACCCGCGACGTCGAGGCGGCTGCCATCATCCGCGAGACCGGAGACCGCGGCAAGGGCGTCAATACCGGACACGGTCAGGCCGTATGGCTCGACAGCCCGATGATCGAACTGATCAACGGCGAAGGAACCATCGAGAAGCGCATTCCGGCCATGTACCGGATGTTTGAGAAGCGCGGCATCGATATGCGCAAAGAGCCGATTCTTGTATATCCGACGCTTCACTATCAGAACGGCGGTCTGGAAATCAACACGGACTGCATGACAACTGTTGAGAATCTGTATGCGGCCGGCGAAGTCACCGGAGGTGTTCACGGGCGCAACCGTCTGATGGGCAACTCTCTGCTGGATGTCATTGTATTCGGACGCGACGCCGGCAAGGCGGCAGGCAGAAAGGCAAAGGAAGTCAGGAGCGGAAAACTTACGCTCGCGCACGTAACTGCGTTTGAAGAGTCAATCAAAGAGGCCGGGATCAGCACCGAAAAGGTATCACCGAAGCTTCTCCCGAATTATCTCAGAGACAGAAATGTTTACGATGGCCCGAAAATTCAGTGAATAAGGAGAGGGATCATGGACAAAAAAATCGGTAGAAAAATCACCATCATCGGAGCTGGTTCTGTCGGCTCGACAATCGCGTATTCGCTCTCTCAGAGAAGCCACGCTTCGGAAATCGTGCTGATCGATGTCAACACGGCGAGAGCGAAGGGCGAAGCGCTTGATATCGTTCAGGCGACAAGCTTTCGCGATCCGATCCTCGTGAAATCCGGCGACTACGAGGCGGCAAAGAATTCCGACATCGTGATCATCACGTCCGGAATCGGCAGGAAACCGGGACAGACACGTCTTGAACTCACCAAGACCAACGTAGGCATCATCAAGGAAATCACTCCGCAGATCACGAAAGTCGCTCCGAACGCGCTTTACATCATCGTGAGCAATCCGGTCGACATCCTGACATATGTCTTCACAAAGATTTCGGGACTGCCGGAGAATCAGATCATCGGGACCGGCACGATCCTCGATTCCGCGAGACTCAAGTGCATTCTCGCCCAGAAACTCAACATCGCGCAGAAAAACGTACACGCCTATGTCTTCGGCGAGCACGGCGACACATCGTTCATTCCGTGGTCCACAATCCGCGTATCCGGCGTGAGCATCGACGAGTACATCAGCCTTGTGAAACAGAAGCATCTCCCGATTGAGCCGATCGACAAGGACGAAATTTTCTATTACGTTCAGAAGTCCGGCGGCGAAATCATCAAGGACAAGGGCGCGACATTCTACGGCATCGCCGCCTCTGTCATGAATCTTGTGAGCATGCTGACGAGCGCCTATGATTCCATCACCTGCTGCTCGACCATGATGCACGGCGAGTACGGCGTGAGCGACGTCTGCCTGAGCTGCCTGACCATCATCGGCCCGAACGGCGTCCAGGGCAAGATTCCGATGCCGATGACCAATGAAGAAATTGACAAGGTACAGCACTCTCAGAGAGTCCTGAGAGAGATCATCGACGGAATTGAAATCTGATTCCGTGACAAATTCACAATAACAGGACTGCTGCCTCCGTATGAAAATGCGAAAGGCAGCGGTCTTTTTTATTGACTTTTCTCTATATTGCCATTATAATTACCAGTATTCCTACTTAAATACAATGAAATAAGAGCGCAGGAAAGAAAAGAGGACAATATGGGAGAGAAAGAGGAGAGTTCCGGGAAAGAGTTCGCAGCCGTCTATGGCGGCGCAGTCGGCGGATCGCTTCCGCTGATTGTCATGCTTGCGGCGATGATCATACTGGCGCTTGCCGGCTACCGGTCGACGATGAACTACTGGGTGGCCGGCTATGCCGCGATCATTGTCGGCTTTTTTGTATACAAGGACAAAGGCCGCTTTCAGAAGGCTGTGATAGACGGCGTGAGAAGCAATATATTTTCATTCATGCTGATAATTTTTCTTCTCGCGGGCGTTCTGAGCAAGATTTTTACCGCTTCTCATCTGGTCGAGGCGCTTGTGTGGCTGTTCTCACTGGCGCATATCACACCGGCGATGCTCCCGGCCATCTGCTTTCTGCTCCCGGTGATCCTTTCGACGGCCACTGGTTCGGCAGCGGCCGCGACGACGACAGCGGCTCCGATTCTGCTCCCGCTCGCCCAGGCCATGGGCGTTGATATCAACATCGCCTGCGGTGCGATTCTCGCGGGCGGTGCGTTCGGCGACAACCTGGCTCCGATTTCAGACACGACGATCGCTTCGTCTCTCACACAGGAGGCAAAGGTGATCTACGTCGTGAAATCCCGCCTGAAATATTCGCTGATCGCCGGTGCGGCGGCGCTAGTGGGCTACATTATCGCCGGCATCACACATTCCGGAACGCCCGCGGCTGCAGCGGAGGTGGATTCACAGTACGCGTCAAGTCTGGTATTCCTGATACTGCCGGTTCTGATCATTGTGATGATGCTTAAAGGCGCGAATCTTCTCACAGCACTGATTGTAAATGAAATCATCGGTATTATCATGCTTCTGGTGTTCGGCTACACCGACATCGCGACACTTGTCGCAAAGGATGGGCTGATTGCCTCAGGATTCAACGGGATGCTCAGCTCTGCCATTTTCATTCTGTTCATCTTCATCATGGTCAGTCTGATCACGGAGGCAGGCGTCCTCGATGCGCTGCTGAAGTCTCTCAAGCGGTACGCAAAATCTGAGAGAACGGCAGAAATTGTTTCCGGACTTATGGTGTCGCTTCTCAGTATCATGATCAGTTCCGGAACTACGGCGATTGCGGCCACCGGACCCATGATCCGGCAGATACTTAAGCCGTTTCACATTGACAGAAACCGCGCCGCCAATCTGCTTGACGGACTGGGATGCGGCGTCGGATATCTTGTTCCGACGAACGCCGGATGCCTGAATCTGGCGGCGCTGGCTGTTTCCGCCGGCGTGGTGGCTGACGGCTACAATCCGCTTTCATTTGTCGGATGGAATTTTCACAGCATCGCTCTGACGGTTGTCTTCTGGGCTGCGATTCTGACAGGATGGGGCAGAAAGCACGAGACAAAGGAGTCGCTGGCCGCGCAGGGCATTGTGGACGATGAGATTTCGTGAGTGAAAGAAAGGTGGGAATATGATTTTTGACAGAAACACCATTTTGCGGCCGGCTTCTCCGGATATGTACCGGAAAGCCGCCGAAGAGGCGATGGAATATATCAACAGCCGGCGCATCAGCGATGAGCACGGAACGCGTTTTTCGCTGCAGGACGCGCAGGCACAGAAGCCCTACTATTACGACGAAATCTGCGTGTACTCCGGGAGCAGCGGAATACTGATGTTTCTCCTGTCCCTCTACGATGTGACGGGAAAGAAAGAATATCTCGCGGAGGCGGAGGAATGCGGCCGGTATCTGCAGTACCGCTGGAATGAAAAGAGAGATCTGCAGAAAAATTTTTCGAAGTTCGCGTTCACGACGGGGTATGTCGGCGTGTCCGCCGCACTGCTGCAGCTCTACGAAGTGACGAAGAAAAAGACATATCTTGACACCGTGCAGCAGATTGCCGATGCGATTATGAATGAGGCCAGGAAGCCCGGGGACGGAATCGGTTACACGTGGTCGACGTATCCCGGCATTGTCGGAAACGCCGGAACAATTCTCTATCTGATTGAGGCCGGAAAGACACTGAACAGACCGGAGCTGATTTCGTTTGCCGCTGAGGCTGCGAAGTGGTATCTGAACAAGGCAAAAAAATACCCGAAAGGCGGGCGGTATTATCTCGGTGTCGACCCGAAATATTTCGGTGCCGGAGACGACTATATCGATCCGAATTTCCCGATGGGAACGGCCGGCATTGGATTCATGTTTCTGAAAGTATATGAAGCGACGGGTGATGAGACGTTCTTAAAGGCGACAGACGGCATAAAAGAATTCATCGACGCGGCTGCCTCAAAGAGCGGCGACGGAAGCGCGGCTCTCCTGCCGCACGCGCTGCCGGACAGACCGGACGTATTTTACCTTGGCTACTGCCACGGCCCTGTCGGCACCTGCCGGTATTTTGACGAGCTGTACAAAATCACCGGAAAACAGGAAGACCGCGACTGGGAAATCCGCCTGGCAAATGGCGTTCTTGCCGCCGGAGCCCCGGAAAATCACTCGGAAGGGTACTGGTACACGGCAAATCTGTGCTGCGGGACCGCCGGCATGGTGGATCTTTTCCTGGGACTGTGGGCCGAGACGAAAGAAGTGAAATGGCTTCACGCCGGCCGGCGCGCCTCCGATCATCTTCTCGGATGGGCGAGAGACGCGAAGAAAGGCATAACCTGGAACCTCGCGCTTGACCGCGTGAGTCCGCAGGCCGTGACGGCTCCGATCGGCCTGTATGACGGCGCTGCCGGGATCGGATGGGTTCTCCTGCAGATGTACACAGCCCTTGTCGGAAACTTTCACACATTCCGGTCGATTGACGATCCGTTTCCGGAAAAAGCATAACAGACTGCAGCAGTCGGATAACATAAAAAAGACCGTCTTCTGATGCAGGACGGTCTTTTTAATACGCCTGGCGGATTCGCACAGCCTGATTCAGTGAGATTCGGATTCGCCCAGCAATTCATTTATCATACTGAGCCGATGTATATTGCGGGATCCCCAAGAGAAGGTGATATTAAGGCGCAGGGACGGAATAAAGCGCTCCAGCGCCGATAAATACTGGATTCTTCCGGCCTGCACAATTAAGATAATTTTCACACAAATATAGATATGTGTATGGTAAAATTACAGAATATGGAAGAGCAAAACAGTATCTATGGTGAATACGATCCATATCTTCAGAAAGTTCTCGATGAGCTGACCGGCAAGATACTGGAATACTGCAACCGGGTGAAGAAAGAGGAGGGTATCAGTCTGGTTGAGCATTTCAGCGCGCGGATAAAAACCGATGCGAGTATGCGCGAAAAATGTGTGCGCAAAGGGCTTCCCGTGAATGCGCACTCAGCGCTGAAAGAGCTGACGGATTCAGTCGGAATACGTCTGATCAGCGGTTTTATTGATGATGTTTACCGCAATGTGGAAGAAATCCGGAAGTTGCCGGGAATCCGCGTGGTAAAGGAAAAGGACTACATCCGCCACGCAAAGGACAACGGCTACCGGAGTTATCATATGATCATCGCGATGAAAACACCGTTTCCGGATGTCGATGGAAATAACCCGGGCGAGTATTACGCAGAGATCCAGCTGCGCACAATTGCAATGGATTCGTGGGCCGCGCTTGAACATAAGCTGAAGTACAAGAAGAACATCAGCAACACAAAACTGATTGTGGCGGAGCTCAAACGGTGCGCGGACGAGATGGCGTCGACGGATATGTCGATGCAGACAATCCGCGATCTGATTTATGAAAACGAAGGAAAAGAATTTGGACTGAGAAGCACGGAGGACTACAATGAGGCTTCTTCTGGCAGAGGATGAGAGGGATCTTTCACACGCTTTGGCGGCTGTGTTAAAGCTGCAGGGATATGAGATGGATCCTGCCTATGACGGAGAAGAGGCATATAAACTGGCACACAGCAATGCCTATGACGTCATGATATTTGACATAATGATGCCCAAGAAAGACGGCATCACGTTATTAAAGGAACTGAGGGCTGAGGGAAACCGCACGCCGGTGCTGCTTCTCACAGCCAAAGCTGAGATTGAAAACCGGGTAGAAGGGCTGGATTCCGGCGCGGATGACTATCTGACCAAACCTTTCGCCATGAAGGAACTCCTGGCGAGAATCCGCTCGCTGACGCGCCGTTCAGGGGAAAATTATACTCCTACCCGCATCAGCATGGGCTCTGTAACGCTTGACACGGAGAATCTCGAGCTGAAATCCGAGACATCCGTGAGACTCGGCAGCAAAGAAGCGGAACTGCTTGAGTTTTTTATGCAGAATCCGGGAAAAGAAATTTCGACACAGGATCTTCTCAACCACGTGTGGGGTGACGAGAAGGAAAAGGATCCCGAAATCGTGTGGGTTTATGTGAGCTATCTCCGCAAAAAGCTTCAGTGGGTCGGAGCCAATCTGAGTATTGAAGGAGAGCACGGAGGAGGCTTTAAGCTGGTTGAATCCGGGAAGTGAGGACTCGTGTACAAAAAGGTACGGAAAAAATTCATAAAAGTGCTGATGGCCGCTTTCCTGATCATCATGTTTTTTCTGATGCTGGGACTCGACCTCTCTTACATTTACCGGCTGTACAAGACATTTGACACGAGATTCAATATCATTCTGGCGAGCGAACAGTCGATCAGCGATGACAAACGCCCGGATGTCACTATTTACAACATGGATTTGAAATATGAGATCCGCTACTTTACGGTGACACTGGATTCGTCCGGCAATGTGACCGATGTCGATGTAAGCCGTGTCTCCACGGCTGATGAGCAGGAAGCGGCGGAACTCGCGATGGAATGGGGGACGAGTTCGGAAAGTTATGACCGCATCATTCCATATGATGAAGGCTATTATTGTCTTCGCGTCATAAAGACGGACACCGGGTGGTTTAACGTCTGGCTGGAGGTCACTTCTCTCATGGAGAGTGTCCACTATATGTTCATCATTTCGTTCGCCGCCATGATTGCCATCGACCTTTTGATCTTCATTTTCCTGTGGCTGTATTCAAAGAAAGCGGTCGCCCCGATTATGGAGAGCATGGAGAAACAGAAGCAGTTCATCACAAATGCCGGGCATGAGCTCAAGACGCCTCTGGCAGTCATTTCCGCCAATACAGAGGTGCTCGAGATGACGTACGGCGAGAATGAATGGACGCAGAGCACCATGCATCAGGTTAAGCGGCTGTCCGCGCTGGTTGCCAATCTGATTCAGATGGCGCGGATGGAAGAGGACACAGACGTCGTGACACTGCAGGATGTCCAGGCATCGGAAATCGTTGAGGATGCCTCGTCGTCGTTTAAGACAGTGGCGGAAAACCAGGGCAAGAAACTGGAAACAGACATTGAAAAGGACATTGTCATTCACACGGACAAGGCCATGTACACGGAAATAGCGAATATTCTGCTGGACAACGCGGTCAAGTACTGCGATGACGGCGGATGCATCCGTGTGAAGCTCGGGAAAGACAAGAAGCGCGCCTGCCTTTCGGTGAGCAACGATTACAAAGACGGAGAAGGCCAGGATTACAGCCGCTTTTTTGAGCGGTTCTACCGCGCGGACACGGCCCATAACAATAACAAGAAGAGCGGTTATGGCATTGGACTTTCTATGGCCCGCAGCATTGTCGGTATGCTCAAAGGCGAGATTAAAGTCGATTATAAAGACGGCAGAATACTGTTTCAGGTTCTGCTGTGAGGTTCCCCGGGAGGAGAGACAGCATGATCAGTCAGAAAAAAGTCAGACTTATGGCGATCTCTGCTATCTATAAGAAACACGGCGGAGAGCTGAATCTTTTTGCCGCAAAAATTCCGAGAAACCGTTACTGCGCGGTAAAATCAATTGAAACGGGAATTTTGACGGCGGCCGCGCTGATTTTTATGAAAATTCTGCAGAATCTGATCAGCGGTCAGTGGGACGCGGTAAACGAGCAGATCCGGTCTGTGGGAATTCGGACATTTTTCACCTCGTTTCATCCTGTATTTGACGTGTTTCTGATCGTGGTTTATATGTTGTTTGCGTTCTACTGGTATGGGAAGCGGTATGAAACGGTTTCAGAAGAGGCAAAAAAAGAGTTGAACAGGCGCGAACTTATCCGGAAACTGGATGATACGCGCCGGATTGGCTGATGGGTATGGGATTTTTACTTGAATTACGGGAAAAGTTAATATCCTTTTACGAATCGCACCGCAAATGGATCAGCCGGGGCCTTCGATTTATTTTGGCGCTTCTCACACTGACTGCCATAAACTCGGGACTTGGATACGGCGGAATTCCCAGCATCCCGGCTCTGAGCCTGCTGCTGTCAGCTGTATGTGCTTTTTTCCCCGTCTATGTCACGGCTGTCATTGGGGTTGTGCTGATTGTCCTGCATATTTACGGCTTTTCCAAACTTCTTGCCTTTTCCATTGTGCTTCTTTTTCTGATTCTGTATCTGCTGTATTTCCGTTTCGTGCCAAAGGATGTAGTGATTCCGATGGTGACGATGCTTTGCGCATATTTCAGAGTTCCTCTGATTATTCCGGTTTTCTTTGCGGTGACAGTATCCGGTCTGCCGCTCGCCGGGGTTCCTGTCGGGCTGTTTTTGTTTTATACTCTGAACGGCATCGGGAGCATTGAAAAGGCGCAGACGGTTCAGGAATCCATGAATGCGGCGGATCTTATTTCGTACACGTACAATATGATTGTAGGCAATCGGGAGATGGCTGTCGTGATCATCTGCGCGATTGTGGCGATGATCGTGACGGTCGTGATCCGGAATCTTGTCATACCGCACGCGTTCAGTTATTCCGTCGTGGCCGGTTCTGTCACGGAGGCGGTGCTTCTGCTGATCCTGAATATGCTCCTGAATGCCGGAATTCAGCTGCTTCCTTCACTGATCAGTATTGCGGCCGGAACATTTGCAGGTGAAATGGCGGTACTTTTTCAGTATAATATTGATTATACGAAGTCCGAACATTTGCGGATGGAGGACTCTGAGTACTATTATTATGTGACTGCGGTTCCCAGGCGCAGGCAGGCGAGAAAGGAACTGAAAATCACGCATATCAATGCGAGAAAGATCAAGAATGGCGCGGACTCTCCGGGAGAGGAACGCAAGGGAAACAGCAGTCCGTCTGACAAGAACTAAAAGAAACTGCGAGAGGATTTTCAGGCCGTGAATTATGCAACCAGAATTTTTTCGGATTATTATATTCCGTCGCTGCATTTCTCGAATGTGATCGAGATTGCCTTTATGGCGTTCGTTCTGTATTACGTACTGCTCTGGATCAAGAATACCAGGGCATTTGCGCTTATGCGGGGCCTTATTATTCTTGCAGCTTTTTCGATTCTGGCAGTGGTATTTCAGCTCAATACACTTATATGGATTGTCCAGCGCACGTTTTCTGTCGGCTTTATCGCGCTCGTCATCATCTTTCAGCCTGAACTGCGGCGCGTTCTGGAGCAGCTCGGCCAGGGGCAGCTGATGGGACGGCTTTTTAAAACCGGGAACCGCGGGGATTCCAAGAGCGAGCGTTTCAGCAAGCACACGGAAGATGAACTGATTCGCGCTGCATTTGCCATGAAAGCGACAAAGACCGGGGCTCTGATTGTCATCGAGAGGAATATGGAGCTGGTTGAGTATATAAAGACAGGCATTCCGATTGACGGTATTGTGTCCAGTCAGCTTCTGATCAATATTTTTGAACACAACACGCCGCTTCACGACGGCGCTGTAATTGTGCGCGGCGACCGGATTGTGTCAGCCACCTGTTATCTGCCTCTGACAGAGAATGTCAATCTGAGCAAGGCGCTGGGAACGCGCCACAGAGCCGGCGTCGGGATCTCAGAGGTGACGGATTCGCTGACAATTATTGTCTCGGAGGAGACGGGGATGGTTTCCGTCGCGGAGAGGGGCAGACTCGATTACAATGTGAGCCGCGAGACGCTGCTGCGCCGGCTCGAGGCAATCCGGTATCACAGCGGCTTTACGATCAAGCCGTTCAGATTTTTCAAAAACAGGAAAAAGGAAGCCGATGAAAGAAAAGATTCTTAACAACTTAACACTCAAGCTGCTGGCTCTCATTCTTTCCATCGTCATCTGGATCCTGATTGTCAACGCGTACGATCCATATATGTCCATGACGTTCAGCGGCATCACGGTGCAGCTGGAAAATGAGGAGACGCTGACGGACAAAGGGTACACGTACACAGTGCTCGACGGCAGCCGGATTTCCGTGACGGTTTCCGGGCCTTCGAGCAAGCTTTCGTCTCTCAGCTCGTCGAATATCATTGCGACAGCGGATCTTTCTACGCTGAGTGACACTTCCGATTATGTTGACATCACGGTGCGGGTTGAAAAAAACGGGAGAGCGGTCGAAGATGTGACGGCAACGCCGAGTCAGACGTCCGTGCGGTTAAGTATTGAGAACAGAAGTTCAAAGACACTGGATATACAGCTGACTACGGTCGGGTCTCTCGAGGATAATTATGCTCTGCTGAACAGCTCGATTTCACCGGAAACCGTGACAATAACGGGTGCGTCGTCCGACGTCGATGAGGTCGCGTATGCAAGTGCGATATACGATTTGACCGGAATCAGTGAAGATATCGACGACACCGCTTCGATTGTGCTGTATGATTCTTCCGGCAATACGATTGATTCGGATTCACTGACGCTTTCAACCCGGGAAGTTCACTACACGGCTGACGTAGAGCTCAGCAAGGAAGTATCACTGGTGCTGACGACCTCAGGAAAACCGGCGGCCGGATACAAGGTGAGCTCGATAACGCCGGAGAGTGACACAATTGTGATCACCGGTGATTCGACGGTTATCAATTCAATCAGCGAGGTGGCGATCCCGTCAGATGCCCTGAATGTTGAAGGTTTGTCGGATTCGACGACGTTCAGGCTCTGGATTGAAGACTATCTGCCGTCCGACGTTTCGCTCGCCAGCGAGAGCATGATTACCGTGCGCGTAGAGATTGAACCAGAGGCAGCCGGAACGATCACGCTCCCGGCTTCTGAGATTTCCGTCACAGGTGTGGAAGACGGGCTGACGGGCACTGTCAGTACAGAGAATCTCACGATTCAGGTGGAAGGATCGCAGTCTGCGATCGATTCACTCACAGCGGAGTCTCTGCAGGCTTCCGTCAGTGCGGAAGGCCTCTCGGAAGGATCTCACACCGTTGATATTTCTTTTTCACCGCCGTCCGGCGTCTATGTGACGGGAGAATACGAGGCAACACTTACCCTGTCAGAGAAGTCATCTCAGACGAGCACACAGAGCGCTTCCTCAACACAGACGTCTGTCACAAGAACTTCTTCCGCTCAGACGACCGCTGAACAGGAAAGTGACAGCGGGACGGAAGAATAAATATGGAAGTTCAGAAAGAAGAATGATTCTGTAAATCCGATGACGGATACATTTGTCATGGAATTCCGGAAAGGAGATACGGGTATGGTCAGAAAGCAGGTACATATTGACTGCCCGAGCGGGCTGCACCTGCGGCCGGCGACCGCCATGTGCACGGAAGCGCAGAAATACGAAAGCAATATCCGTCTTATCTTCGACAACAAAACGGCCAATGCGAAGAGTATTCTCTCAATTCTGGCATGCCGCATATCAAATGGGGCGGATGTCGTCTTCGAGGCGGAAGGGCCTGATGAAGAACAGGCGCTTTCGGCGACGATTGAAGTTCTGCTTCAGTCGCTGAAGACCCCGGGAGAACAGTAAAGATGGTCTGACGGGGAAATTCTAAAAGCATTTCGATACAGGAGGAGCAGCAGAATGGGGTACATGGAAACGTACCGCGAATGGATGAATAATCCGTATTTCAGTGAAGAGGCACGGCAGGAACTGAAGGACATAGAAAATGATCCGGCTGAAATTGAGGACCGGTTTTACCGCGACCTGGAGTTTGGCACCGGCGGTCTCCGCGGAATTGTCGGAATCGGCACAAACCGCATGAATATTTACACGGTCCGCAAAGCTACCCAGGGACTTGCGAACTTTATCATCAGGGAAGGCGGCCAGGACAGGGGAGTTGCGATTTCGTTTGACTGCAGACGGATGAGTCCGGAATTTGCCGAAGAGACAGCTTGCTGCCTTGCCGCGAACGGGATTGCCGCCTATATCTTTCCGTACCTGAAACCTACGCCGGAACTCTCATTTGCCGTGAGAAAGCTCCACTGCATCGCCGGTGTCATGATCACTGCGAGCCACAATCCGCCGGAATACAACGGGTATAAGGTTTACTGGGAGGACGGCGCGCAGATCACGGCGCCAAAGGACAAAGAGATTATCGCCGAGGTCAAGGCGGTTTCTGATTTTGCCGATGTGAAGATGATCGACAAAGAAGAGGCGATGGAAAAGAACCTCTACCGCGTCATCGGATATGACGTCGACGACGCGTACATTGCGGCGCTTCATCAGAACTGTCTGAATGAAGATCTGATCCGCCGCGTGCAGGATGATCTGAAGATTGTGTATACGCCGTTTCACGGGACAGGAAACGTGCCGGTGAGAAGAATCCTGAGAGAGCTTGGCTTCACTCATGTCTATGTCGTTCCGGAGCAGGAGAAGCCGGATCCGGAATTTACGACGCTTGCCGTTCCGAATCCGGAGTATCCGGAGTCTTTCACGCACGCGCTCGCGCTGGCAAAGAAGGTTGACGCCGACATCATTCTGGCGACGGACCCGGACGCCGACCGCCTCGGCGTGATGGCAAAGGACAGCAGGACGGGAGAGTACAAATCGTTCACCGGCAACATGTCAGGCATATTGATCGCCGAGTATCTGCTCTCACAGCGGAAAGAGAAGGGGCTGCTGCACAAGAACGGCGCGCTGGTCACGACGATTGTCTCCAGCAGCATGGCTGTTCCGGTCGCAAAGGAATACGGCCTGCATCTTGTCGAAACGCTCACCGGCTTCAAGTACATCGGCGAACAGATCAAGTTTTTCGAGCAGAATCACGACTGGGTGTATGAATTCGGATTTGAGGAATCCTATGGCTGTCTCGTCGGGACACATGCCAGAGACAAGGACGCCCCGTCGGCGGTCATGGCACTCTGCGAGGCCGCTGCCTACTACAAGAGCAAGGGACTGACGCTCTGGGATCAGATGATCAATATCTATGAGAAATACGGCTACTACCGCGAGGGGCAGAAGTCCATCACGATGAAGGGCGCTGAAGGCGCGAAGAAGATAGCCGCCCTCATGGAAAAGCTCAGGAACAATCCGCCGAGACAGATCGGGCACTGGGATGTGAGGGAATTCCGCGACTATCAGAAGGGAACGACGCTTGACGCCGCGACGGGAAAGACAGGGAAGACGGGACTTCCGAAGAGCAATGTGCTCTACTACGATCTCTCTGATGGCGCATGGTGCTGTGCGAGACCGTCGGGCACGGAGCCGAAGATCAAATTTTACATGGGCGTGCGCGGCACAAGTCTTGAGGACTCGGAAAAACAGCTGGAAGAATTGACACAGGCTGTTGTCATGAGGGCAGAAGCCTGAGAAAACAGAACATTTCACATGAGAAGGGCTGCTGTATTCCTGCTTTTAAGTGATGAATGCAGCAGCCTCTTTTTGAATTCTTAAAGTTTCTTTAGAATCATTGGATTTTTATCATAGATCGTACACAATTCGTTCACAAACCTCTGATATATTCTTATGTGCAATGAAGAAAAAGCCTGTAAAAAGGCAATCATTTACTGAGGAGACGAAATGATGGATGAGTATGGCAACAGCGGATTTGAGAACAATGATTCTCAGAATTCCGGTCAGTATGACAGCCAGGGGCAGAATGGCACGGAGAACAACGCGGACAGCTATAACAGCAGCTCAGACAACAGTTATAACAGCAGTTCGAACAGCGGTTACGACAGCGCGGATAACAACAGTACATCCGACAGCAGCAGTGGCAGTGGTACGGACAGCAGTTACAACAGCTCAGACAGTTACAGCGGCAGCTCAGACACCAGTTACAACAGCCAGGACAGTTACAGCAGCAGTTCCGACAGCACACAAAATACAGGTACATCCTACGGCAGCAGCAGCGGCAGTTCGGAAAGCTCAGGCACATCCGACAACAGTTACAGCGGTGTGACGGGCAGCGCAGATACAGGAAATAACGAAGGCTGGCACAATGAGTCGCGCGAGAACGGGACATATCAGAATCAGGATTCCAGCGGCTTTTATCAGAACAGTACCGGCAGCGGCTATTATCAGAACGGCTATTACAAAAACACAGAAACACCGAAGAGCCGCAGGAAACGCGCGAGGAAGAGCCATCCGACGGCAAAAAAGATCGGCGCGATTGTTCTTTCGGCGGTTCTTTTCGGCTGTATCGCCGGCGGCGTTATGGTTGGCATCCAAAAGGCAGCGGGTACCAGCTCAGACAGCACGGTGACAATTCCGACAACGACTACCGTTGACTCCAGCAGCTCGGGTTCCGCAACCACAGTGAGCGATCTGGACGTCGAGTCCATAGCAGCCTCCGTACTGCCGGCTATGGTCGAGCTCTCCGGAACGTATACAGAGACATCCAGCAACAGCTACTGGTTCGGAAATAACACGCAGACGTATCTGACAGCGGGTTCCGGCATCATAATCGGTCAGAGCGATGACTCGATCATCATCATGACAAATGCACACGTCGTGACCGATGTCAGTGATCTGACGGCGACATTTTACGACGGAGCCGAAGCATCCGCCACGGTTGTAGGATCGCGTTCCGACAAGGATGTGGCTGTCGTCAAAGTCAAGATTTCCGACTTGTCGGATTCGACGCTGAGCTCGATCGCGGTAGCAACACTGAACACAGACACGGAATCTCTTCAGGTCGGACAGCCGGTTGTCGCGATCGGAAACGCACTCGGTGAAGGCCAGTCCGTGACAAGCGGCATCATATCCGCGCTGGGCCGGTCCATCACCGTCAACAATTACACATACGATGATCTGATCATGACCGATGCGGCGATCAATTCCGGCAACTCCGGCGGCGCACTTCTGAATGCGGAGGGCGAAGTAATCGGAATTAACTTCGCGAAATCTGACGATGACGGTGTTCAGAATATGGCGTACTCGATTCCGGTGGGCGATGTGATCGACCTTGTCGAGAGCATGAGCACAAACACAACCCGCGAAGAAGTCGATGAAAGCGAGCGTGGATTCCTCGGTGTCAGCGGCGTGGACATCACATCCGATATCTCGAGTGCCTACGGATATCCGCAGGGACTGATGATCCGGTATGTCCAGTCCGGTTCGGCGGCTGACAACGCAGGTCTGGCTGAGTACGATATCATCACGGCACTCGATGACCAGACGGTCAGCAGTCAGAGCGGACTCAGCAATATTCTGAAGTATTACAGGGCCGGCGAGACCGTTACGATAACGTACTATCATCTTGAAAACAACCAGTACGTCGAAAAGAGCGTTGAAGTGACGCTTGGAAGCAAGACAAGTTCATAACAGCAGATGACAGCGAACTGATATTATCAGGCGGCTCCGGGTGCTTTACCGGGGCCGCTTCTTTGTTTTTTTAGAAACTTGAAATACCAGTTTCATTGCGCAAATCGACCGATCGTATATAATTTAAGTCAGCAAGTCAGGAAGCGAGGTAATAGTATGAGCGATAAAGAAGAACATTTCTGCTCTGTGTGCCACCGCCCGGAAAGCGTGACAGGCAGACAGCTGAATCTGGGCGGAATGTATATCTGCATGGATTGTATGCAGAGAACCGTCGATGTGATGGGCAGCAACGGATTTAACCTTTCCAACATGATGAACAATATGCCGCCCAATATGGTAAATGACCTGACAAACGGCACAACGAGCGGTACTACAACGGATGACAAGGATAAAACAGAAGAGAACACAAAGAGCGGAACCGGCAGTCAGAATGGCTTCGACCCTTTCTCTTTCTTCAAGATGAGGACCGGGCAGAGTCAGGGACAGACGAAAGAAGAAGAGGAAGAGCCGCCTCTCAAGCTCTCGGATGTCCCTGCTCCGCACGAGATCAAGCGCATGCTTGACGAGTATGTAATCGGCCAGGAAGAAGCCAAAAAAGTCATGTCGGTTGCCGTGTACAATCACTATAAAAGGGTTGCGACCGGTACGATGGATGACATACAGATCGAAAAGTCCAATATGCTGATGATCGGCCCGACCGGCTCAGGAAAAACATACCTTGTTCAGACAATCGCAAAGCTGCTGAAAGTGCCGCTGGCCATCGCGGATGCGACGTCGCTGACGGAAGCCGGATATATCGGCGACGACGTCGAGAGTGTACTTTCGAAGCTCCTGGCAAATGCGAACAACAACGTCAAAAGAGCAGAGCACGGCATCGTCTTTATTGATGAAATCGACAAGATCGCAAAGAAGCAGGATATGCACAGCCGCGACGTCTCCGGCGAGTCTGTTCAACAGTCGCTTCTGAAGATCCTGGAGGGGACGACGGTTGAAGTGCCGGTAGGAGCGATGAGCAAGAGCGCCATGGTTCCGCTGACGCGCATGAACACGCGGAATATTCTGTTCATCTGCGGAGGGGCATTCCCGGGACTTGAGGATATCATTATCAACCGCCTCAACAAGACATCCGGCATAGGATTTACGGCGGATCTGAAAAAGCGCTACGAGAACGAAAAAGACATCTATAAGTACACGACGATTGAAGACTTAAAGCAGTACGGCATGATCTCGGAATTCCTGGGACGTCTTCCGGTTGTCTTTTCTCTCGAGGCGCTCGACAGAAATGCCATGATCAAAATCCTGCGGGATCCGAAAAATGCCATTATTGCGCAGTACCAGAAACTGCTGGCGCTTGACGGCGTAGACCTTGAGTTCACCGAAGAAGCACTGGGGGCCATCTCAGATCTGGCTTTGGAGAAGGGAACCGGCGCGAGAGCGCTTCGGTCCGTAATCGAGAGCAAGATGATGGACATCATGTACGAAGTGCCGAAAGACAGAAATATCGGAAAAGTGACCATCACAGAAGATTATATCCGCGGCAAGGGAGCGCCTGTCATTGAGATGCGCACGGGAGAAACGCCTCTGATTCACACACCGGAACAAAAACGCATCGGCGGCTCGACAGAATGATGCCGGCTGACGGGAATGATTCAACAGAAAGGTGAATAAAATAAAATCTCCGAATAATAAACTTGCGTTTTTCAAGAGCGTTAATTATAATATTGAAAAATCAAATAAAGGAAACGGGCAGCCGCTTTCCTGAAAAGGAGATCAGAGGATGGGTTACGTCGACGAAGTTCTTGAAGATGTGAAGAAGAAGAACGCGAATGAGCCGGAATTTATTCAGGCTGTGACAGAAGTTCTGGATTCGATCAGACCGGTTGTTGAGCGCAATGAAAAGCTCTACAGAAAAAATGCTCTTCTGGAGAGACTGGTTGAGCCGGATCGTGTTATTACGTTCCGTGTTCCGTGGACGGATGACAACGGAAAGGTTCATATTCAGAGAGGCTACCGTGTACAGTTCAACAACGCTATCGGGCCGTACAAGGGCGGACTTCGGTTCCATCCGTCGGTATATGTCGGAATTCTGAAATTCCTGGGATTTGAACAGGTATTCAAAAACTCTCTCACGGGTCTCCCGATCGGCGGCGGCAAGGGCGGTTCGGATTTCGATCCGCACGGCAAGTCTGATGCCGAGGTTATGCGTTTCTGCCAGGCTTTCATGAGTGAGCTGTATAAATATATCGGTGAGAACACCGATGTTCCGGCCGGTGATATCGGCGTAGGCGGCCGCGAAGTCGGCTATCTCTACGGTCAGTACAAGAGACTGACAGGCCGCTATGACAGCATTCTGACAGGCAAAGGCCTTACATTCGGCGGATCTCTCATCCGTACGGAGGCGACCGGCTATGGTCTGATGTACTGTGCGGAAGAAATCCTCAAAATGAATGGCAAGACCATGAACGGCAAGACCTGCGTGGTATCCGGTTCAGGAAATGTCGCGACATATGCCATTGAAAAGGCCGAGCAGCTCGGCGCGAAGGTTGTCACCTGCTGTGATTCCACAGGCTGGATTTATGATCCGGACGGCATTGATGTAGCTCTGCTCAAGGAAGTCAAGGAAGTAAAAAGAGCAAGACTCACCGAGTACAAAGCTGCGCGCCCGGGTGCCGAGTATCACGAAGGCAAGGGCGTGTGGACAGTTCCGTGTGACTATGCGTTCCCGTGCGCAACTCAGAACGAGCTGAATCTCGATGACGCGAAGACGCTTGTGGGGAACGGATGCCAGGGTGTATTTGAGGGCGCCAATATGCCGACTACCCTGGAAGCCACGAAGTACATTCAGGAGAACGGACTCCTGTTCACACCGGGCAAGGCTTCCAATGCGGGCGGTGTTGCCACGTCTGCACTTGAGATGAGCCAGAACGCTGAACGCCTTTCCTGGACAGCTGAGGAAGTCGATGCAAAGCTCAAAGACATTATGGTCAATATCGCTCACAACATCTCGGATGCCGCTGAAAAGTATGGCTTCAAGGGCAACTACGTAGTGGGCGCCAACATCGCCGGTTTTGAAAAGGTTGCCGATGCGATGATCGCCCAGGGAATTTATTGATCATAACGGCATTTGCCATATATTCGATGACAGAGCGCGGAAAGCTTTCAGGGCTTTCCGCGTTTTTTAAAGCGTCGGCCCCCGTTCTCTCAAGTTGATTTTTTCGGGCTGGAAAGATAGAATTATACTGATTTTGTTTAATGATTATGGAGAGTTTCAGCATGCTGAATTTTGATGAAGAGATCAAGAAATTCCAGCGCAGTCTTGAGGTAGAAGACGCGGAGGATGCGATATATAACAACGACGTACCAGACATTTCGGATCTGATCAGTCAGCTGATGCAGGAGGCCGATCAGCAGCACAGCCGGAACAGCCGCTGAAAGGCAGGTCAGCATGAGATGCAACAAATGCGGAGCACTGCTGAATGAATCGGACATCTGTCCGAACTGCGGTGCTGATGTTCATATTTACAAGCGTATCGCGAAGGCGTCAAACGCATATTATAATCTGGGACTTGCCAAGGCGCAGGTGCGCAACCTGACGGGCGCCGTTGAAAGTCTGCGCACGGCCCTTACGATTGACAAGAGAAATATTCAGGCCCGGAATCTGCTGGGGCTCGTGTACACCGAGCGCGGTGACATCGTCGAAGGTCTGAGCCAGTGGGTTATCAGCCGCAGTATCATGCCGACTGACAATCTTGCGTCCCGCTATATTCAGGAGGCGCAGAAGGACAAGGAAGCTTTTGACTCGGTGACAGAGGCCATCGGACAGTACAATCTGGCACTCCGCAACGCGAGGCAGGGCAACACGGATATGGCCATGATTCAGCTCAAGAAAGTCACGGCTGCTCATCCGAACCTGCTGAAGGCTCAACAGCTTCTGGCACTCCTGTATATCCAGAATGGCGATTATAACCGGGCGCGCCGCTGCCTGAACACGGTTCTGCACGTAGACCGCAGCAATACCCTGGCACAGCGCTACCTCCAGGAAATTCACGAAAGACTGCGCGAGAAGCGCAAGAATTCCCCGTCCGGGTTCCGACCGCACACCGTGGAAGAGCAGAGAAAGCCTCTTTCCGGCAATGATGTGATCATTCCGCACAATTCATTCCGTATGCCCGGAAATGGTGCGGCGACAGCACTTCATATCCTGATCGGGGCCGGCATCGGAATACTTCTGTTCTTCCTGCTTCTGTCTCCGTCCATCCGGCGCAGCGCGCTTCTCGAAGGACAGGCGGGCAATACAGAGCTGACAGAACAGATCGCGTCACAGAACGCCGAGATCACATCACTTCAGTCCCAGCTCGAAGAGGTGCAGCGGGAGTACACGAATCTTCAGACATCGAGCGGAAGTACGGAGGACACGCAGTCTCTGATCGCATCTGCTCAGTACTATCTGTCCGGGAAACTGCTCGAATCAGCCGAAAGACTGGCAGATATCGAGAATCCTGATGATTTTACGCAGACGGAGGCCATATCTCTGTATGCATTTCTTTCGGACAACATGAAGAGTTACGCTTCTGAAATTTTCGACGAGGCAAAATCCGCGTATGACACCGGAGATTATCAGACAGCCATCCTCGGTTTTGTGCGCGCCACAAGAGCGGACAGCACAAATGCCGAGTACGTATACTACGCGGCCAAAGCGTATGAGGCAGCCGGCGACAGTACGAATGCGAGAACATATTATCAGATGATCGTCGACAATTTTTCCTCTTCCGAGTATGCGTCAGAGGCGCAGGCTTATCTGACCGGCACAACAGGCGGTACAACTTCTGAAACTACACAGACTCAGACGGAGGCGGCGGCTCAGACGGAAGCAGCAGCTCAGGCTGAGACGGAGGCTCCGGCGGAAACAGAGGCTCAGACGGAGGCAGCAGCTCAGGCTGAGACGGTTGATTCATCAGCGGAAGAGGCACAGGCAGAGGCGGCCGCCGTGTCTGAGGAAGAGACACAGGCTGAGACGGCTGCCGCGGAGACGCAGGCCGAGACGGAGGCACAATGAATATTGTCGTGCGCGGGGGCGAAGGGCAGATCACAGCAAAAAAGTCCCGCTTTATCGGTCAGCTTTTCCCTGTGCGCTCGGAAGCCGATGCTCTGTCGGTGCTTGATGGCGTCCGGAAAAAATACTGGGACGCGAGACATCATGTGTATGCGTATGTGACGGATTCCGGACGAATCCGTCACTTTTCCGATGACGGAGAGCCGGCCGGAACAGGAGGCAGACCAGTTCTGGAAGTTCTGACACGGGCAGAACTGACCGGATCTCTTCTGGTCGTCACCCGGTACTTCGGCGGAACGCTGCTCGGCACCGGCGGACTGACGAGAGCGTATGGCGCGGCGGCCGAGGCGGCACTTGCGTCGGCGGTCACCGCAGAACTTATTGCCGGAAAGAGTTATCGTCTGCAGCTCACATATCAGCAGGCGGGAAAGCTGGAATGGCTGGCCAGAGAGTCAGGCGGAATTCTTCTGGACACAACGTATCAGGAAACGGTCACGGCCAGAATGCTGATTCCGGATGAGACGGAAACGGATTTCCTTTCCCGGACGGCGGATATTTTCGCCGGAAAAGTGATAGCGGAAGACGAAGGCGAAAAGGCGTATTACAGAGACGAAAAAGGAAATGTTCATTACATTTGAGGAGGCTGACCTTGAAGAGAAACAGAAGGACAGAAAGTTCTCTGCTGTTGGGGCTGCCGGATGTGAAGCTGGAGCCGGACGCTCTGGCTGCTGAGACAGCGTCAAGAGCAGCGGCTGCGCTGGCGCATTTTCCGGGCGGAAAATCCTGGAAGAAAGTGCTGACGGAATTTGCCGCGCAGACAGAAAAGAAAAACTGTGCGTATCCCGGCATTGCGGCGCTGATTCTTTCCGGACCGGAAGAATGGGAGGCGCGCGCTCGTGAGAAAGCAGAAAAGACGGCTCTTTCGCAGATCTGCACTCCGCTCGAGGCGTATCTCTATATTCCCGCACTTATGCTCGCTGACACGAGACTCGGCACGAAAGAACGGTATTTCGATCTTCTGAGCACTCTTAAAGCTGTTCCGGCCGGGAGCGAGGATGACTCAGCACTTCTCATGGCGGCCGCCGTTGAGTCCATGGAGTGGATGGAGCAGGCCGTCTACGAAGTGTACCGCGGGTTTCAGGATATCTTCCTGACAAATGCACGCAGACTGCAGCAGTTTGCCGCAGACGGAAACGGGGAAAATGCAGAATCGCCATCGTCGGTTCTGTTTGCGTCGTATGCGGTTCTCAAAGCCTGCAGACTGGGCGCTGTTCTGACGGAGCGCCACGCCGCAGCGGCCGAAAAAAGGGCAGAGAAAATCATGAAGAAGGCGGACGATTCCGGTGAGCCGCTCGTCTATGCGGCTGCTGCTCTTGTCTACGCGGAAGGCATCCGCAACCGGGATTTCCGCGATTACGGGGCGAAAAACGGAGGTGTGCTGTGGAGCTGAAGCTGCTGTGGAAAGGATTTCGGACTGCCGTGCTGAAACTCACGGGAGCAGGGCGGTATCACGCTGTCAGGCCATATACATTGTCGTTTTCTGACGGCCGCACGATAAAAACGGATACGGTCGTGACATCTGTCTACGATCTTGAGCCCGGAAAGGCTTATACCTGTGAGGCGCGGATGGAAGGGAAAGAAATCCTTCCGATTTCATTTGTCATGGAAAAGGAGACAGTGACTCTGAATGTCCGGGATTTCGGCGCCGTCGGCGACGGAAAGCACGATGACACAGCGGCGATTCAGTGCGCCATTATGGCGGGCCGCAGTCACAGCCGTGTTCTGGTTCCGAAGGGCGTGTTCCGCGTGACAAATCTGTTTCTGAAGAACAATCTGCACTTGTATCTTGACAAAGGCGCCGTGATCAAAGGGATTCCGGATCGCGGCCGCATGGCTGTGCTGCCGGGCACAATTCCGACGACGGACGAGAAGGACGAACGCAATTTCGGAACCTGGGAAGGCAATCCGCTGGATTGTTTCGCCGGCGTCATCACCGGGCTGCACGTGTCGGATGTCACCGTTTCAGGTCCCGGCACGATTGACGGCGGTGCCGGAAAAAATGACTGGTGGAAAGATGTCAGAACAAGGAATATTGCCTGGCGCCCGAGGCTCGTATTTCTGAACGACTGCCGGCGCGTTGTCTTTCAGGGCGTGACGCTTCAGAATTCTCCTTCCTGGACGATGCATCCGTATTTCTGCCGCGATATCCGTTTTCTCGGGATTACGGTTCACAATCCGGCTGACTCTCCGAATACGGACGGCATTGATCCGGAAAGCTGCACCGGCGTGCAGGTGATCGGAACGCGGATTTCCGTCGGGGACGACTGCATTGCCATCAAATCCGGAAAAATTTATCAGGCGCAGAAATACCAGATGCCGACATCCGGTGTGCGCGTCGAGAATTGTCTGATGCGCGACGGACACGGCTCTGTGACGGTCGGATCCGAAATTGCGGCCGGCGTGCGGGATGTCCGCGTGAAGAACTGCGAATTTGTCAACACGGACAGAGGACTGCGGATAAAAACCCGCCGGGGCAGAGGTGAACTCTCGGTGCTGACGGACATCCGGTTCGAGAACATCACGATGGATCATGTGAAGACGCCATTTGTCGTGAACAGCTTCTATTACTGCGATCCTGACGGGCACACCGAATATGTCGGCACGCAGGAGGCGCTGCCTGTCGATGCGAGGACGCCGTCAATCGGCAAACTCGTGTTCCGCAATATTGTGGCGGAAAACTGCGAGTACGCCGCGGCCTGGATTGCGGGGCTGCCCGAGAGACGAATCGAAGAGATTGTCATGGACGGGATTCACGTCACATTTGCCGGGGATGCCGGAACAGGCGTGCCGGCTATGATGGAAGGCTGTTCCGCGGTGAGCCGGGCAGGACTTGTCATAAGCGGAGTCGAAAAACTGACGCTGCGCGATGTGTCTGTCAAAGGCTGCAAGGGAGACGAAAGGATTTTCCGCGGCATCGGACAGATCATTGAATAAAATAAACGGGCTGTTGCATTAGTACCTTTTGGTACTTTGCAACAGCCCGTTTTTCCGCGCACGGCAGATTTATTTGCTTTTCTTTGAGCCCTTGTCTTTTGTCCAGATGCGCAGTGTTGCGATCAGCTTTTCTTTTTCGTCGGAACTCAGCTTGGACACGAGTTTTAATATCTCGTTGTCGAGAGCTGTTTTCTCATAGTTCTTATCGATGCTGCCGGCGAGGTAGTCGAGCGACACGCCGGTGAGATCCGCATAGTAGGAAAGCATGCGCAGGGTCATCAGATTGCGTCCGTTTTCTACATTGCTGATATAGCCCGGCGTCACGTTGAGAGCTTTGGCTACATCTTCCTGAGTCAGCCCCTTGCTGATGCGGAGCTTTTTAACTTTTTCTCCCAGCTCATTCTTGTTGTTGTTATCCATGTAAACCCCTTCCCCTGATAGTTTAAGTTTATTTTTTGGAGGCTCTGTAACGCTCTTTGTTATCAAGTATTTTCTTGCGCAGACGGATGTGATTCGGCGTCACCTCGACGAGTTCATCGGTGTCGATGTAGTCCATCGCTTCCTCAAGGCTCAGAATTTTCGGCGGTGTGAGCCGGAGCGCTTCATCTGCATTCGAGGAACGCGTGTTGGTGAGGTGCTTGGTCTTGCAGACGTTGACCTCGATGTCCGTTGACCGCGGATTCTCTCCGACGATCATGCCGTTGTAAACCTGCTCGCCCGGTCCGATGAACAGGGTTCCGCGCTCCTGCGCATTGTAAAGTCCGTAGGTCACGGCGGTTCCGCTCTCGAAAGCGATCAGAGAACCGGTCTGGCGGTAGGTGATGTCGCCGCGGTACTCTTCGTATCCGTCAAAGGAAGTATTGATGACGCCGCTTCCGCGCGTGTCCGTCATAAATTCGCCGCGATAGCCGATCAGGCCGCGGGACGGGATCTTAAACTGCAGTCTTGTGTATCCGTTATTGATCGGCGCCATTCCGATCAGCTCGCCCTTGCGCTGGGAAAGCTTCTGAATGACAGAACCGGTGCAGTCGTCCGGCACGTCGATGTAGGCGGTCTCAATCGGCTCCAGCTTGCGTCCGCGTTCGTCGTAGTGGTAGATGACTTCTGCCTTGCTGACGGCAAATTCATATCCTTCGCGGCGCATTTCCTCGACAAGAACGGAAAGATGAAGTTCACCGCGGCCGGAGACCTTGAATGAATTTTCGACGCCGGGGGTTGTCTCGACGCGCAGGCTGACATCTGTGTTCAGCTCGCGGAAGAGGCGGTCGCGCAGATGACGGGATGTGACATATTTGCCATCCTGACCGGCGAGCGGAGAGTCATTGACAAGGAAGTACATCGAGATAGTGGGCTCAGAGATCTTCTGGAACGGGATGGCGACAGGATTCTCGATGTCGCACAGCGTGTCGCCGATGTGCAGATCGTCGATGCCGGATACGGCGACGATTTCACCGACTGTCGCGGACTCTACCGGGATTTTCTTCAGACCGCTGAATGTATACAGCTTTGTGATCCGGACTTTCTTGTGGACGCTCTTGTCGTGATGGTTCACGATCATCACGTCTTCGTTGATGTGAATGCTCCCGTTGTCGATTTTGCCGATGCCGATGCGTCCCACGAATTCGTTGTAATCGATCGTGGAAATCAGCATCTGCGTGCTGGCGTCCGGATCTCCTTCCGGCTCCGGAATATATTTGAGAATGGCGTCAAACAGCGGCTTCATGTCTTTCGGCGTGTCGCCCAGATTCGCGATTGCGTATCCGTCTTTCGCAGAGCCGTAGATGAACGGACAGTCGAGCTGATCGTCATTGGCGTTGAGATCCATCATGAGTTCGAGAGTCTCGTCCTCGACCTCGGCCGGGCGAGCATCCGGGCGGTCAATCTTGTTGATGTAGACGATGACCTTCAGATTCATGTTCAGAGCCTTTTCGAGGACAAACTTTGTCTGTGGCATGACGCCCTCATACGCATCGACGACGAGCACAACACCGTTGACCATCTTCAGAACACGTTCAACTTCGCCGCCAAAATCCGCATGTCCGGGCGTATCGATGATGTTGATTTTGACGTTGTTGTACGTAACAGCTGTGTTCTTCGAAAGAATCGTAATGCCACGTTCTCTCTCGATGGCATTGGAGTCCATGACTCTGTCTTCTACTTCCTGATTTGCGCGGAATGTTCCGCTCTGTCTGAGAAGCTGATCCACGAGCGTGGTCTTGCCGTGATCGACGTGAGCAATGATTGCGATGTTTCGGATATCTTCGCGTTTGATTCTCATTGCTTTTCCTTTCTCATATTTTTTATACCTGATAATTTGCAACTTTAGCATTCTATCACAAGACTCATGAAAATCAATAGTAAAATCAATGACAAATGGCGTATTTCCTTGATCTGTGGCAAATTATAGGCTAAAATGCAAAACTGTCAGATAACTGATTTTGAGGATTTTCAGAGGATAGTCAATTTGTAAAATGAAAGAGAAAAAAGGAGAAAACAATGTGATCGGGCTCACCGGCACTATCAGCGCCCCGGTAGTCTTCAGTCACAGCGTTTCAGATCAGCAGTTTTTCAGAACGGTTCTCGCGGTGAAGCGGCTCTCGGGAACCGTCGATTCCCTGCCGCTCATTCTTCCGGAGAGAAAGATAAAGATCCTGGATCTTACAGTCGGTCAGAGAATCAGCGTCAGAGGACAGATCCGGTCTTATAACCGCCACGTCGGAGGAAAAAATCATCTGATATTGTCTGTATATGTGGAAGAACTGACGAGTGCGGATGAGAACTCACAGGACTTTAATGAACTCAGACTCAGGGGATTTATCTGCAAGACTCCGGTTCTCCGCATGACTCCGCTCGGCCGCAAGGCGTGCGATCTGCTCGTCGCGGCGTCGAGAGCCTACGGGCGGTCAGATTACCTCCCGGTCATTGCCTGGGGCAAAACGGCTGTAAAAGTGTCGGCTTTTTCAGTAGGAACGCAGATCGAAGGCATAGGGCGCATGCAGAGCCGAACATATACGAAGCGCTTTCCGGACGGCAGCAGCGAGGAGAGGACGGCGTATGAAGTTTCTCTGATGCGCGCGGATGTTGTTGACACCGCAGGCAAGGAAGAGTAAGATCTTCTTAAACTGAATACATGGTAAGTAGAGGTTGCGCTTTTTATAAGTAAACCGTCTGACGCGCCGGTGCGCGGATGAGGGCGGGCAGAAAGGAAAAAGCGCCGAAGGAGAGGTCAGACCGGATGATTTCTGCTGGGTGCATGGTAAAGAACCATGCAACTGTCATCAGAACTTGATGGAGAGCTACTTGTCTGCAGCTTATTAGGCACAAGATGCATGACAACCAACGCCTGCTCACGTTCTGTGGGCAGGCTTTTTTCATGGGAAATGTCGGTCTGAAGTCAGAAATTTAGGAGGATGAGATTATGTCAATTTTCACAGGAGCCGGCGTTGCGATTGTCACGCCTATGCACGAAGACGGAACTGTAAATTATGAAAAGTTCGGCGAAATTCTCGACTGGCATATCGCCAATTCGACCGACGCGATCATCGCCATCGGCACGACCGGTGAAGGCTCGACGCTGACGATGGAAGAACACCAGGAAGCGCTCAAATTTGTGTGTTCCTATGTAAATCACAGGGTTCCGGTCATCGCCGGAACCGGATCAAACGCCACGAGTGCCGCGATCATTCTCTCGAAAGCAGCTCAGAAGGCCGGCGCGGACGCATGCCTTGTCGTGACGCCGTACTACAACAAGGCAACGCAGAACGGACTTTATGAGCATTACAAGACGGTTGCCGCGGCCGTTGATCTGCCGATCATCATGTACAATGTGCCGGGCCGCACAGGCTGTAACATTGCACCGGAGACAGCCGCAAGACTGGCCAAGGATGTCGACAATATCGTCGCCATCAAAGCGGCGACCGGCAATGTGGCTCAGGAACTTCACACCATGGAGCTCGCGGAAGGAAGACTGGATATGTATTCCGGCGAGGACGGACTGATCGTTCCGCTTCTGTCCATCGGGGCCAAGGGCGTCATTTCGGTTCTGAGCAACGTCGCGCCGAAGCAGACACATGATATCTGCGCAAAGTGGTTCGCCGGTGATGTGAAGGGAAGTCTTGAGGAGCAGAAGAGAGCTCTTCCGCTGATTGACGCGCTGTTCTGCGAAGTCAACCCGATCCCGGTAAAGGCGGCCATGAACCTGATGGGTATGAACGTCGGGCCTCTGCGCCTGCCGCTCACTCCGATGGAAGCCCCGGATCTCGAGCGGCTGAAGAAGGCCATGATCGAATACGGAATACTGAGCGCCTGACGGGAGAGAAGAGAAATGAATATTATTATCAACGGATGCGGGGGACACATGGGATCCGTTCTCGCCGACATGATACGGCAGGCGGATGACATGACGTGTGTGGCCGGTGTCGACGTGCGCGCCCCACAGAACTGCGGATTTCCGGTCTATCCGTCTGTAAAAGATGTAAAAGAAGCCGCGGATGTGGTCATTGATTTCAGCACGGCAGCGGCCGTAGACGCACTGATTGACGACTGCGTGGAAAAGAAACTTCCGCTTGTGCTCTGTACGACGGGACTCTCGGATGAACAGATCAGCCACGTCAGTGCGGCAGGCACAAAGATCGCCATTCTGCGCTCCGCCAACATGTCGCTCGGTGTGAACGTGATCCTGAATCTCGTCTCACAGGCGGCAAAAGTGCTGGGCAGGGCAGGATTTGACACGGAAATCGTAGAGGCTCATCACCGCCGGAAGCTGGACGCTCCGTCCGGCACAGCGCTGATGATCGCCGATGCTGTCAACGAGGCGCTCGGCGGTGGTTATACGTACAATTACGGGCGGCATGAACAGCATGAACCGAGAAATCCGAAGGAAATCGGCATCTCATCTGTCCGCGGCGGGACGATCGCCGGTGTACACGACTGTATATTCTGCGGCGAAGACGAGTGCATCGAAATCCGCCACACTGCCAGTTCACGGGCCATTTTCGCAAAGGGCGCACTTTCAGCCGCGAGGTTCCTTTCCGGAAAGCAGAGCGGTCTCTACAATATGCAGGATGTGATTTCCTCAGAATAAATTGTCAAAGCGGTAAAATGAGAGACTTTCCGAGACCTCAAAACCCGTCTTCCGGTAAACCCGGAGGGCGGGTTTGTTGTCCGAACGAACCTGAAGGACAACACGGGTGCCGGGAACAAGAGCGGCGATGACAGAAGAGAGCAGCATCGTGGCATATCCGTTGCCGCGGAGTGTCTCCGGGACCCTGACGCCGCTCACGCAGGCAAAGCTTCCCTGACGGGTGAGTGTCAGAGAAGCGGCTTTTTGCGATCCAAGATACAGGGTGTGAATTTCGCCGCTCTCAGACGCGCATTTGTCATGGGTGAACCCGGCGGGAACAGCAGATGCCTGAAAATTTTCCGGCACGGCGAGTTCCATCAGCAGCTCGTCGTAAAGATATTCCCGGGCAAGAGAAGAATGTCTGAGACCCTCCGGCAGCTGTCCCGTCACGCTGGCGCCCGGATACAGATCCCCTGCCAAATTGACGGATTCACGCAGCAGAGCCTTGAAAACGCCGTTCATCCGAAAAGCCGGACAGACGGCCGCCGTCACTTCAACCGTCTCCGGCCCGACGGATTCAGATGCCGGAATGTGACAGCCCGAGAGAAAACCGGCCGTTTTCTGTTCAGGGAGTTCCGCGAACAGAACCGGAAAACCACAGTCATCGCCGTACGCGTCGAAGTCCCCGCAGGAGGCGCAGATTTGTTTCAATTCCCGCGTTTCGCCGGATGACAAATGCTTGAGTTTCCGGATTTTCAGTTTCAAAGAACTCCTCCTGAAGGCCTGTTTTTCAGATAAAAATATTGTAACAGGACGTGCTATAATGTACAATCATTTCAAACTATGTTTATTTAGGAGGACTTATGAGAGTAGCAATTCTTACCGATTCCAACAGCGGAATGAGCCCGGAAGACGCCAAAGAAAACGGAATCGAACTCATGAGTATGCCGATATTTATCAATGGTAGATCCTACATGGAGAATGTCGACATCACGCAGGAGCAGTTCTATGATTTTCTGCGCCAGGATGCCAATGTCTCCACATCGCAGCCGAGTGTTGGCGACATGGAGGACACATTCGACAAGCTCCTGAAATCGTATGATCAGGTCGTTTTCATTCCGATGTCAGCCGGACTTTCCGGCACATGTCAGACGGCGAAGATGATCGCCGAGGATTATGACGGGAAAGTTCAGGTCGTCAACAATCACAGGATTTCCGTCACACAGCGTCAGTCGGCGCTGGACGCAAAGCTGCTGGCCGACAAAGGTGCCGATGCGGTTGAAATCCGGGAAAAGCTCGAGGCGGATGCCGCCAACTCCAGCATTTACATCACCGTAGAGACGCTCAAGTATCTGAAAAAGGGCGGGCGCATCACACCGGCCGCCGCGGCAATCGGCACACTTCTGAACATCAAGCCGGTGCTTCAGATTCAGGGCGAAAAGCTCGATTCCTATGCGAAGTCGCGCGGCATGGTTTCCGCCAGAAAGATTATGCTCAAGGCGGTTCATCTGGATCTGCAGAACCGTTTTCCGGAAGCAGACAAAGCCGGCAGAATTCATATCGCCGGTGCTTATACGGCGGACAGAGAGACAACAGAAGACTGGATCAGACAGGTTCAGAACGAGTTTCCGCAGTATCCGGTTCATTTTGATCCGCTGCCGGTATCCATCGGCTGCCATATCGGACACGGTTCACTTGCCGTCACGGTTTCCAGCTTCCTTCCGGACCGTGAAAAGTAATGCGGAAATGACGCGGGATATATGGAGAGGCTTGAAGTTTGTAATTGATGCTTGACAGACATGGCCGTTTCATGTAATATACTACTTGCGTCCGAAAAAACGCACTGGAATGCGCGAGTGGCTCAGAGGTAGAGCACCTCCTTGCCAAGGAGGGGGTCGCGGGTCCGAATCCCGTCTCGCGCTCTTCTTTTTGGGAAGACATTTCCAGTTCATACCTGTGCGCGAGTGGCTCAGAGGTAGAGCACCTCCTTGCCAAGGAGGGGGTCGCGGGTCCGAATCCCGTCTCGCGCTCGTGAAGTCGATGTCTGTTTGCGGACGTCGGCTTTTTTCGCGTATAAGCGTTGTTTTCGCACGTTTTACGTCATGACAGGAATCGAGGAATATATGACAGTTCAGGAAAAACAACAGAATCTTGAGCGGTATCTCACAGCTCTCGGCAGTGTGGCCATTGCGTATTCCGGAGGTGTCGATTCCACGCTGCTGCTGACAGAGGCTCACAAGTGTCTGCGCGACAAGTGTGCCGCCATCACGGTCGTGTCTCCTTCCCTTCCGGAGGATGAGGCGCGGGCAGCTGAGGATTTCTGCCGGAAACACGGCATCCGTCACGTCAGCCTGCATGTAAACGAGCTGGACATCCCGGGGTTTAAGGAGAATCCCGTGAACCGCTGCTATCTCTGCAAACGCGGATTGTTTGAGAGCGTGCGCGCAGAAGCTGAAAAGTTAGGGCTTTCCTATATAGCGGAAGGTTCCAATATGGACGATCTGAACGACTATCGGCCGGGACTCAGAGCGATTCGTGAGATGGGCGTAAAGAGTCCGCTGCGCGAAGCGGGACTCAGCAAGGCAGAAATCCGGGAAATATCTAAAATCATGGGGCTTCCGACGTGGTCAAAACCATCGGCAGCATGCCTGGCCAGCCGATTTGCGTACGGCGAAGAAATCACGGAAAAGAAACTCACCATGGTCGGTCTCGCCGAGAACTGGCTTCGCGGGAAAGGCTTTACACAGATCCGCGTCCGCATACACGGAGGCGATGAAAACGGAAAGGGATCCATTGCCCGCATCGAGGTCCTGCCGCGTGAGCAGGAACTTCTGATGAGCTGCCGGAAGGATGCATGCGCGGCATTTCGGAAAATAGGCTTCAGTTATATAACAATGGATCTGCAGGGCTACAGAACCGGCAGCATGAATGAGGCTCTGGGACTGAAGCCGGAAGATGCATAAGAAAAGTGCTCTTAAACAGGAGGGGTATTATGAGCGATGTGCAGGTCAGGGACGAGATCATCCGTTATTTCAAGAAGTGCTATGAACTGGGATTTGTGAACATGTTCGAGGGCAACGTCTCGGCCCGTATCGGGGACAAAGTTCTGATCACACCTTCCCAGCAGAATAAAGAGACAATCACACCGGACATGCTTTCCGAGCTGTCTCTCGACGGTGAAATTCTGAAAGAAGGCGGCGTACGCCCGAGCAGCGAGTATCGCATGCATCTCGCTCTGTATCGTCTGAGGCCTGACATCCGGGCGATTGTCCATGTTCACAGTCCGTTTGCCACGGCCTGGGCAATGAACAACAGACCGATCAGAGGCGATCTGGCGGAAGTGTATATGTTTTTTGGCGGAGAGATTCCGGTCTGCAGCTACGGAACGCCGGGGACAGATTCTGTATTCTCTGATTTCGGCCGTTTCTTTGTAAATGAAAACAAAGACACTGTGCTGCTCGCCAATCATGGACTGACTGCCGGGGCGCAGACAGTCGAACAGGCTTTTGCAAAGGCAGAGGCGGCCGAAAAGCTCGCAAAAATTCTTTCGATCGCGCAGCTGACCGGCAAGCCCCATCACCTGACGGAAAGAGAAAAAGAGGCGCTGCTGGCCAAATACCGCGCGTCAAGACATAAAACCTGAGGTAAATGAGTATGGCGGATCTTCGGGACTATATTCGATGGAGAGGGGATCTGACCTTCGGGAGAGATCCCTTTAATCTGGTAGACAATCTGATTTTTTCGTGGCTCGCCTATGTTGATTTCTCGGGCTGTGTGCCTGAGATCAGCGAGGGCGGGAATGTGACGCTGGGCAGGGCATGCGAGAAATTTTTTGATCTGCACAGCGAGCAGCAGCTCTCGGCTGATAAGTCATTTGTCGCGTCTGCTCCGTATGTTCTGCAGGAGTGCGCAAAACAGCCTCGCTTCAGACATATCCGTCTGGGTTCCTGGCAGAAAATTTATGATGAAGAGACACAGATTCAGTTCGCTGCCGTGACATTTATTCTGCCGGACGGAACCTGGTATGTGGCTTTTCAGGGGACCGATGATACCATCATCGGATGGAAAGAAAATTTCAACATGAGTTTTCTCACTCCGGTTCCCGGCCAGGAAAAAGCCACGGAGTATCTGAATGCGCTTCCCGTACCGGAAAATGTCCGGCTGCGGATCGGCGGGCATTCCAAAGGCGGAAATCTTGCCTGCTACGGCGCGCTGCACGCCGACAAGCGCGTTCAGGACAAGATTGTCCACATCTATGACAATGACGGTCCGGGCTTTGAGAGTTCAAAAGAATTCACGGACGCCACAAAAAGCGTTTCGGAGAAAATTATCAAAATCGTGCCGCAGTACTCGATCATCGGCTTTCTGATGGAAAATACAGGTCGATATCAGATTGTAAAAAGTTCCGGCGTGCGTGTCATGCAGCACGACGCGACGACCTGGCAGGTGATTGGCAAGGATTTCGAATATGCCGATGATCTCGATGAAAACGCGAAGATATGGAACACGGCCATCAACAAATGGTGTTATTCTTATGACCGGTCCGAGCGGAAAAAGTTCGTTGACGCCGTTTTTGAGGTGGTGACAGCGTCAGGGGCGTCAACGCTGACGGACATCAACAACGCATTTTTCAAGAATGCCGGGGCGAGCTTCCGAAAACTCGCCGATTTGTCGCCGGACAAGAGGCGGACAGTGCTCGGCACATTTGCGTCTCTGTATGCGGAGTACTTTAAAGAGCGGAGATTCCATCACATCACGGATGTCGTGGAACTTGCCAGGAGTATGCAGAATCATTCGGAGCACAGGGGATATCTGAGCCGGCTCGAAGAGTTTCTGAAGTCTCCGGATGAAAGCGCCGGAACGGATTCGTCCGGAAACGCAGAAGAAAGGTGAGAATATGCAGAACATTCTGTACGGCGCGCTGGTGCTCGCGGGGGTTATGGCCCTTTTTATGCTGGTTCACACGGCGTACGTGAAACAGCACGGCGGAAAGGAGACAAAGCTCTCCTGCGGCGGGTGCGCAAATCAGGATACCTGTGAGGATTTCAGGGAAGGCGGCGGATGTGACGGAAAGCAAGTCAGCCGATATAAAGCGGTCTTCTTTGATCTTGACGGAACGCTGCTTGACACAGCGCCGGACCTGAATGCGGCCGTAAACGCGGCACTTGAAATGTACGGGCTCCCGAAGAGAACTCTGGCGCAGACAAAAGCCGACATCGGAAACGGAACGAAGGTTCTGATTCACAAATCTGTGCCGTCAGGAACGGATCCTGAGAAAGAAGCACTGGTATTTGACGCCTTCAGGGAGTATTATACGGTTCACAGCAGCGACCTGACGGATGTGTATCCCGGAATCCGGGGAACACTCACGGCGCTGACCGGGCGCGGACTCAAACTCGCCGTCATATCAAACAAAAACAATGAGATTGCCGCGCCGCTGATCAGGAAGTTTTTTGCGGACCGGTTCAGTATGGTTTTCGGACAGAGAGACGGCGTTAAACGCAAGCCGGCGCCGGATATGTTCAAGGCGTGTCTTGCCGGGCTTTCTCTGCAGCCGCAGGAAGTGCTGTATATCGGCGACACGGAAGTGGATAAGACATTTGCCGGGAGCGCCGGTGCGGACTGCCTGCTTGTCACCTGGGGATACCGGGACAGGCAGCAGCTTGAGAAAGCAGGTGCTGTCGGCGTAATTGACAGGCCGGCGCAGATTCTGGATTACATCTGAGGTGTGAATCAATGCGAATACTTCACTGTGCAGATCTTCATATCGGATCGTCTCTTGAGAGCGGGCTCCTGCCCGACAGGGCGGCTCTGCGGCGCAGAGAGATCAATGACTCATTATCCCGGATATCGACGATGGCCCGGCGCCACAGGATTGACGCCTGCCTGATCGCCGGCGACCTTTTTGACTCGGATTATGTGACGCCGGAGATGTGGAAACGCTGTCTGGCATCCATGGCTTCCGCGACGCCGGTGCGCTTTCTGATTCTGCCCGGGAATCACGACTATCGGTTTATTCACGCAAAAGAAGAGAGAGCCGGTTCCGGCGATCCGTCCGACCGTCTCCCGAGCAATGTCAAGATTCTTACCGGCGGACATTCTGTGCGCATGGGATCGACGCGCGTGTTTGCGGCTGAGACCGCGGACGACATCCGCTATATCAAGGCTGACATACAGCTTTTCAATATCGTCATGATGCACGGAACGGTTTCCGGTCAGTCATTTACATTTGCGGACGGTACAGTTGTGCCGTTCTCTGCCTTAAAGAACCGCAATCTGGACTATGGGGCGCTCGGGCACGTCCACGCGGCCGGAGCCGCGCAGGTGGACCCGCGGCTGACGCTGTGCTGGCCCGGCTGTCTCGAGTCGCGCGGATACGACGAGACAGGCAAAAAAGGATTTATTGTCATCAACACAGAAAACGGCAGCCGGCGTTTTGTGCGGGCCGCGCTGCGGGAATGCGTTCCGGTCACCTGTCCGCTTGACAAGAATGACACCGAAGGCGATATTCTGAATAAGATTCACCAGTCTCTTCAGGATGTGCCGGAAGAGGACATGGTTTATCTGCATCTTGAAGGTTCCGTAAAGGAAGAAGAGTTCAACGCGCCGAGTCTGCAGAAAATGCTGCTGCAGGAGTATTTTGGCGTAAAGCTTGACGTCGGAAATCTGAGTATTCTCGGTGCCGGCCAGCGCATGAATACGGCTGTGCAGCGGGATATCCACGCGGACGGGGAGGCGACGCGGATCTGGAATCCGCAGGAAGAATCAGAACTGGAAGCCGAAGCGGACGACTGGACGAAAGAAGAAAGGCCGCTTGCAAAACGGGCGGCTGTCCAGGAAGCGGAAGACGAACTGCCGGAGATTTCTCTCAGAGAAATCTATCGGGAACTGGTGCGCGATGCCAGACTTTCCCCGGAGACGGCCGATGAAGTCCTGAAAGCCGGTTTTGCGGCTCTGGACGGAGAGGAGCTGCCACTGTGAAAATTGAACAAATCCGCATCGATGCGTTCGGCGGTCTCGAAGGCTATCAGAAAGTCTTAAATCCCGGTCTCAACAGTCTGCTGGCTGAAAACGGATTCGGCAAGAGCACGCTGGCCGCCTTTCTCAGAGCGATGTTTTACGGGCTTCCGCCGGCACGCCCGAGAAAAGATCTGAGAGACGAGGAAAGAACGAAATATGCGCCCTGGAACGGCGCCAGGATGGGCGGCGGACTTGTGATCGAGTGGCAGGGGAAGCACTACCGCATCGAGAGGACGTTCGGCGCAAGAGAGAAGGATGACACTCTGCTGGTGACCGATATGGACACCGGCAAAGTCACAGACGCGCTGGGAGATGTCCCGGGCGAGACAATCTTTCGGATCAGCCGCGAGGCATTTGCCTCTACGCTGCTGCTCACGAGTGAGTCGACGGCAAGTACAACGGACGGGCTCGATGTCGGGGCACCGCTGCAGGCCGAACTTGGCAGCGCGGATCCCGACCCGGACATGAAGAATCTGCCGGGAGCCCTGAAGAGGCTCGAAGACGCAATCCGCTATTACAGCCGCCAGGGAGGCCGCGGTCATCTCGCACAGATGAGAGATGAAAGAACACAGCTCGCGGCGGATATGCGCCAGATCCGCGTGGAATACCACGAGCTGAAGCAAAAAGAGACAAATGACATGGCCCGCGCGCAGTCGGGACAGGGATTTGTCGAGAGCGAAGGCAGCGACTTCAATTATCTTGAGGCGGACGCTGACAGCACGGCGGACATCAAGGACTATACCCGGATTCTTTCGGATACACAGGATCTTGATGACGTTCAGCTGACCGAGGAAGATCTGAATGACTCGAAGCTGATGCGCAAACTCACGGAAGAGCCCAAAAAGAAAAGCCACGGAAAGCTGATTGCCGTCGCGGTTCTGATGCTGATAGTCGGAATTGCCGGTGCGGTCTATGTGCCGGCCGCGCGTCCGCCATTTGTCATCGCGGCAGGCGTCGGCATGATGATTCTGGCAGTTCTGATTCTCACGAAGGTCACGACGCACACGGTAGACCGGGAGGACAACATCAGCCGGGAACAGATGCTGCGTTCGCGTCAGGAGGAAAACGAACGGGCCGAGAAGATGTATGCTGAGCAGAAAGGAAAACTGAAAGCTCAGTATGCGGAAAAGAAAAAACGGGTCGAGCAGCTTACCGCTCAGATCGAGCAGGAGAGCAAGAGAGCGGAAGTTTACGAGCAGGCCGATAAACTGCTCAGGGAGGCCGCGAAAACCGCCGCAGAGGGCGCCAGACGGCTTGTGAGCCAGCATATCAATGAGTACCTGGCTCTTTTCACCGATGGAAATGCTTCTGAGGTGAAGATTGATGAAAATTTCCGCATCAGTGTTCTGGAAAACGGGCAGGAGAGGCAGCTGAGTTATTACAGCAGCGGCTCGCAGGATTTGTTCCGGTTTGCGGAGCGCCTGGCACTTCTTGACGGACTGTACAGCCGGGAACAGCCGGTCCTGATTCTGGACGATCCGTTTGTCAATCTTGATGACGCTCATCTGGAAAAAGTGCTTGCCTTTTTGTGGAGCCGACAGAGTCAGAGACAAATTATTTATCTGACCTGTCAGAGCAGCCGGATGCCGTGAAACAAGCATGGGAGCGGGATTGCGGCGATTTTTATCAGATGACAATATGTGGTGGAATCAACTTGACCGGGACCACAATATGTTGTATCATGAGATCTGCATGCGGGAGAAAAGCGTGCAGATCTCATTTATTTTTCACGGCCGGAAATAAATTCCGACTGCCGTATACAGGAGTGGTACAAGTATGAACATTATCAAGAGAAGCGGCGAGGAAGTCGAATTTGACATCAGCAAAATCATCATCGCCGTGCAGAAGGCGAACAAGGAAGTGCCTGAGCAGGACCGCCTGAACGAAGATCAGATTCAGGCCATCGGCAGTTACGTTGAGGAGCAGGCCGAAAAGACGACCCGCGCTCTTTCCGTCGAAGAGATTCAGGATCTGGTAGAGGATCAGATCATGAAGGATCAGGCGTTTGCTGTTGCCAGAAAGTACATCACGTACCGCTACAAGAGAGCGCTGGTCCGCAAGTCCAACACGACGGACCAGAGAATTCTGAGTCTGCTTGAGAGCAACAACGAGGAAGTCAAGCAGGAGAATTCCAACAAGAACCCGACGGTCAGCAGCGTTCAGAGAGACTATATGGCCGGCGAGGTCAGCAAGGATATCACGAAGAGATTTCTTCTGCCGCAGGACATCGTCGAGGCGCACGAGCAGGGCATCATTCATTTCCACGACGCGGATTATTTCGCGCAGCACATGCACAACTGCTGCCTCGTAAACCTTGAGGATATGCTGCAGAACGGCACCGTCATTTCCGGAACACTGATCGAGAAGCCGCACAGCTTTTCGACGGCCTGCAATATCGCTACACAGGCCATTGCGCAGATCGCAAGCAGCCAGTATGGCGGTCAGAGCATTACGCTTTCTCATCTGGCTCCGTTTGTTCAGGTGAGCCGTGACAAATTCATCCGTGAAGTCAAGGAGAATTTCAAGGCCAGCGGCATTCAGGCGACAGAGGAAGAAATCCGCAAGGTCGCTGAGATGCGCGTCCGCGAAGAGATCAAACGCGGGGTCCAGACGATTCAGTATCAGGTTATCACGCTGATGACGACAAACGGACAGGCTCCTTTCGTCACCGTGTTCATGTATCTCGACGAGGTTCCGGAAGGACAGACAAGAGCGGATCTCGCGATGGTAATCGAAGAGGTTCTCCGCCAGAGAATGCAGGGCGTCAAGAATGAGAAGGGCGTCTGGATCACACCGGCATTCCCGAAGCTGATCTATGTGCTGGAAGAGGACAATATTCACCCGGATTCCCGCTACTGGTATCTCACGAAACTGGCAGCGGAGTGCACGGCAAAGCGCATGGTTCCGGACTATATCTCAGAGAAGAAGATGCGTGAATACAAGGTTTCAAAGGGAGAGACCGAAGGACACGGCGATGTGTACCCCTGCATGGGATGCCGCAGTTTCCTGACACCGGACCGCTCCGGCAACGGCTACGACAACATCGCTGGTGCGCTCGACTACGACCCGACAAAGCCGAAGTATTACGGCCGTTTCAACCAGGGTGTTGTGACCATCAATCTGGTCGATGTCGCCTGCTCTTCCGAGCGCGATATGGACCGCTTCTGGGAGATTCTCGATGAGCGCCTTGAGCTGTGCCACAGAGCGCTGCGCTGCCGTCACGAGAGACTTCTCGGCACGCCGTCTGACGTGGCGCCGATTCTCTGGCAGTACGGTGCACTTGCCCGGCTCAAGAAAGGTGAAAAGATCGACAAGCTTCTCTACGGCGGCTATTCTACGATTTCGCTCGGTTATGCCGGACTGTACGAGATGTGCAAGTATATGACAGGCAAGAGCCACACCGATCCGGCCGCAAAGCCGTTCGCACTTGCCGTGATGCAGCGCCTGAATGACGCGTGCGCAAAGTGGAAAGCAGCCGAGAATATCGACTATTCGCTCTACGGCACGCCGCTTGAGTCTACGACCTACAAGTTCGCCAAGTGCCTGCAGAAGCGTTTCGGCATCATCAAGGATGTGACGGATCACAATTACATCACAAACAGCTACCACGTAAATGTCCGCGAGCACATCGACGCGTTCTCGAAGCTCAAATTTGAGTCAGAGTTCCAGAAGCTTTCTCCGGGCGGCGCGGTATCGTATGTCGAGGTTCCGAATCTGCAGAACAACATCGAGGCTGTTCTCTCTGTGATGCAGTTCATCTATGACAATATCATGTACGCAGAGCTGAACACGAAGAGCGACTACTGCCAGGTTTGCGGATATGACGGCCAGATTCAGATCGTCACCGACAAGAACGGCAAGCTCATCTGGGAGTGCCCGAACTGCGGCAACCGCGATCAGTCCAAGATGAACGTCGCAAGACGCACCTGCGGATACATCGGCACCCAGTTCTGGAACCAGGGCAGAACGCAGGAAATCAAGGACAGAGTTATGCACCTCTGATAACCGGAAGCGTCAGTGCCCAGATGTCAGAAACCCGGACGGGCAAACAAAACTTGACAAGAATCAGAAAATGCAGTACAGCAGGCTCGGGATGCGGGCGCTGTACTGCATTTTTCATGACAAATGCCATCATAAAGATGAGGGAAGGACTTGAGTGATGAAGTTTATCAGGGAGGAACTGATTGAAGGGGCGAAACGGGCTGAGGGGCTCACGGTCATCATCGATGTGTTCCGCGCTTTTACGCTGGAGGCGTATCTGTTTGCGGCGGGCGTAAAGGAAACGCATCCGATCGGCGGACTTGAGGCGGCATTTCAGATGAAGCGCGAGCATCCGGACTGGCTGCTGTTCGGCGAGCGGGGCGGCGCAAAAGTGGAAGGCTGCGATTACGGGAATTCGCCGTTAGAGATTGAAAACGAAAATCTGACCGGAAAAACAGTCATTCACTCGACGAGTGCCGGAACGCAGGGGATCGTAAATGCGGTCCACGCACAGGAGATCATCACTGGCAGCCTGGTGAATGCCGACGCCATCGCGTCGTATATCCGACGGAAAAACCCGGAAGTCGTGACGACGGTTGCCATGGGCAAGGCCGGACTGAAGCCGGTCGATGAGGACAGAATCTGCGCGGAATATATCGAGGCAAAAGTGCTCGGAAAGCCATTTGACATGGAAGAGGCAAAGCGGCGGCTGTCTGCGGCCGGGGCGCAGTTTTTTGATCCGGCGCAGGCGCAGTATCCGGAACCGGATTTCGGGCTCTGCACAAAATTTGGAATTTTTCCCTTTGTCATCGGAGTGAGCGGTAAAAACGGGATGTACACGGGAAAAGTAATTTACAGGGACAAAGCGTGAACGAAAAAACGAGGCTGCCGTTTCTCTTCGGCAGTCTCGTTTTTAAGAAAATATTGATTTATGGCGAACTCAGATCTCGACCGGATCCAGGCTGAAACCGAAGTATCTCACGGCATTGTTGTAGCTGATGCCTTCGACGATCTTCTTCAGAGCCTTTTCGTCGTCCGGATATTCTCCGTTCTCTACCCAGCCGCCGATCAGGTCGCAGAGAATGCGGCGGAAATACTCATGGCGCGGATAGGAGAGGAAGGAGCGGGAATCGGTGAGCATGCCGTTGAAGTTGCCGAGCAGGCTCAGGTTTGCGAGAGAGGTCATCTGCGCTCTCATGCCTTCATTGTGATCATTGAACCACCAGGCAGCGCCCTGCTGAATCTTCATGACGGCGTCGGAATCCTGGAAGCAGCCGATCAGAGCGCCGATCGTCGCGTTGGCGGTCGGATTCAGCGAATAGATGATCGTCTTCGGAAGGCTGTCGGCTTTCTTGAGGGCATTCAGGAACTGGCCCATCTCGATTGAGCTGTCATAAGCGTTGATGGCGTCAAAACCGGTATCAGGGCCGAGCTTCTCAAACATATCGGTGTTCTGGTCGCGGATTGCGCCGTAGTGCAGCTGCATTACCCAGCCGTGCTTCTTGTATTCGCCTGCGATTTCCTGCAGGAATGCGGTTCTGAACTTATCTCCTTCTTCCTTTGTGACGGTCTCGCCGTTTAACGCTTTCTCGAAGATCTTTTCAACTTCTTCCGCGGTCGCCGGCTTGTACATGACGTATTCGAGCGCATGATCGGATACTTTGCATCCCAGCGTGTCGAAAAAGTCCATGCGGGAGCGCAGAGCTTTCATCATGGTGTCATAGGAATTTACCGTAATTCCCGAAACTTTGGAGAGCTTTGCGATATACGGTGCGAACGTCGGTTTCTCTACGTTCATGATCTTGTCAGGACGCCATGCCGGGAGAACCTGTACGTCGAACGTCGGATCATCCTTGATCTTCTGATGCCACTCCAGAGAATCGGCCGGATCATCTGTCGTGCAGATCAGGGTCACGTTTGACTGACGGATCAGGTTGCGGACGGTCATAGAATCCTCATGCAGTTTGCTGTTTGCGAGGTTCCAGACTTCTTCGGCGGTTTCGCCGTTCAGCGTGCCATAGTAGCCGAAATATCTCTGGAGTTCAAGATGAGACCAGTGATAGAGCGGGTTGCCGATGGCCATCTCGAGAGTCTCGGCATATTTCTGGAATTTCTCGCGGTCCGGGGCGTCGCCGGTGATGTATTTCTCGTCGATGCCGTTTGTGCGCATCTGTCTCCATTTATAATGGTCGCCGCCCAGCCATACCTGCGTTATGTTGTCGAACTTGCGGTCCTCCGCAATCTCCTGCGGATTAATGTGGCAGTGGTAGTCTAGGATCGGCATCTTCTCGGCATAATCGTGGAAGAGATGCTGTGCTGTCGGTGTGGACAGCATAAAGTCTTTGTCCATGAACTTCTTCATAATACGTAATACCTCCATGAGTATTCTTTATCCTAATGCAGTTGATACTGCTTAGTTAACTGTGGTTTCCCGTTCAACGCATTCCGGCACAAGTGTGACTTTGTGCGGCGCCTCTTCCCCGGAAAGTATTTTGAGGCAGCTGTCGGTCAGCGTGCGGCAGACTTTTTCGACGTGATTGTCGATCGATGTCAGTTCAGGTTCCGTGCACTCGGCCAGAATGGAATTGTTATATCCTATGATTTCCAGATCTTCCGGAATCCGGATATTGTGCTCAGAGGCGAATTTTACGGCTCCGACTGCCAGGGTGTCTTCACTCGCCAATACGGCATCTATCGGATATCCCTTATTATAGAGAGATTCGAGATATGACTTCGCTTCGTAGATATCTTTCGGCCCCAGATGTGTGTACTCGATCCGGTTTGGAATCGCGGCTTCATTGAGCGCGTCGGTAAATCCCGCGAGTTTGTTCTGAGAGCTGAGAGATGTGCTGGAGTAAAGGTAGGCGATATGCCGTCTTCCGCCGGCAATAAGCTTTGACGCCGCGTCAAACACCGCGTGGTGATCATCGTTTACAACACAGTAAATGCTGTCCCCTTTCAGTTCGCCGTTCAGCAGAAAAATGGGCACTTCCTTTGAAGCGTCAAGAATATAGCTGTTGTCGTGATCGTCCGGGTGATTGAGTATGAACTGCGAGCCGGTGTAGATGACAGCGTCGACGCGTTTGCTGAGAATCATCTTTGTGTATTTCCGGAAATCGTCCGGATTGTTGCCTGTGCAGCACAGAATCGAGTCATAGTGGTGCTCCGACAGAAAATGCTGAAGATAGTAAACGGCATTTGCGATGTATATATCGGAAGAATCGTTGCAGAGAATGCCGATTGTGCGCATTGTATTAAGGCCCAGACCGCGCGCGAATACGTTCGGCTCATAACCGAGCTCTTTAATCGCGGCTTCGACGCGTTTGCGTGTGCTCTCGGCGACACTCCTGTTTCCGTTCAGAACTCTCGAGACGGTGGCAATGGATACGCCGGCCTTCTGAGAAACATCATATATATTCAATAGTAAAGAACCAGCCTTTCCAAATTTCTGACAGTGCATGTAAGCACTTACACTGCTGTTATTATACTATCCGCCTGCCGGTAAAACAAGCACGTTCCGGTGAAATGTGGCAAATGCAGATAAGCCGGACGACGGATATTTTCTTCCCGGAAATACCTTTTGATGTGTAAATTCCTTACATGAATTTATATTGACAATCCATCAGTCAGGGTTTAGATTAAAGTCAAATGAAAGCGCTTACAGCAGGCGCAGAGGAAGTGTCATGAAAAAATATATTCGAATCAATGAAGCGGACAATGTTGCGGTTGCTCTGACACCGCTCGCTGCCGGAGAAGAGCCGGTGATAGACGACGGAAGCCGTGTCAGACTTGTGCAGGACATTCCCCAGGGACACAAATTTGCTCTCCGTGACATCCGCAAGGGAGATGAAGTCATCAAATATGGCTTTAGGATCGGCCATGCGAAGGAAGATATCCCGGCCGGCTCGTGGGTTCACACTCACAATGTGAAGACAGCTCTCGGTGATCTCAATGAGTACACGTACAATCCTGTCGGCAGAGACGTTCCGAAGCGCGAGCCTGATTATTTTAACGGCTATCTGCGCAAGGACGGAAGCGCCGGAGTGCGCAACGAGGTGTGGATTATCTGCACCGTCGGCTGCGTGAATTCGATTGCGCGCGCAGTCGCGGACGCGGCCAGGAAAAGAAAGCCGGAGGGCGTCGATGAGGTTGTAGCGTTCACCCATCCGTACGGATGCTCACAGATGACGGAGGACCAGGAAAATACGCGCACCATTCTGGCTGATCTGATCCGCCATCCGAATGCGGGCGGTGTTCTTGTTCTGGGACTTGGCTGTGAGAACAGCCGCATCTCTGTTCTCAAGGACTATATCGGCGAATATGATCCGCAGCGTGTGCGTTTCCTGCAGTGCCAGGATGTGGAGGATGAGCAGGCGGAAGCCGGAAAGATTCTGGATGAACTTATGGCGTACGCGGCCACATTCAAGCGGCAGAAGATATCAACCGAAAAGCTGATTGTCGGGCTGAAGTGCGGGGGTTCTGACGGACTGTCCGGCATCACAGCCAATCCGACAGTCGGCGGATTCTCGGATCTGCTGGTCAGCCGCGGCGGTACGACTATTCTGACGGAAGTGCCGGAGATGTTCGGTGCGGAGACGCTTCTCATGAATCGCTGCGCCGATGAAACTCTTTTTCACGAAACTGTCGATCTGATCAACAACTTCAAGGAATATTTCATTAAAAACGGTCAGGAAATCTATGAGAATCCGTCTCCGGGCAATAAAGACGGAGGCATTACAACTCTTGAGGACAAATCGCTTGGCTGTACGCAGAAATCAGGATCGTCTCTGGTGAGAGGCGTGCTTGAATACGGCCACTGCGTGAAGAACCACGGGCTGAACCTTCTTTCGGCTCCGGGCAACGATCTTGTCGCGTCCACTGCTCTGGCAGCGGCCGGCGCGCAGATTGTGCTCTTCACAACGGGGCGCGGCACGCCATTTGCCAGCCCGGTTCCGACCGTAAAGATTGCTTCCAACACGAGGCTTGCCGAAAAAAAGAAAGATTGGATTGACTTCAACGCCGGCGCGATTGTCACAGACGATGTTCCGCTGCCGGAGATGGCTCAGCGCCTGTATGACAAAGTGATGGCCGTCGCCTCCGGCGAAAAGGTGAGAGCTGAGGAAGAAGGATTCCACGATTTTGCGATCTTCAAACAGGGCGTCACAATGTAAGCGCTTAAGGCCCCTGTTTTATTGACTTGAAAGACGTGGAACTCTATAATTATAAGTATAAATTTGAAAAGGAGATTTACTATGGACGTTATCGAAGAGATGAGTAAAATTGGTATCATCCCGGTCGTTGCACTGGATGATGCCAAGGACGCTGAGCCGCTCGCAGAGGCCCTGATCAAAGGTGGACTGCCGGCAGCAGAGATTACGTTCCGCACCGCGGCAGCGGAGGAAGCAATCAAGATCATCACAAAGAATCACCCTGAGATGGTCATCTGCGCTGGCACGGTTCTCACGCCGGAGCAGGCAGACCGCGCATGGGCAGCCGGTGCGAAGTGCATCGTAAGCCCGGGTCTTGATCCGATTGTTGTGAAGCACTGCGTAGAGAAAGGGTATCCGGTAGTTCCGGGCACGGCAAACGCTTCGGATGTAGCAATTGCCATCGATCTCGGCCTTGAGTACATCAAGTTCTTCCCGGCTGAGCAGGCTGGCGGTGTTGCCTATATCAAGGCCTTGACGGGTCCGTACACGAATATCAAGGTTATGCCGACGGGCGGCGTCAACACTCAGAATGTGAACGATTACCTCAGCTTCAACAAGGTATTCTGCGCCGGCGGTTCCTGGATGGTCAAGAAAGATATGATCAATGCCGGACAGTTCGACAAGATCGAGGAGATCACAAGAGGCGCGGTTGACACAATGCTTGGCTTCGAGGTTCGTCATGTCGGCATCAACATGACGAGCGAGGCAGACGCAATTGCTCTTGCCGACAAGCTTCAGAAGGCATTCTCGTTCGAGAAGAAGGTCGGAAACAGCTCTGTATTTGCCGGCACAGGCTTCGAACTCATGAAGAAGCCGGGCAGAGGCACCTGCGGACATGTCGCTGTCGCTACGAACTACATCGACAGAGCGGTATATCATCTTCAGAAGAGAGGCTTCGAGTTTGATCAGGATTCCGCAAGCATCAAGGACGGCAAGCTCAAGGCTATTTATCTGAAGGGTGAGTTCGGCGGCTTCGCTATTCATCTTGTACAGAAATAATCTGTTCTACAGGAAAATGTCCATCTCCGGAAGGCAGCCTTCAGGGCTCTGCCTTCCGGTTATTTAAGGAAAAGAAAAGGAGATCAAAATGGCAAAAGTAGTAACCATGGGCGAGATCATGCTCCGCCTCTCTACACCGAATTTTGAAAGATTTGTACAGGCTGACGAGTTCGACGTGCATTACGGCGGCGGCGAGGCAAACGTAGCTGTTTCGCTTTCCAACTTCGGTCATGACGCTTATTTCGTTACAGCGGTTCCGGCCAATGAGATCGGCGACTGCGCAGTTGCTTCTCTGAAGAAATACGGCGTAAAGACAGACTACATCGCAAGAAGCGGTGAGAGACTTGGCATTTATTATCTTGAGTCCGGATGCTCCATGCGTCCGTCCAAGGTCGTTTATGACCGCGCTCATTCTGCGATTGCCACTGCTACACCGGATGAGTTCGACTGGGACAAGATTTTCGACGGTGCTTCCTGGTTCCACTTCACCGGCATCACACCGGCTGTTTCTGACAGTGCCATTGAGCTGACGGAAGCGGCTCTGAAGGCTGCAAAGGCTCACGGCGTAACCGTTTCCTGCGACCTCAACTTCCGCAAAAAGCTCTGGACATCTGAGAAAGCTCAGAAGGTAATGACCAAGTTCATGCAGTATGTTGATGTATGCATCGGCAACGAGGAAGATGCTCAGCTGGTTCTCGGCTTCAAGCCGGCCAATACCGATGTAACAAAGGGCGAGCTGAATCTTGCCGGATACAAGAGCATTTTCGAGCAGATGGTCGACAAATTCGGCTTCAAGTACTGCATCAGCTCTCTTCGTGTAAGCCATTCCGCTTCCGACAACGGCTGGTCCGCATGCATCTATGATGCTGCCACAAAGGAATTCTATCATTCCAAGGAGTACGAGATTCATCCGATCGTTGACCGTGTAGGCGGCGGCGACAGCTTTGCGGCGGGCACGATCTGCGGCTTCCTTGATGGCAAGAACTTCAAGGACGCTCTGGAGTTCGGCGTTGCTGCATCAGCTCTCAAGCATACAATTCCTGGCGACTTCAACCAGGTATCCCGCAAGGAAGTTGAGACTCTTGCGGGCGGCGATGCGAGCGGCCGTGTTCAGAGATAACAGATTCTGAAAACAATTAACTCAGGTGCAGAGAGACTTTTCCTGTTTCTCTGCATCTTTTTTTGTGCCAGGACTGCTTCAGCAGAGTGCGTGGCGCTGTCTTTATCCCCTCTTTTGCTATAACTCTAAAAGTGATAGAATAAAGAAGCTTAAGTCAAATATTTTTGAGGATACATTATGCCGGACAAAAAAATACCCGAAGATGTGACGAGAGATCTCACACGTGTCATACCGGTGTTTCGGGATTCAGAAAAAGCGCCCGACACGCCGAAAACAGAAAATGGCGAAAATGCGGCACAAACGGAAACTCATTCCACCGAAATCGACAAGGGCTCTGACACCCAGATGCTCGCGGATGATACAGGATATGCGGAATGGACAGATGTGACGGATTTCCGCGACAACACTAAAAAATTTAAAATTCAGGACCCGGAAAATACGGATCGGGATGCCAAATCCCCGGCGGAAAAGCCGTCATCCGGCAGCAGCGTCAGAAAGGACATGTCTGTTGAAATACCGGATATCGATGATCCTGTCGACATAAATACTTCCGCTCAGCCGGCTTCTTCTGTGACCGAAGACAGAATCCAGTCTGAAATTCTTCCTGAGAGGGATGTTCCGGATGAGGCGGATCTGGACCCTGAAATGGAGGCGTCCATCCGTCAGCTCGTACAGGAAGAGGAGTACAAGGCGCAGGGCGCGGCTCAGGCCCGGGGCGTGAAGATAAGCGGACGAAATGCCTCGGCAGGCGGTCCGCCTGCGGTGAAACCGCCGTCTGCGTCCAAAAAGAACGGGAAACACAAAAAGCCGAAGAAAAAATTTACTGTCGGAAAAGCAATTGCTCTTATCGCCGCGGCTGCGGTAATTCTGACAGCTTCGGTTTACTTTGCCATGTGGCGCGGCACGAGTTACGAGATGCAGCTCAGGAAAGGACGGGATCTCTATAATGCCCAGAATTATGAGGAGGCACTCCCGTATCTGACAAATGCTGCCGCGACGGTCGATGGAAAGAACAACATTGAACTTCTGTATATGCTGGCGGATTCACAGGCCCAGACTGGCGATCACGAGAAAGCTGTGGACACCCTGACAAAACTGCTCAGTCAGCAGGAGGACTACAGCCGCGGCATCGAGCTTCTGGCACAGCTTTACAGCGATGACAAGAATGGGACAGCCTTAAATGAATTGATTGCCGCCTACAAGGGCACGGAGTCCGAAGCGTATCTTCTTTCGTATGAAGTGGAAAAGCCTGTCGCGGATTATGCTTCCGGTACGTATAACACTCCGATAACAGTGACATTGCAGGCCGAAGAGGACTGCTGGATCTACTACACGACGGACGGCTCAGAACCGGACAAGGACAGCAAAGTATACGTTGATCCGATTTCGCTCGGAAAAGGAGACGTACAGATCAAGGCGATAGCCATGAACGGAATCGGCGTGGTGAGCGATGTGCTTGAGTTGAATTATTCCATCACGTATCTGGCTCCGGAGGCTCCGAGCGTCTCACCGGATTCCGGAGAGTATTCTTATGGAAAGAAGATTGATATTTCGGCGGAAGAGGGCGTGAGCATTTACTACACGCTGGACGGATCGGATCCCACAACGGAATCAACTCTTTATACTTCTCCTATTGTGATTCCACTTGGGAATGTGACGTTCAAGGCAATTGCTGTGAGCCGGTACGGCGCTGAAAGCAGTGTGACAACGCGCAGTTATGTTATCAGCATGCCGAGAAAGTTTTCCTATGATGAGAGCCTTGCCCTGCTGAAACAGCACATGACCGCCAAAGGAGAACTGACAGCGTCCGGAACCTCTCCGAAAGGAGCGACACTTCAGTTTACACAGGAGGCTTCCAGAATTGTAAACAACAGCGAAGTGATCGTGATCCGCGTGACGCAGACTCAGAACGGGAAGACGTCTGATTACGGCCTCTACGGTGTCGGGACAGCCGATGGAACGGTGTATAAATTTGACAGCTCCGGGAATGCCGTCACATATTAAAAATGTCTCTTCACTGAAATAAGGAATCGATAGTTGCGATTTACAAACGAATCACTTACAATGTCAATTAAATATCAATGAACGGAAGCCGTTATTGTGCTGTGACGGAAAGCATCAGTGACTGACTCTTGCCGATACGTTATTGACGGCGTCTGAAAGGAGAAAAGAATGTACAAGATTTTACGGGCGGAGAACATCGCCGAGAAGATTTATCTTCAGGTGGTTGAAGCTCCCAGAGTGTCAGAGCACTGTCTGCCAGGACAGTTCGTGATCGCAAAAATTGATGACAAGGGCGAGCGTATCCCATTTACCATCTGCGATTATGACCGTAAAGCCGGCACTATTACGATTGTCTTCCAGATTGTCGGAGCGTCGACATACCGCATGGCCAAGCTCCAGGCGGGCGACGCGTATGAAGATTTCGTGGGACCGCTCGGACGCCCGTCAGAACTGACAGAGCTCACACCGGAAGAACTGAAAAAGAAGAAAATCGTCTATGTGGCGGGCGGCGTCGGAACCGCTCCGGTTTACCCGCAGGTGAAATGGCTTCACGAACAGGGCGTTGACTGCGATGTCATCATCGGCGCAAAGACCAAGGACCTCATTATTCTTGAAGAGCCGATGAAAAAGGTGGCCGGAAACGTTTATGTCACGACGGATGACGGCAGCTATGTCCGCAAGGGCATGGGAACCGATGTTCTGAAAGATCTCGTTGAGAATCAGGGAAAGACCTATGATCTGTGCGTAGCGATCGGACCGCTGATCATGATGAAATTCGTAGATAAGCTTACTCAGCAGCTTGGAATTCCGACGGTTGTGTCCATGAACCCGATCATGGTCGATGGAACCGGCATGTGCGGGGCCTGCCGTATCAAGGTCGGCGGCGAGACGAAGTTCGCCTGCGTCGACGGACCGGAATTCGACGGACATCTTGTGGACTTCGATCAGGCGATGATGCGCCAGAGAATCTACAAGACGGAAGAAGGACGCGCGTTCCTCAAGGAAATCGAGGGTGACGAGCACAAGGGCGGCTGCGGCCAGTGCTGATAAGAAAATTTGCGAAAGGACTGTAAAATGGACGTAATGCATAAAGTGCCTGTCAGAGAACAGGACCCGAATGTCAGAAATAAAAACTTTGAGGAAGTGTGCTATGGCTACAATGCCGAGGAGGCCAAAGAAGAAGCACAGCGCTGCCTGAACTGCAAGAATGCCCGCTGCATCGAAGGGTGCCCGGTATCGATCAATATTCCGGCATTTATTCATCAGCTCACACAGGACAATGTCAAGGAAGCGTATCGCATCATAAGCGAGTCCAGTGCACTTCCGGCCGTCTGCGGACGTGTGTGCCCGCAGGAGACACAGTGCGAGGGAAGATGTGTCCGCGGCATCAAAGGCGAACCGGTTTCCATCGGAAAACTCGAGCGCTTCACAGCTGACTGGGCGCGTGAAAATGGCATCGAGCCTGAGAAGCCGGCTGCAAAGAACGGCAAGAAAGTCGCTGTAATCGGTTCCGGCCCGTCCGGCCTCACCTGTGCCGGCGATCTGGCCAAGAAGGGCTACGATGTGACGATTTTCGAAGCACTTCATCAGCCGGGCGGTGTGCTTGTATATGGCATTCCGGAATTCCGTCTCCCGAAGGACAAGGTTGTCAAGCACGAAGTAGACAATGTCCGCAAACTCGGCGTCAAGATTGAGACCAATGTCGTCGTCGGCAAGTCGATCACGATCGATCAGCTGATGAATGACGAGAAGTTTGATGCCGTATTCATCGGATCCGGCGCCGGACTTCCGCGCTTCATGGGAATTCCGGGCGAAAATGCCAACGGAGTATTCTCGGCAAATGAATACCTCACCCGCAGTAATCTCATGAAGGCTTTCCGCGATGACTATGACACGCCGATTGCCCGTTTCAAGAAAGTGGCAGTTGTCGGCGGCGGCAACGTGGCCATGGACGCCGCGAGAACGGCTCTGCGCCTGGGTGCGGAAGTGCATATCGTATACCGCAGAAGTGAGGCGGAGCTCCCGGCCCGTGCCGAGGAAGTTCATCACGCAAAGGAAGAAGGAATTATCTTCGACCTTCTCACAAATCCGGTTGCGATTCTTGAGGATGACAAGGGCAATGTCACCGGCATCCGCTGTGTGAAGATGCAGCTGGGCGAGCCGGATGCTTCCGGCAGAAGAAGACCGGTGCCGATCGAAGGTTCGGAGTTTGACACTGAGGTTGACGCAGTCATCATGGCTCTGGGCACAAGCCCGAATCCGCTTATCCATTCGACGACGAAGGGACTTGACGTCAACAAGCGCGGCTGCATCATTGCAGAAGAGAGCGTCGGCAAGACATCCAGAGAGGGCGTATATGCCGGCGGCGATGCCGTTACCGGTGCCGCGACCGTCATTCTCGCTATGGGTGCCGGCAAGGCGGGCGCAAAGGGAATTGATGAATACCTTTCGTCCAAGGGCTGATCGGTGAAACTTGGATTAGTCTGAAAAGATTTACGTGTAAAGAGCTGCACCGGGAATTTTCCCGGCGCGGCTTTTTTAAGGAGGAAACGGAATGGACGCGCTTGTTTTTGCTGGCGGCAGTGTAGACACTGACTGGGCATCCGTCTTTTTGAAAAAAAGAAAATATGAACTTGTGATCTGCGCGGACAGAGGCGTTGTGCACGCTGACCGACTGGGAATCACGCCCGATCTTCTGCTGGGCGACTTTGATTCGGCACCAGCCGGAATTCTGGCGAAATATTCCAAAGTGGAAAGAATCAGCTTTCCACCGGAAAAGGATTACACGGATATGAACCTGGCAATTGTGGAAGCGATGAAACGCGGCGCTTCGCGGATAGACTGTCTCGGAGCGACCGGCACCAGACTCGATCACACTCTGGCCAATATTGATCTGCTGAGCCTGGGGGAGAAGAACGGCGTATCCATCACTCTTTATGACGCGCATAACAAGATTTCGCTGTGCAGCTGCGAATATCACATTAAATCGAGCGAACAGTTCGGAAAGTATGTCAGCATACTTCCCTATACATACGAAGCGTGCGTCAGTCTGTACGGAATGAAATATCCCCTCGAGCGCGGACATATCCGCCGCGGTGAATCGCTTACCGTGAGCAATGAGATAAGCGGCAGCGAGGGACTTGTGCGGGCTGATGAGGGTACGGTCCTCGTGTTTGAGACGCGCGACTGAAAATATGATAAAACGGGACTTTTGTTAATAGAAATGAAAGAAAACGCTTACAAATATTCTTGTGAATTTTATAGAACTGTTATAAGATACAGTAGGTTATGATTATTTTTCAGGAGGTTATATAATGAGCAATTCGACACAGATGTCAGCTCTGGATCGCATTCATGCTATCCTGGATGACAACAGCTTTGTTGAAATCGGCGCTCAGGTCACCGCACGGGCGACAAATTTCAACCTGCCAGAGAAGGCAGCCCCGTCTGATGGCGTCATTACCGGTTACGGTACCATCAACGGCGGACTTGTCTACATTTACAGCCAGGATGCTTCGGTTCTGAATGGCTCTGTCGGTGAAATGCACGCCAGAAAGATCGTTCGTGTTTATGACCTGGCCATGAAGATGGGGGCACCGGTCATCGGACTTCTGGACAGCACCGGACTTCGTCTGCAGGAAGGTACTGACGCGCTGAATGCGTTTTCTGCCATCTATGACAGGGAAAACCTTGCATCCGGCGTCATTCCGCAGATTTGTGCTGTCTATGGCAAATGCGGCGGCGGTCTTGCGATTCTGGCGGCTATGGCTGATTTCACGTTTATGGCTGATGACGCGAAGCTTTTCGTAAACAGTCCGAACGCCCTTGCCGGAAACTATGAGGACAAGCTCGATACCGCTTCTGCAAAGTTCCAGGCAGAAAACGGAGCGGTTGACTTCACCGGCGATGAAGAAGCTGTTGCAGCGGGAATCAGACAGCTGATTTCCATGCTTCCGGCTAACAACGACGCAGAAAGCAGCTATTCGGATACTCAGGATGATCTGAACCGCGCGTGCCCGGATATGAGCGCTGAGATCGCCGATCCGGCACTCGCTCTGACGGACATCGCAGACAGCGGTCTTTTCGTAGAAGTTAAATCTGCTTACGCGAAAGAAATGGTTACCGGCTTTCTGAAGATCAACGGCGCCACCATCGGCGCGGTCGCGAACCGCACCGCGATTTTCGGTGATGACGGCAAGGAAGCCGAGAAGTTCGCGCCGGTTCTCACCGTGGATGGCGCGGAAAAAGCGGCGGATTTTGTAAACTTCTGCGATTCTTTCGAAATCCCGGTACTCACGCTTTCCGCAGTGGAAGGCTTCGATGCGAGCGTCGCTTCCGAGAAGAAGATGGCCAGAGCCGCGGCTAAACTTGCATTTGCTTTCGCAAACGCAAGCGTTCCGAAAGTCAATGTCGTGACCGGAAAATCGTTCGGATCGGCCTATACGGTTATGAATTCTCAGTCTCTTGGCGCAGACATGACATATGCGTGGGATGACGCGCAGATCGGAATGATGGATGCTTCCGCCGCTGCAAAGATCATCTATGCGGATGACATCGATTCTGCTTCTGACGTTCAGGCTGAAATCTCTGAGAAGGCTTCTGAATACGCAAAACTGCAGTCCGGCGTTGAACAGGCCGCTGCAAGAGGATTTGTAGATGCTGTCATTGCTCCGGAAGATACAAGGAAATATGCGGCTGCTGCATTCGAGATGCTGTATTCAAAGGCTGAGGACCGTCCGATCAAGAAACACGGAACGGTCTGATTGGGGAGGAAAGTAAAGAATGAACAAGAGACACAGCAGGATTTCCGCAAAACTGCTTTCTCTTCTTCTCATGGTGATCTGCGTATTCTCGCTTGCCGGCTGTGAGAGCACTTCTATCGACACAGATACTTTCAAGTCAGCACAAAAGCAGAATGAGGTTTATCAGAATGCTGTCGGGCTGGAAGAATGGGCGATCGATATGATCGCGTATCTGAATGCGGCTACAGATGAGCAGATTCGCACGGATGCAGAGAACGCAATCTCGATTGCGGATTATACAGGAAAAAACTATGTTGTCGATCCGAACGGTCTGGAAGTAAAAACGATCGAGATGTACAACAGCTGGATCAAGACGAGACAGGATCTCGGCAAGATTGTGAGCCTCGATAACATAAGTCTGGCTGTCGGCGATGACACGTCGATACTCTGCGTGATCACGGTTGATGCTACTTACGAGCAGAGAAAGTGCACATTCGAATTCACAATCAATACAGATTATGAAATAGAAGGCGCGGCGATCAACCCGGCATATACGCTCGGCGAGAAGATGTCGAAGGCAGGCATGAACACGCTGATCGGCCTGGGCATCGTATTCCTCGTTCTTATCTTTATCAGCTGGATCATTTCTCTTCTGAAGAACGTCAACAAGATCGGGCAGAAGAAGGCACCGGAAGCAGAAGCTCCGGCACCGATTGTTGCAGAACCGGAAGAGGAGGAAGAAGAGTCCGTAGAAGATACGGAACTGGTAGCGGTTATTGCAGCAGCTATAGCGGCTGCGGAAGGTACGGCGGAACCGAATGATCTCGTCGTGCGTTCGATTAAGAAAATCAGAAGGAGAAGCTAATCATGAAGAACTATACAATCACCGTCAATGGAACGACATACGATGTGACAGTAGAAGAAGGCGCTGCGGGTGCGGCACCGGCAGCTGCTCCGGCAGCCGCTGCCAAGAAGCCGGCCGCTAAGCCGGCAGCCAAGAAGAGCACCGGCTCAGGCGCCATCAAGACTACCGCTCCGATGCAGGGCAAGATTCTCAGAATTCCGGTAAAGCCGGGCCAGGCTGTAAAGAAAGGCGATGTCCTCGTTGTTCTTGAGGCCATGAAGATGGAGAACGAAATTCAGGCAGGTCAGGACGCAACAGTGGCATCCGTTGACGTTGCAGTCGGTGATATGGTTGAGACCGGCCAGGTTCTGGTAACGCTCAACTGATTGATGGCTGACAATCGTTTTAACGGAGGTTATAAATGAGCTATATAGCGACAACTTTGCAAAACCTCGTCCAGCAGACAGCATTCTTCGGACTCACCTGGGGCAACTACCTGATGATTGTGATCGCGCTTGTCTTCATGTATCTGGCGATCAAGAAGGGATATGAGCCGCTTCTTCTTATCCCGATTTCATTCGGCATGCTTCTGGTCAACATTTATCCGGACATCATGCTGTCGATTGAGGATTCCAGCAATGGAGTCGGAGGCCTTCTGTCGTACTTCTATCTGCTGGATGAGTGGTCAATCCTTCCGTCCCTGATTTTCATGGGCGTCGGTGCGATGACAGACTTCTCTCCGCTGATTGCAAACCCGATCAGCTTTCTGCTCGGCGCAGCTGCACAGTTCGGTATCTACGTTGCCTATATCATGGCAGTTCTGATGGGATTCCCAGACAAGGCTGCGGCAGCCATTTCCATCATCGGCGGCGCGGACGGACCGACATCGATTTTCCTGGCCGGCAAACTCGGACAGACGAAGTATCTGGGACCGATTGCCGTGGCGGCATATTCTTATATGTCTCTTGTTCCGATCATTCAGCCTCCGATCATGAAGCTGTTCACGACGGAAGAAGAGAGAAAGATCCATATGGATCAGCTCCGCCCGGTCAGCCAGCTTGAAAAGATTCTTTTCCCGATCGTTGTTACGATCGTAGTTGTCATGATTCTTCCGACAACGGCTCCGCTTATCGGCATGCTCATGCTGGGCAACCTCTTCAAGGAGTCCGGCGTGGTTCCGCAGCTGACAGAGACAGCCAGCAACGCACTGATGTATATCGTAGTTATCATGCTCGGCACATCGGTAGGCGGCTGCACATCGGCAGAGGCGTTCCTGAATATCGACACACTGAAGATCGTAGCCCTTGGACTGATCGCATTTGCCTTTGGTACGGCGGGCGGTGTCTGGCTCGGCAAACTCATGTGTAAACTAACACACGGAAAAATCAATCCGCTCATCGGTTCGGCCGGTGTATCAGCTGTGCCGATGGCTGCGCGTGTTTCGCAGAAGGTTGGCCAGGAGGCTGATCCGAGCAACTTCCTGCTCATGCACGCAATGGGCCCGAACGTTGCCGGCGTTATCGGTACTGCCGTCGCGGCCGGTACATTCATGGCTCTGTTCGGTGTAAGCTGAGCATAACTGGTAACTGACGTATTGAGTGCCGGAGGTGCGCCGGCCGGCACTTGTTTTACGAGAGGCGCAGAAAGAGGACAAAAAATGGCTGAAGAACAGCTTAAAAGGCCGGTCGGCATTACAGAGACAGTCCTCCGTGATGCACATCAGTCGCTGATTGCGACGCGTATGACGACAGAGCAGATGCTTCCGATTGTCGACGAGATGGATCAGGTCGGTTATCACGCAGTAGAGTGCTGGGGCGGTGCGACATTTGATGTCTGCATGCGTTTCCTGAAAGAGGATCCGTGGGAGAGACTCAGAAAGCTCAGAGCCGGATTCAAGCACACAAAACTCCAGATGCTTTTCCGCGGACAGAACATTCTCGGATACAATCATTATGCGGATGACGTTGTCGAGTACTTCGTGCAGAAGTCTATCGCCAATGGTATCGATATCATCAGAATCTTTGACTGTGTCAACGACCTCAGAAACCTTGAGACGGCAGTAAAGGCCACCAAGAAGGAAGGCGGACACGCTCAGGTTGCTCTTTCCTACACAATCGGCGATGCATATACGCTTGATTACTGGGAGAAGATGGCCAAGGAAATCGAGGAGATGGGCGCTGATTCCATCTGCATCAAGGATATGGCGGGCCTCCTCCTTCCATACACAGCTGAGAAGCTTGTAAAAGCGATCAAAGCAGGATCCAAGCTTCCGCTTGAGATTCACACGCACTATACGTCCGGCGTGGCTTCCATGACTTACATGAAGGCCGTTGAGGCAGGCGCTGACATCATCGATACGGCCGCGTCCCCATTTGCCATGGGCACGTCACAGCCGGCGACAGAAGTTATGTGCGCGGCATTCCAGGGCACTCCGTATGACACAGGTCTTGACATGAACCGTCTCGTGAAGATCGGCGAGTATTTCCAGCCGCTGCGCGAGGAAGCTCTGAAGTCCGGACTGATGAGCACGAAGGTTCTGGGCGTAAACATCAATACGCTCCGCTATCAGGTTCCGGGCGGCATGCTTTCCAATCTCGTGAGCCAGCTGAAGGCTGCCGGCGCCGAGGACAAGCTTCAGGCCGTTCTGGAGGAAGTTCCGAAGGTCCGCGAGGACTTCGGCGAGCCGCCGCTTGTAACACCGTCGTCTCAGATCGTCGGCACGCAGGCCGTTCTGAACGTTCTGCAGGGCGAGCGTTACAAGATGATCACAAAGGAGTCGAAGAAGTTCCTGCACGGCGACTTCGGCAAGACGATCAGACCGTTCAATCCGGAGGTTCAGAAGAAAGCTATCGGAGACGAGAAGCCGATCACCTGCCGTCCGGCCGACCTGATCAAGCCGCAGCTTGAGGACATCAAGAAGAATCCGGTGGTTCAGAAGTATAAGCAGCAGGATGAAGACATCCTGTCCTATGCTCTGTTCCCGCAGGTTGCCGAGGAGTTCTTCAAGTACAGAGAAGCTCAGCAGAGCAAGGTCGATCCGGGCAAGGCCGACAAGGACACAAAGAGTTATCCTGTCTGATGGCTCCGGAAATCAGATGAATATTGAATGGGCTGCTGTATTCGTGCTTTTGGCACGGGTGCAGCAGCCTTTTTTCGTTCAATTGTATATCTGATATGAGAAATGTTTTCCGCCGTGATCTCTGCTGCCTGTCGTTTCTGCGGCATGCCATCAGCTCCCGACAACTCTGTAATACATCCACTTTCCGGAACGGTAGCGGCGGATGAAGAAGAAAGAGCGGAAAGCCCAGTCGAGATACCATGCGACGCGGGTTCCGATCAGACCGAATCCGAAGACGGTTCCGAGCAGATACGCGCCGAAAACGCGCATGGTGAACATCGAAATGATTCCGATGATCATCGTATATCTGGCGTCGCCGGCGGCTCTCGTCGCGGTCGGAATCACGAAAGAGAGCGGATGGATCGCCGCGATGGCGATGCAGTCTGTGCAGATGATCGTGCGGGTCAGAAGGGCTGTTTCCGGTGAAATGCTGTAAAGCTTCAGCGCGAACGGCGAGAGCAGGAAGACGCACAGACTGTTCGCGATGGCCATCAGATAAGACAGTTTCAGCATTTTGCGGATGTAGAATTTCGCCTGTTCATAGTCGTTTTTGCCGATGCACTGTCCGATTACCGGAACGACGGCAAGAATCATTGCGGATTCTGTCGCGTAGGAGAATACGCTGAGTGAATTCGTGACTCCGTTGGCTGCAATCTGCATGGTTCCGTATGTGGAGACGAAGACGGAAATGATAATCTTGCCGAGCTGGAACAATCCGTTTTCTGTCGCATTCGGCACGGCGATCAGCAGAATTTTTTTCAGGCACTGTCCGTTCCAGGAGAAGATATCATGCATCGAGATGGATATCGCGTTCTTTTTGTTGAAGCAGAGCGAAGTCATGACGACAGCAGCAACGACACGGGAAATGACGGTCGGCCAGGCGACTCCGGCCACGCCGAGATGCAGAACAAAGATGCCGAGGGCGTTGCCGGCGACGTTGATCGCATTCATCAGGATTGAGACATTCATGGTCACATTTGTGCGGTTCATACTCCGGTATATGGCAGCTGAGCTGTTGTAGATGCCGAGGAACGGAAACGACAGAGCGGTGATCCAGAAATATGTTTCGGCCGCTGCCATGACATCCGGCTCTACACTGCTGTAGAGGGCGTGCAGGATCTGGCGGTAGAAAAGAAGTGAGGCAGCGGAAGCGCACACAGCGATCAGCCCGGAGATCATGACGAGCTGACTTGCCGTGAAGTCTGTCTGACGCCTGTCGCCGCACCCGAGATACTGCGAGACGGTGACAGCGCCTCCGCCTGCGAGTGCGGAGAGAACGGCAATCAGAAGATTGTTGACATCGTTGACGATGGATACGCCCGAAATAGCCGCTTCGCCGGCACTGGAAACCATCACGGTGTCGGCCATGCCGACCAGCATGGCGAGAAGCTGCTCGGCGAGGAGCGGGAGTATAAGAGCGCGGAGATCTGTGTTGGAAAATGACTGAGGACCCGTATAGGAATCTTTGAACAATCGTTTGAACATAGAATCCTTTCTTCATCGAAAATTTACAAAGCTTACGGTATCTTTATAATACTCTTTATTTTCGGCGGATAAAGAGATTTCGCATTTTTCCGGCAATCTGTCATATGTTTTGTCTCTGCTTCCCGGCAGGGAAAAACAGGCAATTTCGTGTTATAGTATGTACATAATAATCTGTGATGCGGGTATACAGGAGAGCGAATGTCTTACATTGAATTTCAAAAGGTTGTGAAACAGTATGGCGAGGGGAGTTCGGAAGTTCTGGCTCTCAACGGCGCTACGTTCCGGATTGAAAAAGGCAGTCTTTCCCTGATACTCGGGGCGTCGGGCGCCGGAAAGACGACGGCTCTCAATATACTCGGCGGGATGGACACGGCGACATCGGGGAGCGTGATGGTTGACGGCCAGGACATCACGGAATTCAACCGCCGGCAGAGAACAGCGTACCGGCGCTCGGACATCGGATTTGTCTTTCAGTTTTATAATCTTGTGCCGAATCTGACAGCGCTGGAGAATGTCGAGCTGGCCTCGCAGGTCTGCCACGACGCGCTTGATCCGAAAGAAGTTCTGGATCAGGTCGGACTCAAAGACCGCATGAATAACTTTCCGGCGCAGCTTTCCGGGGGTGAACAGCAGCGGGTTTCCATCGCGCGCGCCATCGCAAAGAACCCGAAGCTGCTGCTCTGTGACGAGCCGACCGGGGCACTTGACTATGTGACCGGCGTGCAGATTCTCGAACTCCTGCAGGGTGTGAGCCGGACAGGCGGCATGACAGTTGTTATTATTACGCATAATTCTATCATAGCGCCGATGGCGGACAGAGTGATCCGTTTCCGCAGCGGTCAGGTTATCTCGCAGACTGACAACGCAGAACCGGTTCCCGTGGAAAATCTCAAATGGTGAGCCTATGACAAGTGCCTACAGAAAAGATATTTTCAGAACTCTGCGGGATGGCTGGCGCCGTTTTATCGCGATTGCCGTTATCACGGCACTTGGCGTCACGATGTTCTCCGGCCTTCAGGCATCCTGCGAGGATCTCTGCCAGGAAGCCGATTCGTTTTATGACTCCCAGAATCTTGAGGATATTAAAATACAATCTACCCTCGGCCTGACAGACGAAGACGTCGAGGCTCTTCTGTCTCTGGCTGATGTCGAAACAGCCTCCGGAATTTACAGCGGAGACCTCACTGTGTACACAGAAGACGGAGGATCGCTGGATATTTCCTTCCAGACGATTGCGTCTGACGGGACGGATGCGCCGTATGTCGTCGAGGGGACAATGCCGTCTGAAGCGGATCAGTGTGCCGTGACGCAGGAAATGGCGGAAAATTACGGGCTTTCAGTCGGAGATACTCTCACTGTCTCATCCGGGAATGAAGATGAGACGGTAACAGAAGATACATTTGTCATCAGTGCGCTGATTATTGATCCGACTTCAGTCGGGAGCACAAGCGGCGCTGTTTCCTACCGCAACTCGAGTGTCGAGAAAGACAAACTGTATATTCTGCCGGAGGCGGTCGATTCAGACGTGTACACGGCAATCCTCGTGCGGATGCGTGACAGCGATTCATATTATACGTATGACAACGAGTATTCGGCCGCTGTTTCAGAGCTTGAGAGTCAGATCCGCTCGGACGTGCAGGATGAGCGCGAAGAGGCGAGATGGCAGCAGGTGAAGGACCAGGCGTATGAGACGCTTGAGGAGGAAATCGCGCCGGCGGAGAGTGAACTGGAAGAGGGCCGGCAGGAGCTGTCTGACGCCGAGGCAGAGGCGGAACAGCAGTTTGCCGACGCACAGTCTCAGATTGATTCCGGGCTTGAGACTCTGCAGAGCCAGGAAGACGAGCTGAATGCACAGGCGCAGGAGCTTGAGGAGTCTGCCGCTTCGCTCGCAGAAAGCAAAGCGGATGTTCTCGCGCAGGAGGAAAGCCTCACGTCTCAGAAATCAGATCTTCAGGCGCAGCTTGACAGTCTGACCGCTCAGAAAGAAGACCTTCAGGCACAGCTTGACAGCCTGACCGCTCAGAAAGAAGATCTTCAGGCACAGCTTGACAGTCTGACCGCTCAGAAAGAAGACCTTCAGGCACAGCTTGACAGTCTGAACTCTCAGAAGGAAGAACTTCAGGCGCAGCAGGAGAGTCTGAATTCTCAGAAAACGGAACTTCAGGCGCAGCAGGAGAGTCTGAGCTCTAAGAAGACAGATCTTCAGGCGCAGCTTGAAAGCCTGAGCTCTCAGAAGACGGACCTTCAGACGCAGCTTGAGAGCCTGAACAGCCAGAAAGAGGCGATACAGGCAAGAACGGATATTTCTGACGATGAGAAGGCGAAGATGATCAGCGAGATTGAATCGTCCATTTCTCTCGTCACGGACAATATCAACAAGATTGATGACTCTCTTTCTCAGATCACGGCCGGAATCAGTGAGACTGAAACGTATCTTTCGAAGATTCAGGCCGGAATCAGTGAGATCGATGACAGTCTGCCTCAGATCGCAGAAGCAATCGCCCAGATCGACGCGGCGGTGCCGCAGCTGACGGAGGGAATTGCCCAGATTGACGAGGCGACGCCGCAGCTGACAGAAGGAATCAGTCAGCTTGACTCTGGAATTTCGCAGCTGACGGACGGGATCAGTCAGCTTGACTCCGGAATCGAACAGATCGAGAGCGGCATAGCGCAGATCGATGACGGACTGAGTCAGCTCGAGACGGCCAGGGCTCAGATTGAAGACGGCGAGGCGCAGATCGAGAGCGGCCGCGCACAGATAGAGGACGGCAGAGCACAGATCCAGCAGGCAAAAGACGAACTCGCAGCCGCGCAGGCAGAGCTCGACGACAGCAAAGCCTCGGCAGAAGAGACATTTGCCGGGAAAGAACAGGAACTTGCCGACGGCGAACAGGAACTTGCGGATGAAAAAGCGGATGCCATCGCGGACATCGAGGCGATAGAGCGCCCGACCTGGTACATTCAGAACCGCAACTCGCTCAGCAGCTACGGCAATGTGAAGAGCGATTCTGATTCCATAGAGTCAATCGGAACGGTCTTTCCGATTTTGTTCCTGGCGGTTGCGATTCTGATCAGTCTGACCGCGATCACAAGAATGGTAGAAGAGGAGCGGGGGCTGCTGGGCACGTACCGCGCACTTGGCTTCAGGGACAGCGAAATCAGGCGGAAATATCTGATCTTTGCGGCTCTTTCGGCTCTGGCCGGATCGGCTGTCGGGACACTCGGCGCCTTTGTCATTCTGCCGAGTTTTCTGTTCTGGGTGTTCACGAATATGTATCTGTTCCCGGAGTACCATTATTCGTTTCTCCCCGGGCTCGGCACGCTGGGACCGGCGGTGTTCATCGCGGCGGTTCTCATTGCGGCCTGGGCGGTGTGCAAAAAGGAACTTTCCGAGACGCCGGCCGAACTGATGAGACCGAAGGCGCCGCCCGCGGGCAAGCGGATTTTCCTCGAATATATACCGTTTATATGGAACCGGCTTTCTTTTCTCTCAAAAGTGACGGCCCGCAATCTTTTCCGGTATATGAAGCGGTTCCTGATGACTGTCGTGGGCATCGCCGGATGCATCGCGCTGCTGCTTTTCGGCTTCGCGGTGCAGGACTCCGTGACCGATATGCTCCCGAAGCAATATGGCGGGATTTTTCAGTACGATGGTCTGGCAGTCGCGTCTTCGGCCAATGACACGCTTCTCTCGTACATAGATGAGGCCGAGAGCAATGGTGAAATCGATAAGAAACTCAACCTGTACGTGACGAGTGTGACGATCAAAAACACGTCGGGCGATCAGATTTCCGCGCAGCTGTACGTCATTCCGGAGGATGCGGACCTTGACGGGCTGGTGAGCCTGAAAGATACAAACGGCAATGAAATAACGCTTTCAGACGGGCAGACGTGGGTCACGGTAAATGCCGTGCAGATCCTGAATCTTTCAGAAGGCGGAACATTTGAGGTGCAGACGGCCGACATGCCGGACGCGGAAGTGACACTTGACGGCGTGGCGCAGAATTATCTGGGAAATTATATCTACATGACCCAGAATACGTTTGAACAGTATTTCGGGGAATATTCCCCGAACGCGGAAATATTCACGCTCACCGATGAAGTGACGGATCAGACCGCCTGGTGCACAGAGTTCGCGGAAAAAGAAGATATCACGACCTGCGCTTCATCGGAAGAAGTGAAGTCTGAGTTTAACAAGTCATTTGAACTTGTCAACACCGTGGTATATGTGGTAATAATCATGTCGGCGGCTCTGGCCTTTACCGTACTTTATACGCTGGAGACGACCAACATATCGGAGCGCGAGAGGGAACTGGCGACGATCAAAGTCCTTGGGTTCTTCGACCGGGAAGTCAGTCTGTATGTGAACAAAGAAGTGTTCATTCTGACGCTGATCGGAATTGTGGCGGGGATACCGCTCGGACGGGCGTTTGCGCAGACACTGAACACGGTTCTGAGATTTCCGGCGATTTACCTGGAGGTTTCTCTTCATCCGTCGTCATATCTGATCTCAGCCGTTCTGGTCTTTGTCTTCGCAATCCTGGTCCAGCTTGTGACAGAAAAGATACTGAAACGGATTGACCCGGTTACGGCGCTCAAGAGTGCAGAATAACAGGAGAAAACAGTGAATACCGTACTTGTGATCGGCGCAGGGGCGGCCGGCATGATGGCAGCATACAATGCCGCCGCGGCCGGCGCGCAGGTGACATGCCTGGAAAAAAACGAAAAGACCGGAAAGAAAATTTATATCTCCGGAAAAGGCCGCTGCAACCTGACAAATGCCTGTCCGCCGGACGAGCTGTTTTCGAATATTGTGTCCAATCCGAGATTTCTGTACAGCACATTCTCGAAATTCAACAACGATTCGGCCGTGAAATTCTTTAACGGACACGGACTCGCCACAAAAGTCGAGCGCGGGAACCGGGTTTTTCCGGTCTCTGATCACTCTTCGGATGTCATTCGCACTCTCGAGTCGGCAGCGCGGAAAGCCGGAGTGCGTTTCCGCCTGAATACGGAAGTCCGGGATATCCTTGTGACAAATGGCCGCTTCTGCGGCGTGAAACTTGCGAGCGGCGATATTCTGAAAGCTGATGCCTGTGTCATTGCCTCCGGCGGACTCTCCTATCCGTCGACGGGGTCCACGGGCGACGGCTTTGTCTGGGCCCGGAAACTCGGACTTCAGGTTACGGATATGCGCCCGGCTCTTGTCGGCCTCAGGGCAGAAGAGGGCTGCTGCGCGCGGATGGAAGGGCTGAGCCTCAAAAATGTTGAAGTGCGGATTCTCGACGGAAAAAAAGAAGTTTTCCGGGAGTTCGGCGAGATGGTGTTCACGAGGAAAGGCGTGTCCGGTCCTGTGATTCTCACGGCGTCGAGCCGGATCGGAAAGCGGCTTCAGTCGCATCCGCTTAAGCTGTATATTGATCTGAAGCCGGCGCTTGACGAGAAGAAGCTGGACGAAAGAATCCTGAGGGATTTTGAGGGCGAAAAGAACCGAAATTTTGCGAACGCGCTCGGCAGACTTCTCCCGTCCAAAATCATACCGGAAGTGATTGCGCTTTCCGGCATCACGCCTGAGACGAAGGTGCACGAGATCCGAAAAGAACAGCGCCAGGATCTTGTGGGGGTGATAAAGAATTTTCCGCTCACTCTTATGGGACCGGGAGGATTTGAGGAAGCCATCATCACGCAGGGCGGCGTGGCCGTCAGAGAAATCGACCCGTCGACGATGCGGGTAAAAAAGATACCGGGCCTTTTTATGGCCGGAGAGATGCTGGATGTGGATGCGCTCACAGGCGGCTTTAATTTCACGATTGCCTGGTCGACAGGCCACACGGCGGGAATCAGCGCGGCAGAATATGCGGCAGGAAATGAGGAATGACAAATGGGGTATGCAATTGCAGTTGACGGGCCGGCAGGTGCCGGAAAAAGCACAATCGCGAAGCTCGTCGCCAGAAAAATGGATCTCACCTATATCGATACAGGGGCGATGTACCGCGGAATCGGCATTTTTACAGAAGACGCGGGAATTGATCCGAATGATGAGGCGGCGGTTTCAGACGCCATGAAAGACGTCGCGATGGACATCCGCTATATAGACGGCGCGCAGCATGTATTTGTCAACGGATCAGATGTGACGGGGCGGCTGCGCGAAGAGAAGACGGGAAATCTCGCGAGCACGGTCAGCCGCTACCCGGCTGTCAGAAGCCGTCTGGTCGATATGCAGCGAAAAATGGCGGCTGAGGGCAGCGTCATCATGGACGGGCGCGATATCGGCACGGTTGTCCTGCCGGACGCACAGCTGAAAATCTACCTGACCGCGAGCGCAGATACGAGAGCGCAGAGGCGTTACAAAGAGCTCGTCGAAAAGGGTGAGACAGCGGATTTTGACACAATTCTGGATGAGATCGTCAGGCGCGATGATCAGGATATGCACCGGGCGGTTTCCCCGCTGAAACAGGCTGAGGACGCTGTGTTTCTCGACACATCGGATATGACGATTGAGCAGGTCGTCGATCGGATTGTCGGGCTCGCTCTGATCCGGCGCAAAAATCCGAAAGTGATTCTCGCGAAGACGGCCGGTTTCTGCTTCGGAGTGCAGAGAGCCGTGACGACGGTATACGACGAGACGAAGAAAACGGGACCGCTCTACACGTACGGCGAGATCATTCACAATGAGACGGTGGTCTCGGATCTTGAGAAGCACGGCGTAAAAGTGCTCGAATCAGAAGAAGATGTAAAGAAAGCTGAGAAAGGGACGGTTGTGATCCGCTCGCACGGCGTGTCGAAGGATGTGTACGACAACCTGAAAAAGTCCGGATTCCGGATTGTGGACGCGACATGCCCGTTTGTCCTGAAGATTCACAAGATTGCGAAGGAAGTCACGTCCGGCAGCGGCGAACTGATCATCGTGGGCGACAGGACACACCCGGAAGTGCAGGGAATCTGCGGGTGGTGTGAGAAGCCGGCTACAGTGATAGATACACCAGAGGAGGCCGAAGAGCTTTCACTGCCCAAAAATACGGATGTTACGGTTGTTTCGCAGACGACGTTTAATCTAAGGAAATTTGAAGAAATTGTTGAAATCATAGAATCTAAAGGGTACAATACTAACGTATGTAATACTATATGCAGTGCGACGGAGGAACGCCAGACGGAAGCCCGCCGGATTGCAGCAACTGTTGACGCGATGATTGTAATCGGCGGTAAGAAGAGCTCCAATACCCGGAAGCTTTACGAGATTTGCAAGAGGGAGTGCCCTGAGACATATCTTATCCAGACATTTGCCGACCTGAATCTTATTTCGCTGGCGAAGGCAGACAGCATCGGTATTACTGCAGGGGCATCCACCCCTAATACAATTATCGAGGAGGTTTTACACAATGTCTGAAGAAATGGATTTTGGAAAGCTGCTGGAGGAGCAGGGCATGAAGAACATCCACAACGGCGAAGTCCTTGACGGAACGGTTGTGCAGGTGAATGACGATGCCATTCTGCTCGATATCGGCTACAAATCAGACGGCAAAGTTGTAAAGAGAGAGTATACACAGGATAATGACGCCAGGCTTGAAGATTTAGTAAAGCCGGGCGATACGATTCGCGTAAAGGTTCTTAAGACAAATGACGGCGACGGTTATGTTTCCCTTTCCTATCTGAGAGCCAGAGAGACATCCAATGAAGAGCTCGAGAAGGCTTACAAGGATCACACGACTGTCAAGGGCAAGGTTATGGACGCTCACAAGGGTCTGTCCGCCATTGTCAGCGGCACGAGAGTATTCATCCCGGCCAGCCTCGTCGACGATCATTATGTAAAAGATCTCAATCAGTTTGTTGGCAAGGAGATCGAGTTCTACGTAAGCGAGTACGCTCCGGAAGAGAGACGTATCATCGGCAACCGCAAAGAGCTGATCCTCGAGCAGTATGAGCAGAAGAAGCAGAAGTTCCTCGCCGAGCACAAGGTGGGTGATGTCGTAGAGGGCAAGGTAAAGAGAGTTGAGTCCTTCGGCGCGTTCATCGATCTCGGCGGTTTTGACGGACTTCTCCATATTTCCGAGATGGGCTGGGGCCGCACAGAGCGCACGACCGACAAGTATCATGAAGGCGATGTCGTAAAGTGCTTCATCAAGGACATCAAGGAAGTTGAGAAGAAGGGCAAGAGAAGAGGCAAGAAGACGACGGAAGAGCAGCCGGCCGCAGAAGGCGAGGAGGCTCCGAAGAAGGATGTTCAGAAGACCCTTCAGATCGCTCTTTCCACAAAGTTCCCGTCTGACGATCCGTGGCTTCACATCGAAGAGAAGTTCCCGGTAGGCTATGTTGTCGAGGGCAAGGTCGCAAGAATCAAGGAGTATGGCGCATTCGTAGAGCTGGCTCCCGGAATTGACGGCCTCGTACACATTTCCGAGATTTCCCACAGCCATATCGACACGGTTGACAGTGTCCTGAAGGTTGGTCAGACCGTCAAGGTTATGATCAAGGAGATCAAGGACGGCAACAAGATCGACCTTTCCATGAAGGATGCGGAAGATCAGGGCCTGACACATTATTCGACAGAAGAGCATGAAGAGAACTGATCAGAAAAGAGTAAACATCAAGTCCCGCGGGAATAATCCCGCGGGACTTTTAATTTGTTAAAAAATTTACAGTACTTTTGACAAAAAGGCACATTTGTCACACATATCTGCCGCATTCGATCCGGATCCGCCCGGATCTTGTCACTCCGGAAATCTCCCCGATCGCGAAGCGGCCGACATGCCGGATCACCAGAGAATCTCCGGGACTGCATTTTCTGGACCCGTCCGCAGCCTGAACGCCGTTCAAAAAAATTTCACCGGAGCGGAAGCGGGACAGGACGGTGGATCTCGACTCGCGCGTCAGAGCCGCGCAGATGGCGTCAATGCGCATGGAGGCGGATACCAGAGAAAAATTTTCGATCCTCGGCTGCATGCCCTCCGGCAGTCCGGGTATTTCCTCAGCCCTGACAAATGTATGCTTCACCTGCGTGAGGTTCGTCCTGATATATTCCGACATGGAATCAAGACAGTACACGCAGCAGACAGAGTCCCTGACGAGAAGATCTCCCATGACCTCGCGTCGGATCCCCAGTCCCATGAGTGATCCGAGAAAATCGCGGTGAGTGAGCTCTTCTGAAAACCTGGTATTTGCCGGTGAGATTTTGAGCAGAACGACCGGCGGATCCGGCGGATATCCGAGTTCCTCTTCTGAGCCGAAAATCACCATCTGATGTTCTGCCTGCGGAAAGCCGCCGAAAAGGGTGGATTTGGAAGCGGTAAGCTCGCGGATCATCGTTTTATATATGCTGACGCCGCCCGGATCCAGAAAATCCGTGTAGATATACGTTTGGTACCGCGAGGATTTTTCGCACGCTTCGCGTAGTCGGGCGCGGATTACATTTTCATTGTCCATAATAGTGCCTTTCGCAAAGAAAACAGCAGGAAATATGGTAAATTTAAACAGAGTATAGTAAAATACATATAAATCAGAATCGTGATATCTGATAATATTATTACTTTATTGCAGGAGGAGACTGTGCGCAAGAGAACTTTTAAAGGCGGAATCCATCCTTTTGAGGGGAAAGAGATGTCCAGGGAGCAGAAAACCGTAATGCTTCCGGCTGACTCTGAAATGGTGTTTCCGCTGTCTCAGTCGATCGGCGCGCCTTCAAAACCGGTTGTCTCAAAGGGCGACCGGGTGCTGCGGGGGCAGTTGATTGCAGAACCCGGTGGGTTTGTTTCGTCGGCAGTTCATTCCAGCGTTTCCGGAACGGTGAAGGCTATAGAGCCGAGAACACTGGCAACCGGTGGCAGATGTATGTCCATCGTGATCGAAAATGACGGAAAAGAAGAGAGCGCAGAAATGCACCCGATGAGTCTTGATTCTCTGTCGAAGGAAGAAATCCTGAAGAGAATCCGTGACGGCGGTGTTGTAGGCATGGGCGGCGCCGGATTCCCGACAGCTGTCAAACTGTCTCCCAAAAACCCGGACAAAATTGACACGATCATCGTCAACGGCGCTGAGTGTGAGCCGTATCTGACCAGTGATTTCAGGCGGATGCTTGAAGACGGTGAGGCACTTGTACAGGGGCTTCAGGTTATCCTGAAGCTTTTTGACAATGCTCACGGTTATTTTGCGATTGAGGCGAACAAACCGGAAGCCATCGCCCGCATGCAGGAGCTGACAAAGGGCATGGACCGGATCAGTGTTGTGCCTCTGAAAACGAAGTATCCGCAGGGCGGTGAGCGCACCATCATAAAGGCTGTGACCGGACGGGAACTGAACTCGAAACTGCTGCCGGCTGATGTCGGCGCCATTGTCGACAACGTCGATACTGTCTACGCCATCAAGTGCGCGGTTCTCGACGGAATGCCCCTGATGGAGCGTATCATCACGGTTACAGGCGACGGGGTCAAAAATCCGCAGAACTTCAGAGTCCATCTCGGAACAAGTTATGCTTCCGCGCTGAAGGCGGCCGGCGGACCCGTCGGAACACCTGAGAAATATATAAGCGGCGGGCCGATGATGGGATTTGCCATGTACAGTCTTGATGTGCCTCTCATAAAAGGATCGTCCTGCCTTCTTGTCTTCAGGCAGGATCCAGTCAGCAAGCTGCAGGAGTCGGCGTGCATCAACTGCTGCCGGTGTTCGGACGGGTGCCCGGAAAGACTGCTTCCGTCGAAGCTCGCTGATTTCTCGGCGAGAGGCGACTTCGCTTCCTTTGAAAAATATCACGGACTGGAATGCGTGGAGTGCGGCAGCTGCTCGTGGAGCTGTCCCGCCAAGCGTCCTCTGACGCAGCTGATCAAATCGGCGAGAAGACAGATTCTCGCTGAGAAGAAAAAGGCGGCGGCCGAGGCGCGGGCAAAAGCGCAGGCAGCCGGAAAGGCAGGCAAGTGAGAATGGATGAATTTAACGTTTCAGCGAATCCGCATTTCCGGAGTCCGGTGACAACCGGATCCATCATGCGGGATGTCGTCCTGGCGCTGACGCCGGCCGCTTTCTTCGGCATCTACAATTTTGGTGTTTCCGCTCTGATTCGGATTGTCGTGAGCATTGCGGCGTGCGTGTTCAGCGAATATATCTATGAAAAATGCATGAAGCTGCCGATCACCATCAGCGATTTTTCAGCCGTCGTGACGGGACTGCTGCTCGCAATGAACATTCCGTCGACATTGCCGATTCCGATGCTGATCGCCGGCGATGTTTTTGCGATCATCATCGTAAAACAGCTGTTTGGCGGAATCGGCCAGAACTTCATGAATCCGGCGCTCGCGGCCAGATGTTTTCTTCTGATTTCTTTTGCGTCGGACATGAATACGTTTGTGTACGACGGTGTCAGCAGCGCGACGCCGCTGGCGATCCTGAAACCGGGGGCGGACGCGGCAGGCGGAAGCGTGAGCCTGCTCTCGGAATTTCTCGGCACGACGGGCGGCACCATCGGCGAGACATCGGCTCTCTGCCTTCTGATCGGAGCCGCATATCTTCTGATCCGCAGAGAAATTTCATGGAGAATTCCGACGGCGTTCATCGGCACATTTGCCATCCTCACATTTTTCCTGGCACCGGGGCATTCCTTTGACATCTACTATGTCGCGCAGGAAATCTGCGGCGGCGGCATGATCCTCGGCGCATTCTTCATGGCAACGGACTATGTCACCAGCCCGGACACGCCGAACGGCAAGCTGATCTTCGGCGCCATTATCGGTCTCCTGACATTTATATTCCGTATGTACGGCGGATCTTCGGAAGGCGTTTCCTATGCGATCATCTTCAGCAACCTGCTTGTTCCGCTGATCGAGCGCGCGACGATCCCGAAGCCGTTCGGGTACAGAAAGCCGGAAAAACAAAAGACGGCCGGAAAGGGGGCGCAGGCATGAAGAATTCTATCGTAAAAGATGCGATGCGGCTCTTCGTCATTACGCTGATTTCGGGCATCGTTCTGGGGTTTTTCTATGATCTGACCAAAGAGCCGATCGCGGCGCAGGAAGAAAAGACGCAGATGGAAGCCTATCAGGCTGTTCTCCCGGACGCTGACACATATGAAGAGGCTTCGGACAGTTCGTATGCGGCGGATATCGAATCGACGATGCAGCCGCTCCTCGACGAGGCAGGCTATACAAGCGATTCCATCACCGGCCTGGTAATTGCGTCAAAGTCCGGGACATACGCCGGCGTTGTGCTGACTGTCACGGCGCACGACGGATACGGCGGCGACATTGAATTTTCTGTCGGAATTCTGCCGGACGGAACAATCAACGGCATTTCGATTCTTTCGATTTCCGAGACGGCCGGTCTTGGAATGAGGGCCAAGACGGACCCGACTTTCCTGTCGCAGTGGGTCGGCACAAATCAGGAAAGTTACGAGCTTGTGAAGAGCGGGGGCGATCCGGCGAGTGGCACGGTTGACGCTATCAGTGGATCGACCATAACGTCGGAGGCTTTTCAGCGCGGCATAAACGCGGCGCTTGTCGCGTTCCGCAGTCTGCAGGAGAATTCAGTTTCTACGGCGGGAGGTGTTACTATTGGCTGACAAGAAACCATCGATTGCTTCCCAGGGCGGGGAGCGCCTGTATAACGGCATAATTAAAGAAAACCCGACACTTGTCCTGATTCTGGGCATGTGCCCGACACTGGCGGTCACGACGTCCGCGCTGAACGGACTCGGCATGGGGCTTTCGACGACCGTCGTGCTGGTTCTTTCAAACACACTGATTTCGATGCTCCGCAAGTTCATTCCGGACCGCGTCCGGATGCCTTCCTACATCGTAATTGTGGCATCTCTTGTGACGGTTGTGCAGTTTCTGCTGGAAGCCTATGTACCGGATCTGTATGACTCGCTCGGCATCTATATTCCGCTGATCGTCGTAAACTGCATTATTCTCGGCCGCGCCGAGGCGTATGCCTCCAAGAATCCGGTGTTCCCGTCCCTGATGGACGGTCTCGGAATGGGACTTGGATTTACACTGTCCCTGACGATTCTCGGCATGGTCCGGGAGCTGCTCGGCTCCGGAACATTTCTTTCCAACGGTTCCACAGCTGTCTTCACTATTCCGGAATCCGTCTACACGCCGGCCAACATTTTCATCCTGGCGCCGGGCGCCTTTCTGGTGCTGGCGATGATCATCGCGATCCGCAACCGTGTGATCCGCAAGAACAACGAAAAAAAGCTGCGTAAGAGCGGAGAGGGGAGTGCACAATGAATCTTCTTGTTATTGCAGTCAGCGCGGCGCTTGTAAACAACGTCGTACTCAGCCGGTTCCTCGGCCTCTGCCCGTTTCTGGGCGTCTCGAAATCACTCAAGACGGCTGCCGGCATGGGGGTGGCTGTCATCGCGGTCGTGACGGTATCCTCGGCGATCTGCAGCCTGCTGTACGATTTTCTGCTGGTTCCGCTCGATCTCGTTTATCTGAACACCATCGTGTTCATTCTCATCATCGCGGCACTGGTTCAGTTCGTCGAGATGGTTCTCAAGAAAAAGAGCCATGCGCTGTATGAGGCGCTTGGCGTGTATCTTCCTCTTATCACCACGAACTGCTGCGTACTCGGCACGGCTCTGACAAATGTGCAGGACGGCTATGGCTTTGCGGAATCCGTGGTAAATGGTTTTGGCACGTCCCTCGGTTTCTGCATCTCGATCATCCTGATGGCCGGAATCCGCGAGAAAATCCGTTACAACAATGTTCCGAAAAGTTTCAGGGGAATGCCGATTGTGCTGATCACGGCCGGCCTTATGTCCATTGCGTTTTTCGGATTTTCCGGAATCATGTAATGGCGGCTGTGCGGTGAGAAAAGTCAGGAGAATTGTATGAACGGAATTATCATTGCGGCCGTCGTGGTCGGCGGCATCGGACTGGCGCTTGGCTTCTTCCTGAGCATCATGGGCAAGAAGTTTGAGGTGCCGGTCGATGAAAAAGAAGCGAAAGTCAGGGAACTTCTTCCCGGCAACAACTGCGGCGGATGCGGCTTCGCGGGGTGCGATGCCTGCGCAAAGGCTATCGCGGCGGGCGAGGCGCCGGTTTCAGCCTGCCCGGTCGGCGGCGCGCCGGTTGCCAAACAGATCGCGCAGGTGATGGGCAGCTCCGCCGGCGACATGAAGCGGATGACCGCCTGGGTGCGCTGTGCCGGAGACTGTGACAAGGCCCCGGAAAAGTACAAATATTCAGGCGTGGAAGACTGCTCTGTCATGCCGTTTCTGCCGGACGGAGGTCCGAAGACCTGCACGTACGGATGCCTTGGATTCGGCAGCTGCGTGAAGGCCTGTGAATTTGACGCGATTCACGTCGTCAACGGAGTCGCGAAAGTTGACAGAGACAAGTGCAAGGCGTGCGGAAAATGCGTCGCCGCCTGCCCGAGACACCTGATCAGTCTGGTCCCCTATGACAATAAATACACAGTGGACTGCTTCTCAAAGGACAAGGGCAAAGACGTGATGGCGGCCTGCAAGGCCGGCTGCATCGGCTGCGGCATCTGTGAGAAGAACTGCCCGGCCGACGCGATTCACGTGACCGACAATCTTGCGGCCATCGACTATGACAAATGCAAAAACTGCGGAATCTGTGCTTCAAAGTGCCCGAGAAAGATTATTGAGGCGCGCTTCTGAGCAGCAGCTGAATGTCAATGAGGAATACTTCGGTAAAAATTTTCAGGCGTGCAGATCTGATATTGATTTTAATCGTTGCCGCCATAATTGCGGCGGCGGCCATGATTCTGGCCGGGCATCAGATGCTGGCGCTCCCCGGCGGCAGTTCGGGCTCGCAGGTGGAGATTACGCAGGACGGCGAGACGACGCATCTGCCGTTAAGTCAGGATACGACAATGGTTCTGAGCTCAGACTCGGGCGGGACGAACACGCTTGTTGTCAAAAACGGAGAAGTGTGGATATCAGAGGCCGACTGTCCGGATCAGATCTGTGTTAAAATGGGCTCGATAAGCCGGACCGGTCAGACGATTGTCTGTATGCCTCACCAGCTGGTCATCCGGATTATATCCGAAGACCAGGAAATTGACGGAGAAGTACAGTGAGAGACAGTAAGGTACAGAGAATGGTAACGGCAGCTCTTTTTACGGGAGCTGCCATTCTTTTTGGATATGTGGAGACACTTCTGCCCATTCCGCTGCCGGTGCCCGGCATGAAGCTGGGGCTTGCCAATATTGCTATACTTGCGGTACTTTATACGCAAGGTTCCGGCATGGCTGTGGCGGTCGACATTGTCAGGATCGTCCTCAACGGCCTCCTTTTTACAGGGCTGTACAGTTTTTTGTTCAGTCTTGCGGGCGGAGCCGTGAGCCTTCTGGTCATGATCCTGCTTAAGAGAACCGGAAAATTCGGAATGACCGGCGTCTCTGTCGCCGGCGCCGTGTCGCATCAGTTCGGACAGATTCTCGTTGCCATTCCGCTCCTCGGCAGTGACGCTGTCGCAGGACTGTTTCCGATTCTGGGGGCCTTTGCCATCGGGACGGGACTTGTCATCGGGCTGACTTCGGCCGAGCTGATCCGGCATCTGTCGTTTAACAAAGAGAAAGTGTAATGGGGAAAGACAGAATTCAAAAGGAAGAAGAACTGGCGTCTGAAATCATCAGCTTTGTCCGGGACAGCACCGCGGCGCAGCGGCCGTACCTGAACAGAGCCCTTTTTCGTATGCCTGTTAAGTTCCGGGAGGACAAGCGGGGCGACAAAGCACTCAAAAAAGAAAACACATTCGGCCTGGCGACGGACGGTGTGACGATTCAGCTGCCGGCAGCCTGGGCCGTCGAGACATTTGAAAAAAATGAAAATCTCGTCTTCCGTACTTATCTGCACATGCTGTTTCACTGCCTGTACACACATCCGTTTCAGTACAGTATGCTGGATCTGTCTGCCTGGGACTTTGCTTCCGACGCGGCCGTGGAAAGCAGACTGTTTTCGACAGGAATCGCGGACAGCTGGCCGCTTGAGACAGATGAAGAAGAAAAAATGTTTCTGAGCCGCCTTTCGTCTTCCGTACAGGATGAGGATTTACAGGCCGAAAAAATCTACCATTATCTGGTACGCCACGAAAAAGAGGCAAAACAGCTGTACGCGGAAGGCGCCGTTTTGAAACGGGATCTTCATTATCTCTGGCTCTCGGAGGACAAGAACGTCCGCATCCGCTATACGAACAAAGCCGGGACACAGATCGAAAACATGGACCCCGGCAAACAGTGGAACGAAGTGCGTTCAAGCGTATCCATGTTAAATGACGCCACGAAGCCGCGCATGGGCAAGGGCGGAGGAAACGCGCATTTTCATCTGCGCAATCTGTATCCGGACGACCGGAAGTACAGCGATCTCCTGAATAAATTTGCCAGGATGACGGAAGAAGTCCACATCAACATGGATGAGTTTGACTATATATATTATACGTATGGCATGAAGCTGTACGGCAATATACCTCTGATCGAGCCGCTCGAGTATCGGGAAGCGAGAAAGATACGCGATTTCGTGATTGCGATCGACACGTCAGGCTCTTGTCAGGGCAGTGTTGTGAGAGGATTTCTGCACCGCACATACTCGATCATCCGGAACTCGGACGTGTTTTTCCGTCACATGAATCTGCACATTCTGCAGTGCGACTGCGCCATTCAGAGCGACGCAAAAATCATGAGTCTGGAAGAGCTCGACGAGTACTGCCGCGACATCGAAATAAAGGGTGCCGGCGGCACAGATTTCAGGCCGGTGTTCGATTATGTCGCGAAGCTCAAAGAAGAAGGTGAATTCACGGATCTGAGGGGCCTTCTGTATTTCACGGACGGTGTCGGGAGATTCCCCGACAAGGCGCCGTCCTTTCACACAGGATTCGTGTTTTTAAAAGGGAAAATGGCGATTCCGGATGTGCCGGCGTGGGCCGAGAAAATTGTGATGGACCGGGACGCTCTGGCGGACGACGATCCGGACAGAAAACAGACGGGGTTCGGAATCTGACATACGCTCAAAACCGCGCATGACAAATGAGGGAAAGGTTGCATATATGGATATTCAGCAGGCTAAGGAACAAATCAAGCGGGCCGTCAAAATTTATCTGATGAAAGATGAGTTCGGAAATTACCGGATTCCGATTCAGGAGCAGCGACCGATTTTTCTGGTTGGGGCTCCGGGCATCGGCAAAACGGCCATTATGGCTCAGATCGCGCAGGAGATGGGGATTTCTCTTGTGCCGTATTCTATGACGCATCACACGAGACAGAGCGCACTTGGACTGCCGATGATCGTGAAGAAAGAGTACGGCGGGAAACCGTATGAGATTTCCGAGTACACGCTGAGTGAAATCATAGCGTCCGTCTACGAGGCCATGGAAAAGAGCGGCAAGAAAGAGGGAATTCTGTTTCTGGACGAAATCAACTGCGTGTCCGAGACACTCGCCCCATCCATGCTGCAGTTCCTTCAGTACAAGACATTCGGCAATCACCAGGTCCCGGACGGCTGGGTAGTTGTGACGGCCGGCAATCCGCCGGAGTACAACCGCGCCGTACGCGAATTTGACATTGTGACGCTGGACCGCCTGAAGGTCATTGAGACAGAGCCGAATTACGGCGCGTGGCGCACGTGGGCGCTCGATGCGGCGGTGCATCGCGCCATCATCAGTTATCTCGATATCCACCGCGACAATTTCTACCGCATTGAGAACACCGGAAAGGGCCGCACCTACGTGACAGCCCGCGGCTGGGAGGATCTGTCGCAGGCCATGAAGCTTTATGAAGAGGCGGGCTTTCCGGTCGATGAAGATCTGATCAGTCAGTACATCCGCAACGAGCGCATCTGCGCGGACTTTGGCTCATATTACCGCCTGTATCACAAATACGGCGAGGATTATCATGTTCAGGACATTCTGGCCGGCAAGGCGGACGACGAGGTGATCCGGCGCGCAAAAGAGGCCGGATTTGATGAGAAGATGACTCTGATCGGCCTGCTCCTCGACGCCCTGACACCGGCGCTGCACGCCGAGGTCATGACGGAGGATGCGCTTCGCGACCTGCACGGGCCGCTCGAAGAAGTGAAAGCGGAAGCCGGAAATGATGAGGATGCCGGTGCCATCACCGGTAAGCTTGACAGCCTGGCCGCTGACATCAGGAAAGAACAGGAAGCCGACGAGGCCGGCAGAACTCTGAGCGGCACGGCAAGACAGGCGGGAGAGTACAAAAAGCGCTTCCTGCGCGCGCTCGCCGACGAAATCCGCAAGGAAGAAATCGGGAAAGCCTCTTCGGCCTGGGAACTCATCCGTTCCGAGTACGGAAAGCGGGTAAAGGCAATGAGCGAGTCAGCCGCCACCGTCAAAAATGAGCTCGACAACATCTTCTCATTTGCCGAGAAGGCATTTGGCAAGAGCGATGAAATGCTTGTGCTCGTGACCGATCTTTCCGCTTCGGCCGAGGCTGCCCGATTCATTTCGCGCCACGGCTGCGCCGGGTACTATGAATACAGCCGGCAGTTCATGCTGTACGAGCGGAGCCGCACGCTGCGCGATGAAATCCGCAGGTTCAACAGCGAGAACGACAAGGCAGAAGGACTTGAGATCTGATGAGAGACGGCGTTTTTGAATATGTGACCAATGCTGACGGCGTCACGCTCACGGATTTTACCCCGGAGCAGGACCCGCAGGGGGATCTGCTGCTTCCGGCTTCTCTCGGGGGAAAACCCGTGACCGAGATAGCGCCCGGGGCATTTTCCGCTCACGGCTCGGAGGTCACGAGACTTGTGGTTCCGGAAGGCGTCAGGCGGATCGACAATAACGCCTTTTCCTGGATGCTGTTTCTGAAAGAGCTGGATCTGCCGGAAAGTCTCTTAAGTCTCGGGCGCGACTTCGCGTCCGGCACGTCTCTGCGGCAGCTGCGGATTCCGCAAAATGTCCGTGAGATCGAAGAGCCGGGATCGGCGGCGTTCAGCATGAAATTTGAGCCGGGCAATCCCGTCTGGTCATCCGACGGATACGGCATTTTCAAAAAGAAAAGCGGCGATGTAATTCTTGCGGCTTCGGATCCAAATGTCTCTGTCCGCGTTTACCGGATTCCGGATGGCGTGACGGAAATCGCACCGGACGCGTTTTCCGGGCGGGAGGATATTGAAGAACTGGAAATTCCCGCTTCTGTGCGGGAAATCGGAGAAGGGGCTTTTTCGAACGTCGATCATATGTACTCGGACAAGAGCGGAATCCGAGAGGTGAGATTCCCCGGGGGAAACAGCTGGTTTCATGCCGAATCATCGTATCTCGCCCAGAAAGACCGGCTGATCCGATGGTTCGGAGATGAGAAGCACGTACAGGTTCCAGACGGCATCTCGGTCATCGCGTCCGAGTGTTTTTACCGCTGCCCGTCTGAGGAAATCATCCTGCCGCCTTCGGTCAAAACGATTCACAGGCGCGCTTTTGTTCTGTGCCTGGCGAGAAAAGTCACGATCGGAGCGGATCACCTGAGCATCCTTTTCCCGGAAGGCGGGACATATCTTCAGGAAAAGCTGATGGAAGGGTTCGGAAAGGACGGAAAGCGCTACAGTTTCGCTTATTACGACAAGAGTCTTTACACAGGGCTTCTGGATCTTGTAAAAGCGCAGATGCTGCTCGGGAGGCTCGCGATGCAGACGAATCCGGCAGCGGAACTGGATTCTCTTACGGCCCAGAAACTGAAAAGTACACTAGCTGAAAAGCTTCCGGATCTGTTCAAATCGGCGGCGGCTTCCGGTGATCTCCAGGCGATGCGCGCTCTGGCAGAGTGGGACGGCATGCGTGAGAGTGATTTTGAGACAGCCATCCGGGCGGCACAGGAGTATGGACGTCAGGAAATGATAGCCTTTCTCGTCCGCCGGAAGCTGGAGAGAACCGGGCATGATGTTTTTGATTTTTCCCTGTAAAAGAGTATACTATACAAGAACAGATGTTTGCATCTGAGGAGGACCGGCATGTACAGACAGACCTCAAAGCTGATTATATATGGAGCGATTCCGAAAGATTCCATTTTGATGCGGATGGCCAGAATTTACCGCGAGCTCGACGAAAACTCGAAATCGGACGAGGCTCTGACAAAGGAAGTGTACGCACAGGTGCGCCGGCTGCTGGAAGTGGCAACCGATTACGGATTTGACGGCAATCTCTGGCAGAACTATCTGACATTTCTGCTGATTTCGACAGAGACGCCATTTTCCATCACGTGTGAGAAGAGAGGAGCCACAAAAGGCGCGTCGGTCAATGTATTCGCGAAGAACGACTTCGAGGTGTTCCGGAATCTGTTCCATTTTGACTTCGGCCCGCTTGAGAAGCGCCTGGGAATCAGCTGCTTCGGGCTTCTTGAGAATTATCACGCCATCAGCAAATCCGACACAATGTTCAACCGCAATGTGAGTGAGCGCGTGCGGGAGCTCTCGCCGCAGCTGGCCGCTGCAGAGAACACGGACGAGTTTTTCGATCTCGTGACGGAGTTTTACCGCCACTATGGTGTCGGCATGCTCGGTCTGCACAAGGCGTTCCGCATTATTTCCGATGGCGAAAACGGCGTGCGGTTCCACGGCATCAACAACATGGAGACCGTTCATCTGTCCGACCTGGTCGGCTACGAGCGGCAGAAGCAGAAGCTTATCGAGAACACGGAGGCATTTGTCGAGGGGAGAAAGGCGAACAACTGCCTGCTCTACGGCGATATGGGCACCGGAAAGTCGACTTCGATCAAGGCGATTGTCAACGAGTACTATGACAAAGGTCTGCGCATGATCGAGATTTACAAGCATCAGTTCAAAGACCTTTCGGATGTGATCGCAAAAATAAAGACGCGCAATTACCGCTTTATCATCTATATGGACGATCTTTCGTTCGAAGAGAACGAGACGGAATACAAATTCCTGAAGGCCGTCATCGAAGGCGGCGTGGAGACGCGCCCGGACAATATTCTGATTTACGCGACCAGCAACCGGCGGCACCTCGTCAGGGAGACCTGGAATGACCGGTCGGATATGGATCAGGATCTGCACCGCTCTGAGACGATGGAAGAAAAGCTGTCTCTCGTTTCCCGTTTCGGCGTGACCATCAATTACTCAAAGCCGACGCAGGAAGAATATTTCAATATCGTGGATCACCTCGCCTTGAAAAATGGCATCAGCATGAAACCGGATGATCTGCACATGGAGGCGCACCGCTGGGAGATGAGCCACGGCGGACTGTCCGGGCGGACGGCACAGCAGTTTATCAATCATCTGCTTTCTGTCGGGAAGGACACGGAATGATCGCATATCTCAAGGGAAAATACGCCGGGAAGACACCGGATTCCGTCATAATAGACCATCAGGGAATGGGAGTTGAAATTCAGGTCCCGCAGACTGTGTTTTCGGAGCTTCCGCCTGTCGGCGAAGAAGTGAAAATCTATACATTTCTCAGATGGACTAATGACGGGCCGTCACTGTACGGATTTGCGGCAAAGGATGAGCGGGAGATTTTTCAGATGCTCATCAATGTCAGCGGCCTCGGGCCCAAGGGAGCTCTCACGCTTCTTTCTTTTCTTTCGACGGATGAGCTGCGCTTCGCGGTGCTCTCAGAAGACGTCAGAAAGATTTCCAAAGCGCCCGGGATCGGTCCGAAGACCGCAAAGCGCATCATTCTGGAATTAAAGGATAAACTGAAAATTGAAACGACTCAGCCTGATGAGGGCATCAAAGCCGAAACTTCCGCCAAGGGAGAAGCCGGCACGGAAGCGAGGGATGATGCCATCGAGGCTATGGTGGCTCTGGGGTTCGGAAGTACGGATGCGTATCGCGCCGTTCAATCGCTGGGCGATCTGTCCGGCATGGATTCCGAGCAGATTCTGAAGGCTGCCATGAAGAAACTAGTGTAATCTTTTGGATCGGAGCTAAATGATGGAACGACGGATCATCACCACGGAAGCGGATGAGGAAGAACGCATACAGGAGAGTTCGCTGCGGCCGATCCGTTTCGCGGACTATATCGGACAGAAAAAAGTAACAGACAAGCTCAAGGTATATATCGCGGCCGCCAAAGAGAGAAAAGAGCCGCTGGACCATGTGCTTCTCTATGGCCCGCCCGGACTCGGAAAAACAACTCTGGCCAGTATCATCGCCAATGAGATGGGGACGCATCTGAAGATCACCAGCGGACCGGCCATCGAAAAGCCGGGTGAGATCGCTGCGATTCTGAATTCCCTGCAGGAAGGCGACGTGCTGTTTGTGGACGAGATTCACAGACTGAACCGGCAGGTGGAAGAAGTGCTTTACCCGGCGATGGAGGACTTTGCCATCGACATCATGATCGGAAAAGGCGCTACGGCGCGCTCTATCCGGCTGGATCTGCCGCCGTTTACGCTTGTCGGAGCGACCACAAGAGCCGGCCTTCTCTCGGCGCCTCTGCGCGACCGTTTTGGCATCGTCGATCATCTGGAATTTTATACAGCGGAAGAGCTCGAGCAGATTATCCGCCGCTCAGCCGGCGTTCTGCACGTCGAAATTGACGACAAGGGCTGTCAGGAGCTCGCGAGACGCTCAAGAGGCACACCGCGCCTTGCGAACAGACTGCTGCGCCGCGTGCGCGATTTCGCGCAGGTCCGCTATGACGGCCGGATTACGAGCGCTGTTGCGTCAGAGGCGCTGGATCTGCTGGAAGTCGATAAGGACGGACTCGACCGGTCGGACCGCACAATTCTGCGCACAATCACCGGCAAATTCAACGGCGGCCCCGTCGGAATCGAGACTCTCGCGGCGTCCCTCGGCGAAGATGTCGGAACTCTCGAGGATGTATACGAACCGTATCTGATCCAGAACGGTTTTATCGACCGCACTCCCCGCGGGCGGGTTGCGACAGCCAAGACGTATGAGGCGTTGGGACTCTCTTGAATAAGGCTGTACTTTCAGAGTATAATCAGAGTAACAGTTGCGCGGGAGGCTTAGGACATGGCTGACAAGAACGATGTTGAAGTCGTAATCGGCGGCAAGGTTTTCACCCTGTCAGGCTACGAGAGTGAAGAATATCTGCAGAAGCTGGCATCTCACGTGAGCAGCCGGCTGGCGGAGCTGAACGCAGACAGAGATTTTCGAAAGCTGCCGTCTGAGACGAGAGTGAATATGGTATATCTGAATCTGGCTGACGATTACTTCAAGGCCAAGAAGATTGCCGATTCTCTTCAGGAGGACATCGACCAGAAGGATAAAGAAATCTATGATCTGAAGCACGAACTGATCACAGACCAGATTCAGCTTGACACGCGCCAGAAGGAGCTGAAAGACCTGAAAGCTGAGCTGGCGAAATGCCAGAAACAGATTGCGCGCCTTGAGGGGGAGAACAGAGCTGCCGGCAGAAAACCGGAAAGCTGAAAGCGCAAAGAAATATTTCACGGATAAGACGGGCGGATCTTACTATTCGCTCGTCTTTATTACTTTAAGATGATGAGGGAGAGATCAATGTCAGTAAAAAAGGCGGAACTTCTGGCACCCGCGGGAAACTTTGAAATCGCCAGAGCTGTGATTAATGCCGGTGCCGACGCGGTGTATCTGGGCGGGCAGATGTACGGCGCGAGAGCCTATGCCGGAAATCTGAGCGGCGAGGAGCTGCTGGAAATCCTGAAATTTGCGCATCTGCGCGGCTCGAAAATTTATCTGACAGTGAATACTCTCCTGAAACCGGATGAGTCCGTGGATGATCTCATCGCGTTTCTGCGCCCGTTTTATGAGGCGGGGCTGGACGCCGTGCTCGTCCAGGACCTGGGAGTGATGAGATGCATCCGCGAAAGCTTTCCGGATCTCCCGATTCATGCCTCGACGCAGATGACGGTGACGGGAGCGGCGGCGGCACAGATGCTGCTTGACGCGGGCGTGACCCGCATTGTGCTGCCCCGTGAACTCTCACTTCCGGAAATCCGTGAAATCTACAACAAAACACACGCGGAACTGGAGGTTTTCATACACGGAGCGCTTTGCTACTGCTATTCAGGTCAGTGCCTGTACTCCAGCTTTCGCGGCGGGAGAAGCGGAAACCGCGGCCGCTGTGCTCAGCCCTGCCGGAAAAAATATACCATCCTGACAGATGACGGGAGAGAGGTAAGAACACCGGGGCCGTTTGTGCTGAGTCCCAAGGATATCTGTTCGCTGTCCCTCCTCCCGCAGATTCTTTCCGCGGGCGCAGCGTCTCTGAAAATAGAGGGACGCATGAAAAATATCAATTATGCGGCGGATGTGACGGCAATTTACCGGAAATATCTGGATATGGCTCTGGAGGGCCGGAATTACACGGTGGACCCGAAAGACATGGAAGAGCTGGCCGGGCTTTTCAACCGCGGCGGGTTTACGTCCGGGTATTTTGTCGAGGATAAAGGCGCCGATATGATTACATTTGTCAGGCCTGACAATGTGGGCGTGAAAGCGCTCAAAGCCGTTGCGAACACAGATGGCCGCGTGACATTTCGGGCGCTCACGGATCTGCATGCACAGGATGTGTACGAGATCCGCCGTCCGTTCACGTTTACGGGAAAGGATGAAGTGAAGAAGGGCGGGACTTTCACCGTGGATCTGCCCTGGAAATTGAATATCCGACCGGGACAGACATTCCCGAGACTGAAGGACGGGGCCGTAAACCGCAGAGTTGAGCAGAATTTTGTGCAGACCGACCGAAAAGTTCCGGTGAGCATTTCGTTTCAGGCCGGCATCGGGCAGCCGTCCCGGCTCACTATGAAGCGTCTCCCGTCAGGGCCTGAAGTCAGTGTGAGCGGAAAAGAGGCAGGCGCGGCAATCAGCAGACCAGCCGATGAAATTTCGACGGCTGACCGGCTGAAAAAACTCGGCAGAACCCCCTTTGAACCGAAAGAGTGCAAGGTGGATCTTTCCGGTGATCTTTTTCTGCCGGCCGGGGAACTCAACGCGATGCGCCGCGAGGCCTGTGAGAAGCTGGAAAAGGCCGTTTACTCCCTGGGAGAGCGGAATAACTTTTCAGAAAACAGGAAACATGTTACTATAACTAAATGGCAGGCCGGAACAGACGAAGAACTGAGGTATTCTGCGGAGGTGCAGACAGAAGAGCAGCTGAATGCGGTTCTCGGAGACACCGGTATTCAGCGTGTCTATATTTCTGACAGGCTGGCCGCTCAGCAGACAATTGACAGAATACACGAAAGCGGCCGTGAGGCTTATGTGAGTCTGCCTCTGGTTGTGCGCGAGAAGAAGACGAAACTGCTTGAAGAGAAGATTGCAGCTGTCCGCGCGACGACATTTGACGGTTTTCTGGTTAAGAATCTGCAGGAACTCGCCGTGCTCAGAGACGGAAATGACAGGCTGGTTCTCGATTCGTCTCTCTATGCGATGCAGGAATGGGCTGAATCAGAACTCAGTGAACTGGCCGGGGCAGGAAAACAGATCGAATTTACCTGCCCGGATGAACTGACGCGCAGTGAGCTCGCGATGACAGCCGGTGCAGCACGGCGGGAAATCATCGTTTATGGGAGACCGGCGCTTATGGTCACGGAGCAGTGCCTCAGGAAAACGAATGGTCTCTGTGATCATCAGAACAGGAGCCTGATTCTTCAGGATGAACAGGGAAGACAGATGAGAGGTGTCTGCCGATGCGATTACTGCTTTATGACTCTGTATGATGACAAGCCTGTCTGGCTCGTCCGTGAGGCAAAGGCGTCCGGTTTCAGGAAACTTCGTCTGAAGTTCACAACCGAGACTAAAGAAGAGTGTCTGCGCGTGATGCAGTGCGCGGCAGGCGGACGGGAACTTCCGGAGTACACAAAGGGGCACTGGGAACTCGGAATTCTGTAATCAGAAGCAAGGGGAAAGAGAACTTCGGGGAGAAGGTAAATGCAGGAAATTCTCGATTTGCTGGTAGAAGTATCAAGATATATTTTTGCGGGACTGATCACTCTGTACACGCTTTTTGCCTATGTCGGAGCGACAATCCGGGTAGAGAAAAAGCGGACCAAGATCTATGTGTTTGAGACACTGATCATGTTCATGATTCATCTGCTCGGTTACATCATCCTCTATCTTCTGAAGGATGATTTCCGCTATGCGATTCTGTATTTTGTTCAGTTCGCTCTTATTTTTATGACGATCATGATGTACGACGTGCTGTATCCGAAAGCGTCGCGTCTGCTTATCAACAACATGTGCCTGCTTCTGATGATCGGATTTATCATCATCGGGCGCCTGGATTTTGACCGCGGAGTCAGACAGACACTGATCTGCGCTGCCGGAACGGTGGTCACATTTTTCATACCCTGGATTATCGGCAAATTCAAAGGGCTTCGCAATCTGAGCTGGTTGTACTGCCTTCTCGGCGTTGTCTCGCTTGCCGTTGTGTGGGTTCTCGGGCGGACTGTCTACGGCGCAAACCTGAATATTTCCATCGGCGGAATCACGTTCCAGCCGAGTGAATTTGTCAAAATTATCTTTATTTTGTTTGTGGCTTCCATGTACAACAAATCGACGTCGTTCGGAAGAATTGTCGTGACGACGCTTCTGGCTATCGTGCATATCGGAATATTGATCGCATCAAACGACCTGGGCACAGCTCTCATATTCTTTGTCGTTTATCTGATGATGCTTTTCGTGGCAACGCACAACTGGCTGCTTCTTGTGGCAGGTGCCGGATGCGGCGCTGGTGCAGCAGCCATTGCCGTCAGGGAAGTGCCGCACGTCACGACTCGTATTGAAATCTGGAGAGATCCGTGGTCGACGATAACGGGTTCCGGTTACCAGATCTGCCAGTCCCTTTTTGCGATCGGCGCCGGCGGGTGGTTTGGCGTCGGACTTCTCCAGGGCATGCCGGACAAGGTCCCGGTTGTCGTGAAGGACTTTATTTTTGCAGCTATCTGCGAGGAGTTTGGAGTTATCTTTGCATTTGGCCTTCTGCTGATCTGTCTGAACAATATTATTCTGATGATGAACATAGCGTCCCGCTGCATCACACTTTTCTATCGTCTGGTCGCGGTCGGAATCGGCGTGGCGTATGGTTTCCAGGTGTTCCTGACGGTCGGCTCGGCTATGAATATGATTCCGATGACAGGTGTCACGCTTCCGTTTGTCAGTTACGGCGGTTCGTCTGTTATCAGCGCTCTGCTGATGTTCGGACTGATCAACGGAATGTATAATATGAGAAAAGATGAAGGTGAGGTGAAATATGACCGGAAAAAGAAACAAACGGAAAAACGCTCCGCAGCAGCACCGCGGCGTGCGTAAAATCCGCAACCGGGAGACAAACATTATCTCGTATGTTTTTGTGGTAATTTTCTTTATTATGATCGTGTATCTCGGATATTTTTCCGTGGTTGTCGCCCCTTCGATTGAGGACAGCATTTATAATCAGCGAATCGAGAGAGAGCCCACGATTGAAGTCCGCCGCGGCTCGATTTATGCAAGCGACGGCTCTGTGCTTGCCCAGACTGTTCTTTCAGAGGACGGCACTGAGGAAGTGAGAGAGTATCCGTATGGTTCACTTTTTGCCCAGGTAGTCGGAATGAACCGCGGCGGCGGTTCCGGTCTGGAAGGAGGCGCGGATGACTATCTGACGCGTTCCTCGTCCGGAGTCGATGTGGCGGACCCGATGAGCGGCGATATATATGAAGAGCAGTACGGCGATAACGTCTATACGACGCTGGATGTAGATCTCCAGCAGGCGGTTGTCAATCAGATGCAGGATCAGAAAGGCGCCATGGTTGTGATGGAAGTTTCCACCGGCAAAATTCTTGCCATGGTGAGCAATCCTTCCTATGATCCGAATACGGCGTCCGAGAATATGCAGGATTGGCTGAATCTGTCGAGCGATGATTCCGTGCTGTTAAACCGGGCCACACAGGGATTGTATCCTCCGGGGTCCACATTCAAGATGGTGACGGCTACCGCCTATCTGCAGCAGTATCCGGACACCTGGCAGAATTTCTCGTATACATGTGACGGTTCGGTTACGGTTGAGGGCGCTGCGACCGTCAGCTGTACGCATGCGCACGGAACAGTCAATGTGAGGTCAGCCATCGCGGAGTCCTGCAACGGCGCATTCTCTCTCATCGGGCTTTCGCTGGATCCGACAGCGTACCGCGATACGGTTCTGTCGTTCGGATTCAACGATGATATAGACATCGGCATTGAATCGTCTGCGTCTTCATTTGTGCTCGACGCGACGTCTTCAAAGGCGGATGTCATGAGAACGGCATTCGGACAGGGTAGCACAACTGTCACCCCTCTTCAGAACTGCATGGTCGCGGCTACGATAGCCAATGGCGGTGTGGAGATGAAACCGTACCTGATCGATCACGTGGAGGATTCGGACGGAAATATTCTCGAGACATTCACACCGGAGGTCTACAATACGCCGATGACAGAGGAACAGGCCAGTCTTCTCGGACAGTTCATGCGCGCCGTAGTCACAGAGGGCAATGGCGGCGGCGTCAACGTTCAGGATTACACCTGCGCGATCAAGACCGGATCGGCGCAGTACGATGACAGCAACCCGAATGCCATCCGCGCGTGGACCATCGGATTTGCGCCGTATGATGATCCGGAGATCGCATTTGCCGTTGTACTGGAAGAAGACGTAACGGATTCTACGCCGTCTGTCCGCGTTGTCCGCGATTTCCTGTATGATTACTTCTCGATCAAGGCATCCAGAGGCGAGTAAGAAAGGGCTGGGATTATGGGAGTCAAGAAAACATTTGTCACGAAGGAAAAACTCGAGGAAATCAGCCGGAAGTATCCGACACCGTTTTATCTTTACGACGAGGCCGGCATCCGGGCAAATGTAAGTCGGGTTAAGAAGGCTTTCGCCTGGAATCCGGGATATCGCGAGTTCTTTGCCGTGAAAGCGACGCCGAATCCCGGCATCCTGAAGATTCTTCAGGAGTATGACTGCGGAACGGACTGTGCGAGCAAGACGGAATTGATGCTTTCGAATGCTCTCGGATTCGGCGGGGGGAAGATCATGTTTTCTTCCAACGATACGCCGGAGGAAGAATTTGCCTATGCGGCAAAAGTGCACGGCATCATCAACCTGGACGACATCACTCATATCGATATGGTCGACAAGGCTCTGGGCGGAAAGTTTCCGGAAACCATGAGCTGCCGCTTCAACCCGGGCGGGTATTTCAAGATGGGCAACGACATCATGGACAATCCCGGAGACGCGAAGTACGGCATGACCCGCGATCAGATCATCGAGGCGTTCAGAATCCTGAAGAGCAAAGGCGTAAAGCATTTCGGCATTCACGCGTTTCTGGCATCCAACACGGTGACAGACGACTATTATCCGGAACTGGCCGGACAGCTGTTCCGCCTGGCCGTCGAGCTGCGTGACAAGACTGGCGCGGACATCCGCTTTGTAAATCTGTCCGGCGGGGTCGGCATTGCCTATCGGCCGGAACAGAGAGACAACGACATTCTGGCGATCGGCGAAAAGGTTCACAAGGTCTATGATGAAATTCTCGTGCCGGCCGGGATGGGCGACGTGGCGATATACACCGAAATGGGGCGCTTTATGCTGGCTCCGTACGGCGTTCTCGTGACGAAAGCGATTCACGAAAAGCACATTTACAAGGAGTACATCGGCTGCGACGCCTGTGCCGTAAACCTGATGCGCCCGATGATGTACGGAGCGTATCATCATATAACGGTGGCCGGCAAGGAACATGCTCCGTGCGACCATGTATATGACGTGACCGGATCGCTTTGCGAGAACAGCGATAAATTTGCCATCGACCGGAAACTTCCGAAGATCGACATGGGAGACTACCTCATCATCCATGATGCGGGCGCTCACGGATATTCGATGGGATACAACTACAACGGCAAGCTCAAGTGCGCCGAGCTCCTTCTGAAGGAGGACGGGAGTGTCGAAATGATCCGGCGCGCCGAGACGCCGCGGGATTACTTCGCAACATTGGATTTCACCGGCGTCATGGATAAGATGGACCCGAGGGACTTGAACGGCGGCTCCTCGGTTCTGCAGTGAAATAATACCGACGGGAGAACGAGGACAATGGAGGACCTGACCTACACAGCTCATGAGATTGTGAAAGGCAGAAATCTGCCGCTGAATCTGAAGCGCTATGAATCCGGCATGCGCCGGCTCTATCAGGCGCTGGGACTCATCAAACTCGCGATGAACGCCTGGACTGTCTATGTGGAAGACCAGGATGCAGACGGGAAGACGCCGTCTTCCGCGCGCGGGAACGAGCGGTATAAGACGGCTCGAAACGATCTGGCCGCGATCATAAGGGAAGGCGTCATCGAAGAGGAAAATCGGATTGACGCCATCGATGAGCTTCGGAACCGTCTGATACGGGAGATGGAGATTCTCACGTCATTTACGGAAGATTTCCGGGTGTTCGAGTACGTCCTGAACCGCGTCGAATATCGTTTCAGGGACGAGCAGCTCGATGAAAAATATTACGGATACTACCTGACAAATGACCTGATCCACTATATCTTTCAGACGAAAGACAATGTAGCGGTCAACGAGCGCATCCGCGAAGTTATTACACAGCTGCCGATGCGGATGAGCCGTCAGCATTTCTTTGAGACGCTCGAAGAGGCGTTTTCGCTGTACCGCGGAGCGCAAAAAGGCACGATCGACGATTTTGCCGATATGATCCGGGACAACGGAACACTGGCGCTCCCGGAAGGCGCTGAAGAGCATTTTCCGAAGTTTTACCAGAACCTGATGACGCTGGAAAGCGCCGATTACCGGAATATCACGGCAGAGCAGTATGCGGATCTTTCCCGGATTCTGAGCGAAACGGCCGAAGAAATCACGGATATCTCTGATGAATTCGTGCTGCTGGCTCAGATGACCAATGACGCTTACACCGTTATGCTTTCCCGCATGCTTCCGGAAAGTGCAGAGCTGGGCGAGGATGCATTTGCCAGGGATTTAAAGAGAACGGCTGCGGACGCAAAGAACCTGCTCGGGCAGCTGATGGATCCGGAGAGGGCAGGACTTGTCGGCGATGAAGATTTCAAACCGTTTGAAGGCGCCCAGGAGCGGATTCTGATGATCCTTGAGGGAGCGGCGTTTGCTGTCGACTCGACCGTGAGGGACAGGAAGAGACAGCTTGAGGATCTGGGTGAACTCGAATCCCTGGTGATTCTTCAGGCCTGCGGAAAGCTGCAGTCCGGTTCTGATTTCGTGAGCCTCCATGACAGCGATGACAAGCTCACGGTTCCGGATGACTCGTATGCCGACGCGGCTTTTCATGATGTAAAAGAAGTTCTCGCAAAACAGTTCGCGGCGGTCAGTCAGCCGGTGCGGAGGGCCCTGATGGCTTCTGTTCTCGCGCAGCTTCCGGTTCTGTTTTCCAATACGGACGCACTGCAGAGTTATATCAATGTGTCGCTGGAGCAGTGTTCCGATACGGCTGAGCGGCTTGCCGTGGTCGAGCTGCTGAAAGAGATAATGGGATATGAAATGGGCGGAAAAAATTTATCTGAGTCCGAAGTATGAGGCGCAGAGAGCGCAGCTGAAACCGATGATACGGAGCATGGATTTCCCGCCTCTCGCGAGGATTTTCATCCTGACGAAGACAGACGAAGAAAAGCCGCGGCTTACGATCGTTTCTGCTGCCGAGGTGAAGTCGCGCCGGGAAGAGTTCAGGACAGACTGCCTGGCGGTGGGAGTTGCAGGAAACAGGAAAGAGGCTCTCGAACTCGCACAGCGCATGACTGACGATGCGCTGCGGGAAACGGGTGAAGCGGATGCGGCCGCCTATCTGGCTGAGAAACTATGGCGGCAGACTGACAAGGAGGATGAATGCTGGCATTGATACTTGCAGTCCTGAAAGTGATCGGAATTGTACTGCTGGTAATTCTGTGCCTGATTCTGCTCATCGTGGCGGCGGTGCTGTTTGTGCCCCTGCGATATAAAATAACAGGGGATTACCGGGGCAGTCCGGAAAAGCCGACGGGTGAAGCTTTTGTTTCCTGGCTGTTCGGATTCATCAGAGCAAAAGCGCAGTACGGTGCGGACGGATTTCACTATTTCGTAAAAATCCTTCCTTTCACGATTCTTTCGGATACGAAGAAACCGAAAAAAAAGAAGCGGAAAACAAAGAAAAGCAGAAAAAAAGCCGCTTCTGAAAACGCACAGGAAGAATCGTCAAAAACGGATGCAGAGGCGCAGACGGAAGAGTTTGACGACCGGGAGAAGATAAAGGCGGAGAAGACAAAAAGAGAAGAGAATGGCTCTTCTTCGGAAACGGAACGCAAACCGTCCGGCATACGGGCAATATTTGACAAATTGCGGAATCTGCCGGATAAAATCCGGAAGAAATTCAGGAGATTTCTTGCTAAACTAAAAGGCATCGGGAATAAGTTCTCGAAGATCAGGAAAATTTTTGAAGATCCGGCTTATCTGCGGCTGGCAAAGAATCTGTACGCGAAGGTAAAGCGGATTCTTCATTTTCTGAAGCCGTCAAAAGCGGACATTCTGGTCACATACGGGTCGGATGATCCGTCGCAGACCGGGACTGTGACGGCCATTGTGGCGGCTGCCTGCGGATTTTTCGGATGGCAGGACGTCGCGTTCACGCCGGATTTTGAGAATGAGGTCCTGAAGGCACATGTATATCTCAAGGGTAAACTGAGACTGATTCATGTGCTTGTCATCGCCATTCAGGTTCTGACGGATGCGGATTTCCGCCGGATTGTCCTACACAAAGGCGAAAAAAACAAAAAAAGAAAACACAGCAGAAAGAATACGGGTGCGGCAGTGCCTGAAGTCCAGGCCGGGCAGAAAGGATGAAGTATGGCTGAGAATAAATTTGATGATGCAGTAGGAACGATGCTCAAAGGAATGAACGGATTTATTTCTGCGAGAACGGTAATCGGGGATCCGGTCAAGGTATCGGATGCGACGATCATTCCGCTGGTGGATGTCAGCTTCGGTATGGGCGCCGGTGCATTTTCCGGTGAAAAGAAGGATCATTCCGGCGGCGGTGTGACCGGCAAAATTGAGCCGACAGCAGTTCTGATCGTTCAGAACGGAACAACGCGCCTCGTTGACATCAAGAACGCTGACACACTCAGCAAGCTTCTTGACTTTGCCCCGACGGTCGTCGACCGGATTGTGAATGCGTTTTCCGGCAAAAAGGACGATGCGGTTGACGCGGCTGTCGACGGAATAAAGAAAGACGCTCAGGACAAGAAAGAATGAGTGTGCCTGAAGGCAGCGGCCGGACAGGAAAAAGTTCTTGCATTGTATGGAGCTGTCTGTTAAAATTAGCTCTGTTGCGGACGCTTTTATGTCCGGGAACTGTAAGGAGGTGTTAGGATCATGGCAAAGTGCGAAATCTGCGGAAAAGGCGCTCACTTCGGTAATAACGTGAGCCATTCTCATAGAAGATCGAACAGAAAGTGGAATTCCAATATCAAGTCTGTTCGCGTGAAGACCGAGGGCGGTGCTAAGAGAATGTATATCTGCACTTCCTGCTTACGTTCCGGCAAGATCGAGAGAGCCTGAGCATCGAGCAAAAGCAGACAGTTTCTGAACGGTACAGTACAAAAATAACCCGGATCAACTCGGAAGTTCCGATTTGATCCGGATTTTTTTGACTGTGGATTTTTCATCACATGTGTATCAGTTGTTCACGCGCTCTTCGGGTACTTCTGTCGGGTAATTCCCGTCAAAACATGCCTTGCAGAGCGGCAGTTCACCGACCATCTGGTGAAAATCTTCGATTCGCATGTAGTGAAGTGAGTCGGCGCCGATCAGCAGGCGGATCTGCTCCTCTGACTGTGCTGAAGCGATGAGCTCACCCGTTGTCGGAACATTTGTGCCATAATAGCAGGGATGCAGGAAAGGCGGGGAACTGATCCGGACATGAACTTCGGTGGCGCCGGCGTTTTTCAGCGCGCGGATCAGGTTGCGGATTGTCGTGCCGCGCACAATGGAATCGTCGATCAGCACAACGCGCTTGCCGCGGACAGAAGAGGAGAGGAGTCCGAGTTTCTGCTGTACGGCAGATTCGCGCTCCTCCTGAGTCGGTTTTATGAAAGAACGCCCGATATAGCTGTTTTTGTGGAAGACGGCGCGGTACGGAATGCCGCTTTCGATGGAAAATCCGGCCGCAGCCGCGAGCCCGGACTCCGGAACACCGGCAACTATATCGGCATCCACCGGAAATGCCTTGGCTAAAGCACGTCCGCCCCGGATGCGTGCATCGTTGACGTCGATTCCGTCAATGCGGGAATCCAGTCTCGCAAAATAGATATACTCGAAAATGCAGTGCGCCTCGCGCCTGGCTTTCGGGATGAAATCAGAGTGAATGCCGTCCGGTGTGATCGTGATGATTTCGCCCGGCTTGATGTCGCGGAGGAACTGCGCGTTTACAGAGGTCAGGGCACAGGATTCGCTGGCAATCACATAAGTATCGCCGGCCTGCCCGAGGCAGAGGGGTTTCAGCGCGAGAGGATCGCGCACGCCGACAAGTTTTCCGCCGCTCATAAATACGAGAGCGTAACCGCCGATCAGTTTCGAGGCCGTGCGCTTTACAGCTTCCTCAACCGTACTGCACTGTGTGCTTTCCTTGGCGAGAAGACTGGCGACGACTTCTGTGTCAGACGTAGAGTGAAAACATACGCCCGCTGCCATCAGTTCTTTCTTGAGAGCCGGTGCATTGACAATGTTTCCGTTGTGAACCAGTCCGAGATAGCCGCCATAGTACTGCATGACCATCGGCTGAGCGTTCTCCACGGTGTTGGATCCCTGAGTCGAATACCTGTCATGGCCGATTCCTATGTTGCCTGTCAGGCCGTTCAGGATGCCCGGTGAAAAAACTTCGCTGACAAGTCCCAGGTTCTTGTGAAAGCGAATCCGCGCTGAAGGATCCGATGTACTCGCGACAGCGATGCCCGTCGCTTCCTGTCCGCGGTGCTGAAGAGCAGTGAGACCATAATAAATACTCCGCGCAACATTTACGCCTTCCGGAGACAGAATTCCGAATACGCCACATTCCTCGCGGGGCTTATCAAAAAGTTCTTCCATACTTTGACACCTCTTTGTAAGACAAACGTATCAACGAATTATTATAAACATCTTTATTTTTAGGTGTCAACGTTCTGCCACTTCCATATATTCCGCAAACATATTATAATGAAAAAGGCTTCGTATAGGGAAAGGTTTATTTATCCAGTAATAGAGAAGTGGCCGTTACAGGCCTGGCTGCGGGGGAGGAGATCCGGAACAGTACCGGAGATAAAGCACATGAGGACGATTCCCAGTTGGATACAGTTTCTGATCATTCTTCAGATGGTCATGGCAGTTCCTATGATATGGACAGGTGTTGTGGCAGCGAAAGGTCTGATCAGAAAACGGGTTATACCGGCGGCTGCCGATGTCTGCAATCGGTTCGCGGTTGTTATCTGTGCAAAGAATGAGGAAAAAGTTATCGCCAGACTCCTGGGGAGCCTGCAGAAGCAGGATTATCCGAGGAGTTGTTTTCATGTTTTTCTTCTCGCCGATCACTGTACGGATCGGACGGTGGACATCGCGAAGACTTTCGACGGTGTGACTGTCTATGAGCGCAAGAGCGGTCCGACAGGGGGAAAAGGCGATGTTCTGAACTGGGGCATTCAGCGGATTCTCGCTGAGTACGGCAGGACGATAGACGCATTTGCATTCTTTGATGCTGACAATATTCCCAGAACTGACTTTCTGTCCCGGATAAATGAGTATCTCGTCAGCGGCGAAAAAATCGTTCAGGGTCACCGGATTGCCGGCGATCTTGCGGACGGACAGCGCACAATTGTGACGGAATGGTTTAAAGTTTACTGGCTGCTGTACTCATCACTGTTCTCCTACACGAGACAGAAGCTTGGATTTTCGGCATTTCTCACGGGTACCGGCTTTGCCGCATCCAAAGAGGTTCTTGAGCACGGGTGGAATACCAGCTCAATCACGGAAGATGTTGAGATGTCAGTGACTTCCTGCGCGAAAGGCTATCGGGTCGCGTATGCGCTCGAGGCAGTGTGCTATGACGAGCAGCCTTCCAGTTTTTCGGTCATGATGAGGCAGCTCACGAGATGGTGCACAGGTGCGTATCAGATTCTGCCGCACTATCTGTCACTGTGGTTTTCCGGCATGTACCGGCCGAAGGCGGGCAGCGGCTATCGCCTGCGGATCACGGACAATCTCATGATGCTTCTCATGGGCCCGGCCGGGGCGCTCGGACTGGTTCTCGGCATCGTGGTCAACCTTTACTGGGTATCGATTCACCCGATTGTCATCAGTGTTATGACGGCAGCCGGTTTCCTGGCGATGGCCCTTGCGCTCCGTTTCTTCATCCGGAAGTTTTATCATCTCAAAAATATGGATGGAATGTTCCCCGGATATTATTTTATCGGCGTATTCCTGTTCTTCTATTCGCTGTGCTCACTCCGCAGCTGGATTTTCCCGCAGACGGAATGGAAGAGAATTGAGCATCGGGGTATTAATGTTGAGGAGAATGGCTGATATATGAAAGACTTAAAGGCTTCGGATATATTCAGTGTAGACGGAGCACCGGATCTTGACAGTCCGGAAACGAAGACGATATCCGAATCAGACAGTTCAGAAACAGAGCCGGTCTCACAGACGGCTGAAAACACGCCGGCAGAAACACCGAAAACAGAAACACCGCAGACAGCGGGGCCGGCAGAAGAACAGCAGACATCCGCGCCGGAGACAGAATCACGCAAGACATCGGAACCGGCCACGACAGATGCAGAGACTCCGGCGGCAACAGATGCTGAAAAGCCGGAAACTGGCAGGAAACTGCCTGCCGCCGCGGCGGACAATCAGAGGACGGATGAGAAGGCAGCCGGAGAAAAGCCCCGGCGTTCCCATCCGCTCTTTTATATGATTGCCGGTGCCGCGCTGATTATTCTTGTCTTTATGGGATTTTTGTTTCTGCGCAAAAACGAAACAAAAGAGACGGTCGATGTCACCGGATATCTTGTTTTTACGGCGGAGGGAAATGACGGAGCCGGGAAAGTCAGTGTGACGTTTGATGAAGACCGTTTTGTGAACGATTACGGCGCCAGGATTCAGATCAACCGTGACCGGTATCTACGGGAAGGGCTTTCAGAGCAGGCGCTTGACGAAGAACAGCCGGCGCTCATTCTGGCGCAGTACCTGGAGGCCAATATCACGGTAAATGCGGATCAGGGAAAGCTCGTCAACGGCGATACCGTAGAAGCGGTAATTACAGCAGATTCCGAGGCGCTCTCTGACATTTACAATGTGACGCTGACGACTGTGAACGTGCCATTTGTCATCAGTGGTCTGAACAAACTTACGTCATTTGATCCGTTTGACGGCGTGACGATTGAATATTCCGGCGTTTCGCCGGACGCGACGGCAAAAATTGTCCGGTCCGGCCAGGCGCTTTCAGATAATATTCCGATGAAACTGGACAAGAGTACCGGGATTTCAAACGGCGATGTGATCACGGTGAGTCTTGATGTTGAGGATCCGGAACAATACTGCATTGAAAAGCTGGGCAGGACGCCTCTGAGGACGTCAGCCACTTACACGGTAACTTCAGCTGATTCCTGGCTCTCTGACGCGGAACAGCTGACAGGCGCGGATCTGTCAGAAATCAAGAGCAGCGCCGCAAAGGCGGCATCCGGGGAAATCGCCGCCGACACCGGGGATGACACTCTCAGGCCGGAAATCAGCTATGCCGGGTACTATCTGTTTTCTGGCAGCAGTTCGTCGGAAACGAAAAATATCCTGTATGTGATTCTTGAGGTAAAAGCGGATGACACTCTGAGCGGCGATGATCTGACGGACAACACATGGTATGCGTGTGTGGTCTATGAAAATGTAGTCATTACGGAAGACGGCATTGAGTATGATGATCCGGTGCTGGAAGGCGACAACCTTTTCGTGACGAGCAGCAATAACACGGACCTGCGCACTTCTCACGTCGTCGGATACCGCACACAGCTTCAGGTCAAGAAAGAAATGCTTCTGAAATCAGACAGCAGATATACGGTCACGACTGACTTTGATCTGAGTGATGACGGTTTGCAATCTGAGACCGGGTAAGTTAGAATATAGCGAAAATCTGAACAGACAGGAGGCCATTTATGGGCATGACAATGTCACAGAAAGTTCTGGCGTCGCACGCGGGGCTTTCGGAAGTTAAAGCGGGTCAGCTGATTGAAGCGGATCTGGACATGGTTCTCGGTAACGACATCACTTCTCCTGTGGCAATCCGTGAACTTGACAAGTTTCATAAGAAGACTGTTTTTGACAAGGACAAAATTGCCCTTGTTCCGGATCACTTCGTCCCGAACAAAGACATCAAGTCCGCGGAAAACTGCGCATGCCTGCGCGCTTTCGCGAAAGAAAACAAAATCACAAATTATTTTGAAGTCGGACAGATGGGCATTGAGCATGCGCTTCTCCCGGAAAAAGGTCTTGTTGTGGCGGGCGATCTCGTGATCGGCGCCGATTCTCACACCTGCACGTACGGCGCGCTCGGAGCGTTCTCGACGGGTGTCGGATCCACCGATATGGCAGCCGGCATGGTCACCGGCAAGGCCTGGTTCAAAGTTCCGTCTGCCATCAAAGTGATTCTCCACGGCAAATGCCGCAAATGGGTCAGCGGCAAAGATGTCATTCTTCATCTGATCGGCGAAATCGGCGTCGACGGAGCGCTGTATCAGTCTCTTGAGTTTACAGGCGACGGCGTCTCCTCTCTTTCGATGGATGACCGCTTCACGATCTGCAATATGGCGATTGAGGCCGGCGCGAAGAACGGAATCTTTCCGGTTGACGACAAGACGAGAGAGTATATGGCGGCACATTCCAAAAAGGTTCCGCACGAATACACGGCGGATCCGGATGCCGAGTACACGAAAACGGTGACAATTGATCTCTCGGCTCTTGAGCCGACCGTGGCGTTCCCGCATCTTCCGGAAAACACAAAGACGGTCAGCGAAGCGGGAGATGTGAAGATCGATCAGGTCGTAATCGGATCCTGTACAAACGGGCGTTATGACGATATCCGGACGGCTTACGAAATTCTGAAAGGAAGAAAAGTGGCGGACGGACTGCGTGTCATCATCATTCCGGCTACGCAGGACGTATATCTCAGAGCGGTAAAAGAGGGCATGATCGCCGCTTTTATTGAGGCGGGAGCTGTCGTATCCACGCCAACCTGCGGCCCGTGTCTCGGCGGATATATGGGAATCCTGGCGGCACACGAGAGATGCGTCTCGACGACAAACCGCAATTTTGTCGGCCGCATGGGCGATGTGACTTCGGAAGTATATCTGGCGAGTCCGGCTGTGGCAGCGGCGAGTGCCGTGACAGGCAGAATCAGCCAGCCGTCGGATCTCGGACTTTGACAGGAGGACAGTATAATGCAGGCAGAAGGAACTGTTTTTAAGTACGGCGACAATGTTGACACGGATGTCATTATTCCGGCGCGCTATCTGAATACGTCTGTTCCGGAAGAACTGGCCGCTCACTGTATGGAAGATATCGACAAGACATTTGTCAAGAGAGTGCATAAAGGCGACATCATCGTGGCCGGCAAAAACTTCGGGTGCGGCTCATCCAGAGAGCACGCGCCAATCGCCATCAAGGCGGCAGGCGTGAGCTGTGTGATTGCGCCGACATTTGCCAGGATTTTTTACCGCAATTCCATCAACATCGGGCTCCCGATCGTCGAGTGTCCGGAGGCTGCCGAGGAGATTCAGGAAGGCGACAGAGTAAAGGTCGATTTTGACAGCGGCGTCATCACGGACGAGACAACCGGGAAGACATTTCAGGGACAGTCGTTTCCGGAGTTCATGCAGAAAATCATCAACGCGAACGGTCTGATCAACTATATCAACGGGCAGACGGAGCAGTAAGGGGTTATGATGGACGTTGTATACACAAGTACAAGAGATGCGAATGTGAGAGTGACAGCTTCGCAGGCGATTCTGAAGGGCCTTTCGGATGACGGCGGGCTGTTCGTGCCGGTAAAACTGCCGAAATTTGACAAGACGCTCACAGAGTTCGCTTCCATGGACTATAAGGGCGTGGCATATGAAGTGATGAAGCTTCTTCTCTCGGATTTCACAGAAGAAGAGCTGAAGAACTGTATCGACAGAGCCTATGACAGCAAATTCGACACGGATGTGATTGCCCCGCTTTCCGAGGCGGAGGGGCGGTATTTCCTCGAGCTGTATCACGGAAAGACAATTGCTTTCAAGGATATGGCGCTCTCGATCCTGCCTCATCTGATGACGACGGCGGCGCGCAAAAATCATGTGACCCATGAGATTGTCATTCTGACCGCAACGTCGGGTGACACCGGCAAAGCGGCACTGGCCGGCTTTGCGGATGTTCCGGGGACGAGGATCATCGTTTTTTATCCGAAAAACGGCGTATCCCCGATTCAGGAAAAGCAGATGGTCACACAGAAGGGCGGGAACACGTATGTGTTCGGCATTCACGGCAACTTCGACGACGCACAGAGCGGCGTGAAGAAGATTTTCTCCGACAGGGAACTCGGACGTAAGATGGACAAGGCCGGTTATCAGTTCTCCAGCGCCAATTCCATCAATATCGGGCGCCTTGTACCGCAGATTGTATATTATGTGTACGCGTATTCAAGACTTGTCGCATATGACCGCATCAAAGCCGGTGATCCGATCAACTGTGTCGTTCCGACCGGCAACTTCGGCAATATTCTGGCTGCTTTCTATGCAAAGCAGATGGGGCTTCCGGTAAACAAACTGATCTGCGCGTCAAACTCAAATAAGGTTCTCTGTGATTTCTTCCACACAGGCGAGTATGACCGCAACCGTGAATTTATCATGACGACTTCACCGTCGATGGATATTCTGATCTCCTCAAATCTGGAGAGACTGATCTACTGGATCACCGGTGAAGACGCGCCCCGCACAAAGGCGTTTATGGATCAGCTCGCGAAGACGGGCGATTATACGATCACACCGGATATGCGCGCGAAGCTATCTGACTTTTACGGAGGCTTTGCGACGGAAGAGGAAGACGCCGCGGAGATCCGCCGCATATTTGATGACGCCGGGTATCTCATCGACACGCATACGGCGATCGCTTCCTGCGTTTACGGAAAATATGTCAAAGATACGGGCGACAAGACGCCGTCTGTGATCGCTTCGACGGCGAGTCCGTTCAAGTTCACGAGAAGTGTCCTCGCCGCCATCCGCCCGGGTGAAAACCTGACGGGCGATGATCTGGATCTGGCCGATGAACTCTCGAAAATAAGCGGAGTTCCGGTTCCGGCCGCCGTATCCGATTTGCGCACGGCGCCGGTTCTCCACAAGCGCGTCGTCGACGCGGCTGACATGAAAAAAGCAGTCGAGAAAACACTGGGAATTTAAAACATTTACCATCCATGACAAATGGGCGGCGGTCCGTGAGGGGCTGCCGCCTTTTTTCAGCCACAATTTGTGGTGATTTATAAATAATTTATACAATTTCTTGCGATATCAGTTGACATAATTTGAGGAGTGTTGTACTTTATGTATGTCGATGTTAGCACTCAATACATACGAGTGCTAATTGACATCAGAAAGGAGCGGTGAATGGCAGAACAGAATGACGAGCTGGATGAGCGCAAACAGCAGATTCTCAAAGCAGTCATTGATACGTATCTTGCGACGGGCGAACCGGTAGGTTCCAGAACGATCTCAAAGTACACAGATCTGAAACTCAGTTCTGCGACGATCCGCAATGAGATGGCAGATCTGGAAGACATGGGTTACGTGATGGCTCCTCACACATCGGCCGGCCGGATTCCGACTGACAAGGGCTATCGCTTCTATGTCGACAAGATGATGGAGATCATGAAGCAGAACAATGACGAGATCGAGAAGAAACAGAAAGATCTCGACAAGCGGGAAAAAGAACTCGACGACATGAAGGAGCTCATCAATTCCAAGGTTGACAAAATGGATGACCTCCTCAAAAATGTGGCCAAGCTTCTCGCGAAGGACACGAATTACGCTTCGATGATCTCAACGCCTTCCGTAAAAAGCAGCAAGCTTAAGTTTATCCAGCTGACTTATCTGGGAAGCGGTAAAATTCTTCTTGTCATTGTGATGGACGGGAACCTGATTCGCAGCAAAGTCGTTGAGGTTTCCGGGGAGATCACCCAGGAGCAGGTTCTGAAGCTCAATCTGCTGCTCAACACAACGCTGAACGGACTCACACTGGAGCAGATGAATCTCGCGCTGATGTCGGGGCTTGAATCAAAGGCCGGACAGGAACACGGACAGATCATCCGCGAAGTGATGCAGGCTCTGATTGAAACAATTCAGAATGCAGACAACCTGCAGATTTATATAAGTGGAGCCACCAATATTTTCAAGTACCCGGAGCTCAGTGATTCCTCGACCGCCAGTGAGCTGATCAGCACGCTGGAAGACAAACAGGGCTTGACGAGCCTGATCAAATCCGACAGGGATTCGGACGAGGAAGACGGCATCACGGTCTACATCGGCGATGAAACGCCGGTAGAGACCATGAAAGACTGCTCCGTTGTCACTGCGACGTATGAGCTGCAGGACGGAATGAAAGGTACCATAGGGATCATAGGGCCGCGGCGGATGGATTATGAAAAAGTCGTTGAGACTTTGAGGACGATCCGAACGCAGCTTGATGATATGTTTAACAAATCTTAGAAGAAAGGAAGGCAGCCGTGTCAGAAAAAGAAAAGAACAAGGCAGCAGAGGCAGCAGAAGAGAAATCTTCCAAAGCAGACAACTGCGGAAAAGTTTCCAGGGAAGTAGAAAAAGAAGAAAAGAAAGCCGGGACAGTGTCAGAGACGAAGCCGGAAGAAAAGAAAGCCGAATCGTCTGAGACCGCCAGGGAAGAGAAAAAGGAAGCTGAAGATACAGAGAAAGAGAAGAAAGCAAAACCAGATCCGAAAGATGAAGAGATTGCGAAACTAAAGGATCAGGTTATGCGTCAGATGGCTGAGTTCGACAATTACCGCAAGAGAACGGAAAAAGAAAAAGCTTCGATGTATGACATCGGTGCGATCGATGTCATAAAGAAACTTCTTCCGATAGTCGATAACTTTGAGCGCGGCCTGGCTCTTCTCACAGACGATGAAAAGAAGCTGCCATTTGCCGACGGCATGGAAAAGGTCTACCGGCAGACAACAAAGATGCTGTCAGATCTCGGCGTAGAGCCGATTGAAGCCGTCGGAAAGACTTTCGATCCGGACAAGCACAATGCCGTGCTGCATTGTGAGGATGATTCGGTCGGAGCCAATACAGTAGTACAGGAACTTGAGAAAGGATATACCTACCACGACACAGTTGTGCGTTACAGCATGGTCAAGGTAGCGAACTGACAGGAGGATAAAATATTATGGGAAAGATTATTGGTATTGATCTTGGTACGACCAACTCTTGTGTGGCCGTAATGGAAGGCGGAAAGCCGGTTGTCATCACAAACACCGAAGGTGTAAGAACCACTCCGTCTATTGTCGCTTTCACGAAGACAGGTGAGAGACTTATCGGCGAGCCGGCAAAGCGTCAGGCTGTCACCAACGCAAAGAGAACAATTACTTCTATCAAGAGACATATGGGAAGTGATTACAAAGTCGAGATCGACGGAAAGACATATACGCCGCAGGAGATTTCCGCTATGATTCTTCAGAAACTGAAGGCGGACGCGGAGAATCATCTGGGCGAGAAAGTCACGGAAGCCGTAATTACATGCCCGGCATACTTCAATGATGCTCAGCGTCAGGCGACCAAGGACGCCGGCAAGATCGCGGGCCTCGATGTAAAGCGTATCATCAACGAGCCGACGGCCGCAGCGCTTGCGTATGGTCTTGACAACAAGAGCGAACAGAAGATCATGGTCTATGACCTCGGCGGCGGTACATTCGATGTGTCGATCATCGAAATCGGCGACGGCGTCATCGAAGTTCTGGCGACAGCCGGCAACAACCATCTGGGCGGCGATGATTTTGACCAGAAGATCGTCGACTGGATGCTTTCCGAATTCAAGGCAAAGGAAGGCGTTGATCTGTCGGGCGATGTAATGGCCATGCAGAGACTGAAGGTTGCCGCAGAACAGGCCAAGAAGGAACTCTCGAGCGCAACACAGACCGAGATCAACCTTCCGTATATCACAGCTACGGCTGAAGGCCCGAAGCATCTGGACATGACGCTGACAAGAGCGAAGTTTGACGAGCTGACATTTGATCTCGTCAACGCGACGGCAGAACCGGTGAGAAGAGCTCTGAGCGACGCCGGAATTTCGTCATCGGATCTGGGCAAGGTGCTTCTGGTCGGCGGTTCTTCCAGAATCCCGGCCGTACAGGCGAAGGTTAAGGAACTCACCGGCAAAGAGCCGAGCAAGAACCTGAACCCGGATGAGTGCGTGGCAATCGGTGCCTGCATTGAAGGCGGCAAACTTGCCGGTGATGCCGGCGCAGGTGACGTCCTTCTTCTGGATGTAACTCCGCTGTCTCTTTCCATTGAGACCGAGGGCGGAATCGCCACAAAGCTGATCCCGAGAAATACAACGATCCCGACGAGAAAGAGCCAGGTATTCTCGACGGCTGCCGATAACCAGACTGCCGTAGATATCAATGTCGTACAGGGCGAGCGCCAGTTCGCAAGAGACAACAAGTCTCTCGGCCAGTTCCGCCTCGACGGAATTCCGCCGGCAAGAAGAGGCGTTCCGCAGATCGAAGTTACTTTTGACATCGATGCGAACGGCATTGTAAATGTTTCCGCCAAGGATCTCGGAACCGGCAAGGAACAGCACATCACCATTACAGCCGGATCCAACATGTCGGAGGATGAGATCAACAAGGCCGTGAAGGAAGCGGCTCAGTACGAGGCGCAGGACAAGAAGCGCAAGGAAGGCATCGATGCCCGCAACGAAGCCGAGGCTATGGTCGGCCAGACCCAGAAGGCGCTGGACGAAGCCGGCGACAAGCTCGATGCGAACGACAAGTCTGCCGTCGAGGCACAGCTGAAGTCTCTGAAGGAGCTGGTTGACAAGACCGATCCGAACAATGTTACGGAAGAGCAGGCTCAGCAGCTGAAGGATGGACGCCAGAAGCTCATGGATGCCGCGCAGAAACTGTTTGAGAAGATGTATCAGCAGTCCGCTGCTCAGCAGGCTGGTGCACAGGGCCAGGCAGGTCCGGGACCGCAGGGACAGCAGAACAACACGACTAACGGCGGTCAGAACAACAACGGCAGCAACGGCAACGGCGGCAGCAATCCTTACGGAAGCGACGTGGTTGACGGCGACTACAAGGAAGTATAATCTGACAGTGTGTCACACAGGACTGTGACGCAGCTGTAGAAACCGTGCGCCGGGGGCGGTCTTAAGGCAGACCGTTCCTGGGCGTACGTGTGTTTAGACTTGAAGAAAGAATGGGGTAGGGTACGATGGCACAAAAAAGAGATTATTATGAGGTCCTCGGAGTTCCTCGCGATGCTGACGAGGCCACAATCAAAAAGGCATACCGTACGCTTGCCAAAAAATACCACCCGGATCTGAACCCGGGCAACAAAGAAGCTGAAGACAAATTCAAGGAAGCATCCGAGGCGTATGCTGTACTGAGTGATCCGGAAAAGAGAGCGAAGTATGATCAGTTCGGTCAGGCGGCGTTTGACGGGGCGGCCGGAGGCCCGACGGGCGGCTTTGACTTCAGCCAGATGGGCGACATATTTGGCGATCTTTTTAATGACACGGATATATTCAGAACTATGTTCGGTGGCGGCGGAAGGAGATCTGCTTCCGGCAGTTCTGCTTCCCGCGGCCAGGACGTAAGACTGTCTGTTCATATAACATTCCGGGAAAGTTTCACCGGCACGACAAAAACCGTCGAGGCCATGGTCAGAGAAGAATGCCCGGACTGCCACGGCACCGGTGCAAAACCGGGGACACAGCCTGAGACGTGTCCGAGATGCGGAGGACGCGGACGGATCGTCTATACGCAGCATTCTATTATGGGAGTGATCCAGAATGTCACGGACTGCCCGGACTGTCACGGGACCGGTAAAATTGTCCGCGAGAAATGCCCGAAGTGCTACGGCACTGGCTATATCAGCAGAAATAAGACGCTGCAGGTAAAGATTCCTGCTGGAATCGACAACGGTCAGTTTGTGCGTCTTACAGGCGAAGGCGAGCCGGGCAGAAACGGCGGGCCGAGGGGCGATATTCTCGTTCAGGTGATTGTGGATGAGAGCAGTGAATTTACGCGCGACGGATACGACCTGTACACGACAAATCCGATCCCGTATGCGACCGCTGTGCTCGGCGGTCCGATCATCGTCAATACGATTGACGGACAGGTTGAGTATGAGGTGAAACCGGGGACGGAACCGGGCACGAGAGTGCGTCTGAGAGGCAAAGGAATGCCGTCTCTGCGCAATTCTTCTCTGCGCGGCGATCAGTACATGACGCTCACCATTGAAATTCCGAAGCGCCTGAGCAATGAGGCGAAAAATGCCCTGATGGAATACGATAAACTTGTGTCCGGTCAGGAGAGAACTTTCAAGAAGCGCGGATTTTTTGGCAGTAAATGATTCGTACAAGAGCCATACGGGGCGCCTGCGAAAAGCAGGCGCCTTTTTTTGCCTGCGCCCGAAACTGGACAGTCTTAAAAATCCGTAGTAAAGTCTATTCAGACTCAGAGGAAAGACATTTGTCATGAAAAATGGCATTGACGATACCGGGAGAATGTTTATGAAGAAGACAGAGGCGGACAGAAAGGAAACGAAAAAAAACACCTCTAGAAAGAAAAGCAGAAAGAGAAAGCGGGTGTCCCGTATTTTATCGGATATTCTGCTCGTTGTTCTGATTGTCGTATTTGTGTATTCGGCATATCATTTTTATCTGGCATACCGCGAGTATAAGACAGGTGATGAGCGGTATGAGCAGATCAATGAGGCGATTGTGGTGCTGGACGACACCGCACAGACGCAGGAAACTTCAGCTGAGACGGGTTCAGAAGAGACGGCAGCAGAGGATGAGAGCACAGCGGTCAGCGCTCCGGCGCTTGAGATTGACTATGCGGCTCTGAAAGCTCAGAATTCAGATTTCGTGGGGGTTCTTTATATCCCGGCGCTGGGAATTTATTATCCGATGGCGCAGAGCCACGACAACGATGAATATCTGCATCATCTGTTTACCGGCGAGGAAAATGTGTACGGATGTATTTTCCTTGATAAAGATGCAAACAGGGACTGGACGAGTCTGAATTCGTTCATCTATGGACACAACATGAAGAACGGATCTATGTTCGGAACTCTGAAGCGTTTTGAGAGAGAAGAAGGCCTCTGTGATTCGGATCCGTATGTATATATTTATACGGAGCAGCGGGTCTATAAATACCATATTTTCTCATATTATCAATGTCTGAAAGACGATCCGCTTTACCAGGGCGTGTCCAATGAAGAAGAATATGACAAATTTGTGGCAGACAGTCAGAGCAAGAGCGAGTACACCAGAACGACGGATACCTGGCAGGATGATTTCTCCAATCGTCCTCCGCTCATCACGCTCTCAACCTGTGTCAACGTCGGCGAGACGTATCATTTTATCGTAGTTGCCGCACTGGTCGGAACTACTGAGCAGTGAGGGACCGCATCGGCAAAGACTGAAAAGATGAGCGGGGCTGCCCGGATTCAGAGCTGCGGGTGCACATACTGTCCGTGCTTTTTCGTTTTGTTGTCGTACTGGATCGCGAACCTGGGGCAGCAGTGAAGGCACCGCAGACACATGGAGCACTGCTTTTTTACCCAGACCGGTTTCTGATCCTGCATTTCGATTGCCTGTACCGGGCAGTTCCGGGCACAGAGTCCGCACCCGATGCAGCTGTCTTCCGCGTGCAGATGGCTTGTCATTCTGGCAGACTCATAGCTCGCTCTTGCCGGTGCCGCAAGAATGCGCGGCAGTCTCCTGTCAGAAAAATCTCCCTCTTGTTTTGCGAGTATTTTTTTTGTGACGCCGAGAATCTGAAAATCCGCCTTTTCATTCTGCTTTCTGACCTTTTCCGGATCGGAGAGGTCAAAAACAGGCGTCCACGTGTCCGGCATCTGGACCGTATACATTGCCTTGAGCGGACAGCCGGCCTTTTTCAGATAATCGTCTGCCACTGAAATGGATGCACCGGGGGTCGTCCCGTAGGTCACGACAAGAAATGTATAGTGGCGGTTGTTCCGAGAGTGAATTTTCATATTTTTCAGGAACTTTTCCACGACAGACGGAAGAATCCAGAAATAGACAGGTGTGATGAGACCGATGTTTTCACCTTCCGAGAGAGTGAAATCATACCGCTCTTCTTTTTCACAGTCTTCTATGTTGATCAGTTCGTCGCCGGTCTGCCTCGAAATTTCTTCTGCTGTGTGCCTGCTGTTTCCGGTTGCTGAGAAAAACAGTATCATGGCTGAGCCCCTTCTTTCAGTTTGTCCGTAAAAGTATGCTATTGACAGTTTTAATGTAATGATGTATCTTACATTTTAGCTGACTGACAATTATGTTATTTTACAACTATCGTATTTTGATATGACATGCCGCGGGAGGCTTATCCCGGGAGAAGAGAATGCAGGTATCGACAAAGTTTACGATTGCGATTCATATTTTATCGGCTGTGACTTATTTTCAGAAAGACTACAAGGTCACGAGCGATTTCCTGGCATCCAGCGTCGGCAGCAATCCGGTTATCATCCGGAACATCATGTCGCAGCTGCGCAATGCCGGCATCATTGAAATCCGCCGCGGAACCGGCGGCATCAGCATCACGAGACCTTTGAGTGAGATCACGTTTCTCGATGTCTACCGCGCTGTGGAGACAAACAGCAGCGAAGATCTTTTCCGGTTTCACGAGAACACCAATCCGAAGTGCCCGGTTGGACGGAATATTCACAAAAGCCTTGAGGGAGCACTGCAGGATATCCAGAAAAATTTTGAAGAGAATCTCTCAAAGCACAATGTCGCGGAAGTATATGAGGGAATTGTGCGCGCCGTGAAAAAGGAGAGTTCCGCCGGGTGACCGGCCGCGTCATTTCTGCCTGATAAAGATGTTGCTGTTTACCAGGTCAGTCAACAGCACCCGCGCTTCTCTTATATCGTCTTCTGTCGCCGGACCCGGATGGCTGTGAATAAATCCCCACATGCCGGCTGCAAAAAATGAGTTCAGCGCATCGATCGGATAGCGCGTCTGCATATGTTCCGGATATTTGATTTCAAACCGTTTGATGCATTCGAGCAGAAAATCGTGATATATCGGGATGATATCGCGCTCTATGACCATGTTCGCGGAACTGAAAGCCGGATTGTTCTCAAATGACAGAAGAGTGTCGAGTATATTCTGAACACTTTTCTCGAAGGACTCCTCCTGATTATTTTTCTCCTGCAGACGGATAAAAATTTCCTGAGCGTCGTCCGCGAGCGACTTGTACATATCGTCCAGGAGGTCATATTTGTCATTGTAATAGGTGTAGAATGTGACGCGGCTTGTCTGTGAGCGGCGGCATATTTCAGTCACATTGATCTTATCGAAAGGCTTCTCCGCGAGGAGACTCTTCAGAGCTTCGCGGAGGCCCTTTTTTGTTTTGTATATCCGTTTATCCATAGAAACTTAACATTTTTCAGGAATCAGTATAGTTAACTGACAAGTATTCGGAAGTGTCATTGCAAATAAAGCTGACATATATGTAAATATTATAACAGCTGTAAATAAATTTAGCAAAACAGTTCAGGAGTTTCTGTCATGAAAGTTGTTTTTATCGTGCCGACGACGGCGCTCAGGCGTATTCCCATGTACCGCTGGGGCGGTAAAATTTATGGTCAGAGCAATTCTATCACAGGGCCGCTGATTCTCGGAGGAATTCTGAAGAGAGCAGGGCATCAGGTCGAAGCGTACGAGGAGCTGAATGCCAACATTCATTTCAACCGCCTGCTGAAGGATACGGATGTGTTCTGCATTTCCATCATGACGTCAAATTCGCTGCGCGGCTATGAACTGGCTGACATCATTCACCAGAAAACCAGGGCCAGAGTCATCATGGGCGGCATGCATGCCACCTGGGAACCTCAGGAAGCGCTGAAACATGCGGATCAGGTTATCACCGGCGAAGGCGAGAAGGTTATCCTGGATGTCGTCGAGGGGAGAATCAAGGACAGACTCGTTCACGGAATTCCGATCACGAATCTGGACGAAGTTCCGTTCCCGGACTATTCGATTCTCAAGACTCCGTGCGAGGCTGCCAATGTGATTTCAACGCGCGGCTGTCCGTACCGCTGCACATTCTGTACGACATCGCGCATGTTCGCTCCGTACAGGCAGCGCAGTGTGGACAATGTCATACGCGAGATCCGGATGTACAAAGAGATGGGATTCAAGTATCTCAACTTCGAGGATGACAATTTCACGGCCGACAAGGAACGGGCCAAGGAAATCTGCCGCCGGATGATCAAAGAAAATCTGACGTTTAAAGAGACGTTCTTCTTCGGCCGCACCGATATGGCGGACGACGAGGAACTGCTTCAGCTTCTGCACGACGCACATCTGACGCGTGTCCTGATTGGCATTGAATCGCTTAACCAGAAAGCGCTGGACAGCATTCACAAGGGTCAGAATATCGACAATATCCGCCGCGCCGGAGCAGCATGCGAAAAGCATGGCATCCGCCTGATCGCGAGCATTGTTCTGGGCCTTGACGACGACACCAAGGCAGATATGGACAGAAGTATTGATTTTGCGAAGAGCATCAATGCATATCAGCTGCAGCCTGCGGTGCTGACGCCGTTCCCGGGGACGCCGGTCTATGAGCAGTTTGAGAAAGACGGCCGGATGATCACCCACGACTGGAGCCGCTTCGACATGATGAACGTCACGTTCCGGCCCGCCAATATGACCCCGTGGGAGCTGCAGGAAGAATTTTATTACGCCTCGAAGTACTTCTACGATTTCAAATCGGCGAAAAAAATCGGAGAGATCTTCGGCAAGGAGTATGGAAGGCGCAGATGGGGACTCGCCCTGATGGCGCGTCTTGGCGTGTGGGGAGCTCACGTGGCTTCAAAAGTGGCGCCTGGTTCGGTGTACTACGACCTGCGCCACTATCAGGATCCGAACACGGAAAATGGGAAAATCGGGGACAAAAAAGCCCGCGCGCACAGCTGATTTCAGCATGTGATAAATGTTACGGGGAACTGCTGCATTGCCGCAGCAGTTCCTTTTTTTGTGAGAACATTTCCGGGGCTTCGGCAGGCTTTACTCAGCTTGCATTAAATGAAAAAGGATACGATAATACAAAACAGGGCAGCATGCCCGGAAGCCGGCGAAACGGCTTCTTTGCGAATATCGGAGGACTTATGAGTATAGTAAAAAACAGGGAAGATGTCGAGAAGCTCGATTTGTCGGCTTATGAATGCATGCAGTCTGTTCCGCTCCCGGACCTTGCGTCCTGGGGACTGCTTCTGCGTCACAGGAAATCCGGAGCCCGGATCGCGGTTCTTTCCAATACGGACAGAAACAAAGTATTTTCCATCGGATTCAAGACGCCGCCTTACAATGACACGGGGCTTCAGCATATCCTCGAGCATTCGACACTGTGCGGGTCCCGCAAATATCCGGTCAAGGATCCGTTTGTCGAGCTTGTCAAAGGGTCTTTGAACACGTTTCTCAATGCCATGACGTATCCGGATAAGACGGTCTATCCGGTCGCAAGCTGCAATGATGCGGATTTCAAGAACATCATGGACGTCTATCTGGACGCCGTGTTTTATCCGAATATTTACATTCATCCGGAAATTTTCCGCCAGGAAGGCTGGCACTATGAGATGGCGAACCGCGATGACACGCTGAAAGTCAACGGCGTCGTGTTCAACGAGATGAAAGGCGTGTACAGTTCGGCGGACGATGTGCTCGAGCGAAAGATCATGATGAATCTGTATCCGGACACGTGCTATGTGTTTGAGTCGGGCGGAGATCCGAAAGTGATTCCGACACTGAAATATGAGGATTTTCTGGCTTATCACAAGGCTTATTACGATCCGTCCAACAGCTATATTTATCTGTACGGAGACTTTGACGTGCAGGAGAGGCTCGACTATCTGGACCGCGAATATTTGTCAGCGTTTGACGGCGGGAAAATGAGCGCCCACCCGGAAATCGCGATGCAGACGGCGTTTGACGCGCCGAGACACGTCCGCAGCACGTATGCGGCAGCGGCGGGGACGCCGAAAGCGGGCGGGACGTATCTCTCAAAGAGCTGGAGCGTCGGGACGACGCTGGACCCGAAACTGCTTGTCGCGATGGATGCGATAGACTATGTGCTTGTCCAGGCGCCGGGAGCGGTGTTGAAGAAGAGACTGCTCGAGGAGGGGATCGGAACGGATATCGATTCGTCCTGGGACACGACGATACAGCAGCCTGTTTATTCCATCGTCGCGCGCGGCGCTGACGAGTCCGGGCAGGAGAAATTTGACGCGGTTATCGCGGACGTCATGAGAGAAATATCGGAAAAAGGACCGGACGAAAAAATGCTTGCGGCCGGTCTGCAGTCTCAGGAATTCCGCTACAGAGAGGCGGATTACGGGCGCTTTCCGAAAGGGCTCATGTATTATCTGTCAATGATGGATTCATGGCTGTACGACGAGACGAAACCATTTGTCAGGATTGAACTGGGAGATGTGTACAGGGAACTGGAGAGCGGCGGTGAGTCGGAGTACTTCGCAGGAGTTGTGAAGAAGTGGCTCGTGGACAACCCTTCGTGTGTCGATGTGACTCTGGTTCCGGATGAGACAGAAGCTCACCGCCGGGAGGCGGAGGAACAGAAGCGTCTGGCGGAAATCAAGGCGGGGATGACGCCGGAACAGCTCGACGGCATTGTGGAGAGCGCAAAAGAGCTGAAGGCATATCAGAGCGAACCGTCGCCGCAGGAAGATCTAAAGAAAGTTCCGATGCTGAAACTCTCGGATATCAGTCCGGATCCGGTTCTCCCGGTCCGCATCGAAAAACAGATCGCCGGCCGGAAAGTCATTCACACAGATATCCCGACCAACGGCATCGGCTACGTCACTCTCGGATTTTCCATGAAAAATGTGCCTGACAGCCTTCTGCCGTATGTCGGCATTCTTTCTGACCTGCAGGGACTCATGGACACGGAGAACTACACATATACCGAACTTTCGAATGAAATCGACACGAATCTCGGCGGGCTCACGACGGAGCCGGTTGTCTGCCGCAATGCGCTGTCTGACGGGAGCTCAGAGCTGCTCTACGAGGTGCGCGGCAAGGCGCTTTACGGCAAACTGGATTTCCTGCTCAGTATGATGGAAGAGGAAATGCTGCGCACGAAGTTCACGGACACAAAACGGCTTTCGGATATTCTGCAGCAGACCGTGACGAGACTGGAGACGGGCATGACGTCATCCGGCCACACGTACGCGGCTATGATCGCATCTGCCCAGTACAGCGAAAATGCGTATCACAGTGATCAGTTCTCCGGCTATCGTTTCTATCAGACGGTGAAAACGTATGCGGATCATTTTGACGAAAAGAAAAATGAACTGATCGACGCTGTGAAGCGGCTTGTGGATCTGATTTTCACGAAGGAAAATCTGATTGTGTCGCTCGGCGCCGACGAGACCGGGTACAGGATGTTTGAAAAGCCGTGTGAAGCCCTGATCAGCCGTCTGCCGGAAGGAAATAAGGACAGAGAGAAAAGGCACTTTACGCCGGTGACGGAGCGAGTCGCCTACACGACGTCGTCTCAGGTCAATTATGTGGCCAGAAGCGGAGACTTCCTCGCGTCCGGCAATTCCTACACGGGCGCTCTTCAGGTCCTGAGGATAATTTTCAGCTATGAATATCTGTGGCAGAACATCCGCGTCAGGGGCGGAGCATACGGCTGCATGAGCAGTTTCCGAAAGAGCGGCGAGGGCGTGCTCGTTTCCTACCGGGATCCGCACATCAGGCAGACGGACGATGTCTACCGGAAAGCGGCGGAATATGTAGAAAACTTTACGGTCTCTGACCGCGACATGCTCAAATACATCATAGGGACGATCGGCACCGTCGACACGCCGATGCCGGCTTCGACGATGACCAGCTTTTCGTTTTCGTCATATATGAGCCGCGTGAGCGATGATGAACTGCGCCGGACACGACGCGAAATCATGACGGCAGATCAGGACAGCATCCGCGCGCTCGCTCCGATTGTGCGCGATATCGTGGATGCCGGACATCTGGTCGTGATCGGAAATCAGGATCAGATCAGCCGACACAAAGATATGTTTACCCGCATTTGTCCATTCCTGACGGAGGACTCTGAATACTGAAGAGGGGAACACAGATGAATCTCGACGAAATGCTTGCCAGAAGCGGCATCGCAGACGGGGCCGGCAGAAGCGGTCCGGTGAAGTCAGGCTTTGTCACACTTATCGGCCGCCCGAATGCGGGCAAATCCACACTGATGAACCGCCTGATCGGACAGAAAATCGCGATCACTTCGAGAAAAGCGCAGACCACCAGAAACAGGATCCGCACTGTCTACACAGATGAGCGTGGACAGATCGTATTCACGGACACGCCGGGACTGCACAGAGCGCAGACGCGTCTCGGGGAATATATGGAAGAGGCGGTCGCAAAAAGTCTGAAGGATATCGACATTGTGTGCTGGGTCACGGAGCCCGGCACAAATCCCGGCGGGGAAGAGAGGCTCATCGGAAAGGAGCTCTCTGGCGTTCCGGCTAAAAAGATCCTTGTCATCAACAAGACGGACAAGGTGAAAAAAGAGATGGTTCTTCCGATTATCGAGAGTTACAGACGACTCGCGCAGTTCGATTCCTGCGTGGCTCTGAGTGCGAAAACCGGAAACGGATGTGAGGATCTGAAGGACGAGATCTTCCGGCTGCTGCCGGAAGGCGAGCTTTTCTTCCCGGAGGATACGGTGACGGACCAGCCTGAGAGACAACTGGCGGCGGAAATCATCCGCGAAAAAGCACTGCGCCTGCTCTCGCAGGAGGTCCCGCACGGGATCGCCGTGCAGATTGAAAAAATGCGTGAGCGCGACGGACGCAACGGAACCGTTACGGATATCGAGGCGACGATCCTGTGTGAACGGGATTCCCACAAGGGAATTATCATCGGAAAAGGCGGGCAGATGATCCGGCGCATCGGGACGCAGGCGCGCGAGGAGATGGAAAAACAGCTCGGACGCCATATCAATCTGAAGCTCTGGGTGAAAGTCCGCCGCGACTGGAAGGACAATCCGGCAATTCTGAAATCACTGGGCTATGACAGGAAGAGGGATGACTGATGGCAGGAGAAATCTGTGCCACGGGATTTGTTATCAAAAATTCTGCGATCAGCGAATATGACAGCCGGATCGTGCTGCTCACAAAAGAACTCGGGAAGGTTTCGGCATTTGCCAGGGGTGCGAGGAAAATGAACAGTCCGCTCATGGGCGTGACGCAGCCATTTGTCTTCGGAACATTTACTCTGTTTGAAGGCCGCACGTATTTCCGGGTGAAGAGTGCTGACATTAAGCGTTATTTCCGGGGCGTGACGGCGGATCTCGATGCGGTTCTGTATGCGTGCTATTTCGCGGAAATCGCGGATTATTACGGCAAAGAGGGACTGGACGCGTCGGACGGCATCAACGTGCTGTACGCGGGACTTGCGGCTCTTGAAAAAAAGCAGATGCCGTATCCGCTGATCCGCTGTGTGTACGAAATCCGGGCTATTGAGACGGCCGGCGAACTGCAGGATCTGACAAAATACACGGGCGAGATTGAGGGCGACGCTCCGGATCTCAGACAGATTCTGCTATATACGATTCAATTTATCGAGACGACGCCGCTCTCAAAGGTGTTTTCGTTCACGGTGCGCGAGGATGTTCAGAAACGGCTCGGGACAATCTGCCGGAAGCTCTGTGAGCGGACATTTGAGTGGCCGATGCGTTCAGCCCGGATGCTTGATGACAATGAGAAATGAGTGTCTGAGACTGTCTGACGGCTTGTGAAACGCGCACGGATAGAGTAGAATATTAGCGGCTGTGACACCGATCATGTATAGGCCGGAAGGAGTTTATTTTAGTTATGGAAAAGACGATGGACAAGATTGTAGCTCTCGCGAAGGCGAGAGGATTTGTATACCCGGGCTCGGAGATTTACGGCGGCCTGGCCAATACATGGGACTACGGAAATCTGGGTGTTGAGCTGAAGAACAACGTCAAAAAAGCCTGGTGGAAAAAATTTATTCAGGAGAGCCGCTACAATGTCGGCGTAGACTGCGCGATTCTTATGAACCCTCAGACCTGGGTGGCGAGCGGACATCTTTCGAGTTTCTCGGATCCGCTGATGGACTGCAAGGAGTGCCACGAGAGATACAGGGCGGACAAGCTGATCGAGGACTGGGCTGCTGAAAACAACTTCGATCTGGGAGGCTCGGTCGACGGCTGGTCGAACAGGCAGATGGAAGATTTTGTGGAGGAACACAAAATCTGCTGCCCGAAGTGCGGAAAACACAACTTCACGGAAATCCGTCAGTTCAATCTGATGTTCAAGACATTTCAGGGCGTCACGGAGGACGCCAAGAATACCGTGTATCTGCGCCCGGAGACAGCGCAGGGCATTTTCGTCAACTTCAAGAATGTTCAGAGAACCAGCCGCATGAAGATTCCGTTTGGCATCGGTCAGATCGGCAAGTCGTTCCGGAATGAGATTACGCCGGGCAACTTTACATTCCGCACGAGAGAGTTTGAGCAGATGGAGCTTGAATTCTTCTGCAAGCCGGACACGGATCTTGAGTGGTTTGCGTACTGGAAGAAGTTCTGCATCAAGTGGCTGCAGGATCTGGGCATCAAACCGGAAGAGATGAGAGCCAGAGATCACGAGAAAGAGGAACTTTCTTTCTATTCGAAAGCGACGACAGACCTTGAGTTCCTGTTCCCGTTCGGCTGGGGCGAGCTCTGGGGCATTGCGGACCGCACGGATTATGACCTGACCCGTCACCAGGAGGTTTCCGGCCAGGATCTGTCTTACTTTGACGACGAGACGAAAGAGAAGTATATACCGTATGTCATTGAGCCGTCGCTCGGCGCTGACCGCGTGACGCTCGCATTCCTCTGCTCGGCTTATGACGAGGAAGAGCTCGAAGGCGGCGACAAGCGCACGGTGCTTCATTTTCACCCGGCCATCGCACCTGTCAAAGTGGCCGTTCTGCCGCTTTCAAAGAAACTCAGCGAAAAGGCAGAGCCGATCCGCGATATGCTCGCGAAGGATTTCGTTTGCGACTACGATGACCGCGGAAATATCGGAAAGCGGTACAGAAGACAGGACGAGATCGGCACACCGTGGTGTGTTACCTACGATTTCGATTCTGAAAACGACGGCGCCGTTACAGTCCGCGACCGCGACACGATGGAACAGATACGCGTGAAGATCGAAGATCTGAGAGCGTATTTCGCGGAGAGACTTGCGTTCTGATACAGATGACATTTCAGGCTCCCAGGAAATCCTGGGAGCCTGCTTGAAATAGGAAAAGGCTTGAGAATGGCGAAAATCTGTCCCAAGTGCGGAAGAGAATACGAGGGCGATTCCTGCCCGTACTGTGAAAAGCCGAAAATTCTGGTCAATCAGGAAGCTTATGAAAAGCGCAAAGCTGTGTATGAGAGAGCGCGGCAGGGCGGCCGGAAAGGTGAAATACGCCGGAAAGGTTCTGCCGGTCCGCACAGGCGGAGGAAGACAAATGTGTCCCCGATCGTGCGGAAGCTGTACACAGGGCTTGATTTTCTGTATGAAAGACTGCTTGATCTGATCTGGTATCTGAGAAAATTCAGACGGAAAATCATCACAGCAGCGGCAGTTTGTCTGCTGCTGCTGATTTGTGTATTTGCGGGGAGGGGCATTTGGAGCTGGCGGCACACGTATCTCTGGGCTTTTGCGGATGGCGTCACAAGTCAGGTCGACGGTGACACACTGACGCAGGTCGACGGTAATCAGCTGACGTTCTGGAGTGACACGGGCAAGGCTTATTTTTCGGATCTCCCGGATGATCTCGCGGACGGGACGATACAAGAGACGGCAGTCTCAGAGGGAGGTCAGTATTTTGCGGCGGTTGTATACACAGCCGGGCGGAATGTTGTCTGCCGGTGGAAAAACGGCGACCCGAACGGTTATCAGAGACTTGCGACAGAAAGTTCGGATGTCGATCTGTGCGGCATCAGCGATTCCGGTGCGCTGTTTTATCTTCTGAGCACATCCTCTGAAGAAAACTGGGCGTATTCCGGCAGCGGATTCGCCGTGTATTTTGCCCGCTCCGGCGGCAGCAGCGTGCGTGTCGGCATCGACGTCACACAATTCCACGGAACTCCTTCGGAAGGCAGTGCCATTTACATCAAAGACGGCGACCTTCACTTCTTTCAGTCCGATGAAAACGGAGGCATCAGCGACGAAGTCATCGCCGAGTATATTTCAGATCTGCAGGTGCCGGATCCCGTACATGAGGGCGTCTTTACAAACACAAACGGCACCGTTCTGGAGAGCGGCAGCAAGTACATTTACCGTTCCGACGGAACTTACTGGTTAAGTGACGGAAAGTCAACAGAGAAAATATGGGATTCTGATGCGTCGCTCATATTTTTCATGAGCGGGGACAAGGCAGTCTACGCGTATGACAGCAGCGGCATCTGGACAGAAGAGAACGGCGTTCTTGTCAAGACGACAAGTGCCGCGGCCGACTCGACATACGTCTGGCTCGCTGACAGCAAAAAACTTCTGTTCACAAATGATCAGGGCGAAGTCTGTGTGCTGTCAGGCCGGAAAATGGAGGTCCTTATGGACGGCCTCACCGGCGCGAAGCTTTCTTATGTCGAGGGATTTAGAGGAGCGGCAGTCGGAACGGACAGCAGCGTCACGCTGATCAGGCCGTCAGGCGAGACACAGGTGCTGGAAGGGGCTTTCAACGCGGAACAGGTCGTTGTATTCCGCGGCAATACATATGCCGTCGGAGAAGACGGACAGCTGTTCGTATACGACAAGAATTACAGCCGGACCAGTCCCGGATCGGCTGTCAGAATCTGGATTCAGCAATAAGGAGCGCCATGGATCTGTTTGATTTGATGCGGGAGAATACGCAGGAGCAGGAGGCTCCGCTGGCGGCGAGAATGCGGCCGCGCACTCTGGATGAGGTGGTCGGACAGAAGCACATCCTGGGGCCCGGCAAAATGCTCACCCGGATGATTCAGGCCGACAGACTGCGGTCCGTGATATTTTACGGTCCGCCCGGAACCGGCAAGACGACTCTGGCAAAAGTGATTGCCAATACGACGAGCGCCGGGTTTGAAAAGATCAATGCGACGACAGCCGGCAAGAAAGATATGGAAGAAGCTGTCAGCCGTGCGAAGGATAATCTCGGGATGTACGGGAAGAAAACAATTCTTTTCATCGACGAGATTCACCGTTTTAACAAAGGACAGCAGGATTTTCTGCTGCCGTATGTCGAGGACGGCACAATCGTTCTGATCGGTGCGACAACGGAAAATCCGTATTTTGAAGTCAACAGCGCTCTGATATCCCGCTCTACCGTATTTGAACTCAGACCGCTTCAGCCGGACGAAATCAGAACGCTTCTGAAACGTGCGGTGGCAGACAAAAAACGCGGACTTGGAAATTTAAACGTCGTGCTGGACGACGAGGCCTGTGATTTCCTGTCTGAGGCCTGCGGCGGCGATGCCCGGAGCGCGCTGAACGCACTGGAGCTCGGCGCCCTGACGACACAGGCATCTTCAGACGGGCGCATTGTCGTCGATCTTGATGTCGCTCAGGAGTGCATCCAGAAACGGGCTGTGCGCTACGACAAGTCGGGCGACGGTCATTACGACACGATTTCGGCATTTATCAAGAGCATGCGCGGGTCTGATCCGGATGCGGCTGTGTACTGGCTGGCACGGATGCTCTACGCGGGCGAGGATCCAAAGTTTATCGCGCGCCGCATGATGATCTGCGCGAGCGAGGATGTCGGCAATGCGGATCCGCAGGCGCTTCAGGTCGCTGTCGCGGCTTCGGAAGCCGTGGAGAGAGTCGGAATGCCGGAGGGTAAACTCATCCTGAGCCAGGCGGCTATTTATATCGCGAGTGCGCCGAAGAGCAACGCCTGCACGAATGCGATCGACTCGGCCATGGCATCTGTGAGCAGCGACCCGTCTCCATCTGTTCCGGAACATCTGCGCGACGCGCATTATCCGGGCGCCGGGAAGCTGGGACACGGTGCGGGGTACAAATACGCGCACGATTTCCCGCATCACTATGTAGAGCAGCAGTATCTGCCGGACGAGCTTGTCGGCACAAAATTTTACGTCCCCTCAGACGAGGGAAAAGAAAAGAATATCGCAGCCTTTCTGAAAAATCTGAAGCACGGAGAACAGACTAAATGAACAACAGTGTCAGACGTCTGGCGCAAGGGGATTTCGACCTGCGCGCCCCGAAAATTTTGAACATTCCGGACAGTCTGTGTGAAGAAGTCCGCATCGGGAGAGAAAATCGCTTTGCGATAAGAATCGAGGCGGATCAGCCGCTGGAAGTGAGGGCTTCTTCTTCCGATTCGCGCGTGAAACTGATTGATGCGAAATGGGACAAAAACGCAGCTGTCATCGTACTGGAGGTCAACAGCCGCGGCGAGACGGATGACGGCGGGATCGAATGCGAAATTGCCTGCGAGACAAATGCCGGCGAGTACGTCATTCCGTGTCTGTTTACATTTGTCAGGCCGTACCCGGAGTACAACGGCGAAAAAATCACCTCCATTCAGGAGTTCGCGGCGTTTAATGAGAAAAACGCAAAAGCGGCCGCTGAACTGTTCAGAAGCGAGGATTTCTGTTCGCTCACAGAGCCGGGATCGCGGGAGGACATGCTGCATCAGGTATTGTGCACACAGCCGGACGGACGGCTCGCCGTGGAAGAATTTCTGACGGCGGTTTCCGCAAAGACGCCTGTGAAGATCAGCGCCTCTCTCTCTGAAGAAAAGGTGAGCTGCTCGGGCGATACATCCGTCATTCTTTCCCTCACGGCAAATGTTTCCGGCTATGCGCGCTGCCGCATCGAGACAGACGAGCCGTTTCTGTCATGTGATGTGACGGACTTTGACACGGATTCTTTTGAGAACAGGAAAAGGGAGATTCCGATCAAAATCCGGGCGGCGGCTCTGCACGCGGGCATCAATTTCGGTCAGATCTGCATTATCAGCGAGGGAAAAACACAGACTCTTACGCTGCGCGCAAGACATGTCGGAGGCCCTGTCCGCGACAGTGAGGAAAAAAAGCTGCACATGGAAAGGAGGCTTCTCTCCATCCGCCTGACGGAAGAATATCTGATGTACCGGACGGGGAAGCAGAGCGAAGCACAGTGGCGCGCGACCTGTACGCAGCTCGTGAGCCAGCAGCTGGAAAAGGATCCGGAAGACTTAATGGCAAATCTTTACCGGGCACTTCTTTACGCCAGAGAAGGCAGCAGGGACGAGGCCGGGAAGATTATGCAGATCCTGCAGCCGAGGATCGAGAAGGAATACAAGTACAGATCACTCCTGTATTATTATTCTCTGTATGTTCTGGCCGCTATTTACGACCGGAAAGAATTTGATGAAGAAGTCAGGCGCACGATTCAGGACAGCTTTGAAAAGGGACTGAACGCCTGGCAGATGCTCTGGATGGCATATCAGTTCGACAAGAGTTCCGGAAGGAACAACAGTCTGTGGCTCGCCCGCATGAAGGACGCTTCTTCGCGGGGATGCAGCAGCCCTGTTCTGTACCTTGAGGCGCTTACAATTCTGAACCAGGATCCGCTTCTTCTGCGCGTTCTGAACACGTTTGAACGTCAGGTGATTCTGTTCGGATGCCGGTATTCGGTGATTGCGGAACCGCTTGCTCTTCAGGCTGTCGAGCTGACGGAGCGCGCTTCGCAGAAAGAAACCGCCGACGAAAAGCTGCTCCTCGCTCTGAACAAAGTGTTCGATGACGACCGGATTCTCACGGGCCTTGTCAGGCTGCTGATCCGCGAGGGCAGGCGCGGGCCGGAATGGTTCCCTTACTATGAAAAAGCGGTGCTCCGGGGATTGAATATCACCCGCCTGTTTGAATACTATGCGATGAGTCTGGATCCCGGAAGGGATATCCGTCTGCCGAAAAGTGTTCTTCTGTATTTTAAGTTCGGATGTGAAGGACTTGACGCGGAGCCGACGGCTCGGATTTATGCCTATGTGATACGCCACGGTTCCGATTCCGTTCAGGAAGAATACCGCGAGGCAATTCTGAAATTTGCCTCGGCACAGCTGAAGACAGGCAGTCTGTCCCTGGATCTTGCGGTGTGCTATCACTATCTCTATGAGCACCAGACAGCTGATCCGGCACTTGCGTCCGCGGCGTTCCGGGCGGTCAGCTCTTACCGCGTCACCACTTCTGATCCGGAGGCTGACTGTGTCGTGCTTGTCACAAAAGAGCTGAAATCTGAAACACGGATTGCCCTTACGGATGGTGAGGCTTTTCTGCCGGTCATAACAGAGCATATCGCGTTTGTCTTTGAAGACTCTTTTGGCAACAGAAAGATCGGCACGACAAATTACGAAATAGAAGCGGTGTTCCCGGATTTTCACGTGTCAGAGAGCGAGCAGCTGATGTGCCTGTCTGATCCGCTGTATCAGATCTGTTTCTTTTCGCTGCATTCCGGTGAAAAGGAGTCTCAGGATACGATCGCCGCGTTCAGCGGATCTCTCATGGGATTCTCTGAAGTTTCGGACTGGGAGAAAACGCAGATCATTTCCTGGCGCTCAGCGTATTTTGACCAGTACGGGAAGATACCGGATATGCCGGACGATACTCTTGTTCTGCCGGCAGAAACGGCCCACCGCGTGATCCGGCTGTTCTCACAGCACGGATATTTTCAGGAAGCGGGCATGAATGCGGAACTCTATGGCGTCGACGGCATGGACCCCGGAACCGTTCTCTCTCTGGCGACAGGACTGATTGCCATGAACGACGGGGCGGACAGCGAGCTGACGACAGATCTTTGCGCATATGCTTTTGACGGAGGATGCTTTGACGAGCGGTCGCTCAGGTGCCTGCAGAAAACGGCGGAGGGCAGCTCGAAGCATCTGTATGAAATATTCCGTGCGTGCCGCGAAAATAATGTAGAGGCTCCGGATCTCGAGGAGAGGCTGATTTCTCAGCTTATTTATACACACAATCATGCGCATCTCGGGGAAGTCTTTACGGCTTATTACCGGAATGCGGGCGAGAGTGTCATTACGCGGGCGTTCCTGAACAGCCAGGCATACGACAGCTTTGTGCTCGGCGAAAAGGCGGAGCCGGTATTCTATACGGCCGCCAGGGACAAAATAAGCCGAAGCAGCACCTATACGCCGGACCTCATCAAACTGGCTCTGCTGAAACATGACGGCGAAGAACATTTTCGTGGGAGAAGCGAAGAGGAAATTGCGATGGACCAGGGAATATTTGACGAACTGGTCCGGGAGAGACGCTCTTTTGCGTTTTTTGCCGCGCTGTCGCCGCAGCTCGAGCTCCCGCCGGAGATCCTGGACAAAACGGTTGCCGAGTACCGTATGGCGCCAGGCAATGATGTGCAGCTGACATTCCGAATCACAGACATCATGGGAAATGCCGGAAAAGAACAGACAATCCGCATGAAAGAGCAGGTCTGCGGCATCTGTACGGCGGCGTTCGTCCTGTTCCCGGGCGAACTCTTAAGCGGCACATTTGTCGAGACGGCGCCGGACGGAACCCGCAAAGAGACGCCGATGACGCTTGTCCGCAAAAACATTCCGGAGGACGCCGGCCGGTTCAGGCTCCTCTGTGAAGCGTTCGAAGCCTGGAAGAATCATGACACCGGGAAGATGAAGGCAAGACTCCGTCAGATTCTGACGGATGACTATCTGGTGCGGGAATTGTTCACGGTAATGCCGGAGAAAGGAGAAGAAAATGCTTCCGTCAAGTGAGCTGTATATCGGAATCGATCTCGGACAGCGGTTTTCGCAGATCTGCTGTGTCTCAGGCGCGGATCGCGCAAACGCAAAAGCTGTCGAAAACATCGAGACAGAAGACGGTTCGTTTCTGTTTCCCAACCCCGCAAGCCTGGACACTGTCTTTCAGGATGGCAAATGTGTCAGTCTGCCGCAGCTCACGGCGCTGCTGCGCGGACTGCTCTCAGCTCTGAAGGAAAAGACAGGCCTGAATTCTCCCGCCGCGGCCGGCGTGTGTCTGCACGACTTTACGCGGGATGCGGCGATGGCAGTCGTGAACGCTTTTGAGAACTGTGGAATTCCGGCCGAAAAGGTTTCTGTCTTCAGCCGGGAAGAAGCATTTGCCGGGTATGTCTACGGCATGCCGCCGGCTCTGCGGGATCCCGGCAGCATGGTCTTCGATTACGATGAGACCGGAATCCGTTCGTATTTCTTAAGAGAGTATCGCGGCGGGAAAAACTGCTATATCACGGTCAAGCCAATGGAAGGCAGGCGGGAAGTTTTCGGACCCGGCGCGCTCGGGAGAGAATCGCTGCCGGATATGGAAGAACCGCTCGCGGAATTCTTCAATGAGTCGCTCAAAGCACAGAATTGTGCGGCGGTGTACCTGACAGGAAGCTTCTTTGACACGGATCAGTTTCCGGAAGCTTTGCTCAAAAAGCTCTGCACGGGCCGCCGCGTTTTCGCCGGACAGAATCTGTACGTGAAGGGCGCGTGCCTGCTCGCCGCTGACAGAGGGGAACTGCGGCTTTTCGGCCGCAGTATTCCGGCCATGAAGAACCGCATCACGGCCGGCGTGTCCGTACTGGCTCTGCAGAACGGCCAGGCAAAAGAAATGACACTCGCAAAACAGGGTGAAAGCTATCTGAAGGCTGACAGAACCTGTTATTTCATGGAAGAGGGTGCCGGAAGCGTTTCGATTCTGGTGCGCGACCGGGAAAAGGAAGCGGTTCCGCTTGAACTTTCGCTTGCCGGTTTTCCGGCGCGGGATGACAGAAGTGTCAGGCTGAAACTTTCCGTGCATTTTCCGGGCACAGACAGAGTCGAGTTTGAAGTCAGCGATGACGGCTTTGGATCGTTTTATCCGTCGACCGGCCGCAGTGTTTCGGCTTCTATGCAGCTTGACGAGACGAGAGATGAAAATCAGCAGGAGCCGGACACCGGCGTGACAGGTGAAACTTCCTCTGCGCGCCCGAAAGAGAACGCCTGGTTTATGCCGGCCGGCAGAGCAGCAGCTGAGGGCTTTGAGGCCGGACCGACGGACAGACCGGTATGGTCGCTCGAAGAACTGGGATATTATATTTACCACAGCATATATCTGATAGAAAATGACTTTATCAGCGAAAAACTTATACAGTTTCTGAACGGAATCGGGCAAAGCTCTCTGGCGGCCAATCTGATGTCGCAGAAAAAATCGGGCGCCCCGCTTTCAAAGAGTCTTTCAAGCATTCTTGCGCAGTGCGGACTGTATACTCCGAATGAAATTTCAAGACTCTCGGTACAGTTTGATTCGCTGAAGGCCGCCCGTCCCTATGAGCGGCTGAACCTGATAGCTGAAAACCTGATTGTCAACGACTGCCTGAAATCGGCCGGTGAAAATCTGCGGAAGATTCTCGCAGGACAAAAAGACACATCCCTTCCGGATTCGTTTTATGGCAGAGTCTGGCACAATCTCGGAATTGTGAACGCAAGAAATTTTCTTTTTGACCGGGCTTCGGACTGCTTTGAGAAAGCATATTCGCTGAACCGCGATTCGGAGAGCGCACAGGCGGCTTCAGAGGCGGCGATACTGGCAAAGGGAAGTTCATATGTCAGCGCGAAGGCAGAGGACCCGGAAGATGTGAGGTCGAAGAAGGCCATTTCCACAACGCGGGAAAATGCGCGCTACACGGCACAGTTCAGGCTGCTCGAGCAGATTGAGCAGGAAAAAGATCCGGGAAAGCCGGAAGAGTATTACAGCCGGATGGGAGAATTCCTTGAAGAGCTGAAAGATTCATATATGAAGCTGACGAATTAGTTTTTTATTGTTTTCCGAAGAGTATGACGGTAAAATAGTTGACAAGCTTTATATGGGAGGATCACAGTCATGATGAAAGAGAAGCTTGAGGAGATCCGTAAAAGAGCCGCCCGGCAGATTGAGGAGGTCGGAAATCTGGACGATCTCAATCAGATCCGGGTTGCCATTCTCGGGAAAAAAGGCGAGCTCACGGGTGTTCTGAAAAGTATGCGCGACGTGGCGCCTGAGGATCGTCCGGCAGTCGGAAAGATGGTCAACGAGACGCGCGCTTCAATCGAAGATGCTCTGGAAGAGGCAAGACAGAAGCTTGCTGCCAGGGCTCTGGACGCAAAGATGAAGGCCGAGACAATCGATGTGACGCTTCCGGCGAGAACCGGAAATCTCGGACACAGTCATCCGAATACGCTGACGCTGAACGAAGTAAAGAGAATTTTCGTCGGTATGGGCTACGAAGTGGTAGAGGGTCCTGAGGTTGAATATGACTACTACAACTTTGAGGCGCTGAATATTCCGGCGAATCATCCGGCAAAGGATGAGCAGGATACATTTTACATCAATGACAAGATTCTTCTCCGCACGCAGACGTCGCCGGTTCAGGTGCGCCAGATGGAGCGGGGAAAGCTCCCGATCCGAATGATTGCGCCGGGACGCGTGTACCGGGCAGATGAAGTGGATGCCACGCACAGCCCGTGTTTTCATCAGATCGAGGGAATGGTCATCGACAAAGGCATCACATTCGCCGATCTGAAAGGCACGCTCGCTGAATTCGCAAAGCAGCTGTTCGGTCCGGACACGAAAGTAAAGTTCCGTCCACACCATTTCCCATTCACCGAGCCTTCGGCCGAATGCGACGTGACATGCTTCAAGTGCCACGGCAAGGGATGCCGCATGTGCAAGGGCGAGGGCTGGATTGAAATCCTCGGCTGCGGCATGATTCATCCGCATGTTCTTGAAATGAGCGGAATTGACCCGAACGTCTATTCCGGATTCGCTTTTGGAATCGGTCTTGAGAGAATTACTCTTCTCAAGGATGAGATCGACGACATGCGTCTCCTGTATGAGAATGATATCCGTTTTCTGAATCAGTTCTGATGAATTGCGAGTCGTTGAGTATACAGGATTACAGGATATAGAAAGGAAACGGAAATGGTAACATCACTGAACTGGATAAAAGCGCTGGTCCCGGGTATTAAGGATGTGAAGGAACATGAGTTCCGCGACGCCATGACGATGTCCGGCACCAAAGTTGAGAATTATACAACCCTGAACAAGAACCTTGAGAAGATCGTCGTCGGTGAGATTCTTTCGGTTGAGAAGCATCCGAATGCCGACAAGCTTGTCGTCTGCCAGGTAAATGTCGGAGATCACACGGCCCAGATTGTGACCGGTGCTCCGAATATAACGGTCGGAATGAGCGGCGTCAAGGTACCGGTCGTTCTGCCGGGCGGAAAGGTGGCCGGCGGACATGACGGCGGCCCGATGCCGGAAGACGGCATCCGCATCGAGAGCGGAACGCTGCGCGGCGTACAGTCGGACGGTATGATGTGCTCGATCGAAGAACTCGGCACAAACCGTGAATTCTATCCGGATGCCCCGGAGAATGGAATTTATATCTTCCCGGCCGACACGAAAGTCGGAGAGGACGTGCCGACACTGCTGGGACTGAATGATTCCGTTTTTGAATATGAAATCACAAACAACCGCGTCGACTGCTACAGTGTTCTCGGAATCGCGAGAGAGGCAGCGGCTACATTTGACACGGAATTCAAACCGCCGGCAGTGACTGAGACAGGAAATGACGAAAAGGCGGGGGATTACATCCAGGTTGACATTCAGGCGGGCGATCTGTGCACGAGATATATCGGACGTGTCGTAAAGAATATCCGCCTTGCGCCATCGCCTCTCTGGATGCAGCACAGACTGATGACATGCGGCATCCGCCCGATCAACAATATTGTCGACATCACAAACTATGTCATGGAAGAATATGGTCAGCCGATGCACGCGTATGATTACGATACCATCGCAGGCCACAAGATCATTGTGCGAAGAGCCGCTGACGGCGACAAGTTCACGACTCTCGACGGCAAGCAGCATGATCTGGACCACGACTGCCTGATGATCTGCGACGGCGACAAGGAAGTCGGACTCGCAGGCATCATGGGCGGCCAGAATTCGATGATCACAGACGATGTGAAGACAATGCTGTTTGAAGCTGCGACATTCGACGGCACCAACATCCGCAAGACAACCAAGAGGCTGGGATTGCGCACGGACGCTTCCGGCATGTTTGAAAAGGGACTGGATCCGGAACTCGCTGAGCAGGCTATCAACCGCGCTTGCCAGCTCATCGAGGAGCTTGACGCAGGGGATGTTGTCGGCGGCAAAGTCGATGTATATCCGCAGAAGAAGAAGCTGACTCAGATCCCGTTTGAACCGGACAAGTACAATGCTCTTCTCGGAACGGACATTGACCCGGAGACAATGCTCGGCTATTTCAGGCGCATCGAGGTCGGATACGACAAGACGACAAATATGCTGACAATTCCTTCGTTCCGTCAGGATCTCAAAGGAATGGCTGACATGGCAGAGGAAGTCGCGAGATTCTACGGCTATCAGAACATTCCCACAACGCTTCCGAAGGGAGCCACGACGATGGGCGGCATTTCCTTCAAGCAGAGAGTTATGGACAAGGCCATTGAGACCGCCGAGTTCTGCGGATTCTCGCAGGCCATGACGTATTCGTTCGAGAGTCCGAAAGTATTCGATAAACTGCGCATTCCGGCTGATTCGCCGCTGCGCACGACGGTAAAGATTTCCAACCCGCTGGGCGAGGATTTCTCCGTCATGAGAACGCTTCCGGTCAACGGTCTGCTGGGCAGCCTTTCGATCAACTACAACCGCCGCAATGAGAATGTAAAACTCTTTGAACTGGCCAAGGTATATATTCCGGACCCGAGCGACCCGACGACCTCGGAGAAGCTCCCGGATGAGCGCGTCGAGTTCACGCTCGGATTCTACGGCAAGGGCGATTTCTACGATATGAAGGGCGTCATCGAAGAGTTCTTCCAGGAGACAGGACTGCGCGGCAAGATCACCTATGATCCGGACGGGAACATTCCGTTCCTGCACCCGGGCAGACAGGCTGTCGTATATTACCAGGGACAGAAGATGGGATACCTGGGTGAGCTCCATCCGCTTGTGGCGGACAGCTACCGCATCGGACAGCGCGTATATCTGGCCGTGATTGATCTCCCGGAAGTCACGAAATTTGCCACGTTTGACCGCCGTTACACAGGAATTGCGAACTTCCCGGCTGTCTCGAGAGATATATCGCTGGTTGTGCCGAAGAATATTCTTGTGTCGCAGATCGAGGATGTCATCGAAAAGCAGGGCGGTGAGAATGTTGAGAGCTATAAGCTTTTCGATGTCTATGAAGGCGCTCAGATCGGTGAAGGGTATAAGTCGGTCGCCTATACGATCACATTCCGCGCGAAAGATCATACGCTTGAGGACAAGGAAGTGACTGTTCCGATGGACAGAATCGTCAAAGCCCTCGCGGATCTTGGAATCGAGCTGAGAAAATAATGTCAGAATCAGAATCAATACAGGAAAAACGGGATGAAAGCCTTCCGGTGGGCATGGATCTCCACGATTATTACTATGATCTTCCCAGGGAGTTGATTGCCCAGGATCCGCTCTCGGATCGGGCTTCCAGCCGCCTGATGGTGCTGGACAAAAAAACGGGTGCCATTGAGCACAGAATTTTCCGGGATGTCATCGACTATCTTAATCCCGGAGACGTCATGGTGATCAATGACACGCGTGTCATTCCGGCCCGTCTGATCGGCGTGAAAGAAGGTACCGGCGCTTCGATTGAAGTACTTCTTCTCAACCGCAAAAAGGATATGAAAGACACCTGGGAGGTGCTGGTCCGCCCCGGCAAAAAGTGCAGGCCGGGGACGCGGATTGACTTCGGCGAGGGGCGCCTCAAATGTGAGGTCAAAGACATTGCCGATGACGGCAACCGCATCGTTCAGTTTGAGTACGATGGAATTTTTGAGGAGATTCTGGACGAACTCGGCCAGATGCCGCTTCCGCCGTACATCAAACATCAGCTGAAAGATCCGTCTATGTACAATACGGTCTACGCAAAGCACGACGGCTCGGCCGCGGCTCCGACGGCGGGACTGCATTTCACGGAAGATCTGCTGAAAAAAATCGGGGAAAAAGGAATCGACATCGTGCGCATCACGCTGCACGTCGGCCTCGGGACTTTCCGCCCGGTCAAGACAGAGAACATCCTCGACCACCATATGCACACGGAGTGGTATCAGGTGACGAAAGACGCGGCGGACAGAATCAATAAGGCGCGCGCGGCCGGAGGACGAATCGTCGCGGTCGGCACGACGAGTACCCGCACTCTCGAGACAGTCACGGATGACGACGGCATTGTCCACGCGGGATCCGGAGACACATCGATCTTCATCTATCCGGGTTATCACTACAAGGCTGTTGACGCCCTGATAACAAATTTCCATCTGCCCGAATCGACGCTGGTCATGCTTGTCTCAGCTCTCGCAGGGCGCGAAAATATTCTGCACGCCTACAAAGTGGCCGTCGAAGAAAAGTACCGTTTCTTCTCGTTCGGAGACGCGATGCTCATTCAGTGAGTTCATTTGACAAATGTCTGACCGGACGATACAATACTGACTCATGAGCTGCACAGGCGGTCGCGGCCACCTTTTACAGGTGGGTGAGGAAAGTCCGGGCTTCACAGGGCAGGACGCCGGATAACGTCCGGTGGAGGTGACTCCCAGGCAAGTGCAACAGAAAAGAAACCGCCCTGCCCCTGGGCAGGGTAAGGGTGGAATGGCAGTGTAAGAGACTACCGCGCTTCAGGCAACTGCAAGCGGCTGTGTAAACCCCGTCCGAAGCAAGACCAGATTGAAAGCGATGCAGCGGCCCGCTGCGGTCTTTCGGGTAGGTTGCTTGAGCCTGCCGGCAACGGCAGGCCTAGAAAGATGATCGCCGGCCTCCGGGTGAAATTCCCGGAGCGCAACATAACCCGGCTTATCGTGCAGCTCAGATGTAAACACAAGGCTCCCGGAAACTTTTAGGTTTCCGGGAGCCTTTTTTAAGTCATTCTGAATTTTTCTTATTCAGCTGCTCAGGTGCGCTGGGGTCTGTGTCATGTGTCAGTCATTCCATGTATAAGCCTCTTCGCAGTATTTGCAGCGGTATATTTTCTTCTTTGGGTCTCTCAGAATGAAAACCTGCTCGAGTCCCTGCTCGATAGAAGTGATGCACCGCGGATTGCGGCAGTAAATCACATTGTGTAGTTCTTTCGGGAGAGTCAGCTTCTTTTTTTCCGTGATCTGTCCGTCCGTAATAATGTTGACGGTGATGTCCGGGTCCACAAATCCGATTACATCGAGATTTACAAGATCCAGACCTCCCTCGATTTTAAGAATGTCCTTCCGGCCCATCTTGTGACTGCGGGCATTTTTGATGATAGCCACTTCACAGTCCAGATTGTCCAGATGCAGGAAATTGTACAGCTTCATGGCGTTTCCGGCCTTGATGTGATCCAGAACAATGCCGTTGTTGAGTTTATCGACGTTTAACATAAGAGTTCTCCTTTCAGACAAGTTCCAGAAGTGTGAGGATCAGAGCCTCACGGACATACACGGCAAACTGTACCTGTGTGAAATACTGGGCTCTCGGGTCTTTGTCGACTTCAACCGAGATCTCGTTCACGCGCGGAAGCGGGTGCAGAATATACATATCCTTTTTGGCGAGCGCGAGTTTGTTTTCGTTCAGAATGTAGAAATCTTTCATCCGCAGATAATCGTCTTCATTGAAGAAGCGCTCTTTCTGGACCCGGGTCATGTAGAGAATATCCAGTTCTCCGATTACGTCCTCTAGCCTCTCGACTTCTTTGTATTCGATGTTGTGAGCGTTCAGGACGTCTTCGCGGATAGAATCCGGAACCCGCAGTTCCGGCGGAGAAATCAGGACAAATCTGACGCCTTTGTAGCGGATCAGAGAGCTGATGAGAGAGTGGACGGTGCGGCCGAATTTCAGATCGCCGCAGAGACCGATCGTGAAGTTCTCGAGGCTCCCGCGGAGTTCGCGGATCGTCATCATGTCAGCCAGGGTCTGGGTGGGATGCTGGTGTCCGCCGTCTCCGGCGTTGATGACGGGTACTCTCGAAAACTGCGCCGCGACAGCCGGGGCGCCTTCTTTCGGATGTCGCATTGCGACAATATCGGCGTAGCAGGAAACCACGCGGATGGTGTCCGCAACGCTTTCACCCTTTGCGGCCGAGCTTGACTGAGCAGATGAGAAGCCGAGCACGGTGCCGCCCAGATTCATCATGGCAGCTTCGAAGCTGAGGCGGGTTCTGGTGCTCGGTTCGTAGAAGAGCGTGGCAAGCCGTTTCCCCTCGCATTTTTTGGCGTATTTGTCCGGATGATCTTTGATGTCGTGTGCGAGATCAAGAAGACGTTCGGTTTCTTCGACGCTGAAATCCAATGGGTTGAGAAGATGTCTCATCGTTGCCTCCTGTTATTTTCTGAGAGCTGACCAAAAAGTCAGATACACACCGCACGCAATTGTACAACAAAAAAGCCGCAGTACAAAGACTGCGGCGGGAAAATTTTTATGCATCGGGCGTTTCAGTTTTAAGCATCACCAGATTATTCGGTGACATCACTTTGATCGGCGCGCCGTTCATGATGATTGTTCCCTTGTTGTAATGAATCGTAAAGTCGGTAATGGTATTCTCCTCGGCGTTCATGGAAAGCAGATGCCTGTTGTCCGGAAAGAGGCAGAGATACTTTGGAAATCTGCCGCTGATCGGAAGAGAAGAGAGAATTGAAAGCGTTCCGCGCTCTTTGTTTACGTTGTAAATCGTGACCGTGTTGCTGCCGGCGTTCGAGCAGATGGCATTTTTGCCGTCAGGCGTGAAAATAAAATCATACGGCGCGTTGTTGTCTTTGTGTGAGCTGCGCACTGTGAATATCGTCTGGACCGGAGTGACACTCACCTTGCTGCCTTCTTTTTTGTACGAGAAAACATCGATCAGATTTTTGTTCTCACAGACAACATAGGCATATTTTCCGTCGGCTGAGAATACAATCTGGCGCGGAGCGCTGTCGAGCTGCGTCCGGATGATATCGACCAGCTTCAGACGGCCGCTTTCGTGATTGAACTTATAAATTTTAATCTGGTCGATTCCGGAGTCGCAGGCGCACAGATATTCTTCATCCGGGGAGAACACGCAGCACTCTACGTGCGGGCTGTTGCTTCTGTCTGCGAACATCCCGAGACCATTGTGGTAGATTTCTTCTGTGATGCAGTCCAGAGCACCCGAAGGGTTCAGACGGATCACCGTGACTTTCCCGTCGTGATAACCGGATACGACGAGATAATCGTTGGCCCTGGTCAATGCGATATGGCAGCCTCTCATGCCGTTGATCGAAAGCGTGTTGATCATTTCCAGACCGCCGTCCGGGAGAATCGTAAACGCTGAGACGCCTTCGTCGCATATCGAATACAGGAAGCGGCCGTCGTGTGAAACTGCGATATACGAGGCGTTGTTAATCTTTACCGTGCCGTTTTCACGAGGAATCAGACGTCCGGCCGGCACATCCACATCAAAAATCTGGATGCCGCCGTCCTTATTCTGACGGGTATAGCACCCAAGGTATGCTGTGTATTTTACAGCCATGCTAATTCACTGCCTTTCTCATTATTTTATAATATCTTAAAACGATCAGAGCAGCTTTTCAACCAAGAATAATGCTTATTTGCCGCAAGTGATTGACCGATTCCCGCGCACAAATTATAATATGTATACAAAATGTGTAAAATCCGCCTGAGTGACTGGCATGGATTTCGGAGGACAGATATGAATTGCCCATATTGCGGTGCTGAAGATACGAAAGTCATTGATTCGAGGCCCACAGAGGACGGCTCAATCCGCCGCCGCAGACAGTGCGTTGTCTGCGGCCGGCGTTTTACTACGTATGAGAGACTTGAGATGACGCCGCTTATCGTCATCAAAAAAGACAAGACCCGCGAGCCGTTTGACAGAAACAAGGTCTATGCGGGTGTCATGCGTTCCTGTTACAAGACGCAGGTCACGCAGAGTGAGATGATAAAGCTCACGGATGAAGTCGAGTCGGAACTTATGGCGATGGACAAGCAGGAAATTCCCTCGTCTGTCATCGGTGACCTCGTGATGAAGAAACTGAAGGCGCTGAATGAGGTGGCCTATGTCCGTTTCGCAAGCGTATACCGTGAATTCAAGGACGTCGAGTCATTCATGGAGGAAGTCAGCAGCATGAAAGACAAAGGAGACAGCACTTGAGAAGACACGCCGGATGGATGCCCACCGCCTATTTTCATTCCATTTATTCGATTGATTTCGATCTGTTGTACCGCAGAGGATTCCGCGGTCTGATTCTCGATATTGACAATACCCTTGTTCCGCATGACGCCAAAGCTGACAGGCGGGCGCGGGAATTTATGGAATATGTCCATGATCTGGGATTTGACACCTGTTTTCTCTCGAATAACAAAAGGGAAAGAGTTCTCCCATTTGCCAGAGCGTGCCGCTCATCTTTTATCTGCAAGGCCGGAAAGCCCGCACCGCGCGCGTATTACCGCGCGATGAGGAGAATGATGACAGACAGAACCGACACACTTGTCATCGGAGATCAGATTGTCACGGACATTTGGGGAGCAAATATGGCCGGAATTCCGTCAATCCTGCTCGATCCGATCAACCGCCATGAGGAATTTCAGATTGTTCTGAAACGATTCCTGGAATGGCCTGTCCGGGCGGTATTCCGCCGGCGGTATGGCATGAACCGATATGAGAGTCTTTACGCGGAGTGAAAAGAGGGCCTGAGTCAAAATGGAAATTGAAGGAACGACAAAAGTATACGGGCTGATCGGAAATCCGGTGGCTCACTCGATATCGCCGCTGATTCACAATCTCCTGGCGCAGAAGCTCGGACTGGACATGACCTACGTGTGCTTTCCGGTGGAAAATGCGGACGTGAAGCAGGCGGTGGAAGGCGCATGGGCTCTTGGCATCCAGGGACTCAATGTGACAGTTCCGCACAAGCAGAGCGTGAGAGAAGTTATCACGAGCGTGGATCCGCTTGCGGATGCGGTGGGAGCTGTCAACACTCTCGTAAGGACACCGGAAGGTTTTACCGGTTATAATACCGATGTCGAAGGATTCGCAAGAGAGGCAAAGGTGAGCCAGATCGGACTTGACGGCGCCGGGGCTGTCGTCATCGGCGCCGGAGGCGCCGCAAGAGGAGTGTGCTTCAGTCTGGCCCGGGCGGGGGCGAAGCGGATCGTCATAGCCAATCGGACTGCCGGTAAGGCTGAGCTGATTGCTGACGCGGTCAACGGCTGGTCAAAGAAGGATTTATGCGTTCCGCAGTCCCTGAATGTTCTCTCGGATGCCCGAAATCTCACAGATCTTGTGGGCGAAGGATATCTGGCAGTTCAGGCTACATCGGTCGGGCTGTATCCGAAAACAGATCGGACTCCGGTGAAAAATGCGGATTTCTTTATACATGCATCGGCGGGAATCGACATAATATACAACCCCGAGGAAACGCGCTTCATGAGTCAGATGAGAGCAGCCGGGCATCCTGCCTTTAACGGTCTTGCGATGCTCTTGTTTCAGGGAATCGCTTCTTTTGAGCTCTGGACAAAAATGACAGTCCCGCAGGATACTGTCCGCGAAGTATATGCAGCCATGCAGCAGAAAATGGCAGAAAAACGCAAATGAGAAATATTGTGCTGCTCGGATTCATGGGGGCCGGCAAGACGACAGTGGCGCAGGAACTCAGGCGCCTGGCCGGGCTGAACCTGATTGATACCGATGATGAAATTGTAAAAAAAGACGGCAGAGAGATCCGCGACATTTTCCGGGAGGACGGCGAGACGGCTTTCCGGGACATGGAGACAGAACTGCTGAGACAGCTCTCTGAAATGAATATTTCCGATACTGTGATTTCGGTCGGCGGCGGTCTGCCAATGCGGGAGGAAAATCGGAAGCTCATGAAAGATGCGGGCTGCTGCTTTTATCTGAAAGCACCGGCGGATGTGCTCGCCGGACGGCTTCAGAATGATCTGACAAGGCCGGTTCTTGAGGGAAAGAGCGGCGAAGACCTCAAAAATCATATTCTGGGACTTATGAAAAAGCGCGAGGAAAAGTATCTTGACGCGGCGGACGAGGTCATCGACACGCAGGGGCTTTCGGTCCGGCAGACTGCCGAGAAAATTCTGGCGGTAATGGAAGAGAGGTATAAACGCATATGAAACTTCTGGTTATGAACGGGCCGAACATCAACTTTCTCGGAATCCGGGAAAAGGGAATTTACGGGACGGAGACATTTGAGACGCTTGAGGAAATGATCCGCAAAAAGGGTGAAGAACTCGGCGTAGGCGTCGAACTGTTCCAGAGCAATGCGGAGGGTGCGCTGATCGACCGCCTTCAGCAGGCATACCGCGAGGGCGTTGACGGAATCGTATTCAATCCCGGCGCGTACACGCATTACAGTTATGCGCTGCGCGATGCCATCAGTTCAATCGCGCCGATTCCGGTCATCGAGGTTCACATTTCTAATGTTCACAAGCGGGAGGATTTCCGCCACATTTCCGTGACGGCACCGGCGTGCATGGGACAGATTGTGGGGCTGGGACTGAACGGATATCTGCTCGCAATGGAGGCTTTGACCCGCGAAAAGCGAAAAAATGAGTGATGAACACTTGCACGCGGATGTCAGATATTATAGAATTATATAAGTTTGTTAAGGAGGAACTGCGGATATGGTAGCAGCAGGAGATTTTAAGAACGGCATCACAGTCGAAATGGACGGCGGAATCTGGCAGATCATTGAGTTCCAGCACGTAAAGCCGGGCAAAGGTTCGCCGTTTGTAAGAACGAAGCTTAAGAACATCATTACAGGAGGTGTTGTCGAGAAGACGTTCCGTCCGACTGAGAAGCTTCCTACGGCACATATTGACAAGCGCGACTATACATATCTGTATCAGGATGGCGATCTGTACAATTTCATGGATACAGAGACATATGAGCAGATTGCACTTTCCAGGGAGACCGTCGGCGATTCTCTCAAGTTTGTGAAGGAGAACGACGTCGTGAAGCTTGACAGCCACGACGGCGATGTATTCGCCATTGAGCCGCCTCTGTTCGTAGAACTCGAGGTTACGGAGACCGAGCCGGGCGTCAAGGGAAATACGGCGACGAATGCCACAAAGCCGGCAACTGTTGAGACGGGTGCCGAGGTTATGGTTCCGCTGTTTGTAAATGAAGGCGATAAGATCAAGATCGACACCAGAACCGGTGAGTATCTTTCCCGTGTCTGAAATTATCTGACTTAAATCTGAATCAAATATGAAAGGCGGCAGGATGAGTTCAAAATCATCCTGCCGCTTTTGCTGTCACTCAATCATTTTGAAGGAAAGCCGGTGCGTAGTTCCGCTGTAATAGCGGAAGATCGCTTTTGCGAGGATTTTATCGCGCGACACGTATGTGTTGGTCCAGAACCTCGCGTCATTTGAATGATTCCGGTTGTCACCGAGGACCAGGTACGAATTCTCGGGCACGTGGAACACATGCTCTCCGCCTTCGACCGGGTCATAGAGCATGGGCTCAGCCAGATAATCCTCATCGAGCTTTTCGCCGTTGACATAGACGTCAGCCAGTTCCGGATTATCCGGATTCTGGCGGATTTCAACGGTGTCGCCCGGCAGTCCGATGATGCGCTTGATAAAGCGCTGTGATTCATCGTCCGGGTAGCGGAAGATGATTACGTCGCCACGCTGCGGGTCCGAATTTATATACGCGAGCCGAAAACCGACAAGACGGTCGCCTATCTCAATGGTGTCCTTCATGGAACCGGAAGGGACCTTGGCGTTGATGATGACGACTTCCAGAAGAAATATCGATATCGCCAGAGCGATTCCGATCACTTCCAGATCGTCAAGAATCGCGAACAGGACCGGATGTGCCTGCCTGCGCGGTGAAACGGCCTTTTTCCCGCGCCGTCTGACTTTGTGAACGGTCACTTTTCCGTTCACGTGCCGGGCTTTCTTCGGCCATTTTTTATTGTTTTTTTGTTTTTCAGAGACCTCTGATACTTCCAGTTTTTCCATTCTTCTATAATAATATACAAAAAAAGGGACTCTTCCGTTACAGAAGAGTCCCTCCCTGTTCTCCTGCCTTTAACAGGATAAACATTGTCGGCTCATTTTGCAAGCCGGCGGAGAATATCGTTGCTGCGTTTGATGAATTCTGTCATCTCATCCGGCTCCAGACTGCCGTGCGACAGGCGGGCCAGGTCATAGAGCTGACGGCAGAGCACAGGCGTGTCCTCTCCGTCAGGATCTTTGAGGACGTGCTGTACCAGATCGTTTCCGGCGTTGAGAACCAGCGTCTCCTGTTCCTTGCCGCTGAACGGAAGTGTCTCGCCGTAAGCCGCGTACATCTTCATCATTTCCTGCATCCGGTGATCCTGCTCGGAAAGCGTGATGAGAGCGGATACGGACGGATCCGTGAGTTTCTCGACTTTGACGTTCAGCTTGTCATTGTTCAGAGCGCTGCGGAACGTCTTCGTGAGGCTTTCCGTGTCTGCCTTGAGATCTTCTTCCTTGACATCGGAATCTTTGAACGCCTCGGAGGCTTCCGCGTCGAGACGCATGAACTTCAGATCCTTCGTCTTGCTTTCCAGAAAACTGATGTACGGAGCGTCTATTGTCTGATCCAGGCATACGGCGTCGATGCCGCCGGCCTTGAACATGTTGATATACTGGCTCTGCTCGTTTTCGTCCGTGTAATAATAGATGACGTTCGGATGCTTTTCTTTGTTCTCATCCAGGCATTCCTGCAGCGTGAGATATTTGCCGTCGAGATTGCGGAAGATCAGAGCGTCCTTCATCTTTTCGTAGAATTTCTCATCCTGCATCACGCCGTACTTGATGAACGGGTTGATGTCGTTCCAGTACTTGTTGTAGTCATCGCGCTGCGTCTTGAACATGCCGGTGAGCTTCTCGGCGACTTTTTTCGTGATATAGCCGGATACCTTCTGCACGAATCCGTCGTTCTGAAGAGCCGAGCGGCTCACGTTGAGCGGCAGATCCGGACAGTCGATGACGCCTTTCAGCAGCATCAGGTATTCCGGAATCACTTCTTTGATGTTGTCGGCCACGAATACCTGGTTGCTGTAGAGCTTGATCGTGCCTTCCAGCTTGTCGATATGCGGGTTGAGCTTCGGGAAGTACAGAATGCCCTTCAGATTGAACGGATAGTCCATGTTCAGATGAATCCAGAACAGAGGCTCCCTGTAATCGCCGAACACTTTCTGATAGAAAGCAATGTACTCTTCCTTTGTGCAGGTGCTCGGGCTCTTCGTCCAGAGCGGATGAATGTCGTTGAGCATCACCGGTCTCTTGACGATGGTCGCCATCTTTTTCTCCGGTTCTTTCTCAACGGTCTTTGTCGTGCCGTCTTCCTGCTTTTCTTCTTCCGTCACGGCCGGCTTCGTGAACTTCTTGATGACGGTGTCCTTGTCTGTGACTTCATCCTCCGGGATGTCCTCCGTCTGCTGGCCGAGATCTTCGTCTGTCAGATAGATCGGAACCGGCATGAATTCGCAGTACTTGTGAAGAACCTCTTCAGCGGTGTAGTAGTTTGCGAATTTCAGGCTGTCGTCGTTCAGGAAAAGGGTGATCTCTGTCCCTGTCTCGGCCCGGTCGCCGTCCGTCATCGAGTAGTCCGTTCCGCCGTCGCAGCTCCAGAGAACCGGTTCGCTGTCCTTCTCCCATGACTTTGTGTTGATCGTAACGCGGTCTGCCACCATGAAAGCAGAGTAGAAGCCCAGTCCGAAATGCCCGATGATCGGATCCGAACCGCCCTTGTCCTTGAATTTGTCGAGGAATTCCTTGGCGCCGGAAAACGCGATCTGGTTGATATATTTGTCAACCTCATCCGCATTCATCCCGAGGCCGTTATCGATGAATTTGATCGTCTTGTTCTTGCTGCTGACTTTGACGTCAACTTTGTACTCGAGATCGTCCGGTTTCTTGTAATCGCCCATCAGCTCCAGCTGATGCAGCTTTGTTATGGCATCTGATCCATTGCTGACAAGCTCGCGGAAGAAGATGTCGTGGTCTGAATACATCCATTTTTTGATAATAGGGAAAATGTTCTCACTGTTGATCGTGAGACTTCCATGCTTTTCTGCCATAGTAAAGTACTCCTTTCGATATTCCCTACTGTAGTACGGCGCAGAAAAGATGTCAAGAAAAATTAGCACTCAATTCAAATGAGCGCTACTATCCGATTCGATTCCTATTTTCGAAAGAAAAGAAGACATGGCCTTGTCGAAGGCATTTTCCGCGGAGCGATCCATGGAAAATGTCTTCATCGCCGTTCCCGTCGTGAGGAAAAGCCCTGCCTTGTCGAATGTGATATTCAGAAACATTCCGCTCACCTGATCCGGACGAATGCCCGAGCAGGCCGGGTCCGTTCTCAGAATCTGAGTGATTTGCTGCGGGGCGCAGGCGAGTATGATCTTCATTTTGAGCGGCGTCTTTTCTCCGCGGATTACATTCCAGACGTACGGACGTAATTTTTTCCAGGAAATGAGGCGGGGAGTGTTGCTGCCGTTTTCAGGGGCATCAGCAGTCTGACGGGAGTTATCCGGCTCCTCTGCGGGAGAGGCCGTTCTGGCTTCCGCGGGAGGCGCAAACCAGGCGGAATTGGCGCGGCCCGAGATTTCAAAATTGCAGAACGAAGAAACAGACGCCTCGACGACATCAAAAGTGTCAAAGACGTCCTGCATCAGCAGTCTGCTCATAAATGTCCGGACATTGGAAATCTCAAGGGAAATCATGTCGATCACCAGAAAAACTTACTTAAGCAGATAACGGGAGTCGGACCCGCCTCTCCAGCTTGGGAAGCTGGCGTTCTACCGATGAACTACATCTGCAGGAATATAAAAAAGCTACTGACCGGACTTGAACCGGTGACCTGCTGATTACGAATCAGCTGCTCTACCAACTGAGCCACAGTAGCACATCGACTTGACTAATATACAAGAAATTGCGAGAATTGTCAATCAGAAATGCGGGCTTTATTCAAGTCCGCTTCTGACGGAAATACAGGAGTGAACTATGGGCTGTGATTACTGTCCGAGACATTGCAATATCGACCGGGAAAAAGGAGAGCGGGGGTTCTGCGGCGAAAGCGCACAGATTATGGCTGGCCGTGCCGCGCTGTACGCGTGGGAAGAGCCCTGCATTTCCGGGAAACGGGGCAGCGGTGCCGTGTTTTTTTCGGGATGCCCTCTTCACTGCGTCTACTGCCAGAATTACCGCATTTCCGCCGGAGGCGGTGCGGGCGTTCCGGTGAGCGTGAGCCGGCTCTCAGACACATTTCTCAGCCTGCAGGAAAAGGGAGCAAATAACATCAATCTCGTGACAGCGACACAGTTCGTCCCACAGGTTGTCAGCGCGGCAGAGATGGCCCGGGGCCGAGGACTCAGAATTCCATTTGTCTACAACACATCATCATATGAGACGACTGAAACTGTGAAGAGGCTCTCAGACACGGTGAGCTGCTATCTCCCGGATTATAAATATTTATCAGAAGACACGGCGCGCGAATACTCAAACGCGCCGGATTATCCGAAGACTGCATTCAGGGCGGTTGAACAGATGGTGCGCCAGGCCGGCCGCTGTGAATTTTACACGAATGAGGAAGCTGAAAAAGCGGGTGTCGAACCGGGCATCCTGAAACGCGGCGTCATCGTGCGTCACCTGCTTCTGCCCGGCCACGTAAAAGAAGCCTGCGGGATTGTGAGGCTTCTGTATGACGCTTTCGGAGATGACATCTGGTTTTCTCTGATGAATCAGTATACGCCGATAGAGGACCTGAACCTCCCGCCGCTTCTGGCGCGCAGGGTCACAAAACGAGAGTATGAGAGATTCATTGATTTTGTTCTGAATCTCGGCGTGACGAATGCGTTCATCCAGGAAGGGCCGACGCAGAAAGAAAGTTTTATACCGGACTGGAACGGAGAAGGATTAAAGTGAGCGGCCAAAGTGCCGTATTTCCGATTCAATGCTATAATAGTCATATTTATTACTGACAAATGCGCAAAACAGGAAAGGAAAGTATGCAGACCGATTCAGATACATATCACGTATTCAGAGGAGTGAGAAAGACGGAAGACGGTGCGGTTTTTGGATTTGCGCTTCCGTCTGAGTACAGGCAGGTCCGCCGGCAGCACCTCAAGACCCCGCCGTCACTGCTTTTATTCAAGGGTCAGGAGAAAACCCCTTTCTGTCGGATCTCACTTGACAGGCACATAACAGAAGGAACCTGCAGTTATGTCCGGATCCGCGATCCGCAGCTCTCGAAGTACCGGTATGCGTATGAGGTGGATTCGGAAATTCTGCCGGATCCATACGGAATCAGTTTTTCGGGCTGCCGTGAATTCGGCAGGGCGGAAGATGTTCCGGTGACGAGCAGCCTTTCTTTCCTGAGCGATGATCATTCATTTGACTGGAAGGGCGACAGACATCCGAGGACTCCGTTTTCGGACAGCGTGTTCTACAAGCTTCACGTCAGGGGCTTTACCCGCTCAGAAACATCCGGGATTTCTGAGAATGAACGCGGGACATTTGCCGGCCTTACGAAAAAAATACCCTATATCTCTTCTCTGGGAGTTACGGCGGTTGAACTGATGCCGGCGTACGAATTTGATGAATGCCACCGGCTCTCGGGGCTGAAGAACAAGGCAAAAGCCAAAGGAGTTCCGAAAGAAAAGCAACAGCTGAATTTCTGGGGATATACGCAGGCGTTTGGTTATTTTGCGCCCAAAGCGTCATACTGCGCTGACAAGAGCGAACACTACACCGATGAGTTCCGCACGATGGTGCGCCGGATGCACAAGGCGGGAATTGAAGTCATCATGGAGATGTATTTTGCTGATGAAGAACCGGGCATGGTGCTCGACTGCCTGCATTACTGGGTGAACAGTTATCATGTCGACGGATTTCATCTGTACGCTTCCGATGAGACTCTCAGCGCTGTTGTCGCGGACCCGTATCTCGCGGACACAAAGCTCATAACGGTCTGGTGGGACAAGACATTCCCGAGAAAACGCCATGTGGCTTCCTATAATGACGGATACCGCCAGGTGATGCGTCATTTTCTCAAAGGTGACGAAAATCAGATCCGTTCTGTGATCAGTTCCGTCAGGGACTGCCCCGAAACATGCGCCAGAATAAACAGCATTACAGGCCACGACGGGTTTACACTCGCGGATTTGTATTCCTATGACAGAAAGCACAACGAGCAGAACGGCGAGAGTTCCCGCGACGGAGAAGACAACAATTACAGCTGGAACTGCGGCATTGAAGGCCCTACAAGAAAACGTTCGATTCTTGCGCTTCGGCGGCAGATGCGGGAAAACGCGGTTCTCATGATGATTCTCTCACAGGGTGCGCCTCTGATACGCGCGGGCGACGAATTCTTAAATTCACAGGACGGCAACAACAATCCGTACGACATCGACAGCGAGCTCTCCTGGCTGAACTGGAACAAAGGCGCGGACGCGGCGAGAATGCAGAAATTTGTCAGAGAGGCTCTGCGCTACCGGAAAAAGCATAAAATTCTGCACATGGATGGTCCGCTCACGGGCAGCGATACCCTTTCCATCGGTTATCCGGACTTTTCGGTTCACGGGGAAAATGCCTGGTTCACAAGAACGGACAGTTCTGTGAGGCAGATCGGGATGATGTACTGTGAGACATATGCCGATCCGGACAGTGATCTGCTGATTTATGCTGCTCTCAATATGTACTGGGAGCCCTGGAACCTGGCGCTGCCGGACGCAGACCGGGCTTCCGGCTGGAAGATCGCGCTCTCGGACTGTGCCGGCGAACAGGCGTCTGTCTCAGACGATCAGAGAACGCTGTCTGTTCCTCCGCGGAGTATCTGCATACTCGAAGGGCATATAAAGAAGGAGACGCATGAACGAAGAAAATCTCAGGACAGCGCTTCAGACAATTGACGCGCTCGAACAAATGGAGGATGGCGGCGAATCTCTCAGAGAAAACAGTACCTCTGTGACGCTGAGTTTTGACCATGTGATGGAATACTACCTGTATATCTGGTATTTTCCGCAGGACAAAGAAATTCATTTTGCCGGCGTTCCGTATTCATCGTACTATCTTGAAGCCGGAAATGAAAAGCTGAAAGAGGGGAAGCCGCACGCGGCTGTAAAGTATTTCCGAAAAGCACAGCTGTGGAATCCGGTCAGCCTGCCGGTCAAGCTTGCCTTCGCTGAGGCGCTGAAGCAGGAAAACAAGCTGAAACCGTATCTTGACAAGACACAGGAAGCACACCGGTATTGCCTCACGCGCGCTGAGATGGCGAGGTATTTTCGGAATGTCGGATTTTATTATGTCGAAAAATACAGACCGGATATCGCGCGCGCCTGTTATATCCGCGCAAACCGATATTTTCATTCCGAGAACGCAGATCTTGAGCTAAAGTATCTCGAGACGGCGCTTAAGGATAAAACACCGGAAATGACGGATGAGCAGATTGACAGTCTGCTCAGAGAAAACGATATTTTCACAGGCCCGGATGAGACATCCGTTCAGGTTGTGGCACATGCCGGATTTGACCTTATCCGGACGGGGCAGACACGGGAAGCGGCCGACTGTCTGGAAGTGGCCTCAGACATTTCCGGAGATGAATCGATGAAGAGACTGGTGAAAAAACTCAGAGGCTGATATGAATTTCGAACAGACAGATGGCTTGATTTTTGACCTGGACGGCACCCTGTGGGATTCAAGGGCGGGCGTCCTGAAAGCATGGAACGAAGTAATTGCCGTTCACCCGGAGAGCAGACGCGGCCTGCTAACGAAAGAAGAAATCCTGCCGTGTTTCGGTCTGCCGATGGATGAAATCAGGGACCGCCTGCTGCCTGAGGCGCCTCCGGACATCCGTCAGCGCATCATGCAGGAAATGTGCGATCACGAAAATGAATATCTTCTGGCAAACGGTGGAATACTGTTTCCCGGTCTTGAGGATACGCTTGATACACTCGCCGGAAAGTATCCGCTTTTCATCGTTAGCAACTGTCAGGACGGATACATTGAGTCGTTTCTCGGCGCTCACAAACTCGGAAAATATTTTCAGGACACCGAGTGCTGGGGGAGAACGCACGTCTCAAAAGACAAAAGCATCCGGATTCTGATGGAGCGCAATCATCTGAAAAGGGCAGTGTATATCGGCGACACGAGAGGCGATGAAATGTCGGCGCGCTCCGCCGGTATTCCGTTTATTTACGCGGCTTATGGATTCGGCAGCGCCGTGGCGCCGGACGGAAGCGTTAGCCGCGTGAGTGATCTGAAAGAACTGTTTTCGGGAGGTGTGGACGAGTGATTCAGCTGTTGGCGGTTCAGGCGGTTGAAAAGAAGACGAAATTTCCGGAAGCCGTGATGGTCGGCAATTATGAATGCGCGTATGCGGCCGGCTGTCTTTCAAAAAAATTTAATATTTTGCGCGATACTATTGAAACGGCAGATGATCTGCGCGAAACTGTAAAAGAGATCCTGACAAATGATGAGCCGGACAATGCGAGAGAAAAGCGATTGTATCAGATGCTGTCAGGATATGAGGTCACGGATGTGTTCGACAAAGATGTCGCCGGACTGTACAGCACAGGCCGGTCTGGCGGGGCGGACACGACTTGACACAGATGAAAAATCATATTATTTCGACTTGACGGTGCTTTACGACCGGCATGACTTTTGTTCGAGGTGTGAGATGACAAAAAGGGTAATAGTATCAAATCTCGAGAAAAAGCATAAGAACGCAATTGCGGAACTTGTGCAGAAGGCCTGCAAATATGAAAGCCATATCGAATTGTCCGGTAACGGCAAGAATATTAATGGCAAGAGTCTGATGGGTATGATGGCGTTCGGCCTTCATGACGGCATGAAAGTGGACGTCAGCGCAGAAGGCGAGGACGCAGAACAGGCTATAGCCGATATCTGTGAGTTCCTGGCTTCATAATTTTTCATAGTACAAAGATCCAATACTGCAGCATATAGGATGGAGGAGTTTTGTATGAGCAGAACAAGGAAAGCAGCGACAACGAAGACAACTGCCAAGAAGACAACAGCAGCTGCCAAGAAGACAACAGCAAAAACCACGAAGGCGGCTGTCACAAAGGAACCGCTTGTAGCAGATGCCGTAAAGACAGAAGTCAAAGCCGCTGAAGTGGCAGAAAAGACAACGAAGAAGGCTGAAGAAGTCAAGAAAGCCGCAGAGACGAAAGCGGAAGAAGTGAAGAAGGCCGCTGAGACAAAGGCTGAAGAAGTGAAGAAGGCTGCCGAGGCAAAGACCGAGGAAGTCAAGAAAGCTGCCGAGACAAAGACAGAAGAAGTGAAGAAGGCCGCTGAGGGAAAGACGGAAGAGGTAAAGAAAGCCGCTGAAAAGAAGGCAAAGGAAATCAAGACCGCCGTCAAAGAGAAGAAGGAAGATGTAAAGAAGACTGTCAGAACTGCGAAGAGAACAACACGCGCAAAGAAGACAGCTGAACCTGCGGCAAAAGTATTCTTCCAGTACATGGGCGGACAGGTTGATCAGGACACACTTGTGGAAAAGGTCATTGCCGATGCAAAGGCGCAGGGTGTTGAAGTCACAAGCGTCAAGCTGTATGTAAAGCCGGAAGAAGGCAAGTGCTACTATGTTGCCAACGACAATTTCATGGGTGATGTAGACTTATTCTGATTTTCACAAAGAATTTATGAAAACAGCGGGATGTGCCGGAGAAATTTCGGCACATCTTTTTTATGCCTTCGGACTGTTATATTGAAAGAATTGTAAGAAAAGTGATATTATAAAATAGTTGTAAAGCGGCATATCTGCCGCTTTTTTATAACAGAAGAAGGGGTTTTATGTTTGAAATTGGTGACAAAGTTGAATATGGAGTCCTCGGAACGTGTGAGATAACGGATATTGGGAAACCGGATATCAAGGGAGTAGAAGGTACATTTTATTTCCTGAAACCGCTGTATGATGACAGAGGTGTTATCTATTCCCCGATTAAGAACCGGGTTCCGATGCGTTACATTATGAGCCGCGATGAGGCTGAGGAATTTCTGATCCGCGCAGCCGGATGTGCGAAAGATGATGAACTGAACAAGAGAATTTCACCAAAGGATTATGAGAAAATAGTAAAGTCTCAGGATCCGAAGGAAATCCTGCATCTGATCCGTCATCTCTACAACATACGCAATGAACGCGCCAGGCAGGTGCGCCGCATGAAGTCGGCAGACGCCAAGATACTCGCGGAAGCCAGAAAAATCCTGTATCAGGAACTGGCAGCGGCGGACGGAAAAGATCTGGATGATGTGTCCGATACGATGGATGCGTATCTGGGAATCGGCATCTGAAGCGGGTATGCCGCTTCTTGATAATGAAGATGCCCAGTGCTACTATGGGAAGAACTGCTGCAGGGGCGCAGGATATCCCTGATTTTCAGCAGACAGTCACAAGTTTCAGGAGGATCCATATCAATGGGGAAACAGCTTGATAAAACGTATGATCCGGCTGCCATCGAGGGCAGACTGTATCAGAAGTGGCTCGACAAAAAGTATTTTCACGCGAAAGTCGACAAGAGCAAAAAGCCTTTTTCGATCGTAATGCCGCCACCGAATATCACCGGAAAACTCCACATGGGGCACGCTCTGGACAACACCATGCAGGATATTCTGATCCGTTTCAAAAGAATGCAGGGATATGAGGCGCTGTGGGTTCCCGGAACGGATCATGCCAGCATTTCAACCGAAGTGAAGGTCACAAATGCTCTGAAAGAAAAGGGCATCGACAAGCACGAAATCGGCCGCGAGGAATTCCTGAAGCACGTATGGGCATGGAAGAAGGAATACGGCGGCATGATCACGAGCCAGCTCAAGAGAATCGGCTCATCCTGCGACTGGGACCGCGAGCGGTTCACGATGGATGAGGGCTGTTCCCGTGCGGTCCGCACCGTATTTGTCAACCTGTATAACAAGGGACTGATCTATCAGGGCAACCGCATCATTAACTGGTGCCCGGTGTGCCACACCTCGCTTTCGGACGCGGAAGTCGAGTACGAGGATCAGGAAGGCCATTTCTGGTATATAAATTATCCGGTTGTGGGCGAAGAAGGCAGATTTGTCATGATCGCAACCACCCGTCCTGAGACACTGCTGGGTGATACGGCTCTGGCAGTCAATCCGGATGACGAGCGCTACAGGGATATCGTCGGCAAGATGGTTCACCTGCCGCTCACGGACCGCGACATACCGATTATCGCGGATTCCTACGTCGACAAAGAATTCGGAACCGGTGTCGTGAAAATCACTCCGGCTCACGATCCGAACGACTTCGAAGTCGGAAAACGGCACAACCTCGAACAGATCAACATCCTGAATGACGATGCGACTCTCAATGACAAATGCGGCAAATACGCCGGCATGGACCGCTACGAAGCCCGCAAAGTCATGGTGGAAGATCTGAAGAAACAGGGACTGCTCGTAAAGGTTGAGACAATCCATCACAACGTAGGCGTGCACGACCGCTGCCACACCACGGTAGAGCCGATGGTTAAAAAACAGTGGTTCGTGAAGATGAGCGATCTCATCAAACCGGCGGCGGAAGGCGTCAGAAACGGCGAAATCCGTCTGATTCCGGACAGCATGAAGAGCACATACTTCAACTGGACCGACAACATCCGCGACTGGTGCATTTCCAGACAGCTCTGGTGGGGACACCGCATCCCGGCTTACACCTGCGACGACTGCGGCAGACTTACGGTTTCTGCTGATCCTGTGACAAAGTGCCCGTACTGCGGGAGCACGCACATCACGCAGGATCCGGATACGCTCGACACCTGGTTTTCGTCCGCGCTCTGGCCGTTTTCAACGCTCGGCTGGCCGGACAAGACGCCGGAACTCGAGTATTTCTACCCGACCAGTGTGCTGGTCACCGGTTATGACATCATTTTCTTCTGGGTCATCCGCATGATTTTCTCGGGATACGAGAATATGGGCAAGCCGCCGTTCAAGAACGTCCTGTTCCATGGACTGGTGCGCGATTCCCAGGGGCGCAAGATGAGCAAGTCGCTCGGCAACGGCATCGATCCGCTGGAGGTCATCGACAAGTACGGCGCGGATGCGCTCAGAGCTTCTCTCATCAGCAATTCGACGCCGGGCAATGACATGCGTTTTTACTATTCGCGTGTAGAGGCGTGCCGCAACTTCGCCAACAAAGTCTGGAACGCGTCCCGCTTTGTGATGATGAACGATCCGGACATGACCGTGAGTCCGTACGGCCCGAAGCCGGAGAAATTTACCGACGCGGACAAGTGGATTCTCTCGAGGACCAACCGGATTGTGAAGGAAGTGACCGACAACCTCGAAAATTACGATCTGGGCATCGCCTACGACAAGCTTGCCGTTTATATCCGCGACGTATTCTGCGACTGGTACATCGAAATGATCAAGCCGCGCCTGTACAAGACAGACGACGCTGATGACCACTACACGGCGCTCTGGACGGTCAAGAACGTTCTCATCACGCTGCTGAAGCTGCTGCATCCGTTCATGCCGTTCATCACGGAAGAGATATTCTGCACGCTTCAGGACAAAGAAGAGTCGATCATGATTTCGAAGTGGCCTGAGTATGACGAGAGCTTTAACTTCCCGAAGGAAGAGGAGGACATCGAGCGCATCATAGAGGCAGTCCGCGGAATCCGCAATGCCCGCACTTCGATGAACGTGGCTCCGTCCCGCAAGGCAAAAGTATTTGTCGTGTCTTCGGACCCGAATGTGCGCTCTGTATTTGAAAAGTCCGGTCAGTTCTTTGCTTCTCTGGCATTTGCCTCAGAGATTGTGGTTCAGGCCGACAAGACCGGAATTGACGACAATGCGGTTTCTGTTGTCATCCGCGACGGAGAAATCGACATGCCGTTTGCGGATCTGGTCGACATCCGCCTTGAGATCGAGCGCCTGAAGAAAGAAGAGGCAAGGCTTACCGGCGAGGTGAAGAGATCGGAAAAAATGCTCTCCAACGAGAAGTTCCTCGCGAAGGCTCCTGCCGCCAAGGTCGAGGAAGAAAGAACGAAGCAGAAGAACTATCAGGATATGCTGGCTGCGACAAAGGAGCGGCTTGCGGCGCTGCAGAAGTGAGGCGGATCTATGGAATTTTCTTTTTCAGAGAAGGCAAAGCACTTCGGACTGAATATTTTTGCGGAGCTGAATGAGAAAAAGGCGGAACGGCTGAAGGCCGGGAAGCCGGTATACGACATGTTTGTGGGGACACCGGATTTCAAGCCGGCGCCTCACATCATGAAGGCTGTCAGCGAAGCGGCTCTTGATCCGGAGAATTATAAATACGCGCTGAAGGACACGGACGAGCTGATCGCTGCTGTTCAGGACTGGTACGACCGCCGCTACGGGGTAAGACTTGCCCCGGAAGAGATCATGTCGCTCAACGGTTCCCAGGAAGGGTTCGCGCACATCGCGTGGACTGTCTGTGAGCCGGGCGATATTGTTCTGACGCCAAATCCCGGCTATCCGATCTTTTCGGACGGGCCGTATCTGTGCGGCGCAAAGGTTGTCAATTATGACCTCGATCCGGACAATCACTACGCCCCGCTTGTTGAGAAGATTCCGGAGGATATTGCTGAGAAAGCGAAGATGATCGTCGTCTCCTACCCGCTGAATCCGACATGCACCTGCGCGGACCGCGAGTCGTATGAAAAGATCATCCGTTTTGCGAAGAAATACAACATTCTCGTCGTGCACGACAACGCGTATTCAGAGATCGAATACGACGGCCGGAAGGGATTTTCGTTCCTTTCCATCCCCGGCGCCATGGATGTCGGTGTCGAGTTCAACTCGCTTTCAAAGACATACAATCTGACCGGGCTTCGGATTTCATTTGTCATGGGGAATCCGGAAGTCATTCAGAAGTTCCGCGTTATCCGCTCGCAGTTCGACTACGGCATGTGCCTGCTGCAGCAGAAAGCAGCTGTGGCCGCGCTCACCGGACCGCAGGACGGCGTTTACGCGCAGGAGATGGAGTATCAGAAACGCCGCGACGCGCTGTGCGACACGCTGACGGCAGGCGGCTGGAAGGCGAAAAAATCCGAGGGAACTATGTTTGTGTGGGAACAGATTCCGGAGGGATTTGAAGACGACCGCGAATTCTGCTATGAGATGCTGCGCGAGACCGGCGTGCTCTGCACACCGGGATCCGCATTCGGCTCACTCGGCAGGAATCACGTGCGGTTTGCGCTGGTGCTGCCGGCCGACAAGACAAAGTGGTGCGCGCAGGAAATCGTCAGATGGCTGAATTCGCGCAAAGCCTGATACACCTCTTGACAAATGCATATATAAGCACTACCGTTTATTCAGAATCAGCACGCAGGCCCGGCAGCCTGAGCCTGCGTGTTTTTTTCGCCGAAAGGCTTAAAATTTTATATTTCAATGCTCTTCGGGGCAAGGTGACACGCAGAAAATCTGCGTGAATTCCTGACCGGCGGTATATCACAGTCAAGTGATCAGCCCGCGAGCCGGAAGAATGCCAGTCATGGCAAATGAAATTCTCCGGCAGATGAGGTGAGAAACCTCAGCCGACAGTAAAGTCTGGATGTGAGAAGGGAGAATTCAATGCAGGTACTAGAAGAAAATCTTTCATTTTTGATCGCATCGATATGTATTGTCGTGGCGGTCTATTTTGTTGCGCTTCTGTTTCAGAAGATTATCGAAAAGCGTGACAACCGCAAATTCCACACGGAGAAAACAAAAGTCAGCCATCTGGTCATCATCGCGATGTTCACGGCGATCTCGGTGGTTCTGATGTACATCGACTTTCCGCTGCCATTTCTCGCGCCGCCGTTTTACCGGATAGATTTCTCGGAAGTCCCGATCCTGATCGGGGCGTTCATGCTCGGCCCCTGCGCCGGCGTCATGATGGAGGCGCTCAAGAATCTGCTGATGCTGGTCGTAAAAGGAACGAGCACGGCATTTGTCGGTGAACTGGCCAACTTTATTGTCGGGTGTCTGCTTGTCGTCCCGGCGTCGATTGTCTACCATTTTCACCGCACGAAGAAAAGAGCCGTCATCAGTCTGATTGTCGGGACTGTGTGCATGACGGCAGGCGGCGTGATTCTGAATGCCGTGTACCTGCTCCCGAAATACTCGGAGCTGTATGGAATGCCTGTCTCTGCGTTTATTGAAATGGGCAGCGCGATCAATTCAAGCGTAAATGATATTTATTCGTTTGTGGCGATCTGTGTGGGACCGTTCAATCTCGTAAAAGCCGTCATCGTGAGCATCATCGTCATGCTCTTGTATCCTCATCTTTCAAGATTCCTGAAAGGCAGCCACTGATTCAGAAGCGCCTGCGAAGAATCTGCGCAGACTTAAAGCAGCCGCTGCCGGGCATCTGGCAAATATGAGTGAACTGTTCCGCGCCTAAAGGCTGCCGCGGGACAGTTCTTTTTTTTGCGGGAAAGCAGGCGGCGCAGGTCCTGAAAGTTTCGCAGAAAGATCGGATGACAACTGAGTCACAAAGCTGTCACAATTTTTTACCGAAGTTATGATATAATACGTTGTCGTGCAGTCTGAAAAAGGCTATTTGCCAATCCCAGGCGGACTGCTGAAAGGATTTCCTGGTGAAAGACGGATTTTTCAACACAGCGGCTGTGACACCCGCGATGAAAGTGTCCGACTGCAACTTCAATACGCGGCAGATACTGGACGCTATGGTGTCGGCTCACGAAAAAGATATTCAGCTGCTGGTTCTGCCGGAATTATGTATAACGGGATATACCTGCGGCGATCTTTTTCTGCAGAGGACTCTGCAGGACTCCGCACTGAGAAGCCTAAAAAGCATCGCGGAAAAAAGCGCGCAGCTTTCGGGAATGCTGACATTTGTCGGACTTCCGCTCGTCGTGGGCGGAAAGCTGTACAATGTGGCAGCTGCCGTGTATGAGGGACGCGTGCTCGCTTTTATTCCAAAGCAGAATCTTCCCAATTACAATGAGTTTTACGAGAGACGTCAGTTTACGCCGGGAAGCGGCAGGGTTCAGGACGTCCTTTTCGACGGATATACGGTGCCGTTTGGCGGAAATATTCTTCTTTCCTGTGAAGACAATCCCGATCTTGTCATAGGGGCGGAAATCTGCGAAGATTTATGGGCGCCTCTGCCGCCGAGCGTGGGACACGCGCTGCACGGGGCGGATGTTATCGTGAATCTTTCCGCGAGCAATGACCTCATCGGAAAGTCAGACTATCGCCGTTCGCTTGTGACAGGGCAGTCGGCGAGACTCATCTGTGCCTATGTGTACTGCAGCAGCGGACGGGATGAATCGACACAGGATCTCGTCTTTTCCGGGCACGATCTGATTGCCGAGAACGGTGCGCTGCTCGCCGAGTCGCAGCGGTTTGAAAACGGCATGATCACAGCGCAGCTGGATCTGCAGAAGCTGACGTCCGAGAGGCTGAGGATGACGACATTTGTCACGGAAGACACGGGAGATTACCGGGTTGTGACATTTGCCATGAAGCAGCGGGAACTACCGCTGACGAGAAAGTACGACCGCACGCCGTTTGTTCCGGGCGCGCAGGAAGAGAGAGACAAGCGCTGCCGGGAAATACTGCAGATTCAGAGCATGGGACTGCGCAAGCGGCTTTCGCATGTCGGGTGCAGCCATGCGGTGATCGGAATTTCCGGAGGACTCGATTCAACGCTGGCACTTCTCGTGACGGCGAGGGCGTTCGACAGCCTGGGGCTGGACCGCAAAGGAATTCTTTGCGTCACGATGCCGGCATTCGGCACGACGGACAGAACATACACAAATGCCGTGACGCTGACTGAGCGGATGGGATGCACGCTGAAGGAAATACGGATTCTTGACGCCGTGAGGCAGCATTTTTCCGACATCGGACAGGATGAGAGCAATCACGACGTGACCTATGAAAACTCACAGGCCAGAGAGCGGACGCAGATTCTGATGGACCTCGCAAACATGTACGGCGGCCTGGTGATCGGAACCGGTGATCTGAGCGAGCTGGCTCTCGGGTGGGCGACGTACAACGGCGACCATATGTCGATGTACGGCGTCAATGCCTCGGTTCCGAAGACGCTTGTGCGCTATCTTGTGCGCTATGAGGCGGATACCTGCGGCGATGAAAAGCTGCGGAAAGCGCTGCTCGACGTGCTCGACACGCCGGTGAGTCCGGAACTTCTTCCGCCTGAAAAAGGAAAGATTTCGCAGAAGACAGAAGATCTGGTCGGCCCGTATGAGCTGCACGATTTCTTCCTGTATCACACCCTGCGTTTCGGCGTCCATCCGAAGAAACTGTACCGGATTGCGTGCGCGGCATTTGACGGACAGTTTGATCCTGAGACGATATACAAGTGGCAGAGAACATTTACCTGGCGCTTTTTTGCCCAGCAGTACAAGCGCTCATGCCTGCCGGATTCCCCGAAAGTCGGGTCGGTGGCCGTGAGTCCGAGAGGAGATCTTCGTATGCCCAGTGATGCTTCCAGCGCGGTCTGGATGTCGGAACTGGATGAAATAAAGAATAATTTCAGCAAGGAAGGATAATAGCAGGAAATGGCGAACAAAAACCGGAATCTGATGGAAAATCTCGACGAAAAGACGAGAAAAAAGCTTGAGAAGAAACGGGCGCGCAGGGAAAAAGAGGAAGCCCGCATCGAAAAAGCCAAAGAAGCAGAGAAGGAGCGCCAGGAGAAAAAGCGCAGCAAAGTCGACGCGAAAATCTCCGAAGCAAAGGATGACAAGACGGTTACGAGCTATGACCGGAAAATGGCGGTCCGCGAGAAGCAGAAAAAAACGGATGCGCGGGTGCGCAGGACAATGAAGATTTCTCTCACGGCGATCTGCATAATCGTCGCCGCTGCCCTGATCTGGCATTACGGCTCGAATTATTATTACACCGACATCAAATATATCGCTGTCGGAGATCAGAACATCAGCGAGACAAAGTACGAATACTACTATGGCTACGCCAAGAGAGACTTCATGAATCAGACGCTCTACGGCGATATGACGTATGGAGATTATCTGACCCAGTATCTGTCATACGACGAGACAGGGGATGACTCGACGCAGTATTACGGCCAGACCGGCTATACCTATGAACAGGCATTCAACACACTCGCCATTGAATCGATAAAGCAGGAAATGGCGCTTCTTGAGGACATGGGGACCAGTTCCGACTTCACGTATGACACGGAAGATTCCGATTACGAAGAATATATGTCGGCTCTTGACACGGATGCCGAAGAAGCCGGCCTGACGCGCGAAGAATACATTAAGCAGGTTTTCGGTGAAAATGCGACTGAGGAAAAAATTTCGTCATGGCTCAGGACGGATCTCAAGTGCGAAGCGTATCTGACCTATCTGGACGAAAACACCGATCCGACGGAAGAGGACATTCAGTCTTACTACGATGAAAACAAGCAGGATCTTGACACCGTGACGTATCGCTACTATTCCGGAGAATCAGCGGATGAAGGCGATCACTACGATGACGCCATGGAAATGACAGACATGAGCTACTCCGGTATTTCCAACACGGACATGGCCGACTGGCTGTTTGACGAGTCCCGTGTGGAAGGCGATTCTACGGTCATTGAAGACACCTCATCGTCGACGACGGCATATTATTATGTGTACTTCGAGTACCGCACGGCGGCGGATCTGACGACGGATTCCATCAAGACGACAGTGAAGGACAACATGATCTACGAAAAGCTCAAGGCGTATGAAGACTCGTACACCTTTGAGAACGTCAGGGATCACGTATCCGTAATTCCGGATGAGACGGAAACAACAGACTCATGACAAATATGAACAGACTCCCCGCCTACAAAGCCGCGATACTCGATCTTGACGGCACGCTGCTGGATTCCACCGGACTCTGGCACGACATCGATGTTGAGTTCCTCGGCAGACGGGGAATTCCGGCGCCGCCTGACTACATGGAAAATATCAAGACGCTGAACTATGAGAACGGCGCCGTCTATACGAAAAAACGTTTCTGCCTCAGCGAAAGCACGGACGATATCATTGCCGAGTGGCACGCAATGGCGCTCGATGCGTACAGCAGAACGATACAGCTCAAGCCATTTGCGGCTGAATATCTGCAGTGGCTGCGCAGCAGAGGCATCATCATCTGCGCGGCGACGGCATCCGATGAATCGCTGTTTGTCCCGTGCCTTCGCCGCCTGCGGGTGATGGATTATTTTGCGAATATCACACAGACCTGCGAAGTAAAACGGGACAAAGGGGCGCCGGATGTGTATATCCGTGCGGCAGAGAAAAACAATGTATCCGTAAAGGACTGCATTGTCATAGAGGATACACTTAAATCTATAGAGGGGGCCAAAGCCGGCGGCTTTTTCACGGTCGGCGCGGCTGACCCGTTATCGGCTGATCTCGAAGAGAAAATCCGGCAGACAGCCGATCTTTTTATTGATAATCTGGGGGAACTGATTGTATGAGAAAGTTTCTGCTGTTTGATCTCGACGGCACCATTACGGATTCCGGTCCGGGTATACGCAACTGCGCGAAGTACGCGCTTGAGAGCTTCGGTATTCACGAGACGGATGAGGCGAAACTGAACCGATTTGTCGGCCCTCCCCTCACGGACAGCTTCCGCGATTTTTACGGACTTGATGATGAGCAGTGTGTCCTGGCCGTGAAAAAATACCGGGAACGCTATCAGAATACCGGAATTTACGAGAATTCAGTGATTCCGGGTATACCTCAGCTTCTCGAAAAGACGACTGCGGACGGGTACATAAATGTTCTGGCGACATCAAAGCCGGAAGTTTTTGCCGTGAGAATTCTGAAATATTTCGGGCTTTCCAATGCCTTTCAAATAATTTCCGGCGCGGATCTGGCCGGAAAGCATGTTGTCAAATGTGACATCATCCGGACTGCCTTTGAGAGAATCCGCGGGCAGTATCCTGAGCTGTGCCCGGACGAACAGTCTGCCAGGGAACAGTGCGTAATGATCGGGGATCGGAAAGAAGATGTGATCGGCGCTCATCAGGCGGGAATTCCGGCCATAGGCGTGAGATTCGGGTTCGCCGAACCGGGTGAACTTGAAAAAGCGGGAGCGGATGCAATCGCCGACACACCGGGCGATGTCCCGGATGCTGTCAGGAAAATTGAAGAATCAGGTCTTCAGCAGAGAAATTAACAAAGCAAATGAGCTGAAAAAAGCTGCCGCACCTTTTCGCGGCAGCGGATGTGCATCAGGAATCAAGAGCGCCCAGCAGTGTGTCTCTCAGCTCACGGATCAGAGCGGACTCAGAACTGTCATCGCGAGAGGCGAGGACAAGACTCTCTTTTACGGGCGGATCCAGACTCACTCCGGCCACACCGGCATGCGGATGGCCGATCAGACTCATCCTGGATACAAGGCCGATGGCATCGCCCGAGCGGACAAGCTGCAGAATCTGGCTGACTCTCGCACACCGGAGTATATCCGGCGTCAGCCCCTGTTCCCGAAACAGTTTCAGGGAAAGCTTGCAGGTCGCTGTGTAAGAATTCATCAGACAAAGCGGGTGATCGGCGATGGCTGCCAGAGAAACAGCTGTCTCCGGTTCACGCCCTTCCGGAAATATGGCGATGAGCTCATCTTCCCCGAACGGCGTGAGAGTGAAGCTGCGCCCGGAAAACATGAACTCGTTTCCGATCACAAAATCATAGATGTCTGAGTCCAGGCCGAACATCAATTCCTGTTCTTCAACTTCGTCAATGGTTATGCGCGTGTCAGGGTGTACGGTCTTGAATTCATGGAGCGGACGGCGAAGTCCGTACGCGTCGAGAATCGGAAGCGTCCCGATGGCAAGCGCTTCTCCGACCGGACTTTTGATGTGTTCCATGCGGTTGAGCGTTTTCCGGTATTCGAGAACAAACTTCTGGGCTTCTTCGTAGAATACCTTTCCGGCGTAGGTGAGCTGAGCGCTGCGGTGTGTACGGTCAAAAAGCTGGACGTCAAGCTCTTTCTCAAGCTTCATAATCTGCTTGGAAAGAGCGGATTGTGTCATATGCAGGATGTCAGCGGCGGTGTAGAACGTATCGGTCTCAGCCACCGCGATGAAATATTCCAGCTGCTCAAATGTCATACTGTTTTATAGCCCTTTCTTCCGCAGGAACTGCACATTCTGATTTTTAGATTATATCATATCCGGGCCGCAAATCCCGCTGTGAAGATTCAGATTTGATTCTCAGATGACAAAGGTTACAAATTGGAAAAAGCGTATACGTTTTTTCAAAAGTGACAGCAAAACGGCTGTTGAAATTTAAAACGTTTATTGTTATCTTATTCCTAGTGAAATACTAGAATATAATCAAGGAGAGAGGATAATGTCAGAAGAACTGCTGCGTGTGGAAAATCTCCACGCGGATGTCGAAGATAAGGAAATCCTGAAGGGCATTAATCTTGTCATAAACAAAGGCGAGACGCATGTCCTGATGGGGCCGAACGGTGCGGGCAAGAGCACGCTTGACAACTGCATCATGGGCAATCCCGAATATAAAATAACAGAGGGAAAGATTTTCTTCAAGGGTGAGGACATCACAAAGGCGAAGACGGATGCCCGCGCGCGGAAGGGAATCTTTATGTCGTTTCAGGCGCCTCAGGAAGTTCCGGGCGTGACGATGGAAGATTTTCTGCGCGTCTGCAAGAAAAACCTCACGGGTGAAAACATCCGCTACTTCGCGTTCCACAAGGAGCTTGCCGCGACGATGAAAGCTCTGGACATGGACGATTCCTACGCTTCGAGATACTTAAACGTCGGCTTTTCCGGCGGCGAAAAGAAAAAGGCTGAAATCGTACAGATGCTCACGCTGAATCCGGCATTTGCCATGCTCGATGAAACGGACTCCGGACTGGACGTCGACGCGGTGCGCGTAGTATCTGAAGGCATCCGCCGCTTTAAGACAGAAGAGAACAGTCTTCTCATCATCACTCACAACACGAAGATTCTCGAGGATCTGAATGTCGACTATGTTCATGTCCTCTACGACGGAAAGATTATTAAGACGGGCGGCCCGGAACTGGTCGATTATATCAACGAGAACGGATTCGCAGAGCTTATCAAGGAAGGTGAATGAGACTGTGGCAGAAGAAAGACCGGAAATTCAGGGAGTGAATCAGTCCATATATGATTTCCGCTATGAGACGCACGCCTCGTTCGAAACCGACGCGGGACTGACACCTGAAATCGTTGAACAGATAAGCAAAGAGAAGAATGATCCGGACTGGATGCGGGAATTCCGCCTGAAGAGCCTGGAAATTTATCAGAAGACGGAAGTCCCGAACTGGGGACCGCCTCTCGACGGTCTTGACATGGACCAGATCATCACATACGTGCGCCCGAACACGACGATGCGCGGGAAATGGAGTGAGGTTCCGGACGATATCAAGAATACATTTGAGCGTCTGGGCATCCCGGAGGCAGAACAGAAGTCGCTCGCCGGCGTCGGCGCGCAGTATGACTCGGAAGTCGTGTACCACAATGTCAAGGACGAAGTGGCGCGGCAGGGTGTTGTTTACACTGACATGGAAAGTGCGCTCCGCGGTCCGTATGCGGATCTTGTGAAAGAAAAATTCATGCATCTGGTGCCGCCTACCGACCACAAATTTGCGGCTCTGCACGGGGCCGTGTGGTCCGGCGGATCGTTTGTGTACGTTCCGGCCGGTGTCCACGTCGACATTCCGCTGCAGTCGTATTTCCGTCTGAATGCGGCGGGTGCCGGACAGTTTGAACACACCCTGATAATCGTAGAACCGGGTGCGTATCTTCACTTCATCGAAGGCTGCTCGGCTCCGAAGTACAATGTAGCGAATCTGCACGCCGGATGCGTTGAACTGTATGTCGGCAAGGGCGCGAGGCTCCGGTATTCGACCATTGAGAACTGGTCGAAGAACATGTACAACCTGAACACCAAGAGAGCGCTGGTTGAGGAAGACGGAATCATGGAATGGGTATCCGGGTCGTTCGGATCTCACATTTCATATCTGTATCCGATGACGATCCTGCAGGGCGATAACTCGCACATGGATTTCACGGGAATTACATTTGCCGGGAAGACGCAGGCCCTTGACACGGGAGCCAAGGTCGTCCACAACGGCAGGAACACGAGCTCTCATATTTCCACAAAGTCGATCAGCAAGGACGGCGGCATCTGTGTTTACCGCTCCGAGGTAATCATCGGCAAGAACGCGGAAGGCGCCAAGTCAAGCGTAAACTGTGATTCTCTGATGCTCGACTCGAAATCCCGCTCGGATACGATTCCGGCGATGGATGTGCGCAACGCGGATTCGGATGTCGGACACGAGGCAAAGATCGGCCGCATTTCCGACGAGGCGGTTTTCTATCTCATGAGCCGCGGACTTTCGGAGGAAGACGCCCGCGCGATGATCGTATCCGGCTTCGCGGAACCGGTCGCCAAGGAACTGCCGCTTGAGTACGCTGTTGAAATGAACAATCTCATCAAACTTGAGATGGACGGATCTACATTCTGAGGGAGGAAGAAAATGGGAGAAACAAATACACTTACGGTGAACCCGCTTCCGACCCTGACCTGGAATCATCTGATGGTCAATTTCGCAAACATGCCGCTTGAAGCGGCTGACGGCGCCGCGGCGGAAATCCCGGAAGAATTTGCCGGGATTGAGACAGGCATGGGCGAAGAGTTTGCGAAATTTGTTCAGGAACACAAGGCGGCCGTTAAGATTATCAGCACGGAAAAAGGCGAGGATGCCGGTGTCGTGAAAGATGATAAAGCCGGGGAGGCCGCTGAAATTATCCTGATTCACGCGGCGGCAGACAGCAGGCTTACATTTTATTCACATGTGTCCGGTGAGACAAGGAAAAGCCAGATTCTGCGTCTCATCAAGGTGATCGCGGACGAGCGGTCGCAGGTGACGGTCATTCAGTCACAGACGACAGGTGACGATGTCATGATTGGTGATGACTTCGGCGCCGAAGTGGGAGACGAGGCGTCTGTTCATCTGATTCAGGTAGAAATCGGCGGAAAAGCCGCATTTGCCGGCGGCTGTGCGGCACTTAAAGGGTATAAGTCAGACTTCACCGAGGAGACAATCTATTTCGGGGATAAGAAGAGACGCCTTGACTTCAACTATGTGACCCGTCACACCGGAAAAAAGACGACGACGTCCATGACGGCAAATGGTGCGCTTTTCGGCGACGCGGACAAGGTATACCGCGGTTCGATGGATTTTATCCACGGCTGCAGCAAATCAAAAGGACGCGAGGCGGAAAATGTTCTTCTCTTCAGCCCGACGGCCCGCAACCGGACAATTCCGCTGATTCTCTGCGATGAGGAGGACGTGGACGGCCAGCACGCCGCGTCGATCGGCAAAATCAACAAAGATCTGATGTATTATATGCAGTCGAGAGGACTTTCTGAGAGCCAGGCACGGCAGCTTGCCGTGGAGTCCCGGTTTAATCCGGTCATCGATCAGATGCCGGATGAGGCGGTGAAACAAGAGATCCATGAATCTCTGGAGAGGAGAATGAACCTTGACGGATGAAGAGATTAAGGCTGAATTTCCGATATTTGAATCCAAAAAAGGAAAGCCGTTCTATTATCTGGATTCGGCGGCGACCAGCCAGCGCCCTTACGACGTAATCCAGGCTGTGGACCAGTTTTACTACGAGAAGAACGCCAATCCGCACAGAGGCGTCTACGAACTCGCGGAACAGGCGACGGAAGCGTATGAAAACGCGCGCCAGGTCATCGCGCAGTTTATCAATGCCGATCCGACGCAGGTCATCTACACGCGCAATGCCACAGAGAGCCTGAATCTGATTGCGTACAGCTATGGCCTCACGCATATTCAGGCGGGCGATCACATCGTCATCTCGATCATGGAACACCACAGCAACCTGATTCCGTGGCAGAGAGTCGCGCAGGCCAGAGGAGCTGTGCTGGATTATATGTACACGGAAAATGGCAGCGGGAAGATCACAGATGAAGAGATCGAGAAGAAGATCGTCCCGGGCGTGAAGCTTGTCGCAATCACACAGGTTTCCAATGTACTCGGCATCGTCACGCCATATGACAAGATTATCGCGAGGGCACATGAAGTCGGCGCTGTTGTCGTCGTCGACGCGGCACAGAGCGCGCCTCATATGAAAATTGATGTGCAGACGCTGGGTGCTGATTTCCTCGCGTTTTCCGGCCACAAGCTTTTCTCGCCGCTGGGCATAGGCATTCTCTGGGGCAGAAAGGATCTGCTCGAGGAGATGCCTCCGTTCCTCACAGGCGGCGATATGATCGATTCCGTTGCCGAGCAGAGCGCTGTCTGGGCGCCGCTTCCTGAGAAATTCGAAGCCGGAACACAGAACGCCGGCGGCGCGGTCGGTCTCGCCGCGGCCATTCACTGGATCAACAAGATCGGAATGGACACGATCGAAAAGCACGAAGAAGAAGTGTACTCGTACGCATGGGAGAAGCTCCACAGTCTCCCGCATGTGACAGTCTATGGAACAGGCGAGGGAAAACACGTGGGTGCGATTGCATTTAACATCGATGACGCGCATCCGCACGATGTCGCCTCGATTCTGGATGCGGACGGCGTGTGCATTCGCGCCGGCCATCACTGCGCGCAGCCTCTGATGGGACATCTGGGCATTCACAATTGCTGCCGCGCGAGCATCTCCGTCTACAACACGAAGGAAGATATCGACGCGCTGTGCAGCAGCATACTGAAAGTGAGGAAATGGCTGGGCTATGAGTCTTAATCAGATTTACACACAGATCATCACAGAGAACAGCCGCTCAAAGGAGCACAAGCACGACATCGATCATCCGAACATCGTGCACGACGGAGTCAATCCTTCCTGCGGCGATGAGATCACGCTGGAACTGTACGTAAAAGACGGAAAGATCGAAGACGCTTCATTCGTAGGGGACGGCTGTGCGATTTCTCAGGCATCCGCTTCGATGATGATCGACCTGATCAAAGGCAAGTCGGTGGAAGAGGCGAGACACCTTGCCGACACTTTCATCGGCATGATCAAAGGAACTGTCACGGATCCGGAGCAGCTCGAAGAACTCGAGGATTCGCAGGCATTCGTGAATATCCGCCACATGCCTGCCCGCGTGAAGTGCGCCGTTCTCGGATGGCACACTCTCGACGAGGCTCTGAAAGAAAACGAAGAAAAAGAGAAAAAGTCGGAAGAAAACAAAGACTGATTTTCATGACAAATGCAGCGGACTGCCGCGCCGGTTTATGTCAAACCGGCGCGGCGTTTTTTTCAGAAACAAAAGTTTGTGAATTGTGCCACAATTTATGACTGCTTTTTCATGCTGACTATGCTAAAATAGATAAAGAATTTTTGTGAAACAAGGAGACCATCAATGTCCGAAAAATACATTATGGCTCTGGATTCCGGGACGACAAGCAACCGCTGCATTCTGTTCAACAGGAATGGCGAAGTGTGTTCGGTATCCCAGCGGGAATTCCGGCAGTATTATCCGAAACCGGGGTGGGTCGAACACGACGGCAACGAGATCTGGGCTTCCCAGCTCTCCGTGGCGGTCGAAGCCATGCAGAAAATCAACATCACGGCGTCGGACATTGTCTCGATCGGAATCACGAACCAAAGAGAGACGACTCTGGTCTGGGACAAAAAGACCGGAGAGCCCATTTATCATGCCATCGTGTGGCAGTGCCGAAGGACAGCGGATTACACGGATAAGCTGGCCGCGGAGGGGTATGGAGACATGATCCGGGAAAAGACCGGGCTGATTCTTGATCCCTATTTTTCCGGCACAAAGCTCAAGTGGATTCTTGACCATGTAGAAGGTGCGCGAGAGCGCGCCAGAAACGGCGAACTGCTCTTCGGGACAGTCGAGACATGGCTCATCTGGAAACTCACGCGCGGAAGAGTTCACGTGACAGACTATTCGAACGCGTCCCGCACGATGATGTTCAACATCCACACCCTCAAGTGGGACGATGATATTCTCAGACTCCTGGACATCCCGCGGCAGATGCTCCCGCAGATCGTTCCGTCAAGCCAGATCTACGGGTACACCGACGAATCGTTTTTCGGGCGCGAGATCGCAATCAGCGGCGCCGCGGGCGACCAGCAGTCGGCGCTGTTCGGGCAGACGTGCTATCAGCCGGGCGAAGTCAAGAATACATACGGAACAGGCGGCTTCCTGCTGATGAACACGGGCAGCAAACCAGTGAACTCAACGCACGGACTTCTTACCACGGTGGCCTGGGGTCTTGACGGTGAGATCACGTATGCGCTTGAAGGCTCGATTTTTATCGCGGGTGCAGCGATTCAGTGGCTCCGCGATGAGATGCGCCTCATCGATTCCTCGGAAGATTCTGAGTACATGGCAAAAAAGGTGAAGGATACGGCCGGCTGTTATGTGGTCCCGGCATTCGCGGGACTCGGCGCACCGCACTGGGATCCGTACGCGAGAGGAACCATTGTCGGCATCACCCGCGGCGTGAATAAATATCACATCATCCGGGCGACGCTGGACTCACTTGCCTATCAGGTAAATGACGTCCTGAAAGCGATGTGCGCGGATTCCGGCATCGATCTGTATGCTCTGAAGGTCGACGGCGGGGCCAGCCACAACAACTATCTGCTCCAGACGCAGGCCGATATCAGCAACATTCCGGTCATGCGGCCGAAATGTGTCGAGACCACGGCGATGGGCGCGGCTTATCTCTCGGGCCTTGCGTCCGGTTTCTGGAACGACAGAGAAGAACTGAGCCGCATCTGGCAGGCCGACCGGACGTTCCAGCCGGCGATCGATGAAGAGACCAGAAAACGCAAGGTTGACGGATGGAACAAAGCTGTCCGGTATTCCTTCGGCTGGGCGAGAGAAGACTGGAACGACGGACCATTGAAGAAGTAACCAGCAAATATTTTGCTGAAGATAAGGAGAAGCACATGTACGATGTTATCATCATCGGTGCCGGCGTCACGGGATGCTCGATTGCAAGAGAGCTGTCCCGCTACAAGCTGAAGACGCTGGTACTGGAAAAAGGTGAAGATGTCTGCACCGGCACGTCAAAGGCTAATTCAGCCATTGTGCACGCCGGCTATGACGCCGTGCCGGGAACGCTGAAAGCAAAGCTCAACCGCCGGGGCAATGAGATGATGGGCGAGGTCGCCGAAGAACTTGACGTTCCGTTCTCGCGCATCGGGTCTTTTGTGGTATGTCTGAAGAACGACGACCCGCAGAAGCTCCAGGACCTCTATGACAGGGGCATTGAAAACGGCATCAAAGGACTTGAGATCATCACGGACATTGATCGTCTCCACAAGATGGAGCCGAATCTTTCCGACGACGTGGTTTCCGCTCTTTACGCGCCGACGGCGGGTATCATCTGCCCGTTCCTCCTGACAATCGGGATGGCGGAAAATGCCTATACAAACGGCGTCGAATTCAATTTCGACGAAGAAGTGGCGAGCGTGGCGAAGAAAGACGGCGGCTATGAAATAAAGACAAATGCCGGCACATACGAGACAAAGATCGTCGTAAACGCGGCAGGTGTTTACGCTGACAAGATTCACAACATGGTGAGCGCGAAGAAAATTCACATCACGGCCCGCAAAGGCGAGTACTGCCTGCTGGATCACACAGCCGGCGATCATGTGAAGCACACGATTTTCGTTCTCCCGAACGAGTACGGGAAAGGCATTCTGGTTTCTCCGACGATTCACGGGAACCTTCTCCTCGGGCCGACGGCCGTCGATGTCGAAGACAAAGAGGCGACGAACACCACTGCCTGGGGACTCAACGAAGTCAACACGAAGTGTTTCCGCGGCGTAAAGAATATCCCGACAAGGGAAGTAATCACTTCTTTCGCCGGACTCCGCGCCCACGAGGACGGAGATGACTTTGTCATCGGTGAGGCAGAAGACGCGGCCGGATTCTTTGACGCGGCCGGCATTGAGTCGCCCGGACTCACATCGGCGCCGGCCATCGGCGAGATGGTGGCAGGCGAGATCGCCGAAAAACTTTCCGCGCAGAAGAACGAAGCGTTCAACGGAAAGCGCAAGGGAATTCTCGACCCGAAGAAGCTTACGCTCGAGGAGCGCAACGAGCTGATCAAAAAGAATCCGTCGTACGGCACAATTATCTGCCGCTGCGAGTCTGTAACAGAAGGCGAGATCATCGACGCGATCACAAGACCGCTGGGCGCCAGGTCGCTCGACGGAGTCAAGAGAAGAGTCCGCGCGGGCATGGGAAGATGCCAGGCTGGATTCTGCTCACCGCGTGTCATGGATCTGCTCAAGAAATATCGGAACGTTCCGATGACGGAAGTCACCAAGAGCGGCGGCAAGTCTCAGATCGTTTTCGGATACAGCAAAAAGAGTGAGGAGGCTTGAGAGATATGAAGAATTGTGATCTGGTGATCATAGGCGGCGGTCCGGCAGGACTGGCAGCAGCTGTTTCCGCATATGATGCCGGCATTCGGGACATTCTGATTCTCGAGCGCGACAATTGTCTCGGCGGCATCCTCAATCAGTGCATTCACAACGGCTTCGGTCTTCACACGTTCAAGGAAGAACTGACAGGACCGGAATATGCGGACCGTTTCATCAAACAGGTGCTCGAGCGCAAGATCGAGTATAAACTTTCAACGATGGTCATGGACATCTCTCCGGAAAAGGTTGTCACGGCCATGAACCGCGAGGACGGCATGTTCCAGCTTCAGGCAAAAGCCGTCATTCTGGCCATGGGCTGCCGCGAGAGGCCGAGAGGCGCCCTGAACATTCCGGGATACCGTCCGGCCGGCATTTTCTCAGCCGGCACTGCACAGCGCCTGATCAATATCGAAGGCTATATGCCGGGGCGCGAGGTTGTCATTCTCGGGTCCGGCGACATCGGCCTGATCATGGCGAGACGAATGACGCTCGAAGGCGCGAAAGTAAAGGTTGTGGCGGAAATCATGCCGTACTCCGGCGGGCTGAAGAGAAACATCGTTCAGTGCCTCGATGATTTCGGCATTCCGCTCAAACTTTCCCACACGCTGGTCGATATCCGCGGCAAGGAAAGAGTTGAAGGCGTCACGATCGCCCAGGTAGACGAGCACATGAAGCCGATTCCGGGGACGGAAGAGGATTACGACTGCGACACCATCCTCCTTTCGGTAGGACTTCTCCCGGAGAACGAGCTCAGCAAGAGCGCGGGCGTGGCCCTGAATCCTGTGACGAGAGGCGCATTTGTCAATGACAGGCTTGAGACCAGTATCGACGGTGTATTTGCCTGCGGCAATGTCCTTCACGTTCACGATCTGGTTGACTACGTTTCCGAAGAGGCGGCGGCAGCCGGGCGCCACGCGGCTGAGTACATCCAGAAGGGCGAAGTGAAGAGTAAAATGCCGATTCCGGTCAAGGCCGTGGACGGTGTCCGCTACACGGTTCCGACGACGATCGACCCGCAGCTGTGCGATGACAATGTCACTGTGCGTTTCCGCGTCGGCAAAGTATTCAAGAATTCCTGCATCAGCGTATACCTGAATGACGAGCGCATTCAGCACCGCAGGAAGCAGATCATGGCGCCGGGCGAGATGGAACAGGTTATTCTGCCGAAGAAGACGCTGCTGGCCAAGGAAGGCCTGAAAGAAATTACGGTCAAGATCGAGGAGGCCTGATATGAAGGAGACAAAGCATCTTACCTGTATCTGCTGCCCGATGGGCTGCCAGATTTCAGTGGATCTGGAAGACGGTGAAGTGAAGAAAATCACCGGCAATACCTGCAAGAGAGGCGAGATTTACGCGGCGAAGGAAGTCGTGTCTCCGACGCGTGTCGTGACGACGACGGTAAAGGTTGACGGCGGTGAACTGCCGGTTGTTTCCGTCAAGACGGAGAAAGATATCCCGAAGGGAAAGATCTTTGACGTCATGGCTGCCGTTGAAAATGTTCGTGTCGCGGCTCCTGTCGCGATTGGCGACGTGATTCTGCCGAATGTGGCAGACACCGGTGTGAACATTGTGGCGACAAAGAACATCGCAAAAGTGAGCTGAGTGACAGAAAGCATTTGTCATGGGCAGAGGAATCGCGGGAAGCGTTTTCTCTGCCTTTTTTATGCGTTTTTCTGCCGTTTGTGTATGACAAATGCTACGCGTCTGTAAAATTTATTAAGCTTCTATGAAATTAGCACTCAACAGTTGACAGTGCTAACAATCAGTGGTAGAAATGATGTGAAAGGAAAAAGGGATCTCAAAGAAACCGCGAAAACACGGACAAAGATCCCGGGGAAGAAGGTGATACCATGAACATCAGCAAATTTACACAGAAATCCATCGAAGCACTGAACGGAAGTGAAAAGGTCGCGTACGATTACGGCAACCAGACAATCGATCAGGAGCATTTTCTGTATAGCCTGATGACGGTTGAGGACAGCCTGATCGCGAGTCTGATCGAAAAGATGGGTATCGATAAAGACAGCTTTATGAACAGCCTTGAAAGTCTTCTTCAGAAGAAGGTCAAGGTTTCCGGCTCCAATGTGCAGAGGCAGATCAGCCCGTCGCTGAATGACGCCCTGCTCGGAGCGGAAGATATCGCAAAGCGCATGGGTGATTCCTATGTGTCGGTTGAACACCTGATGCTCTCGCTGATTGCTTCGCCTAATGAGGGAATCAAAAGTCTTTTCCGCCAGTACGGCGTGACCAAAGACAAATTCCTGAAGGCTCTGCAGTCAGTCAGAGGGGACCAGGCGGTGACAACCGACAACCCGGAAGTCACTTACGATACACTGAAAAAATATGCGACGGATCTGACAGAGGCGGCGCAGGAAGGCAAGCTCGACCCTGTCATCGGACGGGACGAAGAGATTCGCAATGTGATCCGGATTCTGTCCCGCAAGACCAAGAATAATCCGATTCTGATCGGTGAACCGGGCGTCGGCAAGACGGCCGTCGTGGAAGGTCTGGCACAGCGGATCGTCAGAAAGGACGTCCCGGACGGACTCAAGGACAAGAAACTGTATTCGCTGGATATGGGTTCTCTCATCGCCGGCGCCAAGTACAGAGGTGAATTCGAGGAGAGACTGAAGGGCGTTCTGAATGAAGTGAAGAAGAGCGAAGGACAGATCATTCTGTTCATCGATGAGATTCACAATATCGTAGGAGCCGGAAAGACAGAAGGCTCCATGGACGCCGGCAACATGCTCAAACCGATGCTTGCGCGCGGCGAACTGCACTGCATCGGCGCCACGACGCTCGACGAGTACCGGAAATATCTCGAGAAGGACGCTGCGCTCGAACGCCGGTTCCAGCCGGTCATGGTCGACGAGCCGTCGGTAGAGGACACGATTTCCATCCTGCGCGGCCTGAAGGAGCGCTATGAGAATTATCACGGCGTCAAGATCACGGACGGCGCGCTTGTATCCGCGGCTACGCTATCCAAGCGTTACATTTCGGACCGGTTCCTGCCGGACAAGGCGATCGACCTCGTGGATGAGGCCTGCGCCATGATCAAGACAGAACTGAATTCGATGCCGACCGAGCTGGATGAGCTTCACAGAAAGATCATGCAGCTGGAGATCGAGCAGACAGCGCTGAAGAAAGAAACCGACAATCTGAGCCGAGAGAGACTGGCCGATCTGGAGAAAGAACTCAGCGAGCTGAACAGTCAGTATTCCGAGAGACTCGCGAAGTGGAAGAACGAGAAGGCGGCAGTCGATGAGACTCACAAACTGAGAGATAAGATCGAGAAGCTGCACACGGAAATCGAAAAGGCGCAGCGAGACTATGATCTGGACAAGGCTGCCAAGCTGCAGTACGGCGAACTTCCGCAGGCTGAGGCGCAGCTGAAAGAGGCCGAGAAGAAAGTATCCAAGAAGGATATGGATCTGGTTCACGAGAGCGTCACGGAAAATGAAATCGCAAAAATCGTTTCCCGCTGGACCGGCATTCCGGTCGCGAAGCTTTCCGAGACCGAGAGGCAGAAGACGCTGCATCTCGCTGATGAGCTTCACAAGCGCGTCATCGGACAGGACGAGGGCGTGCAGAAGGTCACAGAGGCCATCATGCGCAGCAAGGCCGGCATCAAGGACCCGAGCAAACCGATCGGTTCGTTCATGTTCCTCGGTCCTACCGGCGTCGGCAAGACAGAACTCGCAAAAGCTCTCGCAGCCGCACTGTTTGACGATGAGAACAACATGGTCCGCATCGATATGAGTGAGTACATGGAGAAGTATTCTGTCTCCCGTCTCATCGGTGCGCCTCCGGGGTATGTCGGATACGATGAGGGCGGTCAGCTGACAGAAGCTGTGCGCAGAAAGCCATACTCGGTAGTCCTTTTTGATGAAGTTGAGAAGGCTCATCCGGATGTGTTCAATGTGCTTCTGCAGGTTCTCGACGACGGCCGTATCACGGACTCGCAGGGCCGCACGGTGGATTTCAAGAACACGATTATCATCATGACCAGCAACATCGGTTCGGATATCCTGCTGAACGGCATCGACGACAAGGGTGATATAAAGCCGGAGGCTGAGGCGGCTGTCATGCAGCAGCTGCATGCGCACTTCCGTCCGGAATTCCTGAACCGTCTCGATGAGATCATTCTCTTTAAGCCGCTCACAAAGGACAACATCAGCAAGATCGTCGATCTGATGATGAACGAGGTCAACGGCAGACTGACAGACCGCGAGATCACCGTGGAGCTCACGGATGCCGCGAGACAGTATGTCATCGACAACGGGTTTGATCCGCAGTACGGCGCAAGACCTCTCCGCAGATATCTGCAGAGAACGGTTGACACGCTGGCCGCGAAGCAGATTCTCGCCGGCAACATCAGCGAAGGCGACACGATTGAGATTGATCTCGAAAACGGTCAGCTCATCGCCAGAGACAAAAAGCCGGTTCAGGCAGAGAATGCCTGATGAATGAGACCTGAAACGGGCCTGTGACATATCGGCAAGTTTTTCGAAAAGAGGCTTCCGCACTAAATGGCGGCCTTTCTTTCGGGCAGACAGGATGAAACCAAATGCCTGAGTCCGGAAGAAGGGAGCCGGATGGTGCGGGGGCTTTTTTTGGCTCCAGATTGGTCTCAGTTCACCGGTGCTTCTTTTGAATTTGAACATTTTCCGTCGGATTCTGTTCGGCAGAGGGCGCATTTTCAGGCGCGCCGCGGTCTATGATTTACGAAATTTCTGTGAAATCGGGTAAAACATTTGTCATGTAAGAACTTACAATAATTGTTAAAAACCGGCCGGTGTGCTAAAATTTTTCAAACAGTTATAGATTTGGAGGACTAATATGTCAAAGAAATGGATTTACCTGTTCACGGAAGGCAACGCCAATATGCGTGAACTTCTCGGCGGCAAGGGCGCAAACCTTGCAGAGATGACCAATCTCGGTCTTCCGGTTCCGCAGGGCTTCACGATTACGACGGAAGCCTGCACCCAGTATTACGAAGACGGCAGACAGATCAACGATGAGATCCGCGGCCAGATCGCAGAGTATATGAAGAAGCTGGAAGCGATCACCGGCAAGAAGTTCGGTTCACGTGAGAACCCGCTCCTTGTTTCCGTCCGCTCGGGCGCGAGAGCTTCGATGCCCGGCATGATGGACACTATTCTGAACCTCGGTCTGAACGAAGACGTTGTTCAGACGCTCGCTGAAAAGAGCAACAACCCGCGCTGGGCATGGGACTGCTACAGAAGATTTATCCAGATGTTCTCTGATGTCGTGATGGAAGTTCCGAAGAGTGAATTCGAGAGACTCATCGATGCCAAGAAGAACGAAAAGGGCGTGACGGCAGACGTGGATCTCGACGCTGAAGATCTGAAGGATCTCGCCAATGAATTCAAGGAGAAGTATCAGGCGGCGATCGGCAAACCGTTCCCGACAGATCCGAAGGAGCAGCTGATTGAGGCCGTAAAGGCCGTATTCCGTTCCTGGGACAACCCGCGCGCGAATGTTTACCGCCGCGACAACGATATCCCGTACAGCTGGGGCACAGCCGTCAACGTTCAGATGATGGCGTTCGGCAACATGGGACCGACTTCCGGCTCCGGCGTTGCGTTTTCCCGCGATCCGGCTACCGGCGAGAACAAGTTCTACGCCGAAGTTCTTATGAACGCACAGGGCGAGGACGTTGTATCCGGCGCACGCACACCGATGAAGATCGATGAGATCAAGGTCAAGCTGCCGGAAATCTATAAGCAGCTTGTTGATATTTCAAACAAGCTTGAAGATCACTACAGAGACATGCAGGACATGGAGTTCACCATCGAAGACGGCAAGCTCTACATGCTGCAGTGCCGCAACGGCAAGAGAACAGCAAAGGCCGCTCTTAAGATCGCCTGCGATCTTGTCAAAGAGGGCAAGATCGACGAGAAGAAAGCCGTACTCATGGTCGACGCGCGCAACCTCGACACACTTCTTCACGGCTCGTTCACAAAGGAAACGGTAAAGAACGCCGTTCAGATCGGCAAGGGCCTTCCGGCCGCTCCGGGCGCTGCCTGCGGCAAGATCGTATTTACCGCTGAGGATGCAAAAGATGCCGCTGCAAAGGGCGAGAAAGTTGTTCTGGTAAGACGCGAGACTTCTCCGGAAGATATCGAAGGCATGAAAGCCGCTCAGGGCATTCTCACGGCGCGCGGCGGTATGACCAGCCATGCGGCTGTTGTCGCCCGCGGCATGGGTGCCTGCTGCGTCGCCGGGTGCTCTGACATCGCGTTTGCAGAGGATGAGAAGAGCTTCAAGCTCGGCGGAAAAGTTTACAGGGAAGGCGATGTCATTTCCTTCGACGGTTCTACCGGCAACATCTATGACGGCGCTCTCGAAGTTCAGGAAGGCGCGATCGAAGACGAAGATTTCGCGACACTCATGGGCTGGGCCGACAAGTACAGAAGACTGGAAGTCCGCACAAATGCCGATACGCCGACAGATGCAAAGAAGGCAAGAGAACTCGGCGCTCAGGGCATCGGTCTGTGCCGCACAGAGCATATGTTCTTCTCCGGCAACAGAATTGACGCGTTCCGCGAGATGATCTGCTCCGACACAGTTGAAGAGCGCGAGGAAGCGCTTGATAAGATTCTGCCGTATCAGCAGGGCGACTTTGAGCAGCTGTTTGAGGCCATGGAAGGCAATCCGGTAACGATTCGTTTCCTGGATCCGCCGCTCCATGAGTTCGTTCCGACGACAGAGGAAGAAATCAAGAAGCTCGCCGACACAAAGCACAAGACGGTTGATGAGATCAAAGATATCATCGCTTCTCTTCATGAGTTCAACCCGATGATGGGACACCGCGGCTGCCGTCTGACAGTTACCTATCCGGAAATCGGCCGCATGCAGACAAAAGCGGTCATCCGCGCTGCCATCAACGTTCAGAAGAAGCATCCGGACTGGAAGATTGTTCCGGAAATCATGATTCCGCTCGTATGCGACAAGAAAGAGCTTGACTTCGTAAAGAATGTCGTGGATGAGACGGCAAAGAAGGAGATCGCCGACGCCGGCATCGACATGCAGTATAAGGTCGGAACCATGATCGAGATTCCGAGAGCCGCTCTGATGGCCGATGAGATCGCACAGGACGCTGAGTTCTTCTGCTTCGGCACGAACGATCTGACCCAGATGACATTCGGCTTCTCCCGCGATGACTCCGGAAAGTTCCTCGAGAGCTACTATGAGAGCAAGATTTTTGAGAACGATCCGTTTGCTAAGCTCGACCAGAACGGCGTAGGTCAGCTGATGCAGATCGCGGTAGAAAAGGGCAGAAAAGTACGCCCGAACCTCCACTGCGGAATCTGCGGCGAGCACGGCGGCGATCCGAGCTCGATCGAGTTCTGCGACAAGATCGGTCTTGACTACGTATCCTGCTCTCCGTTCCGTGTGCCGATCGCAAGACTGGCCGCGGCGCAGGCTGCCATCAAGGACGAGAAATAACAGAAGAAAAGAACAGCAATAATTTTGAGAGGCTGCTGCACTTGGACGGCACTTTTCAGGCGGACTGACAGAATAGTCAGCTGCCTGGAAAGGACAGTCAGGGTTCAGCAGCCCTTTTTGCGCAGTAACGGTCGTCCTTTTCAAGCTGAACGGGAAATTGTATAATCAGTATGTTGATAAATCAAATAAAAACGGGCATCAGAGAAAGGACTTTGCAATGGCAGCAGAGGATTATCAGAGCGCTCTCAAACTCGGACAGAGCGCATACAGAACCAGCGGCCACAAATATCTGCCGGCCCTGGACGAGATCTGCGAACGGTCTGTGATCGAAAAGGAGGACCGCATCGGAGTGGTGGACATTCCGCTGTATCTGATCGTGGGGACGGCTCACAGGGGCAGAACAGAAGCATTTGCCAGCAATTTTATGCCGCTGCTCCCGCAGGACACGGAGTTCGGCGCCAAATGGATCGCACTTTCCATCAGCCATGAGGAAGAGGGAATCCACGACCCGATCAAGGTCATAGAGTATCTGCACAAATATTATGTGATTGAGGGCAATAAGCGTGTCAGTGTCATGAAGTATTACGGCGCTTATTCGATCCGCGCGGATGTGACGATCTATGTGCCGAAACCATCAGATGATCCGCAGGTGAAGATTGAGCGGGCGTATCTGCCGTTTTATCATTCGACACTGATTCCCGAGATCTGGTTCAGCAAGCCGGAAAATTATGAGACGCTGATGAAACTCGTCGGAATCACGCCGGGCGAGGAATATCCGAATGACAAGAGAACGGATCTCTCGAGCACGTTTATGCGTTTTAAAGAGGTTTTCCTGGCACACGGCGGCTCCAAGTTCAAATATCCTGTCGGCGACGCCTTTCTGAGATTCATCCACATTCAGAACTATGAGGAGGTCATCCACTATTCACCGGCCGACATGGACAAATATGTCGTGCGCTACTGGGGCGAATTCGAACTGCTCGATCAGAACAGCGAAGAGTCCGCTGACGTCAAGCTGGCTCCGGACGAGAAGAAGTCCAGAAGTCTTCTTAGCTTTCTGATCCCGGGCGGCACTTCGGTGAAAGCTCTGAAAGTGGGATTTGTCTATGAGCGCAATCCGGAAGTTTCTCAGTGGGCTTACGCGCACGAGCTGGGACGCAAATACCTTGAGGAAGTGTTCGGCGACGACCTCGTCACGGAGGTAAAATGCGACGTCAAAGTCGGCGAGACTGACGAATCCGCGATCGACGAACTCATCAGCAACGGCTGCAACGTCATTTTCGTGACAAATGCCGCTATGATCCTTGCCTGTGTCAAAGAGGCGGTTCTGCACCCGGAAGTGAAGATCCTCTGCAATTCTCTGGACATCAGCTATAACAACGTCAGGACGTATTCCGCGAGACTCTACGAAGGGAAATTCCTGTCGGGCCTCCTGGCCGGCGCACTCACGAAGACCGGAAAAATCGGCTACGTCGCGAACACGCCGATCGCCGGCACATTTGCGGATATCAACGCATTTGCCATCGGGGCGGCAGCGGTCAATCCGGACGCGAGAGTTTACCTGTCCTGGTCGGGGCTGAAGGAAGATGATTATTATGAGGACCTCTACAAAGAGGGATGTGATCTGATTTCGACGCACGAGATGGTCATTCCGAATTCGACAAAGCGTCGTTTCGGACTTTTTAAGCGGGGCCGGAATGATGAACCTGTCTATGTGGCCATGACGCTGTTCCATTGGGGCATCTTTTATGAGAAAATGATTGAAAGTATTGTTTCCGGCTCGTGGAAAAAGGATAATGAAGTCAAGGCCCTCAATTATTGGTGGGGAATGAGTGCGGGCGTTGTTGAGTTCTTCATGTCCGGGCAGATTCCGGAGCCGACGGCAAGGCTTGTGAATTATTTCGAAAAAGGAATCAAAAACAAGGAATTTCAGCCGTTCACCGGGCACCTGATCCGCCAGGACGGGACTGATGCCAATCCGGAAACAAAAGAACTCGGCTATGAGCAGATCGTGGGAATGGACTATCTGCTGCAGAATGTAATCGGGACGATCCCCCGCGTAAAACAGCTTGACGACGACGCGAAACAGCTGGTCGCCGCCCAGGGGGTAATCGACAAGGAAGGTATATTGCTGAAAAGCGAGTAAACGGGACATGAAGATACTGTTTCTGGCGGATGAACCGGATCCGTATTACTATGAATTTTTTGACAAGACAAAATTTGATGAACTGGATCTGATTGTTTCCTGCGGTGATCTGAAGCCGGAATATGTATCGTTCTTTGCGACGATGAGCCGTGTTCCGGTTCTGTATGTGCGCGGCAATCACGACGACGTCTATGCGTCAAATCCGCCGGGCGGATGCGAGTGTATTGAGGACCGGGTCTATATCTACAAAGGAGTGCGGTTTGTGGGACTCGGGGGCAGTATGCGCTATAAGCCGGGCGACAACCAGTACACGGACAGGGAAATGGCTCACCGCGTCAGGAAGCTGCACTGGCAGCTGATGCACAGCGGCGGGGCAGATATACTTGTCACGCACGCGCCCGCGAAGGGCGTCGGCGATGACAAGGATCCGTGTCACACGGGATTCAGCAGTTTTAATGAATTTATCGACAAATACCACCCGGCTTATCATGTCCACGGGCATGTGCATATCAACTACGGGCGGCAGTTTGTCCGGGAAATGCAGGTAAACAACACGACAGTCATCAATGCGTATCAGCATTATCTGCTGGAAATACCGGACATCGTGACGGAAGACGCAAAGCGGCATTCGCTTGCGAAGGTCTTTCGTATATGATACTATATTTTGAAACCTGGCGGTCATGCCGTCTGGTTTCAGACAAAGAAAGGCTGGGAACATCTATGAGCGAAAAATTTAAGGTTGGTATCCTTGGCGCAACTGGTATGGTCGGACAGCGCTTTGTACTTCTTCTGGAGAACCATCCGTGGTTCAAACCTGTCTGTGTGGCGGCTTCGGGGCGAAGCGCCGGAAAGACGTATGAAGAAGCGGTGAACGGGCGCTGGAAGATGGATGTTCCGACGCCGGATTACGTCAAAAAAATGCAGGTCCTCGACATGGACAAGGATTTTGACAAGATCGTCTCCATGGTCGATTTCGTGTTCTGCGCCGTCAATATGCCGAAGGATCAGATCCGCGCGCTGGAAGAGCGCTACGCAAAGGCGGAAGTTCCGGTGATTTCAAACAACTCCGCGAATCGCTGGACGCCGGATGTGCCGATGGTGATCCCGGAGATCAACCCGGAGCACCTGAGTGTGATTGAGGCTCAGAAAGAGAGACTCGGAACAAAGCGCGGATTTATCTGCGTAAAGCCGAACTGCTCGATTCAGAGTTATACGCCGGCCATCAACGCGCTGCTTGAGTTCCGCCCGAAACTCGTCGTGGCGACGACGTATCAGGCTATTTCCGGTGCCGGCAAGACATTTGCCCAGTGGCCGGAGATGGAAGGAAACATCATCCCGTACATCGCGGGCGAGGAGGAGAAATCCGAGAGAGAGCCTCTGCGCATCTGGGGCAAGGTTGTCGACGGCAGGATTGTGCCGGCGACGGAACCCGTCATCACATGTCAGTGCCTGAGAGTGCCGGTTCTGAACGGCCACACGGCGGCGGTATTCGTGAATTTTGAGCGCAAGCCCACTAAAGAGCAGATCATCGACAAATGGACGAGCTACAAGGGTGTTCCGCAGGAGATGAAACTGCCGAGCGCTCCGGAGCAGTTCATTCAGTATCTTGACGAGCCGGACAGACCGCAGGTCCGCATGGATGTGAATTTTGAGCACGGCATGGGAATTTCGCTCGGACGTCTCAGAGAGGACAGCGTATTCGACTATAAGTTCATCGGTCTTTCACACAACACGCTGCGCGGCGCCGCCGGCGGCGCTGTTGAAATCGCCGAACTTCTCGCCGCAAAAGGATATCTGGATGGCGGGGAAGCAAAGAACAGAATCTGATTTTCGTTTCAAAAAAGGCATGTCCGGTGTATTATAAAGACGGACATGTCTTTTTTCTTTCTGTCCGAAATGTCATCGGACGGATTTTTCACTCACAACTGCAAGGAGAAACATGAAGAATAACCAGTTTTTTGCCATGCTCAGCCGGATGAAGTACATCAACCGGTGGGGCCTTATGCGCAATACGAGGCAGGAGAACAACTGTGAACACTCTCTTGAGACGGCTTATATTGCCCACGCACTCGGACTGATCACCAATCATTATTTTGGCGGCCACGTCGATGCCGAGCGGCTGGCAGTCCTGGGAATGTTCCACGATGTGACGGAGATTATTACGGGCGATATGCCGACGCCTGTCAAGTATTTCAGTCCTGTGATCCGCGAGGCGTACTCAGATGTCGAACAGGTCGCGAGGGATCAGCTGCTGCTGGGGCTGCCTGAGGAAATGAGGGACGATTACAGCAGCCTTCTTCTGCCGACAGAAGAAGAGGCGGATCTGTGGCGCTACGTCAAGGCGGCCGACAGCATCTCTGCGTATCTCAAGTGCGTCGAGGAGCGCAACATGGGAAATGTCGATTTCCGCGACGCCGAAACCTCTATCCTGCAGAAAATTCACAAGATGAATCTGCCCGCGGCGGAATACTTCCTGGACAATTTCCTGCCGGCTTACGAGAGCACACTCGACAAGTCCGGAGAGCAGGAGAGCTGAAGCGCGCATGGACAAATATGTATTTATAGCGGAAAAACCCAGCGTGGCCAGACAGTTTGCCGAGGCCCTGCACCTGAATTTCCAGAAGCGCGACGGGTATCTTGAGTCCGAGAACACATTTGTCACGTGGTGCGTCGGGCATCTTGTGACGATGTCATATCCGGAAAGTTATGATCCGAAGCTCAAAAAATGGTCTTTTGACACGCTCCCGTTCATACCGGACACGTTCCGGTATGAGGTCATCAAGGATGTGAAGAAGCAGTTTGACATCGTAAAGGGACTTCTGACGCGAGAGGACGTCAAGAGAATTTATGTCTGCACGGATTCCGGGCGCGAAGGAGAGTACATCTACCGTCTTGTGAAGCAGGAGGCCGGCGTGACCGGCAAGGATGAGCGGCGCGTCTGGATCGATTCTCAGACCGAAGAGGAAATCCATAAAGGAATCAAAAACGCGAAACCGGAGAGCGAATACGACAGCATCGCCGACGCCGCATATCTGAGGGCGAAAGAAGATTATCTGATGGGAATCAATTTTTCCCGCGCCATGACGCTCCGATACGGCAGAGGAATGGCTTCGTTTCTGCACCGGAAATACGCCGTCATTTCGGTAGGCCGTGTCATGACGTGCGTCCTGGGAATGGTTGTGAGGCGAGAGCGCGAGATCCGTCAGTTCGTCCCGGAGACGTTCTACCGGGTGGGCGCGAAGACGGAGCCTGGATTTGAGGCGGAGTGGAAGCTGAATGACAAGAGCGCTTACGCGGGAAATCAGCAGCTGTATAAAGACGTCGGATTCCGGGAAAAGAAAACGGCGCAGCAGATGATTCAGTCGCTCTCGGCCGGCGGTTTCCCGGTCACAGGCGTGATCAGCGCGTTTTCAAACCGTCAGGAGAAGCAGAATCCCCCTCTTCTTTACAATCTGGCGGAAATTCAGAACGACTGCTCGAGAAAATTTCACATCAGCCCGGATCAGACGCTCTCCATTATTCAGGAACTGTATGAGAAGCGCCTTGTGACGTATCCGAGAACGGACGCGCGGGTTCTTTCGAGCGCCGTCGCAAAGGAAATCGACAAGAATATCAGAGGGCTTACATCGCTGCCGGACACAGATATCGCAAAAGCGGCCGACGGGATCCTTAAAAGCGGGGCCGAAAAAAAGATCGGAAAGACGCGCTATACAAACGACAAGCTGATCACCGATCACTATGCGATTATTCCGACCGGAAACACGGGTGCGGCGCGGAACCTGAGCGGTCTTTCGCGATCTGTCTATGAGCTGATCTGCCGCCGGTTTCTTTCGATTTTCATGCCTCCGGCAAAATACCGGAAAATCGCGCTGACAATCGATGTCCCAAACGGCGGTCACACGGAGACGTTCACGGCATCGGTGCGCGTGCTGATTGACCCCGGCTACCGGAAAGTCGCCGGCCTTAACGAAAAAGAATCCGGCGCGGGCGGAAAACAGGAAAACTCAGCGGAAGAAGGCGACAGGCTGGCTGGTGAGGGCTCGGCGGAAATATTGCAAAAACTCCATAAAGGCGATAAGATCAATATACTTTCTTTTGATATAAAGGAAGGAAAAACGACACCTCCGAAGCGCTATACGACCGGTTCGATGATTCTGGCCATGGAAAATGCGGGTCAGCTGATCGAGGATGAAGAACTCAGGGAACAGATCAAAGGTTCCGGAATCGGAACGAGCGCGACGAGAGCGGAGATTCTGAGCAAGCTCGAGAGGATTCATTATCTCTCTGTCAGCAAAAAGACACAGGTCATGAAACCGACGCTGTACGGCGAGATGGTGTACGACGCGGTCTATGTGTCGATGAGACAGATGCTGAATCCGGAACTCACAGCCAGCTGGGAAAAAGGCCTGACGATGGTGGCGGATAAGACGATCGCCCCGGAAGAGTATATGGAAAAGCTGAAGGCTTTCATTGTCCACCGGACGAATCAGGTTAAGCAGACATCCAATCAGGGTCAGATGCAGAGGATGTACGCCGCTGACGCCGCTTATTACGGAACGGCTGGCCGGAAAAAGGAAGGAGAATGAGAAATGTGCGGAATTGTTGGATATGTAGGCACGAGGGATGTCGTCGACACGCTGATCGAGTCACTTTCCAGGCTTGAGTACCGAGGCTATGACTCGGCCGGCGTCGCCGTGGCAGGAGATGGCGGAATAGAAGTGCGGAAAGCGTCTGGCAGACTCGCAAATCTGCGCCGCTGCATCAGGGAAGAAGGAAAGCCGGAAGGGCATGCCGGGATCGGACACACGCGCTGGGCGACGCACGGCGCGCCGTCGGATGTCAACGCGCACCCGCACGGGACCGAAAACGTGATGCTGGTGCACAACGGCATTATCGAGAATTACCGCGAAATCGAGGAGTTTCTGACTGAGAAAGGGTACACGTTTAAGTCAGAGACGGATACAGAGCGGGCGGCCTGCCTCATCGACTGGTATTACAAAAAGAACGGCAGAAAGCCACAGGAGGCTTTGCGCGAGGCGCTTTCCGTCATCCGCGGTTCCTATGCATTTGCCATGATTTTCAGGGACTTTCCGGACCGCCTGTTTGCCTGCCGCAAAGAGAGTCCTCTCGTGATCGGCATCGGAGACGGCGAGAATTTTCTCGGGTCCGATGTGACGTCCTTTATCTCGTACACGAAGAATTATTATCTTCTCGAGACGGATGAAATCGCGGAAATCAGCCGGGAATCCATCGTAATCCGGGATCTTGACGGCAATGTTGTCAATAAAAAAAAGGAGACAGCTGACTGGGACGTGTCGGCGGCTGAGAAGGGCGGATATCCGCATTTCATGCTGAAGGAAATTCATGAGCAGCCGGAGGCGGTGCGCGCGACAATCAGTCCCCGCATCCGGAGCGGACTTCCCTGGCTTGATGGCGACGGAATCGACGCAGAGAAGCTCGCGCACTACCGGAAAATCTTCTTTGTTGCGTGCGGGACGGCGATGCACGCCGGAATGGTTGCAAAGTATGTCATAGAGCGCCTTGCCGGCGTTGAAGTCACAGTCGATGTGGCGTCGGAGTTCCGCTACCGGGACCCTCTGATCACAAAAGACGATCTCTTCGTCGCGATTTCGCAGTCCGGCGAGACGGCCGATACATTGGCGGCTCTGCGCCTTGCAAAAGCGAAAGGAGCTGACACGATCGGCATTGTCAATGTCGTCGGCTCATCCATCGCAAGAGAAGTCGGCCACGTCATATATACGTATGCGGGGCCGGAGATTTCCGTGGCTTCCACAAAAGCCTATATGGTTCAGATTGCTGTCGTCTATCTGATCGCTCTGGAACTGGCGCTGAAGAAAATGACTATTTCCCGTTCTCAGTGCGAAGCGGCAATCTCACATCTGCAGGAGATGCCGGATGTCATCTCACAGGCTCTCGATCAAAAGGACACCTGTTCGATGATCGCCTCCCGCATCATGAATGCAGAGAGCTTGCTCTATATCGGGCGGGGCCTTGATTATGCGCTCAGCATGGAAGGTTCACTGAAGCTCAAGGAAATTTCGTATATTCACTCGGAATCCTATGCAGCCGGCGAGCTGAAACACGGCACTATCAGCCTCGTGACGGACGGGATGCCGGTGATCGCCGTTGCGACTCAGAAGCGGATCATCGAAAAAACAATCAGCAACATCAAGGAAGTCAAGGCCCGCGGGGCGAGAGTCGTTCTGATCTGCGCTCCGGAAGTGGAAGTCGGTGAAGATGTGGCGGACTTTGTGATTCACCTTCCCAAGACGGACGATATGTTTTACCCGATGGCCGCCGCCGTGCCGATGCAGCTGATCGCGTACTACTGCTCGGCGCTCAAGGGCAACGACGTCGACAAACCGCGCAACCTGGCAAAATCTGTCACCGTAGAATAAAAAAGGACACATGACAAATGAACGAACAGCTTAAAATCACGGAACTTTTTGATCTTGACGCTTCGGCAGCGGGGGAGTACCTGAAAGCGTATACCTATCCCTGGGAAGCGCTCGCTGACATCGCAACCATCATCGAAAAAATCGGGGCTGCACTGCCGCAGGATGAATACAGCAGGCGGGGTGACAACATCTGGATTCACAAGACGGCCACCGTCTTTGACTCGGCGTATATCGCAGGTCCCTGCATCATCGGTCCGCGCACGGAAGTGAGACAGTGCGCGTTTATCCGCGGGAAGGCCCTGGTCGGAGCCGACTGCGTCGTCGGCAACTCGACGGAACTCAAGAATGTAATCCTATTTGATCACGTTCAGGTGCCGCACTACAACTATGTCGGCGACTCGATTCTCGGAACATACTCGCACATGGGCGCCGGTTCCATCACGTCGAACGTCAAGTCGGACAAAAAGCTGATTGTCATCAAGGGGCCGGACGGAAATATCGAGACCGGCATCAAGAAGATCGGCGCGTTTCTTGGCGATCACGTAGAAATCGGCTGTGGCTCGGTGTTAAATCCCGGCACGATTGTCGGCCGGAACAGCAACGTCTATCCGCTGTCCAGTGTCCGCGGCTATGTGCCGGAAAACAGTATTTTCAAAAAAGCCGGTGACATTGTGGCGAAGCGCGAAGAGTAAGTAATACATACGAAAAAAACAACAGCCGGCCGTCCGGGTATCTTAAGACCCCGGATGACCGGCTGTTTTTATCAGGCCGCTCAATCATATTGAAGAACAGCTTTATTTAATTTGTCAGGCCTGCTGCATCGCCGGCTGCGTATCATATTGCTGTTCGCGCAGATTCTTTCCGGCCTGCGTGAGCATCAGCTTGATGCGGTTGAGCTGGTTGACTTCGGAAGCGCCCGGGTCATAGTCGATCGCGATGATGTTGGACCCCGGGTACTTTGCCTTCAGCGGCTTGATGACGCCCTTGCCGACGATGTGGTTCGGCAGGCATCCGAACGGCTGGCAGCAGACGATGTTCGGAACACCGCTCTTGATCAGCTCGATCATTTCGCCCGGGAGCAGCCATCCTTCGCCGGTCTGGTTGTTCAGGGATACAAGCTGACTCGCCTCTTTGGCCGTCTCATCGACGTCAGACCACGGCGTGAAGCGTTTGCTTTCCGCCAGAGCTTTGTTTGCTGTCTTGCGGGCGTGCTCTATGAATTTGAGCACGGCCTCGGAGACCACCTCCGATTTTTTCGGAGTCAGAAGGTTTTCATGCTTGTAGCGCTGGTTGCGCAGGCAGTAGAACATGAATCCCATGAGATCCGGAACGACGGCCTCGGCGCCCTCCTGCTCGAGGAGATCGACGATGTGGTTGTTGGCGCTCGGCAGGAATTTCACCAGAATTTCTCCGACGACTCCGACTCTCGGCTTGACCTCATCGGTGAGCGGAATCGTGTCAAAATCGTGGATCATCTGCTTCGAGTACGCGTTGAAGTCGCGGAATGTCACTTTCGGCTGTGTCAGCTGCTGAATCAGGATGCGCTTCCATTTGTCATGGAGTGCGTTGACGGAACCGGGCTCTTTTTCGTACGGTCTCGTGCGGTAAATGGTCTTCATGAGGATGTCGCCGTAAAGCAGCGCCATCAGGGCTTTCTTGGCCTCTTCGAGCGTATAGGTGAATCCCGAGTTGGTCTCAAGGCCCTGCGCACTCATGGAAATGACCGGAATGTATTCCATGTGGCACTTCACGAGAGCGCGGCGGATGAATCCGATGTAGTTGGACGCGCGGCAGCCGCCGCCCGTCTGGGTGATCAGCAGGGCAATTTTGTGCGTGTCGTATTTGCCGGAGAGAACGGCGCTCATCAGCTGGCCGACGACCATCATCGAAGGATAGCAGGCGTCGTTGTTGACGTAGCGCGTGCCGGTGTCGATGGCCGTGCGGTTGTCGTTGTCGAGCACTTCGATGTTGTAGCCGCAGGAAGAGAGAGCGGGCGCCAGAAGCTCGAAGTGGATCGGTGACATCTGAGGCGCCAGGATCGTGTACTTCTCGCGCATCGGTTTTGTGAACTCCGGGCGGATGAAGGCGGCCGAGCGCACTTTCTGGCCCTTGACCGGATGCATGTCGCGCACGCGCAGAGCCGCAAGAAGCGAGCGGATGCGGATGCGGGCCGCGCCCAGGTTGTTTACTTCATCGATCTTGAGCACGGTGTAGATCTTGCCGGACTTGCGGAGGATTTCGCTCACCTCGTCGGTCGTGACGGCGTCGAGGCCGCATCCGAACGAGTTGAGCTGGATCAGGTCGAGATTCTTCGTCGTGCGCACGTAGCTCGCAGCCGCGTAAAGACGCGAATGGTAAGCCCACTGGTCCATCGCGATCAGAGGTCTGTCGACATGGCCGAGATGAGAGATGGAATCTTCCGTCAGAACGGCGACGCCGTAAGAGTTGATCAGCTCAGGGATGCCGTGGTTGATCTCCGGGTCGACGTGATACGGACGGCCGGCCAGCACGATGCCGCGCTGATGCGTCTCGTCGAGCATCTTGATGACTTCTTCGCCCTTGCGTCGGATATCTTCCTTGGACTTCATCTGCTCGGCCCAGGCCTCGTGGACGGCTTCACGGATTTCCTTTTTCGGGATATCCGGGAAAACTTCCGTGAGGCGGATGCGCAGTTTTTCTTCGCTCTCAAACGAAAGGAACGGGTTGCGGAAATCGATTTTCTGTGTCTTGAGATCTTCGACGTTGTTCTTGATGTTCTCCGCGTAGGATGTCACGATCGGGCAGTTGTAGTGGTTGTTGGACGTCTTGATTTCCTGATGCTCGTACGGAATGCACGGATACCAGATGAATTTGATGCCGTTTTTGATCAGCCACATGATATGTCCGTGCGTGATCTTGGCCGGATAGCACTCGGACTCCGACGGGATCGACTCGATGCCGAGGTCATAGATCTTGCGGGTTGAGGCCGGTGAGAGAACGACACGGTATCCGAGTTTTGTGAAGAACGTGAACCAGAACGGATAGTTCTCGTACATGTTCAGGGCGCGCGGAATTCCGACGGTGCCGCGGGGAGCTTTGTCCTCGTCGAGCGGCACATAGTCAAACAGCCGGTGGAGCTTGTACTCAAACAGGTTCGGCAGATGATCTTTTTTCTTCGTGATGCCGAGTCCGCGCTCGCAGCGGTTTCCGGTGATGAACTGCCGGCCGCCTGAGAAACGGTTGATCGTCAGATGGCAGCTGTTCGTGCAGCCGTGGCAGCGGGCCAGCTTCGTCGTGTATGTCAGTGCGTTTATCTGTTCGATCGAAAGCATGCTGGACTTTTTGCCCTCGACATAGCGCTCTCTGGCGATCAGACCTGCGCCGAAGGCGCCCATGATGCCGGCGATATCCGGACGGATAACGTCGAGACCGGTGATCTTTTCAAACGCGCGCAGAACGGCGTCATTGTAGAACGTGCCGCCCTGAACTACGATGTGAGAGCCGAGTTCCTTCGGGTCGCTGATTTTGATTACTTTGTACAGCGCGTTCTTGATGACGGAATACGCCAGACCGGCTGAAATATCCGGAACACCCGCGCCTTCCTTCTGAGCCTGTTTTACCTTCGAGTTCATGAAGACGGTGCAGCGGGTTCCCAGATCGATGGGGTGCTTCGCAAAAAGAGCTTCCTTCGCGAAATCCCGCACATCCAGGTTCAAAGACTTGGCAAATGTCTCAATGAACGAGCCGCACCCGGAAGAGCACGCCTCGTTGAGCATGACAGAGTCCACGCTCTTGTCGCGGATCTTGATGCACTTCATGTCCTGACCGCCGATATCGATGATGCAGTCGACGTCTGGCTGGAAGAAAGCGGCGGCGTAGTAGTGCGCGACGGTTTCAACCTCGCCCTCGTCCAGCATCAGCGCGGATTTCAGGAGCGCCTCGCCGTATCCGGTCGAGCACGCGCAGGCGATTTCGGCGTCGTCCGGCTTTATGGCGTAAATCTCCTTCAGCGATTTGATGGCTGTCGCGATCGGCGAACCATTGTTGTTCGAGTAGAAAGAATACAGCAGCTTGCCGTCCTGACCGACGACCGCGAGTTTCGTGGTCGTGGAACCGGCGTCGATGCCGAGATAGCATTTGCCGTGGTAAGTGGCGAGATCTCCCTTTACGACCTGAGCCTTCGCGTGGCGGGTCTGAAATTCATCGTAGGCCTGTCTGTCTTTGAAGAGAGGCTCCATGCGCTGTACTTCAAATTCAAGCTTGATCTTGCCTCTGAGGCGCTCAATCATCTGCTCAACCGGATAGTGGACGTCCGCGTGGAAGTTCATGGCCGAACCGATGGCGGCGAACAGATGAGAGTTCTCCGGCGCGATGACCTGTTCCGGCTTGAGAGACAGCGTGCGGATGAACGCTTTGCGAAGTTCCGGCAGGAAGTGGAGCGGACCCCCGAGGAACGCGACATTGCCGCGGATCGGCTTGCCGCACGCCAGACCGGAAATTGTCTGCTCGACGACAGCCTGGAAAATGGAGGCTGCCAGGTCTTCTTTGGTGGCGCCCTCATTGATCAGCGGCTGAATGTCGGACTTCGCGAAAACGCCGCAGCGCGCGGCGATCGGATAGATTGACTTGTAATTTTTCGCGTATTCATTCAGACCGGCGGCGTCCGTCTGGAGCAGCGTGGCCATCTGGTCGATGAAGGATCCGGTGCCTCCGGCGCAGATGCCGTTCATGCGCTGATCGATGCCGTTTGTGAAATAAATGATCTTGGCATCCTCGCCGCCGAGTTCGATCGCGACATCGCACTGTGGAGCGTAATCTTTGAGGGATGTGGCGACGGCCACAACCTCCTGAAAGAACGGCACACCCAGGTGATTGGCCAGCGTCAGGCCGCCGGAACCGGTGATGACCGGATACATCTCGTAAGGGCCGAGCTTTTCAACGGACTCTTCGAGAAGATGCTGGAGCGTCTCCTGAATGTTGGCGAAGTGTCTCTGATAATCAGAGAACAGAAGATCATTTGAATTGTAGTCAAGTACGGCGATCTTTACGGTCGTGGAACCGATGTCGATGCCGACTCTGTACTTTTTTGTCTCTTTGTTTGTTGAAATATCCATGAATTACCCTGATAAAGGCCTTTCGGCCTGAAAACGTATTGTGATTGCTGAAATCTGCTATATTATAAGAATTATTGCGAATCTTTGCAATTAGACAAGATTCACGCATTGTACCGACAGCGCTCTGCAAAACAGGGCCTGGCGCCTTGTCTGTGTGCGATTGACGCCTGATTTGGCGGGAATTATAATTTATTTATAAACTTGTTGAGAGACAGAAAGGCAGAACTGTTTATGGCATCATCGGAATGGAATCCCAAAAGAAGAGGACCGGGGCGGTTTGCAATCAGCGGTCTGATGCGCTGGATCGTCATCGGATACGTGATCGGCTATTTTCTGTGCATTTTCGGACTGGAAGGATGGCTGAATCTGAACCCCGCGCTGATACTCAGAGGACAGATCTGGCGGATTGTCACCTTTCTTCTGATTCCGCCGTATTCCGGCAATGTGCTGTTTCTGGCGTTCACCTTATATTTCTATCTGCTGATCGGAAACGCGCTCGAGAATTTCTGGGGCACGGTGAAATTCAACGAATATTATTTCGGCGGAGTGCTGATTCAGATCGCGGCGTCCCTGCTCATTTACATCTTTACGGGAAATTCCCTGATTTTCACGACCTCTTACATCAATATGTCACTTTTCCTGGCATTTGCCGTCGAGGCCCCCAACGCAGAGATCCTGCTTTTCTTTGTCCTGCCGGTCAAGATGATCTGGCTTGCGGTTATTGACGGGGTAATCGTCGGACTCACGATAGTGTTCGGGATTATATCGGCATTTGTCAGCCTGCCGTCAAATCTTGTGTACGGCCTCGCGATGCTCGGCGTCTCGTGCTCACTCGAGGCGGCCGTCGCGGCTCTCATAGGCCTTGCCAACTTCTTTATCTATCTGGCGGTACAGTACCGCCGCAGAAGGCCGAATGACGTGCAGAAAAATTTTCGCGCGCAGATGAAAGCGCCCGAAAGGCGCAGGAAGCAGGCGGATGTCATTGAGTTTGACAAAGAAAAGCACAAAAGACAGCGCGGCAGCTCGGGGGCTGCGCCGATTGCGCCAGGCAGAGGAAACGGCGCGTATCGCCACAGATGCGCGATCTGCGGGCGGACGGACGTGTCGGACCCGGATCTTGAATTCCGCTACTGCTCGAAGTGCGCCGGCGGTTTCGAATTCTGTATGGATCACATCAGGAACCACCGGCATGTGACCGAAGAAGATCTGAAAAATGGAAAAGGCCCGGAGCCGCTGTGATTTACAGGCATTTTACAGGATCTCCATGGTAAATGTGACAGCAATTTGTTATAGTTTCAAATGAACGAAACGAATCTGGAAGGCAGGTCGAATATGAAAAAAACAAAAATTATCTGCACGATGGGACCGAACACCAATGACCGTGAGCTGATGAAGCAGATGGCGTTAAACGGCATGGATGTCGCCCGCTTTAATTTCTCACACGGCGATCACAAGGAACACGAGCACCGACTCGAACTTCTGAGAAGCGTGAGAAAAGAGCTGGGTATTCCGGTGGCCACGCTGCTTGACACAAAGGGACCGGAAATCAGAACAGGTGTCGTTCCGGACGACGGCAAGGTAGAGCTGAAGGAAGGACAGAAATTCACTCTCACGACGGATGATTCCGGAATGACTGATGAAACACACACCTCGATCACATATTCCGGGCTGCCGGAGGATGTTTCCATAGGAGATACAATTCTGATCGACGACGGTCTGATCGAACTCAAAGTTCAGAAGATAAATCAGCCGAATGAAATTGTCTGTGAAGTTGAAAACGGCGGAATGCTCGGTTCCCGCAAGGGCGTCAATGTGCCGAACGTTTCCGTGAGACTCCCCAATCTGACCGACAAAGACAAGGAAGACATCCTGTTCGGCATCGATCAGGGATTTGATTATATCGCGGCTTCTTTTGTGCGCAACGCGTCCTGCATCCGCGAGATCAAAGATCTTCTCTGGTCGCACAACGCGGACATTCCGGTCATCGCAAAAATTGAGAATTCAGAAGGCATCCGCAACATGGATGAAATCATCCGCACGGCGGACGGCGTCATGGTTGCCCGCGGCGACATGGGCGTTGAGATCCCGAGCGAGGATGTTCCGCACATTCAGAAGGAACTGATTTCCCGCTGCAACAACGCCTACAAGACTGTCATCACCGCTACGCAGATGCTCGATTCCATGATCCGCAATCCGCGCCCGACCCGCGCCGAAGTGACCGATGTCGCAAACGCCATCTACGAGGGATCCGACTGCATTATGCTCTCTGGCGAGACGGCAAACGGCAAATATCCGCTGCAGGCCCTCAAAATGATGTCCAAGATCGCGACGACGACCGAGAAATATCTCCCGGACGACTCGGAAGAAATGCTCAAGATGCACGCCAAGCGGGGCATCGCGAGCGCCGTGTGCTCGGCGGTCGTCGAGACGGCAAGAAACCTTCACGCAAAAGCCATCATCTGCCCATCCATGACAGGCTATACAGTCCGCACGATTTCGAAGCTCCGCCCGTCTGCCATGATCATCGGATGCTCACCGAACGAGCAGGTTCTGAGGAGAATGCAGATTTACTGGAACGTAAAGCCGGTCCGCACGACACAGGAGAACTCGACGGAGCTTGTCATCAGGCACGCCATCGAGGCATCCCTGGGCGAAGGACTCATCGAGGAGGGCGATACGGTTATCGTGAGCGCCGGCGTCGCAAACGACAATCTGATCAAGGGCCGCACGAATATGATGCGTGTTGTCATCGTCTGAAATGCGTTCTGTGATTGAAAAAGCAGGATGCGGCTGATAGAATACTAAAAACGGCGCCTTCAGGAAACGAAAGGCGCCGCGAAGATTAAACGGGGGAAAAGGAAGAACGATGGAGCTTTATGACGAACTGAAAGCGCGCGGCCTCGTCGCGCAGGTGACAGACGAAGAATTTGTCAGGGATCTTATCAACACCGGCAAAGCGGTTTTTTATATCGGCTTTGACCCGACGGCTGATTCTCTGCATGTGGGACATTTCATGGCGCTGTGCCTCATGAAGCGTCTGCAGATGAACGGAAACAAGCCGATTGCCCTGATGGGCGGCGGCACGGCGATGATCGGCGATCCGTCCGGACGCACGGACATGAGAAAGATGATGACCGTCGAGACGATCGACAAGAACGTGGCCGCCATCAAGAAGCAGGTTTCCCGCTTTATTGATTTCAGCGACGGGAAGGCGATTCTCGCCAACAACGCCGACTGGCTCAGAGATCTGAATTTCCTCGATTTCATGCGCGATATCGGTTCGCTGTTCTCTGTCAATGAGATGCTCCGCGCCAGAGCCTACGTAAACCGCATGGCAAATGGCCTTTCCTTCCTCGAATTTTCCTATATGCTGATGCAGGCATATGATTTCCTGATGCTGTATCAGAAATACGGATGCAACTTCCAGTTCGGCGGCGACGATCAGTGGAGCAACATGCTCGCCGGCACCGATCTGATCCGCAAGAAGCTCGGAAAGAACGCGGCGGCCATGACCATCACGCTTCTCCTCAAGCACGACGGCACAAAGATGGGCAAGACAGCCGGCGGCGCTCTCTGGCTTGACGCGAACAAGACATCGCCGTACGAGTTCTATCAGTACTGGAGAAATCTTGACGACGCGGATGTCATCAAGTGCCTGAAGATGCTGACATTCCTTCCGCTGGAGCAGATCCGCGACATGGAGAGCTGGCAGGGAGCGGATCTCAACCGCGCAAAGGAAATCCTCGCATACGATCTCACGAAACAGGTTCACGGCGAGGAAGAAGCCGGAAAGGCTCAGGAAGCCGCGAGAGCCCTGTTCTCGGGCAGCGGCTATTCCGACAACATGATGCAGTCCAAAGTGACGGAAGATATGTTCAGGGACGGCAGCATTGACGCGATCTCGCTTCTCACGGCGACCGGGGCGGTTTCTTCCCGCTCGGATGCGCGCCGCACAATCCAGCAGGGCGGCATGAGCGTCGACGGCGAAAAGGTGAAAGACATCGCCGAGACATTCCCGATCGAAAAGTTCGAGAAGGGCGTCGTTGTTCAGAAAGGCAAAAAGACATTCCGCAAGGTAGTCCTGGATAAATGACTAATAAAAAGAGCGGCTGAGAGCAGCCGCTCTTTTTATGTCACTCGACGCGCCGGATTCCCGTGATATCGGTCGACGCGACCATGGAATAATTTGTATAGTAGATGACAAATCCCGGTTTTGCCGCCGGCGGTTTTTTCACTTCTTTTTTCCTGACATAATCGACCTCGGCGTTCGGGGAAGCCTGCGCTTTTGAAAAATGGGCGGCAAGGCGCGCTGCTTCTTCAAAGGTGGCATCTGGGAGCTCTTTTCCCTGCGCGCGCACGATGACGTGCGAACCGGGCATCTTTTTTGCGTGGAACCACCAGTCGGACGGAGAAGCCATTTTGAACGTCAGCATTTCATTCTGCTGATTGTTTTTCCCGACATAGATATCAAAACCGTCAGAAGAGACAAAATGCATCGGGAGCGATTTGCTCTGGCGCCCCTTTGTATTGTTTTTCGAGTGAATATAGCCGGCGGCGGCTAGCTCTTCGCGGACGGCGGCGATATCACTTTCGGTTTCCGCAGCGGAAAGCGATACGAGAATCGAGTCCAGATGTTCAAGTTCGGCTTTTGAATCCTCGATCAGGCGCGAATCAGCCTCGTACGTTCTCTTCAGTTTGTTGTAGCGCTCAAAATAGTGCGACGCGTTCTCCTGAATGCTTTTTGTCGGGTCCAGAGGAATGCGGATCTTTTTTCCGTCGTAATAGTTAAGAACCTCGGCCGAGTCTTCCCCGTCTTTCAGCATGTAGCCGTAAGCTTCAAGGAGCTCGCCATATACGCGGTAACGGTCGCGTTTTTCGGTCGAGGCAAGCTGCTTTTCCTGAATGGCAAGTTTTTTGCCGGTGCGCTGAATCAGCGTATTCACGACGTGGCGGAGATCCGAAGTCTTCTGCCGCATGCGGTCGCGTTTGTCGCGTGAGGCGTAGTAGTGGCCGAGAAGAACGCTCGGACTCTCATACTTTTCCGATTCCAGGCCTTCGTACATCCGCATCGGGAGCACCGCGTACGCGAAATCTTCTCCGTCTTTGCGGTAAATGGCCGGGTGAAAATCCTCTTCCCGGATTCGCGCCGCCATCCCGGCAAATGCCGAAAAAACAGCTTCTTTCTTTTTTTCTTCAAGCCCGGAAACCGGTCTGTCTCCGTCAACTCCGGACTCGAAAGCAATCTCGTCGGCGAGCATCGGAGAGAATCCTGTGATGGAAGCGACGATGGCCCTCGAAAGAGGCAGAGGCTGTGAAAATACCTTATTGTAAAAGTCCGCTTGCGTGAGAGTCAGCGGGTTCAGCTTATTTCCGGCGTCCGGTATGAAGTACGGCCTTCCCGGAAGAACCTCGCGGACAGAGCTGACAGATGCCGGTATCCGCTTGATGGCGTCGATGATCGTGTCCGTGTCATCGGTCAGGATCAGGTTGCTGTATTTGCCCATGAATTCTGCGTTGAGGCGGAGAATCCTGAGATCACCCATCTCATCGAGGTGTTCGAAAGAAAACACAAGAACCCGGTCCATGCCGGGCTGTGTGATCCCGCTGAGGCGGCCGTTCCCTATTTTTTTGCGCAGAAGCATGCAGAAGGCCGGTGCCACGGCCGGAGAAGGCTTGCTCTCGTCGACAATCCTGACAAGTGGGAGTGAAGCGTTCACACTCAGCTGTACGCGGACAGAGGCGGCTTTTTCTGTCCGGTTCCCGTTTTCATCGAAGCGGCTGTTTGTTTTAAAGGTGAGAAGCAGCTCATCATTTTCCGTCTGGGCAATGCGGGCGAGGCGAGCTCCTGTCAGGCGCCGCGCGAGTTCGCTCCGGATTGCGGCTGTCATTGTTCCGTCAAATGCCATGTCAACCTCCAGTTTTTAAGCATCTGTATCATACCATAGTCCTTTGCCGAACGCCCGTGTTTTGCTATAATACTAGGAAAGCGGGATTTTTCCGCAGATGAGTGAGGAGTGTACCGTAAATGGTAAGGAGTATGACTGGATTCGGCCGCTGTGAGTATACCGAGGGCGGCCAGAAGGCAGTAGTGGAAATCAAATCTGTCAATCACAGATTTCTTGAGATGTCGGTCCGGATGCCGAAAAAGCTCGGCAGCCTTGAGACAAATGTCCGGGAAGAAGTAAAGAAATATGCTTGCCGGGGCAAGATCGACGTAAGCATCACGTATGAAAACAATGACGCCGCGGCTGTACAGCTGCAGTACAACAAAAACGTAGCGCAGAGTTACATGGAAATTCTCTCGCAGATGAAACAGGATTTTGGCCTGACTGACTCTGTGACACTGAAGGACCTTGCGTCTTTTCCGGACGTCATAACCGAGCAGGAGGCTGAACAGGACACGGATGAGCTCTGGGCCTTTTTGAAGAAAGCAGTCGACGGCGCCGGTGAGCAGTTCGCCAAAGTGCGCGAGGCTGAGGGCGAAAATCTGAAAGCGGATCTTATCGACAAAATAGAAGGGCTGGAAAGCCTTCTGCAGAAAGTTGAACAGAAATCCCCGGAAATTGTCGAGGATTATTCAAAGAAGCTCCGCGAGAGAGTGATGAAGATGGCGGACGAAGTCCCGGTCGACGAGACAAGGCTGGCGCAGGAAGTGGTTCTGTACGCAGACAAGATCTGTGTGGACGAGGAAATTGTCCGTCTGCACAGCCATTTTTCACAGGCGGCAAGCACGCTTGAAGCCGGTGGGAGTGTGGGCAGGAAGCTCGATTTCATCGTACAGGAAATGAACCGGGAGGCAAACACAATCCTCTCAAAAATCGACGACGTCTCTCTTTCTCAGATCGCAATCGAGATGAAGACGGGAATTGAAAAGATCCGCGAACAGATTCAGAACCTCGAATGAGGTCTTGCGTTTGTACTTTTCACGTTCTATAATACTTCGGTGAATTTTGATTCTGCGCCCGTTTCATTTTGTGCGGACCGACAGGAAAAGAGGCTGTATGAGTGACAAGGGACTGTTGATTGTGATTTCCGGATTTGCCGGCAGCGGTAAGGGGACAGTCGTGAAACAGATCCTTGCGGACAGACCGGACAGATGTTCCCTCAGCATTTCTGTTACGACAAGAAATCCGAGGCCGGGCGAGGAAGAAGGCGTCGCGTATTTCTTCCGCAGTCATGAAGAGTTCGAGAGGATGATCGAGAATGGCGAGCTGATCGAATACGCCCGCTATGTGAACAATTACTACGGAACGCCGAAGGCATGGGTCGGGCAGCAGAGAAAACTGGGCATTGACGTCATTCTTGAGATCGAAATTCAGGGCGCCATGAACATCAAAAAGATGTATCCTGACGCCGTTCTTGTCTTTCTGATGCCTCCGACGGCAGAAGAGCTGGAAAAACGGCTCACCGGACGCGGCACGGAAGACGCCGACACGATCCGGGCCCGTCTTTCGAGAGCCTGCGAAGAGGCGGAGGGCATCGAAAAGTACGATTATCTCGTCATAAACGATGAGATTGAGAAGTGCGCCGCAAGAATTGAAGCGATTGCAGATGCCGAGCGGTTAAAGACCGGGCGGCAGAGAGACGTCATAAAGTCTATGCAGAGCGGGCTGAGGAAATTCAGGGCTTGAAGATAAGGAGAAAGAGCAATGTTACATCCGTCATATTCAGAATTGATGAACAAGATTAACAGCGACGTTGAGCCGGGCGAGCAGCCGCTTGTAGAGAGCCGCTACGCCATTGTAAAGGCGACGAGCGCGAGAGCCAGACAGATCATTGCGGCGCGCCACATCAAGGAAGAACTCGAGAAGGCGCAGAGGGAAGCGGTTCAGGAAGGCAGAACCGTCGATGAAGATGACGAAGAGGCACTCTACGCCCTGAAACACAATCAGCTGATCACGCTGAAGATGGGCGAACCGATGATCCCGGATTCCGATGACATGAAACCGCTGTCCATCGCCGTCGAGGAACTTTACGAGGGAAAAGTACGGATCGTCGGACAGACGGACGACAAGCAGTAAGCATCACATGATTTTAAGTGGCCTGCGTCTTTCATGCAGGCCTTTTTTTTGGTCAGGGAGGAATCGTGACAGATTCAAACGACATAAAGATTCTGATGGTTTCGCTGGGGTGCGACAAGAACCTGGTTGATTCCGAAGAAATGCTGGGGCAGCTTTTGAACAGCGGATATACCATGACCGACAACGAAGAAGAGGCCGACGCCGTCATCATCAATACCTGCTGTTTCATCGAAGACGCCAAGAAAGAGAGCATCGACACGATTCTGTCCATGGCGCATCTGAAAGAAGACGCGAAATGCCGGGCGCTTGTCGTGACAGGCTGCCTCGGACACCGCTACGCAAAGGAAATCCAGGAAAGCATACCGGAAGTCGACGCGATTATGGGCACGTCTTCAGCCGACAAAATCCGCGACGTTCTCGACGATCTGTTCGGGCGCCGAAAGACAGGTGAGCGCGCAAAGCGCGCGAAAGACGGCGGGGAGCAGGCGCTTGTCGTCGTCGACAGCGCCGACCGCACGCCGCTTCCGGAAAAACGGGTCATCACGACGGGCGGATGGTACGAGTATCTGAAAATCGCCGAGGGGTGCGACAAGCACTGCACATACTGCGCGATACCTTATGTGCGCGGAAAATACCGCAGCATTCCGGAAAAATATCTGCTGGCGCAGGCAAAGTACCTGGCTTCTCAGGGCGTCCGGGAACTGATCCTGGTGGCCCAGGAGACGATGCTTTACGGCACGGATCTGACAGGAAACAAAGAACTCCCGAAACTGCTTCACGATCTCGCCGCGATCGAAGGGATTGACTGGATCCGGATTCTGTACTGTTATCCCGAAGAAATCACGGAAGATCTGATAGAAACCATGAAAAATGAGCCAAAGGTCCTGCCGTATCTGGACATGCCGGTTCAGCACGCGTCCGATCATGTGCTGAGGCGCATGGCGAGACGCACGAGCCGCGCGGATCTTGAGCGCATCACAGAACACCTCCGGGCGGAAATCCCTGACATCTGTCTTCGGACGACGCTGATAGTCGGATTTCCCGGTGAGACGGAAGAGGATTTTGAGGAACTTGAGACATTTGTCAGGAAGATGAAATTTGACCGGCTCGGGGTGTTCACGTATTCGCAGGAAGAAGGGACGCCGGCTGCGGATTTTCCGGATCAGATTCCGGAAGACGTCAAGCAGGCCCGCCGCGATAAAATCATGGAAGTCCAGCAGAAAATATCGCTTGAGAAGAATCAGGCGCTTGTCGGGCAGACACTCGAGGTGATCACGGAAGGATATCTCCCGGATGACGGCGTGTACGCGGGGCGGACGTACCGGGACGCGCCGGGCGTGGACGGAATGGTGTTTTTTGAGTCCGGGGACGATCTGCTCTCCGGGTCAATGGTCTATGTCACGATTACCGGTGCCTCAGAGTATGATTTAACTGGTATAATGACTGAAGGACACAGGTGAAGGAGGACTTTTCATGAATCTGCCGAACAAACTGACGATGTGCCGTATCTTCATGATTCCGCTGTATCTTATTTTTCTGTATCTGGGATTGAATATTCCGGCGCTGATTGTTTTCATCGCGGCTTCCCTGACGGACCTCGCGGACGGGAAAATAGCGAGGAGCCGCGGACTTATCACGAATTTTGGAAAATTCATGGATCCGCTGGCGGACAAGCTGCTTACGTGCTCTGCGATGATCGCGATGGTAGACCTGGGACGCCTCGAGGGCTGGATCGTGATCATCATCATTGCGCGCGAGTTCACAATCAGCGGTTTCCGGCTGGTCGCGGCGAACAACAATGTCGTGATTGTCGCCAATTACTGGGGCAAATGGAAGACGGTGTTCCAGATGACGATGGTCATTCTGCTGACGGCCGCGATTCCGGGCGCGTTCTTTGATGTTCTCACGCAGATTGTCAAATATATTGCTGTAATTCTGACCGTTGTGTCTCTCATTGTGTATCTGAAGCAGAACTGGTCAGTCATGAAAGAGGGAAGTACGAAATGATTTCTAAGTCCCTGGAGTTAAAGGAGACGGCTTGTATGCTTGTCACGGCACTGAAAGCGTGCCACAGGAAAATGGCGACGGCAGAGTCGCTGACAGGGGGGCTGATTGCGGCGACCGTGGTGTCAATTCCGGGCGCCTCAAACTGTTTTGAGCAGGGATACATCACGTATTCGGACGATGCCAAGTCAAAAATGCTCGGTATTCCGCGCGAGAATATCCGCGAGTGGAAAGCCGTGAGTGAAAACACCGCCCGGGCCATGGCCGAGAGCGCCGCGAAACTTGCCGGCAGCGAGTACGGTCTCTCTGCGACGGGTGTGGCGGGGCCTGACAAAGAAGACGGGCAGGATGTCGGAACAGTCTATATCGGCTGTTCGTATCCGGATGAGAAAGGCGGCCGCGCATGTGACGTTCGAAAACTTTCTCTTTCCGGAACGCGCAATGAAATCCGTATGCAGACAGTTCTTCTGGCCATGAAATTTCTCTTGTCTCACATGCCGGAGAAAAAGAAGCAGGATGAATAAGAAAGATTGTATCGTATCCGGATATATGCTATTCTTTTTTCAGGCATATATTCCGGATTTTTCTTGACTGTTTTTTCTACATGAATTACAATCAGAATCGAACAAATGTTCATAAGGAGAGTATAATGGCTTCTTCAAACAAGACAAATACCAGTAAAGAGAGCGAAGAGAAGCAGAAGGCGCTGGACGCTGCCATTGCCAACATTGAAAAGGAATTCGGCAAGGGAAGTGTCATGAGGCTCGGCGAGTCAGTCGCCGGACAGGATATCGAAGCAGAGCCGACGGGATCTCTGAGCCTTGATATTGCCCTTGGAATCGGCGGCATTCCGAAGGGACGCGTTATCGAGATCTACGGGCCGGAATCGTCCGGAAAGACGACCGTGGCACTTCATATGGTGGCGGAAGTCCAGAAGCGCGGCGGAATCGCCGGATTCATCGACGCTGAACACGCTCTGGATCCGCGCTACGCGAAGAATATCGGTGTCGACATCGACAATCTGTATATCTCACAGCCTGACAGCGGAGAGCAGGCCCTTGAAATCGCCGAGACTATGGTGCGCTCCGGTGCGGTCGACATCATTATTATCGACTCGGTGGCGGCTCTGGTGCCGAAAGCTGAAATCGACGGCGACATGGGGGATGCCCATGTCGGTCTTCAGGCGAGACTGATGAGCCAGGCGCTGCGCAAGCTCACACCGGTTGTCAGCAAGAGCAAGTGTATTGTTGTATTCATCAACCAGCTCAGAGAAAAAGTCGGCATCGTTTTCGGAAATCCGGAGACGACAACCGGCGGCCGCGCTCTGAAGTTCTACGCGTCTGTCCGCCTGGAAGTGCGCAGAACCGAATCCATAAAGCAGAACGGCGAAGTGATCGGAAACCATGTGCGCGTCAAGGTGGTCAAAAACAAGGTGGCGCCTCCGTTTAAGGAAGCTGAATTCGACATCATGTTCGGCAAAGGAATCTCACGCGAGGGAGATGTTCTGGATCTGGCTGTGAACTGCAATATCATCCAGAAGTCCGGCGCCTGGTTTGCCTATAACGGCGAAAAAATCGGGCAGGGCCGTGAAAACGCGAAAATTTATCTGGCGGAACACCCGGATGTGATGGATGAAGTGACAAGAAAGGTGCGCGCATACTACAACATCAGCGATCCGGACGCGCCGAAATCTTCCGGGGCAGATGAAAAAGGCGGAGCGGATGAAAGCGCCAAAGGAGAATAATTTTGGATCATCAGATTACAGAGATCCGAAAGCTGTCAAAATCCAAAGTGCTTGTCACAGTGGATGACGAGGACACGATTCCGCTTTACGCAGGCGAACTGAAGAAATACAGAATCCGTGAAAACGGCACGATCAGCCCGGAGGCTTATGACGGCATCCGGGCTGATCTTGGCAAAAGAGCCCTGACCCGCTGCCTGCATCTGCTGAAAGAACGCGATTATCTGCAGGCAGAGATAGAGAATAAACTAAGACGAAGCGGGTATCCGGACGATATTATCGAAGCGGTGACGCAGCGCCTGAGAAGAGAGCATTTTCTGGACGATGCCCGTTACATTGGCAGTTATCTGGATTTTCACGGGGGCGAAAAGAGCCGCAGAGCGGTGGCTGAATTTCTGAGGAGCAAAGGGGCGGATCCGTCGGCCGTTGACAAGGCCTGTGAGAAATATTACGGGGAAAGACCGGGCACGGAAACAGCTCTCGCCGCCGCTCTTCTCAAGAAGAAGCTGCGCGCCGGGGATGATCTTTCAGACTGGAATACCGCGCAGAAATATAAGGCATATTTGTATCGCAAAGGATTTTCCACGGATACAATTGAGCGCGCTTTCCGGGAATGTGAGTCAGCCGTCTGACGGAATGTTCCCGAAAAGCCCTGAAAACACGAATCTTGACAGCTTATTAAATTGCGGTTAAAATTTCTTGTGTTGTGTAAAGCAGCAAAATATTTTTAGGAGGCGCTCTTGTGCTGTATGTTATTATCGTGGCCATTACGGCTGTGGTAGCAGCAGGGGCCGCTTGGTACGCCGCCAATAAGTCCAGAGACAAAAAGGATGAAGAATCCCTTCAAAGCGCTCAGACAAAGGCGAGGCAGATCATCGATGATGCTTTAAAGCAGGCTGAGTCAACAAAAAAAGAAACCCTTCTCGCAGCCAAGGAAGAAGCTCTGCGCTCTAAGAATGAGGCAGAGAGAGAATTCCGCGAGAGACGGGCGGAAATTTCCAAGAATGAACATCGCGTTCAGAACAAGGAAGAGCAGCTTGACAAGAAAGCGGATTCGCTTGAAAAGCGCGAACAGGAACTTGCCAGAAAAGAAGACGACCTGAGTAAGGCGAGAAAACAAGTGGACACCCTCACGGCAAAGAGACTGCAGGAACTTGAACGAATTTCAGGTCTTACCTCCGAACAGGCAAAAGAAGTTTTGCTGAAATCTGTTGAAGAAAGTGTTAAGCACGACGCTGCTGTCATGATCAAGAACACTGAGAGCAGGGCCAAAGAGGAAGCTGACAAGAAGGCGAGAGATATCGTCGTCAACGCGATTCAGCGCTGCGCGATGGACAATGTCGCCGAGGCGACCATATCGGTTGTACAGCTTCCGAACGACGACATGAAGGGAAGGATCATCGGCCGTGAAGGCCGCAATATCCGGACGCTTGAGACTCTCACCGGTGTTGAGCTGATTATTGACGACACGCCGGATGCGGTCGTTCTTTCCGGATTCGATCCGATCCGCCGGGAAGTTGCCAGAATCGCGCTTGAAAAGCTGATTGTCGACGGACGTATTCATCCGGCGAGAATCGAAGAGATGGTCGAGAAGGCAAGAAGAGAAGTCGACCAGATCATCAAGGAAGCCGGCGAGAATGCCGCACTGGAGGTTGGCGTACACGGGCTGAATCCGGAGCTGGTAAAGCTGATCGGCCGGATGAAGTACCGCACAAGCTACGGTCAGAATGCACTGCAGCATTCCATCGAGGTTGCGCAGATTTCCGGACTTATCGCTTCCGAAGTCGGCACCGACGTGAAGATGGCGAAGCGCGCGGGACTCCTGCATGACATCGGCAAGTCGGTTGACCACGAGATCGAAGGTACTCATGTGCAGATCGGCGTTGATATCTGCAAGAAGTATAAAGAGAACCCGATTATCATCAATGCCGTCGCAGCCCACCATGGAGACTGCGAGCCGGAAAGTCTTATCGCTGTTATCGTACAGGCTGCCGATACCATCTCGGCTGCCCGTCCGGGAGCGAGAAGAGAAACCATGGAAGCTTACACAAACAGATTAAAGCAGCTTGAGGACATCACGAACTCGTTCAAGGGAGTTCAGAAGTCCTATGCTATTCAGGCAGGTCGGGAAGTACGAGTTATGGTGATTCCGGAAGTCGTCAACGATAACGACATGGTGCTTCTGGCTCACGATATTTCAAAGCAGATCGAAGATCAGATGGAATATCCGGGACAGATCAAAGTCAGTGTTATCAGAGAATCACGTGCAGTTGATTATGCTAAATAAGCTATCAGAAGACAAAGAAGTCCGGAAGGCGGGAAACCTTCCGGATTTTTTTGTACAAAAGACGAAACGGCTGTCAGTCTTTCGGCCTGGCTTATTCAGATGCCGGCCGCAGTAGTTAATATTTCAAATTAAACCCTTAACTTTCTTTTGTTTATTAATTTGAACTTGCGTTTTTTCTCTTGCACTTGTATTGTATTAATTGTGTGTCTGAAGTATGAAGGAGGGATTGTCAATGAAGTACACGGATATGAAAACCGAAGAGCTGAAAACACTGGAAGCGTCTCTTGAAAAGCAGTATGAAGACGCAAAAGCGGAAGGCCTGAAGCTGGATATGTCCAGAGGAAAGCCGGCTACGGATCAGCTCGCTTCTGTTTCAAAAGGAATTCTTGATGTACTGAACAGCACATCGGATCTTCATGCCGAGGACGGCATGGACTGCGCCAATTACGGCGATCTGACGGGCATTCCGGAGTGCAGAAGACTTCTCGCGGAAATGGTCGGCACGACGCCGGACCATGTATTTGTCTTTGGCGAATCCAGTCTGAACATCATGTATGATCAGGTGTCCAGAAGCTTTATGCACGGTGTGTGCGGTTCGACACCGTGGTACAGACTTGATGAAGTGAAGTGGCTCTGCCCGGTACCCGGGTATGACAGACATTTCGGCGTCACAGAGAGCTTCGGCGTAAAGATGATCAACATCCCGATGCACGAAGACGGCCCTGATATGGATCTCGTCGAGAAATACGTGGAAAATGATCCTGCCGTCAAAGGCATCTGGTGTGTGCCGAAGTACTCGAACCCACAGGGATATACGTATTCGGAAGAGACGGTCAGACGTTTCGCCGCGTTAAAACCGGCTGCCGAAGATTTCCGGATATACTGGGACAATGCATACGGCGTGCACCATCTCTACGGAGACCGCAAACCGGACGAACTGCCTGATATCATTTCAGAGTGCGAAAAAGCGGGAAATCCGGACATTGTGTTCGAATTCTTCTCGACGAGCAAGATCAGCTTTCCGGGATCTGGCGTTTCCGGAATCGCAGCCTCAAAAAAGAATCTCGATGACATCAAAAAGACTATGTCTGTCCAGATCATCGGCCACGACAAGCTGAATCAGCTCATGCATGCCAGATACTTCAAAAATGCCGCGGGCATTGAGGCACAGATGAGAAAACACGCCGAGTTCATCCGCCCGAAATTTGACGCGCTGCTTTCCATACTTGACAGGGATCTGTCCGGGACGGGAACCGGCTGCTGGACGAACCCGAACGGCGGCTATTTTGTCTCGTTTGACTCAGCTCTGAAAGGCTGTGCAAAGGAAATCGTCCGGCTCTGCGCCGAGGCGGGCGTCAAACTGACCGGCGCGGGCGCATCGTTTCCGTATCACAAAGATCCGGATGACACGAACATCCGACTCGCTCCGACATATCCGTCTGTCGGGGATCTCACAAAGGCGGCGGAAATCTTCACGCTTTGTGTCAGACTTGTGAGTGTCAGAAAAATTCTTGAGGAGAGAGCCTGATGAAAATTGGTTTCATTGGAATGGGAAATATGGGCTCGGCCATGGCGGCCGGTGCCTGCCGGAAGTTTGGAGCCGAAAACGTACTCTTTTCAGTTCCGGATCAGGAGCACGGCAGATCAGTCAGCCGCGAGACAGGGATGCGCTTTGTCCTGACAAATGATCAGGCGGCGCGCGCGGACATTGTTGTTCTGGCCGTAAAGCCGCAGGTTTACGCCGCTGTCGCGCAAGAAATACGGCCGGTGCTCTCTGAAGAATCAATCGTTATTTCACCGGCCCCCGGTATAACGATAGAAAATTTGTCAGGGATGCTCGGCGGTCACGAAAAAATCGCGCGGATCATGCCGAATCTCGCCGCCAAGGTCGGCGAGAGCATGACAGGCGTCACTTATTCAGATGCCCTCGACGAGGCGGACCGCAAAGCGGCTGGACAGTTCCTCGCGTCATTCGGCGGTGTGTCAGAGGTCGCGGAAAATCTGATGGATGCCGTCGTGTGCGTATCGGGTTCGTCCCCAGCTTATGTCTATATCTTCATAGAAGCTCTCGCCGACAGCGCCGTCAAATACGGAATTTCGAGGAAAGATGCCGTCAGGATGGCGGCTCAGACGGTTCTCGGCGCCGCGAAAATGGTTCTTGAGACGGGCGAGGATCCGGCGGTCCTGAAAAATGCCGTCTGCTCTCCGGCCGGCACGACAATTCAGGGCGTATCAGCTCTGGAAGAATACGGTTTCCGAAACGCGGTTATCAAGGCGACGGATGCCTGCTATAAAAAGTGCACGGAAATCAAGTGACGGAGAGAGACGATGGAACATATCCGCAGAACCAAACGCGAAGTCGTGTATCAGGGATCGATTCTGAAATTCTGCAGAGACACGATACAGACACCCGACGGTCGGACGGAATACTACGATTTTATTGACCACGCCAGGGCGGCTGCCTGCGTCGCGGTGGATGACGACGGCAGAGTTCTGCTCGTGCGGCAGTACAGAGATGCCATTGACAGAATTTCCACGGAGATTCCGGCCGGCGGCATCAATGCAGGCGAGACGAGTCTGCAGGCGGCGGCCAGAGAACTGGAAGAGGAAACCGGATACCGCGCAAAGTCCGTAAAGCCGCTGATTTCTGAAATCACAGCCATTGCCTACAGCAATGAAGTGGTAGATGTGTTTCTGGCACAGGGGCTTATTAAAACAAGCCAGCATCTGGACCCGGATGAGTCGATCGCGCCGATATTTGTGGCGCCGGATGAATTTATCAGAATGGTAAGAGACGGCAGCATTCAGGACTCCAAGACAATTGCCGCCGTGATGACCTGGATAGCCGGAAACCGGTCGGACAAAAAGTGAATTTACAAAAAGAGTCCCGGAAGAAACACAAGATTGTTGTTCTTCCGGGACTTTTTTTCATGACAAATGACAGTGATATTACAACTCGTCGGCGATGTCGTAGATCAGCTTCACGGTCTGATCCCAGCCGAGGCAGGGATCCGTGATGGATTTGCCGTAGACGCCGTCTCCGATTTTCTGAGCGCCGGGTTCGATATAACTCTCGATCATCAGCCCTTTGACAAAATTTTTGACGTCAGAAGAGTACCGGCGGCTGTGGAGAACTTCTTTGGCGATCCGGATCTGCTCGATGTACTGCTTTCCGGAATTGCTGTGGTTTGTGTCAATGATGACGGCCGGATTTTTGAGATCCCGCTGCGCGTACATCTTCATGAGAAGGACAATATCTTCATAGTGATAGTTCGGAATATTCTGACCGTGCTTGTTCTGCGCGCCGCGCAGAATGGCGTGGGCGAGCGGATTTCCGTCTGTCTTCGCCTCATAGCGGCGGAAGATGAATTCCTGAGGCGCCTGTGCCGCGACGATTGAGTTGAGCATGACCTGAAAGTCACCGGAAGTCGGATTCTTCATGCCGACCGGCACATCACAGCCGCTCGAGACAAGACGGTGCTGCTGGTTTTCAACGGATCTCGCGCCGATGGCGACATATGAGAGAACATCGCTCAGGTAGGCGTAGTTTTCCGGATAGAGCATTTCATCGGCAGGCATCAGCCCCGTCTTTTCCATGACATCGATGTGCATCTTGCGGATCGCGACAAGACCGTGATAAAGATCCGGCTTGCCTTCCGGGTCCGGCTGATGCAGCATTCCTTTGTAGCCGAGACCGGTTGTGCGCGGCTTGTTGGTGTAGACGCGCGGAATAATGATCAGTTTGTCTCTGACTTTGTCATAAATTTTTCTGAGGCGGTCGGTGTAGTCTAGCACGGCGGTCTCATTGTCGGCGGAGCATGGTCCGATGATCAGAAGAAACTTGTCGGACTTGCCGGTGAGCACATCGGCGATCGCGGCGTCTTCTGCTTTTTTGTGTTCAGCCGCCTGCCTCGAGACCGGATACAGCGCTTTGACTTCTTCGGGCGCCGGCATTTCTTTGATGATATGAAAACTCATGGATTCCCTCTCTTATCTTCTGCAGTTGAAACAAGATTATAATATCCGAAATTGAATTTGTAAATGGAGGTCTCATTGTTTTTTCACCGTCAATATGCTAGAATGAACTCGAATTTTGAAAATACTTACATCAGGAGGTTTCCGAAATTATGGAAGTCAGACCAGGGGCTAATCCGGCGGATGTCAAGACGTATGATACGGCAAGACTTCGCCACGATTTTCTGATTCAGGATCTCTTCGTTCCGGATGAGATCAAATGCGTTTATTCTCAGATCGACAGAATCATTGTCGGTTCCGCTGTTCCGGTGAAAAAAGAACTGAAACTTGAGGCGGGAGCAGAACTGCGCGCCAGGTATTTCCTTGAAAGACGTGAGATGGGCATCATCAATATCGGCGGCAAGGGCACTGTCACAGTCGACGGCAAAGAATATCATTTCAAGCGCAAGGACGGAATGTACATCGGAATGGGCGCGAAGGACATCACGTTCAAGAGCGATTCGGCCGATGATCCGGCGAAGTTTTATTTCAACTCGGCTCCGGCTCACCGCACCTGCCCGACGGTATTCATCGATCCGGACAAGGATATTCTCCCGGAGAACAAAAAGGAACTTGGAACTCTTGAGGATTCCAATCACCGCACCATCAACAAGTACATCCTTCCGGGCCAGGTTGAGTCCTGCCAGCTTGAGATGGGAATGACCTGTCTCGAGCCGGGTTCGGTATGGAACACAATGCCGTGCCATACGCATGACCGCCGCATGGAAGTATATCTGTACTTCGATGTTCCAAAGGACGCTGTCGTTTTCCATTACATGGGCGAGCCGACTGAGACGCGCCACATCGTGATGCGCAACGAGGAAGCGGTCATTTCTCCGAGTTGGTCGATCCACTGCGCGTCAGCCACACATGCCTACACGTTCATCTGGGGCATGGTCGGCGAAAACCAGGATTTCGATGACATGGACGATGTACCGATGGAGGATCTGAAATAATCGGATTCACGCGTCACATTGGTTCAAAGGGGCTTAAACGCCCTATTGAATAAAAAATTACAGGAGGAATTAAAATGGCTGGAATTTTGGATAAGTTCAAGCTCGACGGAAAGGTTGCATGGATTACCGGTGCATCCTATGGACTGGGTCTTGCTTATGCGACGGCGCTTTATCAGGCCGGCGCAAAGATTGTTTTCAATGATATCAAGCAGGAACTGGTTGACAGAGGGTTTGAAGCATACAAGAAGGCCGGCATCCCGGTTTACGGCGCCGTGTGCGACGTAACGAACGAGGAGCAGGTTCAGGCATTTGTCAAGGATGTAGAAGAGAAAGTAGGACCTATCGACATCCTGATCAACAATGCAGGCATCATCAAGAGAATCCCAATGATCGAGATGAGTGTTGATCAGTGGAATCAGGTTATCAACGTTGACCTGACCGGCCCGTTCATCTGCTCAAAGGCGGTTATTCCGGGCATGATCAAGAGAGGCCACGGCAAGATTATCAACGCCTGCTCGATGATGTCTGAGCTCGGCCGTGAGACAGTTTCCGCTTACGCTGCTGCAAAGGGCGGCCTGAAGATGCTCACGAGAAATATCTGCTCTGAGTATGGCCAGTACAATATTCAGTGCAACGCGATCGGACCCGGCTATATTGCGACACCGCAGACAGCTCCGCTCCGCGCAAGACAGGCAGACGGCTCCATGGCTCCGTTCGACAGATTCATCCGTTCCAAGACACCGGCACAGCGCTGGGGCGAGACGGAAGATCTGATGGGCCTTGCCGTATTCCTTGCATCCCCGGCTTCTGATTTCATCAACGGCCAGGTGGTTTACATCGACGGCGGTATCACAGCTTACATCGGACAGGATCCGAGTCAGCTCGATGAGTCCAAGTTCGCCGCTGAGGTAGAAAAAGAAGACGTCAAGGTAGCCGACAAGTAATTCGGTACAGACGAAATAAACAAAAGATCCCTGTGAGGCTTTATTCCTCACAGGGATTTTTTTGTGGCAAATGTCAGAGAGTCACCGTTTCTCCGCCTTTAATCTCCACGATTCTGTCATCATTTACGGCAATCCACGCGCTTGCGGCGGAAGGGTTGTGCACGCGGCTCAGATCGGCGGTGAACTGAAGACGGGAGAAGACTGTGTCGTTGTCGACAATCTCAATGTTGGTGGCGTACCAGATGTCACGGCGGCCGCCCATCATCCTGCAGAACTCTCGGATGACATCCCAGTTGTCGCAGGAGTCAAATTCAAACGAGTGGCCCCACACGTACATCATGCTGAGATACTGGGGCTTGTTCAGTTCCAGAAAACGGCGCCCGTTTTCCATGAGATGATGGTTGTGATGACAGGTCGGGAGCCAGTGCCTGTAATCATCCGGCAGTTCGAAGCCGGTTGCGTCGCCGATCAGGATCGGCCCCTCCGCCTCGCGCTCGATGTGAACAGCGGATTCGACGCTCACAAAACGATCTGAAGCGAGACGCGCGTATTCCATGCAGCACATCTTTGCTATGGAGGCAACTCTTGCGTCATTCGCCCCGTTCGGATAAGCCATTCCGCGGACCGGATATCCCATAATCTGTTCAAGGGCGTCTCTGTCTTCCAGAATCTCGCGGATGATTTCCACATCCGGTGAGCGCGAAATGGTCGGATGCGTTTTCGTGTGAACGGCGACTTCGTGCCCTTTATAGAGCGACGGCCAGCGCGAGGCAGGAATACGGGAAGGATCGTTTTGTCTGCCGGAATTCAGATTGAAGGTGCCCCGGATGCCGTATGTGTTGAAAATATCGACAAGTTTTTCGTCCGGAAGTTTTCCGTCGTCATAACTCATGGTCAGAACTTTGAAAGTTCCGCCGGGAAAGCACTTGTAAATTTTATTCATATAACCCCCTTTGCAGCTGCGTATCAGAACTCTTTTTCAAATTATAGCATTATTTGCCCATTTGCCGCGTGAATGCGCCGTTTCATGCGCGAAAGGACAGTTTGCATAAAAGGGGGTACTCGGGTATAATACTGCTAAAGTGTGGGCTTCAGCTGTCTTTACAAGGAAGAAGGAAGTCCTTCAGGAGGTCATGAAAGTGCGTAAAATTGATGCAGGCAAGACCAGAACGGACAGATATACGATTCACAAAAACGTGGATCTTGGCGAGATAATTATTTCTGAAGAAGTTGTGGCCATTATTGCGGGACTTGCCGCCACCGAAGTGGACGGAGTCGAGTCCATGGCCGGCAACATTACAAAAGAGCTTGTAGCACGCCTGGGAATGTCATATCTTTCCCGCGGGGTCAAGGTAGATGTCGAGAAGGATTCCGTAAAGGTTGATCTGGCTCTGATTCTCAAATACGGGTACGAAATTCCGGAAGTCTCGAAAAAGGTTCAGGAAAAAGTTAAATCAGCCATTGAGACGATGACCGGACTGACCGTAAATGAGGTCGACATCACGATTGCGGGAATCGGCGAGGAAAAGGCAAAGCAGGGGAACACAAATGAGTAACAGCATGTCCAGAAGCCTTCTCCGCGAGCATGCATTCCGCATTCTTTTTGAGGCGGCTTTTTACGATCCGAATTCCCTGAGCGGACAGGCGGATCTGTATTTCAAACACGCCGCCGAAGATCCGGAAGATGAGGGGATGACGGTGAAGCAGACTGCATTTTCCGAGGATGACAGGGAATATATCCGGAAAAAGGTTCTGAATGCCGCGGCACATATTCCGGAGATCGATAAGATGATCAATTCTGTTTCGAAGGGATGGCCGACAGACAGACTCGGAACGGCTGAACTTACAATTCTGCGTCTCGGAATTTCCGAGATGCTCTATGACCCGGATATACCTGTCGGGGTCGCAATTGATGAGGCGGTTGAACTGGCCAAGAAATACGGGCAGAGTTCATCACCGGCGCTGGTGAACGGTATTATGTCCAGACTTAAGCCGGCAGAAGAGGCAAAATGACAGGACGGTTTGTTAGAGAGCCTTCCACTGTCACACAGGTTAACAAGCAGGTCAAGGCGCTCATCGGCAGCGATCCGTTCCTGAATCACGTGTATGTGACAGGGGAGATTTCAAAGATCACAGACAGGAATCATCTGTATTTCACGATTAAAGACGACACTTCTGCCCTGAACTGCATCATGTGGGCAAGTCAGGCAAAAAAGATGCCGTATCAGCTGTCTGCGGGCATGAAAGTGATCCTTCGGGGCTACATGGACGTCTATGTCAAAAGCGGGACGTATTCTCTGATTGTCGAGCAGGCTGTGCCGGAGGGGATCGGAGAAATCTACATCCGGCTCAAAAAGCTCGAAGAAAGACTGCGCTCTGAAGGATTGTTTGACGAGAAATACAAAAGGCCGATTCCCAAATTTGCCACGAGAATCGGCGTCGTGACATCTCCGACGGGGCAGGCTGTTCTTGACATTGTCAGCACCGCGAAGAAACGCAATCCTTATGTGGACATTTTTCTTGCTCCCGCTGTTGTTCAGGGAGAACGAGCTGCCGCATCCATAGCCAGAGGCATCAGTCGGCTCGATAAAATGAATCTGGACGTGATTATTGTCGGGCGCGGCGGCGGTTCAAGCGAAGACTTGTGGGCGTTCAACGAAGAAGAAGTGGCGTGGGCGATATTTAATTCACAGACGCCGGTCATATCCGCTGTCGGACACACCGGCGATGTTTCCATCGCCGATTCGGTCGCTGATCTGCACGTGATCACGCCGACAGAAGCAGCTGTCGCGGCTGTATCGGAACTTTCTGAGTTTGATTCGCTCCTGGAATATTATATAGAAAAGCTGAACGAAGAACTGCTGGATATAACGGCAGAGAAGAGAACACAGCTTCATATCCGTGAATTAAAGCTTCAGACTTTGAGTCCGATGCATCTGGCGGACTCGTACAGAAAGCGCCTGGCTCCGTATCCGGAGAAACTGAATTCAGCTGTCACGGTCGTAATGGTCCGCGACAGACGGATGGTGGAGCGGTTCCGGACACAGCAGGAGTATCTCATGCAGGCACATATCTCCGATGCCAAGTCCAGACTGAGACAGGCCGCCGGAGCGCTTGAGGGGCATTCGCCGCTGTCTGTGCTGTCCGGAGGATATGCCTATGCGGAAAAGCCGCTGAAAGGCGGAGGCGCGGAGAGGATTTCCGGCGTTAAGCAGCTGGAAAACGGCGACTCACTTAAACTGTATTTTTATGACGGGCGCGCGGACGCTGTCATCCGCGGCAAAGATGACACGGTTTTCGCGGGAATCAGAGGAAATAATGGAAGAGGAAAAGAAAACTCCTGAAAAGCTGCAGGAAAAATTTGCGGAACTGGATAAGGTTCTTGAGGATCTGCAGAAAAAGGACATCTCTCTGGAAGATGCATTTGCCAGGTATCAGAGAGGCGTGGCGCTTGTCAGGGAGTGCAACGCACAGATCGACAGAGTAGAGAAGCAGGTGAAGGTCCTTCAAGAGGGCACGGAAAGTGAGGCCGGGACGTGAAAGATTTCAGCAGCAGACTCAAAAGCGAGACAGAAGCCGTCAACACAATCGTGAAGGAATTTCTGCCAAAACCGGCCGGGTATCAGGAAAAACTGATCGAAGCGGCCGACTATTCGGTCACCGTCGGCGGCAAACGGCTTCGGCCGATGATTATTCTGGAGTCGTACCGGCTCTGCGGCGGAAGCGATGAGAGCATCTGTTATCCGTTTATGGCAGCTCTGGAATGCATTCACAGTTATTCTCTTGTACACGATGATCTCCCTGCCATGGATAATGACATGTATCGGAGGGGAAATCTCACGACACACGCGAAATACGGCGAGGATTTCGGAATTCTGGCAGGCGACGCCCTGCTGAACTATGCGTTTGAATTGATTCTGAAAGCCACAGCCGGTGCAAAGAGCGATTCGGATCGGCTGAGAATGAGCCGCGCCGGCGAGGTGATTGCGAACAAATCCGGCATTTACGGCATGGCGGGCGGCCAGTCGCTTGATGTGGCTCTGACCGGCAGACCGATGAGCGCCGAGCAGCTTGATTTTATTTTCCGGCTCAAGACCGGGGCGCTTCTCGAGGCAGCATTTGCCGCGGGTGCAATTCTTGCCGGAGCGGATGAGGAAACGGAAAAAACGCTGACAGAGGCCGGACTTCTGGTAGGGCTCGCGTTTCAGATCCGGGACGATATTCTGGATGTGACGGGGGACCAGGAGAAGCTCGGAAAGCCTGTGCTCAGCGACGAAAAAAACGACAAGACGACGTATGTGATGTTATACGGACTCGATAAGGCACAAGAGGATGTCAGGAAGTATTCCGATGAGGCGGAAGAAAAAATAAGCTCATGCGGAGACAATGAATTCCTGCTCTGGCTCGTCAGAAAACTTGTGAGCCGGGAGTATTGATCAGAAGATCAGAGGTTTTTGCGTATGTACCTTGAGACGATCAAAAAGCCAAATGATATAAAGAGCATACCTCCCGAACACTATTCGGATCTGGCCGCAGAAATCAGACAGTTCCTGATAGAACATGTCTCTAAGACGGGAGGTCATCTGGCCAGCAATCTGGGCGTCGTGGAGCTCACCATGGCGCTTCATCTTGTCCTGAATTTTCCGGAGGACAAGCTGATCTGGGATGTGGGCCATCAGACCTACACGCACAAGATTCTGACCGGCAGATCGGACGGTTTTGAACATCTGAGACAGTTCGGCGGGATGAGCGGATTTTCAAGACGCCGCGAGAGTGACTGCGATGCTTTCGACACAGGCCACTCCTCGACGTCTCTTTCGGTGGGCCTCGGATATGTATATGCCAGAGAACTGGCCGGGGCAGACAACAAGGTTATTTCCGTGATCGGAGACGGGGCCCTGACGGGGGGTCTCGCCTATGAAGCGCTGAACAACGCGGCGAGACTTAAGAGCAATTTTATCATTGTTCTGAACGACAATAAAATGTCGATTTCCCGGAATGTCGGCGGCGTGTCCCGGATGTTGAATGAGGTCCGCACGTCGGGAAAGTATTACGATCTGAAGGAAAAGGTTCAGGACAGACTTGAGCGAGTCGACGGCGGCGATGAGCTGATCGAAAAACTCAAAAAGACCAAAGCCAACATCCGGTCCATGGTGACGCCGCACACGATTTTCGACGGACTTGGAATTACATATCTCGGTCCGATCAACGGACACGATATCAATGAAATGACGCGTGTCTTTACCACGGCGATGCGGATTGATCATGCGGTTGTCATTCATGTGGTCACGAAAAAAGGCATGGGATACGGGCCGGCTGAGAGATATCCGAGTAAGTTCCACGGTGTTGGGCCGTTTGATGTGGCGACAGGAAACCTGCTCAAGGAGAGCGGACCGACATACGCGTCGGCGTTTTCAGACGCCATCTGTGACCTGGCGAAGGAAGACGACAAGATTATCGCCATCACGGCGGCCATGTCGGGCGGCGTGGGACTGAAACGCTTCTCACATGTATTCCCGCGACGCTTTTTTGATGTGGGAATCGCCGAGCAGCATGCCGTCACGTTTGCTGGAGCCATGGCTGTGAGCGGTTTAAAACCAGTTTTTGCCGTGTATTCCAGCTTCCTGCAGAGGGCGTATGACGAGATGCTGCATGACGTATGTCTTCAGCACGCTCATGTCGTGTTTGCGATCGATCACGCCGGTCTTGTCGGAAGCGACGGTGAGACACATCAGGGAATTTATGACATTTCTTTCCTGTCGAGTATTCCCGGCATGACTGTTTTCGCACCGAAAAACGCATGGGAGCTGAAAGAAAGCCTGCGATTTGCGCTGGAGGAATTTAACGGACCGATAGCCATCCGGTATCCGAAAGGAGAGGCAAAAACGATCTATCCGGATGCGAAGCAGCGCATCATGGACGGAAAAGCGGAGATTCTGGAGCACGGCAGAGAAGTTGCGCTGCTGGCAGTGGGCGATATGGTGAGTGTTGCGCAGGAAACAGCCAGAATACTCCGTGGAAAAGGCATCTCGCCGACCGTCGTCAATGTCCGCTTTGTGCGCCCGTTTGACAGGGTGATGTTCAAGCGGCTGGCGGCCACGCATGGTCTGCTCGTTCCGATGGAAGACAACTGCCGCACAGGCGGCTTTTCCGAGCAGTTCTGCGCGTGGGCACAGCTGGAAGAGCTGAAATGCCAGATTCTGCCCGTGACGCTTCCGGACGCGTATATCGAACAGGGAAGTGTCGGACAGCTTCGAAGACTCTGCGGATGCGACGCCGCTTCTGTGGCGCTCAGAATTCAGAAAGCAATGAAGCAGGATGAAGGAAGGATAGAGATAGTCTGAGACCATGAGCAGAAAAAGGCTTGATGTCATTCTTACGGAGAGGGGACTTTTTCCTTCCCGCGAAAAGGCCAAAGCGGTCATCATGGCCGGCGAAGTTTACGTAAACGGTCAGAAAGAGGACAAGGCAGGAACTCCGGTTGCAGAAGATGCGCAGATTGAAGTGCGCCGCAAAAATGTTCTCGCATATGTGAGCCGCGGCGGACTGAAACTTGAAAAAGCGATGAAGTGCTTCGATGTCAGCGTGAAAGACAAAGTCTGCATGGACATCGGTGCCTCTACCGGCGGCTTCACAGACTGCATGCTGCAGAACGGGGCAAGAAAAGTATATTCAGTAGATGTCGGCCATGGCCAGCTCGACTGGAAACTGCGCAATGACGAGCGGGTCGTTGTGATGGAGAAGACGAATATCCGGTATGTGACGCCGGATGACATCGGAGAAAAAATAGAATTTGCCAGCTGCGATGTGTCGTTCATCTCGCTGACAAAGGTTCTCGGCCCTGTAAAGGAACTTCTGGCGCCGAAAGCGCAGATGGTGTGTCTGATCAAACCCCAGTTTGAGGCGGGGCGAGAGAAAGTCGGGAAACACGGTGTTGTCCGTGACAAGTCTGTCCATCGGGAAGTGATTGAATCGGTGCTTTCTTTTGCGGCATCGATCGGATTCCTGGTCATCAATCTTGATTTTTCCCCGATCAAAGGTCCGGAGGGAAATATCGAATATCTCTGCCACATCATGGAAAATGGCGGACAAGGCGGCATACAGCTTCCGGATGGCATTACTCCCGAAACAATTGTAGAAGCGGCCCACAAAGAACTGGACAGGTGAAGGAATGGGTGAGAGATTAAAGAAATTTCTGATCATAACAAATGTGACAAAAGATCCCAAATTCCTGTTTACGAAGCGGATTACCGACTGCCTCGGGGATCTCGGATGCCAGGTGAGTCAGCTTGACCCGGATCCTCAGACGGAATGCGAGGAAGAATCAGCCGACTGCGTGATCACGCTCGGCGGAGATGGCACGCTTATCCGCGCGGCCGATGACCCGAGAGTCAGGGGAATCCCGATTCTCGGTATAAATATAGGGACTCTCGGATATCTCACCGACGCGGACAGAAAATCTGCATTTGATGTACTCCGGCGCGCTGTGGCGGGCGAGTATGAAATTGAGCACAGAATGATGGTCGACGGCGAAGTCAGACGAAACGGGAAAGTGCGGTACCGCAACAGCGCGCTGAATGACATTGTCCTGAACCGTCGGGAAAATATGAGTATCATGGATTTTGATCTCTATTTTAACGGGGATTTCCTGACAGGCTACTCGGCTGACGGTGTGATTATTTCGACTGCTACCGGTTCGACGGCGTATTCGCTCAGCTGCGGCGGACCGTTTATCGAACCTTCGGCCAAAGTAATGATGGTCACTCCGATCTGTGCCCATTCACTTACCGGGCGGAGCATTATAGTGGATGAGAACACAAAAATCACAATCCGGCTCCGCGACCGCGACAATACCGTGAGGACAGACAGAGGCGTCTGGTTTGACGGACAGTATCGTGCGGATGTGCAGACGGGTGATGAAATTTCCATCTGTCAGTCCGGCCAGGAGACACTGCTGGTTCGGACGACACACTGCGGGTTTGTCCAGAGACTGAGAGAAAAGCTCTGAGAAGTACAGAGAGGAAAATCATGAAAGAAGACAGGCAGAAAGAAATTCTCAGACTGATCCGTGAAAATTCCATCGGAACCCAGGAAGAACTCGCAAAGGCTCTGAATCAGAGCGGACTGAAAGTGACGCAGGCTACCATTTCGCGCGATATCCGCGAACTTCGGCTCACGAAGACCGGCGACGGACACGGCGGTCAGCGATACGTCGAATATCAGGTGAATGAGCCGCATCTCAATGACAAATATGTGCGGGTTCTCAAAGAGGGCTTTTCCTCCATGGACTCGGCCGGAAATTTACTCGTGATCCGCACGGCATCCGGGATGGCCATGGCGGTCGGGGCCGCAATCGACGGACTGCATTTTCCTGAAATCATCGGTTCGATCGCGGGGGACGACACAATCATGTGTGCGGTTCACACACCGGAGGGCGTTTCCCGCCTTATGAAAAAGATACGGGCAATACTTGAGAAATAAGTTTATCGGCGGCAGTTCTGCCAAGAGGTCACATGCTCACAAATCTTCATGTTAAAAATCTTGCCCTTATTGAAGAGGCCGACGTTGAGTTCGGCCCGGGGCTCAATATTCTGACGGGTGAAACCGGAGCCGGGAAATCCATTGTTCTCGGCTCTGTTCAGATTGCGCTCGGCGGAAAAACCGGACCGGAAATTATCCGGAAAGGTGCGGAATATGCGCTCATTGAGCTCGTCTTTACTGTCGACGACCCGGAAAAGATTGAAGCACTGAAAAATTTTGGAGTCGAAGACGTTGAAGACGGAGAGGTTGTTCTGACGCGCAAAATAATGCAGGGCAGATCCCGCATCAAAGTGAACGGCGAAACCTTCACTGCCGCGCAAGTCCGCCAGATCAAGCGGATTCTCATCGATATTCACGGGCAGCACGACAATTCAGCCCTGCTTTCTCCGGAAGAACACCTGAAGCTTGTCGACTCTTTCTGTCCGCCTGAGGCTGATTCTCTGAAGGCACAACTCCGCGACAGATGCCGTGCACTGCAGAAAAAGCGCAGAGATATCAAATCGCTTTCCATGGACGAGTCGGCCAGAAACAGGGAATTGTCTTTCCTGCAGTTTGAGATCGAAGAGATCCGAAACGCTCAGCTTAAGGACGACGAGGATGAGCAGCTCGAGGCCGATTACCGGCGCATGTCAAATTCTTCCCGGATTTTCGATTATCTGCAGGAAGCCGGCAATCTTCTGAGTGAAGCACCGGAAAATCTGTCGGATATGTCCGGGCAGATCATTCAGGCGGTTTCCAAGGCCGCGGCTTATGATCCGGACCTGGAAGAAACGGAAGAACTGCTGAATGACATGGACGGCCTCATTTCTGACGCGGCCAGGTCCGTGCGGGATTACATGGAGACACACGAATATGACGAGCAGGAATTTGCCGAGACCGAAAGCAGACTGAATACAATTAACAGCCTCAAGGACAAATACGGCCGGACTATTCCGGATATTCTTGATGAGTGCAGCCGCAAGGAAGAGCGGCTCAAAGAGCTTGAGAATTCTGCGCAGATCCTGGAACAGATGAACGCCGAATGCGCAGAACTCGAAAAAGAGATCAGGAAACTCGCCGGTCAGCTGACGCTGATCAGGCGGAAGACGGCGGATGAGTTATGCGCCAAAATCCGTGACAGCCTGAAAAGCCTGAACTTTCTGGACAACCGGTTTGAGGCTGCCTTCACGAAACTGCCGGAGCCGGGTGAAAACGGCCAGGACGCTGTCAATTTCATGATTGCTGTCAATCCGGGTGAAGAACTTCATCCGCTCCAGAAAACCGCTTCAGGGGGCGAACTTTCCCGCATCATGCTCGCCGTTAAGACCTGTATGGCAGAAAAGGACAGGACAGGCACTCTGATATTCGATGAAATCGATGCGGGAATCAGTGGCAGAACAGCCCAGAAAGTCGCGGAAAATCTGAAATTTCTCGCAGAAACCCATCAGATCATCTGCATCACGCATCTCGCGCAGATCGCCGCGATGTCCGACGTGCATTTCCTGATCGAAAAGACCGTCGAAGACGGCCGGACAGTAACGACGATCCGAAAACTTACCGAGCCAGAAATCATCGACGAACTCAGCCGTATTCTGGGAGGTATTAAAATTACCGGCGCGGTGCGGAAAAGCGCGGAAGAGATGCGCGATATGGCTAAAAGATCAGCGGCCTCAAAAAAAAGGGTTGATTTATGACGCGAAATGTTACATAATTGTTACGGAAATATTTCGACTTTTGTGATTAAATTGTAAAAAAGTGTTGAAATACTCGATATATAGTAGTATAGTTACACATGTCGAAATAAATTCGTAACAAAAATTTCGAGTGATTGATGAGGTTAGCATGTATTTTCGTAAATTTACCAGAGGACTTCTGATGGCCGCTGCTGTCACAACTGTTTCAGCAAGCGGTGTGATGGCCGATGAAGTATCGGATCTTACACAGCAGAAAGCAGAGGCAGAGGCACAAGTTTCCGATTTTCAACAGCAGCTCACCGACATTCTCAGTGAAATGGCAAGCCTGGAAATGCAGGCAAGCGATTTGAATGAGCAGATTGAGGCCAACAAGGCAAAGCTGGAAGAAATCAGTGCTCAGTCTGAAGATCAGACACAGAAGATGTATGAACGCATCCGGTATATGTATGAAAGTCAGGCCGGCACTTCCTTAAGCGACGTTCTTCTTTCATCGAAAGATTTTGCGGATTTTCTGAAGAAGAGCAGTTATGTCTCGAGCATTTATCAGACAGACCGCGACGGACTTGTTCAACTCGCTGAGACTCAGAACGAGATTGAGACGCTCAATGAACAGCTGACGACTCAGCGCGATGAACTGCAGAGTTCCTATGAAGAGAATCAGGCAAAGTCAGAAGAACTTCAGAGTCTGATTGCTTCGGCGCAGGATTCGGTTGATGATCTTGACGCTCAGATTCAGGCAGCTGCGGAAGAGGCTGCCAGAAAGGCTGCTGAAGAACAGGCCGCCAAAGAAGCGGCGACATCCAGCTCAACAGAAGCTGTGACGGATGGTTCCGGTCAGACCGCACAGCAGATTCTCGCTGCGGTAGGCCTGGCTGATGAGACGACGACAACTGACAGCTTGAGTGCGGGGACCACTGTCACGGAAAGCACTTCGACACAGTCGTCCGAATCCTCTCAGACAGTGAGTGAGTCTGAGGAGACAGAGCAGACAACTGTCGAAGAAACGACGGCAGCTGCCGAAGAAACAACGACATCTGAGACGACAACATCGGAAGAGACGACGGCTGAGACAACTACAGAAACAACGACGTCCGCTTCAGAAGAGACGACTTCGTCGAGCTCAAGTTCTTCGGATACCAGCTCGTCAAGTTCCAGCTCTTCGACTTCTTCCGATTATTCGATCGGCGAGGCAGCTCTTGCGATCGGTGAACAGTATATCGGAACCCCTTATGTATGGGGCGGTACGACGCCGGCAGGATTTGACTGCTCTGGCTTCACGCAGTATGTATATGCGCAGCTGGGAATCAGCATTCCGAGAACTTCCGCACAGCAGCTTTCCTGCGGATATTCAGTGGGACTTGCCAATGCTCAGCTGGGCGACCTGGTAGTATGCTCAGGCCATGTCGGCCTGTATGCCGGAAATGGCATGATTCTGAATGCCACACAGCCGGGTGATATCGTTCGGTATTCGTACATTTCATCCTTTACCGTGCTGGATGTAAGGCGAGTTTATTGATGTCAATCATTAGCTGATATGCTATAATGAGTGCAGTCGTGAGGCTGCACTCTATTTTTGTCTCGTGATTTTATCGGTGCGGCAAATTTCATACACAATGGGAGGAAGAATCATGAAGAACATTCTGCTTGTGGCTTCTGAGGCAGTGCCATTTATCAAGACAGGCGGATTGGCGGATGTCGTTGGCGCGCTGCCGAAGTATTGCAACAAGGAAAAGTATGACGTTAGAGTCATGATTCCGAAGTATATGTGTATTCCGCAGGAACTGCGGGATCAGATGAAATACATCACGCATTTCTATATCGATCTTGCGTGGCGGACGCAGTATGTCGGAGTGCTTCAGGCACAGGTCGACGGCATCACGTATTATTTCATCGACAACGAATTCTATTTTGGCGGCCCGAAGCCGTACAGCTGGATTCACGAAGATATCGAAAAATTCGCGTTCTTTGCAAAGGCAGCGCTGAGTGCGCTTCCGGTTTTGGGGTTCAGACCGGACATCATTCACTGCAACGACTGGCAGACCGGACTGATTCCGGTTTATCTGCATGAGAGATTTGCAGAGGGAGAATTTTATCAGGGCATCCGTTCCATCATGACGATTCACAATCTGAGATTCCAGGGTATATGGGATTTGAAAAAGGTTAAGGATATCACGGGACTCCCGGATTATTTCTTTACTTCCGATAAACTGGAGGCGTACGGTGATGCAAACTATCTGAAAGGCGGCATCGTGTACGCCGACTGGGTCACTACGGTTTCTCCTACGTATGCGGAAGAAATCAAGATGCCGTTTTACGGCGAGCATCTTGATGGCCTGATGCGCGCCCGCAGCAACTGCCTGTCCGGTATTATTAACGGAATTGACTATGAGCTGTATAACCCGGAGACCGATCCGAAGATTCCGGCAAAGTACAATCAGATCACGTTCCGCAAGGAAAAGTGGAAGAACAAGGTTGAGCTTCAGAAAGAGCTCGGCCTGAAGGAAGACAAGGACAAGTTCATGATCGGCGTCGTATCCCGTCTGACAGATCAGAAGGGATTTGATCTGATCAACTGTGTGATGGATCAGATTTGTCAGGAGGACGTTCAGCTTGTTGTCCTCGGAACCGGCGAAGAGCGCTACGAAAACATGTTCCGTCATTACGACTGGAAGTACAACGACAGAGTTTCGGCGAACATTTACTATTCCGACGAGCTTGCGCGCAAGATCTATGCCGCCTCGGATGCCTTCCTTATGCCGTCTCTGTTTGAGCCGTGCGGCCTTTCTCAGCTCATCAGCCTCAGGTATGGAACTGTGCCGATCGTGCGCGAGACGGGCGGCCTGAAAGACACGGTTGAAGCCTATAATGAGTACGAGGGGACAGGCACCGGTTTCTCATTTGCCAACTATAATGCGCATGAGATGCTCGGAATCATCAATTACGCGAAGAGCGTATATTACAATCACCGTCATGAGTGGAACGGAATTGTGGACCGCGGCATGACGAAGGACTTCTCCTGGACGAATTCCGCGAAAAAGTACGAAGCACTGTATGACCAGCTTATTGGTTGATTTTGACACCCAGCTGTGGTAAATTAACCAGAGCGTGCGGATGTGGCGGAATGGCAGACGCGGCAGACTCAAAATCTGCTGTTGGTGACATCGTGCGGGTTCGAGTCCCGCCATCCGCATTGTGCAGCGCCTGTGATTTACGTTGGGTAAGTCACAGGCTGTTTTTGTATAATTTTTGAGGCTTTTATGAGTGAAAAAACGCAGACAGTCTGCGAGCAGATGCAGAGAAAAATACCGCAGTTTGTCTCCGGCACGCTGTCCGATGCGGAACTTAAGGCATTTCTGAAGCATGTCAGTGACTGCAGTGATTGTCAGAAGGAACTGATGACGTATGATATTCTGGAATACGGACTGAAAGAGAAGAAGAACATGCCGTTTTCAGGGCCTGACGCTGTCAGACTGGCACTGGACTACAATTTCCAGGGATTTATGAAAAAGCAGCTGCGCGATATGGAGACGGAACTGAGACGAAAAAAGTACATGGAAGAAATGTCGGAACTGGCGCTGCTCATCACAGACGCCATCGGCTTCCTTGTAATCTTTATTTTGTTCATGCTGCACCGATAAAGGGGATCATTGTGAAGAAAAAGAAAATTCTGATTGTTGACGGACACAGTATTATGAACCGGGCTTACTACGCCATGCCGCATCTGACCAATTCCGAAGGAAAGCCCACCGGTGCCATTCTCGGATTTCTCAATATATTATTCCGGTTTCTGGATGAGCAGAACCCGGAATATCTGATTGTCACGTTCGACACGGCGGCGCCGACATTCCGCCACAAGATGTTCGCGGATTACAAAGGAACCAGAAAACCGATGGATGAGGAACTTCACGAACAGATTGCTGAAGTGAAGGAGCTGCTCCCGGCCATGGGCATTCAGATCCGCTCGCTGGAAGGGTTTGAAGCCGACGATCTGATGGGAACTCTGGCTGTCAAAGCGGCAGGAGAAGGCCTTTCTGTCACGATTCTGTCCGGTGACCGCGATCTGCTGCAGCTGGCCGCCGAAGATATCACCGTGCGGATTCCCAAGACCCGCGAGGGAAAATCGGTCATTGAGGATTATGGCCCGGAACAGGTAAAGGAAGTTTACGGCGTCACGCCCAAAGAATTCATCGACGAAAAGGCGCTGATGGGCGACAGCTCCGACAACATCCCCGGAGCGCCGGGAATCGGCCCGAAAACGGCTTCGAAACTCATTCAGCAGTACCATTCGGTCGAAGAAGTCATCGCTCACGCGCAGGAGCTCAAACCCGACAAAGTACGCCGTTCTGTATCTGAAAATACAGATAAAATCCGGATGAGCTATGATCTCTCAAAAATTCGGACAGATGCGCCTGTTGAGCTGAATCTGGACGAAGCTGCCACGGGTGACTATTTCAATGAAAAATCGTATCCGTACTTCAAAAAATATGATTTCAAAAAGTATCTGAGCCGCTTTGCGCCGGACGATTCTGCCCAAAATTCCCGGCGGGATCTCGCGGCCCGCAGGCTGTCCGAAATTAAAAAGCTCGAAGATGCGGATACGCTTTTCCGCGGACTGTGCCAGGCGCTCTCGGATGGCAAATGGCTGGGCGCCGACTATCTTATCAGCAATGGCCGGGTTGTCGGACTGGCACTTGCCCCGGAAGAAGGAGAAACAAATTATTTCCTGCCGACTTCCGGATATTTCAACATCAGTTATCTGGCCCAAAAAATGATTGAACTGACAGATGCCGCTTCGGACAGAAATCTGTGCTTCCTGGATTTGAAAGGTCAGCTCGGTGCGTTTACGGATCTGTATATCGGAAATCTGCGCAAAGAAGCGATGTTTGACGTGAGCGTGGGCGATTATCTTCTGTATCCTGCCAGAAGCGCTTATACGTCGGACGTGCTCGCCGGCGCTCTCCTTGATATGCCGCTGCCGTCTCTCACAGAGAGAGCGAAAGCGGCCGGCAAAAAGAAAGAAGAAGAGCTTGCGCCGGATGATCCCGCAAGAATTGAGGACGCGGTGCAGCGCGCCTGGGTCTCCATGAAGACAGCGGGCGGCATCAGGAAGTCTCTTAAAGAGACCGGAATGTACGATCTGTTTGAGAACATCGAAATGCCGCTGATTTTTGTCCTCTACGACATGGAAAAGACAGGCATAAGAATCGACGCGGATTCTCTGAAAAGTTATTCCGAGGGACTGGGGAAAAAGATCGATGCCCTGACGGAAAAAATATACAGTGAGGCACATAAGACATTTAACATCAATTCACCGAAGCAGCTGGGAACTGTGCTGTTTGAGGATCTGAAGATTCCGAACGGCAAGAAGACAAAGAGCGGATATTCGACCTCGGCCGAGGTTCTCGAGAAACTCGCACCGGATTATCCGATAGTCGCTGATATTCTGGAATATCGTACATACAGCAAGCTGAAGTCGACCTATGCTGACGGACTGCCGCAGTACATCGATTCAGACGGGAGGATCCGCTGCCATTTCAATCAGATGGTCACGGCGACAGGGCGGATCAGTTCGTCGGACCCGAACCTGCAGAACATACCGGTGCGGCAGGATCTGGGACGGGAGATCCGAAGAATGTTTATTCCGCGGGACGGCTATAGTTTCATTGACGCCGATTACTCCCAGATCGAACTGCGCATCATGGCCCATATGTCCGGCGATGAGAAGCTGATTGAGGCGTACCGCTCTGCGAAAGACATTCACCGGATCACAGCGTCACAGGTGTTCCACGTTCCGTTTGATGAGGTCACGCCGCAGCAGCGCCGCAACGCCAAAGCCGTCAACTTCGGTATCATTTACGGAATAAGCTCTTTCGGACTGTCAAAGGATCTGAGTATTTCCAGGAATGACGCGAAGCATTACATTGATCAGTACTTCAAGACATTTCCGAAGGTCAAACAGTACATTGATCAGCTTGTGGCTTCTGCCAAAAAGAACGGGTACTCGGTGACGATGTTCGGCCGCAGACGCCCGATACCGGAGCTGAAGGACAGCAATTTCATGCGGCGGCAGTTCGGTGAGCGCGTCGCCATGAATGCCCCGATTCAGGGGACGGCGGCCGATATCATGAAGATTGCCATGAACAGGGTTCACGAGTCGCTTGCAGCCAATCACATGCATTCGCGCATTGTCCTGCAGGTGCACGACGAACTTCTGATTGAGACGACACCCGGCGAGGAAGAGGCCGTCAGGCAGATTCTCACGGAGTGCATGATGCACGCGGCGGATCTCAAAGTGCCGCTGGAAATTGACATCAGCGAAGGAAAAAACTGGGCGGAGGCGCACTGAGCGTGAAAGTAATCGGACTTACCGGGGGCGTGGGCTCCGGCAAAAGCATGGTGACAGATATTCTGCATCAGATGGGGTATCCGGTTGTACAGACCGATGCCATAGGAAAAGAACTGATGCAGCCCGGTCAGCCCGGGTTTGAGGGAATTGTTGAACTTCTCGGAGACGCCATTCTGACATCTGACGGGCAGATCGACAGAAAAAAACTGGCCGGAATCATTTTCCATAATTCCCGGAAAAAGGCGGCCGTTGAGAGCATAATTCATCCTCTTGTCAAAAAGCGCGTTTTTGACGACGTGACAAATGCCCGCATCGCCGGCAAAGCATCGTATTTCTTTGTGGAATCGGCGCTGCTGTATGAGGATCATTACGAGAAGATCTGCGATGAATTCTGGTATGTCTACGCGCCGGAAGAGGTGAGGAGACAGCGGCTGAAAAGCTCGCGCGGATACAGCGATGAAAAGATAGACAGCATCCTGAAAAGTCAGCTGTCAGATGAGCAGTTCCGCAGTATCTGCAGACAGGTCATTGACAACAGCGGAAGCATGGAGCACACAAAATGCCAGCTTGAGAAATTGCTGAACCTATGATACTGTTATGCGGAACGGGAGGAAGATACAGTCTATGCGCATGATGAGCATTGCGAGCGGCAGCAGCGGCAACTGCATTTATATCGGATCCGACGACACGCATATCCTGATTGACGCCGGAATCAGCCGCCGGAAAATTGAAGAAGGGCTGGCGCAGGCAGGGCTGTCGATGAAAGATATCGACGCAATATTTGTCACGCATGAACACTCCGACCACATCAAAGGACTGGGCGTCATTTCGAGAAAAGACGAGATCCCGATTTACACGACGATGGGAACCATGAAAGGAATCCGGTCTTCGTCGGTTCTCGGTGAGATTCCCGCCGATCTGTTCCGGCAGGTGAGTGCGGATGAGAATGTAAAGGTCGGCGATCTGACGGTCCACACGTTTGCCACATCGCACGACGCGGCTGAGCCGGTTGCCTACACGGTGAGCTGCGGTGAAAAGAAGGTGGGCGTGTGCACGGACCTCGGAGTTTATACCGATTATACGGTGAATAATCTCAGGGATTCAGAGGCACTTCTGATCGAGGCCAATCACGACGTCAATCTTCTCGAAGTCGGACCGTACCCGTATTATCTGAAACAGCGGATTCTGAGCAAGAAGGGACATCTGTGCAATGAAGCCGGCGGACGTCTGATCAGCAGCGTGCTGAATGACCACATCCGCGCGGTTTTTCTGGGACATCTTTCGAAAGAAAACAACTACGACAGACTGGCCTATGAAGCTGTCAGGCAGGAAATCGACCTGGCCGACAATGAGTATCAGGCGAAAGACTTCGACATCCGCATTGCGCGCCGGGATGTTCCGTCCGGAATCGTCGAACTTTAATATCAGGGAGGACGTAAGTTATGGAAAAGTGCATCATCACAGTAGTGGGAAAGGATACGGTCGGCATCATCGCAAAAGTGTGCACCTACCTTGCCGATGCAAACATCAACATTCTGGACATTTCTCAGACGATTCTTTCCGGATATTTCAACATGATGATGATTGTCGATGTCTCGGCCTCGACGAAAACTTTTGATACGGTTGTGAATGAACTGGATGATCTGGGCAATTCCATCGGCGTCAAGATTAAGTGCCAGAGGGAAGAAATTTTTGACAGCATGCACAGAATCTGACAGAAAGGACAGGCCCGGAACATGATCAATATAATGGAAGTTGAAGAGACCAACAAAATGGTCGAACAGGAGAACCTCGATGTCCGCACCATAACGATGGGAATCAGCCTCCTGGACTGCGCAGGCCCGGATCTTGACGATGTCTGCGAGAGAATCTACAAGAAAATCACAAGCTACGCCAAAGATCTCGTATCCACCGGCGACGAGATTGCCCGCGAGATCGGCGTGCCGATTGTCAACAAACGCATATCGATAACACCGATTTCGCTTGTCGGCGCGGCCTGCTGCCATACGACGGATGACTATGTGAAAATCTGTCAGACGCTTGAGAAAGCGGCGCTCGCTGTCGGCATAAACTTCATCGGCGGTTTTTCGGCCATTGTGTCGAAAGGCATGACGCCTTCCGATGAACTTCTGATCCGCTCGATTCCCAAAGCACTCGCGTGCACGGAGCACATCTGCGCGTCCGTCAATGTCGGCTCCACCAGAACCGGAATCAACATGGACGCTGTCCGCCTGATGGGCGAGATTGTGAAAGAGACGGCAGAACTCACGAAAGATACCGATTCGAGCGGCTGCACGAGGCTGGTTGTTTTGTGTAATGCCCCGGATGACAATCCGTTCATGGCCGGCGCGTTTTTGGGCGTCACAGAGCCGGATGCCGTGATCAATGTCGGCGTATCGGGCCCCGGCGTCGTAAAATACGCGCTCGAGAGCGTGCGCGGCGAGAGCTTTGAAGTTCTCTGCGAGACGATAAAGAAAACCGCCTTCAAGATCACCCGTGTCGGCCAGCTTGTGGCTCAGGAAGCGGCGAAGCGGCTGGGCGTTCCGTTTGGCATCATTGACCTTTCGCTCGCCCCGACACCGGCCATCGGCGATTCTGTCGCGGACATTCTGGAAGAAATCGGCGTTGAGAAGGCAGGCGCTCCCGGCACGACAGCCGCGCTCGCGCTGCTCAACGACCAGGTAAAAAAGGGCGGTGTCATGGCTTCATCTTACGTCGGCGGACTTTCAGGCGCCTTTATTCCGGTCAGCGAGGACCAGGGCATGATCGATGCGGCCGCAGCCGGCGCGCTGACGATAGAAAAGCTCGAGGCTATGACATGTGTCTGCTCGGTAGGTCTGGACATGATCGCGATTCCGGGCGACACAAAAGCATCTACGATTTCCGGCATCATTGCCGACGAGGCGGCTCTCGGAATGGTGAACCAGAAGACAACCGCTGCCCGCCTGATTCCCGTTGTCGGCAAGACAGTCGGCGATCACGCGGAATTTGGCGGCCTCATGGGCCACGCTCCGATTATGCCGGTCAACCAGTTTTCCTGCGATGCTTTTATCAGCCGCAAAGGCCGGATTCCGGCACCGCTGCACAGCTTTAAAAACTGATATTTATGTATTGAGGCCTGAAGAAACAAGAGCTTGTTTCTTCGGGCCCTTTTTACAGGTGAGGAAGATATGAAGAAAAAATTTGTCATCATCGGCGCCGGATGGCGCGCCATGTACTATGTGAGAGCCGCCCGCGAACACCTTGACCGTTTTGAGGAACCGCTCATATACTGCCGCAATCCTGACAAATGTGCGGCTCTGAAGACAAAAGAATCCGTGCGCTGTTCCCCGGATCTGACCCGCTGTCTGGAAGAGAGACCTGATTTTCTTGTCATCGCGATTCCAAAAGAAGCGAATTTTGAAATGATCCGCTCTCTGGAAAAGAGCAATCTGCCGATTCTGTGTGAGACACCGCCGGCCACGAATCTTGATGAGCTGAAGGCGCTCTGGCAGGACAGCCGGGAAGGCAAACTGCACATGATGGTGGCTGAGCAGTACCTGCTCAACCCGTCGCTTGAAGCGATAAAAAACGCGGCCGCTTCCGGAAAGATAGGAGATCCGTATTATCTGCGTCTTTCGCGCGCTCACGGGTATCACGGTGTCAGTCTCATACGATTTCTGCTTTCTGTGCGGGATGAGACATGCGAGATCGAAGGGAATACTATTCAGGAATCTGTTCTGGTGACCGGGCACAGGCCCGGTGTCATCCGCGACGGCGTTGTGAAAAAGTCTGAGCGTGATTTTGTGCGCTTCCGCTTTCAAAACGGGAAAATCGCCGATTATGATTTTGACGATGTCCAGTATCACTCGATGATCCGCCGCTATCATCTGCTCCTGCAGGGCGAGAGAGGCGAAATCTGCGACCAGGATATGCTGTACGCCAGGGACACGGAAAAAGGCCGTGTGTTCTGTGAGGAAAATCTGGCGGGCGGCACACACTATCAAAACTGGTTCGGAACAGCAGAGAATCCGGACAGACAAGTATATGAAGAAGATTACTCGGCCATCGCGAGACTCATGGACAGCATGGATCTCGTCGCGCTGGGAAAAACCGGACTGTATCCGCTCGCCGATGCTCTTCAGGACAGTTATCTGTGGCTGCTGATGCAGGAGGCCGTATCAGGCGCCAGGACGGTGAAAAGCGAGCCGCAGCCGTGGCAGGATGAGCTGAACCGTCTTGCCGGAAAGATGTAAAATATGTCAGATCCGGATGATTCCGCTGCGGAATTCATCCGGATATTTTTTTCCACTCTTGTGTTCGAGGACCTGTCTGTACAGATTTGCGGCGTGGCGGTCTTCTGAAAACAGATTCTTATAGTCGGCAGTTTTCGTGATGAGAGGACAGGAGACTTCGCGGGCATGCTCGTGGAGATATTCCTGCCCTGTTTTTGTAAATCCCAGGATTCGGATATATGGCAGCTTTTGACGGTACCTTTCGGCCGTTTCTTTCGTTATATCAAGAAGAATATGCAGCAGGCATCTCGCGATGCGGGCGTGCGTCAGGCTGCGGTTTTTGACGGAATCGACATATTCCCCGATGGAAAGCGACGGATCAAACCGGTCCACAAGGCTCATCCCGATTGATTCCGATACGTCCTCGAAAGCCGTGAGGGCTTTTGCGGCAGATGTTTTATTGTAATCCGAACGATACAATATCTCTTCGATCTTAGCGTACAGAATCTGAGTGAAATCCCCGGCTGCAAGAGGGGTGAGTGTGTGCTCTCTGAGTCCGGCGGCAAGAGACGGGGCGAGGCATTTCATGAAATCTTCGCTGCCTGTATCTTTTCCATCCTGATTTTCAAGAATGAACCTCCGGATTGCCGAAGCTGACAGAGTTCCGGCAGATGAACCGGTATCAGAGAGGCCGCAGTCCGGGTTCACAGTAAGAGATGTATCCGCCGGCTGGTCATGAGCCGCACCGATTCTTCTGACAGGGATAAATGTAAATCCGCATTTTTCACGGACAGAAGCTTTTATGTACTCGATTCCGAGAATATCATTGGAAGACCGCAGTATGCCGCGGACCGTCTCGTCCTGTATCCCCGTTTCAGAGTGCCCGGCGTCTGCCCGCGTTTTCAGGGCAGAAAGCAATGCTTCTTCTCTTGCGGCAGGGAAGGATTTGCCCTGACACAGACCTGATTTTATCTGCGACTTATAATCGTCCGGCTCTTCGTCGAAAATCCGGGCAATCCGCTCCATAAGAGACAGATCCGTGCTTTCCGAGCCAAATGACAGAAAGTCAACAGAGAGTTCCCGAAAGGTGCGGATGGCGCCGAGCGCGAACATTTCGGCTGAGGACACGGCATAAACAGACGGGAGTTCCAGGACCAGATCGGCGCCGGAAAGCAGTGCCGCGCGCGCGCGGCTGTATTTGTCAAAGACGGCCGGTGTGCCGCGCTGAACAAAATCACCGCTCATGACAGCCACGGCGCAAGAGGCGCCGGAAAGGCGCTTTGCCTCCTGGAGCTGCCAGATATGGCCGGTGTGCATGGGGTTGTATTCAGCTGTGATTCCTACGGCTTTCAAGAATTTTCCTCCGGATTTATGTCGCCTTGATTTCTGAGAGTATTATAACGGGTCTTGCATACAATTTTAAACACAGCAGATGCTTGTCACACTCGAAAAAGAGTTTATAATTAAACGTAAGGGCTTACATAGGACGACAAGAGGCTCGTCTTTTTATTATGCCTCAAATACAAGGAGGAAACGCTGATTATGGCATTCATTGACAAGATCAAGGAAAGAGCAAAGCAGGAAAAGAAGAGAATTGTACTTCCGGAAACCATGGACAAGAGAACCTATGAGGCTGCCGAGAAGATCATGAAGGAAGGTATCGCCGATATCATCCTGATTGGCAGACCGGAAGATATCAGGAAGAACAGCAAAGGCTTTGATATTTCAGGAGCCACATGCGTAGATCCGTTTACGGATCCGAACAGGCAGAAATATATTGACAAGTTCGTCGAGCTCAGAGCCAAGAAGGGTATGACGCCGGAGAAGGCTGAGGAGCAGATGACATCTGATTATATGTATTATGCATGCCTGATGTGCAAGTGCGGCGATGCGGACGGAGCCGTTTCGGGTGCCTGCCATTCCACCGGCAACACCATTCGTCCGGCACTGCAGCTTCTCAAGACAAAGCCGGGCATCCACAGCGTATCCGGTTTCTTCCTGATGGAGGTTCCGGACTGCGAGTACGGTGACAATGGTCTTTTCGTATTCGCTGACTGCGCCGTAAATACAGATTTCGATTCCGCGAAGCTCGCTGAAATCGCCGGCCTTTCCGCAGAGTCTTTCAGGATGCTGACAGGGGACGAGCCGAAGGTAGCTATGCTTTCTTATTCCTCAAAGGGCAGCGCAAAGCATGACGATGTCACGAAGGTTGCCGATGCCGTTAAAATCGCTCATGAGCAGTATCCGGATCTCAAGCTTGACGGCGAACTGCAGCTTGACGCGGCACTCGTTCCGAGCGTCGGCGCCGCAAAAGCTCCGGGCAGTGAAGTCGCCGGACAGGCGAATACGCTCGTGTTCCCGAGCCTCGAGGCAGGAAACATCGGCTACAAGCTGGTTCAGCGCCTTGCCAAGGCCAATGCGTATGGTCCGGTTCTTCAGGGACTCGCAATGCCGGTCAACGATCTGTCCCGCGGATGCTCTGCGGAAGACATCGTAGGCGTCGTTGCCATCACCGCCGTACAGGCACAGGCAAACAAGTAATTCAAAGGAGTTAATAGATCAACATGAATATCTTAGTCATCAACTGCGGAAGTTCTTCTCTGAAGTATCAGCTGATCAACATGGACGATGAGAGCGTCCTCGCCAAAGGACTTGTAGAGCGCATCGGCATCGAAGGCTCTCAGCTCACGCACAAGCCGAGCGGCAAAGATGAGTATGTCGTAAAACAGGCCATTCCGGATCACAAGATCGCTGTGCAGCTTGTTCTGAATGCTCTTTCGGATCCGGTGCACGGCGTTATCAGGGACGCTTCTGAAATCTACGCTATCGGCCACCGCGTACTCCACGGCGGTGAGAAATACCAGGCTTCGATCGTTGTCAACGATGATGTCAAGAAAGTCATCCGCGAGTGCTTTGACCTCGGACCGCTTCACAATCCGGCAAACCTCATCGGCATCGAGGCGTGCGAGGACGCAATGCCGGGCAAGAAGAATGTCGCCGTATTCGATACCGCGTTTGGCGGAACCATGCCGCCGAAGGCATATCTGTACGCAATTCCGAGAGAATACTACGAGAAATATCACATTCGCAGATATGGCTTCCACGGAACCAGCCACAGCTTCGTCTCCAAGGAACTGATCCGTTTTGCCGGCCTTGATGTGAACAATTCCAAAGTCATTGTCGCGCATCTCGGCAACGGCGCATCTATTTCCGCGACCGTCAATGGCAAATGCGTAGACACATCCATGGGACTTACGCCTCTGGAAGGCCTTATCATGGGCACCCGCTCCGGAGACCTTGATCCGGCGATTCTCGAGTTCCTCTGCAATCACGAGCACATCACAATCAGCGATATGCTGACGATTCTCAACAAGAAGTCCGGTATTTACGGCATGTCGGGCGGCATTTCCAGCGATTTCCGCGATCTGCAGAAAGCCATGGAAGACGGCAATGAGCTCGCGAAGGTGACAATGGAGGCTTACATTTATCGCGTGGCGAAGTATATCGGCGCGTACACGGCTGCGATGAACGGCGTTGACGCCATCGCATTCACGGCCGGTGTCGGCGAGAATTCCAACTACATCCGCGAGAAAGTCACCGATTATCTCACATATCTCGGCGTCAAGATCGACAAGGCGGCAAACGACGCGGCTCATGGCAAGGAAGTGATGATTTCCACACCGGATTCCAGGGTGAAGGTCTGCGTTATCCCGACCAACGAGGAACTCGCAATCGCAAGAGAAACTCTCGCGCTGACGAAATAAACAGTCCTTTACAAAAGATATGCAGCTTATCCGGGAATTTTCATTGACAGCCTGAACTGGCATGAGTATAATAGCTTTTGTGTGTTTGATCCCCGGAAAAGAGGAGGTGTGATCATGTCGATTTGTCCGAAGAACAGATCTTCCAAGGCCAGAAGAGATAAGAGAAGAGCAAACTGGAAGATGAGTACTCCGAACCTTGTTAGATGCAGTAAGTGCGGCGCTCTTATGATGCCTCACAGAGTCTGCAAGAACTGCGGTTCTTACAACAAGAAGGAAATCATCAATGTCGATGAGAAATAATCGTCTGTAACAGCAGAGATGTTTACTCTATGCGGCGGGAGTCCGAGAGGGCTTCCGCCGCTTTTCGTGTTTATTGATTTTCAGGCTTTATTCCTGTAAAATACGGAGAGATTCCATTAACAGAAAGGTGACAGGCAGATGTCAGAAAAGGTTACAGTTGCGCTGGACGCCATGGGCGGTGACAATGCGCCGGGGGAAATTGTAAAGGGAGCTGTCGAGGCTGTCAAAGAGAACCCCGAACTGAACATTCATCTGATCGGGACAGAAGATGTCGTCAAAAAGCTTCTTGACGGATACGAGTACCCAAAAGACAGAATCACTCTGATTCCGTCCACGGACGTCATATCGACGGACGAAAATCCCACAATGGCAATTCGGAGAAAGAGAAATTCATCCATCGTCATCGGCATGAAAGAGGTTCATACGGGAGAGGCCGACTGCTTCGTTTCAGCCGGCAATTCCGGTGCGGTGCTTGTTGGCGGGCAGCTTGTCGTAGGCAAGATCCGCGGCATAAACCGGCCGCCTTTCGCACCGATTATTCCGACGGCAGCCGGCCCGGTTCTTCTTCTTGACGCCGGCGCCAACATGGATTCCAAGCCGGAATGGCTTGTACAGTGGGCGCAGATCGGCTCAATTTATATGAAAAATCAGATCGGGATACAGAACCCGAGAGTTGCCATTGTCAACGTAGGTGCGGAGGATGACAAGGGAAACGCTCTCGTAAAAGAGACATTTCCGCTGCTGCAGGCGTGTGAGGGCATCAACTTTACTGGCAGCATCGAGGCCAGAGATATTCCGAAAGGGACAGCGGATGTCATCGTCTGTGACGCATTTGTGGGAAATGTCATTCTGAAAATGTACGAAGGCACAGCGAGCATGCTCCTGCACGAAATCAAAGGAGTGCTGATGTCTTCCGTGAAGACAAAGATCGGAGCGGCACTTATTGCCGGGCCGCTTAAGAAAACCATGAAGAAATTCAGCGCCAAAGAGTATGGCGGGGCGCCGCTTCTCGGGTGCCGGGGACTTGTCGTAAAAGTTCACGGCAATGCGACGGAGGCTGAAATCAAACACGCGCTGAAACAGTGCATAACATTCAGCAGAGAGAAAATAAACGATAAAATTGTAGAGGGCCTGCATCTGAATGAAACAAAGCCGCAGGCGGAAAGAGGATAACATGGAATTCGAAAAACTGCAGAATATAATTGCGGACGTGGCCGGCGTAGATCCTTCTGAAATCAAGCCGGAAACCACATTTGTCGCGGATCTCGGACTGGATTCTCTGGATGTGTACCAGATTGTCGTAGGGATCGAGGACGAGTTCAAGATTCAGGTCCCGGATGAGGCCATTGAGCATGTGACCAGTGTTCAGGACGCGGCTGATCTGATCAAAAAGGCTGTCGGCTGAAAAGCAGAGTTTTCCCGGCCGTTAAAGCCGGGCGGATGCAGACGGAAATAAAAACAGCGGGAGACTGTCTCCTTTCACGGAGACAGTCTTCTTTGTGCAGAGGAATACAATGAACGGCAAAGAACGGGACAACCTGAAGAGGTTTGAAAAAAGAATCGGATATACATTCAAAAATCCGCAGCTTTTACTGCAGGCGCTGACTCACAGCTCCCGGGCGAATGAGGTGCAGACCGGATGTGTCGGCGACAATGAGCGGATGGAATTCTTAGGCGACGCGGTTCTGGAAGTGAATTCCAGCGACTTTATTTACCGGAATCACCCGGAAATGTCGGAAGGAGAAATGTCGCGCTACAGAGCAAGCATCGTGTGTGAACCGACACTTGCCGCGTGTGCCAGAGACATTGATCTGGATGCCTGTATTCTCCTGGGAAAGGGCGAGGAGATGACAGGCGGACGTCAGAGAGATTCTATCGTATCCGACGCTTTTGAAGCTGTTATCGGTGCTCTGTACCTCGACGGCGGTATGGAGCCGGCGAAGAAATTCATCGATTCATTTGTTCTGAATGATCTCGACAACAAAACTCTTTTCTACGACAGCAAGACCCGTCTTCAGGAAGTGGTTCAGGCTGTCGGCAAAGAAGTGACATATGAAGAAATCGGAGAAGAGGGGCCTGACAACGACAAGACATTTTACATGAGAGCATCCGTTCCGGGCATGCTGACAGAGACGGGAACGGGACACACGAAAAAGAAGGCTGAGCAGATGGCTGCCTATAAAGCGCTGATTGTGCTGAAATCCAGAGGAATGATCTGATCGGAGTCACGGAGTAACAGAGTTTCATGTATCTTAAAAGTATCGAAATGCAGGGCTTTAAGTCCTTTGCCAACAAGATTCATTTTGATTTCCGGCAGGGGATCACGGCGATTGTCGGGCCGAACGGTTCCGGCAAAAGCAATGTCGCGGATGCGGTGCGCTGGGTGCTCGGCGAGCAGTCGGCGAAGGAACTGCGCGGCGCGAAGATGGAGGATGTCATTTTTGCGGGCACGGAAAGCCGCAAACCGCTCGGTTTTGCCTCGGTGTCGATAACATTCGACAATTCAGATCATGTCCTGCAGATCGAGTATGACGAGGTGACTGTCTCGAGGCGCGTCTACCGGTCTGGCGAAAGCGAATATAAAATCAATGGAAACACATGCCGTCTGAAGGATATTCAGGAGCTTTTCTACGATACGGGCATTGGTCAGGAAGGGTACTCCATCATCGGCCAGGGACAGATCGACAGGATATTGTCGGGAAAACCGGAAGAGCGGCGGGAGCTGTTCGATGAGGCGGCAGGCATTGTCAAATTCAAACGCCGCAAGGCGGAGGCCGTCCGGAAGCTCGAAAAAGAGCAGGACAGTCTGACGCGTGTCGATGACATCCTTGCGGAGTTGGAAAAACAGGTTGGACCGCTCAGGGACGAGTCGGAACATGCCAAAGAATACCTTGCTCTCAGGGATCAGCTGAAGAAAGCGGATGTCAACAGCTTCCTGATTCAGAATGAGCAGATCCGAAAAGATCTCTCGGAAAATGAGTCTCTTCTTTCGCAGGCTCAGGATCAGGCTGATGACGCGAAAAAGGAACTTGACAAGACAAAGGCAGAGTATGACAGAGCCGAAGAGGAGATTTCTTCTCTGGACGCTGAGATCAGCGAAAAAGAAAACGCCAGAAATGAAATATCGGTCAATCTCGAAAGACTCACCGGCAGCCGGAATCTTGCCAGACAACAGCTGAATGTTGAGAGCAAGAGTCTGGAAGCGGCGGAAGCGGACCGGAAGCAGGCGGCCGAACAGCTTGAAAAAGCGAAGGAAGAGGTCAGAGAGCTGAAAGAACAGCGGCAGAATATGTCTGCCTCTGTTGAAGAGTACCGCAGAGCTCAGAATGAGATTGAGTCCAGACAGACGGCTACGGAACGCGAAATACAGACGGCAGAGCAGGAAGCTGAAGAATGCTCTCAGAAAGTAATTTCCGGCCTCTCGGAGGCTTCTGATGCGACGGCTGCCATCCGTGAACAGGAGACCCTGAAAAATCAGTACCAAATCCGCAGGGCGACGCTTGAAAATCGCATTGTTCAGCGCAAAACGCAGGAAAAAGAACAGAACGGAGTCGTAAATTCCTTCGAGAAAGAACTTGCGGATCTGCAGAAAGAAGCATCCGACAACGAACAGCAGGTCCGTGAGCGCTCGGACGAGCTCAACGCTCTTCGGATTGAGGAGGCGAAGGCTCAGGAGTCGCTCAGCCGGCTGCAGGGCGAATATCACCGCGAAAAATCGAGAGCGGAAGCGCTGACTGCCATAGCAGAGCGCTATGACGGGTACGGAAATGCCGTGCGGCGCATCATGCAGATGAAAGAAAAAGAGCCCGGCATCAAAGGCGTCGTCGCCGATCTGATTAAAGTTGAGAAGAAATATGAGACAGCTGTCGAGACAGCTCTTGGCGGCGCCATTCAGAACATTGTCACGGATTCCGAGACGACGGCGAAAAATCTGATCCGTTTCCTCAAAGAAGAACATGCGGGCCGCGCGACGTTTCTTCCGCTTGATGCGCTTACCGTCCGCGGAACGATCGAGGGAAATCCGGCGCTGAATGAGCCGGGGGCCATCGGCGCTGCCTGTGATCTGGTCAGCTTTGCACCGGAATACAAGGTGCTCGCGCGTTTCCTTCTCGGCAGGGTGCTTGTCGCCGATACGATCGACAACGCCCTGAAAATCGCGAGGAAATACAGATATTCTCTTCGGATTGTCACTCTCGAAGGAGAGCAGCTGAACCCTGGAGGATCCATGACGGGCGGTGCGTTCAGGACGTCCGGAAATCTTCTTGGCAGGCGCAGGGAGATTGAGACGGCGAAGAACAATGTGAAGACTCTTTCACAGCAGATGCAGAAGATCCGGGATCAGTCCGCGGAAAGAAAAGAAAAACAGCGTGTGACCCGTCATGCGCTGGAACAGCTTCAGACGCGGGCACAGGAAATCAGACTGAATGCGAATACGGCCGAATTAAACCTGAAACAGGCTTCTGACAAGAAAAACGAGATAGTTTCCCTGTATTCCGGAAACGGCGATGAAGTCAGAGAACTGACGGACAAAATCGCCGCAATCGACAGAATTCTCGCAGAAAAAAAGGCAAGACTGCAGGAATTGACAGATCAGGACAAGGCGCTTAAGGAACAGGCAGAGAAGCTCGGCAAAAAGAGACAGGAAAAAGAAGCAGAGCTGAATTCGCTGCGCGAAAAGGCGCAGAGCCTGAAACTGACCTACTCGTCAACACTGCAGAAAGAGGAGTTTATCGACCAGAATCTCAAGAGGCTTGACGGCCAGATAAAGGAACTCACGGAAACCGCGGCAAAGGCAGAAAACCTTATCAAAGAGAGCGAGCTGCGCAGGCAGCAGAAAGAAGAAGAAATCCGTCAGATTTCTCTTTCCAGTTCCGAAGGTGAGAAACAGAGCGCACAGATTGAGAAGGATCTTGAGATTCTCACAGAAAAGCGGGACAAGGCCAGAAAAAAGAATAAAGCGTTCTTTGATAAGCGCGAACAGATTTCCGGGGACATGAATGCGATGGAAAAGGAAATCTACCGCCTGACATCGCGCAAGGAAAAACTTGAAGACAGCCTGACACAGCTTTCGGATTATATGTGGAATGAATATGAACTGACCTACAGTTCGGCGCTCCCTATGCGTGACCCGGAGCTCACATCGCTGCCGAAACTGAAGAAAGAAATCTCGAGATGCCGCACAGATATCAGGGCGCTTGGTTCAGTCAATGTAAACGCTATTGCACAGTATAAAGAAGTCAGTGAACGGTATGAGTTCATGAAAGCGCAGCACGACGACCTTGTCAAGGCGGCTGATTCTCTGAAAAAAATCATCGGCGATCTCGACGACGGAATGCGGAGACAGTTCCGGGAAAAGTTCCGGATTATTCAGAATGAATTCAACCGCGTGTTCCGGGAGCTCTTCGGCGGAGGAAGCGGCACGCTTCTTCTGGATGAGACGGACGACATTCTGGAAGCCGGCATCACGGTCATTTCCCAGCCGCCGGGCAAGAAACTTCAGAATATGATGCAGCTTTCCGGCGGGGAAAAAGCACTGACGGCGATCGCGCTGCTCTTTGCCATTCAGAGTCTGAAACCGTCTCCGTTCTGTCTGCTCGATGAAATAGAAGCTGCCCTGGATGACGCCAATGTTGCGCGGTTTGCCGAGTACTTGCACCGGCTGACGGATCACACACAGTTTATTGTCATCACTCACCGCCGCGGAACCATGAACGCCGCCGACCGGCTGTACGGGATCACGATGCAGGAGAAAGGCGTCAGCACGCTTGTATCCGTAGATCTTATTTCTGACGAACTGGACAAAGAAGAAAAGAAAGGAGCCTGAACGAGGGATGGGGCTTTTCAAAAAACTCAAAGACGGTCTGTCCAAGACAAGAAACGCGATGAGCCGGGGCTTTGATCATATTTTTTCCGGCTTTTCCGAAATCGACGATGATTTTTATGACAGCCTGGAAGAAACCATGATCATGGCCGACATGGGCGTGCGGGCGACTGACGAAATCCTCGACCGGCTCAGAGAGAGGGTCAAAGAGGAACACATCAAGGATCCGGCGGAGTGCCGTGAACTGCTGATACAGTCGATCAGTGAGAAGATGAGTCTCGGCCCGAACGCGTATGATTTCGAAAATCAGAAATCCATCGTCGTCGTGATCGGCGTAAATGGCGTCGGGAAAACGACAACGGTCGGAAAACTGGCCGGCATCCTGAAAAATGAAGGAAAGAAAGTGATCCTTGCTGCCGCCGACACGTTCCGCGCGGCTGCGATTGAACAGCTCACCGCCTGGGCGCAGAGAACCGGAACGGAAATTATCGCGCAGAAGGAAGGTTCGGACCCCGCCGCTGTCATTTTTGACGCGATTGCGGCTGCAAAGGCCAGACATGCCGATGTGCTTCTCTGCGACACGGCAGGCCGCCTGCACAACAAGAAAAATCTCATGCAGGAACTCGCTAAAATTGACAGGGTAATTCAAAGAGAGTATTCTGACTGCTACAGGGAAAATCTGCTTGTGCTGGATGGCACGACCGGCCAGAACGCTTTGTCTCAGCTCAAAGAATTCCGGGATATCATGGACATCACCGGTATTGTACTGACCAAGATGGACGGAACAGCCAGAGGCGGAATCGCGGTTGCCATTCAGGCGGAATATGGCATCCCCGTTAAATACATCGGCGTCGGTGAACAGGTGGAAGACCTGCAGAAATTCGACTCAGAAAAGTATGTCCGTGCGCTTTTCGCCAGAGATGACGAAGAAACGGATGAAGATGCATCAGACGATGCGGTAGACGAGGAGGAAGAGGAATCATGATGAAGGAACTCTCTCTGGAAAAGTTTGAAGAAGCGGCTGCCAAAGTCAAGGAAGTGACGACGCCGACTCCGCTCATGTACTCGGAGTATTTCAGCTCTCAGACAGGCAACAAGATTTACCTGAAACCGGAGAACATGCAGTACACGGGTGCCTACAAGGTCCGCGGGGCGTACTACAAGATCAGTACGATGTCGGAAAAAGAGCGTAAAAAAGGCCTGATCACAGCATCAGCAGGCAACCACGCGCAGGGCGTGGCCTATGCCGCGTCGAAGTTCGGCGTCCGCGCCGTCGTTGTGATGCCGACGACGACACCGCTCATCAAAGTGAACCGCACGAAGGGATACGGCGCTGAAGTGATTCTTCACGGCGACGTATATGACGAGGCCTGTGAGTACGCGATCAGCCTCGCGAAAGAACAGGGACTCACATTTGTTCACCCGTTTGACGACCTCGAAGTTGCGACCGGCCAGGGTTCCATCGCGATGGAAATCATCAGCGACCTCCCGACCGTCGACTATATTCTCGTTCCGGTCGGCGGCGGCGGTCTGGCAACAGGCACGGCTGCATTTACCAAGATGCTGAATCCGAACATCAAAGTCATCGGCGTTGAGCCGGCCGGTGCGAACTGCCTGCAGGAATCGCTCAAAGCGGGACATGTCGTGACACTTCCGTCCGTCAACACAATTGCCGACGGCACGGCCGTCAAAACACCGGGCACAAAGCTGTTCCCGTATCTGCAGAAATATCTTGACGATGTGATCACCGTTCCGGATGACGAACTCGTCGTCGCGTTCCTGGACATGGTCGAGAATCACAAGATGATCGTCGAAAATTCCGGACTCCTCACGGTGGCCGCCGCCAAGCATCTGAACGTAAAGAACAAGAAGATCGCCTGCATTCTCTCTGGCGGCAATATGGATGTCATCACAATGTCATCTGTCGTTCAGCAGGGCCTGATTCTGCGCGACCGTATTTTCACGGTATCCGTTCTGCTTCCTGACAAGCCGGGCGAACTTGTGAAAGTGGCGACCATCATCGCAGAAAACAAGGGCAATGTCATCCGTCTTGAGCACAATCAGTTCGTGTCGATCAACCGCGCCGCGGCCGTCGAACTGCGCGTGACCATCGAGGCGTTCGGCCATGAACACAAGGCGCAGATCTTTGATGCGCTCAAAGCAGGCGGTCTCAACCCGAGAATCGTCTCCGTCAAACTCTGATAAGGACATCACCTTGACAAATGAGAAGAAAAAGGACCTGGTCATCGTGGGCGGAGGTGCCGCCGGACTTTTTGCGGCTCTTATGGCTGCCCGCAAGGGACTTTCGGTTCTTGTGCTCGAACAAAAGGAAAGAACAGGGAAAAAGATACTGATCACGGGAAACGGCCGATGCAATCTCGGCAATCTGAGCGCTTCCCCTGAATCCTATCCGGCGCCGATGCGGAATTTCACCGCACCGGCGCTTGATGCGTTACCGGTGAATCGTCTGATACGGGACTTCGCGTCCATCGGCATTCCGGTAAAGGCCCGGGGGGACTATCTGTATCCCAGATCTGATCAGGCTATCTCTGTCGCCGACGCTCTGGCGCTTTCCGCCCGTGAAGCCGGCGCTGTCATCATGACAGAGACAAAAGTCACCCGGATTGAACGAAAATACGGCAGATTTCAAATCTTTACGTCTGAGAAATCATTCACAGCTGAAACAGTCCTTATTGCCTGTGGCTCCAAGGCTGCCCCGAAGACCGGATCTGACGGGAGCGGGTATCAACTCTTGAAAGAACTTGGAATTCCTGTGCGAAAAGTGCTTCCTGCCCTTACGCCGCTGGTCTGCGACGAGCCGCTCGCAAAGGTCTGGGCCGGTGTCAGGACATCGTGCCACGTCACCATAATCAGCGGTGACAGGGAAATGAGCGACACCGGTGAAATTCAGCTCACGGACTATGGGATTTCCGGCATCCCTGTGTTTCAGGTCAGCCGGATGGCCGTGCAGGAACTCGCCGCCGGTAATAAGGTACAGGCTGTCCTGAATTTTCTGCCGGAGTATGAAGAAAATGAACTGTCGGCGTTTGTCCGCGAAGGCATGTCCGGCGGCAGAAACCGGACTATTGAACAGTTTCTTGAGGGGCTTCTGCCGAAAAAAGTGATCCGGGTGCTTGCCCGCAGACTGGACATAAGCGAAAAGGAACCGGTCGGAAGACTCGGCGGGAAGACGGTGCAAAGTGTCCTGGACCTTGCGCGCTGCTTCAGACTTGCGGTGACGGGGTATAAAGATTTTGCCCAGGCCCAGGTATGTCAGGGAGGAGCAGCGCTTGACGCAGTGTATCCTGACAGCCTGATGGCAAAAAAAATACCGGGGCTCTTTCTGGCCGGTGAGATTCTTGACGTCGACGGCCCTTGCGGAGGCTTTAATCTCACCTGGGCGTGGGCGTCCGGAAATCTGGCTGCCTTAAGTGCGGCCTCCTATCTTGAGGGAAGAGAGCGAAAATGATTCGTGTCACTCAGATAAAACTCAAACTGCCGTATCGGGAAAAAGATATCCGAAACGCCATAATAAAAGACCTGCGTTTACCTTCTGACGCCGGGATTTCATACAGACTCTTAAAGCGTTCGATCGATTCCAGGCACCGCCCGGATCTGTCTGCCGTGCTGACAGTAGGCGTGATCGGGGTGAAAATCCGCGGACACCTTGTCAGTGAAGAAAAAATTCTGTTCAGGAGCGGCGTTAAAAATGCAGCGCCTTTTTCGGAAGAAAGCTACCGCTTTCCTGAAAAATGCACCAGACGGCTGCGGGAAGAAGAGAGGCCGGTTATCGTGGGATTCGGACCGGCCGGCATATTTGCCGCGCTTGAGCTCGCCAAAGCCGGGTTCAGGCCGCTTGTCCTCGAGAGAGGGAGCAGCATGGATGAGCGCACGGCGGACGTGGAGGCATTCTGGGACGGCGGTGAACTCAAAAAAGACAGCAATGTGCAGTTTGGCGAAGGCGGAGCGGGAACCTTCTCAGACGGCAAGCTTGCGACCGGAATCGGAGACAAAAACGGCCGGATCCGCGAGGTCATGAATACATTTGTCAGGAATGGCGCGCCGGAAGAAATTACATGGGATCAGCACCCGCACGTCGGCACCGATGTGCTTTCCCGGGTTATTCCCTCAATCCGGGAAGAGATCCTCTCTTTCGGCGGCGAAGTACGATTTCACTGCCGGTTTGATGGTATTGAGACGGACGGCGGCGAGCTCAGAGCTGTGCGCTTTACGGACGAGTCGGGCAAGCAGCAGGTGAGAGCCGCAAAATCACTTATTCTGGCGATCGGCCATTCGTCGCGGGATACGTTTCCTGTTCTCGCACACGAGGGAATCCCGATGTGCGCAAAACCATTTGCGGTCGGCGTGCGCTGCGAGCATCCGCAGTCTCTGATTAATGAGTACGCATACGGCCGGCGGTTTGCGGCGCCGGACATGATGCGGGAGAGCGGGCTCGAGACGGCTTCGTATAAGCTGACCGCGAATCTGCCGTCCGGCCGGGGCGTTTACAGTTTCTGCATGTGTCCCGGCGGCTATGTCGTCAATTCGTCGAGTGAGCCCGGAAGACTGTGCGTCAACGGCATGAGTTATTCCGGTCGTTCCGGCGCAAACGCCAATTCGGCGCTTGTCGTGACAGTGACGCCGGATGACTTCGGGAACAATTGCTTTGACGGACTGAAATTTCAGGAAAAGCTTGAGGAGGCGGCGTACGCCGCTGCCGGCGGAAGAATTCCGGTGCAGCTTCTTGCTGATTTCAAGGCCGGCCGCGTCTCGAAAGCGCTGGGAGACGTGGCGCCGCAGACAAAAGGCGCCTGGGAGCTCGGCAATGTAAGGGAAATACTGCCGGCATTTGTCTCGGAAAGCCTGTGCGAGGCATTTCCGGCGTTTGCGAAGCGGATTCCCGGCTTCGACAGACCGGACGCTCTTCTGCTGGGCGTTGAAGCGAGAACATCGAGTCCCGTCAGGATACTCAGGGACGAGACGATGCAGTCAGCGGTACGCGGACTGTTCCCGTGCGGAGAGGGCGCCGGATACGCGGGCGGAATCACGTCGGCGGCCGTGGACGGAATCCGGACGGCCGAGGCAGTGGCCCGCCGCATCGCGTGGCCGTGACAAATGCGTGCAGATACGTTAAAATACATTCGGAAATTTACGAAAGAGGGCGTGGTGAAGTTATGAATGACGGCAGACACAGAGAGGAACTGAAAAATTCTCACAGAATTGTTGTGAAAATCGGATCTTCTTCGCTGATGCACCCGGGAACCGGGCGGCTGAATCTGGGGAAAATTGAGAAACTGGTGAGAGTCCTGACCGATATCAAGAATTCCGGCCGGGACGTCATCCTTGTGTCCTCGGGTGCCATTGCCGTGGGCCGCACGACACTTCATCTCACGCAGCGGCCCGATACGCTTGAGTTGAAACAGGCCTGTGCTGCCGTCGGTCAGGCAAAACTCATGAGTGTGTACCAGAAACTGTTTGCGGAATACAGCACGGCCGCGGCACAGGTTCTGCTGACCCGCGTCAACCTGGATATTCCGGTCACGAGAGCAAACGCAAGAAACACGCTGATGGAGCTGCTTTCCATTCACGCGATTCCGATCATCAACGAGAACGACTCTGTGTCGACTGACGAAATTCCGGAAGTGCAGACGTTTGGAGACAATGACCGGCTTTCTGCGTCGGTGGCAAGTCTGATCGACGCCGATCTGCTGATTCTTCTCACGGATATCGACGGCATGTATTCAAATGATCCGAAGCTCGACAGAAACGCAAGGCTTTTTGACGAGATCGATGTGATTGACGGAAAAATTCTCTCGATGGGCGGCGGATCCGGCAGTTCGTTTGGAACCGGCGGCATGAAAAGCAAACTGGAAGCTGCGAAAACCGCGACGGAAAACGGCGTAAACTTAGTCATCGCGAACGGAGACGATATTGACAACATCCGGCGGATATTAAACGGAGAGCACACGGGAACATTTTTCCCGCACAGGTAAATGCCTATGGATATTCAGATTATCCGACATTTCCCGGGAGGACGCATCGGGTTTGTGGCAGACAGCTTCCTGAGCGTCACGCGTCCGGACCGCACGAAGCGGTGCGGTGATTACGAGGCGGAAAAATTATATATCATCGATATGGAGACGAGAGAGCGCAGAGAAATTGCGCCGGATATACCCAAATTTTTCTCCGAGGATATCAGCTATGCGCAGATCAATCATCCATACGTGATGTTCACGAGTGCGGAGGAAACCGGCGAAGGCTTTGGGAAAATACGCATTACGCTGTATCGGTATTCGCTGACTGACGGTGAGATCACCCAGATGGTGAGCTATAAGACAGGTATGCTGGAATTCCGGTATTCTGTGTTTTTTACCGCCTTTGTCCTGGATGAGGATCATGTGCTGATTCAGCGTGAGGACAAGAACATTTACCGGGGAACATCGCGCTTTTCTCTGTATCTGGTGAGTGCCGGCGCAAGCAAGATGACGCTGTCCGAAATCCGCCAGCCGATTGTAAAAAGAAGTGGGATTTCCCGGATTCTGCCGCTCTCCGACGAATTTGCGGCTGTTCATTTCGGGCATCCACTGACTGAAAAAGATCTGACGGGAGGTGTCGTTTCCGGCGAGATGGCCCGTTTCAAACTTCTTCAGATGACGCCGGAAGGGATCGCGATCATCAACATCCGCCAGTTCTTTTCGGAACTGCAGGTGAATCTCGACAATCTGTTCTCCAATCTGATTGACTCCAGTGAAGGAGATATCACATATCCGTATATGCGTCACAGCGGGAAAAATCTGATTTATGCGCGCTACAGCATTCCGACCGGCCGCGAAGAGATCGTGATCTATGACACAGAAGAGGGCACCAGCCGGGTGAGAATGAACAAGAGCAGACCGACGATCACGGAACTGCTCAGCACGTATGTGATCGGAGATACGCCCTACCTTTTTGATGAGAGCGGAAAAAATCTGCGCATCATAAATCTCGACACATCCCGCGTTCAGATGCATCTGCCGGCAGGCACAAAGGTGATCGCGGTCTCGGATGATCTTGTGATTCTGCACTCAAGGCACAAGGGGCTATTCACCGGCGGTGAGAAAGACTTTCTGTCTGTCTACCGGTTCCCGGATTTCAAGGGCATTCCGTTGGCACAGGCTTCCGGGCGTTTTTATACATGCATTGAGGAATCAGAAAAAATTATTCTGGTGTTTGCCTGACGATATGGAACAATTTGAGGAAAAACAAATTCTGCGGAAACAAATGAAGGCGGCAAGAGCCGCTTTTGCAGGAGAAGAGCGCAGAAAAGCCGACGAGGAGATTTGGCGGAAAGTAGTGTCGCTGCCTGAATATACGGCGAGCGGCCGCGTGTTCGCGTATGCGTCGTTCGGGTCTGAAATCGACACAGGACGCTTTCTGAGGCGCTGTCTGGCGGACGGAAAAGAACTCTATCTTCCCAGAGTGACGGGCAAAGAAATGGTTTTCAGACGCGTGAGAGATCTGGGAGTGCTTGTCCCCGGAGTCTTCGGCATTCCGGAGCCTGACGAATCCTGCGAGGCGGCGGATCTTTATGCCGGGACAGCGGCAGAAAAATTTGTCCTCATGCCCGGCCTGGCTTTTGACAGAGAGCGCAGGCGCCTGGGATACGGCGGAGGATATTATGACCGTACTTTCGCGGACTGTACGGATTTCTTTTTTTGTGCGGCCGCTTATCAGATTCAGATTGTCGGACAGGTGCCGGCTGAAGAATGGGATCTTAAAGCGTCTGTCATTCTCACAGAGAATGAGACGATTTCATAAAGGATTTTGAGAATGAATGATACCGAACTGAAAGAAGAAAGTCAGAAACTGCTCGAGAAGCAGCGTGAATATTTGAAACTTGACAGGCAGTGGCTCGAAAAAGAAGAGCAGCGCCGCGGCAGACGCCTGACGAGCTGTGTCGTGACATTCGGCTGTCAGATGAACGCGAGGGATTCCGAAAAACTGCGCGGAATTCTCGAGGAGATCGGATTTGAAAATACAGATGACGAACACGCGGACCTTGTGATTTACAATACGTGTACCGTCCGTGAGAACGCAAACACCCGCGTATACGGCCGCCTCGGACATCTGCACAATTATAAGGATCACAATCCCGGGATGCTCATCGGCCTCTGCGGCTGTATGATGCAGGAACCGGAAATTGTAGAGACAATCCGTGACAAATTCCGTTTTGTGGACTTTGTCTTCGGCACGTATAATGTCTTTGCTCTCGCTGAAATCCTGTACAGCCGCATCAAAAGCGGCTCGCAGGTAATCGATATCTGGGATCACACAAAAGCGATTGTTGAGGATCTTCCGACGGACCGGAAATACAGCTTCAAGTCTGGCGTCAACATCACATACGGCTGCGACAATTTCTGCACCTACTGCATCGTCCCGTATGTGCGCGGACGCGAAAAAAGCCGCACGCCCGAAGACATCGTCGGGGAATGCTGCCGGCTTTCAAAAGACGGTGTCCGGGAAGTTATGCTGCTGGGGCAGAACGTCAATTCATACGGAAAAGGACTCGATCATCCCATAACGTTTCCGCAGCTTCTCACGAGAGTCGAGGAAATTCCGGGGATTGACCGGATCCGATTCATGACACCGCACCCGAAAGACTTTTCAGACGAACTGATTGAGGTGATGAGCCGTTCGAAAAAGATCTGCAATCATGTTCATCTGCCTCTGCAGTCCGGCAGCAGCCGGCTTCTGCAGCGCATGAACCGGCATTACACGAAGGAATCGTATCTTGATCTGGTGAGACGGATCCGCGAAGGAATTCCGGATGTATCACTGACAACCGATATCATCGTAGGATTTCCGGGCGAGACAGAAGAAGATTTTCATGACACCCTGGATGTCGTGAGAAAAGCGCGCTTTGACAGTGCGTTTACGTTCCTGTACTCAAAGCGCCACGGTACACCGGCCGCATCGATGGAGCAGGTGCCCGAAGCTGTTGCAAAAGAGCGGTTTTCCCGGCTTCTCAAAGTGGTCGACGAGACCGCTGCCGCCGAAAACGGCCGGTATGTGGGACGGGAAGAAGAAGTTCTCGTCGAGCAGATCAACGAACACGACCCGAAACTTGTCACCGGCCGCATGACCAACAACCTGCTCGTTCATTTTCCAGGGGATGCGTCCCTGATCGGACAGATTGTGCCGGTCAGACTCGTGTGCTCGAAAGGATTTTACTATCTGGGCGAGAGAGCGTAAGGAATAGGAGTAAGAAATGTCATTCAGTCCCATGATGCAGCATTATCTGCAGATGAAAGAAAAATATAAGGACTGTATTCTGTTTTACCGCATCGGCGATTTTTATGAGATGTTCTTTGACGACGCAAAACTCGTTTCGCGCGAGCTGGAACTGACGCTGACCGGCAAAGAGTGTGGCACGGAGAAGCGCGCACCAATGTGCGGCGTTCCGTTTCATGCGGCGGATACCTATATTGACAGGCTCGTGAAAAACGGCCACAAAGTCGCCATCTGTGAACAGCTTGAAGATCCGAAGCTGGCCAAAGGCCTTGTGAAGCGGGATGTAATCCGCATCGTCACGCCCGGAACGAACATGGAGCCTGGGGCTCTCGACGAGACCCGGAACAATTATCTGATGAGCATTGTCTATCTCGGTGACCGTCTGGGCGTCGCGTACTGCGATTATTCGACCGGTGACTTTTTCGTCACGGAAGTCAAAGACAGCCGGGAGTTGTTCGATGAGATCGCCAAAATCAGTCCGGCGGAGATCATCACGAATCAGTATTTTGCGATGAGTGGAATTTCGCTCGATGATCTGAAGGAACGTCAGCACATCAGCACGTCTGTTCTCGATGACTCGTACTTTGATGAAGACACCATAAAAAGCCGCATGAAAGAGCATTTTCATGTGGCCGTTCTTGACGGCCTCGGACTTAGCGATTTTCCGACCGGCTTTCTGGCGGCCGGTTCGCTGCTGAATTATCTGTACGAGACGCAGAAAAACAGCCTGCCTCATATCACGCAGATAACACCGTATCTGACGGGAAAGTATATGCTGATCGACAGTTCGTCGAGGCGCAACCTGGAACTGACAGAGACGCTTCGCGAGAAAGCCAGGCGGGGAACACTTCTCTGGGTGCTCGACAAGACGAGGACGGCGATGGGCGCCCGCACGCTGCGCACGGTTATCGAACAGCCGCTGCTCGACAAAAAAGCAATTCTGAAGCGGCAGGACGCGATCGAAGAAATGTTTATTCACGGCGCCGACCGGGAGGAAATCCGGGAATATCTGAACGCCATTTATGACCTGGAGCGGATCATGACCCGCATTTCCTGCAAGACGGCAAACCCGAGAGATCTGATAGCGTTCCGCACATCAATCGGCATGATCCCTTCTGTCAAGTCCATACTGTCATCAGCTGAGGCGCCTCTTCTGAAGGAAATATATGATCAGCTCGACGACTGCGCCGATCTGTATGATCTCATCGGAAAGGCGATCGTGGATGATCCGCCGATTCTCCTGCGGGAGGGCGGCATCATTAAAGAGGGCTACTCTGAAGAGGCCGACAAACTGCGCAAGGCCAAGACGGACGGCAGGCAGTGGATAGCTGATCTTGAGTCAAAAGGACGCGAAGAGACAGGCATCAAGAACCTGCGCATCCGCTACAATAAAGTCTTCGGATATTATTTTGAAGTGACCAACTCGTATAAATCCCTTGTACCCGAGTCCTGGGAACGCAAGCAGACGCTTACCAATGCCGAGCGGTACACGACAAAAGAACTCAAGGAACTTGAGAACATGATTCTCGGTGCCGAAGACAGACTCAATACGCTCGAATACGATCTTTTCTGTGAGGTGCGTGAAAAAATCGCGGCTCAGATCGACCGCGTGCGCGCCACGTCCAAGGCTCTCGCTGCGCTTGACGTCATCTGTTCTCTGGCAAAAGTCGCGGAACAGAACAATTATGTCCGCCCGAAAATCAACACGAAAGGCGTCATTGACATCAAAGAGGGCCGCCATCCGGTCGTCGAAAAGATGTTAAAGGATGAGCAGTTCGTGGCAAATGACACATACCTCAACAAAGAGGATGACCGCATCGCCATCATCACCGGTCCCAACATGGCCGGAAAATCTACGTATATGCGTCAGACGGCGCTGATTGTCCTCATGGCGCAGACGGGGTCTTTCGTGCCGGCTGAATCGGCCGATATCGGTCTTGTCGACCGTATCTTCACGCGTGTCGGAGCGAGCGATGACCTCGCGAGCGGTCAGAGCACGTTTATGGTCGAGATGACGGAAGTCGCGAACATTCTAAACAACGCGACGCCTGACAGTCTGCTGATACTCGATGAAATCGGCCGCGGGACATCGACATATGACGGTCTCGGAATTGCCTGGGCTGTCGTCGAGTACATCGCGACAAACAAGAAACTCGGCAGCAAGACACTGTTTGCGACGCACTACCACGAGCTGACCGAACTGGAAGGCAAAATCCCGGGCGTCAAGAATTATTGCATTGCGGTCAAGGAGCACGGCGAGACAATCGTGTTTCTGCGCCGGATTGTGCGCGGCGGCGCTGACAAGAGCTACGGCGTCCAGGTTGCGCGTCTGGCCGGAATCCCGAAGCCGGTTCTTGAGAGAGCGGCTGAGCTGGTCGAAGAACTTTCAGGCGCCGATATTTCTCAGAATGTCTCGCGGATAGCAGAAAAGGGAACCACAATCGGAACCGCAAAGAAGAAACGTGAGGAGACGAAGGACTATCCGGATGAACAGCTCTCTCTGTTTGAAGAGCCGAAGGAAGAGCCGGATGGCGCCGATGCACTGGTCGATGAAATCAAGAGCCTTGACATCACGCATATGACACCTCTGGACGCGCTGAACAAATTGTTTGAACTTCAGGGAAAGGCAGGCCGTATCTCATGAGTATTCATGTACTTGACGAAAATACTATCAACCAGATCGCGGCCGGGGAAGTGATCGAGCGGCCGAGTTCTGTTGTGAAAGAGCTCACCGAAAATGCCGTAGACGCGGGCGCAACGGCCGTTACGGTAGAAATCCGCGACGGCGGGATCAGTTACATCCGTGTCAGCGACAATGGCAGCGGTATCGCAAAAGAGGACATCCGCCTGGCTTTCGTCGCGCACGCCACGTCCAAGATCCGGGATGCTGAAGATCTGATCGGTGTCACGAGCCTGGGCTTTCGCGGCGAAGCTCTTTCCTCAATTGCCGCCGTGTCGCAGGTCGAAGTGACAACACGTCAGAGGGAAAGTGAGACAGGCCTTAAATACAGGATTGAAGGCGGGAAAGAGGTTGAACTCTCTGAGACCGGGGTGGCGGCAGGAACGACATTTGTCATCCGGAATCTTTTTTATAATACGCCGGTGCGCAGGAGATTTCTGAAGTCGGCACAGACGGAAGGAGCATATGTCGGGGCTCTTCTTGAGCGCATGGCGATGTCGCACCCGGATATATCGTTCCGGTTTGTAAGCAACGGACGGGTGAAGCTCGTGACAAGCGGCAACAACAACCTGAAAGACATCATCTACAGTATATACGGGCGCGATGTCGCTTCGAATCTGCTTCCGGTCAATGCCCGCACGCAGGGAGCCGAAATGACCGGATTCATCGGCAAACCGACGGTGTGCCGCGGATCCCGTTCAGCCGAGAATTACTTTGTCAACGGGCGGTTCATCAAATCGGCGTCGATCACAAAAGGTATTGAGGAAGCGTTCAAGGGCTACATCATGCTGCACAGTTTTCCGTTCACCGCACTTATGCTGCGGGTGAACGCAACGATGACTGACGTGAACGTGCACCCGCAGAAACGGGAACTGCGGTTTACAAACGAAAACCTTGTCTATTCTTTTGTGCTAAACGGCATCCGGGCTGCGCTCGACGGGCATGATCTGATTCCCAGTGCCGCGCCGGGCGGAAAAACGGCGCGACAGGAAGAAAATGAAGAGATGCCGGTGAAAGAGGACAGAACATCTGTCGATGCCGGGGCAGAAAGTGGCGGATCAGACCTGACCCCTGGCGCCGTAAATGAAGAGAGAAAGCCGGAAAATGCTTCAGAAGTTTCAGCTGCTAAAGAGAGTACAGCGGCACAGTCATCGGCGCAGACGGTCGTCGATGATGTGAAGAAGCTTGCTTCCGGCCGGATTGAAAAGGACGACATTCCGGAAATTCCGCTCTTTGACAGACGGGTCGCCGACAATCACAGCCACTACGGCGCGTCGTTTCTTGAGAAGACATCGCGTGGAACAAATGAGGCATACAAGGCGGCCGGCGCGTTTCAGGAGGACGATGAGCGCAAGGCAAGAGAGCAGGAGAAAAAAGCAAAAGAACAGCCGGAAAAAGAGCCGGAGCAGATGGAACTGATGCCGGAGCCGGAAAAGCAGATTCCTTACCGGCTTGTCGGTCAGTTTTTCGGGACGTATTGGCTGATCGAGCACGGGGACGAAATTTTCTTCATGGATCAGCACGCGGCCCATGAAAAGGTCATGTTTGAGCGGCTGATGCGTCAGTACAGGGCCCGGAAGATCGACTCGCAGATGATACTGCCCGTTGTCATTGAGACGGACGCGGCCGAAGAGGAGACACTGCGGGAAAATATGGATGCCTTCAGGGCACTGGGATATGAAATTGAAGAATTCGGTGAAGGAACGTATCGTCTCACAGGCATACCGGCCGGGCTGCCGGACGTGGACTACAAAGCGCTCTTTCTGGATCTTCTGGATAACCTGGGGACAGGCGGAGGCACAGAACTGATCACCGAAAAAATCGCGTCAATGTCCTGCAAGGCAGCCGTCAAAGGAAACTCACATCTCTCATTTGAGGAGGCTGATGCGCTGGTGCAGGAACTCATGAAAGCGGAAAATCCGTACAACTGCCCGCACGGCCGTCCGACGCTCATCCGAATGACGAGATATGAGTTTGACCGGAAATTCCGGCGGATTGTCTGAAGGTGCGTCATGATCGGGACAGAGAAAAAGCAGAAAGCAGTCGTCATCGCAGGGCCGACGGCCTCGGGCAAGAGCAGCTGTGCGGTGTCTCTCTGCCGCAGAACGGGCGGGGCGGTTCTTTCAATGGATTCTATGCAGATATACCGGCGCATGGACATCGGAACGGCGAAAGTGACGGCGGCGGAAATGCAGGGAGTTCCTCACTATCTGCTGGATATTTTTGAGCCGGATGAGCCGTGCAGCATCTCTGATTTTCAGTCAGCCGCATATAAAGCGCTTGCAGACTGCGAAGCCAGGGGACTGCTTCCGGTGCTGGCAGGCGGGACGGGGTTCTATCTGCACGCCGTTTTGTACGGCAATGATTTCAGCGAGGACAGAGGAGCGGACCCGAAACTGCGCGGGGAGCTTAAGACATTTGCCATGGAAAATGGGGCTGAGGCGCTGCACAAAAAGCTCGCGGAAGTGGATCCGGTCTCGGCCGCTGCCATTCACCCGAACAATATCAAAAGGGTCATCCGGGCGATTGAATATTACAGTCAGACAGGCGAGCCGATTTCATCGCACAATGAGTCGGAGCGCAGGAGAGAGGCGAAACTGAATTTTGCGGGATTTCTGCTGTCACAGGACCGTGAAAAACTGTACGAGAGGATCAACCGCCGGGTCGACGACATGCGGGAAGCAGGACTCACGGACGAAGTCAGGAAGCTGCTCTGCGAAGGTGTTCCTGCGGACGCGACCTCTATGCAGGCGATCGGGTACAAGGAAATCGTCGCGTATCTGAACGGAAAGTGCACAGAGGACGAGGCGTACGAGGCAGTCAAGCTGAACAGCCGTCACTACGCAAAGCGACAGTTCACCTGGTTTAAGCGGGAGCCGGGTCTTGAAGAAATTGATATCGACGCGTACGGCAGAAATCCGGAGACAATTGCGGATTATATGCTGAAAATAATACGGGAAAAAGGAATCTGGGGATAATGGGAACGACAACCGAAGAACTGTACGAAAAAAGTTTTGGAATCAGCGGAAAGGTGCTTGATTTTGGGAGAGAAGTCCTTGCGGGGCTTGTGAACGAATTTGCAGAAATCGATGATGACGCGGAGTATAACCAGGCGTGCGTTGTCGCGGCGATGCAGAAGGAAGGCGTGTCGGAAATGCATCTTTCCGGGACGACCGGATACGGTTACAATGACGAAGGCCGCGACACGCTCGAGCGAGTCTACGCCGACATTTTTCACACTGAAGACGCACTCGTGCGGCCGCAGATCGTCTGCGGAACACAGGCGCTGAATATTGCCCTTCAGGCAAATCTGCACCCCGGCGATGAGATGCTCTCGCCGGTTGGAAGGCCATACGACACCATGGACGAAATCATCGGCCTGCGTCCCTGCAAAGGGAGTCTTGCGGATTACGGAGTCGCCTACAGACAGGTTGACCTGAAAGAGGACGGAAGTTTTGACTGGGACAATATCCGGCGGGCTGTCAATGAACGGACAAAGCTCGTCGAAATTCAGCGCTCACGCGGTTATTCCTCAAGGCCTTCCTTTACGGTAAAGCAGGTGGCAGAGCTGATCCGTTTTATTAAATCCATCAAGAGTGATGTGATCTGTATGGTCGACAACTGCTACTGCGAATTTGTCGGCCGGGATCAGATCGGCGATTACGGGGCCGATATGGTCGTCGGGTCGCTGATAAAGAATCCTGGCGGTGGCCTGGCGCCGTGCGGAGGCTATATCGCCGGCACAAAGGAATGCGTTGAAGCCGCTTCCTACCGCCTGTATTCACCGGGACTCGGCCGGGAAGTCGGCCCGACGATGGACATGAACAAGCAGTTTTATCAGGGGATTTTCCTTGCACCCACTATCACGGCGGGCGCTCTGAAAGGCGCTCTCTTTGCGGCCAGGGCTTATGAAAGACTGGGATTTTCCTGCTATCCGGCTTCAACGGAAGATCGCGCGGATATCGTCGAGGCCATTGAACTGCGAAGCCCGGAGGCCATGATTGCCTTCTGTTCGGCCATTCAGGCCGCCGCGCCGGTGGACAGCATGGCAGTGCCCGAGCCGTGGGATATGCCGGGATATGACGATCAGGTCATTATGGCGGCGGGGGCGTTTGTACAGGGCTCATCCATCGAACTTTCTTCGGACGGACCGATACGCCCGCCGTATCTCGTCTATCTTCAGGGAGGCCTCACCTGGGCTCACGCCAAACTCGGTGTTCTCATGACGATTCAGAAGCTGCTTGACAAGGGTTTCATCAGCCTTGAATGATGTCAGCGGACTGCTTTTCCTGGCGTACGCATACAGTACTTTACGTTTTTTATGCCGGTCCTGACCGAATTTTCAGTTCGGTCAGGACTCTTGTGTTATAATATGTTAGGCTGTCTGCCCTTTCTGTTGCAGAAAGGGTGTGTAACCATGAACAAGAAAGAAGAAACCAGAGAAGTAGTGGCAGAAGGAGAGATGCTGCCCTATGAGAAAGTGCTGAAAGCCGGACCGCAGGTGCTCTCGGACCGCGAACTCATTGCGGTGCTTCTGCGGACAGGGACAAGCGGGATCGATGTGAAAGAACTGGCGGGAAATGTGCTGGCTGCTTCAAATGGCCGGGGGCTTCTGGGGCTGAAGCACATGAGCCTTCAGGAATTCATGAGCATCCGGGGAATCGGCGAGGTAAAAGCCATTCAGCTTACCTGTGCCTGCGAGATGGCCAGGCGGATGCACAAGCTGAGTGCCGCTGAAAAACTCGATTTCTCATCTCCTTCGACGATAGCGGATTACTACATGGAGGATATGCGGCATCTGGAGACAGAGCGCCTCATCATCGCAATGCTTGACAACCGGTGCCGGCTTCTGTCCGATGAGGTACTGACGATCGGGACTGTAAACGCATCGCTCATCTCACCGCGCGAAGTGCTGATTTCTGTGCTGCGGGCAGGGGCTGTGAGTTTTGTCGTTCTGCACAATCATCCGAGCGGAGATCCGCAGCCCAGCATTCAGGACAGGACGGTGACGAAGCGCCTTCAGCGCGCCGGCGAAATCGTAGGCATTCCGCTCACGGACCACATTATTATCGGAGACAAGCGCTATTTCAGTTTTGTGGAGAGCGGCTGTCTTGAGACTAAGAAAGAGTGAATTCATTTGTCATCCCATGCATATGGCCTTGATATCGGCACAGACTATTTCCGGATGTGCTCGATGAACCGGATACTTGACGAGCGCTGCTGTATCGCGCTGGAGAATAAAACAGATGTGCGCGCGGTGGGGGATGAGGCCTTTGAAATGGCCGGGAAAGCGCCGGTCAGTATCCGCGTCTCGTTTCCTGTCAAGAACGGGGTAATTGCCGGCCTGGCTGATATGCAGCAGCTTCTGACACAGATGTACCGCAGAATCAATGACGGAAAACGGGTAAACGGCGCTTCATTTTATATCGCTGTTCCGACCGATATAAGCGGTGTCGAGCGCCGCGCTTTTACGGATGTGATTTTCAGGGCCGGTCTGAGGGAGAAGAATGTTTCTGTTGTCGACATGCCGATTGCCTGCGCGATCGGCGCCGGCATCGATGTGTTTTCAAGAGACCCTTCAATGGTAGTAAATATCGGCGGATCCAGGACCAGCGTTTCCGTCATCAGTGAAGGCGGTATCGCCGCATTCACGAGTATTCCGGTCGGGGGAGATCTGCTTGACGAAAATATTGTCCAGACGGTCCGCAGAAACTACAATATTCTGATCGGGAGAAGGACAGCCGAAAACCTTAAGAAACAGATCGGGAGTGCTCTGCCGGGCAGCAGTCAGGTGAGCGTATCGGCATTTGGGCGAAGCGTCCTGTCCGGACTGCCTGGACGATGCACAGTCACGGCGGATGTCATAAGCGCATCCTTTGAAAAAGAAATGGAGCAGATTGCGGCCGCGATCACGTCGACACTGGAGAAAACGCCGTCCGTAACGGCGGATTATGTACGCAGCTGCGGATTTTACCTGACTGGGGGCACAGCTCTGATGCGCAATCTGAGGCCATTTCTCACGAAGCAGACCGGAATCCCCTGTGCCGTCGTACAGAACCCGTCAGAAGCTGCGATACGGGGGATCATCGCCATTATCGGGGATAAAAGAAAAGCGGCGCTCGCACGCAGACCGGAAAGCGAACTGTATTAAAACGGATTTTGAGGACAGAAAATGAAACAGCGATTAAAAGCGTTTTTTACACCGGGCCGGATTTTTACTCTTACTCTGTTTGCATGTGTACTTTTGGTCCTGACTTCTTTTTTTAACGACAGTGTTTCGATTGCTCTGAGAACCGGTCTTGATACGATTGTCATCCCGATGCAGAAAGGCATTAACAGCCTCGGAGGCGCCATCTATGATCATTCGGTCAACCTGGCATCGAGGGAAGAGCTTGAAGCCGAGGTGGAGGATCTGAACAGCCAGATCGAGGATCTGCAGGCTGAAAATGAGCGGCTGCAGCAGGATGCCTATGAACTTTCACGCCTGCGGGAACTGTATCAGCTCGATGAAACCTATGCTTCCTGGCCGAAGACAGCCGCGAGAGTCATCGGGAGTGGTTCAGACAACTGGGATATGGAATTTACCATCGATAAAGGGTCTGATGACGGAATGCAGGCTGACATGAACGTAATTGCCGGCAACGGGCTTGTCGGAATCATCACGGAAGTCTATTCGAATCACTCGGTTGTCCGATCGATCATCGAGGACAATTCTTACGTATCGGGAATGCTCAGCGACACCGGCGAGATCTGTTCCGTACAGGGCGATATCACGCTCATGGAGACCGGCAAGATCCGCGTCACAGATTTCAGTTCCGACGCTGAAGTCAGCCCGGGCGATCAAATCGTGACGTCCAACATTTCTGACAAATATCTTCCGGGAATTCTGATAGGAACTGTCAGCGAAATCAGCGCGGACGACAATCAGATCACGCAGTCCGGGACGATCACGCCGGCTGCCAATTTTGAAAATCTTCAGGAGGTTCTGGTCATTACGACAACCAAAGCGGATCTTACCGGGGAATCTGACTCATGAAATACAGATTATTTGAAATTGCTCTGACATTTGTTTTTTTTCTCGCCGAGATTCTGCTGGTTCCGCTGATTCGCATCAACGGCAATGGACCGGAACTTCTCCTGCTGCTCCCGGTGTTTTTCGGATTTTTCGGGGGACCTGTAAACGGGGTGTTCGTCGGTCTGATTGCCGGGATTCTGGCCGACGTGTACGGCGGGACACTCCTTGGAACGAGCGCGTTTCTGTTTGTTTGTTTTGGGTATCTCAGCGGAAAACTGCTGGAGAATTTCGAGGAAGAAGAATTCTTCTTTCCGATGATGCTGACATTTGTTTCCGCTTTTCTGTATGAATGTGCTATGTGGTTTGTGCTGTATGTACTGCACAATGAGATAAACGCAGAATTTTTCTTTGCCAGAAAAATTCTTCCGATCAGTCTGTATACATTAGTGGCGGGAATTGCTCTGTATTTTCCGGTCCGTTCTCTTGACAGTAAAATGGGGGGAAACAGGATCAAATTAGGAGAGAAGAGAAAGTGAGAAGAATATTTCATGAAATTGCCGTTTCTATAAGAAATATTTTCAGGCAGCGCCTTTTTCCGGTTCTGCTTGTCCTGATCGTACTTTTTTCTGTTGTCACACAGAGAGTATTTTCCCTGCAGATTTTGAACAGTGATCAGTATTCCAGCGGCCTTTCCAGCTCTATCGAAAAGACAATGACCACTCAGGCCACACGAGGCAGAATTTTCGACCGAAACGGAGTGCTGCTCGCCTATGATGAACTTTCATATGCCGTCGTGATTTCGGATTCCGGTTATTATTCCTCAACGGAGGAGAAAAATGAGAAGATCAACAGCGGCATCGTCAAGGCACTCGGAATCATCGAAGAGAACGGAGACACATTCCGCCAGGACTTAGACATGACGTATAACTCGGAAACCGGTGAGTTTGAGTTCCTGGACAGCGGCCGTTCCCTGCTTGCTTTTCTGCGAGACGTCTATGGCCTGAGTTCCATCAGCGAACTGACTGAAGAACAGCAGAATTCCACACCGGAAGACGTCATCACATATCTCTGTGAGGAGTATGGGGTCGATCGAAATGCTCAGCCGCCGGAGTATATGCTCGAGCTTTTTTATCTCAGAATTCAGATGGCGGCCAATTCGTACAGCCGGTATACGACATTTACCATCGCGACAGACATAAGTGATGCGACAATGGCTGCGATCCGTGAGAATGCGGATGATCTGGCAGGCATTGTCATTGACACACGGACTGTCCGCCGCTACAACGACGCAAAATATTTTTCATCCATCATCGGCTACACGGGTACGATTTTCTCGACGCAGCTTGACGAACTCAACGCAGAGGGCGGTGATTATGACAGCAATGATACTGTCGGAAAGACCGGAATTGAATCTGCTCTTGAGAGCGAGCTCGCCGGCACCAAAGGAACCAGGGAAGTCTATGTGGACCGGTATGGCCGGATAACAGAAGTTCAGGATGAGACGGAATCTGTCGCGGGTCATGATGTCTATCTGACAATTGATGCCAATTATCAGAAAGCGCTTTATGACTTTATTGAGGAAGAGCTGGTCCGTCTGATAAAGTCGAAGCTGATAACGTCCGGAACACAGGAAATTTATAATGAGGATACCGGTATCCTTGAGGATTACATGATCCGGATGAGTGATGTGGGATTTGCCTGCATCGATAACGGACTTGTTTCACTGAGCGGAATCGAATCCGGCGAGACCGCGACAGAGGCCGAGGTATACGCTGTCTATCAGGCGAGATACGCCACGGTTACGGACTGGCTTCAGGGAGAACTGACCGGTTCCGGCACGCCATACGATGAACTCTCGGAAGAATACCGCAACTACATATGGTACATCTATGAAATGCTCAGTGACGACGGCATCATTGACTCAGATCAGATCGACACAAATGACGATGTTTATGTCACCTTCACGGACGGCGGCTCGATCTCATTCCACGATTTTCTGGAATATGCTGTCGCAAACAACTGGGTATCCCTCGATTCTCTCACCGACAGCTCTTACGTGAGTCTTGAAGAGGCGTTTTCACTTCTGACAAGTTATATCATGGACACGATTTCGACGGACAGAGATTTTATCGAGCTGATCTATAAGTATCTGTTTGAAGACGGCTCTCTGACAGCCAGGCAGATGTTCATGCTGCTGTATGAGCAGGGATATCTTGAGGATACCGACGGATATTACACGCAGCTAGCCAATGGCACGCTTGACCCTCTTGACTATTTTGAGACTGCGCTGGACCGCCGGATCCTGACACCGGGCGAAATAGGACTGATCGTCTGCTCAGGCTCGGCGACCGTCATTGACCCGAATTCCGGACAAATTCTCGCCATGGTTTCCTATCCGGGGTATGACAACAACCGGATGAGCGGCACGGTTGACAGTGATTATTACACGCAGATCAATCTGAACAACTCAAAACCGATGTACAACTGGGCTACGCAGTCGCAGACAGCCCCCGGTTCCTGCTTTAAGATTGTCACGGCTGTGAGCGCGCTGATGAACGGAATTATCACGCCGGAAACGGAGATCTACTGTTCCGGACTGTTCACAGAAGTCACGCCGAATCCGCATTGCTGGATTTATCCGGGCGAACACGGAACTGAAACTTTGTATGAAGCCATCCGGGATTCGTGCAATGTTTTCTTTTACACGGTCGGCTACAGACTTGCGAAGAGCCAGAACGGCACGTACAACAGTACGTATGCCACCAATATTCTGGCATCCTATGCCGAGGCTCTCGGTCTTGCCTCTGAGACCGGCATAGAAATCTCTGAATCTGAGCCTCAGACGTCTACGACAAATGCCGTGTCTTCAGCCATCGGTCAGGGCAATGCCCGGTACAGCTGCCTGAACCTCGCGCGCTATGCGGCTACCATCGCCAACCGCGGGACGAACTACAAGTCATCCCTTGTCTACAAAATTACGGAATATGGCGGCGAAACGATTCAGGAATATCAGTCGGAAGTGATCTCGACATTCACTATGGATTCAGAATACTGGGATGAGATTTTCAAAGGCATGCGGCTTGTGAGCGGTATGTATCAGCCGCTGAACAACCTGTACGATACGATTGAAATAGCAGGCAAAACCGGAACCGCGCAGGATGATCTCACCAAGCCGTCTCACGCCAACTACATTTCATTTGCGCCGTACACAGACCCTGAAATCGCTCTGGCTGTCAATATACCGTACGGCTACGGGTCGATCAATGCGACGGCAGTTGCGGCCGATTTCTATCGATATTACTATGGCATCAATACAGAAGAAGAAATCATATCAAATTCTTCGCTCAATGAAGCATCGGATTCAAGCGAAGAGCTGACAACCAGTACGACGATGCTGTCCGAATGACAGATCCATGACAAATGAGGAGGTGCAGGCATGGCTCAGGTGATCGCAATACTGTCCGGCAAGGGTGGGACGGGAAAGTCTCTCATCTGCTGCGGGATCGGCGAAGCGCTGGCCAAAGAAGGAAAGCATGTGCTTCTCGCAGACGGAAGCCAGGGCCTGCGCAGCCTTGAACTTTTCCTTGGAATGACAGATGGGATCCTGTATTCCTGCCCGGATCTCGCAGACGGAAAGTGTGAAATCGAAGATGTTCTTGTTGAGGATGAGGCACACCCCGGGCTCTGGCTCTTGCCGGCGGCTCAGAATCTGCCGTCGGACAGGAACCTCAAAGAGGTATATGGGGCAGCACTGCAAAAGGCTGCCGCGGGCGGAGAGGATATTCCTGCCTTTGATTTTATCCTGATTGACTGCGGCGGGAGTCTTGAATCACAGCTGTCTCTTTCCCGGCTCGCCTCGCGCCCGCTGCTCGTTGTGACACCGGATCCGGCGGGGCTTCGGGCGGCAGACAAGCTGAGAAAACTCACAGAGAAAGAACCGGATATGATTCTTTCCCGATTCCACACAAAAGACATGGCAGATGGGATTCTGCCGTCTGTTCCGGAAATTCAGGAGCTGCTTCCGCTCAATATACTGGGAATTCTCGAAGAAAATGACGGTGTGCGTCGGGCAGTGCTGCAGGGAAAAGATATCTGCCGTGAAATGCCTGAATTCACTCATATCGCGGATCGGCTTCAGGGAAAGGACGTTCCGCTGCCCCGGATGCCGGAAGCTTCGTCAGAGGACAGCGGTACAGAGAGCATTTCACAGGAAAAGCCGGAGAAGATTTCTGCAATTTCGCAGGCTTCTGAACATCGGGGCGGATTTTTCAGACGGCTGTTTCAAAGAGGTCAGAAATAATGTTTAAAAAATATGAGCTGCGTTATTACAATTTCAGACTGCTGCTTCTGGTGCTGGTGACTTCCGTTTACGGAGTTATCCTGATCAACAGCGCTGACAGCAGCTACACGCTGCGTCAGATTCTGGGCATCCTGCTCGGAAGTGTCGTCCTGATTCTGGCGTCATTTTTTGACTATCATCGTCTGCTCAAGTTATACTGGGTAATGTATTTTGTGCTGACTGCGCTTCTGGTTCTGACGCTTTTATTCGGCCGCATATCACACGGCGCAAAACGCTGGCTGGTAATCGGCCCCTTCTCATTTCAGGCGTCAGAAATCGGAAAAGTGATTCTGATTCTTTTTACGGTGCAGATGTTGTCCATATACCGCGAGAAGGTCAACAAATGGTCGTTTCTGTTTCTGCTCTGGTTAATTCTTCTGATTCCTCTGGTGCTTATTCTTCAGGAACCGGATCTTTCCCAGACAGTGTTGACAACTCTTGTTCTGTTTACCGTGATTTTTGCGGCCGGCGTGAGTTATAAAAAGATGGGACTGTTCTTCCTTATTGTCATTCCGCTTGCTGCTGGTATGCTATGGTATATACAGAGACCTGATCAGAAGCTTCTGGCATCGTATCAGAGAACCAGAATCATGGCATTTATTGACCCGGAGAACTATGATGACAATGTATATCAGCAGAAATATTCCGAGACAGCCATTGCGACGGGCGGCCTGACAGGAAAGGGACTCAACAATGAAGATCCGACTTCTCTGCTGAATGCCGGATACATCCCGGAGGCGCATACAGACTTTATTTTCGCGGCGGCAGGTGAGGAGCTCGGATTTGTCGGCTGCGCTGCCATTATAGTTCTGCTGTTTGCCATTACGGCAGAATGTCTGTATGTCGGGTACAGGGCCCGGGATATGTCGGGAAAGCTTATCTGTGTGGGGGTCGCCTGTTATATAGGATATCAGTCGTTCATCAATATGGGCGTTGTGACGGGAATTCTGCCGAATACCGGTCTGACGCTGCCGTTTTTCAGCTATGGAATGAGTTCGATTGTCACACTTTTCCTGGCTATAGGCATCGTTCTTAACGTCAGTCTCCAGCGGAACATGGAGAAAGACGATGAGATAAATATTGAACATTTCCGCGGCTTCACGTATTATCATCGGAGAGAAGACACCGGCAGGCGAGGAGGTTTGGCATGAAAATTGCACTAATCGCACATGACTCAAAAAAGGAACTTATGCAGAATTTTTGCATTGCGTATCGCGACATTCTGGCAAAAAATGAACTGTACGCAACAGGAACGACCGGCCGGCTCATCGAAGACGCAACAGGATTACGGGTTTACAAATATCTGGCCGGATACCTGGGCGGCACGGAACAGATCTGTGCGCAGATAGAAGACAATACGTTTGATCTCGTGATTTTTCTCAGAGAGGCCAATAATCCGCGCATCAACGATGTGGACCCGGGGCATATCTGTAAACTCTGTGATATCTACAACATTCCGCTGGCGACCAATGCTGCCACGGCTGAACTTCTGATCAAAGCCATGGACAGAGGCGATCTTGACTGGCGTGAAATGTATCAGTGACGATACAGCAGGAGAAACTTTAACGGATGGCAGAAAAAAAGAAGACAAAAAAGAATATTCTGCATATCGGTCAGCGCCCGAAGATTGCGATTGGCATCTTTCTGATCATCGTATTTTACACCGTCTGTCTTATCGTGATGTACGCATCCCGGAAAGATGTGCAGGTCTATGAGGTGACTACTGGTTCCCTGGCTTATACATCCACGTTTACCGGGCTCGCCGTGCGCGAGGAAACGGTTGTCAATTCCCAATACACAGGGACATTCAACATCTATCAGCACGAAGGCAATCGAGTGAAAGCCGGCGACATTGTGTGCACCGTCGATGAGACCGGAGAAATTTCTCAGCAGCTCTCAGCCTACATGGAAAATGCCGGCGATCAGCTGACGACGGATGACATAAACTCGATGATCATTTCCATAAACGCATACAAGACAAATTACAACACAGACGGAATAGCAGGCCTTTCGTCATTGACAAGCAGCCTGAATTCCGTGATTCTTGGCGCTGTCACGTCTGAAATCGAGGCCAATCTCGAAAGCATTCTCGCGAACTCCGATTATGCCGACTCTTTCCAGACTCTTTCGGCGGATCAGGCGGGGTATGTCGTGTATTCGACAGACGGATATGAGTCGATTGACGAAAGCAATTTTACATCCGAAAGTTTTGACAGAACTGCCTATAAAGAAACAAAGACAGAAAACAATGAAACGATCACAGCGGGTGATCCGGCTTACAAGCTGATAACCAGTGAAAACTGGTATCTTCTGATACAGCTCACTGACGAACAGATCAGTTCCAATGGTCTTGCCGACACAACATCCGTGACGATCGATTTTCTGAAAGACAACATCACGACAACGGCTAATTTTCAGATTATTACAAAAGACGGTCAGAGCTATGGGAAAATCACTCTGAACAAATACATGATCCGGTACTGTACGGACCGCTTTCTCAATATCCGGCTTGTCGCTTCCCGGCCCACCGGTCTCAAAATCCCTGCCTCAGCTGTTGTTCAGCAGAGTTATTACACGATTCCGTCCGAATACGTTACTGAGGGAGGCCCTGACGGCAGCAGCGGATTCATCGCTGAGACGACAGACAGCAGCGGGAGCACGGTGCAGACATTTATCACGCCTGAAATTCTGTCAGACCCGACAGATTCCGGAACCGTATATGTAAGCCGCGATGAAGTCGCGGAGGGCACTGTTCTGCTGGCGCCGGATTCTGATTCTACGTATGTTGTCGGGCCGACCGGCACAGTCAACGGCGTGTACTGTATCAACACAGGATATACTGTGTTTGAGCCGATTTATATCATCGATTCATCAGATGAGTATGTCATTGCCAGCTTAAAATACGGAAGCCTGTCAAATTACGACCGTATCGTTCTGAAGGCAAAAGACTTCTCGGAAAATGAACTTGTCTATTGATTAATCAGATTCAGAAAGAAGGGATCTTTGTGGAAGACACAGATGTAATCAAAAACAGAGATGCGGTTTTGAAAGAAATCGCCAAGGCGTGTGAAAGGAGTGGAAGAGATCCGGAAGAGGTCACGTTGATTGCGGTCAGCAAGACAAAACCGGAGGAAATGATTCAGGCTTTGTACGATAATGGGACTCTGGATTTTGGTGAAAACTATGTACAGGAGCTTGACAGAAAGATCGAAGATCTCCCGAAGGACATCCGCTGGCACATGATCGGACATCTCCAGAGGAATAAAGTTAAATATGTCGTCGGCAGAACCGCTATGATTCATTCGATTGACACGATGCGTCTTGCTGAAGCGGTCAGCCGCGAGTCCGTAAAGAAAAATGTCCTAACACAGGCATTAATTGAAGTGAATGTGGCAGAAGAGGAAAACAAGTTCGGTTTTAAACTCGATGAAGTGATTCCGTTTCTGAAAGAAGCCTCGGTACTGCCAAATATTAAATTCCGTGGGCTTATGACAAGTGCGCCTTATGTTGCCGATCCGGAAGAAAATCGCAAATATTTTCGCGCTCTGAAGAAACTTGAGATTGACATTAACCGCCTGGGCATAGATAATATACAGATGGACACGCTTTCTATGGGCATGACCAATGACTATAAGGTGGCCGTTGAAGAGGGCGCTACCTGCGTCCGCGTCGGTACGGCTATTTTCGGAGCCAGAGATTATTCTAAAAATTAAAAATGGAGACTCTTTCAAATGAGCATATTCAGTAAATTCGCTGACATTTTCAGAGAACCCGATGATGATTACGATGACGATTACGATGATGATTACGGATATGATGACGACGATGGCGGCTCTGTAAAGAGCAGCAGACGTTATTCTTCTAGGAATTCGGGCGATGACGGTCAGGACGGCGATGAAGGCCGCCCAGTATTCAGACAGAAAAACAACAAGAAAATTGTCCCTTACAGAGCACAGGGAAGAGGAACAATGGAAGTCGTTGTTCTGAAGCCGGATGGCATGGATGATGTGAACGTTGTGACAGATACACTTCTCCAGGGCAGAGCGGTTATTATCAATCTTGAGGGTCAGCGCATTGAGATTGCGCAGAGAATCATCGATTACACATCCGGGTCCTGCTATGCAATAAGTGGCAATCTCAGAAGAATTACAAGCTATATTTTCCTTGTGACACCTCCCAATATTGAAATTTCCGGCGATGTCACCGAGCTTGCCAATTCCGGCGATGTTGATCTGAATTCCTATCGGAACGGTTCCACTGTCCGCTTCTGAAAAGATCGATATGACTAAAGTTTATTAAATCTGCAGGACTTTGTTGTCTGTGCGGATTCTTTCTCTCAGACAGCCGTCTTTCTCGTCTCTGACGGGCAAGATGGCTTATTTACGTAGGCTTGCGAAAAGGAAGAAGAATCACTATGAAACGGCTTATCGTCACAGATGGTGTCAGACCGATATATCCGATTGTGATCGGCAGAGATTTTGACACTCTGTCGAAGGAACTGGAACCGCAGAATCTCAGCGGCCGCAAAATCTGCATTGTGTCGGAATCCAATGTCGGTCCTCTGTATTTTCAGCCGGTTGAAAAAGAACTTTCCAAAACAGGCGCCAGTATTTTCCGTTTTACCTTTACGGCAGGAGAAGAGAGCAAAAACCTTGAGGTTGTCCAGGATCTGTATGAATTCCTGATTGCCAATCACTTTGACCGCAAAGATATGCTGGCAGCTCTTGGCGGCGGAGTGACAGGTGATCTGACCGGATTTGCCGCCGCGACGTATCTTCGCGGCATCCGGTTTATTCAGATTCCGACATCACTGCTGGCGCAGACGGATTCTTCTGTCGGCGGCAAGACAGGGGTGGATTTCAGATCTTTCAAAAACATGGTCGGCGCATTTTATCAGCCGGTACTCGTTTATATGAATATGTCGGTTCTGAAGAGCCTCTCGAAGCGCCAGTTTACGTCCGGTCTCGGAGAAATCATCAAACATGGAATCATCCGCGATGAGTCTTATTTTCACTGGCTTCAGGATCATGCGGACGACATCATGAATCTCGATCCGGATACGCTTGAGCAGATGATCTATGTCAGCTGCCGGATCAAGAAAGAAGTGGTTGAACACGACCAGAAAGAGAAAGGAGAGCGGGCTGTCTTAAATTTCGGCCACACTCTCGGACACTCCATTGAGAAACTCTGTGGATTTTCGCTGTATCACGGCGAATGTGTCGTTCTCGGCATGATCTGCGCTCTTCACATCTCACTTGCCCGGGGCCTGATTACAAGAGAGCAGTACGACTCCTGCATCCGGCTGTTCAAGGCATTTGATTTTCCGCTCACCGTGAGCGGCATCAGCGCTGAGGACGTAGTCCGCGTTTCAAAATCGGATAAGAAAATGGATAAAGGTGTCATTCAGTTCATCCTGATTCATCCGTTTGGCCACGCTTTTATTGATCGAACTGTTACCGATGCTGAAATGCTCGAAGCTCTGAAAGAGGTACTCCGTTGAACAGTAAAAAACTCGCTGCCAAGCTTCTCTGGCTGATTATCCCATCTGCGCTGCTGATCTGGCTTGATCAATTTACAAAGATGGAGGCAGCTGCACGCCTCAGCGGCGGAAATTCATTTGTCATTATTCCCGGAGTACTTGAGTTCTATTATATTGAAAACACGGGTGCAGCATGGGGAATGCTTTCAGGTGCGCGCACATTTTTCATCATCCTGACGGTCATTGTCATTGCGGCTGCCGTTTATGTCGTACTGCGGATTCCTGATATTTCCCGGTACAAAATGCTGATGACATCGGCGGTTTTTCTCATTTCCGGCGGCATAGGGAACCTGATTGACCGCGTCTGGCTGCATTATGTACGCGATTTCATCTATTTTTCTCTGATTGATTTTCCGGTTTTCAATGTGGCCGATATGTGCGTCACAGCCTGTGTCATCGCTCTTATTATCGGCATTGTGTTTATTTATCATGATGATGATCTTGCCTTTCTTAACCCGGCACGAAGCGCAAAGAAAGATGAGGCGTGAACATGACCGGAAAACGCAGCATCTCAGTTGACGAAGAGGACGCAGGCATGCGGCTGGACCGGTATCTTGCCGATGAAATCCAGGAGTATTCCCGCACATTTTTTCAAAAGCTGATAAAATCAGGCGCTGTCATGGTAAATGGTCTTTCCGCGAAGCCTAAAGACATTGTCAGTGCCGGCGATGTGATTGATCTGGAAATCCCGCAGATCAAAGAACCGGAGATCGTGGCGCAGAACATTCCTCTGGACATTCTCTATGAGGATGACGATATTATTGTCGTGAACAAACCAAAGGGAATGGTCGTGCATCCTGCGCCCGGACACACAGACGGTACTCTTGTCAACGCTCTGCTGTATCACTGTCATGGCAATCTGTCCGGTATCAACGGTGTCGCGAGACCCGGTATTGTGCACCGGATTGACAAAGACACTACCGGCGTTCTTGTTGCAGCCAAGAATGACGAGGCGCACCGCTTTCTGGCTTCTCAGCTCGCTGTTCATTCAATAACAAGAGAGTATGAGGCGATCGTCTGTAATGCTTTTTCGGAACTTTCCGGCACGGTCGACAAGCCGCTCGGCAGGGACCCGAAAGACCGGAAAAAGTTTGCTGTCGTACCGGATGGCAGAAGAGCCGTGACACACTATACAGTTATTTCCAATCTTGGACGATATGCCCATATTTCCTGCCATCTCGAAACAGGCAGAACGCATCAGATCCGGGTTCATATGGCATCGATCGGCCATCCGCTTCTCGGAGATCCGCTGTACGGGCCGAATAAATGTCCTTTCAACCTGGACGGGCAGTGCCTGCATGCGCGTCTTCTGGGGTTTATTCATCCCCGGACGAAACAGTATATGGAGTTTGAGGCTCCGCTTCCGGGTTATTTTCAAAAACTTCTGAGTGTTCTCGGTGAAAGAATGGATTAAAATCCATATATGTTTGAATTTTGACGTTCTTTTTATTATAATATAACCACAATAGACGTCGTGAGTACCTGGAAGACAGGCTGCTGCAATCATTCAGGAGGAACAAAATATGGACAGTCGCACAGTCATAACGATAGGACGTGAGTTTGGCAGCGGAGGTCATGAAATCGGCACGAAACTCGCGGAAAGGCTCGGAATAAAATGCTATGACAAGGAGCTTCTGGAAGAATCAGCCAAAGCAAGCGGAATGGCTGAAGAACTGTTTCAGGCGCATGACGAAAAGCCCACGAACAGTTTTCTGTATTCTCTTGTAATGGATACGTATTCTCTCGGCTACACCAATACATATAATGAGATGCCGATCAACCATAAGATTTTCCTTGCACAGTTCGACGCAATCAAAAAACTTGCTGAAAAGGAATCCTGCGTTATTGTTGGCCGCTGCGCCGATTATGCGCTGGAAGATGATCCTTTCGCGGTATCCGTATGGATCGGTGCAAGTCTGGAAAAGCGTGTCGCCAGAATCAGACGTCTGTATGATCTCAGCGAAGAAAAGGCCGCTGATCTGATTCAGAAGACGGACCGCAAGAGATCCAACTATTACAATTATTACTCGAGTAAAAAATGGGGCGAGGCCAAGAGCTATGATCTCTGCATTGACAGCGGCGAGGTCGGCATCGATGGCGCGATTGAACTTATTCTGAAATTTATCGAACTGAAAGAAAAACTGGTTGCCTCAGGCAAACCGGCAATCTGAAGAATTGCGGCCGCAGTAATGCGGCCGTTTTTTTTATTCATCTGTTTTTTCTGCGGTATTTTTGACGGCATGTTTTTATTAAGAAAATACCCGGATAATTTGGCTAAAATAATTTGAATATTTTTCTGCTTGGTATTTTCAACTTCAGAGGTACTTGAAAAATAAATATCAGTTATATATAATGCATAAATATACAGAAACAGTGTATGGTTATTCCGTTCACCTGTATCATGCAAAGGCGCACGTAAAAGTCACGTTACGTGCGCCTTTTTTTACAAAAAAAGGAGAGGACTTGAACAAATGAAAGTAAATCCCAAATATCTGTCTTTTTATTATCAGAATATGACGGAAATCCCGGATATTCAGCTGGATCCTGCAAAAACAGCGCTTCTTATCATTGATATGCAGAATGAATTCGTTCTGCGTGACTTTGGAGAAGCTGCCCGTTTCAAAGCTGAAGGAGACTGGGAGAGGTGGATCCCGTTTCATGACCGCCTTGACAATGTCACAATTCCGGCATGCAAAAAAATGCTCGATTACTTCCGAAAGACAGGGATGTACGTGACATATGGGAGAATCGCAAGCCTGAGAGAAGATGGCGCTGACCGCAGTATGGTTCAGAAATCTGACGGATGGAATGGAATGCTTCTTCCGATCGGTTCAAAAAATGCCGCTATCATCGATGAACTGGCGCCACAGAAAGATGAAATTGTCGTGAATAAGACGACAGACAGTGTCCTTGCCGGCACAAATTATGCAAGACTTCTCCGAAATATGGGAGTTGAAACAGTGGTTGTCTGCGGAATTGTGACAGATCAATGCGTTGCTGGTACCGTGCGGGAGCTTGCCGACAATGATTTTCATGTGATCACGGTGGAAGACGGGTGTGCCGCTGCCGATCAGGAACTTCATGATACAGAGCTCAAAATCATGAATATCATCTACTGCAATGTTCTGTCTTCTGATGAGACGATCGAAGTGATAGAGCAGAACCGGAGACGCCTGGCAGAGAAAAAAGAATAAATTGCCCGGGTAATTATAGTATCCGCGGCAATTGAGAAGAAAAGGAGAGGAGATTTCAGCATGGAAAATGGAACGCAACTGAAAAAGACCTTAAGTATGCCTCAGCTGATTGCTCTGGCTGCGGGCGGCATGATAGCTGCCTGGATGGTAGAAATCCAGTATTGGTTCGAACTGACAGGAAGCGGCAGTATCATAGCACTTCTGATTTGTGGTGTCCTGGTGCTCCCGCTCTGTTTTGTCTACACAGAAATGACGACCATGCTCCCGTATGCGGGCGGCGAAAATGTCTGGGTTTCGAACGCATTCGGATGGAACGCGGGATGGATTATCTGTTGGTTTGTACTTCTGCTGTATGTCATGGCCATGCCTACCGTATCCTATGGCATTGCAAGTATGATGGGGTATTTGTTCCCTGTCACAGATCTACAGGTGAAAATTATCGCGGCAGCCATACTTGTCGTGTGGTTCTTCCTCACCAATTTTGAATTGAAATTTATTGCAAAACTGCAGAATATTCTTTTCTGGTCAACGCTTGTCGTTTCTCTTATGGCTTCCTGCATTTTCATTTTCAGCGGATCCTGGAGCTGGGAAAATTTCTCGGGAAATCTTTTCCCGAACGGCGGATCGGGAATGGCGGCAGCTGTCGCTCTGTTAATCATGAAGTTTATCGGATTTGACCTGATACCGCAGATGTCCGAGGAAATTGCGTTTCCAAAGAAAAAGCTCTGGATTGCTTTTATCGGCTCTCTTGGGTTTACGGTGCTGATTTACGGAATGGCAATTGTGGGTGTCGGCGGCATTATCACACAGGACTGGGTACTTCAGACAGATATCGTCGATCCGCGTGTCGCAGATATGATTGATATGCACTGGCTCGGTATTGTCATTGTTGTGATGGGGATCGGGACCTGTCTGACAACGCTGTCCGGATTCTGGATGGCCGCATCCCGCACATTGTTCGGGGCTGCCAAGCAGAATCAGTTTTCTTCAAAGCTGGCGACGCTGAATCGTCATGGCCAGCCCGTGTTTGCAAATATCATCGTCGGAATTCTTTCCATTTACTTTACGGTATTTGCCCCGGAAGAATGGGTCAATTACATCTACACGATTTACGGTCTGACTGCCGGCATCGTATACCTGTCTGTATGTCTTTCCTTCCTTCGCCTGCGCAGGACGCATCCGGAGTGGGATCGTCCGTATCGTCTGCGTGCGGGGTGGTTCTTTGGCCTGGTAGGCGTGGCATTCTGCATTTATGTAATTATCGTGTCGCTGACATCCATGGATGCAGCAGCGTGGGCCGCTATGGGCATCTATATACTCGTTGGCATTCCGTTCTTCGTTTATGCAAAGGTGATGCAGAAGAAAGATCCGGCCAATTGGAAGCAGATTATTACCAGTCCTGACAACCCGGATTTTGAACCTCAGGTATCCACAAATGCCAGCTGACAGAGAGATTTATCAGCTTATTTAAGAATCTGATTCAGATGAATTGTTTTCCCGGCGGAGATGCACCTTATTTCGGGCATTCCGCCGGTTTTCTTCTGCCTGGTCAGCATAATGCCGGCGGGTTGTATTGACGTCTTTATGGCCGAGTACGTCGGCCACAAGGTATATGTCGTGTGTTTCCTGATACAGGTTGGTGCCATATGTGGAGCGGAGTTTGTGAGGCGTAATGTGCTTCACGGTCGTTACAGTCTGCGCGTATTTCTTCACCATATATTCGATGGAACGGACGCCAAGGCGTGTCCCTTTTTGCGAGAGAAACAGAGCTTCCCTGTCGGAATCCACAGCCTGGAGCGTTTTTCTCTTTTTGAGATAGGGCAGCAGCGCGTCTCTTACTTCATCGCCGAAGTAGACGAAACTTTCAGCGCCGCCTTTTCGGATGATGCGGATTCGATCGTTGTCAAGATCGACATCTTTTACATCAAGTCCTGCGCACTCCGAGACACGGATACCGGTGCCAAGCATAAGAGTGAGGAGTGCCAGATCGCGCTCCTTTAATTTGTTGTGGAAGACAAGCTGCTGCTTGGTGAGATGATCACCGGATTCGACGTTATCAAGAAATTCGGCGACCTCGTTCGGGTCCATGCGGATGATCGCTTTGTCGTGGATCTTCGGAACCTGAACCTTGACGGCCGGATTGGACGGAATTTTGTCCATGCGGTAGAGATAAGCAAAAAGTGCCCGGATCGAGCAGAGTTTGCGCTTGAGAGCGCGGTCGCCATTTGATACGAGTTCCGCCTGATCGTTGCGGTAAACCCTTTCGTGGCGCAGGAAGGTTTCGATCTGAGGCGCCGTGATAGCACCGAATTGTTCCAGTGTCACGTCTTTCGTTTCAAGTCCGTTCAGAGTTGGTATTTCCGTGACAAGATACCGGAAAAAGTTTCGGATGTCCCACGCATATGCAAGCTGTGTCCGGGGCTGTCTTGAAAATTCTATCGAGTTGAAATATTCAGCCACATAAGACGGAAGCTCTTTTAATATTTTTTCGAGTTTTTCCGCATAGTCAATTTGCTTTTGCTCTGTGTAAGTATTGGTTTTACCGGCCATATATAAAAATCCTCATGCTCATGTACACATAAAAAACAACAGTTACAGACATACTCTGAAAAGAGCAGACACACATCTATTCGCTAAACGCAAGTTTAACGAAATAACAGTGGTGATTTCAGTGTAATCGGTTCTGTGCTGTTTTTCAAGCCCCTGAAGGCTATCTTTTTCTGCTTTTCCGCACGGTATTCTGTCATTCTGTGGATATGAGCTTTCCGCCGTCCGGCCGGACTTCATTGATTGAAACATTCAGTCTATGTGCGTACTGTCCGATTTTTTCTTTTTCTCCGGCTTCGCATATCGCAATGTTTGTTCCGTGTTGTCCGTTTCGTCCGGTCCGTCCGGCTCGGTTTACGTACGTTCGTATATCCTCTGGAAGCCTGTACTGAATGACGGCCGCAATACTTCCGAGATTCATACCGCGGCCGAGTGCGTCCGTTGTAATCATGATGCTGGTCTGCCCGTCATCAAAACGCTTTTTCTGATTGCGGATTTCAGCCTTGTCCGCCTGGCCGTCTATATAAGAAACCCTGTAGCCTCTGTGATTCAGTTTCATGTAGATCTGCCGGATCTCATATACATTTGATGTAAATATAAGTATTCTATCATCTTTCTTGAATGTATTGATAATCTGTCTGGCAGTCTCAAAACGCATTCTGAGTGTCGTGTATACAACCAGATTGCGGACAGTTCCCGGTATATGGATTGACGCATCCCGGAATTCTGTATACGGATGCCGTACAATCGCGTCGAACAAAGATTCGGCCCGCCTGTTGAGAGTCGCGGAAAATCCCAGAATCTGTGTGTCCTTCAGAAATTTTGACGCAATATAGATGCAGTCGTCGCGGAACGAATGACTGCTGAGCTCATCGGCCTCGTCAAGGACCAGGATCTGCGTCATTTCCGGAAATTCCCGCTTGAGTGCGGCATTTTGAACATGCAGTTTCCGATCATCGATGTACTTTCGGATCACGCCGGGTGTTCCGACGATAAAATTCGGATGCTTTTTGCGGAGCTCTTCGAGCTGTCTGTTGCGGCTTCGTTCCGTGAGCAGAGCCACTGCCGAATATTCATATCTCGGACCTGCCTGGCTGAGATCTTTGATTTCTCTGATTGTCTGATGAACCAGCTCCGAAGAAGGAACAAGAATGATTCCAAAAAGACCGCTCATCGTCAGCGGATTAAAGCGCACAGCGAGCGGCAGGAGGTATGAGTATGTCTTGCCGGACCCTGTCTCTGACATCCCCAGAAAGCTTCTTCCTGAGGCGATGAGGTCATACGAAGCGCTCTGAATTTCAGTAGGACTGACAATTCCTTTCTGCTTCAGATACGCTGTCAATGCGGCCGGAAGGCCGATATTTGAAAATGAAGAAATATTTCGTGTCTCTTCCATAAGAAAATTCCTCAGCTGATAAGACTTGAACGGCAAGGAGGTTCACGCTGACAGCCATTATTTCGCTAAACGCAGTAAAACCCTTGCCGAGTCAAGCCTATCATAATTTGAGAGGTTTTTCTATCCGGAATCGCGACAGAATTAATTTCAGGATGATTTGCGCAGCTTTATCCTACATCGTCTGTGTTCGAGACCCAGTAATAAATTACAAGCTTATTTCCGGTTTTAATCGTGTCGTCAGAAAGTCCGTTGACATTTTTTACGTTGTCGATGTAGTCCTGGCGGTTTTCATATGACGAATCATAGTACTTTCCCGCGATGTCCCACAGAGTTTCGTTGCGCTCAATCGTTATACTTGTGTAGTATTTTGCCTTTTGTTCTGATATGGACGGCGTTGCGGACACAGTCGATGTTTTGAGCATGACAAATATGGCAACGACGGCCGCTGCCGTCAGCGCCAGAAACAGCACTCTTCTCTTCTCTGCTCTTCTCCTGCGGGCCGCCATCTTCCTGCGGTGATCTCCCCCGAATCTCTCTGAATTATCTCTTGCAGACCTGTATTCCATACTCACTCACCCCACATGAATAAGCGAACGTTTGTTCGTATACCAACATTATAGCATGCGAACATTTGTTTGCAAGAAGAAAATCGAAAATTTGTTCGAAAAAGAAAGACGCTGTTACACGAATTACTCCGTGTAACAGCGCCGCAAAATTTCAGATACGTAAATGTCAGGCGGCAGCAGCTTTTGCTGTTTTGCTCATCTGGTGCTGAACGAAGACGGATCCGAATACGAGGACAAGACCCAGTATATCAGTGAGCGTCTCAGGCGCGATCAGCATCAGGCCGCCGACGGCAAAGAGAATCCGGATGATGACCGGAACTTTTACGAAGAGATAGCCTTCAAATGCCGCACCGAGAGCAAACAGGCCGATCAGAGTCGTGCAGGTCACCACGATTACGTCCAGAGCCGTCGAATCGACCAGAATCAATGCCGGGTTGTAACAGATAACATATGGAACCATAAAGGCCGCTATAGCCAGCTGAGACGCTCTGAAGGCCGTCTTCATCGGATTGGCTTTTGCGATGGCTGCACCGGCGTATGCGGCAAGGGCGACAGGCGGCGTGATGTCGGCCACAATGCCGAAATAGAATACGAAGAAGTGCGCGGCGATGGCCGGAACACCCATGCGGGTCAGAATCGGCGCACAGGTCGCCGCCATGATGCAGTACGTTGCGGTCGTCGGAACACCCATGCCGAGCACGATGCAGCAGAGCATAGTGAGAACGAGCGCAATGATCAGATGCGAACCGGCCACGGAGATGATGCCGTTTATGAGCTCGTTCGCGAGACCGGTCATTGTTATAGATCCTGAGATGATGCCGGCAACACCGCAGGCGGCCGCCACAGTGATTGTGCCCTTTCCGCCCGCTTCCAGCGCGTCGAAAAATTTCTTCGGTGTGATGCGGTTTTCTTTGTTGAACAGACTGACGACGATCGAGAGGAGAATGGAATAAGCCGCTGCTCTCTGCATCGTCATGTAGTTGCCGGAAACCCAGATCACAAGCATGACAAGAGGCAGAAGCAGATAGAGCTTTTTCAACAGATCCCGCATGTGAGGAATCTGCTCCTTCGGGATGCCGGAAAGTCCTTCTTTTTTCGCCTCAAGGTGAACCGAGATAAATATGCCGCTGAAATACAGAAGCGCCGGAATGATCGCCGCGACCAGAATTTCTGAATACGGAATGCCGAGGAAATCGGCCATCAGGAAGGCCGCTGCCCCCATGATCGGCGGCATGATCTGACCGCCGGTCGAAGCTGCCGCCTCAACCGCGCCGGCAAATTCCGGTTTGAATCCGGTCTTTTTCATCATCGGTATCGTGACAGAACCCGTCGTAACGGTATTTCCGACCGAAGAGCCGGAAACCATGCCGCAGAGAGCCGAAGAAATGACAGACACCTTTGCCGGACCGCCCGAATACCGCCCGGCGACGCAGTTTGCCAGTGAGATGAAGAACTGTGAAATCCCGGTCCGCTCAAGAAACGCGCCGAAAATAATGAAGATCACGATGTACCGAGAGCACACGTTGACAGGAGTCGAGAATATTCCCTCTTTCGTGTAGAAAATATTCCGGACGAAATAGCGGACTCTGCCGTAAAACGAAGGGTTGGTCAGCCCGAAGCCGAGCGCGTAAACCACGAAAAACAGAGCGACAATCAGAATCGGCAGTCCGACACAGCGTCTTGTGACCTCGAGCAGGATCACGATGCCGATGATGCCGATCACGATCTGATACGGCTGAAAACGGGTTCCCTGCTGGATAATGGCTTCCGCGTTAAACGTGAAGTAAAAGTAGGAAAACATGCCGGCAATCATCATCACAATGTCATACCACGGCATGTAATTTTCCCGGGTATCTCCCTTCTTTGCCGGATAAATCAAAAATCCCATCAGAATGATGAGCCCCAGGAAGGATGTCAGCCGGATTTCCTCAAGAAACGTCGCGAAAAGCGTCACCCAGATGCACCAGATGGAAAATGCGATCACGATGCACTTGACTGCCATCCCCGGTGCACCGGTCCAGATTCTCGTATTCGATTCCCGGTCGTATTTTTTCATTACGGCATCGACGGACTGTGCCGCATCCATTTCCGACGCGCCGCTGGAAGAAGTGTTCTCGGGATTTTTCCCCTGTGTATTTGTATTGTTCTTTCCCATTCCTCTTCTGCCCCCTTATTACAGCGTGTCGTCCGCCGGATCCAGTGTCGTTACTTCGTATCCGTGTTCCTGATAATATCTGGCAGCGCCGGCATGAAACGGTGCCGCGCTGACGCTCACGGCATTTTCCAGGGAGAGTTCCGAACCCTTTGCGTTTTCTGCCGAAATTTCATCGATATGATCGAAAATGGCCGCCGTCATCTGATAGACGAGATCATCGGAAAGACTCGCGGAAACAATGATCGTAGCCTCTACTGCGATTGTCTCGACGTCCGTGTCCTGACCGGGATATGTCCCTGCCGCTATTGTCTGCTTTGTATAGTAAGGATGCTCGGTCAGGAGCTTTTCCTGCAGATCTCCGTCAATCGGAATAAAGGAGACGCCGTTTGTCGTGGCGAGCTCTGTGATGGCAGGGGTGGGCGCGCCGGCTACGATGAATGCCGCGTCGATCATTCCGTCTTTCAGCGCCTCTTTACTGGCGTCAAATGACTGGTACTGCGGCTTGATGTCATCGAGGGTGAGACCGGCTGCTTCGAGCACATCAATCGCATTGAAATATACGCCGGATCCCGCTTCGCCGATGGAAACTCTCTTTCCGCGCAGATCTTCAACGGACTGAATGCTGGAATCCATGGAAAAGAGCTGAACGGTCTCATTGTAGAGAGCGCCCAGTACCCGGAAATCATGCGTGGGACCGTCACTCTCAAACGACTTTGTGCCATTCCACGCGTACGCGCAGACGTCGGACTGCGTGAATCCCAGCTGGAAATCGCCATCCTGTATGGACTGGATATTTACCTTGGAACCGCCGGAACTGACAGCTGTGACCTTGGCATCGGAGTAATTTGTGATGTATTGTGCCAGAACACCGCCGTACGCGTAATATGTGCCGGCAGTACCGCCTGTGCCGAACATCATTCTTGTCTGGCCGCATCCGGACAGAAGCAGTGCGGCAGCGGTCATCAGAGCGGTGAATGCGCTGATCCATTTCTTCTTTTTCACAGCTGTCCCCTCCTGTAATTCACGAAAAATATATTTAAGAAAAATATTCTTAAATTTGTTAAAAATTAATACTTATACATTACAGGATTTTATCAGAATTTCACATAAAAATATAGTCTCGAATTATGGCGGACTTCCTGCTAAAGTAAAGGCATAAATGAGTTTATAAGCCGAGGCAGGCAGAAATCTGCTTTTCTTCGGGCAGGAGGAAAATATGGACAGTCAGCTTAAACTTCCGGTTATTACGATCAGCCGCCAGTACGGAGCCGGAGGAAGAACAATCGCGAGGGGGCTTTCAAAAAAATTCGGAATTCCGTGGTATGACAAGGACTTTGTCTCGGAGACAGCCTTGAAATCAGGCTATTCAGAGGAGGATATAAATAGTGAAGGCGAGCGCCTTTCTGCCGGCAGCCGATTCCTGAATTCTGTTCTCAACTCGGCAGCTTCCTATTCCAGCTCACACGACGGCATTTATCTCGCCCAGAAACAGGTCATCCTGGAACTTTCAGCCTCTCCCTGCATTATTGTCGGAAGATGTGCCAATTATATCCTGAAAGAAGCCAAAATCCCCTGCGTTTCCATATTCCTTTACGCGGATCTGAAGTCCCGGTTAAAGCGCGCAGCGGAACTCGGCGAAAATGGCGGCATGAACCTTGAGAAATACGTCGAAAAGGTCGACAGTCAGCGCGACACGTACTGCCGCAATTACACGCACCACCCTCTCGGCGATTGTTCACTCTATGATCTCTGCCTGAATACCGGGAGAATGTCTGTGGACGACAACGTGGAACTCTGCGCGAAAATGATCGAAGCGCTTTCGAGGTAATTGCCCGTTGACATTCACAGCGCTGCCAGACGAACAGGTATGTCTTGTTATCCGGATGCTGCTTTTTATGCGTCCGGATTTTCTTCTGCGTCGGCACCGAATGTTTGTTCGATTTTTTGTTGAATTCCGGAAATAATAATGGTATGCTGTCACTATAAAAATAACCGGGGTGTGTTATGTCAGAGAAACTCAGCAAAAAGCAGGAAGAAATTCTTGCGTATATCAAAAGCGAAATTCTGAACAAAGGTTATCCGCCGTCCGTGCGGGATATCTGTCAGGCTGTGGGACTGAAGTCCACTTCATCCGTTCATGCGCATCTGGAAAAGCTGGAAGAATACGGATATATCCACAGAGATCCGGCGAAATCAAGGACTATTGAAATTCTCGATGACACATTCGGGGCACAGCGCAAAGAAATGGTCAATGTTCCGGAAGTCGGAACGGTCGCGGCCGGCACTCCCCTTCTTGCTGAGCAGAATATTACTGACTATATTCCGATTCCGGTCGAAATGCTCCCGAATGCCGAGACTTTTATCCTCAGGGTGCGCGGTGAAAGTATGATCAATGCCGGCATTTTCAATGGGGACCGGCTGATTGTCGAGAGACAGAATACAGCGGAAAACGGTGAAATTGTCGTCGCGCTGATCGATGATTCCGCGACCGTAAAGCGGTTTTATAAAGAGAACGGGCATGTCCGTCTTCAGCCGGAAAATGACGCGATGGATCCCATCATTGTTCCGAACTGCACGATTCTGGGCAAAGTTGTCGGTCTGTTCCGAACGGACATTTCTTAAATTTTGCTTCAGGTTCTGACTTTTTAATTTTTTTTGCAGTATAAAAAGCCATGAGCATTTGTCATCTGCTTCATGGCTTTTATCTGTCAGCTTATATTAAAGTTTATCCGGGTCGATTCTTTTTCCGTCTTTCCAGATTCTTTCGAGATCGTAGAAAAGTCTGTCCTGTCTGTCAAAGATATGAATAATCACATCCTGATAGTCGAGCAGAATCCATTTCCCGGCTGAATACCCCTCCACTCTCGGCTCCGAGGCTCCGGCGCGGCCGAGCTTTTCCTCCACATTGTCTGCCAGTGCGTGAACCTGATTGATGTTGTCGCCGTCGGCGATGATAAAATAATCGGCTATCGTAGAGATGTTCCGGATGTCAAGCACGCGGATGTCTTCCGCTTTCCTGTCCTCAAGCGCTTTCACGGCGAGCTTTGCGAGTTCGTTTGATGTCATGATTATTGATCCTTTCTCTCTTTTTCAAAAAGATCAGCATAGTAATGGTATGTCTTTTCAGTCATCGGATCGATGGTCATTTTCTTATCATTCAGATAAGTGAGCGTATCGGCCGTGACTGTATAAATCGCCCTGCGGATATCGACAAAGGCTTCTTTGCGCACCTCCGGCAGATCGGGAGCCTGATTTCTTCTCGGCTCAATATAATCTGCCAGGAATATGATTTCTTCCAGCAGAGTCATGCCTGGTTTTCCTGTCGTATGATAGGCGATGGAACTGCAGATCTCAGGATCTTCAATTCCATAGAGTCGTTTTGCGTACTCAGCGCCGAGCTTTGCGTGCAGGAGATACGGACTCTGCCGCTCATAGGAGCTGATTTCTATGCCGTATTCTTCGCATTCGCTTATTTTCTGGCTGTCCGGAACGCACTTCGCACAGTCGTGAAGAAGGCCTGCCACATAAGCTCTCTCTACATCTTCGCCGTAGCGCATTGCCAGACAGGCAGCGGTGTCCGCGACGCCCAGTGTATGATGATACCGCTTTTTATCGGTGGTCAGAGCCTTTTTTACTTTTTTCCGAAGATCGTCAATGTACTGATTATCCAATATACAATCCCTTCTCTCTGATGTATGAAAGCACAGGAGCCGGAACAAGGCCGGATACATCTTTTCCGCTGCGTATTTTCTGTCTGATTTCCGTTGAACTGTGGGGAAACTGCCTGATTGTAAGCGGCCGGATGTCCGCTCCATAGCGGGAAGTCAGCATCTCGCGGTGCTTTTTAATTTCACGCATATCGACCCCTTCCCGGCAGGCCGCCAGTACGACGCAGTGCTTTAAGAACCAGCTGCAGTTCTTCCATGTTTCCATGTAGACGAGCGAATCCGCGCCGACAATGAAATACAGTTCGTCGGACAGCGGCATCAAATCGCGGATGGTGTCGCATGTGTACGTATATCCGCCCCGGTCGATGTCAATCGTACTCAGTTCCATATACGGATACAGAGAGGCCGCCCTTCTCACCATTTCGCAGCGCTCGGACGCGGGCAGCAGTTCGGATGAACTTTTATAATATGTGTCCGACGTGGGACAAAGCAGGATTTTCGGGATGTCATACTGTTCATGGGCGGCTTTCGCCATTTCGAGGTGTCCCAAATGAATCGGGTTAAATGAACCGCCGAGAATCCCGAGGCGGCTTTGTCTCTGCATTCCTGCCGATCTGCTCATGGCAGCTGGATCTTGCGTTTAGTCGGATCCGGATTTTCTTTATAGAGGATGATCTTTTTGCCGATGATCTGCACGATCTGTGAATGCGTGCGCTTTGAAATTGTGTCGGCGAGTTCTTTCGGATCATCACCGCAGTTCTGAAGCACAGAAATTTTGATCAATTCCCTGGCTTTGAGCGCGTCTGCGATTGCCTGCGTGAACTGAGGCGTGATACTTGATTTGCCGATCTGATAGATCGGATCAATATTCATGGCAAGGCTTTTCAGATAGGCCCGTTGTCTGCTGTTCATCTCAATAACTCCTCTGTTTATTCATAATAGTCAAACGCAAGCGCGTTTTCGTCTCCGTCAGAGCCCACGCGGACCGTGTCTCCGTCCTGAATTCCGAGATTTTTAAGCTCATCGATAATTCCGGTCTCTCTGAGATATTTCTGAAAGAACTGAAATCCTTTTTCCGCCTCAAGGTTCGTATAACCGAGCATTCTGTCTATGCGCGGACCATAAACAAGGAATACATGCGAATCGTTTTCAGACACTTCAACTGTATAGCTTTCCTTCGGATTATCAAACAGCATATCCGGATCAATCTGACTCTCAAAACGCACGGGTTTTGGCGCGACCGTATCCAGGAGATGCCTGACATAGAAAAGCATCTCGTTTACGCCCTTGCCCGTGACAGCTGAAATGGCAAATACTTTGACGTTGTCCGACTCGAATTCCCGGCGTATTCTTTCGACGGGATCTTCTTCGCCGTCCTGAAGCACGATGGCGTCGGTCTTGTTCGCGGCGATAACCTGTGGCTTTTTGAGAAGACTTTCGTCGTATTTCGCGAGTTCGGCGTTTATCTTTCTGATGTCATCGACCGGATCCCGCCCTTCGGTTCCGGCGGCATCGACCATGTGGATCAGAACCCGGCACCGCTCGATATGGCGCAGAAATTCATGTCCCAGTCCGACGCCCTCAGAGGCGCCTTCGATCAGTCCCGGAATGTCAGCGATGACAAATCCGCCGGCTCCGTTCGGGAGATCGACGACGCCCAGGTTTGGCTGCAGAGTCGTGAACGGATAATTCGCAATCTTCGGTTCCGCGTTCGTAACACGCGAGAGCAGGGTGGATTTTCCGGCGTTCGGATATCCGACAAGTCCCACGTCCGCAATGCATTTCAGCTCAAGGCGTACCCAGAGACCTCTCGCATCCTGACCGGGCTGGGCATACTGCGGAGCCTGCATAGTCGGTGTCGCATAGTTCATGTTCCCCTTTCCGCCCTTGCCTCCGCGCAGAAGAACCAGCCTGTCCTGGCCGGCTGACATGTCGGCGATGACACGCTTTCCGGAATCATCATAAATGACGGTTCCTTCCGGCACCTTAATGATCAGATCTTTTCCGGACTTTCCGGTGCAGCGTTTCGCACCGCCCTCCTGTCCGGATTCTGCGACGTACTTGGCATTGTAGCGGAAGTCGCTCAGGGTATTCATCCCTTTGTCAACGACAAAGATGACATCTCCGCCTTTGCCGCCATTCCCGCCGTCCGGGCCGCCGGCCGGGACAAACTTTTCACGGCGGAAGCTGACGTGCCCGTTCCCGCCTTTACCGGATTTTATATAAATTCTTGCTCTGTCGGCAAACACGAAGCACCTCCTGAATAAAAAACTCCGGCCTTTCGACGAGTCGAAGGTCCGGAGTCCTGTGAATCAGTCTTTTCAGAATTTCCGATCAGTCGTTCTGAGCAACAGGGTATACAGAAACCTGCTTCTTGTCTCTGCCCTTGCGCTCGAAACGCACGGTACCGTCAACCAGCGCGAACAGCGTGTCATCGCCGCCGCGGCCTACATTGACGCCCGGAAGGATCTTCGTTCCGCGCTGTCTGTAAAGAATATTGCCCGCCAGAACAAACTGTCCGTCTGCTCTCTTGGCTCCCAGTCTCTTGGACTCAGAATCTCTGCCGTTCTTGGTAGAGCCAACGCCCTTTTTATGCGCGAATAACTGAAGGTTTAAAAATAACATCTCTATACCTCCTCGTAAACCAGTGAAATTTTGTCGGGATGCGCCTCAGCCAGATCATATATGCTGGATTCGAAGCTGTTTAACGCCACCCGGCTCTCCCTGCTGGGAGACTCGGCCGTCAGGTTGAAAACAACCTCCGGCTTTTCCTCATCCACCGTGTTTTCACAGGCATCGTCCGTGAACTCACAGATCATGCCGATTGTGTGTGAAACAAGTGTGGATACGGCCGCACAGAGCACATCGTTGCCTTCCAGACGGAAGTCCACATGTCCCTGAACGGTAAATCCCGTAATCTCGCCCGCGGCGTTTTTACGGATTGTCACCTGCGTCATAACATAAAACCTTCTCAGGCGTTGATCTTTTCGATCTTGACAGCGGTGTAGGCCTGCCTGTGGCCGTTTTTCTTGGCATAGCCGGTCTTCGGCTTGTAATGGTAAACGATGACCTTCTTGCCGCGTCCTTCTTCAACGACACTGCCGGTAACGGTAGCGCCCTCAACGGTCGGATTTCCGACCTTCGGGTCCTCGCCGGAAACGAAAAGAACCTGGTCAAACGTAACAGAATCACCGGCGTTCTTACCAAGCTTTTCAACTCTGACGATATCGCCTTCAGAAACTGTGTACTGCTTACCACCTGTTGCAATAACTGCGTACATAATGGCACCTCCTGATAAATACTCGCCGGCTTTGGGGGCATATCTCAGCACTTAACCCACGCCGAGCGGCACACAGAAAGTATTCTATACTAATGACTTATTTATTGTCAAGAGATTTCAAAGAAAAAACAGAAGTCCGAAACCCAGGCCGAAAGCCCACCCGGCCGCGACATCCAGAGGAAAATGCACGCCCGATAAAAGCCTTGTCGCCGAGACAAGAAGTGCCGCGATAAAGAGAATGATTCCGAGCGGGACCGAAAAGAAGCAGCCCGCTGCCGCGATAATGACAGCGCTTGCCGAATGACGGCTTGGAAAGGACTCGCCGGTCTTCTGCTTTGAGACAAGAGATTTGATCGGATAGACGCTGTATGGTCTTTTAAAATCCACTATCTTTCTCAGCAGCGACACCGTGACAAAAAGAGCGGCCGGGATCAGGAGCTCCTTAAGAAAGAAGACGCGCGGTCTGTCAATAAAGCTGCAGACAAGGATTCCCGCGTATGCGCCGGCAATCAGCAGCGGCAGCCCTCTGTAAGCGATTTTCAGAATCCTGAGAGCCTTTTCGTGGCTGCTGAAATAAGCATATATGCGCGGGTATACCGTCTCATAATACCGGCTTTTCCGAAAATGCTTCATAGACATCTCTGCCTTCTTTTTTTCTTGTGATCTCAACCAGGCCGAGCCGCGTCATATCGAGAACCTGTACCGGAACCGTATCCTTTCTGACTGCCTGACGGAGACGCGTGAGAAGAGCTGCCTTGTCCTCTTCCGCTTTCATGCTGATGAAATCCACCAGAATCATACCGCTTATATTGCGAAGCCTCAGCTGCCTCGCCACTTCATCGGCCGCTTCCAGGTTTACGCAGAGTTTTTTCTTTTCCGGAACGCCCGGCCCGCGGCTGCTTGAGGCGGCTGCGTTGACGTCAATGGCTGTCAGGGCCTCCGTTTTGTCGATATATAAATTGGCGCCGCTCTTCAGGTGAACAACCCTTGTCAGTGCTCTGTCGCGGTTTGTCTTCAGAGAGTACAGATTACAGAGGGGATACGGATCATCGTAGAATCGGATACGAATCGGCTCTCCCGCGAATGTGCTGCTGAGGCTCTCAAATATTTCCGGAATATCTGTAATCACTTCCGGGTCGCTTTCTGCCGGGAGTTCGCGGATTGCACTCTCCCACTCTTTCGGCCCTTCTCCGATTTTGCTGCAGGCCGGCGCCGTGCGGGCGCTTTTCAGAATATTTGTCATGCGCGCTTTCAGGCGCTTCGCTTCACCGAGAATGTCAGCGGCAGAAGCGCCGGCCGCGTTTGTGCGGACGATGAAGCCGAAATCCGGGAGTGTTCCGTCCGACTTTCCGATGGCTTTCAGATTCTCTGCGAGCTCTGGATCTCTCTCAGATGCCTTGAGTTTCTTTGAAAAGTGAACAGTCGGGTCTCCGACGACAAGGATGAGATAATAGCCGTTCAGCGTGAGCTCAGACGTAAGAAGCGCTTCTTTCGGCGCGACTGCCGGTCTCCTGACCTGAACAACAAATGTATCACCGCCTTTGGGTGGTCTTTTCCTGTCGGGATCGTTCGTGTAGATTCTGTATTTGTTGTCTTTCAGAGGATAATAGCCGCGCCCGCCTTTCTGAAATTCAATGAAGCAGCAGGAAAGCTGGGGAATTACACGCTCTACCCGTCCCACGAAAAGATCTCCTGTCAGAGAATCCGGATCCGGCGAACTGATGCTGACGCAGCTGTCATCCTCAAATATGGCGCTGACGAGGCTGCCGTCCACTCTGCTGATAACCGCTTTTGATTTCAATTTTTTCAGGTCTCCAGAATTGTCCGATAGAAGCAGGTTCTGTGGCCGGTGTGGCAGGCGCCGCCGATCTGTTTTACCTTCAGCAGAAGGGTGTCGGAGTCGCAGTCGACGTACATGCGCTTGACGTACTGCAGGTGACCGCTTGTCATGCCCTTTGTCCAGAGCTCCTGACGGCTGCGGCTGAAATACGTGGCGAGGCCTGTCTCGCAGGTTTTGCGAAACGCTTCCTCATTCATGTAGGCGACCATCAGAACTTCATTTGTCTTGTTGTCCTGAACAACGCAGGGAATAAGGCCTTTTTCGTCAAGCTTGAATTCCGTAAACGGCATAGCCGGATCCAGTGTGTGAACCGCGATTCCGTCTTCCCGGAGTTCCCGTTTCATCTGCCAGAACGTCTCGTCCGACTCTGTCAGAAACTGGCCGGCAAGACCGAGCGCGTTGCGTTTCTGCAGTGTCTCGACAGTAACTGTGCGATTTGCCTTGTCCTGGAGGAACAGATAGTTAAGACCGCCCGGCGTGTTGTCCGGGATTCCCGGCGAGACCACAAAGGCCAGATGGTTGGCCGCTGCCTCGTAAAGCGAGTCATTGCCTCCCGGAATGTGCAGCAGCGCCACATGATCGCCGCCGTGCCGGCGGACCAGCTCTTCCATCAGATCGACGTTGCTGATTCTCTCCTCATCGAGAACGACGACAGCCGCACCGGCCGCATAGTAGTTTTCCGCGTCTTCGAGGCAGAGAATGTTCCCGCCGACCCAGACCGGTATATCTACAGCTTCACAGATTTCCCGGATCGAAAACAGTGCCTTTTTCTGGGAAATCGTATCGTAAGAATAGTCAAATATAAGAAGCGCGTCCGCTCCCCGCCGCTCCTGTAAATCAGCGGCTTTCGTGATACTCTCGTCAAATGGTTCTGCCAGATCCATGTCGTGATAGACACGGCCGTCTTTCAAATATAAAATCGGAACAAGAATACGGTCCATTATTTCTCCTGACTTTGTTCAAATCTTCTCACGGCTTCTGCCAAGTCGATTTTTTTCTCATAGATTGCTTTGCCGATGATCGCACCGCAAATGCCCGCTGCCTGCAGATGTTCAAGGTCTTCCATGCCTGATACGCCGCCTGACGCGATCACGTCAAGCCCTGTCTTTTCGGTGAGGAGCTTTGTCGCTTCCACATTGGGGCCTGTGAGCATGCCGTCCCTCGAAATATCGGTATAAATAATCGTCCTGACGCCAAGATCTTTCATCTGCAGCGCCAGATCCAGACTTGTGACATCTGATGTCTTCTCCCAGGCATCAACAGCCACCCATCCGTCTTTCGCGTCAATGCCGACGGCTATGCGCTCTGCGCCGAATGTCTCAACTGCTTTCCTGACAAATCCCGGGTCTTCCACAGCTTTTGTGCCGATAATCACGCGGGCAACTCCCTGATTCAGCACTTCTTCGATGTCACGCAGCGTGCGGATGCCGCCGCCGAGTTCAACCGGGATGCTGACTGTTCTGACGATCTCTCTGACGGCATCAGCATTATAGGAATGCCCTTTTCTGGCGCCGTCCAGGTCCACATTGTGAATATAAGAAGCGCCGGCTTTTTCGAATGCGGCAGCGGCCTCCCACGGCTTCTCGAAATACTGCGTGACCTGATCGAAATCCCCTTTGCGCAGGCGTACGCATTTGCCATCCTTGATATCGATAGCCGGATATAATCTCATCACAGACTTCCTTTCGTGGAAAGAACATCTTTAATTCTGGGGTCCTTTGAAACGGCCATGTCAAGAGCCCTGGCAAATGCCTTGTACATGCCTTCGATGATGTGATGGTCGTTTTCACCGGCCAGTTCTTTCAGGTGCAGATTCATGCCGGCGCTGTAGCTCACGGCATAGAAGAACTCGTGAACCATCTGCGTGTCATAGGTGCCGACTTTTTCCGTGTGAAATTGCGCGTCAAATCCGAGCACCGGTCTGCCGGACAGATCGATGGCGCAGAGAATCAGAGCCTCGTCCATCGGCAGAATACTCTCGCCGAAGCGGCGGATTCCCTTCTTGTCGCCGACGGCTTTTGCGATTGCCTGTCCGAGCACGATGCCGACGTCCTCGATGGTGTGATGGCAGTCGACCTCCAGATCGCCGCTGCATTTCAGTGCCAGATCGAAGAACCCGTGTTTTGCGAAAGACCTGAGCATGTGATCCAGAAAGCCGACACCGGTGTCAATTTCACTCTTTCCCTCGCCGTCGAGATTCAGCGTGCAGACGATGTCGGTCTCTGCTGTCTTCCGGCTGATACTCGCAACTCTCATTTTTTCACTCATAAGCGTATTCCTTCAGTCTTCGTTCTCGAAACGGACTTTGATGGCATTGGCGTGAGCGGTCAGTCCCTCCGCCTCGGCAAATGTCTCGATGTCCTTGTGCATGCTCTTCAGGGCATCCCGTGAGCAGGAAATGATGCTGGATTTCTTTAAGAAATCCTCGACCGACAGGGCCGAGAAAAATCTCGCCGTGCCGTTGGTCGGGAGTACATGATTCGGACCGGCCATGTAATCTCCCAGCGGTTCAGAGCTGTGCTCGCCCAGGAAAATCGCGCCGGCGTTGCGGATCTTTGTCATGGTGTTCCACGGATCAGCTGTCACGATTTCAAGATGTTCGGACGCGATTTCGTTGACCATGCGGATTGCCGAGTCCATATCCGGAGCGATCAGGATACATCCGTAGTTGTCAAGCGACGCGCGGATGATGTCCGCTCTGGAAAGTGTCCTGAGATACTCTTCGATTTCGTCGGACACGTCCTTTGCCAGCTTTTCAGAAGTCGTCACAAGGATGGCACTGGCGAGCTGATCGTGCTCAGCCTGTGAGAGCAGGTCGGCTGCAACATAGTGCGCGTTGGCCGTCTCGTCGGCCAGAACCTGGACTTCCGAAGGGCCTGCGACGGAGTCGATGCCGACGAATCCGAAGACGGCCTTTTTGGCAAGAGCTACGAAAATATTGCCGGGCCCGGTGATTTTGTCGACCTTCGGGATCGACTCGGTGCCGAACGCCATCGCAGCGATCGCCTGAGCGCCGCCGGCCTTGTAGATCGTGTCGACGCCGGCTTCATGAGCGGCGACGAGTGTTGTCGGATACACTTTGCCTTCCGCGCTGCAGGGAGTGCACATGATGATTTCATCCACACCGGCTACGCGCGCCGGGATGACATTCATGAGAACCGATGAGGGATACGCGGCTTTGCCGCCTGGAACATATACTCCGGCTCTCTCAAGCGGGGTCACGCGCTGTCCGAGGATCATGCCGTCGTCTCTTGTGACGAACCAGGATTTCTGGAGCTCATTTTCATGGAACGAGCGGATGTTGACGATGGCTTTCCGGATCACGTCGAGAAGTGCCGGATCCACCTGCCGGTAAGCCTCTTCGATTTCCTCGTCGGTGACTTTGATCGTTTCCGGCGTCAGTTCCGCCTTGTCAAATTTTTTCGTATAGGCGAAAAGTGCCTCGTCGCCTTTCGTGCGGACATTTTCCAGGATTTCTTTCACGGTACTCTCATACTGTCCGTAACTGCTCGGGCTTCTCTTTTTCAGAAGTTCCTGAATGCTCTTTTTTGATTCCTCGGTCAGTTTTAAAATCCTCATCATGTCTCTCCTTTATGATTTCTGACTTTTCTGATAGTCCCGTATATCCCGGATCAGTTTCATGATCCGCTCATTTTCCATTTTCATGGAAACCTGATTCACGACGATTCTCGCGGAAAGGGGCACGATTTCTTCCAGAACCTCAAGCCCGTTTTCCCTGAGCGTCGTTCCTGTCTCGACAATGTCGACGATCACTTCGGCAAGTCCGACGATCGGGGCTAATTCCACAGATCCGTTGAGCTTGATGATTTCAACGGTCTGATGTTTCTTGTTGTAGAAATAATCTTTTGCTATATTCGGATATTTGCTCGCCACGCGGATCAGCTCGTGGTGCTGAAGCTTTTCGGCCGCCTGTTTTGGCCCGGCCACGCACATGCGGCAGCGTCCGATTCCGAGGTCGTAGACTTCATAGAGGGCTCTGTTTTCCTCGAGGAGCGTGTCCTTGCCGACGATTCCGATGTCCGCGGCGCCGTACTCGACATATGTCGGAACGTCGGACGGCTTTGCGAGGAAGAAGCGCAGATGCTGTTCTTCGTTCGTGAAGATCAGTTTGCGGGTGTTCGGATCCTTCATTTCTTCACAGGAGATGCCCACGTGTTCCAGAATTTCCATGGCGCTCCTGGCGAGCCGCCCTTTTGCGAGTGCAAATGTCAGATACCGCATCCGGCTTCTCCTTTCTTTATTTCTTCAGCGCGAAAGTGTTGTTCTTTTCCGTTCTCGCAGACATATATCCATTCATACTGCCCCTCATCGGCAGCGGCGAGAAAATCTGCGGTTTCAGAGCCGGCCTTCCGGCGCATCATGCACACGCGCTCGCCTTCCGCGCGCTTGTGGGAGGCAGAAAACAGAGCTGCCTGATAATCTTCTTTGCCGTAGATCAGCAGGATTCCGCTGCGCTTCAGCGGAATATCGATTTTCTGGCGCTGCAGCGCAGACAGCAGTCTGTCGACATTGACAGAAAATCCGATGGAAGCGCGATCGGAGCCGAACTGCCCCATCAGTCGGTCGTACCGCCCGCCGTTGATAACCGGTTCGCCCGTTCCGAATGTGAACGCGTGGAGAATAATTCCCGTGTAATACTCGTGCGAGCTCAGATCACCCAGATCAAATGACACATGATCGGCATACCCGTTCGCCGAGAGCACAGTGTAAAGATCTTTGAGGCGCCTGACAGCCGCCAGGCACTCTGGAATATCGGTCATCTTCTCGGCGCGCTCGAGCACGTCGACGCTTCCGAACAAGGTCGGCAGCGCATTCAGCGCGTCAGTGATCGCGTCACCGATATCATGCGCGTGCAGCAGTTCTTCGACGCCGAAAAGATTTTTCTCTTCAATGAGAGATTTTAACTCTTCCGCGTCATCGCCGGAAATGCCGGCTTCCGAGAGCAGGCCTCTGAAGAACTGAACATTTCCGAGCTCCACCTGAAATTCGGTGAGCCCCACAGCCTTCATACAGTCAATCGTCATCATGACGATTTCCGCGTCGGCGTCGGTCGAATCATCGCCGATGAGTTCCGCGCCGGCCATCGTATTTTCCTTCAGGCGGCCCTGATAATATTTGCTGTCATTGACAAATGTGTTCTCGACGTAGCACAGTTTGACAGCCGTGCTGCGGTCATCAAAGTATTTGCTGGCCGAACGCGCTATGGAAGGCGTCATATCCGGCCTCAGGCACAGCGTGTGGCCATACCGGTCAAAAAATTTGAACAGTTCCGTGGTCGGCACGGATCCCTTGTCCTTCGAAAAAACGTCAAAGAACTCAAACGTCGGCGTCTGAATGTCCGAATAACCGTAGAGGTTCAGTACGTCATGCAGTTTTTTCTCAACTTGTTCCTTTTCTGCGCATTCGATTCCGTATATATCGCGGACACCCTCCGGTGTGTGCAGAAGATCCTTTTTCATACGACAACTCCCGACACTTTAACGTGCTAACATGCTACTATGCTAATGCATTCCTGTGCATCCTATCATATATCCGGTACCCCGTCAACCGTCCCGCTTCGACAGATCCGTCTGCAGAGCCTTGAGGTACGGAACCGGCACGGCGCCATACAGCGGGATGATATAATCTTTGTCAAGCTCATCGATCGTGAAGCTCTTCCGCCCGCCTTCTTTGCCGCGCTGCCAAAATCTGATTATATCAGAAAACGGCACATAATACAGTTTATCCCGCGCCGTAAAATATAGCAGGATAAACGAGATCCCCTGCTGCTCTTCAAACGCACGCATGAATTCGACCTGATGCTCGTGAATGTTGTGCAGAGGAAACGTATCTGTCAAGGATTCCTTCGCGTCAAAGCACACCGGAATTCCCTGCACGGCGCCGATATAATCGACGGTGCTCTTCTGATCAAAGTACGCCAGCGTGATATGTCTTGTTTCTTTGTCGATCTTAAGAGGCTTGATGGGAGTCGGAATTTTCTGGATCAGCGCCAGTTTCTGTTCGGCATACCGCTTATTTGTGACGTTGATCAGCTCTTCGAGAGTGGACCCTCTGAGTCCTCTGGAATTCCAGGTTCCCACAGCTTTTCTCCTTTCAGCAGACGGGTGAGATCATCCGGCAGCGGGGCTGTTACGATGATGTCACTTCCTGACAAATTTTTGAGTTCGAGCCGCCAGGCATGCAGAAACTGACGCCTCAGGCGGTAAGTCTTTTCAAGTTCCCGGTTCCAGTTCGTATCGCCGTATTTCGGGTCGCCGGCGATCGGATGCCTTGCTTCCGAGAGCTGGACGCGGATCTGATGGCTCTTTCCGGTCAGAAGGTGCACTCTCAGAAGCGTCTCTCGCTCATTTCCCGTGACCGGCAGCACGCCGATGGCGACCGGGGCCGCACCGTCAGGCGCCTGGTCTCTGTAAACCAAAGCCTTGTTTGTGCGGTGATTCTTCACGTACCACCCGGAAAGAATCTGTTCATTTTCTGATTTCCGCGCAAATCTGCCCTTCACGAGGGCGAGATAATACTTCTTCATGTCCCGCTCACGGAACTGTTCCGCCAGGTACTGCTGTCCGCGGATGGTTTTCCCGAACGCGGCGATGCCGGACGTGTTGCGGTCTAGCCGGTTGGCAGGTCCCACGCGGAATATTCCGTCTTCGCCGGCCTGAGAGCTTTTTCGCAGATACTCCCTGACGTCTGAAATCAGACAGGCGCTTGTTCTTGCGTCCGGCTGAATCAGGACGCCGGCCGGTTTGTTCACAAAGAGCAGGTCGTCATCTTCATAGAGAATGTCCGGTTTCCGGAAAGATTTATCTGACGCGTCTGCATGCTCATGATTTTTATCGCCCGCCCAGGACGGCGAGGGATTTCCTGCCGGAGCTGCAAATTTCAAATAGGTCTCATCCGAGAACCAGATGCGGATGACGTCTCCGCTTTTCAGAACCTGTGCGCCGTCTGCCTTTCGGTCGTTTACAGTGATGTTCTTTTTGCGCAGCATCTTGTACAAAAAGGATGTTCCGGCACCCGGAAGCAGCTTTTGCAGCACTTTGTTCAGACGCTGCCCCTCGGTCTGTCCGGTTATTCTGAACTCTTTCATATCACAGACACATAGAGCAGAGAGACTTTTTTATCTTTTCGACTCTTTCTTTGCGCAGCGGCTTTCCGCTGTTTTCCAGACTCTGCTGCAGGAACGCGATGCGGTTCATGAACGTGCTTTTTTCCGTGTAGACATTCACGTTGACAAAGATCGAGTCGCCGTGAAGGAAGTTGCTGACCTGTTTTGTGAGGAAGTCGACGTCCATGTCCTTCATCGTCTCATAGATGCAGACGGCGGAATCAGAAATCACGACGGCCTCGGTGCCGACCGGTTTCTTCGTCGTTCCGATCACCAGATCATACAGCCGCATCAGATCCGGTGCGGTCTTGTCTGTCTGAGCGATAATTTCTTCACTTGACGGTTTCTTGGGCGCCAGCATGATCAGGTTGACGCCGAAGCGGGCGGCCGGCAGAACCATGACGATCGCCGCCACTGTGAGGATGTTCTGGTTGCTGCCCCAGATCAGAATTCCGATAATCAGGAGCGCCGCAATAATGACGGCAAACAGGAACACATAGAACCAGGCGCGTTTCTGCCTTTCTTTGAGGTAACCGCTCTCACCCTTTTCATATTTGGTCTTCACTCTCGTTCATCCTTTCTTCGGTTCTGTGTACAGAATTTCAGTTCTCGGATTTCCTCCTCTGTGAGTCGTCTGGCGGCGCCTTCCGGGAGATTGCCAAGCGTCAGCGGACCGAAGCTCACCCGCTTCAGTGATATCACAGGGCAGCCGACGGCTTCAAACATCTTTTTGACCTGGTGGAATTTTCCCTCGTGAATCGTGACCTGCGCCGTTGAGCGGCCGGACTGTCTGTCAGTCCTCAGAATCACGAGCGCGGCGGGCGCAAAGACAAGATCCTCTTCCACTGAAATACCCCTGGCAAATGTCTGAACATCCCTCTCATCCAGAATACCGTCTGTTTCGGCGACATAGCATTTGTCGACATGCCATGAAGGCGAGAGAAGGCGGTGCGCGAGTTCGCCGTCATTTGTCATCAGAATGAGACCGGTCGTGTCGATGTCAAGACGCCCTGCCGGAAACAGATCCCGGCGATGTGCTTTCGGGAGAAGTTCCATCACGGTCGGGCGCTTTTTGTCCTCTGTCGCGGACAGGACACCGGCCGGTTTGTTCACCATGAAGTATTGGAAAGCTTCGTAGGGAACAGGGCGTCCGTCCAGCTCAACCGTGTCTGCGGCTGGATCGACGGCGCAGGCTGAATCTCTCACGGTTTCGCCGTCGACAGTGACTCTTTTTCTGCGGATCATCCGGCCAATGTCTTTGCGCGAAAATCCTGTCATATCCGAGATCCAGCGGTCCAGGCGTATTGTGTCTTTCACTGAAGCCTCCATCCCGGAAGGTACCGGTTTTTGATCTGGCCTCTGTTCTTTCGACCCCATCCGAGCGGCCATCCTTCAAGTGTGATGAGTACAGTGCCGTCTGATGCTTCCTCTGTTCCGGACGTGATGGTTTCACCTTTGAGATACCGGACTACGCGTTCGTCGCCGCGCGCAAGGTCGAGACAGTTTTCATATCCCTGCCGGGGAAGAGCCATCGCAAGTGCCTCTGAGGGCTCGAAGCGGCTTTTTTTGCTTCCTTTTTTGTATTCTCCCAGGAGCAGACCGTTTCGCATGACTCTGAGTCCGCGCGTGTTTATGGGGATCTCCGGGAGAAGAAAAGCCCTGTCATCCCGGATTGTAATCCGTTCCTGCGGGATATCCATTTTGACGCCGGCCAGAAAGTCTTTCAGTTCGTCAGGAAGTTTTTCACGCCTCATGACAGGCGGAACACTGCCCGAGAAAGGCGCTTTCTCATTCTTTTGAAACAGCGCAATGAAGTGGCCCTCGGCGTCCATCACGTGAGGAAATATCCGGATGCACCGTCCGAGATGAAGAGATGCATCGTGTGAATCGCGCACAAATCCGTGCCGAAAGCCCTCATAACTTCCCGCAGGCACGAGTGAGAGTTCCGGACGGTTATCCAGCAGAAACCGGACGGTTCCCTCATCTTCCAGTTCGTTGAACGTGCAGGTCGAATACAGCATCCAGCCCCCGGGCTTGACCATATCGGCGGCCTGAAGAACGATGCTTTTCTGCAGCGCAGAAAACTCTGCCGGCCGTTCAGGCCCCCAGGCCTTAATCAGTTTGGCGTCCTTGCGGAACATGCCCTCGCCCGAACACGGTGCGTCGACAAGTACAGCGTCAAAAAAGGTGCCCGTGTTCTGTTTTAATTTGTCAAGGGATTCGGACAGAACAACCGTGTTTCCGATTCCAAAACCCTCGATATTGCGGAGCAGAGCCCGGGTGCGGCTTATCGAGATGTCGTTTGAGACGAGAACTCCCCTGCCCTCAAGCCTCGCTCCGAGTTCCGTCGATTTGCCGCCGGGGGCGGCGCATGTGTCAAGAACCGCGTCGCCGGGTTTTACCGGCAGAAGCGAGGCCGGCGTCATGGCGCTCGGTTCCTGCAGATAATAGAGACCGGCCAGATAATACGGATCTTTGGCGGGACTGATGTCATCGCCCTCGTAGTAAAAGCCGTTCCCGATCCACGGAACACGCTTAACCGGGAACGGCGCTATCCTGGCAAATTCGTCCGGCTTTATTTTAAGCGTGTTGACCCTGAGGCCATACTTTCTCGGCGCATCAAAAGATGCCAGGTACGAATCATACTCGTCTCCCAGCATTTTTCTCATGTTTTCGCAGTATTCTTCAGGCAGATTCATTTTTCAGATACTCGATCCGGCCTTGCAAAGCCGGGGCTTTTCCCCATTGCGGTCAATCAACAAAAAAGGCAAAAGGAAAGAGTTTTCCTGCTTCCCTTTGCCTTTCCTTCTTGTCTTAAACGTATGCAGCCATTTCACTCACTGCTGATTGTCTTCCTCGACATCTCCCGTCACAAGAGTGTCGTTGTCAGCTGTATCCTGCTGCTGCACCTCTTCGCCCTGGCCCTGATCCATCGCGCCCGAAAGCTCGCTGCGGTTGTTGACCACGACTTCCAGTTCCTTCTGCAGCCCGTTCATCAGCTCCTGATACCGGTCATTGTTCTGACGGATTGCGTGCTCGATGATGTTCTGCAGACGCGAGAGCATGTCGTCCGTGTAGTGAATAGCGCTTTCGCGGATCTGAAGCGCCTCGTTGTTGGCGTCTTCAAGAGTTTTCTGAGCTTTTGCGTTTGAGCTGTTCAGATACTGATCCGCCTTGTCGACGGCGTTCTGCATGATATTGGTCTCGTCGACCAGCTGCTGAGCCTGCTGCGCAGCTGCGTTGATGATCTGCTCGCCCTGCTGCTTTGCATCGTTGATAATCGAGTCCTTGTTCTGCAGAATCCTCTGATATTTCTTGATTTCTTCCGGCGTTCTGGCGCGCAGTTCATTTAAGTAATCGTCCAGCTGATCTTTTTCGCAAATGATCTTGTTGCTGGAAAACGGCGCCGTCTTGCAGGTGTCAAGGTACGCTTCCATATCACTGATGATTTGTTCAATTCTGCTCATAACGTTATCTACAACCTCCGGAAGAATTCGTTTTCTTAAGATTGCTGTTCAATTTTATACTTTTCATAGATCTTCGGGACGACATTCGGCGGAACCAGCTGGCTGATATCGCCGTGATACATGGCGACTTCTTTGACTCTGCTGGAACTCAGGTACGCGTACTTGAGACTTGTGCAGAGGAACAGCGTCTCGATTCCGGGGCAGATGACCCGGTTCGTCTGAGCCATGGCAAGTTCCGACTCGAAGTCCGTAACAGCTCTCAGTCCCCGGATGATAACCGTCACATGATTCTGTTTCGCGAAATCGACCAGAAGTCCTGAAAAGCTCATGACCTCTACGTTTGAGAGGTCTTTTGTTACTTCCTGTAACATACTAACACGTTCAGACACCGAAAACAATGGACTTTTTGCGCCGTTATTCAGCACCGCAACGATCAGATGATCGACGATCGCGGCGGACCGGCGGATTATATCCAGGTGACCGTTTGTCACCGGATCAAAGCTTCCCGGATAGATAGCTGAAGTCATTCTTTCTTCCCCCTCTTTTTAAGAAAGATATGCTGATTCGTCTTGTAAGCCTTGATCCGGACGATTTCAAATCCCATATCTTCGGCGTAAGGAAGCTCCTCGTCCAGGTTTTCTTCTACAATGATCAGCGAGTTTTCATCTATAATGTCCGATACGGAAAGCTGAGCCAGGACATCTTCTTCAAGTCCTCTGCCGTATGGCGGATCGATGTAGACGATGTCAAATTTCCCCAGGCCGGCGAGCTTTCGGATGGCCGTGACGCAGTCCGTTTCCATCACGCGGGAATTGTCAGTAAACTTCGTGAACTTCAGATTGTCCCGGATTACGCCGCAGGCCCGTCTGGAGTTGTCGACAAATACGGCTTCTTTCGCGTGGCGGCTGAGCGCCTCGATGCCGATTGATCCGGTCCCGGCGAACAGATCCAGGAACCGGCTGCGGGGCACCTCCAGCTGAATAATATTGAAAAGAGTTTCTTTTATTCTGTCAAGTGTCGGACGCGTGTCCTCGCCTTCCAGAGATTTGAGCGGCATGCTCCTCGCCGTTCCGGCAATCACTCTCATGTTTTATTCTCCCTTTTTTTCTTCGGATCCCTGATCTTGCGCTCCGACCCGTTCCTCAGTCTCTGGATGTTTCCCCGGTGCTGATATACGGAAAGAAGTGCCAGCACAATCGGGATGATCACGACTTCCGCGAGATTTCCGCCCTGTGCGGGCACCAGACCGATCAGCGCGAAGATGACAAATTCGATCGCGAACCCGCATGTCAGAAACATGGATGCAAGCGACACATAGCGCGAGCTGTACATCACACAGATAAACGTCAGAAATCCGAGGACGATCAGAATCGCGAAATACGGGCGGATAAACACCAGGGAAATAATGACGCCTGTCGTCGAGGCAATGCCCTTCCCGCCTTTGAAATGCAGATAGAACGGATAATCGTGTCCGAGCACCGCGCCGAGCCCGCTGTACATGGCGATGACGATGGCCGGCAGATTTCCGCCGAAAAGAGCCCGGCACACCAGAAATGAGAGGAGGACCTTGCCCATATCACAGATATAGGTCAGGTATCCGATTTTCTTTCCCATGGCGCGTATTACGTTTGTCGTGCCGGCGTTTCCGCTCCCGACGGTGCGGATGTCGACGCCGTGCCATTTACAGAGCCAATAGCCGCTCTGAATGATAGCGCCGAACAGATATCCGATGATCACACAGAGAATTCTTTCCATCACTGATCTCCTGACTTTTCGCGGCTGATAAAATGAATTGCTGTGCCGCGGAATCCGAACGCGTCTCTCAGCCTGTTTTCGATATATCTTGTGTAAGAAAAGTGAGTGAGTGATTTGTCATTGACGAACATGACAAATGTCGGCGGCTCGACACTCACCTGTGTCATATAGAAAATCCTGAGACGGCGGCCCTTGTCAGACGGCGGCTGCTTCATCGCCACGGCGTCCGCTAGTACCTGGTTCAGCGCACCTGTCGGCACACGCATCGTCTGATTTTCCCGCACGATATCGATCATCTCGAACAGTTTCTGCGTCCGCTGTCCGGTCTTTGCCGAGATGAAAATGATCTCGGCGTAAGGCATAAATGAAAGCGTGCTGCGGATTCTGTCCGCGTATTCATACACGGAATGGCCGTCTTTGTCGGCAATGGCGTCCCATTTGTTCACGGCGATGATGATGCCCTTGCCCCGTTCATGCGCGATGCCGCCGATTTTCGCGTCCTGCTCGGTGATCCCCTGCGTGGCATCGATCACCAGAATGCAGATATCGGCGCGCTCAACGGCCGCTACCGCCCGGATAATAGAATACCGTTCGATGTCCGCCGTAATTTTGCTCTTGCGGCGAAGTCCTGCCGTATCGATAAAAACATACTCCGATCCCTTGTATTTGACCGGTGTGTCAACGGCGTCTCTCGTCGTTCCGGCGACATCTGACACAATCAGGCGGTTTTCGCCGAGCAGACGGTTGATCAGCGACGATTTTCCGACATTCGGTTTTCCGATCACGGCTATGCGCGGCCTGTCGTCGTCTTCCTGCAGAGGCGGCTGTTCCGGAAGCTTCGCGAACACAGCGTCGAGCAGATCGCCGATGCCGAGCTTGGCCGAAGCGGAAATCGGAATCGGATCCCCGAGTCCCAGATTATAGAACTCGAAGACGTCCGCCATCTGCTTCTCGTAATTTTCCACCTTGTTGACGGCCAGTACAACCGGCTTGTGGCTTCTGCGGAGCATATCCGTGACCTTCAGATCATCGTCGACAAGGCCATCTCTCGCATCTGTCAGAAAAATGATCGCATCCGCCGTTTCAATCGCGACCTGCGCCTGTTCCCGCATCTGCTTCAGAATGACGTCTGAAGAGTCCGGTTCGATGCCCCCGGTGTCAATCAGGGTAAATGAATGATCAAGCCATTCGACATCGGCGTAAATCCGGTCTCTGGTCACACCAGGCGTGTCCTCGACGATCGAAATCTTCGAGCCCGCGATGCTGTTGAACAGAGTGGATTTTCCGACATTCGGTCTTCCCACAATGGCTACGATAGGTTTTGACATTTGGTCTCCTTTATATCATATGTTCTCGATCTGCCAGTCGATCGGCTCAATCCCGTTTTTCTCGAGAAACGCGTTCGTCTTCGAGAAATGCCGGCAGCCAAAGAACCCTTTGTAAGCGGAAAGGGGACTCGGATGTGCCGCCTGCAGGACCAGATGCTTCGGATTGTTCAGCATCGCGGCCTTGCGTCGGGCCGGTCCTCCCCACAGCAGGAAAACGATCGGGCGGTCCTGCTCATTCAGAATGCGGATCGCCGCGTCCGTGAACTGCTCCCAGCCGATTCCGCGGTGCGAATTGGGTTCGTGCGCGCGCACGGTGAGAACCGTGTTGAGAAGCATGACTCCCTGATCGGCCCATTTCTTAAGATATCCGTTGTTCGGAATATAACAGCCGAGATCGTCGTGCAGCTCCTGATAAATGTTGACAAGAGACGGCGGGATTTCGACGCCCGGATTGACCGAAAAGCACAGCCCCGTCGCCTGTCCCGGGTTAAAATACGGATCCTGTCCGAGGATAACAGCCTTCACACTTTTCAGCGGCGTGAAATGAAAAGCATTGAGGATGTCATCCCCCGGCGGATAAATCGGGTGTCCGCTGTTGTACTCGGCATTAACCGTCTCGACCAGTTTTTTGTAATACGGTTTTGAAAACTCGGGCGTCAGAGGCTCAAGCCAGTCATTTGTAATCGGAGGCATTCACAAACCATCTCTTTTCTTTATTGTTCAGCCGGAATCCGGACCGGAATGCCGTGGCTGCGCAGATATTTTTTCAGATCCAGAATATCCAGTTCTTTGTAGTGAAACAGCGAAGCAGCCAGCGCGGCGTCCGCGTGGCCTTCTTTGAAAGCCGTCAGGAAATCCTCTTTTTTCCCGGCGCCGCCGGATGCGATGACCGGTATGTGGACCGCGTCGGCAATGGTCCGGGTCAGATTGAGGTCATACCCCTGCTTCTGACCGTCGCAGTCCATGCTTGTCAGAAGAATTTCGCCGGCGCCGAGTTTCTCGGCCTTTATTGCCCACTCGACGGCGTCCATGTTCACATCGATTCTACCGCCGCTGCGGTAGATCGTCCATCCTTCACTGTCTTCCCGCTTCTTCGCGTCGATTGCCACGACGACGCACTGAGAGCCGAACTTTTCGGCAGCCTCGGAAATCAGATTCGGGTTCAGAATCGCGGCGCTGTTTATGGAAATCTTGTCAGCGCCTTCGCGAAGCAGCTCTTTGAAGTCATCAACCGTGCGGATGCCGCCGCCCACGGTAAACGGAATGAATACTTTCTCCGCTACTTTGCGGACAAGATCGACAGTTGTCTCGCGGCGGTCGGATGTCGCTGTGATATCCAGAAATACCAGTTCGTCGGCACCGCCCTTGTCATACATTTCGGCGACCTCGACCGGATCGCCGGCGTCCCGGAGATTTACAAAACTCGTGCCCTTGACAACCCGGCCGTTTTTGCAGTCCAGGCAGGGTATAATCCGCTTCGTAAGCATCACTTCACCTCCAGGAAATTCTTGAGAACCTTCATGCCGACACGGCTGCTCTTCTCGGGATGAAACTGCGTACCGAAGCAGTTTCCCTTCTGCACAGACGCGTCAAACAGCTGACTGTACTGGCATGTGGCCGTGACAATGGACGGATCGTCCGCCTTCAGGTAATAGGAATGAACGAAATATACATACGGATTCTCGCCGATGCCGGTGAGAATCGTGGCGCCCGGCCGGATGCTGATGCTGTTCCATCCCATGTGCGGAATCTTGTCCGTATCAGAGCGGAAACGGTAAAATCTGCCCTTGAAAATGCCAAGCCCCGGGACATCCGGCGATTCTTCGCTGGACTCGAAAAGAAGCTGCATGCCGACGCAGATTCCCAGGAACGGCTTTCCGCTGTTGATCGTGTCGTGAATCACCCCGACGAGATCATAATCCTGCAGATGCTGCATGCAGTCTCCGAAAGCGCCGACACCCGGCAGAATCACATGGTCGGCGGACAGAATTGTATTCTTGTCACGGGTAACAACAGGATCAGCCCCCAGAGTGACGAGAGCCTTTTCGACGCTCTTGATATTACCCGAATCATAATCGATGATTGCTATCACTTTAAGCCTCCCTGCCCGCGGGCTTCACTTATCTGACAAATGCTCCGGCACACCCGTCCTGAAACAATTGTAACACTCTGACTCTGCAAATGGACCCTGACAATGCTTCAGGCTGCCTGTCGGTTTCGCACGGTATATATATTTTTATATAATTTCCCGTGAGCCCCGTAAAGTACTTTTTGCTGTCCACTGTCTCCGTCTGCTCGATCAGGACGTCTTTCACCTCATTTTTGAAGCTGCTGCGGTACTCATGCGCCTGTCTCTGTGCTTCCGCGATGAGTCGTTTCGAGCGCTCGTGCTTGATGCTCTGCGGAATCTGTCCGCCCATCCGATCGGCCACGGTGCCGGCCCGCCTCGAATACTTGAAAACATGACATTCGTAGAACCGGATTTTTTCGACAAAGGCAAGAGTCTCCTCAAATTCCTCTTCTGTCTCCTGGGGAAATCCGACGATAATGTCTGTCGTGATGGCCGGCCTGTCAAATGTCCGTCTGAGAAGCCCGACACTCTCGGCGAATTCCTGCGTTGTATATCTGCGGTTCATCCGGCGAAGAACGCTGTCTGATCCGCTCTGAAGAGACAGATGAAAATGCGGACAGAAAGACGGAATGGCGGCGAGCCGTTTTGCGAAGTCTTCCGTGATCACGCGCGGCTCGAGCGACCCGAGCCGGATGCGTTTTACGCCCGGAATCTGACTGACCTTTTCGATGACGTCAATCAGACTTCCGTGATTGTTGTCCAAACCATAGGAAGTCAGGTGAATGCCCGTCAGGACAAATTCAGAAAACCCTTTGTCGGCCATGCGCTCCACTTCGCGGAGGATGCTGTCCTCATCGCGGCTGCGAATCCGCCCGCGCAGATACGGTATAATGCAGTATGTGCAGAACTGATTGCATCCGTCCTGCATCTTGACAAATACCCGGGTGCGGTCTTTTACTTCTGTCAGCGGCATGTCTTCGTACTCGGAGTCCTTGCTGATATCCTCTACTTCCGAGAGCGCGTGGCGCCTGAGTTTTTCTTCATCTGTCTCAGAAGCGCGCCTGTCCTCGAATGTTTTCAGTATTGAAATCAGATCTCTCTTCCGGTTGTTTCCCAATACGATATCGATGGCAGGATCACGCGCCAGACTTTCTGCTTTTTCCTGCGCATAGCATCCGGAAGCGATGACAACCGCGTCCGGATACAATTTTCTGGCTTTGTGGAGCATTTGTCTTGATTTGTGGTCAGCAATATTCGTGACCGCACAGGTGTTGATGATGCAGACGTCGGCATTTTTCTCCCCGCCAAACGGGACGATCTCATATCCGGCTTTGACAAGCATCTGCTCCATAGACTCCGCTTCATAAGCGTTGACTTTGCATCCGAGATTATGGACAGCTGCGGTTTTCAAAACTATTTCCCTCACATTCCGTTGACTTATAAAAGCAAAAAAAGTATGATTATCACAGTAAAGCGTTTCGTGCAGGAGGTAAGAACATGAAAACAGTAAAGATTTCTCTCAATTCGATCGACAAGGTAAAGAACTTCGTCAATGACATCTCCAAGTTCGATGTTGACTTTGACCTTGTTTCCGGGAGATATGTGATCGACGCCAAGTCTATCATGGGTATCTTCAGCCTGGATCTTTCCAAGCCGATTGAACTGAACATTCATGCGGATGAAGCGAGCGACGTCGATACGATTCTCAAAGTTCTCAAAAACTATATCGTAGAAGACTGAGAGACGCATTTTTACTGATGATAATGAACGCAAACCCCGGATTTTCCTGAAAGAATCCGGGGTATTTTTTTCTTGTGCGCCGGGGCTTTAAAATGCCCGTCATTCTTCCGCTATTTCGTGACCGCAGAGTATCACCTGCTCCGTGTCGATTGCCTTCTGTACCATCTCATCGATGCCGTTGAGCTTTTTCTCATCCTTTTCGATGACGTGCAGCAGCGGCTTTGTGACAGGATGTTTCGCCACGAAGATTGTGCAGCAGTCTTCGTACGGCTCGATCGACGTGTCGTATGTTCCGATTTTCTCGGAAATATTGATGATCTCCTGCTTGTCCATGCCGATGAGCGGACGGTAGACCGGAAGCGTGCAGACGGCGTTCGTGCACAAAAGGCTCGGCATCGTCTGACTCGCAACCTGTCCGATCGACTCGCCGGTGATCAGCCCGAGACATTTGTTCTTTTGGGCCAGTGCTTCCGCAATGCGCATCATATAGCGGCGCATGATGATCGTCAGTTCATCGTGCGGACACTTCTGATAGATCGCCAGCTGAATTTCCGTAAAATTGACGACATGCAGGCGGATCGGTCCGGCAAAGGCCGATATTTCATTTGCCAGATCGACAACTTTCTGTTTGGCGCGCTCGCTTGTGTACGGCGGCGCGTGAAAATAGGTGGCCTCAAGCTCGACGCCGCGTTTGCTGATCATATAGCCGGCGACAGGGCTGTCGATGCCACCGGAAAGAAGGAGCATGGCCCTGCCTGCTGTTCCGACCGGCATGCCGCAGGGCCCCGGTATCTCCTGGCAGTAAATGTAAATCTTGTTGCGGATTTCCACCTGAAGCAATACTTCCGGGTTGTGAACGTCTACGTGCGTGCCCGGCATTGCGTCAAGAATCCGCCCGCCGAGCCCGGCGTTGATCTGCATCGAGTCCATCGGATAGTTCTTGCGGCCGCGGCGCGCCTGAACTTTGAATGAAAACTTTCCGTCCGGATAACTGTCCCTGAGAAAATTGATGCAGTGCTCCGCCAAATCGTCAAATCCGTTGTCTGCGATCTCTTCAACCGGACAGATCCACACGATTCCGAAGACTTTCTTCAGCGCGCTGATGACTTCGTCGCTGTCAAAGCTCTCTGTCGCCGTCGCGTAGATCCGGCCGCTCTCTTTGTGAACCCTGAAGCCGCCGTCGATGCCGTATAGCGCGTGGCGGATCTGGCGGACAAGAGCGTCCTCGAAAAGATAGCGATTGTTTCCCTTGATGCCGATCTCTCCGTATTTTATGAGAAATGCTGAAATCATTTCTGAGTCCCTCTTAATCAGTGTCTTGTGAACAGTCGCAGCTGCGGAAGAAGTTCCTTCAGCGCGCTGATGCAGTAATCAAGTTCTTCCTGTGTTGTCTCAAAGCAGAAACTGAAGCGAAGCGTCGAATCGAGCAGCGTGTCCGGAACGCCGATCGCCTGCAGGGTCGAACTCAGGCCCGGACGATTTGACGAGCAGGCCGAGCCGGACGAAACGTATATGCCCTTCTCTTCCAGAGCGTGCAGAAGAACCTCTGCCCTTACGCCTTCAAACGAAGCGCTCACAATGTGCGGTGCGCTGTCTCTTCCTGTCTTTCCGTTGATCGTCACACCCTCAATACTCTGCAGGTCCCTGACAAATTTGTCCTTCAGCGCATACAGTCTGTCGATTTTCGCGTCAAAATCTTTGCTGTAGGCAAGTTCTGCCGCGAGTCCAAGTCCCGCATACCCCGGGACATTTTCCGTGCCGGACCGCATGCCGCCCTGCTGGCCTCCGCCGTAGAGTATCGGATCGATTTTCGTGCCTTTTGCGATATAAAGAAATCCGGTGCCCTTCGGCGCATGAATTTTGTGCCCTGACACGCTCAGCGTATCGCACCCGATTCTGTGAACCGGGAGCCGGAGTTTGCCGTATGCCTGAATCGCGTCGACATGGTAGAGGATCGCCGGATTGAACGCTTTTACAATCCTACCGATCTCTTCGATCGGCTCAATGGCTCCCATTTCGTTGTTGATGGCCATGCAGGACACAAGAATCGTCTCGTCGTCAAGCGCGTCCTTTAAGCTTTGCAGATCTACGATTCCGTCTCTGTCAACAGGCAGCCACGTGACGCGGTATCCTCTCGCCTCGAGGGCTCTGAACGGCTCTCTTACAGAAGAATGTTCGACACTGCTGACAATGATGTGCTTTCCGCGCCGCGCATTTGCCATGGCGCCGCCTATGATCGCGGTGTTGTTGGATTCGGTCCCGCCGGACGTGAACAGAATCTCTTTCGGTGTACATTTGAGCGTCGCGGCAATCTGTTCGGACGCTTTTCTGAGATACTGTTCTGCCTGAAACCCCTTCAAGTGTTTGCTGGAAGGGTTGCCGTAGTCCTCCCGCATGAGCTTCACAACCAGGTCAATGACTGGTTCCGCCACACGTGTTGTCGCAGAGTTGTCAAGATATGCTTCCATCGCTGTTACTTTTCCTCAATCGTCGTTTTCGTACAGATATGTCAGAATCGACAGGATCATCATGCCGGCCGTCTCTGTCCTGAGAATCCGACGTCCGAGCGTGACGATCTGCGCGCCCTTTTCTTTGGCGAGGTCGATTTCTTCCGGTGAAAATCCGCCCTCCGGTCCGATGAAAATGCTCACAGAGTCGCCGGATTTGAGACTTCCGAGAACTTCTCTCGTGTGCTTCATGCCCTCAGCCGATTCATACGGCAGAAGAAAAAGCGTATTCTCAGATGCCTCGGCGGCCGCGTCCGCAAAATTCATCACAGCACTCACTTCCGGGACCCGGCTCCGCTTGCTCTGCTGGGCCGCAGCCTCAGCGATGCTGTTCCAGCGTTTTACTTTGGCCTCCGCTTTCTCAGGCGTCAGTTTCATCACGCTGCGCCTCATTGCGACCGGAACGATCCGCCCGACACCCAGTTCGATACATTTCTGCACGATCAGATCCATCTTGTCGCCTTTCGGAAGGCCCTGATACAGGGTCGCGTGAATCGGCAGCTCATTTGTGCGGACGTCAGTCTTGAGAATCGTGCAGATGACCGTCGGGCCGTCCGTTTCGTCTTCCCCGTATCCGCTGATCTCGCACAGATAATCGAAGTTGTCCCCGGAACTGATCAGCAGCTTTTCGCCGGGGCGCATCCGCAGGACATTGCGGATATGATTGTAATCCGCGCCGGAAAGCAGGATTCTGCCTTCTGGCACGTGGATATCTTTGTGCTCAGCAAAGAAATGATACATGAATCACACCTTCTTTGCGGTGATGCTCACCCATTCTCCATCGTGAAATGTGTCCAGAACACACAGCTTCGGATTGGCCTCAATCGCGTTCCGGACTGCCTCTTCCTTTTCTTCAATGATGCCGGACGTGAACAGCAGCCCGCCTTCTTTCATGTGGCGGTCTATCACGGCGCTCATCGGAATCAGCACGTCGTGCAGGATATTGGCGCATACGATATCGTAGCGCTCATATCCGACAGCGTCCGCAGCCGCTTTGTCCGTGACAATATCGCCGAGAACAATGTCGAACTGATCCGGTGTGAAGTGGTTGACGGCCGCATTTTCCAGGAAAGCGGTCTTTGCGTTCGGGTCCAGGTCGGTTCCGACCGCATGTCCGGCGCCAAACAGGAGCGCCGCAAGAGACAGAATACCGCTGCCGCACCCGACGTCGAGGATCTGTTCGCCGCCCTTCACAGCCGACTGCAGTTCGCGGATCACCATTCGCGTCGTCTCGTGCGCGCCCGTTCCGAACGCGGTTCCCGGATCGATCGAAAGCACCGGGCGTCCTTTCAGATTTTCCGGCAGCGTCTCCCAGGTCGGCTTGATCACAAGATCGCCGATGGTAAATGTCTTCCAGTATTTCTTCCAGTTGTTGATCCAGTCTTTGTCTTCCGTCTCCGACTGTGTGATCGCTGCGCTGCCGATATCCGCCGTTTTTTTGAGCTCTTCCAGAGCTGCCTTTACCTGGCTTAACACCGTCGGAATATCGTCTTTTTCCGGGTCCAGGTAAAAGATCACCTGCGCCGAGTCATCGTCCGGCATTTCCGGCATCAGCGACCTGCCCTCATCGTCGCCGGTGTCGATGAACATACCGTGCGCTTCTTCTTTGGTGAGCGGCACATGGTCTTTGATTTCGACACCCTGAATTCCCAGAGACGAAAGGGTGGCGGAGATAATGTCCTCCGCCGCCACATTTGTCTCAATGGCAAATGATTCCCATTTCATAAACTTTCACCAGGTCACGCCTCAGAAAGGAAGGCGCAGTAGCACTTCAACGCTTCGTACAGATCCGCCTTGCTCGTCACTTCCATCGGAGCGTGCATGTTCTGAACGGCAACGCCGGAATCGACAACGGACATGTCATAGTCAGCCATGATATAGGCGATCGTACCGCCGCCTCCGGCATCTACTTTGCCCAGTTCAGCTGTCTGATATGCCACATTGTTGTCATCCATGATTCGGCGCAGCATAGCGAGGAATTCAGCGTTCGCGTCGTTGCTGCCGGACTTGCCTCTTGCGCCCGTGTACTTGTTGAACACGACGCCCTTGCCGAAATAACAGGTGTTCTGCTTCTCCATGACATCCGGATAGTTCGGATCGTAGGCCGCCGAGACGTCGCTTGAGAGCATCCGCGAATGGCGCAGAGCACGGCGGAGCGCCAGCTCTGAGTACTGACCAGCCGCATTCATGACCTCGGCCAATGTGTTCTCAAAGAAGTGAGAGTGCATGCCTGTCGCGCCGACAGAACCGATCTCTTCCTTGTCGACGAGCAGTGTGCAGCTTGTGCGGCGCGGATTGCGCACCTGAAGCTGAGCGACCAGTGACGGGTACGCGCAGACGCGGTCGTCCTGCCCGTAGCCTGCGATCATGGACTTGTCAATTCCGTAATCTCTCGCCGGGCCGGCCGGAACTACTTCAATCTCGGCCGAGAGGAAATCTTCCTCTTTGATTCCGTATTTTTTATTGAGGATGGAGAGAATGTTGTCAGCGACAAGGCGTTTCTCTTTCTTTTCCCCGTCATCCGCCGCCGGAATGCTGCCGACCAGCACATTCAGATCTTCGCCGGCCACAAGTTCGTTTCCGTTCTTCTGCATCTGTTTGGAAGCCAGGTGAATCAGGAGATCTGAGATGCCGACAATCGGATCGCTCTCATCCTCGCCGATGCACATCTGGACGGTCTGTCCGTCCTTGAGCACGACGATTCCGTGAAGAGCCAGCGGGCGCGCGGTCCACTGATATTTCTTGATGCCGCCATAGTAATGCGTATTCAGAAAAGCGAGATCCGTATCTTCATAGAGCGGATCCTGTTTGAGATCGAGTCTCGGAGAATCGATATGCGCTCCCAGAATGTTGAGCCCGTCTTCCATCGGCTCGGTTCCGATCTCAAAAAGCGCGATGGATTTGTTCATGTTGACCGCATACACTCTGTCGCCCGGCTTCAGGGAAATGCCCTGTTCAACCAGACCGTACAGATCGCGGTATCCTGCCTCTTTGGCCATTTCGACTGCCGTCGCGGTGCACTCGCGCTCTGTCTTGTTCTCGGAGATAAATTTCTTGTACTTTTCGGCAAAAGAGAACACCTTCAGATAGCTGTCCTGGTCATACGTCTTCCACGCATTTTTTCTTTCCATTCCATTTTCTCCTTTCAGATTTGTATATCATACTTCGACATTGACGGGGCCGTCATCATCTTCGCCGGCATCCTGTCTTTCCTCTCTGTCGGCTTCTTCCTCCGCCACCTGTCTCATTTTTTCAAATTCTTCCGCGCTCACCTGCGGCAGATCACCGGTCTGGGAAAGCCCGAACGCCCGAAGGAATTCTTCCGTCGTTCCGAATAACAGCGGTCTGCCCGGCGCATTGAGCCTGCCCACTTCTTCGATCAGATCATACTCTACAAGCTTGTTCAGGGCATGACCGCTCGACACACCGCGTATTTTTTCGATTTCCAGACGAGTCACCGGCTGTTTGTACGCGACGATGGCAAGCGTCTCGAGAAGAGCCTGCGAAAGCGCATACCGTTTCGGCTGGCTCGCCACAGCTACCAGCTGGCGGAAAAATTCCGGCTTTGTCGAAAGCTGAAAGCTGTCATCCAGCCTCCGCAGCTGAATTCCTCTCGACGGGTTCTTGTAATCTTCTTCCATCTCGTGGAGAAGCTGTTCCATCTTTTCGTCCGATATTTCGAGCGCTCCCGCAAGAGTGCGCAGCGGGACAGCCTGTCCCATCGTGAAAAGTATTGCCTCCGCGGCAGCTTTGTAATCACTGTCCGTCATTTTCGTCTCCCAGTACAGCCTCCTCAGGATCTTTCAGGACCTGGATCTGTATTTCTCCGCAGGTCTCTTCCTGCTGCGCCGTGATATATCCGCGCCGGATCAGTTCCAGTACGACGAGAAATGTCACAATCAGTTCCTGTTTTGTCTCATTTTCATTCAGCAGATCCCGGAAATTCACATATCTTTTCCCGTGCAGTTTCTTTTTGACCATCGCCGCCCCGTCAGCCATGCTGACTTTTTCCTGCACGATCTTTCCGAATTTGGAGCGGACGGGGTCAATTTTCTCTGTCTGGCGCCGGCACACATCGACGAAAATTTCGTGCAGTTTCTGAAGCGTCAGATCTCCTATCAGTGCTTTTACATCGACAGGTTCCTGATATTCTGCTATCTCGCAGGGCACAGGCACGTCTCTGTACAGCACCTGGCCGGCCGATTCCTCGCGCTCTTTCAGATCGCCGGCAGCTTCCTTTGCAATCCGGTACTCGACGAGCCTGCGCACCAGTTCCTCGCGCGGATCGGATTCGTCCTCTTCCGTCTTCTGTTCCTGCGGGAGAAGCATCCGGGCCTTGATGTCAAGCAGTGTCGCTGCCATGACGAGGAATTCGCTGATTACATCCAGATCTTCCTCATCAGCCGCATTGATATACTCCATGTACTGATCGGTGATCATGGCGATCGGGATGTCATAGATATTTACTTTGTTTTTTTCGATCAGATGCAAAAGCAGGTCCAGAGGCCCGTCAAATGCAGCCAAATGAAAGGTAAGCTCCATCCGTTCTCCAGCAAAAATATCAGCAATTGTAAAACAGCAACGTACATTTTATCGAAATCGGGATGTATTTGCAAGAAAACAGAAATGAGCGAGTGTCCGACTTTGTAAAAAAAAGGTTCATTTCAAAACTGAAATGAACCTCCTCATAAATCTGTTAAAACCCAGGATGCCGCTGTCAACAGTAGATTCCTAGCCATAGCCAGGTGGGTTTCCGCAGGACAGACCGCTGTCTTCCACTCAGAGGAGGCCTGACATTAGAGAGCCAATATGAGAATCCCTTATAATAATTGTAGGATCCGACGTAATAAGGCTGGCGAACACCCCAGGAAAATTCTTTTGTCACCCATATTATAGACGTTTGAGTGCGGGCTTTCAATAAAATAGCGGGAAAAGATGGCTTACGCCGGTCCGATTTTGTGAGGGCGCATCGTCGCTTTCATCTCGATATCCGGTATCTTGCTGCCGGCAAATTCTATCGCCTGTGTGATCACTTCCGGAGCCACATGCATGGCCTGCGCAAGTTCGAGCGGCGTCGCCTTGCGGCCGTTTTCCTCCCTGAATTTCTTTGCGGCCTCACTCACCCGTTTGACCTGGTACACAACCTGTTTGGACACGTCTTTTTGCTGATTCTGCTCTGTGAGAAGCACGCGCATCTGATCCTGTACCTGCTTTCTCGCCTCGTCCATCATGCCGTGCAGAACCGCCTGAAGATCTTCTTTGCTGCCGCGCCGTATCTTGTCGCGCCATTCCGGATTCTTAAGCCACTCTTTATTCTGAATGTAATTAAAAAGAACAAGATTGGCCTCCTGCACCATGTCACCGGCCGGAACACCCTGCCCGACAAATGGCTGCACAAAGTCGAGAACTTTGGGAAGACAGGCTTCCGTGAGCCGTGCGACGGCTGTGTCATCCTTTCCTTCTTCGATTTCCATCAGAATATAGCCGCAGTCTTCGTCGGAAACTTCCGGCATCTTCGCGAGCTCTTCGAGATACAGATCCATGTTTTCGTCGTCTGTTTTCGGTTCTTCGGGCTCCGTGTTCTCTGAATTTTTCTCGTCCTCCAGGGCTTTCTTTTCCTCCCAGGCCGTATAGGCGTTGCTGCCGTTATATCCGCGGATCTTGATTCCGCCGGCGCGAAGGAAACCATTTATCATGGAAAGCTGTTCTTCGTTCAGTTCGATATCCGAGAAATATTCCTTTATGTCATCTTCTGTTATAAAGCCAAGATTGACTTTCGCATATTCTTTCAGATTGTTCAGATCTTCCAGAAATTTTGCCTGCTGAGATTCGTCTGCCATCGTAATAACCTTTCCAAATCAGATGCTTAAGACCCCCGGCTCAGATTGCCGCGGTCTGCGCGTCGTGTTATACTTATAGAAACGGCGTGAGTTCTGAATAATCACGGCCGTTACATTATCATAATCACTATCATAACAGAAACGAGGTACAAACGTCATATGAGAATTGCTCTGATTAACGAGAACAGTCAGGCTGCCAAGAACGCCGTGATTTATGCGGCTCTTAAGAAAGTCGCGGACGAAAAGGGATATACCGTGGACAACTACGGTATGTATTCAGCCGATGACGAGGCACAGCTCACGTATGTTCAGAACGGCATTCTGGCGGCGATTCTGCTGAACTCCAAGGCAGCTGATTTCGTTGTAACCGGATGCGGCACAGGTGAGGGCGCGATGCTCGCACTGAACTCATTCCCGGGCGTCATCTGCGGTCACGTCGAGGATCCGCTGGATGCGTATACGTTTGCCCAGATTAACGACGGCAATGCAATCGCCATTCCGTTCGCCCTCCGCTTCGGCTGGGCCGGCGATCTGAACCTGCAGTACATCTTCGAAAAGCTCTGGTCTGAGCCGTCGGGCAGCGGCTATCCGAAGGAAAGAGCCGTTCCGGAAAAGCGCAACAAGCAGATTCTTGACACCGTCCGCAAGGCTGCATTCAAGGAGGATCTTGTCGAAATTCTCAAGAGCCTTGATCCGGAACTTGTCAAGGGCGCTGTGTCCGGCAAAAACTTCAAAGATCTGTTCTTCGCGAACTGCAGGGACGAAAAGATCGCCGCTTACGTAAAGTCGATTCTCGACTGATTATTAAGGCAGTGAAAAAGCCCGGGAGCTTGTCAAAGCTTTCGGGCTTTTTTCAGAAGTTCCGGATATCCGTGCTTCCGTCCGGATATTTGTATATATACTCAATCATGCCGGGGCCCAGATTTTTCGTAGGCCTTGCGGTAAATCCGTGCTTCAGGTAGAACTCTTCCATCCCCTTGCGGCACATCAGGTCGAACATCATCCTCGTTCCCGGAATCATGTTCTCCTTTACGTATCGCGTCACTGTGTCAAGCAGAAGACTTCCGATTCTCTTACCCTGATACGAGGGAATAATGATCAGATCCTGAACATAGGTCACGACAGCGCCGTCACCCACGAGCCTTGCCATGCCGATGGGCTTTTCGCCGTCATATACGGTAAAAACCTCGATGCTGCCGGCGAGCGCTTTCTGAGCCTGTGCCCTGGTGAGTTTGATCCAGCCGACAGCTTCGCGCAGAGACAGATAAATTCCGACATCGCGTATTCCTGTGCGGATTTCCATAGGCTGGCCCTCCCTGACATAGATTCCTGTTTATTATATCAGTTCCATTCTGAAAAGACATAAAAAAGACGAGAGGAATTCCCATGGCAAATGTAAATTTAACCGTATCGCAGGACGGATCCGGCGATTTTGCGTCGCTGCAGGAGGCCGTTGATGCGCTCCCCGAAACGGGAGGAACCATTCAGCTGAAAGCCGGCACGTACCGCGAGCGCGTTGAAATCCGCAAGCCTGGCGTCACAATCCTCGGCAGCGGAGCTGACACAACAAAACTCACGGCCGGGTATTATGCCCGGATGATGATGCCGGACGGGATAAAGCGCGGCACGTTCCGCTCCTATACGCTTCTGGTGTTCACACACGATTTTCACGCGGAGAACATCTGCATCGAAAACTCGGCCGGACCTGGCAGAGAAGTCGGGCAGGCCATAGCGGTTTACGCCGAGGGCGACAGGATATCGTTCAGGAATTGCCGGATTCTCGGGGCTCAGGACACGCTCTTCACCGGTCCTCTGCCGCCCAGAGAAATCGAACCGGGCGGATTTACAGGCCCCACAAAAGAAGCGCCCAGAATTCCCGGAAGACAGCTCTACGAACACTGTTATATCGCCGGTGAGATCGACTTCATTTTCGGATCCGCGACGGCATACTTTTCAGACTGCACCCTCTTTGCCATCGACAGCGGACGCTTTCCGGACGCGTTCTACTGCGCGCCCTCCACGAATCAGGGCGAGCCGTACGGATATGTGTTCGATCACTGCCGCCTGACTGGTGACTGCCCGGAGAAAAGCGCATTTCTGGCAAGGCCCTGGAGAGATTACGCAAAAGCTGTGTTCCTGAACTGTGAGATGGACAAAACGGTAAATCCGAAAGGAATTGACGACTGGAACAAACCGCAGACACATGAGACGGCGTATTATGCCCAGTACCGCTGCTTTGGCGCCGGCGCCGGTACACCCGATTCCCGCGTTTCTTATATGCACTTTCTTTCAGACAATGAAGCACGCCTGTACACAAAAGAAACTGTACTTGGCCCTGACTTTTTCTGAAAGAACAAAAACGCCCGGCCCTCTGCGTGATTTTACGCGCAGGGTCCGGGCATTCATTTGTCAGGGATCAGCTTTCTTTTTTATCACTGATTTTCTCCTGCTTGTCTTTCGATGAAAGTTCCGGTTCGCTCAGAGCGCTTCCGTCGACATCGAACCAGAACTCCACGCCGTCCGGGTGGTTCAGAACGCCGTATTGTTTCCCGTACGAGTCGCAGATCGCCTTTACAATGCTCAGTCCGATGCCATTTCCGCCGTATTCAAGGGTGCGTGCCTTGTCGACTTTGTAGAACTTCTCCCATATCCTGTCAATTTCTTCCTCCGGGATCTGACTGCCTGTGTTGAATACGTGAACGCGGCGGTTTGTGCCTTCTTCCGTCTCCCACACGCGGACCTGTTTTCTCCCGGAAGCATAGTGAATAGCGTTGGAGAGGTAATTCGTCACCATCTCATCGACTTTTGTCTCGTCTGACCAGGCGTCGATTCCTTTTTCCGGCCCCTCATAAATCAGCGTAATTCCTTTCTTCTCGGCCTCCAGCTGATTGGCCGCCACGTTGTCATGCAGAAGCTGTGCCAGATCAAAGCGCTTCATGATCGGCTTTTCATTGCTGAACTCGATCTGATTCAGATCAAGAAGCCGGCGCACCAGCGTATTCATTTTCTTTGCCTCGTCCAGAATTACATCGCAGTAATAGGCGCTGCTCTCCGGGTCGTCGGCGATTCCGTCCTTGAGTCCTTCGGCATATCCCTGAATCAGAGCGATCGGCGTCTTCAGGTCGTGCGAGACATTGCTCAGGAACTCTTTGCGCATGTTGTCAATCTTGGTCTTTCGCTCAATGTCCCTCTGAAGCTCAGTGTTTGCCGATTTAAGCTCTTCAATCGCTTCTTCCAGGTTCTGACTCATTTCATTGATATTCTGCCCGAGAACGCCAATTTCGCTCTTGTCGTGGCCTTCATAGCGGACGTTGAAGTCGAGCGAACTCATCCGGCTGGCGATATTCGACAGTTTCTTGATCGGCTTTGAGATCAGCCCGGAAAAACCGGACGCCGCAACCAGACCGATGACAAGAATCAAAATACCGGCAAGCTGAATAAAGTGGTTCGTCATGTCAATCGTGTCGCGGATGCTGAGGAGCGGCATGCGCATCAGAACACTGGTCGAATTTCCATATGTTCCCCAGAGCTCATAGAAGGTGTCGTTCAGCCGTGAGTCATAGGATTTCTGGAGAGTATACGAATCTGTCTCTTCGATAATTTCATTTCCGCTTTCTTCTTCAGGGGTTTCTTCCCCCGAATCATCGTCGGGCTTCATCGGAATTTGTCCGAGTACAGTCTGCTGAATCCGCTTGAGCATTATTTCCGCGTCGCGCGTATTCGAGTAAATCACATCCCAGCTGCTGTTTACAATAACCAGGTCGACGGAATACGGCGACATCATCTGATCCAGCTGATTTGTCATTTCGTCCTTTGTGATTGTTCCTTCCGTGTACTCGTTCATGACAGAGCCGACATCACTGTAGGCCTGAATCATGTCTTTTCTCTGGGTGCTCAGATAGAACGGCTCCACCATAAAGGTATTTAACAACAGCAGAACTGCCGTCATTCCAAGCACAATCGCCGCGATCAGAACAATAATGCGGAATCGGATCGAGTGGATAAAAGGAACCTTTCCAGCCTCTTCGGCATGATTTGCTCTTTTCATTTTAACTGACAATTGACTCCCTCATTTCCCGGCTGCAATCCCCACTGCCGGCATTTTACTGTTTATCAGTTTAACACATCTCTCACGGCAGCAGACGGATACAGGGGGGCGAATCACGATCTTTTCACCAAATTTTCACAGGCATGACAAATGCCGCTTACGGTCATGCTTTGCTGTTTTTAAATTCATTGACAAAAAAGCAGGAGCCGGTCGACTCCTGCTTTGTCTGATTCATTTCGTCGGGCTGAATTTATACCCCATGCCCCAGATCGTCTGAATATAATCTCCGCACGGGCCGAGTTTATGGCGAAGTTTCTTGACGTGCGTGTCAATCGTCCGCGCATCTCCATAGTAATCATAGTTCCAAACATTATTCAGGATTTTCTCGCGCGACAGGGCAACACCGTTATTTTTCATGAAGTAGTCGAGGAGTTCAAATTCCTTAAAGGAAAGTTCGACTTCTTCGCCGTTGACAAGAACGCGGTGCGCCGTTTTGTCGAGTGTAATTCCGCCGATTGTAACCGGCTTTCCCTCGGCGTCTGTCGGATACGAACGCCGCAGAAGCGCATCGACACGGGCAGTCAGAATGCGGGGCGAGAAAGGTTTTGAGATGTATTCGTCGGCTCCGCAGTTAAATCCGACAATCTCATCATCCTCTTCGCCTTTTGCCGTCAGAATGATAACCGGAACCTTTGACGTCTGTCGGATTTCGCGGCATACGTCATATCCGTTCATCTTCGGCATCATGACGTCCAGAATTATCAGAGAAATGTCCTTATCGGCATAAAACATATCCAGCGCCTGCTGTCCGTCTGCCGCCTCAACGACAATATAACCTTTGCGGGCAAGAAAATCGTGCACTAGTTTTCTCATTCGGCTCTCATCGTCTGCAATCAGTACTTTGAAGGTGTCCATGCTTTTGTTGTTCCCCTTTTCACAATATATATTCTTGAACTGCCGGAGTTAAAATGATATACTCAAGTACGGTTAGGCTAACTGAAATTCATTCATCAAACAGGAGGTAACTTTCGATGCGTACCAGCGAGTCTTCTGAGGATTACCTGGAGAGAATCCTCATGTTAAGCGAGAAACTTCCGGTCGTTCGTTCGGTTGATATAGCCAATGACATGGGTTATAAAAAATCCAGTGTGAGCGTTGCCATGAAAAATCTCCGTCAGTCCGGAAAGATCACGGTAACACCGGCAGGCTACATCTATCTTACACCGGAAGGTAAGAAAATTGCTAGTATGATCTATGAGAGGCACAAATGCTTCAGCAAATGGCTGACGGAACTCGGAGTCGACGAAACTACAGCTGCCAACGACGCCTGCCACATGGAACATGCTCTCAGCGAACAGAGCTTTGCCGCAATAAAAAAATACATCGAAAAGCATCCGGCAGCGAAAAATAAATAAGCATCCATTCACAAAAATGGCCTGCGCCGAAGAGTCTGACTCTCGCGCAGGCCTCTTTACTGCCTTATGTATGAATGATCAGCGAATCGTACAATTTTTCAAGCGTATCGGCATCCGGCGGCGTTCCCCGCAGTCTGCGGATGAGTTCGCAGGCCAGACGGCTCAATGAACTTCCTGCCTTTCCGTCCGGATACAGTGATGAGCATCTTGCCTGGAGTTCTCTTGGGAACGTCTCCTGGCGGATACAAAAACTGATTCCGACTCCGATGACGGTCCAGTTCATCTGCCCTGTCTCGGCGTCTTCCATACCTTCCGTCAGAATTCCGCCGATCTTCCTGCCGTTGTAATACAGATCATTGACAGGACGGATCTGACAATTCAGGGCACACACCGATGAAATCGCCTGACAGGCGGCATAAGCTCCGAATTTTGTTATGTCCCGGCTGCTCTTGAAAACAGAGGATTCAAAGCGGCGAATCACGCTCAGATAAATACCGCCTTTGGGTGACCAGAAGCGATGTGTTCCGTGACCGGCACCGTCCGACTGTTCCTTTGCAATGACTGCCGTGCCGTCGGGAGCTCCCTGCAGCGCAAGGATTTTGGCTTCCCGGTTCGTCGAATCCGTACTCGCCAGAATCCGAAGAGTTTCCTCTTCCGGGAACTCTTCTCTGAGAATCCGGAAAGAAAGATCACCCGGATTGTCAGAAAGCCGGTATCCTCTGTTGGTCACCGCTTCGATATTCTCGCCCTCCTGGCGGAGGGATTGTATCGCTTTCCACACAGAAGTCCGGGATATTCCCAGCGTTTGCGCAATAGATTCACCCGAAAGGAATCCGCCGTCTTCCTGTTTCAGCAGATTCAGCACGCGCTCTTTTGAATTCAATTCCCATTCTCCTGTCTGAAATTATTGTGAACTCAGGCGGTTTCTTCCTCTGAATCTGTCTTGCGGCTCCTGGATTTTGTCGCCTTTTTCTTGTCCTTGACCTCTTTCTGAACTTCTTCGATGTGATCCAGAGCCGTACGGATATTGGCAGACATCTCAGCTTCTTCTTTCTGACGCTCTTCGATCGCTGCCTGAAGGTCTTTTTTTACCATCTTTTCAACCGCCGGATCTTCGGCCTTGATAAATTTTTCAAAAGCGTCCGGATACTGAAACGTCTTCTCTACATGATCTGTGTCAAATTCAACTGTGAAATATCGCTCTTCAACGCTTTTGATTGTACCCTTGCCGAATCTGGCATGCGAAACAGCTGCACCTTTCAGGTCTTCAGCCATATAAGCCTCCTTCTTCAAAATATTCTTCTTTCCGTTCAAACTAATTCTATTTTATTATAGCAGAAAATAGTGACAAAAGCATAAAAATGTACATTTTGCACGATTTTGAAAGCTATATGAACCATCCTGACAGATGACTGTTAAAAGATAATCATGACAAATGAAAAGGCTGGATTATCTTTCAGTTTTTCTTTTTCCTGTCACAAGAAGTACTGCCAGTGATGCTGAGAATATCGTCAGAAGAAGCCACAGCCCTGTCGAGGATGTATCTCCGGTGTTGACAGATGTCGTATCCGTCGTTTCCGGTGTTGTCGTTGTTTCCGATGTTGTCGTCGACTCTGCAGGTGTTTCTGTCGGTTTTTCAGGTGTTTCCGTCGGCGTGGTGGTTTCACCTGCCGGCTTCTTCGTGTTCGTCACAGTCCAGACATTTCCTTCATGTGCAGCGGAAACTTCATAACCGTCCGGAACATTCACTTCCTCGACGGTGTATTCCTGCCCCGCTTCCAGAGCATTCCAGCTATAGCTCCAGCCGTTGTCATCACTCAGTGTCACCGGATCGCCTTCCGGCTCGCCGTTCTTCTTCAGCTGAATCTGAACAGAATCCGGTCTCGTGGACGCATCATCATTTTTCCAGATCTTGTTGACGGTGACTGTCGTGGTTTCTGGTTCTTCCGGCAGTTTTGTATTTGTCACGGTCCAGACATTGTCTTCGTGTGTGACGGAATCCGTATAACCGTTTGGAACATTTACTTCTTCAACAGTGTATGTCTGTTCTGCTTCAAGATAATTCCATGTGAAGCTCCAGTCATCATCTTCAGTGAGCGTCACCGGATCACCTTCCGGCTGACCGTTCTTATACAGCTGCATCTGTACAGAATTCGGACGCGTGTCTTCCGAATCGCCGGTCCAGATTTTGTTGACGGTTATCTCGGTATCGTTATTTTCGCAGAAAACGGAAATATCTATATGAGCAGCAATCGTTCCGGTCTGATTTGTAATGGTCGGTGTAAAGCCCTGGCTTTCCGACTCTTCAACCGTGTAGCTCGTTCCCATCGGAAGGCCGTCAATTTCAAGCGTCTCGCCGTGTTTCAGAGAAAATTCCAGCTTGCCGTCTGCAACCGTCACTGTTTCATCGTCCGGGTCTCCCGAATATTCAAAGGCACCGAGACTTTCATTGTAGACACCGTCTGTGTACAGTTTGGCGGTATAGACATTGTTCACATCGACATCGTCGTTGCTCAGCGTCAGAACAAATTGGAATTCTTTTTCTGACTGCTGCGGAAGGTCTTCTTCCGGCACGATGAGTCTCTTGGCTATGGAAAGACTGCCGGTCGGGAAGTTCCTGCCCGTCACATCGATGATATCGACGGAATCGGACTCTGTGTACCTGGCTGCTTCCAGTTTGCCGTCAATTCCGGGATTATTGTTATACGTCCCGGTGCTGACCGTTTCATCCCCAAATGCAGGCATATACCGATACTCGATGACAAATGAGTCATCTTCCAGAATCTCTTTCACATTGTATTCACAGCCGTCCGGAAGACCGATCGCGAGCACTTCGCCGGCTTTCAGGGTGATTTCCGCGTACCCGGTTTCATCAAACTCAATCGTCTCATTTGTGCTGCTGTAAGAAACCGTGCCGTCATCCTGCTTCTTGCCGCGAACCGCATCGAAGCTCTTGCCAAACAGAGAACTATCCTTCAGCTGGATGCCGAACGTATAATCTTTGCTGCGGTCAGCTTCTGAAGCGTCGTCCGGCAGATCCTTGCTGATCGTCGCCGCCGGAATTACGACTGTGTACCAGAGTTCTTTGGTGTTCTGAGCTTCTTCCTCTGACTGAATTACATCGCGGCCTTCTGCATTTTGCAGATGATCCCATGAGTAATTCATATTTGGTGCCCGGCTCAGCATATCGTAGCCTTGATCATCAGGTCCTGTCATTGAATATACAGAATCATCCGGAGGATACGGGAACATTTCATTTAATTCGGGATCGTCTGAATAATCCGTATCCGACGATGCGCTCAACAGTTTTATATCTGAAGACCAGCTTGCTGCCTGAGAATCTGTCTGCAGTGTATTTACGCTCAGCTGCTCCGCTTCTTCATCCCAGCCCCCGAAATCGGCATCCCAGCTGTCGCCGACAGATGGTTTTGCCATTACAGGTAAATTATTATAGCCAAGTACATATTCATAAAGGCAGTAATAGCTGCCATATACCCTTGCCTTCGCTGTATAATACGTTCCAGCTTTTGCGTTTTCAGATACGGTAATACCCGGCACATTGAGGGTGACTTTTTCGTTCAATATATCATTTAATTTGGAATAAACATATTCTTTGCTGCAGGATTGCAAGGATATATAACCATAATCTTTTAATGTTGCTATACACTGAATAGTTGTGGAGCCATCCTGATTGTGAACAATCTTAACCGTTTCACGGTTTTTATAATCATCCAATGACCAGTTGAGAAAGTCCGGGCCATCGACTTCTAATTCTATATTATCTTTTTGCGATTCATCATATGTGAGCCCTTCCGGAATGGTAAGTTCAAAGACAAGATAATCCGTCACATCGCCTATTATCCATGAATCAAAGAATGGCGGTCTAACTGCTGCCCCGATGTCACTCAATTTTTTCAGCACTGTATCAGAGCAGACAGCATCGCCCAGGGGATACATATCAAGATAATAGTGATAGAAAACCTGCGCTTCTGCTTCTGAGCTGGCATCAATCTGATATGTGATTTCATCGCCATGCTGAACAGCCGTGACTTTATCGCTCTCAGTGTTCAGTGATGATTCAACGCCGTCATGCGTCACAGATGCTTTCAGATCCGAATCGGACGCTGAAACATATTGCGGTTCTGTACTTTCTTTGACCACATCATATGAGCGGGTGCAATCCGGGGTATAGAGCGTAATGTCATATGACTGACCATCTACTGTAAATTTGTACTCATAAGTAAAAACAGGCCTGATCTGCAATACACCGGTATAATCCGGGTTAAATCCGCGAAAAACTGTTCCGGTATGCATCTCGATCGAGCCGATATCCTGAAGTGTATATACGGAATCGCTTGAATTATCCCACGTCAAATCATATTCTTGTTTAAGCACACTTGCTGTTTCAGTCAGTTCACCCGCTGTTTGCGAGCTGAAAGACTGAGGTTCAAACGAAATATCCCAATACGGCTGATCCTCTTCAGCCGACTCTGTCAGAAAATCTGCCGGTTCTCCATTGGCGTCGAGATAATCGATTTCCATGGTAAATTTTGCAGAAAGATCTTTTATTTCTGTTTCTTCACTCCAATTCAGGTCTTCACCCCAGGCAATTATTTCATCAGTAAAACTGTCATATAAATGAGACGTAGTTCCCGCCATGAAATTGCATCCATCCGGGTCACTGCTGCTGACGATATTCCTGGCGAGTATGTAATCAAGAAAGCCGTTGTTTTCTTCCTGATTATTCAGGGGTGAATAAAATGTAGACAACGTGCAATATGAAACCACCCGGCTTGGATCATCTGTCCAATTCCACGAAGGATCGTCATTGAGACTGACCGTTCGGGAAGTTGTCGCAACAGTCTGGCCGTAATTGACTGTAAAATATCCCAGATTTAACTGGGAACTGTCTGTGACAGTATCATTCGCAAGAGCAGGCTCAGGTGCGGCTTTGGACAGCGCTGCAGCCGTAGAATTATTCTCATTTGTCAGCGCCTCTGACTCTTCTGTGGAAACGGCTTCTGTTTCCGTCTTCTGTACATCCGCCGTCTCAGTTTCCGATTCAGTCAGAGCATCAGATTCTGTGTTTATATCGGAAATTTCGTCCTCAGCCGGGACGACCGGGATTTCAGAAGACTCATCAATAGTCTCATCTGTTTCCAGACTATTTTCTTCTTCTTTACTTTCAGTGGATACAATTGTTTCCGAAGTCTCTTCGGTCGTGATAACCGAACTCATCTCCCCGGCAAGTGCCGTTACACTTTGCGCAAACAAAGAAATAACAAGTGCAAGCGTCGCCAGGCGCGGCAATAATCTTCTTTTCATGATTATTCTCCCCATATGCCAAGTCTGTGACAATATACATTTTATAAATAACTTAGTGTTATTTTGATTATAAACTTTGATTCTTTCTGAGCAACTTCAATTTTTCTGGAGTTTATTATATGCCCAATTATGTCAATATTCCATCAACTGCATGCCATCTCATCCGACATTCCGTATGTCCGGTGGCCGGATCAACAGTTTTCTCAACAATTTCAAAACCGTGCCTGCTATAAAACTGTACCGCTTTCGGATTTTCCTGATAGACATCCAGTTCCAGGTTCTCTCTGATGCTCTTTGCGTGTCTGATGAGTTCGGATCCGATTCCTTTGCCCCTGGCTGTCTTTTCAACAAACAACCCCTCGATATAATTTTCAACAAGTCCGATAAATCCCCGTATTTGATCATTTTCGACCGAGACAAATACGTCCGCGTTCAAAATCGTATTTTTCACAGATTCATAGTTGCATTCCCAATATTCCGCCGGGATGAACGCATGAGCTTCCCTGTTGGAAGCCAGCCAGATCGACATGACACTGTCGATTTCGCTTTTCTTTAACTTCCTGATCATTTTATTTGCCTTCACGTATACTGTTTCTCTACAATGGCATATAGAATGTCACCCAGTTCCCGCGGCTTATTTTTACACCCACCGTCAAGCCATTCCCGGATCACGCCGATCACGCCATAGTAATTGTACTGATAAGACACCGCAAATGTTTTCGCGTCGTATGTTCCTCTCTGTATCAGAATTTCCTTCATTTCATCATACATTTTCCGGACAGTATTCCGGATGTATCTGCTTTCCAGATGCGAATCAAAGAATTCCCGGTAAAACGGCTGGTTCTGATAAATGATCTCGAGAAGCCTGTAACGGTCATTCTCGAGATCATGATCGTGAAAAGCAGATTCCGTGAGCTGCTCTTCGAGTTTTTCGAACAGATCATAGACGTCCTGATAGTTTCTGTAAAAAGTACTGCGGTTGATATCCGCCATTTCACACAACTCTTTCACCGTTATCTCTGACAAATGTTTCTTCTCCAGAAGTTTGTACAGAGAATCTTTGATAACCATTTGCGTATACGCCGTTCTTCTGTCCATACCTTTCTCCTGTTTTGCTGCCGCTTAAATTTGAAATGAGAAACGCTTCCTGATTCGCGACAATTCATCTGAATCTGATGCATAAGAATCATTTGTCATTTGATTGATGCTTGTTTTCATCTCATATTAAAGATTACTATACAAGAGAAAGATGTGCAACACATGATGCATTTCTGAAGTATCGAATTTCAGAATAACCAAATAGCGAAATGGACATCAGGATTTCAGATATAAGGAGATCAGAAATGAAAAAAGAATTTGAAAAGGTTTTGGTCACCGGTGGAACCGGATTTCTCGCGGGATGGACGATTCGAAAATTGCTTGAAAGAGGATACAGCGTGCGGACAACTGTCCGGTCGCCGAAAAAATTCAGCGCTGTGCAGGATATGCTAATGCAAGAAGGCGTCGATACCACAAATCTTTCGTTCGCCGTTGCCGACCTGAGCAAAGCTGACAAATGGCCCGAAGCGATGGAGGGAATGGACGCCGTACTGCATATCGCCTCTCCGCTCGGGGGAAATGATCAGGAAAATCCGGAACTGATAGCGACCGCAAAAAGCGGCGTGGAAAATGTGATCCGGGCCGCAATCAGCGCCGGTGTGAAAAAGATTGTCATGACCTCTTCAGAAGCGGCCTGCTATCCCGGCAGGAAATACAGAGAGAAAACAGCCGATGAATCGTTCTGGACGGATGTCAACAACAAAGAGATCACAAATTATATGCGCTCCAAGATCATCGCCGAAAAAGAAGCGTGGGAACTCATTGGCGGTCAGAATCACACAAAACTCACCACAATCCTTCCCGGTGCGATTCTCGGGCCTTTTATGGCCGGCAGAAGAAGCTCGACGGATCAGATTTTTGAAATGCTCCTGAAAGGAACGCCAAGCCCAAATGTTCTTTATAACGTGAGCGACGTCCGCGATCTCGCAGAACTGCACATACTGGCCATGGAAAATCCGGCCGCCGACGGTCAGCGTTTTCTCGCTCACGGCGAGGACATGACCATGCCGCAGATGGCGAGAATCCTCAAGGCTCAATATCCGGACAGAAAGGTAAAGACCACTGTCGTCCCTGATTTTATCGTCCATATTATGGCCAGGAATAACACAGCCATGAAGATCCTGAACACCATGGTCGGAATGAACTATACGCTCGACAACACAAAAGCGCGCTCCGTGCTGCACTGGAATCCACGCCCGGCAAGAGAAACCGTTCTGGACGCCACAGACTATTTAATAAAAGGCGGAATCATCTGATCCGCCTTTATACATACGAACAATAAAATCCGTTACTGCTCGATCAGTCCTCCGTTCTGACATATCAGTCCGTGGGGTTTACTTCAACTTCTGCGTAGCAGACTTCTGACTGGTCGTTGAAAATAACCTGATACTTGTATTGCTGTCCCTCGTTGTCGGTGGCGCTGATATCAGCATAGAAATATCCTCTGTTCGAAGACAAGTCAATTTCATACGTAATTTTGATCGGACATCCGATATTGAACAGTTTCATTAAAACTTCATCCGAGTCATCTCTGAGCCGGACAGTATACGGGAAAATATATTCCGGCGGGTTCTCGTCGCCGAGGCCGGTGCTCACAGGATTTACCCAACAATCCTCGAATGCGCGTTCTTCGTCTTCATACATATTATCGACGCAAGTATATCCTAAATTTCTGCCATCCGGAAGCTCAAAAAGTGTTTCAAGGAAAATGCCGCCGGGTTTGATTGTCTCAGGAAGCGGTTCACCGGTCGTCGACCCGATCGTGAATCCATCTGCCTCTAAGTCGCTTACGCGGATCGGGAGATCGTACTCTACTCCGTTAATTGAGACTTTATCGATATCCGGCATGATTTCGCTGCCTTCATTGTAGTAATACTTGACATAGACATTCGAGACCTCAATCCTGTCTGCGCCAAAATCGTGGTCTCTGATGAACTCGTCGACATCTATCGAGTTATCTGTGTAGATGCTGATATCTTCCTTGTCGTCATTAAAATGAATTCTGTCATCTGCTGAACTTTCTTCCGTGGAGCTGTCAGTTGTACTTTCAGATTTGCCTGCGGTGGCATCCGTTCCGCCGCAGGCAGCCAGCATAACAGCCGCTGCCGTCATCACGGCCGCCGCCCATTTCAATCTTCTCATTTCATTTTCCCCCCAGGTATAAATTTCACCATTAAATTTTTACCCGTTCACTTTGTTCTGCATTATCTGCAGCGTTTCATCGTCCGTCAATCCCATGCTTTATTCTACTGCTTTTCAGCCGCTATCTGATGAATGATTTCGGAAAAGCCGGCAGAATCTGATTAAAAAGTCCATGCGTCATATTTTTCATGATATACATTTTCTTATAGGGCGCGTTCACCTTATCAAAATACTCCTGCGCAAGTTTCCAGTTTGTCTGATAGTCTTTGTCACCGTTGATATTAATATAAGGCACCTGATAATCGTATCTGCCCGCAAGAGAAAACGACAGAAACTCCTCAGAAGTGTCAAATGTCAGATAAACGCTGAACTACCGTCTGAAATATGCTATCCAATCCAGTATTGAATAGTTCGGGTTGAAAAAGACAGCTGCCGCTTCATTGTAATCGGTGCCATTTGCCATTATATCGTAACCATACTTCTTCATAATGCTGTTTTTCGTGTTTATATAATCCATCGTGAGGTTCTCCGGATCCAGCGAGTTTATCTGCTCTATTATTTCTTCATCGCCCTGTGCCCATTGCAGCGCCTCTTCCTTGAACGCCTCCTCATTTGCCATGTAATCGACAAGCTGCCCTGTTCCGATGAAGCAGTCGTAATATTCCGGATACGCCAGTGCCAGGTTCGCCCCGTAGATGGAACCCCACGAATGGCCGAGCAGCGTGATCTTGTCTTTCGACAAATAATCCAGGATAAATTCCGTGACTTCCTTCCCGTCTTCCATAAACAAGTCGCGGGTCAGCACAATGTCATTCTGGTCCGGATCATAACTTTTCCCGCAATTTCGCTGATCCCAGGTCACGACAGTATACACGTCCGCCCATTTTCTGGTGAACGCATAGTCAATATCGCTCGCCGACGAACCGGGACCGCCGTGCAGATACAGCAGCACAGGATTATCAATATCCTCGCCGTATATGTTAATCCACTGTTTTGTTCCGTTGACGTCGATATACATCGACTCATTGATTCCGCCGTCCGGCGTCCTGCTGTAATACGCCCTTCCAATCTCTCTGACGGCTGTTATCGCAATCACCAGGATCAAAACCGTCAAAGCAATTCGCTTAATGATTCTCCGTATTTTCACCGGCGCCCCCAATTGCATCAATTCCAGAAGAAAAGAAGAATAAAAAATATTTCCGCGTAATTTCCGATAATATGAGCCACGGTGCTGATCATACAGTTATCCGTCTTATGAAAAATGCGGCTGAAGATCAGACTGCAGATGAAATTGCCGCTCGTTCCGAAGAGAACAATTGCCGCGGCGTGTTGTGAGACGTGTCCCATGGCAAATAGTATCGATAAAAACACTGCCCATGTCATAGTCTATGTAACTCTGACCGAAAATAAGGAATCCGAGAATCACATACAGAATCTGTACACAGGAAAGAACTACGACCAGCTGCCATACGGTTTTGTCTTTCAATTCAGAACCCATCGTGGTAAAGCGCAATCCGGATTGTTTCAGGGACGGCCCGGCAATCGCCTCGACAATAAAAAAGCTGGCAAGGCCAACCCAAACGGCAATGCCAGCCATCTCGAGCGCCGGCACCAGCTGTGTAAAGCTCAGTGCCGTCATGACTCCCATGCTTATATAACTCACCGCCGATGCTGCTTTCGCTCTTTTCACCAATGCCACCCCTCTTTGTCCTCTATTGATGATTCGAACTGGTCCGTATCTGTATGAATATCTGTTTTTTCTATATCAGCTGCCGCCTCATTTTTCATCCACCGGCCGCCGAAGAAATAGCCGAGAAATAACAGAATAATTCTGGAAAAGCTGGCAGAAAAGGGAAAAGTGTTCGTAACATCTGATAACTGCCCAAGACGCTCGTAATAAACTAATTTCACAATAGAAAAAACAACGGAAGCCAGGAACAACAGGCCCGGCGCCATCCAGAATTTTCGTACGAACCATTTCCCGGGAGAAAGCTTTGGCAATCCGATAATCAAAGCAAAAATGCCAAAGGAAACCGTCCCGGCTATGGAAAAAATATCATTCAACCCTATTTCGATACCCGAGTGAAAAGTTATGAGCCAGATGAACAGATTGGCAGCCGACACCACAAAGGAAACGACCGCAAGAGCGATTCCGCACTTTTTTCGAATAATAAGAATGCCTGTCACAAGATACAGGACAGCAAAAGTGGTGCCTATTATTATTACAATCGCAAAAATATCCAGGGTAAACAGCACTAATATATCGAAAAGGATATGAAAAAGACCGTAGCTGCCATTTCCAGACTCGTCTTTTACGGAAGCTGTTGCCGCGAAATAGATTGCAAGCATTACGGCTGATGTCATCAAAAGGATAATAGCGTGAAAAAGAAAACAGATGCCAGAAACGACTGCGTTTTTATCGTCCTTCTTCATGGTTTTCCCCGTCCTGTCACATATGATACATGCTGCTGCCATGTCGGCCGCGCCAGTCAGTCATTCCCCTTCTTTTATATCATATTCAATGCTGATTTTTGGTGTTCTGTGAAGATTTTACAGAGAATTTGAAAAACGAGTATAACCGAGCAGATGTCCGCGAGGCATAAAAAAGCACCTTTGCAGGTGCTAAAACATTCAGAATGATCACCTGTTCTTTTCACCATTTACCCAATGCATCGGCACGATTAGGCATGATGTAAGTAAACACTTGTATAGAACCGTTTTTCAGCGTGATTCTGCCTATAATATTATCTTCATCCCAATAAGTGGCATCTTTGTCGATTGAGCGTAGATCCCTTTTCTTTTGATTTTCCAAATCTCGCTTCCACACTGCATGGCAAAGCCTGATAAAATCCCTTTGTTTCATATCTCTGGTTGGTAAAATAACATACGGTTTCCTTCTTCTGGATGATGAAGAGTGGTAAGAAACCAAATAAGCGGCATCGATGTTTGTATCATTATCATTCATTAAGAATGAAGTATAGTAATTGGGGTCTCGGTCTTCATTGAACAAGCCTTTCGGATATGACACACTCACTGCCATATCAAATAACAAGATACCCCAATCCGCACTCAGCACCTCGCCATGAACTTTTTTATCATTCCAAAATGTTGCCTGACTCTCGGGAACATCATGCCACTTTTCTATATTAACCGAATGTTTCCACAATTCCTTGCAGTAAACGGCTAAATCGTCACATGTCATTGTTTTGGTTGGAGTAACAATAAACGGTTCTTCATCAAAATACCATTCGTTATATGTCATGGTAATACAGCGACCGTACGTAATAACAACACTATTGTTATTATCCATAAAGCACAGCCCTCTTTTCAATTGAGAAACTAAGTAACCTGATACCTGTCAAAATATAGAGCTCGCTGGTACCCGAATATGTTCCAGCGGCTTCGCCGCGCATAAACCGAATCCATGATCTTTCATTACCGGATTCATGATTTCAAGCTCACCGGATTGACCGTTTCATCGCATAGTAATATTCAATTTGAACTCGTTTTCCATCTGTATTACTGATTGAATCAAAAGCATCCGCTAATTATAACCACGCAGATGTTTGCGAGGCATAAAAAAGCACCTTTGCAGGTGCTAAAATAAAAATAGCCCAGGCGGGACCATCTGTGTCGCCCGCATTTCTCGACCCACCAAAAGGTGGCGCGTTGGAGACGGATACTTTTCAACCTCTGGGCCATTCATTAAGATAAATATATCATATACACTGTCGTTTTTCAATTAATAAATTAATACTGCAATAATTATATCTTGTTGTCTGCAGCACCTTGTACGCTGTTTTGTATGCGTAAAATAACACTTTGTCAGGAGATATGCAGATCCGGAGGTTCGTCAAGGTGTTTGGAGACATATTTGCCATCCTTTTTTCTCTGCTTGACGCATTCAGTCAGAAGATATTCGATCTGCCCGTTAACGGAACGGAAATCATCTTCCGCCCAGGCGGCAATAGCCTCGTACAGTTTCTCGTTCAGCCGCAGCGGAATTTGTTTCTTTGCCATACCTGCCTCGATTCCCGAAACTCAGTATAAACTTCCTGAGTTTACAACAGGCTGGGCGTCATGGCTGCCACAGAGCACGACGAGCAAATTTGAAACCATAGCGGCTTTTCTCTCTTCGTCAAGATCGACTACACCGTCTTCTTTAAGATGCTCAAGAGCCATTTCGACCATTCCGACGGCGCCGTCCACAATCATTTTACGCGCGTCGATGATAGCTGAAGCCTGCTGGCGCTGAAGCATAACCGAAGCGATCTCAGGCGCGTATGCGAGATATGTGATTCTGGCTTCGATGATTTCGAGACCGGCAATCTCAACTTTTTCCTGAATCTTCTTTCTGATTCTTTCCGCGACAACCGTGGTCGATCCGCGAAGAGATCCGTCATCTGCCTGCCCGTCGCCGGTTGTATCGATGTTCTGTGCAACATCATACGGATAGATTTTAACGATGTCACGAACCGCTGTATCACACTGAAGAGAGAGATATTCTTTGTAATTGTCAACGTCAAAGACCGCTTTTGCCGTATCGGTGACGCGCCACATCACGGCCACGCCGATCTCAACCGGATTGCCGAGTACGTCGTTTACTTTCTGCTTCGCATTGCTCAGAGTCATGATCTTCAGAGAAATCTTCTTTCCAGATTCCTCCTTGAGCTCGTTTGCAGCCTTGCTTTTTCCGCCCTCATTGACATCCTTGCTCTGTCCGAGAACTGTTCCGGCCGCCGGGTTGAATGCTGTGCAGAACGGATTTACATAATAAAATCCGTCTCCTTTCAATGTGCCGATATATTTTCCAAAGAGTGTCAGCACAAGCGCTTCCTGAGGTTTGAGAACTTTAAGACCCGGAATCAGGATTGTCGCAACTACAATAACGATAGAACCAATGACGGTCAGTACAGTCGGCCCGTCATCAGTATTCCGGACACCATCAGTGATAAACAGACACACAGACAGTGCATACATGACAATAATCAGAAGAAGCATCGGCATTCCGCTTTTTCGATTGGTAAGCAATTTTTCCTGCATGATTCATCCTTTCTGCGAAATGATTTCGCTTGATAACAGGTAAACTTCTATTTGATATTAAAATGATATCATTCTGTATGAATCACGTCAATTAAAAAATACCTTGATTTTGCTCTCTTTAATAAAATCAAGGCAAAAAAATCCCGGAAAGCCGCATATTTACGGCCTTCCGGGTTTTTAAGTTCTATGGAGTAGACGGGAGTCGAACCCGTGTCCAAAGATCTGTCCCCTGTTCTTCTACCGATCATAGTTCATCGTTTGCGGCCCGAAGGCCATTTCCCTTCTGACAGCGGCGGGTGAACACAACACTGAAAGAAAGTAGCTTCATGCGGCTCTCGCCGTTAACCGAGTACCGGAGCAAAGCTTATCCGGTATCGTGCCCTGTATAATGAGATCCGTGACCCGGCGTACAGGTGCACCGGACGGACCCGCTTCCCGCAGGAAGCGTTTTGTCTCACTGACTGACTAAGTCAGGCAGCAAGAGCGACTCTGTTGTTATCAGCGTCTAGTTTAAGTTGCGGTCCTGACGCAGATCGCCTTCGGATCGGCTTCACCAGCTTCGAAATCCCTGTCGAAACCTTTACTACCCCGTGTAGATCATTTAATCACAAATGTCTTCGCTTCGCAAGCCGTCATCTTACACGCATGCGGAATTCCCTCTCGATGGCCCTCTGCTGATCGCGCTTCGCTATAGATTCGCGTTTATCGTAGTTCTTCTTGCCCTTGCCGAGGCCGATCTGAATCTTTACCCGTCCGCGGGTCAGGTGCACATTGAGCGGAACGATCGTGTAGCCGGAGCGGGCGCTGGCTGCTTCCAGCTTGTTGATCTGGTCTTTGTGAAGCAGAAGTCTTCTTACGCGCATCGGGTCGCCGTTGAAGATATTGCCCTTCTCATAAGGCGTCACATTCATTCCGATAATATAGATCTGACCGTTCTCGATCCGGATATAGGATTCTTTGATGGAAACCTTGCCCATCCGGATGGATTTGACTTCGGTGCCCACCAGCTCGATGCCGGCTTCCATCTGTTCTTCAATGAAATAGTCAAAAAAGGCTTTCTTGTTATTTGCCAGAATTTTTCCGCCTGTTTCTCTTCCTGCCATGGCTTTCTACCTTAAATTTGTGCTTCCTGGTGCCGGCGCTTTTCTGCTTTTTGCCGCCGGTGTTGCCCTTCTTTTTCTTGTGACCGGATTCTTCTGAGCGGCTGTTTCTGTCCGGCCAGACTGCAGACGACGTGTCATCCTCATCTTCGATCATCTCGAAGTCTATTGTCCGCGTGATCGGATCAGCTGCGGCGACGCGGATTCTCACCGACTGACCGAACGTATAGTACTTCCTGCCGTCTGAGCGGCGCATACAGTAGTGAGACTCATCGTAAATGTAGTAGCCGCGCATGGATGACACACTGACCATACCCTCGACTGAATTCGCGAGCCGCACATAGACTCCCCAGCTCGTGATGCCGGAAACAACGCCATCGAATTCCTCATCGATGTGATCCTGCATGTACTCGCACATCTTGAGCTTATCGCCCTCACGTTCGAGTTCATCGGCCCGGCGCTCGCAGGACGATGTTCTCGCGCCGACGTCGCCGAGAATCTCTTTGTAGTGTTCCTTTCTCTCGTCGTTCAGATTTCCGGTCAGATATTCTGTAATAATCCTGTGAATCTGAAGATCCGGATACCGTCTGATCGGCGATGTGAAATGACAGTAATACCGGCTCGCCAGTCCGAAATGCCCTTCGCACTGCGGACCGTAGTCTGCCCGCTGCATTGAGCGCAGAACAAGCGTGTTGATCATATCCTGTGCGTCTGAGCCCTCGGTCTGGCGCAGGAGCATCTGAATCTGCATCGGGCTGATATCCGATGGATCGCCCTGCAGCGTAAATCCAAAAGCTGCCGTAACCCGTTTGAGTTCCTGAATTTTCTCGGGATCCGGCCTGCCGTGCCGCCGATACAGAAACGGTACTTTTTTCCGGCAGAATTCCTCGGCGACGGTTTCGTTCGCAGCGAGCATGAACTCTTCGATCATCTGCGTGGCATCCGTGCGCTCACGCAGCTGAATGTCCACCGGTTTTCCGCTTTTATTCAGGATGATCTCGGCCTCCGGGAAATCGAAATCAATCATGCCGCGTCTGCGGCGTTTTTCATACAGAGCCCGCGAAAGCCTGTGCATATCGTCGAGCATCGGCGTCACGTCGGCGTATCTGATGCGCATCGTTTCGTCACCGTCGAAAATTTTCTGCACGTCGTCATAAATCATGCGGTGCGCCGTGCGGATGACAGACTGACAGATTTTCCATGAGAGGCGGTTCCCCTGAGAATCAAAGTCGATCATACAGGAAAGTGTCAGTCGGTTTCTTTTCTCATTCAGCGAACAGATGCCGTTCGACAGCTCTTTCGGGAGCATCGGAATGACTCTGTCCGGCAGATAACAACTGGTGCCGCGGTTCAGCGCCTCTTTGTCAAGCGGCGAACCTTCCGGCACATAGTGCGATACGTCCGCGATATGCACGCCCAGATGGTAAATGCCATTTTCCACGGTGAGAGAAACGGCGTCATCGAAATCTTTCGTGTGAGGTCCGTCGACCGTGACAGTGAGCAGATTTCTGAAATCATCGCGTCCCTTCATGTCGCGCGGGTATACGCGCTTCGGTAAAGAAGCCGCCTGTGCCAGCACTTCTTCCGGAAACTGACTCGGAATATCATACGCCATTACAAGGCTTGTGATATCAGCACCCGGCGTATCAGAAGATCCGATAATTTCCGTAATTCTGCCTTTTACGCGATTATCATAGGCGCCGTAATCGGTGATCTGAGCGACGACCTTGTCGCCGTCCTCTGCGCCTCCCTCGCCCGACTCGGCGATGGCAATTTCTGTCGGGATCGAGGAATTGTCAGGGACGACGCAGGACATCGCGTTCCTTTTTTCAAACGTACCGGGAACAGTTGTGATGCCATGCCCTAAGATCGTTGTTATCCGGCCTTCCTTTTTACGGCCACGGGATGCCGGAGACGTAATCATTCCCCGCACACTGTCCATGTGAAAGGCGCCATTTGTGTCATTCTGCGGAATAAAAATATCATCGCCGCCGTCATCGGGACGGACGAATCCGAATCCGCGCCGGTTCGCGAGAAATGTTCCTGAAAAATCCTGATTTTCCTTTTTTATATAACGGCCATGGTGCACGCTGATGACGCCGTCGCTGATCAGCGACTCAAGCGCTTCCGTCAGCCGCGATTCTTCACTTTTGGAAACCCCGAGCAGCGCCGCGATTTCTCTCTTGCGCATCGGGGTGTATGATTTGTCTTTCGTGATGAGATCCGAAAGAATCTTTTTTCTTTTCTTCAGATCCGATCTGCTCATTCTCTTTCGGTCCCTCCCAAAAAAATACCCTCCATGCCTCGCGGCGATGGAGGGAAACAAAACGATGGATTAGAAATTCATATCGAGCACAAGTCCGAGGACCAGGAAAACAACCAGACCGATTGTCGTGAACTTCACGAGATTTCCCTCGAGGGTTCTTCCCTTGATCTTGCCCCAGTAGGATTCGCCCGCGCCGGCGATAACACCGGAAAGGCCCGGATCCTTGCTCTCCTGCATCAGAATCATGATCGTCAGTGCGATGCAGTCGATGATGAGCAGCGCCATGAAGATAAATCTGCAAATATCAGCAATGCTGTATCCAAACATATAACTATTCGCCTCCAGATCGTAGTACCTGATAAATTATATAGAATCTCAGCGCCGTTATCAAGTACTTTTCTTTCCCACACCGCAAATATCATAGAAAATGCGGTGAAAGCAAAAGAAATCCCGCCTGAAAAAGACGATCTCTCAGACGGGATTTTGCCAATGTTTACTTGTTATAATTGACGATCTGTGCGAAATCCGGCTTCAGGCTCGCGCCGCCTACCAGTCCGCCGTCGATGTCCGGCTGTGCGAACAGCTCGGCCGCGTTGTTCGGCTTTACAGAACCGCCGTACAGGATGTGTGTCGTCTCCGCCGTATCCTTGTCGTAGAGCTCAGCGATATACGCGCGGATGGCGCCGCAGACTTCCTCGGCCTGAGCGGTCGTGGCAACCTTTCCGGTCCCGATGGCCCAGATCGGCTCGTACGCGAAGATCATCGTCTTCACCTGGTCAGCTGTCACGCCTTCCAGCGCAGCCTTGATCTGACCCTTGATCCAGCTGAGCGTAATGCCCTGCTCACGCTGCTCCAGCGTCTCGCCGCAGCAGAGAATCGGTGTCAGGTTGTGCTCGAGAGCTTTGCGCACCTTCTTGTTGATGCATGCGTCGTCTTCCTTGAAATACTGTCTTCTCTCAGAGTGGCCGATGATGACATACTTTACGCCGGCGTCCGTGAGCATATCCGGGGAGATCTCGCCTGTGTAGGCGCCTTTCTCCTCATAGTACATGTTCTCGGCGCCGAGGCCTACCGCGCTGCCCTTGATGGCTTCAGCGACAACCGGAATATCAATCGCCGGTACGCAGTAGATCACGTCTACATACGGATTCTTGACGCCGTCAGCGAGTGTCTCGACGAGAGCCTTTGCCTGGGTCGGCGTCATGTTCATTTTCCAGTTTCCAGCAACTATCTTTTTACGCATAATTTTCTCCCGGCGGCAGATTTACAAATCTGCCGCCTGTAAGTCAAAATATCAGTCTCTGTCGTTTGCAGCCGCAACGCCCGGAAGTTCCTTGCCTTCCAGGAATTCAAGGGAAGCTCCGCCGCCGGTGCTGATATGAGTCATCTTGTCGCCGAAGCCGAGGTTGTTGACAGCTGCCGCGGAATCGCCGCCGCCGATGATGGTGGTTGCATCCTTGAGATCTGCCATCGCCTGGGCAATTGCGATTGTGCCCTTCGCGAAGTTCGGGAATTCGAATACTCCCATCGGGCCGTTCCAGACAACCGTCTTGGCGCCCTTCAGAGCGTCCGCAAAGAGTTTCTGCGTCTTTGGGCCGATATCCATGCCCATCTCGTCATCAGCGATCTTGCCCGCTTCGACGTTGTGAGCCGGAGAATCGTTGCTGAATTCCTTCGTCACGATGGTGTCAACCGGGATGAGAAGCTTTACGCCGTTCTTCCTGGCCTTCTCCATCATCTCCCTGGCATAGTCAATATAGTCGTCCTCGCAGAGAGATTTGCCGATGCTGCCGCCCATGGCTTTCATGAATGTGTAAGCCATGCCGCCGCCGATGATCAGCGTGTCAACCTTGTCGAGCAGGTTGTTGATGACGGAAATCTTGGAAGAAACCTTGGAACCGCCGAGAATCGCTACAAACGGGCGCTTCGGATCGTTTACGGCATTGCCGAGGAACTTGATTTCTTTCTCCATCAGATAGCCGACAACGCATGTCTTGATGTACTTTGTGACGCCGACGTTTGAGCAGTGTGAGCGGTGAGCCGTTCCGAATGCATCATTGACAAATACATCCGCGAGCGAAGCAAGCTCCTTGCTGAACTCATCGCCGTTCTTTGTCTCCTCAGCTCTGTAGCGGGTATTCTGGAGAAGAATGACATCTCCGTCCTTCATGGCCGCAACAGCTGCCTTTGCGTTCGGGCCGACAACGTTGTCATCTGCTGCAAACTTAACCGGCTGGCCGAGAAGTTCGGAAAGTCTTGCCGCGACCGGAGCGAGAGAAAGCTTCGGGTCCGGGCCCTTCGGCTTGCCCAGATGTGAGCAGAGAATAACTTTGCCGCCGTCTGCGATGAGCTTCTTGATGGTCGGGAGAGCTGCCACAAGGCGTGTCTCATCCGTGATTTTCGTGCCGTCAAGCGGAACGTTGAAATCGCATCTGCAGAGAACTCTCAGACCTTTGACGTTGATATCGTCCACTGTCTTCTTGTTAAATGCTGCCATATTGCCTCCTGAAAAAGAGCCCGGAGCCTAATGTATTTAGGCACCGGGCTCTGCCTGGTGAAATTTACGGGATGCTGTGCATCCTTAAGCCCTTTGCCTGGGGCATATTATTTGGAAATCAGAGAACCAAAGTACTTGATTGTGCGAACCATCTGGCTTGTGTAGGAGTTCTCGTTGTCGTACCAGGAAACAACCTGAACCAGAGTCTTGTCGCCCATCGGCAGAACCTTTGTCTGTGTTGCGTCGAAGATCGAGCCGGCTGTGCTGTTGATGATATCAGAGGAAACGATCTCATCTGTGTTGTAAGCGAAAGACTCTGTCTCTTCCTTCTTCATCTGAGCGTTTACTTCGTCAGCTGTTACCTTGCCGTCTACAACTGCATCGAGAATTGTTGTGGAGCCGGTCGCTACCGGAACACGCTGTGCAGCGCCGTTCAGCTTGCCGGAGAGTTCCGGAAGAACGAGGCCGATAGCCTTTGCGGCACCTGAGGATGCCGGTGTGATGTTCTGAGCGGCTGCTCTTGAACGGCGAAGGTTGCCCTTTCTCTGCGGTCCGTCAAGGATCATCTGGTCGCCGGTGTAAGCATGAACAGTTGTCATGAATCCGGATACGATCGGGCAGAGATCGTTCAGACCTTTAGCCATCGGTGCAAGGCAGTTTGTCGTGCAGGATGCAGCGGAGATGATCTGGTCATCTGCTGTCAGTGTCTTGTGGTTTACGTTGTAAACGATTGTCTTGAGATCGTTGCCGGCCGGTGCGGAAATAACAACATGCTTGGCGCCTGCCTTGATATGAGCCATGGACTTCTCTTTGGATGTGTAGAAGCCTGTGCACTCGAGAACAACGTCGATGTCAAGTTCCTTCCACGGAAGGTTTGCAGCGTCCTTCTCCTTGTAAATTGTGATCTTCTTGCCGTTTACAATAATAGCGTCATCAGTCGACTCAACGGTGCCATTGTATCTGCCATGTGTTGTGTCGTACTTCAGAAGATAAGCAAGCATAGCCGGAGAGGTCAGATCGTTGATCGCAACAACATCGTAACCCTCTGCCTGGAACATCTGTCTGAAAGCCAGACGACCGATACGGCCAAATCCATTGATCGCTACTCTTACTGCCATAATAGTCCTCCTAGATATGAAGTTTGTTAATATGTCTTAACTAAAATCATTTTACTCATGTGCTGTCAGAAAAACAAGTGTAAAACAAATTTCTGTGATATTTTTAACAGAGAATTTACACTCCCTTAAAAGGCGCACAGCCCTGGCACCGCGTCAGGTCCGTAACGCTATGGACATTCGTCGCCGTTTTGATTATCCTTATGAAATCAGGTTTAATTATGTAATTTCTTATAAAAAGGAGACAAATATGTCCGGTCTTCGTGAAAATTCTGAAACTGCTCTTTATGACTGCCATCTTCACAGCCATTTTTCATCGGATTCGCAGGCGGAGCCTGCGGACGTCATCCGCACCGCCTCAGAGAAACTCGCCGGCATCTGCATGACGGAACACAATGATTTCGATTATCCGCCCGAGGACGGCAAGGTTGTCTTCAGCCTGGATCTTGAAAAGTATCTGAACGCCTATGAGGCTCTGCGCAGTACACTCCCCGAGAATTTCACACTGCTGCTCGGCGTCGAGCAGGGGCTCCAGAAAAGCGTGGCGGACCGCGTGAATTCTTATGATCCGGAGGGACGGCTCGATTTTATCATCGGTTCCTCTCATCTCGTCAGGGGTAAAGACCCGTACTACCCGTCGTTCTGGGAAGACCGCACGGCGGCTGATACGCTCGGCGCCTATTTCGACTCTATTCTCGAGAATCTGACGTGCTGCACGAATTTCGACGTGTACGGCCATCTCGATTACATCACGCGCTACATTCCAGGGCGTCCGGACGATTTCTGTCTCCCGGACTCCTGCGTCGAACAGATTGACGAAATATTAAAAAAACTGATTTCTCTCGGGAAAGGAATTGAGGTCAACACGGCCGGATATCATCACGGCGATTCTCCGAACCCCGGGAAAGCCGTTCTTAAGCGCTACCGGAAACTCGGCGGCGAGATTCTGACCATAGGAAGCGACGCGCACAGGCCTGAGGACATCGCGTTTCACTTTGAAGAATGCAGGCAGCTGCTGCTTGACTGCGGTTTCCGCTATTTCACGGTATTTAAAAAGCGCCGTCCGGAATTTATCAGACTCTGATTCCGGAGGCGCCCCAAAGCGTATTCAGTTTTTCGGAACGCGCCAGAAGCAGGCGCTGCATCCGGAGAGTTCAGAGCCGCCGCCGAAATCGTGGCGCCCGCCGCTCAGCAGGTCGACGCCTTCGCCGGCCCGCGCGTTGAAGTGCATCGTGAAAGGATTGTCGTCAATGTTCAGCGCGACAATCACGCGGTCATGCTCGGATTCGCGTTCGAAGACAAACTGACGGTTCGTTAGCGCAAGCTGTTTGTAGCCGCCGTAGTTCAGGGCTTCGCTTTCGTGTCGGGCGCGGGAAGCGGCCGCTATGAAGTCAGTCAGATCGTTCCATTCCGGTTTGTCGTAGCACATGCGGATGCCGGCGTCCGACCCGTTCTGCTTTATTCCTTTTGCGCCCCACTCACTCCCGTAATATATGCACGGAATGCCAGGCATGCCGAAGGCGAGCGCATAGATCAGCGGCAGATGTTTCGGGTTGGTCAGCGTGCTCGCAATCCGGTTCACGTCGTGATTGTCGACGAATGTCCACAGATGCTTGCCGCGATACAGTGTCCACGGGTCGCTCCCGAACTGACGGTTCAGCGAATAGGCGATCTCAAAGAGATTATACGAATTCATGCTCGAATAGAGACCCTTGTAGCACTCATAGTTCGTTGCGGACTGCAGCATGCCGTCGCAGACCAGTCGGTTGTAATCGCCGTGCAGAATCTCGCCGAGCAGGAAGAAATCTTCTTTCCGGCCGCGCACATGCGCCGAGAGCTTTCGCATAAAATCGTCGCTCAGACAGTACGCGACGTCGAGCCGGATTCCGTCGATGTCAAATGTATCAATCCAGTAATCCACGCAGGATAGCAGATAGTCGCAGACTTTCGGGTTGTCGAGGTTGAGTTTTACGAGATTATAGTATCCTTCCCAGCCTTCATACCAGAATCCGTCATTATACGGGCTGTTTCCTCCGAAATCGATGTGAAACCAGTCCGCGTAGGCAGATTTTTCACGTTTTTCCTGCACATCCCGGAAAGCCCAGAAGCCGCGGCCGACATGATTGAAAACTCCGTCGAGCACGACTTTAATCCCGGCGTCGTGGAGAGCCTTTGTTACATCCCTGAAGTCCTCTTCTGTTCCGAGTCTCACGTCAATCTTCCGGTAATCCCGGGTGTCGTACCCGTGTTCGTCGCTCTCAAAGACCGGACCGAAATATACGCCGCCTATGCCAAGCTTTTTCAAATGATCCGTCCAGCCGAGCACTTTGCGGATCCGGTGTTCCTGAATGCCGTCGTTCTGCTGCGGCGCCCCACAGAATCCCAGAGGATAAATCTGATAAAACACAGTTTCGTCGTACCACATAGAAAAAGCTCCCTTCTTTTTTGAACCATTACGGAAGCGGCTCACGCAGATTGTCATCTGCGTCAAGGAGTCCCTTCTTTTCGGAAAACACGCTTCCTCCCTTCTCGTACATCTCATTCAGCCAGGCAATCGCGTCTTTCCGGCCCTCTTCGGTACACGGAAATTCTGTCTTCTGAATCAGTTCTTCTTTCGTGTCATTTTCGTCATAGGGACCAGGCCAGACCAGCGTCTCGAGAACATACGGATCGTCGCCGCCGCCTCTGCGCCTGATCTTATAGCGCATGTTAACCTGGCTCCCGGAAAAAATCCCGCCGTAGTTAAAGAAGTTGAGCGGGAGTACATCCCCATCTTCTATCAATGTCAGTCCTCCTCACACCATCGAAACAGAGCCTGCGATAAAGGGTTTTGAAAACAGTTCGATCAGCTTTCCGTAGATGTATGAATTCACGCTTGATAGAACACCGCCCCCGATGTTGTTCAGCACAACAAGAAGGATGACCAGAATCAGAGGAAAATACCGGCGCATCGGCTGTATCTTTACGGATACGGAACGCGGAAGCAACGAAAGCAGCACGTTGCTTCCGTCAAGCGGCGGAATCGGAATCAGGTTGAATACGCCCAGTCCGATGTTGATGACGGTCAGATACATCAGGAAATAAAACAGAATCTCTTTCGCGATGCTTGCGGGCATCATGTAATAGACAAGGCATTCAAAAAACGCGGAAACGGCCGCCAGCAGAAAATTGCTTAAGGGTCCTGCGAGAGCTACGAGAATGAAATCCAGGCGCTTGTGCCTGTAATTCGCGGTGTTGACGACGACCGGTTTTGCCCATCCGAAATGAAAGAAAATCAGGCAAAGCGTGCCGACAAGATCCAGATGATGAAACGGATTCAGTGAAATCCGGCCGTCTGCCTTCACCTGTTTGTCCCCGCACTGATACGAGACAAGAGCATGGGCTGATTCATGAATACTGATTGCGAGCAGTGTTGCCGGAACGGAATATAACAGCTGCAGAATATAGGCGGACAGAGTTTGATTCAAAACAGGTTTCTCCTTACATCTCGGCGGAATCCAGCATCACCGTGAACGGCCCCTCGTTCTGCAGTTCGACCTGCATCTCGGCTCCGAATTCACCGTGCTCGACCGGTCTTCCGTACTCTTTTGCTTTTTTCAGAAGATATTCGTAGAGCTCTTCGGCTCTCTTCGGCTCCAGCGCTTTCGTGAAACCCGGGCGATGGCCGTGTCTCATGTCGGCGTAAAGCGTAAACTGCGAGACAATCAGCACCGAGCCGCCCTGATCTTCGAGGCTCTGATTGGTCTTCCCGTTTTCATCCGGCAGAATCCGCAGCTTCATGCATTTGTCAAGGAGATGATCGACGACAGTTTCATCGTCGCCTTCGGTAAAGCCGGCGAAGATGAGAAATCCGTTTCCGATTTTTCCGATTATTTTCCCGTCCACGGCGACAGATGCGCGGGACACTACCTGAACCAGCAGTCTCATGATTCCTCCTGAGGATCGGCCGGATCATCCGTGAGAATGTACGGCGTGATCTGATATACGTAATAGTTGAGCCAGTTGGCGTACAAAATGTTCGCGTGTGAGCGCCAGGATAGAATAGGCCGCTGCGTCGGGTCGTCGTTCGGGTAATAATTGACCGGGATTTCCGGGCCGAGGCCTTTCTTGATATCGCGGACATACTCGTTGTGCAGAGTCATCCGTTCATACTCCGGATGTCCCATGACAAATATTTTCTTTCCCTCTTCGGCCATGATGATATAAATGCCGGCTTCTTTGGAATCCGCGAGGATTTTCAGTCGGCTGTCGCTCCGGATATCTTCCTGGCAGGCTTCGGTGTAACGCGAGTGCGGCGCATAGAAATAGTCGTCAAACCCGCGCACCAGCGGCTCTTTACGGTTCATCACGCGGTGGCGGTACACGCCGGACAGCTTGGCCGGCAGCATCATTTTGCGGATTCCGTAGTGATGATACAGTCCCGCCTGCGCTCCCCAGCAGATATAGAGTGTGCTCGTCACATGCGTTGTGCCCCAGTCCATCACTTTCGTGATCTCGTCCCAGTAGTCCACTTTCTCAAACGGAATCGTCTCGACCGGAGCTCCTGTGATGATCATGCCGTCGAATTTCTTTTTCCGGATTTCCGCGAAAGTCTTGTAGAACTGAGCCATATGCAGCGGCGACGTGTGCCTGGATACATGGCTGGTCAGCTGAAGGAATGAGATGTCCGTCTGCAGCGGTGAATTTGAAAGGCACCGCAGCAGGTCCAGCTCTGTGTTCTCTTTTAACGGCATCAGATTGACGATCAGCACTTTCAGCGGACGGATGTCCTGCGAAAGCGCGCGGCTCTCGTCCATGACGAATATATTTTCGTGTTCCAGCTGTTCTTTCGCCGGAAGTCCATTCTGAATTTTGATCGGCATAATACCTGCTTTCCGGATCCGCGTCCACTTTGCGGATGACAGTCAGTATCGGAATCGATTTTACAGCAGATCCTCCCTGCCTGCAAGTTTGAGGAAGTCTTCCTCGGATATCACCGGAACGCCGAGTTTCTCGGCTGTCCTGTTTTTCGTCGACGTGGAAGCCTTGTCATTGTTGATCAGATATGAAGTTTTGCCGGAGACCGACCCGCTGACTTTGCCGCCCATCGAGACGATCAGATCGCGCAGTTCGGAGCGGTTTGAGAAATGTTCGAGTCCTCCCGTGATGACAAATGTCTTTCCGCTCACGCTTTCATGACGGCTGCTCTGTTCCTTTTTCAGATGAACTTCGGCCAGAACGTCTTCAAAGTCTTTTTTCTTCTCCGGATTTTTGAAGAAATCTATCCAGGCGTCAGCCGTCGCCTCACCGATTCCGTTTATCGCCATCAGCTGTTCCTTTGAGGCATTCATAAGCGCCTCCGGCTCCTCACCGATGGCCCCGACGATCAGTCTCGCCGTCGCGAGCCCGATTCCTGCGATTCCGAATCCGTAGACTACTCTCGTGATCGTTGTGTCTCTGGAATTTTCAACCGCATTCATCAGATTCTCAAAGAATTTGTCGCCGAATCCCTTCATGGCCACGATGTCTTCGCGATAACGGTCGAGATGATACAAATCCCGGAACGTGTGCACAAATCCGCTCTGAATGAATTTTTCGAGTGTCTTCTCGCTCAGGCCCTCGATGTTCATCGCGTCGCGGCTGGCGAAATTCGCGAACGACTTCACATGTTTTGCCTGGCAGTCCGGATTCGTGCAGTAGAGAGTCCTTACGTCGCCTTCCTCGTGAATCACGGTTTTTGCGCCGCACACCGGGCAGGTGTCAGGGATGGGCAGTGTTCCGCTGCCGGTGAGATTTTCAGCGATCTGCGGGATGATCATGTTCGCCTTGAATACCCGGATTGTGTCGCCGATTCCGAGTTTCAGGCTCTGTACGATGCTCACATTGTGCACGCTGGCGCGCTTTACTTTTGTTCCCTCGAGCTCGACCTCGTCAAATACAGCGACCGGATTGATCAGACCCGTGCGGCTGGCGAGCCATTCCACCTTGCGGAGGGTCGTGTCGGCCGTCTCGTCCTTCCATTTGAACGCGATCGCGTTGCGCGGGAACTTGGCTGTCGTGCCGAGCGAATCGCCGTAGGCGATGTCGTCGAGCAGGAGCACCAGCCCGTCGGACGGAAAGTCGTTGTTCACGATTTCTTTTTCAAACCATTTCACGGCGTCCGGCAGCGTCCTGCCCGTGACTCTTTTATATCCGACGACCGTAAAGCCGAGAGACGCCAGCCATTTGAACTGTTCTTCCCTCGAGTTCTTAAAATCCACGCCGTCCGCCTGAACGAGGGCAAACGCGTAAAAGCGGACGTTCCGCTGTTCTGTGATTTTATTGTTCAGCTGTCTCACCGCACCGGCGCACAAATTTCTCGGGTTTTTGTACTTTGCCTCGGTCTCCGGCAGCTCTTCGTTAATGCGGTTGAAGTCGGAGTACGTGATGATCGCTTCGCCGCGCAGAATAAGTCTTCCTCTGAACGGAATGTGCAGCGGCAGATTTTTGAAAACTCTCGCGTTGTTCGTGACGATTTCGCCGACAAGACCGTTGCCCCGCGTCACGGCTTTGGCCAGTTCCCCGTTTTCATAGGTAAGAACCACGGTGAGCCCGTCCATTTTCCATGAGAGGAGCGCCTCCTGGGATCCGAGCCAGCTCACCAATTCGTCGACGTTTTTCGTCTTGTCGAGCGAGAGCATCGGTTTTTCGTGCGCTTCTTTCGGCAGCGACGAGAGAGTCTCGTATCCCACGTGAACGGTCGGCGAGTCGGAAAGCACACTGCCGGTCTGCTCCTCGAGCTGTTTCAGTTCGTCATAGAGCCGGTCGTATTCGAAGTTCGACATGATCTCGCCGCTCTCCGAGTAATACGCCTTTCCGGCTTTGTTGAGAATTTCGACCAGCTCTTTCATCCGTTTCATTTTATCGTCATTATTCATGATTCATCCTCAGCTCTTTCAGCAGTTCTGTGTATTCCTCTTCGCTCAGGTTCCGCCATTTTCCGGGCGCCAGACCGTCCAGTCGGATATTCATGACGCGCACGCGCACAAGCCTTGTCACGCGGCAGCCGCACTTCTCGCACATCCGGCGGATCTGCCGGTTCAGGCCCTGGATCAGGATGATACGAAACTGCTTTTCGCCTACCTTCTCGCAGCGGCACGGCGCCGTCGTCCTGTCAAGCTCCGGCAGATAGATGCCGCCCGACATCTTCCTGACAAATGCGTCTGTCACCGGTCTGTCGATATCGACGATATATTCCTTCTCGTGTCTGTATCTGGCGCTGGTCATCCGGTTCATGATCTCGCCGTTGTTCGTGAGCAGAATCAGCCCTTCCGAGTCTTTGTCGAGCCGGCCGATCGTGAAAATCCGGCGCCCGTAATGAATATACCGGATAATGTCGTTTTCGCCCTGACTGTCAGAGGACGTGCAGACGATGCCTTTGGGTTTGTTAAACGCGATCAGCACATCCTGATTCTGCTCTTCCACCAGCCGTCCGTCCACGCAGACGCGCTCGCCGTCATCTACGACATCACCGGGCACGGCTTTCCGCCCGTCGATCGTGACTCTGCCCTCTTCCACCAGACGGTCGCCGGCGCGCCTTGAGCAGACACCATTCATGCTCAGATATTTGTTGATACGGGTACCCATTCAACAGTGCCCTCTTCTTTTCCTGGTTATTTATTGTCACGAGCGAATTATACCACATAATTTCACGGCTTCCGTAAAGCTGTATTCATTCCCCGCTGAAACAAGCCGGGTAATTTTTCTTGCCACTCCGAAGCAATTGTTGTATAGTTATATCGTTCGTGCGTGTAGCTCAGCGGATAGAGCGTTCGCCTCCGGAGCGAAAGGCCGAGGGTTCGATCCCCTCCACGCACATAGCCGTCCCTCATCTGAGAGACGGCTTGTTTTTTCTTTCCCGGGCTTTGCTGTTTACATGGTCAGCCGGCCTTTTTCTCTTTCATAAAAGTAAACGTGATCCGACAACACTTCATCCGGCGAAACTTCTTTCTCATTCACACTGCGGACCATTTCGTCGAGCTCGCGTCTGACATCGGCGCTGCATTTTCCGCTGCTGTACCCCGTGAATGACCGGGTCGGGAGCAACAGGACCTCGTGCACGGATGAAGGAATGATGATCAGATCGCTGCCTGTCTTATCGGCGAAATCCTGAAGGACATTTTCATAGAATATACACGCAGCTCCCTGAACTTTCGTCTCATTTGTCAGGACATATATCTCCGGACCTCCGGCATCCCAGGCCGTCTGAACCTCTCCGTCTTTCTGGTACAAATCACCTTTATATTTTTCGTCAGTTGTGTCATCCTCAGCCACATCTGTCTGTTCGCGCATCATGTCGAGCAGAACCCTGCGCAGCGGACTGATCTTCGGCGGCAGAAGTTTCGGCGCGTTGACGGCCGCCTCGCGGAACAACTTTTCCTGCGGAATCCCCCAATTTGTCAGATTCTGATTGCGGATGACAAATGAAGTGAAATACTCTTCGCTGTCGATAAGACAATAGTACACAACCGCAAGGTCGAGGATTCTCTGATGCGGTATTTCCTCCAGAACATCGCGGTTCGCTTTGTAGTTGACAATTTTGTACGCGACAGATCCGCTCAGATTTGAATAGCTGCTGAAAAATCCCGGCGCGAGGTCAAGCCTCGTCCTTTTTTCACCGTAAGCCGCATAGATCTTCCCGGCGAGTTCCCGGATGTCAGCGCCTTCTTTGTACTCCCGGAAATACGGCATGAGATAAACCGTCGGCGACAGTCCGGACCGGGAATCCCGGATTTCGAGTCCCTCCGCGCTGCACCCGTTGTTTTTCCGGATTTTCCGCACCTGAACATACGTGTTCTCCGGCGTCAGCGAACCGACCTGAGCGACGATGCCCTGAAGAAAATACTGATACTGCGTCTCTTCGTTTTCCTGCTGTTTCATAAAACTGCTCCCCCTGTAAAGAAAAATTTTGTGCGCAGAAGTTTTTTACGCATCTGAATCAGGGAACGGAAGAAATCCCGAAAGAGAAAAATGAGAAAAAAGATGAATAAAAAGCTTCCGGGCCGGAAGGCCCTTCGCGCAGGAAGGCATCGGATGATGCCTGATGAATAATTATGAAATCATTCTATCAGCTGATACCATTTCCCGTCAATAGCTGTCAGATGGAACCTGTAAAATATATTGACTTTCAAAAGTCCTTATAATAAAATACTTTTCGTATGTTCGTATGTGAGACGTCCGTGTCTGCGTCTCCATCGGCTTAAATTTACTTTGAATATATTACTGGAGGTGTTCATCTTGGCAAACATCAAGTCTGCAAAGAAGAGAGTCATCACTAATGCCAAAAGAGCAGAGCGCAACAAGGCGATCAAGACGAACGTCAAGACCGAGATCAAGAAGGTCGAGGCTGCCTGCGCCGCTTCTGACAAAGAGGCTGCCGCTGCCGCGCTGAAAGAAGCTACAGCGGTCATTGAGAAGGCTGCTTCTAAGGGCATTCTGCACAAGAATACTGCCGCAAACAAAGTTTCCCGTCTGACAAAGATGGTCAACAAGCTTGCGTAAAGGATCGTTTTATAAAGTCGGCTGAATGATCAGGACTTCTGCCACACCCTGCGGAAGTCCTGATTTTTTTATTTCTGCACCACTTCGATGATCAGAAGTTCCACTGCCACTTTCTCCTGAATCCGCCCGGTTCTTATTTTTTCACTCATGAGTGCGCAGGAATCCAGGATTTGTCTTGCCTTTTCATGTGTAAACTTTGAAGACTGTTCTTCATATTTGCGGACCTGAAACGCCTGAGCTCTGAGCTGTTTGGCCAGCTTTTCGTTAGAGTAGCCTTTTTTCTTTCCTTCCATCACGCCCAGTATTCCTGTGAACTGGATTTCCATTCGGTTCAGGATGAAAGACGGGCTCACATTTTCCATGAGCATTTCCCTGTATAATTCCAGAGCTCGTCTCTGATTTCTTCTGCCGATTGAGTCGACCAGCGCGAAGATTGAGTTGTCCGCGACGTCAGAACTCACGGCCTGCACATCTTTATACCGGACGACAGGCTCATCGCCCGTGTACGCGATCAGCTTTTCAATCTCATTTTTCAAAAGACCCATCGTACTCCCGGTCTTCTCAAGGAGCAGCGAAACAGCCCCCGGCTCAATCGACTTGCCGGCAGCCTGAAACTGCTTTCTCGCCCACGTTCTCAGCGAATTCTCAGACGGGGTCTTCATCTGCGCCGCCAGGCCGTTTTTGGCGATCGCCTTATACAGTTTTGATGAAGTCTCAACCGATTTTTCCGTGAAAACAAGATAAAGATAATCGGGGCAGCTGCCGACGAGGTCGAGGAGCTGCTTCGGCGGCTTTCCGAAAAAGCCGCATTCGTCGAGCACGATCATTCTCCGTTCCGCAAAAAACGGAAGCGTCTCGGCCGACGACATGACATCGTCGATATTTGTGCCGGTACCGGAATAAAACGAATAATTCATGTCATCATCGCCCACGATGGCCTTTTTCAGGTTGTCGCGGAACTGAAGCCGCAGATAATCTTCGTCTCCGTACAGCAGATAGACGTGGCGGAATTCCTGTTTCTCTATATCATTGTTGATCGCTTTCAGCGAATCGAAATCATCTTTTCTATAAGCCATTTCCTGACTCCTTCAGCTGTAAGTGTACCACAAGACCATCCCCGTGGCGAACGGTGATCTGCCCAGTGTCTTTTGTGACAAAGTACGTTGCCCCTGCTTCTGAGAGATTATCAAGTGTCTCGCCTGCCGGATGCCCGTAGCGGTTTTTTCTGCCGCAGGAAATCAGCGCAGCTTCCGGATCCGCCGCCGTCAGAAACTCCGGGCAGCTTGCGCTCACTGACCCGTGATGACCGGTCTTAAGTACATCCACATTTGTCACCTGTCCCTGCGCGAGAAGCTTTTTCTCCGTCACCTCGCCCGCGTCGCCCATGAACAGCACCGAGAATCCGCTCTCTTCATACCGCATCACCAGACTCTCTTCGTTTCTGTCCTCATTTACCTCGCCCGTTTCCGGCGACAGGATGGCAAATGAATACTCATCCGCACGGACGCGGTCACCGGCTGCAAGAAAGGATACGGGAACATCCTTACTCTCCGCAATACTCAGCGCCTCTTCCTCTGTATCGCTTCGATTTCCGATGTCTGAGAGAAACAGGCGGCCGATTTCAAAATCATCCCCGGAAAGAATCTGCAGCGCACCGTTGATGTGATCTGTGTCTCCGTGTGTGATAAACAGACCGTCGATTCTGTCGATCCCGTGAAACTTGAGAAACGGGGTCAGGTACCGGCTGCCGGCCTCTTGTGTTGAAGTCGACCCGCAGTCTATTACCCAGATTTTAGAGTCAGGACTCTGCAGAACGAGACAGTCGCCCTGCCCCACATCCAGCATATACAGAACAGATGATTTTGAGGCAGTCAGGGACAATCCGCGAGACACAGCGGATAAAATCACTGCCGCGAAGCAGAGAGCGGCTGACAGACGTTTCCGCTTCTTCGCACATTTTCCGCTGCTTATAAATTGATCGGAATCAGCCATCAGAAACAGACAAACTGACATCAGAACAACGGCGTACAGAATAACAGCATAAATCGGAGGTCTGCCTGTTATCAGACGTGAGCCGGGAATTTCAAGCGAAGTACGCCCAAGCCAGCTGAAAAACCGCAGCAGATTTGAGCCGGACGCGGCGAAAAATTTTCCAGCGGGGATATAGAGAAGACCGGAAATACCTGTTAGAAATACACTGCAAAGAAGCAGTGAGGAAAGGGGAATTATCAACAGATTGATGAAAAAGGATCCGAGCGGGATTTCATAAAAGAGCCAGCTTTCGGCCGGAGCCATGGAAAGCGCGGCGGAAAGCCCGGCAGCGGCCGTATCGAGAAGCCCGCGGAGCAGTCTGCTTTTACAGTGATTTATCTTTTCCTGAAAACATGGATAGATAAACGCCATGCCACCTATCGCGGAAAACGAAAGAATGAAACTTGCCGATGTCACGGCGCCGCAGCGGTCGGCCGTGATGAGAATAAAAGCAAGAGAAAGCGCACTGATGCGGTCGTAAGTCCGGCCGGTGAGCTCCGCTGCCAGAAACAGCAGATACATGATCAGCGCACGGCGGGCTGAAAGACCATTGCCCGTGAAAAAGCAGAAAAAAGCGGCGGCAGCGGCGCCGGCCGCACAGCCGACTGGTCTCGCGGCGCCGAAAGCGGACGCGAGGGTGCGCGCGGCGGAGCCCGCAAATGTGATGTGCAGTCCGCTGATAGCGAGAAGATGCGCAATGCCGGCTTTCTGCCATAAACTCTTAAGATCGGGATTCAGTTCGGACCGGTCGCCAGTCATCAGAGAGAGAAACACTCCGGCGTCATCGGCATTTACCGTTTTCTCAAATACAGACTTCAGATTCTGCCGCAGCTGCCAGGAAGCTGTGTAGAGCATCCCTTCCGGTGGACTGCTCTCTTTGACCTCCGGATACGGAATCTGACAGACGATATCCTCAGAAGCCATCCAGCCGGCCTCATCGAAACCGCCGTCATTTCTCGCCGGCTCAAACTCTGACGCTTCGCCCTCTGCCACAATCCATGTCCCGGGCTCGTATTCTGTCTTCAGATGACTCAGGCGGATCCGAAACCCTTCTATACTTCCGGAATCGGACTCGCACTTACACCCGCTGACAACAGCCTGAAAACCGGCGTCGGTTTCCCGAATACTTTCAACGGTTCCGGAAATCGTCACATCACCCGATTTAGCCGCGGCTTCTCTCATTTCATCCGGCGAAAGCGTCTTCATCCGATGCGGCAGCCAGATACTGCCGATTATCAGTACAAGACCGACAAACAGAAAATCCGGGCTTTGAAGCAAAGAATATTTTGAAAAAAGAGAGATGTGCCGGTGAACATTCCGGCAGAGTACAGAAAAAGAATAATTTAATACAAGAATCATTCCTGCCGCGAGAGACAGCAGGGAGATATCACACCGCGCGCAGACCAGACAGACCAGCCAGCCTGCCGCGGCAAAAAGAAGAGGCCTTCTGATTCGGAAACACCTCCCTGTCAGATTGAATTACGGTTCGTCTTCCACCATCGAATAATCCGCCGTGAACGTGCTGTCCAGCGGTGTGGTCTCCCTGAACACGGCAGATGTCGAGCCATTTACCAGGATGCGCACTCCTTTGACCGTGTCGAGATCACACAGCGAGTCCACGATCGAATAAATCGGAAGATCGCCGCTCACATCGGCGTAATCCGTGATGAACGATTCGCTTAAGTTCACGTAGCATATGCCGTCACGCATCGAGACGGACAGAGCCGATACGGTGTCGGGAATCGTCGCCTTCAGTCTGGAATCGGTCGGACCCGCGAGCAGCTTGCTCACGACTATCTTTTCGAGCGACATATTCTTGTTGTAGGCGACGGTCATGACCGTGCGGACCAGTTTCGTGCCGTCCTGATTGGCAAAATACAAGTTGATATCGCGCCACTCAACGTTTCCGCCGTTGTCACCGGAATCGTCTACATACGCAGAGGCGGACATATTTTCGAGTACGTCGCCGCTGTTGTTCGTAATGACGCTCCCGTCCATGACAAATGTGACTCTCTCGACGCCGTACACCTGCGTGAGCTCTTTTACGACCGCCGTGCGGTACAGCAGTTCCGTAACCGTATTCATTCCCAGGTAATTGCCTTCAAATGTGACGGTCGCCACTTTATCGCTCAGAGTGACTGAGACAACTGTCACGTCGTTCGGCTTGATCACAACGACATTTTTTCCCTGGCGCGGCGTGCTCATTTCTTCCAGAAGCCGGCTCATGATCTCCTCGGGAGTCATGGACGAATCGTCGATTTTTATCGTATACGGAATCAGCTGACTGTTGTCCGTATCCGCATAATACACAGAATACTCGGTCAGAGAAGAACCGCATCCGGGGATCACAAGGACAATCGTGAGCAGAAGCGCCAGCAGCACGGAAATTTTCTTTTTCACATGACTCATGTCTCCGGCTCCTCTCTGCTTTCGTCCGACTTTTTATTTTCAGCGCTGTCGTCCTTACCGACAGTGTTCAAAAGCTGCTGTTCTGAATATTTCAGCGGAATTCTGACGGTAAATACAGATCCGTGCGACGCTCCGCCCTCAGCCTCCGTCTCTGAGTAAAGGCGTATTGTCCCGTGGTGGAGCAGCACAATGCTGCGGACTATCGCGAGTCCCAGTCCTGTGCCGCCCGTCTCGCGCGACCGGGTCTTGTCGACGCGGTAAAAACGCTCAAATATATGCGCCTGCATATCTTTCGGAATTCCGATGCCATTGTCCTCGACGCGAAGGAAGAAATACTGATAGTCGGCGTTCAGGAAGACGCGGACCCATCCGCCCTCTGTGCCGTACTTTATCGCATTCTCGACAAGGTTCGTGACAACCTGCGACATCTTGATCTCATCGACCTCAGCCGTCACCGGCCGATAGCTCTCAAACAGAATTTCCGTCGAGCGCTTGTCAGCCAGCGGGGACAGCCGTTTCAGCGTCGTCTCGACCAGCTCATTCATGTTGACCGTTGAGATGTTGAGTTTGGACTCAGATCTGTCCATGCGCACCAGTGACAGGAGATCTTCAATGATTTTGTTCTCCCGGTCGATTTCACGCGTGATATCTTTCATAAAATCCCGGTACATCTCAACCGGCACGTCTCCCGCAGAATTCAGCGAATCGGCGAGCACTTTTATGGAAGTCATCGGCGTTTTCAGTTCGTGCGACACGTTGGAAACGAATTCTTCACGCGTTTTGTCCAGCAGCGAGGAGTTGTCGAGAATTTCGTTGATCACGCCGGCAAAACGCGCGCTATCCTCCATTTTGCCTTTCTTGAGCCGAAGGTCCGTGTGTCCTGCCGCAATCTCATCAAGAACAGCATATAAATCGTTTTCCCGTTTTGAGAGCCATCTCGTTGCCAGGTAGGCGCAGAACAGATCAAGGAGCAGAATGATCGCCATGATGATTGTGGACGCCGAGTCAAGATCGGCTGATGCCGCTTCAATCTGAGATACATCCATGCTGATGACGAAGACGCCCAGCCTTTCACCTTCTGATGAGTCAAGCGGAACAGCTGTCTCAATCGTTTTCGCCGAACTGCTGCTTGTGCTCGCCGTACTCCAGGTATTAAACGCCTCAAGAACACGCGGATTCACGATATACTTGCCATTTTCCTGCTCATACGTGTCCAGCACGACCTTCATTGTCGTGTCGACGATGCGGATCCGCATGGCATTCAGAGATGTGTATTTGGAATACGAAAGAAAAACGCCGGCCTGCTTTGCTTCGGAAAGGCTCGAATAGGCAGAAATATCGTCAGAAAGAACGACCGCGCGGATCTGAAGCTGCGCCAGTTCATTTTTCACGGATTCTTCCTGCTGGATGTTTCTTTCCACAAAAGAAAAAACCAGCACCGGCACAAAACCGGCTGCCACAATGACTGTAAAAAGCAGAGCTTTATAATTGAGAAGCGCGCCCGACAGGCTTTTGAAAAAGCTCTTGATTCTGCCGGGGGCGCGCCTGTGAATACCGGAATCTCTCATCCTCAGTCAGGCCTTTCCATAAAATCGAAAGTTACTGATCACCGGAGGCGGAGAAATAATATCCTACGCCCCACTTCGTGTGTACATAATCCGGGCTGCTTGGATTTGACTCCAGCTTTTCCCTGAGTCTTCGGATATGTACATCGACTGTCCGCGCGTCGCCCGGATAATTATCGCCCCAGATGGCCCGCAGCAGTTCTTCTCTGGAATACACTCTCCCGGGATTTCTCACGAGAATCTCAAGGAGATCAAATTCTTTTGCGGTAAGCCCGACGTCGCGATCCCCCACTTTGACCGACCGCGCGTCAAAATCCATGAAGAAGCTGCCATATGTGACAGACTTCTTCTGCTTTTCGGCATTTCGCGTCTCGTAGGAGTTTCTTCTGCGGAGAATCGCGCGGATTCTGGCTTTCACTTCCAGGATGTTAAAAGGTTTCGTGATATAATCGTCAGCACCGTATTCCAGGCCCATGATTTTATCCATGTCATCGCCCTTGGCGGTAAGCATGATAATCGGAATGTCAGAAAACTCGCGTATCGTCCGGCAGACTGTCAGGCCGTCCATCTTCGGCAGCATCAGATCCAGGAGTATGATATCGTAATGCTCTGCCTTGACCATATTGACTGCCTGTTCGCCGTCATAAGCACAGCCGACTTCATACTCGTCCTGTTCCAGCGAAAATTTAAGCCCCTTCACAATTAATTTTTCATCGTCAACAACCAGAATTCTGTTAGCCAATTTCTTTCTCCCGATTCAGACTTTTATCCGGTCCCTGATCTTTTCATAAGCGCTCTGCTTGATTCCCGGGACATTCATGATGTCCTCAGGCGAAGCAAAGGCGCCGTTTTCACTGCGGTACTGTAGTATAGCCTCAGCTTTCGCTTCCCCGATCCCCGGAAGCGTCATGAGTTCACTTTTGCCGGCCTGATTGATGTCAATCCTGCCGTCCGTTTCCTGCTGTTCGCCGGTATTTCCGGCATTCTCGTCTTCAGCGGCTCGCGGCACCAGAATCTTCTGACTGTCCGAAACCGTTTCAGCGAGATTCAACTGTTTTAAGTCAGCGCCGTCTTTCTCGCCGCCGGCCATTTCAATCGCATCGGTCACCCGGCTTCCCGCGGGAAGCGTATAGACTCCTTCATTTTCTACTTCACCGCAGACATACACCACGACTGTGCACGGCTCCTGCGTGACCAGGGCGCTTTCAGGCTCTGTACTGTCCTCAGACTGCTCGATTCGCACTTCATCCGCCTCAGATCTGTCAAGGCAGCCGGCACAGGCGGCTGTATAAAACAGCCCCGACAGGATGACAAACGCGGCCGATGCTCCCATGCGAAGAGCCGGAAGCCATTTGAGCCATTTCTGTTTTCTTGTTTTCAGCTTTTCCTCCGTTCCCGGAAATCTGAAAATCTTTGAAGCCTATTTACTGCATTTTACGGGAAATCGGCAATAAATACAAGCCCGTCGCCCGTCTGTCCGGCGGCCTTTTTAAGTTGCGGCTTTCCCCGCTGACGTGTAAAATATATCCGTAGCGCGAAAGCTAAAGGGAGGCTGTTTTGAACCGTACAAAAAAACGCAAAAAACAAAGTTTCTCAAACGATCCTGTGAAGATGATGTTTCTTCTCTCGTTTCTTATCCCTGTGATTATTTACGCGGGACTTTTTATCGGACGGGGAATTTTTCCGGGCGGTTCTTCCCTGTATCTGTACTCGGATATGTATCACCAGTACGCTCCGTTTCTCGCCGAATTCCGGTATAAAATCCTTCACGGCGAGGGTTTGACATATTCCTGGGACATCGGCATGGGCACCAATTTTCTGACGCTTTATGCCTACTATTGCGCAAGTCCGCTCAACTGGCTCTGTATTCTCGTCCCTCAGAGCCTTCTCATCGACTTCATGGATTTCTTCATCATGATCAAGGGCGGTCTCGCCGCGCTGGCGTTCTCATATTACGTCAACCAGCATTACAAACGGTCTGACCCGATCATCTGCGTCGTCAGTATGTTTTATGCCTGCAGCGGCTACTGGGCAGCGTACTGCTGGTGCACGATGTGGCTCGACTGCATCGTTCTCCTGCCGCTCATCATGCTCGGAATCGAGCGTCTCGTCGACAAGAATTCCTGCACCCTCTACGGTGTAACGCTCGGGCTCTGCATTTTCACGAACTACTATATCTCGATCATGGTCTGCATTTCCTGCGTCCTCTACTTTATTTTCCGCCTGGTACTGATGGAAGGTCCCCGGAAGAAGCAGCGCATCGGAAACGCCGTCCTCCATTTCGTGATTTATTCAGGACTTGCTGCCGGCATGGCGGCCGTCCTGCTTCTGCCGGAAATCTATACATTTTCCCTGTCAGCTTCGGCAGATTCGACATTTCCGACAGTACTGAGTCAGTATTTCCCGTTTGTGCTCATGATCAGCCGGCATATGATGGGAATTCCGGTCACTTTCGGCGAAAAGTACCCGAACGTATTCTGCAGCGTTGCCGTTCTTTTCCTGCTGCCGCTGTACGTCGTGTCACCGCGGTACACGGCCAAACAGAAGATATCGCGCTGCCTGCTGCTGCTGATATTCCTGTTCTCGTTCAACATCAATGTCTTCGACTATATCTGGCACGGATTTCACTATCCGAACAGTCTTTCGTGTCGTCAGTCGTTCATTTACATATTCTTTGTCCTGCTGACAGCCTACGAGGCTCTGATCAGCATCCGGGACTACAGTATGCAGCAGATCGCCGCCGCGGCCGGAATCGCCTGCGGACTGATATTCTGGTTCGAGCAGATCTATGCAAGGGACACATCCTCGTACAGCAACACGTATCAGTATGATTTCCGCGTCATATATCTGTCGCTGATTTTCATCATCTTGTATGTGATCCTCACGACAGTCGTGAGAAAAGCGAAAACAACCAGCTACATCTGTCTGCTGCTCGTCTTCGTCACCGCCATATCCGAAGCTTCCATCAACATGGATCTGACGGGACTTTCCAAGACGGATCGCCAGAACTATCTGTCAGACAACAACACACTGACATCACTTGTAAACACGGCCAAAGATATGGATTCGTCTTTCTGGCGCATGGAAAAAATTCACGGCGCCCGGACGAAAAATGACGGCGCCTGGTCGCACTATCCGTCGATATCCGTCTTCGCTTCCACTTCGAGCGACGGCGTCACAAAACTCTTTCAGGCGCTCGGTCTTGAGTCTTCGATGAATGAATACAACTATTCCGGCTCAACCGCACTGACAAATGCTCTGTTCGATGTGAAATATATGATCAGTTCCGAAGAAGTGACAAATTCGCCGCTTCTGAAACTGGTGACTGAAGAGGACGACTACTATCTGTACCAGAACACACAGGTTCTCCCGGTCGGTTATATGGTTCCTTCGACACTTGAGGACGACTGGGACACTTCTTCCGGCGCAAACGCGATTGAGACGCAGAACAGTTTCGCAAGTCTGGCCGCCGGTGTAGACGGTCTGTTTGAAAGTCTTGGAAATTATGCTTCGGAATCCGAAGTCACCGTCACTGTGCAGAAATCCGGTTACCTGTATTTCGTCGTCGGGTCGGACAAAGTAAGTTCTGTTACACTCACGTATCCGGATACCGGAGACTCGACGACAGTGAGCGACCTGAAAGACGGCAACAAGATCGTTGATGCCGGTTATGTCGGGGCCGGCACGACCGTGACGATATCCGCCTCTCAGACGATGAAACTGACCGCGTGGCTGATGGATGTCGACAAACTCGAGCAGACGGTCAGCACGCTGAAACAGAATTCCCTTTCCGTCACAAGCCATACGTCGACTTCAATCAGTGGTACAATTACCGTCAGTCAGTCCGGCACGTTCCTTCTCACAATTCCGTACGACGGGGGCTGGACGATCAAAGTCGACGGAAAAGAAGTAGAAGTCGACGCCTGGGAGGACGCTTTTCTTTCCACCGAACTCTCCGCCGGAACGCATACGATTGAACTGACCTACTGGCCGAAATACCTGACGGCGGGCATACTTGTTTCGCTGATAAGTATTTTCCTCGTTATCGCCCTGTTCTGCATAAAGCGGCGGATTTCAAAAGGACAGATACGGCGCCTGCCGGAGCCTGTCGAGCGGTTTTTCCTTGACAGCGATCTGGTAGTTGACACAGATAACAAACGAAAGGATGAAATCAAAGAATGAAACTCTGGGGTGGACGTTTTACAAAAGAAACCAACGCACTGGTCAATGAATTCAACGCTTCCATCACATTTGACCGCCGGTTTTACCGCCAGGACATCGAAGGAAGCATCGCGCACGCGACTATGCTCGGCAAAACCGGAATCATATCGGAAGACGAAAGCAAAAAAATTGTAGAAGGTCTGAAAGGAATTCTCTCAGACATTGAATCCGGCAAACTCTCGATTGATACGACGTATGAGGATATTCACACATTTGTCGAGGCCAATCTGATTGAGCGCATCGGAGACACCGGTAAAAAACTTCACACCGGCCGCTCCCGGAATGATCAGGTAGCGCTCGACATGCGTCTTTACACGCGCGATGAGATCAAGAAGACCGATCAGGAACTCTTTGAACTCGAGTCAGTCATTCTTGACATCATGAAGAAAAACGTCAATTCGTTCATGCCGGGATTCACACACCTTCAGAAGGCTCAGCCTGTCACCGTCGCGCATCATTTCGGAGCGTATTTCGAGATGTTCCGGCGCGACAGAGACCGTCTTGGCGATATACTCAAGAGAATGAACTACTGCCCGCTCGGCGCCGGGGCGCTCGCCGGTACGACGTACCCGCTCGACCGCGAGTTCACAGCCAAAGCGCTGGGCTTTGCCGGGCCGACGCTCAACAGCATGGATTCCGTGTCTGACCGCGACTACCTGATCGAATATCTTGACGCGCTCGCACTCATTATGATGCACCTTTCCCGCTTTTCTGAGGAAATCTGCATCTGGAATTCCAACGAATACCAGTTTATTGAGCTCGACGACGCCTATTCGACAGGCTCGAGCATCATGCCGCAGAAAAAGAATCCGGATATCGCGGAGCTTGTCCGCGGCAAGACAGGGCGTGTCTACGGTGCGCTCATGAGTCTTCTCACGGTCATGAAGGGAATTCCTCTCGCCTATGACAAAGACCTTCAGGAAGACAAAGAAACGTCATTTGACGCCATGGACACGACAAATGCATGCATTCGTCTTTTCACGGACATGATCCGCACGATGAAGTTCAAGTACGGCCGCATGGAGGAATCCGCAAAGAGAGGCTTCACAAACGCGACGGACGCCGCCGACTATCTTGTCCGCAAAGGTATACCGTTCCGCGATGCTCACGGAATCATCGGCAGCCTTGTTCTGACCTGCATTGAAAAGAACTGCGCGCTCGACGATCTTCCGCTTGAAGAGTTCAAGAAAGCATGTCCAGCATTTGAGGACGACGTATACGAAGCGATTTCACTCAAGACCTGCGTCGACAAACGTCTGACAATCGGGGCCCCGGGGCCCGCGGCCATGGAACAGGAAATCGCGGCTGAAGAAGAATACCTGAAAAATACGCCTGCGATGACGTGATGAAACAGGGAACAAATGCAAAACTTAATAAAGCCGCCCGTAAGCAAAAATGCTTACAGGCGGCTTTCATATTCGTTTAGGATCCCGTGCAAAGTCCGAAGGGATCCGGTTCAGCTCAGTGCTTTTTGTCACCGAGGACACTCGCCCCGATAATGAAGCTCTGAAGACCCAGGATGATCAGGAACAGCCCGATGAGGCTGTTGGCCGACATGAGTGCATATTTCGGGCTGAGCATAATCAGGAAAGACAGGATAAGGCCGACAACGTTGAGGATTATCGTAGAGAGCCAGGCGGCTTTACCCGAGACAGCACGGATCTGTCCCGCGTGAGCAAGTCCCGACACGCAGTGCGCGACGAACCACATCGGAAACACGAACGCGATAATTCCCTGCCGCATTCCAGGCGAGATTACAAGCATAGTTCCGGCCATCAGACTGATCGTACCGGTGATAAGTGAGACAACAGGCGCGGCAGCAACGGTACTGCTTGATCTGATGGCGAATATAATATCGGCGATTCCGGTGACGATGGCGACGATACCGTACAGATAAACAGCACCCGACAGAAATTCCATCGGTTCGGCGCAGCTCACGACGCCGAGAATTATCATCAGAATGCCCGTGATCAGTTCAATCCAGCCAAATCCGGACCGATTCTTCACGGTTTCTCACCTTCCTTCTCATGTACAATCTTCATAAACTCATCGCCGGTGATCGTCTCTTTCTCATAGAGATACTCTGCCAGCTTATCGAGCAGCGGACGGTTCGCTTTAAGAAGCTCTTTCGCTTTTTCGTGCTGCTCTTTCACGACATCCACGACCTTGCGGTCGATCATGGTCTGCGTTTCCGGCGAGCAAGACAGCGTTGTATCGCCGCCGAGATACTGATTCTGCACATTTGCCATGGCAACCATGTCAAATTCATCACTCATGCCGTACTGCGTTATCATCGCGCGGGCAACTTTCGTTGCCTGTTCAATATCATTTGAGGCGCCGGTCGTGACGAGACCGAATACAACCTCTTCCGCGGCCCGGCCGCCTGTCAGCGTTGTGATCTTGTTCATCAGCTCTTCTTTGGACAGAAGATACTTATCCTGCTGTTCGACCTGCATCGTATATCCGAGCGCTCCGGACGTTCTCGGAATGATCGTGATCTTCTGCACAGGTGCGGAATGAGACTGCAGAGCCGCGACAAGTGCGTGTCCGATCTCATGGTACGCGACCACTTTTTTCTCCTGATCCGAAAGGACGGTCCCCTTCTTTTGGTATCCGGCGATGACGACCTCGATGCTCTCTTCCAGATCGGCCTCAGTCACGAGCGTGCGGTTGTCACGCACAGCGCGCAGAGCCGCCTCGTTGACGATATTGGCGAGTTCGGCGCCGGATGCACCGGCTGCCATGCGGGCAATCGTGTGGAAATCCACGTCGTCAGCGCACTTGATTTTTCTTGCGTGCACCTTAAGGATCGCCTCGCGCCCTTTGAGATCCGGGAGCTCAACCGGCACGCGGCGGTCGAAACGGCCCGGTCTTGTGAGCGCCGGATCGAGTGACTCAGGGCGGTTGGTCGCCGCCAGGATGATGACGCCAGTATTGCCTTCAAAGCCGTCCATCTCGGTGAGCAGCTGATTCAGGGTCTGCTCGCGCTCATCATTGCCGCCGACCTGACCGCTTCTCTTGCCTCCGATCGCATCGATCTCATCGATAAATACGATACAGGGTGCTTTTTCCTTCGCCTGTTTGAACAGATCGCGGACTTTGGCCGCGCCTGCGCCGACGAACATCTCTACGAATTCAGAACCGGCGATTGAGAAAAACGGAACTCCGGCCTCGCCGGCGACTGCCTTGGCAAGCATCGTCTTACCGGTGCCCGGAGGGCCCACGAGCAGCACGCCCTTCGGCAGCGTCGCGCCAATATCCGTGTATTTCTTCGGATCATGCAGATAGTTTACGATTTCGGCGAGATTTTCCTTGGCCTCATCTTCGCCCGCCACATCGTCAAATTTGATGCCGGATGAAGACGGGACATACACGCGGGCATTGCTCTTGCCAACGCCGAAGGCCATTGAGTTCTTGCCGCCCATCTGATCGACAAGTCGTTTGCTCAGGTACTGACCGAGAGCGACGAATATGAGAATCGGCAGAATGAATGTCAGGAAAAATGACAGCAGCGGCGACATCTTCTGGTCGATATTCTTTGTGAACGTCGCACCGGAGTTATACAGTCTTTCCGTCAGATTCGGGTCATCCATCGCGCCCGTCTTGTAGATCTTTGTCTGGTCTTTGTTGGTGAAAATGATCTCGTCATCGTCAATCTCAACCAGTCCGATGTCCTGATTGTTGGTCATTGTCATGAACGTGCCGTAGTCCGTCTCTTCGATCTGTGACTGCGAGACAAGCGGCGTGACAATCAGATTGAACAGAATGAGAATCAGAAAAACAATCAAATAGTAATAGATCAGAGGTTTTTTCGGTGATTTTACTTCTTTCATCTGCCACTCCTTGTATATCTGTTTGTCTTACACATTAGCCTTAATGACAGATAATTGCAATTTACATAATATTAAAAACTGTATGAAAAAGGCCGGAATCAGCGAGATTCCGGCTTTTTACGTTTATTTGTCATTCCGTGGGAGAGATCTGCCCGGACATAAGTCTGAACATGACACTGCAGATCGATTCAATGTTCTCGTCATCTTTCGGCGTCCATGTTCGTATGATGCCGATAATAGCCTGCGTGTTGTACCGGATAATCAGGTCCTGCTCTTCCGGCGTCTCACTGACATACAGGTGCTTCTTGTCGATGATGGAATGATAGAATCCATAGACATACTGCGTGACAATCTGTTCCAGTTCCTGGCCGTAGCTGCTCGAGAGCCCTTTCTGAATAATCGGGACAAGCGTCGTCGCCTCGCGCATCCACTCAAGGAATTTCTTTTCCATGTCGTCTGCCGTAAGAAATTCCTGCAGTACTTTGCTTGTCTCCTGCTCGAGCTCCCATTTCAGCAGAGAAGGAATATCATGAAAATGGTAATAGAATGTCTGCCTGGTAATGTGGCATTCCGCCACAATGTCGCTGACTGTCAGCTTTTTCTTTTTTTTCGACATCATCAGCTTCTTGGCGGCTTCTGCAATTCGTTGTTTCATGTCACGGGCCATCTGTTTCACCTCCGCGTTTTTGCCTCATGCTCTTCGGTATCCATTTTCATACAGCCCCCTGCCTGCGTTATTTCTGTCTGACCCCTTTTCCCCCTCTGTGCGAGATCTTGAGACGCTCAAGATGAACATCCCGGCTCCCGACGCGTACGATTGTCTCGTCATGTCCGCTGATCAGATAGACATCGCAGACTTTGTCCTCCGCTCCAAGTCTGATGCCGTGAACGCCGATGGCGTTCTTTTTCTGAAATGCGACTTCTGACAGGCGGAAACGGATCATATAATTCTCTTCTGTCTGCAGGATAACGTTTTCCGCACTCTCTACGGACAGCTCTTCGCTTATCGTTCCGTCTTCATTGAAGTGCGACGACGATACACTTTCGGCGTCTGTCGGCAGTACCTGTATGATCCTGTCGCCATCCGTCAGCTTTGTCGAGACGACAGTTCTCATCTGGGTGTCAAATTCACTGCCCTTCACCAGTTTCAGCATTCCCTTTTCTGTCACAAAGAGAAGGCTCTGTCTGAGAAGAATGCTCCTGGGTTCCAGAAGCAGAATTTCCTCACCGGAACTGTCATAGTTTCCGAGATTGTCCAGCGGCGTGCCCTTGTCCTTGAACCTGCCGAACGGAATATCGCTGACCTTGATCTGATGATACTTGCCGGTGTCCGTGAACACTCCGATCCGGTCCGTATTCAAGATCGTCAGACAATAGCGGTATTTGCTCTGAATGGCGTCGATATTTCTCTCATACGCCGCCATGTCAATCGTCTTGGCGTATCCGAAACGATCCATCAGGAAGCAGACTTCCTGCTCTTCCATTTTCTTTTCTTCCAGAACCGCCTGTTTTCCGTCTTCGATGACAGTCCGGCGCGCACAGCCGTATGTCTTCTTGATCTTCTGAAGATCTTCCCGGATTACTTTCGCCATTTCCGTCTTTGAATTTAAAATTCTCTCATATTTTGCTATCTTGTCAAGAGAATCCTGATATTCTTTTTTCAGCTGATCAATCTCAAGACCGATCAGGCGATACATGCGCATTTCCAGAATAGCCGACGCCTGACGTTCTGTAAAGGAAAACGAGCCAGCTGCTTTTCTGGAAGCGGCGCTCTTAAAGCGGATGCCTTCCGTCTTGCCGTGCATGAGGCATTCTTTGGCCATCGTGATATTTTTGCTTCCCCTGAGCACCTCGATGATCAGATCGATACAGTCGACAGCCCTGATGAGTCCTTCGCGGACTTCTTTTACTTCTTCTTCTTTTTTGAGAAGGGTTTCGTACTTTCTCTTCGCCAGCTCAAAGCGGAAATTCAGATGGCACTTCAGGATTTCGCCGAGTCCCAGTGTCTGCGGCCGGCCGTCTACAATCGCGAGTGTATTCACTCCGAATGTGTCCTCGAGCTTTGTTTTCTTGTACAACAGGTTTTCAAGGTAGTCAACATCCGCATTTTTCTTGAGTTCCAGTACAATACGGATTCCTTCTTTTGAGGAGGCGTTCGTTATGTCCAGCACGTCTGACGCCTGACGGCTCTCGATAAGATCGACGACATCGTGAATGAATTTTCCGATACCGCTTCCGATCATAGTGTACGGAATTTCCGTGATCACCAGACGGTCATGTTCGCCTCTCTTTTTGGCTTTCTCGAACTGTACTTTGCCGCGGATCTTGATCTTTCCCGTGCCGGTGCGATAGATTTCCTCGAGCTCTGAGCGGTTGATCACGATGCCGCCGGTCGGGAAATCCGGTCCCTTGCAGTAGTGCAGCAGCTCTTTTGTCGTAAGCTCTTTGCCCTTCATCATCCCGTCGAGGTATGCGCACTCGGCGTCGCAGACTTCCGCGAGGTTGTGAGTCGGAACGTTCGTGACCATCCCGACCGCGATGCCGTCGGCGCCATTTACGAGGATGTTCGGGACCCGAACAGGAAGGACTTCCGGTTCGCGTTCCGTCTCGTCAAAGTTCGGAACGAAGTCAACGACATTTTTATCCAGATCGGAAAGATATACGTCCTGCGCGAATTTCGTCAGACGCGCCTCTGTGTATCGCATGGCAGCAGCGCCGTCGCCTTCGATCGACCCGAAGTTTCCGTGTCCGTCGACAAGAGGCATGGCCTTTTTGAATCCCTGCGCCATGACAACCAGCGTCTCGTAAATCGAGGAATCGCCGTGCGGATGATATTTACCCATCGCATCGCCGACAATTCTGGCCGACTTGCGGTGCGGCTTGTCGTAGGAAAGACCGAGCTGCTGCATTGCGTACAGCACACGGCGCTGAACGGGTTTGAGCCCGTCGCGCACGTCCGGAACAGCCCGGGATGTGATAACGCTCATCGAATAATCGATGTATGATTTCTGCATAACATCGGAATATTCGGTTGAAACAATCTGTTCTGCCATGTTGATCCTCTCTGTTTATACGTCCAGTTCTGCTTCCGAAGCGTGCTTCTGAATGAAATCGCGGCGCACGCCTACATCCGTGCCCATGAGCATTTCCGTCACATGAGCCGCCATCTGGGCGTCCTCAATCTCGACGCGCTTTAAAATCCGGGTCTCCGGATCCAGCGTCGTCTCCCACAGCTGCTGCGGGTCCATCTCGCCGAGTCCCTTGTAGCGCTGCAGAGTAAATGAGCCTTCCTTGTGAGTCTTTCTGTATTTTTCAAGGGCCCGGTCGTCATACAGATACTCGCCCTTTCCGCGCTTCGGAACAACTTTGTAGAGCGGCGGCGTGGCCAGATAGACATGTCCTTCCTGAATCAGCTCCGGCATAAACCGGTAGAAAAATGTCAGCAGAAGCGTGTCTATGTGCGCACCGTCTACATCGGCATCCGTCATGATAATGATTTTGTTGTAGCGCAGTTTGCTGATGTCAAAGTCATTGCCGTACCCTTCCATGAAGCCGCAGCCGAATGAATCGATCATCGTCTGTATCTCGGCGTTGGCGAGCACTTTGTCGATGGAAGCCTTCTCGACATTCAGAATTTTTCCGCGGATTGGCAGAATCGCCTGCGTCCGTCTGTCGCGGGCCGTCTTGGCGGAGCCTCCGGCGGAATCACCCTCTACGATGAAAACTTCACATTCCTGGGCATTGTGCGATTCGCAGTTTGCGAGTTTCCCGTTGCTGTCAATCGAGAACTTCGGTTTGACCAGAAGATTGGTCTTCGCCTTTTCCTCAGCATGGCGGATCTTCGCCGATTTCTGAGCGCAGCCGATGACAGCCTTGAGAGCCTCGAGGTTTCGGTCAAAATACAGCTGCAGTTCTTCGCCTGTAACATTGCCGACAGCCGTGCCCGCGTCCGGATTGTCGAGCTTTGTCTTTGTCTGCCCCTCGAAACGCGGGTTCGGGTGTTTGATCGCGATGATCGCCGTCATTCCGTTCCGGACGTCCGAGCCGGTAAAGTTGCTGTCTTTTTCTTTCAGGCTTCCGAGCTCTCTCGCGTACTGATTGATCACCTGTGTGAATCTCGCCTTGAAGCCCGTGACGTGCGTGCCGCCTTCCTGTGTGTAAATGTTGTTGCAGAATCCGAGAATATTCTCCTCAAATTCATTGACATACTGAAACGCGACCTCGACATCGATTCCCTCGCTCTTCCGATGATACGAGATGATGTCCGTGACCGCTTCCTTTCCTTTGTTCAGATCGCGGATAAAAGCTTTAAGGCCTTCTTCTTCATGGTAAATGTAACTCTCAGGCGCATCCGGCTTGCGGTTGTCGTTATAGTGAATTGTCAGGCCCGGATTCAGATACGCACACTCGTGGAAGCGGCTCTGCAGAGCCTCGCTCTTAAACCAGGTCTTTTCAAAAATCTCGTCGTCCGGCAGAAAGCTTACAGTTGTTCCGCTGTCTTTTTTCCGGCAGGTTCCGGTCTTTGTGAGCGGCATCACGGCAATTCCCTTTTCATACCGCTGATGCCACACCTCGCCGTCGACTTTGACTGTCACTTCGAGCCATTTTGAGAGGGCATTGACGACAGAGGCGCCGACGCCGTGCAGACCGCCGGCAATCTTATATCCGTTTCCGCCGAATTTGCCGCCGGCGTGGAGCACCGTGAATACGACCTCGACTGCCGGCTTTCCTGTCTGTTTCTGAATGCCGACCGGAATTCCCCGGCCGTTATCGGAAACTGTCGCCGAACCGTCCGGATTCAGCGTGATGTCGATCTCCGTGCAGTACCCGGCCAGATGTTCATCGACCGAGTTGTCCATGATTTCATAAATCAGATGATCCAGTCCCTTGGTCCCGACACTTCCAATATACATGCCGGGGCGCATCCTGACAGCCTCCAGACCCTGAAGAACCTCAATACTGTTTGCGTTATACTGCTCAGCCATTCAAAATCCTTTTCAAATCTCGTCAAAATATTCGTTATAAATATCGGTAAAAGTCACAGACGGATCCGGCAGCGACTGTATGTCGACGCGGTTCCAGAACAGCGTGTTCACTTCCACATACGTCGTCTTCATCGCCGGCGAAAGGATCTCATCAAAAGCGTCCAGAACCGCTTCATTTTTCATCCTTTTGAGATTGGCCTCCGTCCGGCTCTCCTCGTTGTCGCTCAGGCAGTGAATAATGTAATAGCGCCCCTGCGACTCGATGATATCCGAATTTTCACCCGTAGTCAGCGCAAATGCCGCTTCCTCGAACGCCGAATCCGTGATCCCCCGCACAAGTTCTGTTTCCTCCGGTTCTAGTCCTTCTTCGTCCTTGCAGGCCGAGATAAATGTCTGGCCGGAGTCGATCTTTTCTTTCAGAGCGGTTGCCTCTTCCTCGGTATCCGCCGCAATGTACTGAATATTGATAACCCTCGCCTCGTCCTCGCTTATTTCTATACTCGCGCTGGCGTCCGACGTCACCGTGTTGTAGTACTTTTCAGCGATGGCAAACTGCCGGAACATCTGCGTCATATTTTCTTCCGTCAGCCCGAGTGCCGACCGGTTTTCAGACGATGTCAGAGAAATGTAGCGGGCGGCAGCGAGCGACGCGGCCGATTCCTCCGCATCCGAGAGCACGATTCCCTCTTTTTTGGCCTGCGCATTCATAAGCGCGACCCGACTGAGCGTCTGCTCAACCTGATCCCTGGCATAATCCTCCATCGAAACGCCGTCAGGTGTGCTTTCATTCCAGATCTCATCGCCGAATATATCACTGTACTGCTGATGGATCTCCGAGAGCAGCACATTCCCGGCCGCCATCGAAACCGTCTGTCCCTGCGCCCTGAGCAGACTGTCCGGCAGCAGCCCGAACGTAAAGTACACCGGATTTCCATTGAAGAAAAGAATATATACAATCAGCACGACGATAGCAATCGGGATCGCCAAAAATCCCCAATGCCTCTTTTCAGGCTTGTCATTTCTCATAGTTTCTCCTGATCATTTGTGGTACGGCTCGTGGTTCATTATCTTAAACCAGCGGTAAATCTGCTCCGCAAGAATCACGCGCATGAGCTGATGCGGAAACGTAAACGCCGAAAACGAAAGCTTCTCATCCGCGCGGTTCAGCACCTCTTCTGACAATCCGAGCGAGCCTCCGATGACAAATGTCACGGCGCTCTTCCCGTGCAGCATCAGATCCGACAAATGTTCACTGTAGCGCACCGAATCCCAGCTCTTTCCCCCGATCGCCAGGGCCACAATGTAATCGTCCGGCCGGACGTGAGCCAAAAGCCGCTTTCCTTCCCGGTTTTTTATCGCTTTCTCCTCAACGGACGATGCGTTCTGCGGCGTGTTTTCATCCGCCACCTCTGTTATATCAAACGTACAGAACCGGGACAGCCGTTTCGCGTACTCTGCACAGGCTTCCCGGAAAAATTTTTCTTTTATTTTCCCGACGCAAAGAATTGTTACTTTCATTTACGAAATTCCAAACTGCTTCAGAGCCTGCCACAGATGACTGACCGGGAGGCCGACTACGTTGAAATAATCGCCTTCAATTCCCGATATATAGCGGCTGAAAGCGCCCTGAATTCCATATCCGCCGGCCTTGTCATACGGCTCAGGCGTGCTGACGTACGCTTCGATCTCTTCAGTGCTCATCGGAAGTACATGTACAATTGTCTTCTCGGCGAAGCATACTTCTCTGTCATGGCTCATTACACAGACACCGGTCACCACCGCATGTGCGCGCCCGGAAAGACTGCGGATCATCTCAAACGCTTCGCTTTTGTCGGACGGCTTGCCAAATTCCCGGTCGTTCAGCCAGACCGATGTGTCGGCACTGATGAGAATCGCTTTTTCTCTGCCGCCGGCATCCAGTTTTTCCCAGACAGCTTTTGCCTTTCGTTTTGCCAGTTCCACGGCAAACTTTTCCGGATTCCCGCAGAGAAACGTCTCGTCTGCATCGCTTTTTCTTATCTCAAAAGAAGGGACCAACAGTTTCAACAGCTCCTGACGTCTCGGAGAACCGGAGCAGAGAATGATTTTCTTTTCCATACCTACCTGTCTGACGTTTACTCTCTGTGCGGTGTTTTTCCTCTTTTTTCCGCACTAACTTTCAGATTTTAACACAGACCGGGTTCATTTTCCACAGACCGCGTCCGGCGGCTGTCAGTTCATTTTTCATTCACATGTTTTCCGGTTATGTGCTCTGGCGTCAGTTCCAGAATGCAGACACGGTCGATGCTGTTCCTGACAGCCTCCTCAACGGATCTTTCCTTTGGGAAATATTTACCACCGATCGCGGTCAGCTCTTTTTCTTTCAAACCCGCGTCCCCGACAATTCGAATCCGCCCGAATACCGTGACACTGTCAAACTGGAGCCACCACTGTCCTTGTTCGCGGACTCCTTCGCTCAGCACATTAAAAGATGCCTTGTCTGAGCGCCGGATGGAATCGATTTTGTGTCCTTCGGGAGCGCAGTGAAAATACAGATTCCCGTTTTCTCTGTCATAATAATAGTCGATCGGAACTGTATATGGATATCCGTCATCTCCGGCCAGCGCAAGCGTCCCGCGCATGGATCCTGAAAGTATGTCAAGGCATTCCGCTTCCGTCAGCTGCTGTCTGAATCTTCTCATTTCGCGAAACATAATATTCTCCCTTTGTTTTCCGTCTTTCAAACACTGATTTCAGGTCATTTTCAAATCGCTGACGCGATAGCTGCAGATGGCCGCGAATGTGGCAAAACACATATTGACGGCCCAGAGCGGCGCATAGCCGAGTCCTGCATCGACAAAGACGCCGCCCAGATAAGAACTGAAAAAGGCACCGACCTGATGGCCGCACAGGGCAAAGCCGTACAGAACGGCCATGCGCGCGGCCCCGAATTTCTTTGTGATGATATTGGTCGTCGGCGGCACCGTTGCGTCACCGGAACAGCCGAGCAGAGCCGTGGACACGACCGCGAGCGCCTGTGTCTTCGGCAGGAAAAGGAAGCCCAGTGAGACAAAGACACGGATGGCGTACGTCGTTCCGAGCACGCGGCTCATTCTGAACTTCGTGCAGAGAAATCCTGTCACGCCCGCTCCGATCATCGTGAAAATACCATAGATCGTCATGATAAAAGAAGCCGTATTTTCTGGTATTCCCCACGAAACATACTGCGAGAACAAATGGCTCTCGATGATCGACATGTTGAAGCCGCACGTGGCAAATGCAAGCGTCACAAGACGGTAATCACGATCTCTGAGCGCATTCCGTATCATCTGAAGCATCGATTCATTCTTGACGTCCGTCTTTTCTTCCGGCTTTGCGTACCGTTTATTCATCGAACCGATCCAGAGGACAACCGGAATAAAAATCAGAAACGGAACGGCGAAGACAGACATAGCTGGCTGAATCCCGAAATTGCCGATCAGTGATTCCAGCGCCGGCGACATCAGCGCGTCGCCGATTCCGGCCGCCGCCTGTACAAGCCCCGACGCGGCTGCAGCCCGCCGCTCGCCGATAATCGGCGTGATCGCGCTCATCAGAATGCCGAAGGCAAGTCCGACTGTCCCAAAAGGAAGCAGAATGCCAAAGCAGAGAAGAAGTGTGAGAAAACTGCGGCAGAGCGGAGTCAGGCAGAGCCCGGCCGCCATCATCACGATTCCGGAAATCAGGACAAATGTCTGTGACGTTCTGATTGCGAGCATTCCCATGAAAGGCTGTGCAAATCCGTAGATCAGAGCGCCGATGCCGATGCAGAAGCTGATGGCCCTGTACGTCTGACCTGTCGTACCGAGCAGCCCGTTCATCATAATGCCGTAGTTATCGTGAATTCCCTGCTGCACGCCGAAGACCAGACAGGCCGCCGCGATGAGCAGTATGCTGCGCACTGTCAGGCTGCTTCCTTTTTTTTCAACATCTTCTCCCATACCATTTCCCCATTATTTAAAATCTCCGCCTTTCAGGGCACAGTTTTTTTCACTGACAGGCCTCTATGAAATACCGGGCCAGAGAAAGCTGATCTTCATCTTTCTGAAAACTATATTCCGGGTGCCACTGCACAGCCCAGACAAAACGTTTGTCCGGCGCATAAACGGCCTCTGTGAGTCCGTCTTCCGAAACAGCCATACAGGACAAGTCCGCGCCGATATCCCTGATCGCCTGGTGATGTATGCTGTTCACCGGCTTCTCCTCCCGCTTCCACAGTTCAAAAAGAGGCGAATTTTTTTGTATCTTCACCCTGTGGCAGGGCCGGTCATACGGACTGCTCATATTATGACAGCACCCGGACGGATGCTCCAGACTTAAATCCTGGTACAGAGTCCCGCCCCGCATGACATTGATAAACTGAATCCCGCGGCAGATTCCAAGTATCGGAATGTCCCTTCCCCAGGCATCCTCAAAAACCATTTCTTCCAGTTTATCTCTTTCAGGGCACAGCTCACCGCAGCCATCTTTCTTTTCTTCCCCGTAGAGCGCCGGATTGACATCCTGACCGCCGGTAAAAAGGAATCCGTTCAGCCCGCCGCGGATTTCTCTGTAATCCTCTGCCGAGAGGGTAATCGGCAGAACAAGCGGAATTCCACCTGCTTCCCGAATCAGATCCAGATATTCCGGGAGCATCCATATACTTGATTTCTGCTCATCTATGAGAGGCATCACTCCGATCACAGGCTTTTTCATCCTCAAACCCTCCCTGAATCAGGCTCCCGTCAATAAAGACAGTTTTATATTCTTCGACAAATTAAATATTATTTTAATCCTGTCAAAGATTTCTACAAGACTCATTTGTCAGAAGAATCGGCAGAAATTAAGCAATTGAAAAAACGTGTATTTTTTTAAACAAAAGAACGAAGATCCCTTAATAAGGATCTCCGTTGAGTCTGATAAATTCAATATTCATTCATCGGATTATGTA
>JBMNQX010000002.1:0-323724 GCA_050944355.1 Lachnospiraceae bacterium
GATATGGTGTACCTGGTCTGCTCCGATATCCGCATACCACTTCCCAATCGGAAACCTGAACCTCAGAAAGTGGCTTGATTACTAAGGAAAACGGCATTTCTTACCCACAGAGGTGCCCGAAGGGCCAAAAATATTGATGGTTCCGAAGATTCCTGTAAGATGCAGTTGCCGCTTCTGAGCAGAAAAAAGCCCCCGGAAATCAAGATCCGGGGGCGATGCCGTTCAGATTTTCATGACGGTTCCGCAGCAAAAGAGAGAATTTCTCTTTTCTGTATAACGCCTGAGTAAACTCAGGCTGTTGTGGCGCTCCAGGTCAGGCCGTAAAGGCCTTCCATCAGCTTGCGGACTTCGTTCTTCATAGCGCTGCAGGCAGAAGCTTCGTCTTTATAGTGAAGCGTTCCGACTTTCTGCTTCTTGTCAGAGAAATATACCAGCCATCCGGAAGCGGATTTCTCCATGCAGATGCGGCCTGTATGATTCTTTTTGAGGTCATAAAGCTTGGATGGAACCAGATGCTCATTAAAAAATTTTTTCAACTCTTTTGAATTCATAACAACCACCTCCTGAACCGGGTTGTCTCTGCCGAAGTGATATCATAAGACACAATAAGTAGTATTTGAAACTACTTGCAGTATAACAGAATTATACAGTCTGTCAATAGGCTTTTGCCATATAGGAAATATTTTATAAGATTTTTATGTTGTCCGCAGATATCGGTCCGTTTGTCTGTTGAAAAATTTCTTGCAGTCCTGCCCGCTTTGCGGTATACTCAAAAAGTCGCGGGGACGTAGCTCAGTTGGGAGAGCGTTGCGTTCGCAACGCAAAGGTCGCGGGTTCGAATCCCGTCGTCTCCATTCGCAATGAAGCAGCTCCGATCCGATCGGAGCTTTTTTTATGAGTGCGTCCGGATTTCGGACGCATATGTTCGCATCACACATTCTTTGTGTCACCCGGAGTCAGTTATGGAGAATCAGAAGACGAAAGTGCCGAAGCGTATCGCCTCGGCTTTGATAAATTCACTGAAAGGCGGTGTCGTGCCGAGAATCGGCCTGCCTTATATCACGGTGGGGCGGAAAAATGAGATCGCCGCTCTGCTGCATGACACGGATATTGTTGAAGATGGCGGCGCGTCATTCCGTTTTATTGTCGGACGGTATGGCAGCGGAAAAAGCTTTCTGCTGCAGACAATCCGCTCGCATGTCATGGACCGCGGATTTGTCGTGGTCGATGCGGATCTCTCGCCGGAGCGCCGGCTGCAGGGAACGCACGGGCAGGGACTGGCTACATACAGAGAACTGCTGAAAAATATGTCCACCAAGACACGGCCGGAGGGCGGCGCGCTGATGCTGATTCTCGACCGCTGGATCAGTTCGGTTCAGGCTGAAACGGCAGCGCAGACAGGACTGACGCCGGACAGCCCGCAGTTTCCGCTTGAAGTCGACAAGCGGATCATGGATGTAGTGCGCCGGGTCAATGTCCTGGTGCACGGCTTTGATTTCGCAAGACTTCTCTCGCTGTACTACCAGGCCTATATCACGCAGAATGAGGACATGAAAGCCAGGGTTCTGAAGTGGTTCCGCGGTGAGTACGGCACGAAGCGGGAAGCAAAGGAAGATCTGGGGGTATCCATCATCATCACGGATGATGACTGGTACGAATATCTGAAAATTTTTGCCTGGTTTCTGAAGGAAGCCGGCTACAAGGGCCTGATCATCATGCTGGATGAACTGGTCAACCTCTACAAGATTCCAAATTCCATCTCGCGGCAGTACAATTACGAAAAGATTCTGACCATGTACAACGATTGTCTGCAGGGAAAAGCCCAGTATCTGGGCATTATCATGAGCGGCACGCCGCAGTGCCTGGAAGACAGGAGAAGAGGAATCTACAGCTACGAGGCGCTGAGGTCCCGCCTGGCGGAAGGACATTTCTCAAAAGAAGGAGCGAGAGATCTGCTGGCGCCGGTGATTCACCTGGAGCCTCTGACGCCGGAGGAGATGCTGGTTCTCGCGGGGAAGCTGGCAGACATTCACAGTCAGCTGTACGGATATGAAAACCGGATGCGCGACGAGGATCTCGCCGACTTCATCAAGGTCGAGTACGAGCGCGTCGGCGCTGACTCGCATATCACGCCGCGCGAGATCATCCGGGATTTTATCGAGATTCTTGACATTCTTTACCAGAAGCCGGAGCTCAGTGTACAGGAACTGCTGGGGTCGGAGGACTTTGCGTTTGCAAAGCCGGAGGGCGAAGAAGACTCCGGCGGCAGTGCGGACGGGAATTCCGACGGCAGAGATTTTGCGGAGTTTACGCTATGAACGCTTTTGAACGGTATGCACCATTTATTCAGGACTATATCTACCGATCCGGCTGGCGCAGCCTCAGGGCTGTGCAGGCTGCTGCTGCGGACGCCATATTTGACACGGATGACAATGTTCTCCTGCTGGCTTCGACAGCTTCCGGCAAGACGGAAGCGGCGTTTTTCCCGATTCTGACGCTTCTTTCGGAAAATCCTTCTTCTTCTGTGGGCGTCATATACATCGGGCCGCTCAAAGCGCTGATCAATGATCAATTCAGCCGCCTGACCGATCTGTGCCAGGAGGCCGGGATCCCGGTCTGGCACTGGCACGGCGATGTCTCGGAGTCGCACAAGGCGAAGCTGCTTAAAAATCCTTCCGGCATTCTGCAGATAACGCCGGAGTCGCTGGAAGCGCTGCTTCTCCACAAGCACGCCTATATCCCGAAACTTTTCGGCGACCTGCGTTTTATCGTCATCGACGAAGTGCATTCTCTGATGCGGGGCGCGAGAGGCGAGCAGTGCCTCTGCCTGATGGAAAGGCTGGGGCGCCAGGCAGGGGTAAATCCGCGCCGGATAGGGCTCTCGGCGACGATCGGAGACCCGGAGATGACCGGGAAATTTTTGTCGGCCGGAACCGGCCGCGACTGTGTGATTCCGCGCATATCCGCAAGAGGACAGACCATGCGTCTGTCCGTAAATCAGTTCTGGATTCCCGATTCTCTTCAGGATGAAGACAAGAAGGGAAAAGGGAAAAAGGGCCAGGAAAGCGGCAGCGACGAGAAGCATACAGAGACGGCGGAGGACGCGGAGGTGATTCAGGGAATCACGCTCGATGAAAAGACACCTGAGCCGGCTTCGATGGCAAGCGTAAAGACGGACAAAGCGCCGGCGGCAGCCGATGAAGGCCTTGCCTATATATTTGAACACACGCGCGGCAAAAAATCCCTGATTTTCTGCAATTCCAGAGAAGAGGCCGAGGGCGTGACGACAACACTCAGACAGTACTGCGAGGCCCGTCACGAGCCCGACCGCTTTCTGATTCATCACGGCAATCTCTCGGCATCTTACCGGCAGTCAGCGGAAGAAATCATGAAGGATGAGAGCGCGAGCTTTGCCACGGTCACGACATCGACGCTGGAACTGGGCATCGATATCGGACGGCTTGAAAGAGTTTTTCAGATCGACGCGCCGTTTACGGTCTCTTCCTTTCTGCAGAGAATGGGCCGGTCGGGCCGCCGCGGCGATCCGCCGGAGATGCGCATTGTCATCCGCGAGCAGAAGCCGCAGCCGCGCGATATGGCGCCGGCGTGCGTGCCGTGGAGTCTCATTCAGGCCTGTGCGCTGATTCAGCTGTATCTGGAAGAGCGCTGGGTTGAGCCTCCCAGACTCAATCCGTATCCCTACAGCCTTTTGTACCATCAGACTATGGCGACACTGGCGTCTGAGGGAGAGATGAGCCCCGCAAAGCTGGCCAGAGAAGTGCTGAGTCTGGCGCCATTTGACATGGTGAGCACGGACGATTACCGGGTGCTTCTGAAGAGTCTGCTTGAGGACGACCAGATCGAACAGACGGAGAACGGCGGGCTGATTGTGGGACTCGAAGGCGAGAGGATCACCAACAGTTACAAGTTCTACGCGGTTTTTCAGGAGACCGAGGAATTTACGGTGCGCTCGGAGTCACAGGAAATCGGAACGACTGCGGCAGCACCGCCGGTGGGCGAAAAAATCGCGATTGCCGGACACGTCTGGGTCGTCGACGACGTGGACGTCAAGCGCCACGTGATTTACTGTACGCAGACCAAAGGCAATATTCCGGCGTATTTCGGCCTGTGCCCCGGCGATATCAACACAAGAATTCTCGAGAGAATGAAACAGGTGCTCGAAGAAGACAAGATATATCCGTATCTTCAGAACCACGCGAAACTGAGACTGCAGGAGGCGAGGCGCATCGCGGCAGAGGCGGGGTTTCTGCGCTGTCCGCTGATTAATCTCGGCGGCGATATGTGGGCGCTTTTCCCGTGGCTCGGCACATACGCGTTTCTGGCTCTCGAGCGGCTGCTGAGAATCAAGTGCGCCTCGCAGCTTGGCATCAAGAAATTTGAAGCCTCAAGACCTTACTACATGCAGTTCACGATGAGTGCGACGCCGGAAGAGTTCTTCCGCACGGTCATTGAAGTGGTTCAGAGGAACTTTCCGGCCACGGATCTCGTGTACAAAAATGAAGTCCCGGTCTTCGAGAAGTACGATACTTTTGTACCGGCTTCTCTCGTGCGCAAAGGCTTTGCAAAAGGAGTGCTCGACATCGCCGGCATGCGCCGCCGTGTTCTGTCCTGGACCCCGTTCGTGCATGAACACGTCCCGGAATATGACCCGGACAGACTTCCCGGCACTTGAAGGTTTGCATAAATATGCATGACAAATGTGCTTTATTCTTGACTATGCACTGCGTGTGATGCTACCATATCAGGAAATATTCTGGATTTGCTCAGGGAGAAAGGGGAATCCCAGAAGGAGGAGAATATGAACATAAAAAAGATTGCAGCGGCAGCTCTCACAGCTGTCATGGGTTTTGGACTTGTTGCCTGCGGCAGCAGCACGAGCGATACGACGACAGCCGCATCCGGCACCACATCAGCATCGGCGTCCGCCACAACGACAGCGAGCGGTTCAACATCTGTCAGCTTCACGACAGCAGAGGATGGCGTTCTGCACGTGGCCACAAACGCGACATTCCCGCCGTATGAGTCCACGACCGATGACGGAGGCTACACCGGCATCGACATTGACCTCGCAAATGCCATTGCTGAAAAGCTCGGTCTTACCGTGACGATTGACAACATGGATTTCGGATCGATCATCGCATCCGTATCTTCCGGCAAGTCCGACGTCGGAATGGCCGGCATGAGTGTCACGGAAGAGCGCAAGCAGAGCGTAGATTTCACGGACAGCTACGCAAATTCCAAGCAGGTCATCATCGTGACGGAGGATTCTGACATCCAGACGCCCGATGATCTGGCGAACGCAGACAAGATCGGCTGCCAGGAAGGCACGACCGGCTATATCTACTGCTCCGACACACCGGAGAACGGCGGTTACGGCGAAGATCACGTCATCGCCTACAACAACGGAATTGTCGCGGTTCAGGCGCTTCTTGCCGGGAAGGTCGACGCGGTTGTCATCGATGAACAGCCGGCGAAGGAATACGTAAAGGCCAATCCGGGGACCAAGATCCTGGATACCGCATTTGCCGATGAGGACTATTCCATCTGCGTCTCCAAGGACAATCCGGAACTTCTCGAGGCGGTCAACAACGCACTCAAGGAACTGAAGGCTGACGGAACCGTTCAGGAGATCATCGACAAGTACATCACAGCTGAATAATCGAGAAGAAACAGCAGTGAACTTCAGGAGCTGCCGCACGACATGAATTTTCTCTTTCGGGCATTCAGGCTTATTCATACGAGCCTGAGCCCGGGGCGGGAAATCAAAAAGTGCGGCGGCCCCTTATTTTTTGCCCAAACTGACAGTTTTGCGGAACGGGCGGTTTTCATCGTAAAAAGATGGTACAATATAGGCAGAACCATATACAATTATTGTACGCGTTATTTTGTTCCGGTTGAAAGGAGCGGCTGTGAAAATCACAGTTCCAGAATACTATCCGAAATTTTCCTGTATTGCAGGGGAGTGCACGGATACCTGCTGTGCCGGCTGGGATGTCGACGTGGATCCGGCTGCCTACGGCCGATACCGCAGTATTATTGAGCGGAAAAATACGCCCATTTCCCGTAAACTGAAAGATGTCTGCGTGCCGGGTGAGGACGGCGGGTGCACATTCCGCCTCGATCGCGGTCTGCGCTGTCCGTTTCTGAACCATGAAAATCTCTGTGATCTGATCATCGCTGAAGGCAAAGACAGTTTGTGCGATACCTGCGCCGAGTTTCCGCGCTTTAAGACAGTGTACGGAAACCGCGTGGAGATGGGGCTTGCTCCTTCCTGTATCACGGCCTGTGAGATTATGCTTTCATCGCCTCTTCCGTTCCGGCTGATGAGCGGCGGCGATGACGGCCGCTCTCCCGAGGAAAATGATATAGATCCCCGGGAATATTTTCGCCTGAAGAAGCTGCGGAAGCTTATATTGAATCGGATAAATGACGAAAAAACAGATATCTGCGAGGCACTCAGGTTCTGTCTTTCCGGGAGTGGGCAGGAGAGTGCACAGTCCGGGCCCGCGGCATCTCAGAAAGATGAAAATACGGCACGGAAGCCCGTGACGCTCGCTGTCGGGGAACGGGATTATCAGAATACGGAAAATCATTTGCTGGATCGTTTCGAGGGCATGGAAATCATTAATGCGGACTGGAATCTCGTCCTTGCGCGCGAGGAGAAGCTGAAAAAGCATCTGAGCAATTCCCCGGAAGGCGAATGGGGCAGGCTGCTTTCACGCATGTACACTCAGGTGCCGGAACTTGACCGCGAGGCGCGCCAGATTGCGGCATATGACGTCTACCGCTACCTGCTGCCATCCGTTTACACACACGACGAGACATGCCGTCGCAAAATTCCCGCTTTTACCTATCTTGTGACCGAGAGAATGTACGCCGGATATTTCCTGGATACAGGTTCTCTGCCATTTGCTGTCCGGGTCGATCTGCAGCACCTCTGGTCGCGGCAGTTTGAACATTCTTACGTGAATTTCAGCCATTATCAGGGACTTCTCTCAGACAGCGGACGCTACGGCAGAAATCGTATCGCGGCTGTGCTCACGCGGGACGAGATCGAGAGAAAAGACGAGATGCCGCATTTTCTGGCTGCCGGCGTCGATCTGGGAGAAACGCAGGATGAAGAGGCGATGAGCGGGATCCTCACGCGCCTTGAAAGACTTCTGCCGTCTTCCGAGCAGAAACGGGCGGATGAGATCAGACGGCCTTCCGACCGGGTTCTTTCTATCGCCGGGCGGCTTCTCTATGAAGACCTGCGGGAACAGTTCCTGGACAAAGAAAAGAAGAAAAACGGCGGCGGAAAATTCTTCCTGACGCCGGAGGAACTCGCGCATCGGATTGAGAGGCGCCGGGCTCAGGGAAAAAAGTTCCCGGATATCCAGAGAGGCTATAACGGAAAACCGATGGACGGCGAGGGAGAGGTATATTTTTCCATCGCGCATTCACGCACGGCGGTGGTCTGCGCCGTCTCGGGCGAGAGCTGCGGCATCGACATGGAAGATCAGAACCGGAAGACCACGAAGATTGTGGAGAAAATCTTTCGGAAAGAGGAGATGAAAGAACTTGAGGGGCTGAGCGGCGATGCGAGGATGCGGAAGACGGTGATGCTCTATACGCGTGCGGAAGCGGAAGTGAAGAGGAGCGGCGAGGGAATCGGCGGCCTGAGGAAAAGGCAGACGCAGGATGAGCACAGTCTTGTGTTTTCCGAGACCCGCGACGGGCACTATATTTCTCTTGCGTTTTTGCGTTGACATTTTCCATAGGGAACGGTAACATACTGTAGGCATGCGAGATATTTCCCGTGTGCCTTTGATTTTTCTGATGATGGGAGGTGGAAGTGATGAGCGACGGAGACAGTTGCGGCCGACCTGCTGAAGGGCCGGAAGAGCAGACACAGAAGAAGCTTGTCACTGCTGCCTTTTTCTTTGTGTGCTCTTAAGGTTCTGGCTTTATGCCGGTATAACTGCCTCCTTTCTAGCGGTAGCAACAGCTCTCCTGACGGAGAGTATCGTCTATGAAGGAGAAAACCATGGAAAAAGAACAGATGATTGAGGAGCTCGAAAGACTCCTCAGGAATCATGATCTGACGTCGCTTCGGGCGATGCTCACGCAGATTCAGCCGGTCGATCTGGCTGACATTTTCGAGCAGGTGCCGGAGGAGACGCGGCTTGTGCTGTTCCGCATTCTGCCGAAGGATCAGGCGGCTGACACATTTGCCGAGATGGATCATGACGAGCAGGAACAGCTGCTCACGAATTTTACGGATCAGGAAGTGAAGAACGTCCTGAACGAAATGTACACGGATGATGCCGTTGACATGCTCGAGGAGATGCCGGCCGGATTTGTGCGCAGAGTGCTCTCCAAAGCGACGCCGGACACGCGGGCGGACATCAACGCGCTGCTTAAGTATCCGGAGGGTTCGGCCGGCGCGGTCATGACGACGGAGTACGTCAGCCTGAAAGCGACGATGTCGATTTCGGAGGCGCTGCGCTGGATCCGGGCACACGGAGATGACAGGGAGGACGTGTACACCTGTTATGTAACAGACGCCAACCGCAAGCTGAACGGTGTGCTCACGGTGCGCGACATGCTTCTGTGCAAGCGCGACGCCTATGTTTCCGAACTGATGGAGAAAAACATCATCTCGGTGAAGACGACGGATGACAGAGAAGTCGCTGCTCAGCAGCTGGCGCGCTATGATCTCAACTCGCTGCCGGTTGTCGACGGGGAAAATCGTCTTGTCGGCATTATCACGGTCGACGACGCCATCGACGTTCTGCAGCAGGAGACGACCGAGGATTTCCAGAAAATTGCCGGCACGACGCCTTCCGAAGAACCTTATCTGAAGACGCCTGCCTGGAAAATGGCCGGGCACCGCATCGTGTGGCTTCTCGTGCTCATGATTTCCGATATGATTTCAGGCGGCATTCTGGAATCCTTTGAGTCGGCACTCACCGCGCTGCCGGTTCTGATCACGTTTATCCCGATGCTTACGGACACGGGCGGCAACGCGGGCTCTCAGGCGTCGACGCTGGTGATCCGCGGACTGGCGCTGCACGAAATCCGTGTCCGGGATCTGCCGCGGGTGCTTTGGAAAGAATTCCGCGTCGCGATTATCTGCGGCACGGTTCTTGCCGCGTTCAACTTCGTCCGCCTGTCCATTCAGTATCCCGGACAGCAGATGGTCGCCATCACCGTTGCGGTTGCCATGCTTTTCACGGTTGTGATGGCCAAGGCCATCGGCGGCGTCCTCCCGATTATCGCCACAAAACTGAAGCTGGACCCGGCCCTGATGGCTTCGCCGCTGATCACGACGATTGTCGATGCCGCGTCACTGTTAATTTATCTGAATGTGGCGAAAACACTGCTGCACATTTGATTTAAGACACACGCAAAATGCCCGCCTGCCTTTCCGGTTTGGAACGGCAGACGGGCATTTGTCATGAAATCAACTGTCACTTGTTATTTTCCTGATACTGCTTTGCGGCACTGATGAATCCGCGGAAGAGCGGATGCGGGCGGTTCGGACGGGACTTGAATTCCGGGTGCGCCTGTGTCGCGAGGAAGAAAGGATGATCTTTCAGCTCGATCATTTCGACGATGCGGCCGTCCGGCGAGATGCCGGAGAGACTCATGCCATTCTCGATCAGAACTTCGCGGTAATCGTTGTTGACTTCGTATCTGTGGCGGTGACGCTCGCTGATGCGCTGCTTGCCGTACAGTTCAAAGGCCTTCGAGTCCGGATCGAGCACGCACGGATAGGCGCCCAGGCGCAGGGTTCCGCCGATGTTGTCGATGTCTTCCTGATCCGGCATCAGATGAATGATCGGATGCGTGGTGTTTTCGTTGAACTCGACGCTGTTGGCGTCTTTGTATCCGATGACGTCTCTCGCGAACTCGACGAGAGAAAGCTGCATGCCGAGGCACAGGCCGAGGAACGGGATCTTGTTGACTCTCGCGTATTCGATGCTGTCGATCATGCCCTCGATGCCGCGGTCGCCGAATCCGCCCGGGACGAGGATGCCGGAAACACCGCCGAGTTTTTCGGCCACGTTGTCTTTATTTACAAGTTCAGAATCGATCCAGCGGATCTTCACATTTACGCCGTTGAATACGCCGCCGTGCTTCAGTGCCTCTACAACACTGATGTAAGCGTCGTGAAGCTGTGTGTATTTGCCGACGAGCGCCACTTCGACCGTGTCGCTTAGGTTCTTCCAGCGGTTGATCATGTCGATCCAGTCTGTCAGATCCGGTTCCGGGCACGGAAGATGCAGGCACTCGCAGGCCACCTGTGCGATGTGCTCTTTTTCGAGAGCCAGAGGCGCCTCGTAGAGAATGCCGACGTCCAGGTTCTGAATGATATGGGACTCCGGGACATTACAGAAGAGAGCGATCTTTGCGCGCATTTCGTCAGGCAGCGGGTATTCCGTGCGGCACACGATCATATCCGGCTGAATTCCCATGCTCTGCAGATCTTTTACGGCATTCTGCGTCGGCTTCGTCTTCATCTCGCCCGATGCCCGCAGATAGGGGATCAGCGTGACCTGAAGCAGCATCGCATTTTCGCGGCCGACCTCCTGCTGAAACTGCCGGATTGCCTCGAGGAACGGCTGTGATTCGATGTCTCCGACAGTGCCGCCGACCTCGATGATGCATATTTTTGTCTCTTTGGCTGAATCATCCCGGTAGAAACGACTCTTTATTTCGTTGGTGATGTGCGGAATAACCTGAACCGTGCGTCCTCCGTAATCACCGCGGCGTTCCTTCTGCAGGACGGACCAGTAAACCTTTCCGGTGGTGACATTAGAATTGCGCGTCAGACTTTCGTCGATAAAACGCTCATAATGTCCGAGATCCAGGTCGGTCTCGCAGCCGTCATCTGTCACAAAGACTTCGCCGTGCTGAATCGGATTCATCGTTCCCGGATCAATATTAATGTAAGGATCAAATTTCTGCATTGTGACGGAATACCCGCGGGCTTTCAGAAGTCTTCCGAGAGACGCGGCCGTGATGCCTTTTCCGAGACCGGAAACGACACCCCCTGTGACGAAGATGTACTTGACTGGCATAATTCCCTCCTGAACAGAAAGCAAAAAAATTATCTTTCATATTATACCCTGATTTGCGTCGATGTCTATGATTAATCGTCGAAGGAGTCCGATTTGACATCTCCGTGAAAAATGTAAGAAAAGAAAAGAATCTTAAACTTGCGTGAACAGGCCGGCCTGCACCTTGCGCGCAATTTTTACCTTGGTTATAATACATCTAAGTCGAAGAAAGGACGGAAAAATGCCTTTGCGGCTTTTTTCCGGGAAGTAATTTCAGATGGATAATAATTATTACAACAATGACCATCACGGTCAGGGAGGCGGCCAGGGAGGCGGCCAGGGCGGCGGTCCGAAAGGACCGAAGATCAATGCGATTATTGTCGCCATTATAGCTGCCGTTCTGATGTTTGCGGCAATCAGCGGCATGAGCAGTATGATCCGCAGTGCGACGTATAAAGAGAAATCGTACACCGAATTTCTGGCTGATGTCGAAGCCGGACTCGTCGATGAGGTAGTATTTACTTCCGACCGCATTACGTACACACTTAAGAGTGACACAGAGAGCAGCCTGTCGGGACTGAAACTCACGTATTATACAGGTGAAGTCAATGACGACGACCTGATTCCGACCCTGAAGGAAGCAGGCGTCAATATCGTCGGATACATCCCGAGTCAGAGCAATTCCATCCTGGAATTCCTGGTGATCTGGGTTCTTCCGATGGTCCTGATCTATGTGGTGTTTGCTCTCATTTACCGCCGGATGGCCAAGTCGGGCGGCGACATCATGGGCATGGGAGTCGGCAAGAACACTGCCAAGGTCTATGTGCAGAAAGATACCGGCGTCACCTTCAAGGATGTGGCAGGCGAAGATGAGGCGAAGGAATCGCTGATGCAGATCGTCGATTTCCTCCACAACCCCGGCAAATATCAGCAGATCGGCGCAAAGCTGCCGAAGGGCGCGCTTCTTGTAGGACCTCCGGGCACCGGTAAAACACTTCTCGCGAAGGCGGTAGCCGGCGAAGCCAAGGTTCCGTTCTTCTCACTCGCCGGATCTGATTTCGTGGAAATGTTCGTCGGCGTCGGCGCATCCCGTGTGCGCGACCTGTTCAAGGAAGCTCAGAAGATGGCTCCGGCCATCATCTTCATCGATGAGATCGATGCCATCGGCAAATCCCGTGATTCCCGCTACAGCGGCAACGACGAGAGAGAGCAGACATTGAATCAGCTGCTCGCTGAGATGGATGGTTTCGACTCCTCAAAGGGACTCTTTATCCTGGCAGCCACGAACCGTCCGGAAATTCTGGACAAGGCGCTTCTGCGCCCGGGCCGTTTTGACAGAAGAATCATCGTGGACAAGCCGGATCTGAAAGGACGTGTGGCAATTCTCAAAGTTCACGCCAAGGATGTCCGCATGGATGACACGGTCGATCTCAACGCGATTGCGCTCGCGACAAGCGGCGCCGTCGGCTCTGATCTCGCCAACATCATCAATGAGGCGGCCATCGCGGCTGTCGAGGCGGGCCGCCAGGCCGTAAGTCAGAAGGACCTGATGGACGCCGTCGAAGTCGTCATCGCGGGCAAGGAAAAGAAAGACCGCATCATGAACGACGAGGAGAAGAAGACCGTCGCGTACCATGAAGTCGGCCACGCTCTCATCGCGGCACTGAAGAAACACTCCGAGCCGGTTCAGAAGATCACGATTGTGCCGAGAACCATGGGCGCACTGGGTTATGTCCTGCAGACGCCGGAAGAAGAGAGATATCTCCTCAGCAAGGATGAGCTGCTCACGCGCATTGTCACGTATATGGGCGGCCGCGCAGCCGAGGAAATTGTATTCAATACGGTTACCACCGGGGCCAGCAACGATATCGAGCAGGCCACGAAGGTAGCGAGAGCGATGATCACGCAGTACGGCATGAGCGAGAAGTTCGGGCTGATGGCGCTCGAGACGGTCGAAGATCAGTATCTGAGCGGGCGGACTGTCATGAACTGCTCGGACGCGACAGCCGCTGAAATCGATACGGAAGTCAAAGATGTTCTGAAGCGGGCATATGATGAAGCCAAACAGATTCTTTCCGCGAACCGCGACATTCTCGACAAAATCGCCGAATATCTGTACGAGAAGGAAACAATAACGGGTGCTGAATTCATGAATATTCTGCATCTTGTCGAGACCGAGCGCGCTCAGGCAAAGGAAGCCGCCATCGAGGCAAAGGAAAGAGCCGAGGCAGCCGCAGCTGAAAAGAAGTCCTCTGAAGGACCGAGCGGCGGGGCCGGAACGCAGGAGCCTCAGACAGACGGACAGGAAAATCAGGGCGGTACAGATTCAGCTTCTGATCACTCGTCGGACACAGCTTCGGGTGACAGTGATACGGACAAGCCGGAGAACTGAGCCCGAATCCAGTTACATAAAAGAAGTTTCTGCCGGGAAGCGAACATTCGTTTCCCGGCTCTTTTTTTCTGGTATCATAAAGACAGAATAATTTTCGCTCTGGGAGATTTTTGCTATGGCATTTACACATCTTCATGTACATACCGCCTATTCGCTGCTGGACGGCGCCTGCCGGCCGGATGAGCTGGCAAAGCGCGCAAAAGAGCTGGGATTCACGTCTCTTGCCGTCACAGACCACGGCGTCATGTACGGCGTGATTGAGTTTTACGAGGCGTGTCGGAAAGTGGGAATCAAACCGATTCTGGGCTGCGAGGTGTACGTGGCTCCCGGCTCACGGTTTGACAAAAAACCCGGCGACAACGAGGCCAGGTATTTTCACCTTGTTCTTCTGGCGGAGAACAATCAGGGCTATGAAAACCTGATCAAAATTGTGTCCCGCGGCTTTACGGAAGGATACTATTACAAACCGCGCGTAGATCTGGAACTTTTAAAGCAGTATCACGAGGGAATCATTGCCACTTCGGCATGCCTGGCCGGTGAAGTCAGCAGGCATCTGTCCGTGAGGGATTACGAAGGGGCAAAGGCGGCGGCGCTGCGCTACGAGGAAATTTTCGGAAAAGGAAATTTCTTTCTGGAACTGCAGGATCACGGCCTGACAGAGCAGAAAGGCGTGAACCAGCAGATGGTGCGGCTGTCGCGCGAGACCGGGATCGGGCTCGTGGCCACGAATGATGTTCACTACATTTACCGCGAGGATGCGGACGCTCATGATATTCTGCTCTGTATTCAGACGGGAAAGAAGCTCTCGGACACGGACCGTCTGCGCTATGAGGGCGGTCAGTATTATCTGAAATCCGAAGAGGAAATGCGGGAACTGTTTTCCTACGTGCCGGAAGCACTGGACAACACGGATAAAATAGCCGCACGCTGCAACGTGACAATTGATTTCGGGCACACGAAGGTGCCGAGATATGAGTATCCGCCCCAGTATGCCAGCTCTTATGAATATCTGAGAAGCCTGTGTCTCAAGGGCCTCGCAAAGCGGTATCCGAATGCCGGTCAGGACATCCGCGACCGGTTTGAGTACGAAATCTCGGTTATTCAGAAGATGGGGTATGTCGATTACTTTCTCATCGTCTGGGATTACATAAACTTTGCCAGGACCAACGGCATCTCTGTCGGGCCGGGCAGAGGCAGCGCGGCGGGCAGCATCGTGGCGTACTGTCTCGGCATCACGGACATCGATCCGCTGAAGTACAACCTGATTTTTGAGCGCTTCCTCAATCCGGAGCGCGTCTCCATGCCGGATATCGACGTGGACTTCGAGTACGAGAGAAGGCAGGAAGTCATCGACTACGTGGTTGACAAATACGGTAAAGACCACGTCAGTCAGATCATCACATTCGGGACGCTTGCGGCCAGGGCCGTAATCAAAGACGTGGGCCGCGTTATGGACATGCCTTACAGCAGGGTGGATGCCATCGCCAAAATGGTTCCCGGCCTGCCGAAGATGACGATTCAGAAGGCGCTCGATCAGAATCCGGATTTCAAGCGCGCCTATGAAGAACAGCCGGAGGTGCACACGCTGATCGACCGCTGCCGCAGACTCGAAGGGCTTCCGCGCCACGCGTCCATTCACGCGGCCGGCATTCTGATCTGCGACAAACCGGTTGACACGTATGTCCCGCTTGCGATCGGCGCGGACGGCGAGACGGTCGCACAGTTCGAGATGACGACGCTGGAGCGTCTCGGACTCCTCAAGATGGATTTTCTTGGACTGCGCACCCTGACTGTCATTCAGGACGCCGAGCGCTTCATCAAAAGAAAAGAGCCGGCATTTTCCATGAATGCCATCAGCTATACCGATCCGGACGTCTACGCGCTGATTTCGACGGGACGGGACGAAGGCATTTTCCAGCTCGAGAATCAGGGCATGCAGGGGTTCATGCGGGAGCTGAAACCTTCCTGCATCGAGGACCTGATCGCCGGCATTTCGCTCTACCGCCCGGGCCCGATGGATTTCATTCCGAGGTATATCGAGGGCCGGAATCACCCGGAGAACATCCGGTATCTGACGCCGCAGCTCGAGCCGATCTTAAAACCGACGTACGGCTGCATCGTCTATCAGGAACAGGTCATGCAGATCGTGCGCGACCTGGCCGGGTATTCCTGGGGCCGGTCCGACCTGGTGCGCCGCGCCATGGCCAAGAAAAAAGCCGACGTGATGCAGAAAGAGCGCAATAACTTCATCTATGGCAATCCGGATGAAGGCGTCAGAGGATGCGTGGCAAATGGCATAAGCGAGACAATAGCCGGCCAGATTTTCGACGAGATGATCGACTTCGCCAACTATGCCTTCAACAAATCGCATGCGGCCTGCTATGCCGTGATCGCGTACCGCACCGCCTGGCTGAAGACCCACTATCCGGTCGAGTTCTGGGCGGCGCAGATGACCAGTGTCGTCGACAATCCCGACAAGGTTGCAGGGTACATCTACGCCTGCCGGCAGATGAATATCAGGCTGCTCGCACCGGACGTGAACCGCTCCCAGTACGGGTTTGTCCCGGAAGACGGAGCTATCCGCTTTGGCTTTTCGGCGATCCGCGGCATGGGACGCCCGACGATCAATGCTCTGATACAGGAGAGGCAGCTGCGCGGTCCTTTCAGTTCACTGCCGAATTTTGTCGACCGCATGGTGAAGCAGATCAACCGGCGCACTCTGGAAAATATGATTTTCGCAGGCGCGTTTGATAGTTTCGGAGGAAAGAGAGAGCAGATGATCCGCGGATGCGCGGTGCTTTTTGACAGCGCGTCCCGCAAGGAAAAGGACGCGGTCGACGGACAGATGAGCCTTTTTGACATGGACAATGTCGACCGGAGTGAATTCGAGGAGGATTACAGCAAAGGACCGGAGTACCCGAAGGCAGATCTTCTTGCGCACGAGAAAGAAGTACTCGGCGTCTATGTATCCGGCCATCCGCTCGATGAAGATGTGCATATGTGGAAGAAACATATTACCGCCAGGACATCGGACTTTGAAGCGCCAAAGGAAGGAGAGGATCCGGTCCTTTCCGATGGGCAGCGCGTCGTGATCGGCGGGATGGTGACCGGCCGCACTGTCAAACTGACGAAGAAAAACACGCAGATGTGCTACCTCACGATAGAAGATCTTGTCGGGACGACGGAAGTGATCGTGTTCTCGAGAGAGTACGCGAGGTATCGCTCGATTATCGACTCGTCGGACAAGCTGTTTGTCGAGGGGAGTGTGCAGCTCAACGCGGACGGAGAGGCCAAGCTTACGCTTTCGCGGGCAGTTTCGTTCGAGCAGGTTCCGAAAATTCTCTGGATTCAGATGCCGGATGAAGCGTCGTACCGCAGGGAAAAGGATACAATAGCGGGAATGATTCCGCCGGGCAGCCGGGACAGCATCTGCGTGTACTGCCGGAAAGAAAAGCACACTGACAAATGGCCGGCAAGCGCGAAAACAGACATCACCCCGGAGCTCATCGCAAGCCTTTCGGCGAAATACGGCGAAGAAAACGTAAAATACACGTAAGTTGTCTGTGAAAAATTTATCATGCACTTGAAAGCATTGTTGAACTGTAATAAAATCTAAAAGATGCAGAAGAAATGAAGTTTTGGAAGGCGGTCTGATTATGGCGAAAACGATTAAAACAATCGGAGTACTCACTAGCGGCGGCGACGCACCGGGGATGAATGCGGCAATCCGTGCCGTTGTGCGGACCGGCATTGCCAGAGGCCTCAAAGTCAAGGGAATTCTTCAGGGCTACAACGGCCTTATCAACGATGAAGTCCGCGACATGGGGCGCAGTGACGTATCGGACATCATTCAGCGCGGCGGCACAATTCTCTATACGGCGCGCAGCATGGAGTTCATGACGGAAGAAGGCCAGAAAAAGGCTGCGGATGTCTGCCACAAGGAAGGCATCGACGGCATGATCGTCATCGGCGGCGACGGATCTTTCCGCGGCGCACAGAAACTTTCGCATTACGGAATCAATACGATCGGGCTTCCGGGCACGATCGATCTCGATATTGCCTGCACGGATTACACCATCGGTTTTGATACGGCCGTCAACACAGCACTTCAGGCTGTCGACAAGATCCGCGACACTTCGACGTCTCACGAGAGATGCTCGATCGTCGAGGTCATGGGCCGGAATGCCGGTTATATCGCACTCTGGTGCGGCATTGCCTCCGGCGCGGAAGACATTCTTCTCCCGGAGAAATATGACAACAACGAGCAGGTGCTGATTGATCACATCATCGAAGGCAGAAAGCGCGGCAAGAAGCATCACCTGATCATCAATGCCGAGGGCATCGGCCACTCTAGCGGCATGGCCAGAAGAATCGAAGCGGCGACCGGTATCGAGACCCGCGCCACGATTCTGGGCTACATGCAGCGCGGCGGCTCTCCGACCTGTCTGGACAGAGTGCGCGCTTCTATGATGGGCGCTTTTGCGGTCGACAGACTTCTCCAGGGAGTCACGGACCGGGTTGTCGGCTTCAAGGACGGCAAGATCGTCGACTACGATATCGACGAGGCGCTGGCCATGACCAAGACGATCGACGAGTATATGTACGAAATCAGCAAAGTTCTCTCCAAATAATTCCGGAGAGTCAAATGAGACTTTAAGGAATCCGGCTTTCCGACTGGATTCCTTTTTATGTGCTTTAAGAATCAGGGAGGAGCCGATATGCTATCCTCAGGCAGCGGCAGGCAGGTCCGCCTCGTGGAAAAACTGAACCGACAGGCAAAGGCGCGCCGCGAAAACGGCCTTTTTGTTGTTGAAGGGCGGAAGGAAGTTCTGGAAGCGCCGATTTCCCGAATCAGGGCTGTGTACTATACCGAAGCGGCTTCCGATACCGCCGCCAGACTTTTGAAGGCCGGTCTGCCATCTGATGTTCTGCAGCAGGTCACGACGGAAGTGTTCCGCAAAATGGCAGATACACAGACGCCGCAGGGGATTCTGGCGCTTGTGAGTATACAGCGCCTGCGCGTGTCCCGGCTTCTGGACATGGCGGAAAAAGGCGCGGAACCTGCACTTTTTCTGATTCTGGAAGATCTCCAGGATCCCGGAAACGTGGGTACGATTCTGCGAATGGCTGAGGCGGCCGGCGTAACCGGCGTCATTGTGAGCCGGAACACGGCGGACATTTACAGCCCGAAGACTGTCCGCGCGACGATGGGCGCCATTTACCGGGTTCCGGTGGCGGAGACGGATGACGTGGCCGGGACAATTCACGAACTGAGAGACCGAGGCGTGCAGACCTGCGCGGCATGGCTTCCGGGCAGCGTCTCTTACACGGAGCCGGATTACCGGAAAGCAACCGCATTTGTCATCGGGAATGAGGGGAACGGGCTCAGGCAGGAGACGGCTGAAGCGGCCGAATTAAAGATCCGGATTCCGATGAAGGGTGCGGTCGAGTCCCTGAACGCGGCGGTGGCGGCGACGGTGCTTGCCTACGAGGCTGCGAGACAGCGTTTACTTTCCCGATAAAATCGCTTATTATCTATAATATCTGACGACAGGAGGTTTTTGTATTATGACAAATCTTAAAGGCCGGGATTTTCTGACACTGCAGGATTTTACACAGGAAGAGATTGCATATCTTCTGGATTTGTCCGCGAGACTGAAAAAATTGAAGAAAGAGGGGAAGCTGTGGCAGCCGCTCATCGGCAAAAACGCGGCTCTGATTTTTGAGAAGACAAGTACGAGAACCCGCTGTTCGTTTGAAGTCGCGGCTCATGACATGGGCATGATGACGACGTATCTCGCCGGCGGTTCGCAGATCGGCAAAAAGGAATCGATCGCCGACACGGCGTGTGTGCTGACGACGATGTTCGACGGCATTGAATACCGCGGTTTCGGCCAGGAAATTGTCGAAGAACTTGCGAAATATTCGACGGTTCCGGTCTGGAACGGGCTGACCAATGAATTCCATCCGACGCAGCTTCTCGCTGATATGCTGACGATCGAGGAAAAGCTCGGGCGCCTGAAAGGCGTCAATGTGACGTATTTTGGCGACGCGCGCTACAACATGGGCAATTCCTGGATGGTCGCTGCCTCAAAGATGGGACTCAATTTCACGGCCTGCGCGCCGAAGAAGTATTTCCCGGACGAGGCGCTCGTAAAGAAATGCGAAGCCTGGGCAAAGGAAAGCGGCGGAAGCGTGAGACTGACCGAGAGCGTGGAAGAGGGCGTCAAAGACGCAGATGTTCTCTACACGGACGTGTGGGTTTCCATGGGCGAGCCGGATGAAATCTGGGCGGAGCGCATCAGAGACCTCAAGCCGTATCAGGTGACAAAACCGATGCTCGACGCGGCGGCAGATGACGCCATTTTCATGCACTGCCTGCCGGCTTTCCATGACCGTCACACAAAGATCGGCGAGGAGATGTACGAGAAATTCGGCATCGGCGAGATGGAAGTCACAGATGAAGCGTTCAGGGATCCGCGCTCTGTTGTCTTCGACGAGGCGGAGAACCGCATGCACACCATTAAGGCGGTCATGGCCGCCACTCTTGGAGTCGATCCGGACCGCAGCTAAATGAACAGATACACATTTTACAATTCAAGAAAATATCGCCGGATCGCCCGGATTTTCACGGCGGTCCGGATCGTTCTCATGCTGCTGATCGCCGCGGGGTTCGTCGGAATCGTGCTGACGCGCGGAAGCCATGGAATTCTGTTCACGGCTGTTTTTCTTCTGGCGGCCGTGGAGAACATCCTCGCCGGCATCTGGTCGATTATTGACGAAAACGGAAGGTTTTCGATCTGGACATTTGTCGCGGCTGCTGTCTTTGTTCTGATGGCGTTTCTGTCCATCGGATTTTTCCGCAGCGGCGGATGGCTCTGAGGCGGAGTGAGGCATACCATGGCAAATGAGACAATCATAAAACGAATCGTTCATTACGACGAGACGGATTCGACCAATGACCGGGCGGCGGCGGCAGCGGAAGCGGGCGAGCCGTCCGGCACTCTTTTTACGGCTGATCTGCAGACCGCCGGAAAAGGCCGCCGGGGGCGTTCCTGGGTGGCGGCGAAGGGAACTTCGATTGCGATGTCGCTTCTGCTGCGCCCGTCGTTTGAGGCGAAAAAGGCGTCGCAGATGACGCTGCTCGCCGCGATGGCGATTTCCGGGAGTGTGCAGAGAGCGCTCGACGAGACGTGCCCGGACAAGAATCTGAAGTGTCAGATCAAATGGCCGAATGATGTGCTGATCGGCGGAAAAAAGATCTGCGGCATTCTCACGGAGATGCACAGCAGACCGGATGGCACGTATTATGTCGTCATCGGCGTCGGAATCAACGTGAATCTGACGGAATTCGCGCCGGGACTTGAGGACAAGGCAACTTCGCTGCTCCTGGAGACCGGAAAGAAGTTTGACCGCGACACACTGATCCGCTATTTTGGCGAAAGTTTCTGCCGCTTCTATCGTTCATACGAAAAGCAGGGCGATCTCTCGGAAATCACGGAGGACTATGACCGGATGCTTGTGAACCGGGGGCGTCTCGTCCGGATTGAAGGGAGCGAGGAAAAACTGACCGGGACGGCGCTCGGCATCAACAAAGAGGGAGAGCTTCTGGTCAGGACAGACGACGGACAGACCCGCGCCGTGAGGTCGGGAGAAGTTTCCGTCAGAGGAATTTACGGATATGTTTGATGAAAAAGCGGGGAGCGAGATCATCGACGGCAAAGAATACGTCGTACTTTGTGTCTCCAACTCCTATGAAAAAAAATTTTATCTGAACCCGAATTTTGACAATCTCCCGAAGAAGGTCAAGCAGGAGCTGAAAGCCACCTGTGTGATCGCGACCACGGAGAGCGGCGGCATTCTTGTCATGGAGTATGATCCGGATGGAAACCTTCTGATCCGCACGGAAGCCGACGACGGCGACATCATGTTCGATGAAATCAGCGCCGGTCTGTACGTCAAAAAGATTCAGAATGAGAAGCGGGAACTGCTGGAGGAGCTCGAGCTGTACTACAGAGTCTTCTTCCTGAACGAGGAGATCGATTCGTGAAGCCCGTGACGCTTGGCGGCAGTCTGACAATTGAAAATCCGATCGGACTGGGGCCGATGGCCGGTGTGACAGACTCTGTTTTCCGGCGGCTCTGCCGGAGGCAGGGCTGCGGTTTTCTCTACACTGAAATGGTGAGCGCCAAAGCCGTTCTGTACGGAAACCGCGGAACGGATGCGCTTCTTGCCTATGAGCCGGAGGAACAGCCGTTGGGAGTACAGCTTTTCGGCAGTGATCCGGACATCATGGCTGAAATCGCAAAGCGGATGGAGGCGCGCGGATTTTCTTTTATCGATGTAAACATGGGCTGCCCGGTTCCGAAAATCGTGAAAAATGGCGAAGGCTCCGCCCTGATGAAAGATCCGGTGCTCGCCGGGAAAATCGTGGAGAAAATGTCCGCGGCGGTAAAAATTCCGGTCACCGTCAAAATACGCGCAGGGTTTACGCCGGACAATCTCAACGCACCGGAAATCGCTCACGTGGCGCAGGAATCCGGGGCGGCGGCGGTGGCGGTACACGGCCGGACAAGGGAACAGTATTATTCCGGCATGGCCGATTATTCGATTATCCGCAGAGTGAAAGAGAGTGTGAGCATTCCGGTCTTCGGGAACGGAGACGTGAAGGACGGCTTAAGCGCAAGGAAACTGCTCGATGAGACGGGGTGCGACGGCATTCTGATCGCCCGCGCGGCGCGCGGCAATCCGTGGATTTTCCGCGAGATCAATGAGTACCTGAAAAGCGGCCGGCAGCCGGAAAAGCCTTCCGCGCGGGAGCGCTGCGATATGATGCTTCTGCACGCGAAGATGCTGGTGGAAGAGAAGGGCGAGTACATCGGGATCCGCGAGATGCGCAAGAATTTCGGCTGGTATACCGCGGGCATCCGCGGCGCGAGCAGACTCAGAGCCGAGGCCAATCAGATCGAGACACTCGAGCAGATGAACGAGATGACAAGAAGACTGCTGAAATAAAATCAGGCGTTTGATTGACAGAGCGGCTGTTTTGCTGTAAACTTTCTGAAATATGGGCGTTTATGCCCGGCATGTGCCGGGACGCCTGTTTTATCGACCTATGAAAACCGGTTATGCGGTATGGAGGAAATGATAAGGCATGGAAGAGAATCAGAATGAAAAGCATATGCTGACACAAGCCGGCTACGACAAGAAACAGAAAGAGCTGGAGTGGCGTAAAGTAGAATACCGCAAGGAAATTGCCAACAAACTGAAGGAAGCCAGAGAGCAGGGAGACCTTTCCGAGAACGCCGAGTACGATGCCGCCAAAGACGAGCAGCGCGACAACGAGGCGATGATCGCCCAGCTGGAAGAAGAGCTCGCCAACAGCGTAGTCATCAAAGAAGAGGGCCGCGCGGGCAAGAAGACCGTTCACATGCAGAGCCGCGTGCAGATTCTTGACGTCGAGCTCGATCAGAAACTGGACTACACGCTTGTCGGTTCGGCTGAGGCGGATATCATGAACAATCTGATATCCAATGAGTCTCCGCTGGGCGCGGCAATCCTCGGACACAAGGCCGGCGACACCGTAATCGTGGATGCTCCGGCAGGACAGCTTCCGTACAAGATTCTGTCTGTTGTCAACGAGTAAAAAGGGGTCAGAGTATCAAACCAGAAGGCAGCTCCCGATCCAGGTGATGCTGCCTTTTTCATGTATTAAACAATAAAGTTAATCGCGAGGAAATCATGGCAGAGCAGAACAGAAACGACAAGAAGCAGCAGGTCGACGAGAATGAGCAGATCCGCAACCGTGTGGAGAAGTTCAAGACGCTGCAGGCGGAGGGAAAGGATCCTTTCGTAATCACAAAGTATGATGTGACTCATCACAGCACTGACATCACCGGCAATTTTGAGGAAATGGAAGGCAAAGAGGTCAGTCTTGCCGGCCGTCTCATGCAGAAGCGCGTGATGGGCAAAGCTTCTTTCGGTAATATCGCCGACTTAAAGGGCAGCATTCAGATATATGCGTCCCGCGATTCGCTGGGCGACGAGCCCTACAAGGCATTCAAAAAGCTTGATATCGGCGATGTTGTCGGCGTCAAAGGGACAGTTTTCAAAACACAGAAGGGTGAGATCTCAATCCGGTGTTCCGAAGTGACGCTGCTCGCCAAGTGCTTCCGCGTACTCCCGGAAAAGTTTCACGGCCTGAAAGACACAGATCTGCGGTATCGTCAGAGATACGTCGATCTGATGATGAACCAGGATGTCAAGGAGACATTTGTCAAGCGCAGCGCCATCATCCGGGAAATCCGCCGTTTTCTGGACGACCGCGGGTTCATGGAGGTCGAAACTCCGATGCTCGTGGAAAATGCGGGCGGCGCCGCGGCACGGCCATTTGTCACGCATTACAATGCACTCGACGAGGACAGAAAGCTGCGCATTTCGCTTGAACTGTATCTGAAGCGCCTGATCGTCGGCGGCATGGAGCGGGTTTATGAGATCGGCCGCGTGTTCCGCAATGAGGGCGTGGACACAAAGCACAATCCGGAATTCACGCTGATGGAGCTGTATCAGGCCTACACGGATTACTACGGCATGATGGAGCTGACGGAATCTCTGTTCCGGGATCTGGCGCAGAAGGTGTGCGGATCGACGACGATTCAGTACGGCGGCACCGAGATCGATCTCGGCAGGCCGTTCCGCCGCATGACGATGACGGAAGCGGTGAAGGAAATGGCCGGCGTCGATTTTGATGAGGTGAAGACGGATGAAGAGGCCAGGGCTCTCGCAAAAGAGCGCGGCATTGAGTTCGAGGAGCGCCACAAGAAGGGCGATATCCTGAACCTGTTCTTTGACACGTACTGCGAAGAAAAGATGATTCAGCCGACATTTATCATGGATCATCCGATCGAAATTTCTCCTCTGACCAAGAAGCACCCGGACGACCCGGGCAAGGTGCAGCGTTTCGAGCTGTACATCAACGGCTGGGAGATGTGCAACGCATATTCCGAGCTGAATGACCCGATTGACCAGCGCGAGCGCTTTGCGGCGCAGGATGCTCTGGCAGCGGCCGGCGACGAAGAGGCCAACCACACCGATGAGGACTTCCTGAATGCTCTGGCGTACGGTATGCCTCCGACAGGCGGCATCGGCTACGGCATCGACCGTCTTGTCATGCTGCTCACGGACAGCCCGGCTATCCGCGATGTTCTTCTCTTCCCGACGCTGAAATCCGGCAACAGGGAAACGGCGCCGGCGTCAGCGGCCTCCGCAGAATCTTCCGCGGAAAACGGTTTCTTTACGCCGAACGACAGGATTGATTTCAGCCACGTCAAGGTAGAGGACTTCCTGCAGGATGAAGTCGACTTCGACACATTCAGCAAGTGCGACTTCCGCGCCGTGAAGGTCAAGGCCTGCGAGGCTGTCAAAAAATCCAAGAAACTGCTGCAGTTTACGCTGGACGACGGCACGGGCACAGACCGGATCATTCTTTCCGGCATCCACGCGTACTACGAGCCGGAAGAGCTGGTCGGCAAGACGCTGATCGCCATTGTCAATCTGAAGCCGCGCAGGATGATGGGCATTGATTCCTGCGGCATGCTGATCTCCGCTGTTCACGAGGAAGACGGAGAAGAAAAGCTCCATCTGATCATGGTGGACAACCACATCCCGGCGGGCGCAAAACTCTGCTGAAACCGGAGACAGACGCCCGGATACGATTGACGCCGGGCGGAAAACGGATAATGAAAAACGGTCCTTTCCTGTTCATACAGGAAGGGGCCGTTCTTTAATGTCAGATACCTGAGAGAAATGCTTCTCTTTCACGCCTGGTCCAGTTTTTTCGCGGCATCTTCAAGAAGAGAGCGGATCGGAAGATGCTGAGGGCATACGCGCTCGCACTGACCACATCTGATGCAGTCTGACGGACGTCCGGATCGTTTTATCAGGGAACTGTAGAACGATTTTGCCCGGAAGGTGTCATTGGGATAGATGGTAAGTGTATTCATGGTTCTGAATACATCCGGGATGGAAATATGCTCCGGGCAGCCGTCTGTACAATAGCGGCATCCGGTGCACCCGATCAGCGGGATATCCGTCATTGTTTTTACGGTATACCGGATCGTCTCTTTTTCTGTTTCATTCAGTTCCTGAAATGGCGAGAAGGTGTGAATATTGTCTTTCATCTGCTCGCGTCCGCTCATGCCGGACAGAATCGTCATGACGCCGGGCAGCGATCCGACAAAGCGCAGAGCCCAGGAAGCGATCGAGCGATCCGGGTCAATGGCTTTGTACCGCGCTTCCAGCTCCGGCTTCAGATGCGCAAGAGAACCGCCTTTTACGGGCTCCATGATGATCATCGGGATCTTTCTTTCACTCAGGATCTCGTAGAGTTTTCCGGAGCGCACAACCGGGTTGTTCCAGTCAAGATAGTTGAGTTGGATCTGAACGAATTCGACCTCCGGATGTTTGTCGAGCACCTGAGTCAGAAGCTCGGGAGAACCGTGAAAAGAAAAGCCGAAGTGGCGGATCTTTCCTTCCTTTTTCTTCGCCATCGCCCAGTTGAAACAGTCGTATTTTTCATACGTGTCATAGTTCGGACCGTCTTCCAGGGAATGGAGGAGATAAAAGTCAAAGTATTGTGCGCCCGTGCGCTCCAGCTGCTCCTGGAAAATGCGGTCGCGGTCCTGTTCATTTTTCATGCACCAGGCGGGCAGCTTGTCGGCAAGATAAAATGTATCTCTCGGATAGCGCTCTACGATGGCTTTTTTCATTGCGGTTTCTGAAAAGCCGCTGTGATATACGTAGGCGGTATCAAAATAATTCAGTCCCGCCTGCATATACATATCGACCATCTCGCATACCTGCCGGTAATCAATGTCAGAATCCTTTTTGCTCTTTAACGGAAGCCGCATCATGCCAAAGCCGAGTTTCGGCATTTTATCAAGATCAATCATAACTTCCTCCTTTCTGTTCAAACATACTATAAACTCATACTATGCAGGAAAATGTCGGATTTCACTTGCGTTTCTTAAGGACAATCATGTTGTTTTTTAAGATAAGAATTCTGGATTTTCACAGAGTATCGATTCCGGCTTTTCGTGCCTGATCTTCCTGATCTTTCCGGTCGATACGATAGATTCTGTTTCCGCGTCTGAATAAACTTCCGGTCTGGTGAAAATGAAACGGCACACCGTACGCCGCGCACTGTGCCCTTGTGACAAGAATCCAGCTATAATCGCAGATTCTGGCGGCATCCCCGGACTCACCTCCGCAGGAAACGCACTCGATTTCGTCGTGATACTGCCCGAGATATTTCTCGATGTGAATTTCCTCCAACATCGGCTCATGGATGATCTCTTTGTGTCGGATCGGAAGCGCCAGAAAGAAAGGAAGCCGCCGGTCGGCCTGATCCTGGTTTTCGCAGGTGCAGCAGACATGGACGTTTTCATAGCCGCTGCCCCAGTCCTCAGGAAGCCCTTCATAGAACCTTTCGGGGCGTTTTGTGATGAAATAGAACTGCAGATCGGAGCGCTCTTTCATCATCTGCCAGGCTTCGGGACGCCATCCGTCGGCAGCCGGATGAAAGAAGTCGGACGTAAAACAGGTCATCACCGTGCCTTCCTCCGGCTTCAGTTTGTAATTTCCATGCCGGTCCCGTCTGACGGGAAGATCAAAAGAAGCGGTCTTCTGCACAACGGAGGCGTCTCTTCCTACCCTGGCGTCGCGCCGATATACATAGCAGTTCTGACAGCCGGTGCTGCATTTCGTGCAGCCGTGCCATGGATTCCAGAGTGACATGATGCCTCCTTTCCGCGGTTCATGCAAAGAAACTGCTGCAGCTGCGTCGGGCGGCTGCGGTGGATACTGACCGGTTATTCTCACCAGCATTCATGCTTATTATATACCGGGAAACGGGCGCTTATTCTGTTTATCCGGGATGAAAAATGAATCTGAAAATTTCTGCCCGTCAGGCCAGCTGTTTCCGGAAAAGGAACCGGAACAAATGGCGGACGAAAGGTCCTATTAAAAAGATCTGCAGAAAGTAAGCGGCGGGGAAGCAGACGGCTGCCGTGCTGATCCACTGAATCAGCCAGCTGCCGGTGAATCCCTGGTGAAAGAACGTCGCAAACAGCGTGATCATCGGCACGATTAACATTACCGTCACGGACTGAATCGCCACGGTCATCAGAATCGGGCTGTCCTTTTTTTTATCGATCAGTCTGTGGGCGGCTCTGACAGACGTCTTTGTGATGAAAAAGAAAATCAGAATAAAGACGACGATGTATTCTACCCACATTTCCTTTATCGCGAGAGCCAGAACACTGTAATTTAAACCGCCCGTCTGAAGAGACAGCGTGTAGACCGTCATCGAATAAACCATGCAGAATACCATGATCATGGTAAATACTACTCTCTGAAAATTTGTCTTTGGCATTTCTGCCAGCCTCCTGTTTTCATTGAATCTGAATAGTATGTTTGTGCTGTGCCTCTCAGGCGCAGACTTTTATATTATAAAAAATCAAATTATCGGATGTCATGGGCAAAATGACGAAATATCCGGCTTTGTCTTAAGACGGAAAAATAGAAAAACCAGACAAATATTCAAGAAAACCGGAATCAGATTTGATAAAATTTTAGTAGAAAGATACTTCGTGAAAAATAATGAATGCATGGACGCAGTTTATGAATGGCTGCATTATGGAGGACGATCACGATGAAGGTATTCATGATCGGTGGTACCGGACTGCTGGGCAGTGAGGCTGCGAAAGTTTTGATCGAGAGAGGAAATGAAGTGCTTTCGGTCGCGCTTCCGCCTCTTCCGAAGGGGGCTGTGCTTCCTCCGGAAATGAAGACTATATATGGCAATTATCTGAAAATGAGCGACGATGAGCTGCGCGGTCATATGACCGGCTGCGACGGCTTCGTGTTTGCCGCGGGTGTGGACGAGCGGGTCGAGGGCCCGGCCCCCATTTATGAAATGTATAAAAAGTACAATATCGACCCGATCAGACGTCTGTTGAAACTGGCTAAGGAATGCGGCGTGAAGCATGTTTCGATCTGCGGCTCGTATTTTTCCTATTTTGCCAAAATCAGACCTGAGCTTGAACTGACAAAATGGCATCCTTATATCCGTTCACGGATTGATCAGGAAAGAGCTGCCATCGCCTTTGCCGATGAAAATTTCAGCGTAGGGGTTCTGGAACTCCCCTATATTTTCGGCACACAGCCGGGCCGCAAACCGGTCTGGATGTTTCTGGCCGAGCGGATTCGAAATTCAAAACGAAGAGTGATGTATCCGCGCGGCGGCTCGGCGATGATCACCGCACATCAGGCAGGGCAGGCGATCTCCGGCGCACTGAAACAGACGCAGGGCGGGAAGTGCTGGCCCGTGGGGTTCTATAACATGACCTGGAAGGAAATGCTCTCAATTATGTGCAGGTATATGGGATGCCCGGGCAAAAAGATTACCACGATTCCGGACTGGATGTTCACCCTTGGGTGTAAATCCATGCTGAGGGAGCAGAAAAAACGAGGCGTCCAGGGTGGCCTGTATCTGCCGAAACTTCCGGAAATTCAGTGCAGGGAACTATTCATTGACAAATCACTCGGAAGTACTCCGCTTGGGGTACAGCCTGATGACATTGATGCCGCCATCGGCGATTCCATGCGGCTGTGCGCGGATATTCTGGATGGAAAATCAAAAGCCGTCTCTATGAAAGGAGAGTAGCTCTTTGGATAAACAGCGCGTATTTCTGACAGGGGCGACCGGATGCATGGGATTTGCCAGCATGAAGGAAATGCTGAAAGATTCCGATAAGCAGGACATTGTGATTCTGGTCCGCAGCTCTGAGAAAAACAGAAAATTGTTAAAACCTTTCATGAATACGCAGGGGCTCATAATCGTCTGGGGTGATCTCACAGATTACAGAGCAGTGAGGGAATGTGTCAGAGACTGTGACCTGATTCTGCACATCGCCGCTTTCGTCTCTCCGGCTGCGGATTATTATCCGAGACAGGCTATGGAAGTCAACTACGGCTCTACACGTAACCTGATCAACGCTGTTTTTGATCTGGGGCAGGAGAAACGGACCCGCTTCGTGTACATCGGTACCGTAGCGGAAACCGGCGACCGGATGCCGCCGATACACTGGGGCCGGGTCGGTGATCCTGTCAAACCAAGCATTTTTGATTACTATGCCGTGTCAAAAGTGGCTGCAGAACGCCTGGTCATCGAAAGCGGCCTGAAGTATTGGGTGTCTTTGAGGCAGACCGGCATTATCGGCAGCGCCATGAGTAAGATCGATGACGCCATTATTTTCCACAACTGCTTTGATAATGTGCTGGAATACTGTTCTGACAGAGATTCTGCGCGTGCCATGAGACATCTTTGCGCGTATTTTCATGACGGGACTTTGAGCGAGTCTTTCTGGGGACATATCTACAACATCGGCGGCGGGGAAAGCTGCAGGGTCGACACCTATACTATGTACAGGAAAGTCTTTGGGGCGATCGGTTTAGACAGTCTGGACTTATTTTTCAGCCCCAGGAAGCAGGCGATAGTGAATTTTCACGGTCAGTATTATCTTGACAGCGATAAGCTGGAAAATTATCTCCACTTCAGACAGGATTCCATGCAGTATTTTTACGATTCGTATATGGAAGAACTGGGGGCAGTCAGGTATATTTCAAAAGCAATCTGCCGGCTTCCCGGCGGACAGAAACTGATGGGATCCATTCTGCGCGTGAAATTTGACAGGCTGGCGAGAACTGAGCACGGAACACTGCGATTTATCGAAGAAAACATGGAGGGCCATATTGAAGCTTACTGGGGAAGCCGGGAACGCTGGGAGGCATTGCCGGAAAAGCTGTCGGATATGAAGCACTTTTCTGACTGGGATACGGTGATTGCGATTGATCATGGGTATGACGAAGGCAAGCCGGAAAGTGAACTGAACTGGGAAGATATGAATAAGGCTGCGCAGTTCAGGGGCGGCAGACTGATAAGCCGTTCTATGATCCAGGGGGACTGGAGTACGAAACTTGAATTTGAGTGCGCGTTCGGCCACCGATTTAAGGCGAGCCCCCGTCTTGTCCTGGAAGGCGGGCATTGGTGCGATGAGTGTGAAAGAAAGAGCTGGAATTACGGCAATCGCGCCAAGACAGATCTTTTTTTCGCTCAAGTCTGGAATCCGCTGCATGAAGAGACAGAATGCAGAGAATATCCGAAAATCGTGTCGGAACTGGATGTAAAATAACCGCTGATTCTATTATCACGCGAAAGAATCAGCGGATTATTCTGGCTGCCCGCAGGCTGGCATCATCAGAGCATCTGCAGTCCGAGAACCAGCATCCACACATAGGCGAGCGTTTTAGGCATCATCAGCGCTCCGACCATCGGCACTTTCTTTGCAAAAAGAGTCACAGGCAGATAACAGCCGAAACTGATCAGGATAGCGGCCGTCATGGCGTGCCCGTAGGAAGTGCCGCACTGCAGGAAAAGAATGATCATGCAGATTCCCACGATGGTAAAGGGCAGATTTCGGGCAAGAGACCAACGGGCGTTTCCCTCGTAATGATACCAGTTATTCTGCGGAAACAGGCAGAGCACAATCCGGACGATGGCAGCGGTGGTCATGATCCCGGCTACCATAGGATTGCCGTATCCGTAGAGCTGTACATAGATAGCGTAGAGCAGCAGGTAAAATACCGTCATCGTGATCGAGGATACCTGCAGGCCGAGGCCGAGACGAAATTCTGTCGACTTCTCTTCGCCCCGCAGATATCTCCTGACGCGCGGCACCAGATGAAACGCATCGCCGGCGCCCAGGAGCAGTGCCAGAATGCCGTACAGAACAAGCGCGGGTCTTCCCTGACTCCCTGAGAGCAGCACAATGCCCGCGGCAGCGTCAAAGCACAAATAGGTTATATCAAAGACGGATTCAAAAATGGCCATACCTTTTTTCATGACGTATCCTTTCCGGTGCTGCCGGTCTTAAAACTATCACAAAAGCGAACCCATTGTAACACGATGCTTCTGACAGGCAAAGGGGATAAGAGACAGGTGAGACAGACGCAGGGTGCCGCCCTGGAATGTTCTTGCGGTCAGGAATTCGAACTGCTATGCTTATATTATATTAAAATTAAAGGAGATGCGACGATGCTGGAAACAGGAATCAAAGCACCGGATTTCACACTGCCGGATCAGAACGGCAGGATGCGTTCACTCTCAGAATTCCGCGGACAAAAGGTGGTTCTGTATTTTTATCCGAAGGATATGACGGCAGGGTGTACGAAGCAGGCCTGCGGATTTGGAGAACTGTATCCTCAGTTTCAGGAGAAAGGGGCTGTTGTGATCGGCGTCAGCAAAGATTCAACGGCTTCCCATAAAAAATTCGAGGAAAAATACAATCTTCCTTTTATTCTGCTTTCGGACCCGGAAAAGAGTGTCCTTCAGATGTATGACGTCTGGAAAGAGAAGAAAAATTACGGGAAGGTTGCGATGGGGGTAATCCGTTCCACGTATCTGATTGACGAGGAGGGTGTGATACGCAAAGCGTACGGAAAAGTGAAGGCGGCTGAAAACCCGGATCAGATGCTGGAAGTGCTTTCGCAGGATGATGGCAAATCATGACAGGTATTCCGTGACATACCCATGACGTTTCCGGGGGCAGTGCAGCGTACCATCGCTGTGATTTTCCTGATCGAATAAATGTAATAAGGGGGGATGAGAATGTTCTCATTGATATGCAAATGATTTGCCTCCGCCCCGCGCGGGGGCCAAAACGGAGGAAGTATTTTGACTTTTTTCAGGGAACATCGGTTTTTCAGATTCGTCTGCATCGCGGAAGGACTGGTTCTGCTCTGGATATTATTTCAGTGCCTCAGACCTTCCTGTGATCTCAGCTTTTCGGCAGACACACTTACCCCGTCCGCTTCCGGCTCTTCATCCTACACGATAGAGCTGGGAACAGAAGAAAACTCATCCAGTTATGAAATTTCCAGCAAGCGCACAATGACAGCCACGACGGTGCTGGAGTCGGAATATTTTACGCTGAACCCCGGTGCGTATACCGTGACAGTTTACTACCAGTCAGATACGGGCAGCGATGAGAGAGACAGCTTTGACAATTCCACCGGGAGTCTGTCCTTAAACAGCAGACGCCACGGATCATTTTTTTATTTTGACAGTCTCGATCTCAGGGATTCTTACACGGAAGAGAGCAGTACCGTTCAGATTTCTTCTCCCGTCGCTCTGAATGACATGTCGCTGTCCGTGGACTTTTCCGGCGGCGGAACGCTGAGTATCGAGAGCATTCAGATTACCGAGATTTCAGCGTATAATTACGCGCTGCTTGTCATTTTTCTTCTTGCGTTCTTTGCGCTGGACTGGGCTCTGATACAGTTTATCCGCGGCAAGTGGGGAATGACAGAGGGAATACTGTGTCTGATCTGCCTTGCGGCGGCTATTCCCTTTATCGCCGATTTTTCGTACAGTGGTCACGACTACGACTTCCACCTGAACCGGATTGTGTGCCTGGCCGATGAATTCAGGCAGGGAAATTATTTTCCGGCCATTTTCTCCACCGCCCTGAATGGCTATGGATATGCCAATCCGCTTTTTTACGGACAGATTTTCCTGTATATCCCGGCTTTTCTGTACTGCGTCGGTTTCCCGCTTTCTGTTGCTTACAACATTTACATTATTCTGTTCTCGATTGCTGCCTGTCTGATCATGTACCTGACATCCCTGCGAATCTTTCGCCGGAAAAGAGCGGCTTTGTTTGCGGCGGCGCTGTATACCCTGAGCGCGGTGAGGCTCACAAACATTTTCACGCGGTCTGCCGTGGGTGAGTTTACGGCGCAGACATTTCTGCCGCTCGTAGTTCTCGGGTTCTACAATATATACACGGCGAAGAAGAATGAGAAGATTACCCTGAAAAAATACCTCCCTATCGTCATCGGTCTGACGGGTATCGTGCTCTCGCACATCCTGACGATCATGATGTGTGCGCTGCTGATACTGGGATTCTGTCTTTGTAATCTGCGAAAGACGCTGGAGCCGAACCGCTTTGCGGCTTTATGGAAGGCGGCTTTTCTGACTGTCCTTGTGAATCTGGCCACGCTGGTCCCGTTCGTGGATTCTTATTCCATGGAGCTGATCGTCAACAACATCATCAATTATATTCAGGCGTCCGGCACGTACCCCGTCCAGCTGTTCAATGTGATCGTGGATAATTTTCAGGCGGATTCGATTGCCGGAACGGCGGCCAATGAGATGTCGCTCACGATCGGATTTTCCATCACTTTTGGTCTGGGACTTTTCGCGTTTATCTGGATCCGGACGCGAAGAAAAAGAGCTCCCGGTGAGGATCCGTCTGAGTTCCGCTTTGTCAGGATCTGTTTCATACTGGCGTGCATCACTCTTTTCCTGTCCAGCCGGCTCATGCCGTATGACGCGCTGGATTTTCTGCCCTATTTTATATATTCATTTCTCACGGCGTACCAGTTTTCCTGGAGATGGCTCGTGTTCGCGACGCTCTTCGGCGTCTACTGCACAGCCTATGCGGCTGACAGGATAGGGGACGTCGCGGTCAATAAGCTCACCCCGCAGATAATTCCCCTGGCCATCATCGCGATTCTTTCCCTGAATACCGGGCAGATTTACGCGGACCAACTGCGGACCGGCACACTGGAGAAATATTCAAATAATTCGTATGAGTATAATTTCTGCATCGGCGCCGGGGAGTATCTGCTGTATGATCCGGATTCCATGGGATATACAATCAGCCTGACCGACATTCTGGATGAATATCACTACTCGGATGTCACGGTTGAGACGGGTGAGGCGGAAGTGTCGGACTACACAAGAACCGGCAGCGGCGCGGTATTTACTGTGACAAATGATTCGGAAGAAGCCGCCGAAGTGCTTCTGCCCATCCAGTGCTACGACAATTATTATGCGTATGATGAATCCGGAAATTCGCTGCTGATTTCCAGAGGGGATTATAACAAAATTTCCGTGAGCGTGCCGGCGGGATACACCGGACAGGTTACGGTTTCATACCATTTTCCATACAGCTGGCGGGCAGCGATAGCGGTTTCTGCCGCAAGCATTGTCCTGACAGCCGCATACGGTGTTTACAGGAGCAGAAAAAAGAAGAGAAGCCGCAGATTTTCAGAAACCAATAACGTGAAAGAATGAATAAAAAGACTGATATGCCGGGATTTGATGACTTTATTCCGGCATATCAGTCTGTATAAACCTATTGTGTCCGTGTGTTCTGGGATGTTCAGTCGACGGCCACCATGACGGATGTCGCCTTTACGATGGCAACGGCCGTGTCGCCGGCTTTGAGGCCGAGTTCCTTAACCGCTTCCAGAGAAATGGTCGAGGTGATGCCGATGCCGCCCGGAACGTCGAGCTTTACTATCGCATTGACAGCGCCCGGCGTCACAGAGGCGATCGTGCCCTTGAACTGATTGCGGGCGCTGATTTTGCAGTAATCATTTGCCATCATGACTTCGGTGGCCTTGATGATGGCTTTGCACTTGACGCCCGGCTTCAGTCCGAGCTGATTGATAGCCTCCATGGATATCGTTGCGCTCACGTGATTGCCGGCCGCGGCGTCGATTTTTACGATGCCGTTGACGGCGCCCGGCACAACCTCGCGGACAGTTCCTTCAATCTGGTTTCTTGCACTGATCATTAACAGTTTCTCCTTTCTGATTTGCCGGAACAGACTTCCGGCAGTTGTAATTCATTATTCTTACAGAACAAACTTATTCTACATGATATACTATAAAAATTCAGTAATCCAGACTACACAGTCGGCTATACGACAAGATCACATGTTTTTATTTTTCAGATATTCTCTGGCGATCTCCGCAATCCTCCGCAGGTACCGCCTGTTGTCATTGGCGGCGCTGTAAGCGATCCCGTAATCCAGCGTCCATGAGAAATTTATTTTCCGGACGATATAGTTTCCCACAGCCGGAAGATCAAATTCCGGCATGATGCTGAGTCCCGCTCCGCTCAGCATCAGAAGACGGGCGGTCCGCGGCGAGTCGCAGTAGTGAATGGATGCGGTCGGGAGCAGACGGGAAATTTCCATCATCATGCCCTGCGATTCTTTTGGCGTGCATGAAGTCTCCGGGAGAATCAGATTTTCGCCGACCAGGTCATGAGGCGCCACGGTTTTCTTTTTGGTGAGCGGATGGCCGGGCGGGAGCAGAATGTCATAGGGCGCTTCCCAAAGGAGCTCGTAGACGGTGTTTTTCTGCATGATTGAGTCTTTTGTGTAGTTGAAAATGATATCCATTTTTCCGTCTCTGAATTGTGTGATCAGATCTTTGTAGGAAAACTGTCGGAGACTGACGTACACCTTCGGGTATTCCCTTAAGAATTTGCCGAGCACAGCCGGGATCAGTTCGTCCCCGAGGGCGGTGCCGACGTAACCGGCCGTGAGAATAGCTTCGTAGTCGGTTCCCGCGTGAACGAGGGCATCCTTGGCGATGGCCACACGGCTCAGGATTTCCCGGGCGTCATAATAAAAGCTTTTCCCGGCCGGCGTCAGGGAAACGTGCTTTTTTGTCCGGAATAAAAGCTGCACTCCGAGTTCTTCCTCGAGAAGACGGATCTGCCTGGTGACGGTCGGCTGTGAGAGAAAGAGATTTGCAGATGCGACCGTAAAACTGTGAGAATCCGCCACTTCGACGAAGCATTCCAGCTGCTTTTCATTCATAAAAGACTCCTTTTTCACAAGCGAATATTTTTCAAAAATTATTCGGATTTCCTGCCGTCCGGAAACTGTATTGGGTATCGCCGGTGAAACTCCCGCAATCCGGCCATTTTGACCGGGTCTTTGTAAGAATTTCAATAATACAGAAACTGAATTGATTATACCATATTTCAATTTCAATTTTTAATTAGTGACAGATAGAATGAGTATATCTGAATATCATCATCAGTCAGGAAAAAGGAGTGAAACGGATGGACAAAGTGACATTGACTGTCAATGGAACTGTCTATGAATTTTCTATCGGGGAAAGCTACGGACAGATTCCGGCGAGTGAAACACTTCTGGAAACGCTCAGAAACCGGCTTGGTCTTACAGCGGCAAAAAAATCCTGTGAAGAAGGCGCGTGCGGCTGCTGTACGGTGATCAAAGACGGCAAAGCAGTTCCGTCGTGCATGACGCTCACGGCGGACTGCGACGGATCGGAAATCACGACGCTGGAAGGACTGCAGGATCCACAGACCGGGGAACTCTCGAAGGTGCAGAAAGCATTTATCGAATACAACGCGTTTCAGTGCGGATTCTGCACGCCGGGCATCATCATGACGACGACGGCTCTTCTGAATGAGAATCCGAATCCGACCGAGGAAGAGGTCAGGGATGCGCTCAGCGGAAACTATTGCCGCTGCATCAGCCACTACCATGTCTTTGAGGCGATCGATTCCATCACGGGCAGAGGCAAGAGTCTCGATGAGAAATGGGAGGGCAGGCGATGAAAAATTTCAACAACGAAAATTACACGCCCGATAACTACAAGTATGTGGGCAAAGTAAATGTGCCGCGCAAAGACGCGAAGGACATCGTCACCGGGAAAGCCACATTTCTGGATGATTTCACGCTTCCCAACATGCTGATCGGGCGGTCGCTGCGTTCCCCGTACGCGCATGCCAGGATCAGGAAGATCAATACGGAAAAGGCGAAAAAGGTCAACGGCGTCGCCGCCATTCTGACATACAAGGATGTGGACCCGAACTGGAAGATGGGATGGCCGCCGATGAAGCCGATTCTCGGCGAAGAGGTCATGTATGTCGGAGATCCTGTCGCGCTGGTCGCCGCGACAACTGCTGAGGTGGCGGACGAGGCGATCAGTCTCATTGAAGTGGAATATGAAGAACTGCCGGCCGTGACAGATGCCCTCGAGGCGAGAAAACCGGGCGCGCCGCAGCTCTATCCGGATCTCTTCCGGAACAATGAAATCACCCCGGGATATCCCCCGTTTCAAAAGGACGGTCCATTCTGGCATCTCAGGAAAGGCGATCCTGACGAGGGCTTTAAGGATTGCGCCTTTATCGCCGAGGACACCGTAGAATTTGCCAAAATGCCGGCGCCCGCCGCGCCGGAGGCGCCGGGAGCGATTGCCCGCTGGGACGGAGGCCATGACTTCACCGTGTGGTGCGACACGCAGTCAGGATATATCTGCAAAGTACTGAATTCTTCGGTTATCCCCGAAATCAATCTGGATGTCCGCACGTTCAACGTCGGAGGTTCGTACGGAAACAAGCAGTCGCAGGTCGTTCAGGTCATGTCGGCTGTCATTCTCGCGATGAAGACAAACCGTCCGGTCAAGGTCTTTCAGACGAAACACGAGCAGATGTGCTGCTTCGAGACCAGACTCGGGAGCCAGGTTCACGCGAAGATCGGCATGGACGCAAACGGAGTCATCAAAGCCGTGAAAGCGGACTGGACTGTCGACACCGGATGCATCAGCAACGCGACCCAGGGCCAGATCGGCGTCGGAATCGGAGAGACGCAGCTGGTCATGGCCAAGTGCCCGAACTGGGACCTCGACACGCATCTGATTGCGACGAACAAACAGCCGGCCGGAATCGTCCGCGGTTACGGCGGTCAGGAACTCAACTCCTGCCTGTCATTGCTCATGGGACGCACGATGCGCGCGGGCAATTTTGATCCGGTCGAAGTCTACAAGAAAAACTTCGTCGGGGACGGCGACGTGTACACATGGCGCGACGGCCGCGAGTGGAAGGCGCACTCGGTGAACTATGTAAAGGCAATCGATACCTGCGCAGAGAAGTTCAACTGGAAGGACAAATGGAAAGGCTGGGGCACACCGACCTGGACATCTGAGGACGGAAAAATCGTCCGCGGAGTCGGATGCGGAATCATCGGCAACGCGGATATCGGAGAGGACAACACCGAGGCGTATGTCAGAGTTGTCCCGGATCTCTTCGATGACAAATCTCACATCGTCCTCCAGACAAATGTGACCGAGTCCGGCATGGGTCAGCGCTCGAATCTGGCCAAGATGGTCGCGGAGATTCTGAATGTGCCGTATGAAATGGTTCAGATCACGCCGCCGGAGACAAAGATCAATCCGACGGGATTCGGTCTTTGCGGAAGCCGCGGAACCATCACATATGGCCACGCGGTTTCAAGTGCCGCGGAAGATGTCCGCAACAAACTCAAGAAGCTCGCGGAGCCATATCTCGAAGTGGCGGCCGACAGCCTCGTTCTCGAGAATTACGGCGTTGCGGCCAAGTCAAGACCGGGCAAATTTGTGACGTGGAAGAAGCTGATTCCCCCGGATCTGACGCTCACCGGCTACGGCAAGCACCTGGAAAATTTCTCGACTCCGAACATGTTCATCGTCTTCCTCGAGGTCGAAGTGAACAAGGAGACCGGTCAGGTCAAAGTCCTGCACATGCAGGGCGGCACGGACTGCGGACAGATTATCGATCCGTCGATGCTGGAGATGCAGGCGCAGGGCGGAATCGGATCCGCCTCTCTTGACACGGCTCTCTATGAAGAACACGTCATCGACCCGCCGACGAAGAGAACGCTGACATACGACATGATTGAGTACAAATGGCGTCCGTTCAACGATTTTCCGACGTACGACACGTGCTTCTTGGAGTCGCAGTTTGACACATTCCAGTTCCGCGCGACAGGTGTGGGCGAGATCGCCGGCGCGGCCGCCGCGAGTGCCACCATGCAGGCCATTTCAAATGCGATCGGCGTACAGGTATCCACGTATCCGGCGACACCGGATGTGATTCTGAAAGCACTTGGAAAAATCTGAGGAGGTCTGAAATGCGAAATTTTGAATTTGTGCGCCCTGACACCGAAAAAGAAGCGGCCGGGCAGATCGACAAAGACGCTGTCTACATGGCGGGCGGGAGTGATCTTCTCGGAGAACTCAAATCCGATATTCTGCCGGAATATCCGAAAAAAATTGTCAGCCTGAAGAAAATCCCGGGACTCACCGGCATAAAGTATGAAAACGGGACGCTGAAAATCGGCGCGATGACGACGCTTGCGGACGTCGCGAAGAGCGATGTCGTTAAGGAACACGCGCCGGCGCTGTCCGAGGCGGCCCACAGCGTCGCGACGCCGCTGGTCCGCAACATGGGAACGATCGGGGGCAACATTTGTCAGGATGTGCGCTGCTGGTTTTACCGCTATCCGAATGAAATCGGCGGAAGACTGAACTGCGCGAGAAAGGGCGGCGAGATGTGCTACGGCATTCTCGGAGACAACCGCTACCATTCGATTTTCGGCGGCATGAAGACAGGCCTCACGCCGTGTTCGATCGAGTGCCCCGCCGGGACGGACATTCCGGGGTATATGGCTCAGATCCGCCAGGGAAACTGGGACAAGGCAGCTGAGATTATCATGCGCGCGAACCCGCTCCCGATGCTGACTTCCCGCGTCTGTCCGCACAACTGCCAGTCGAAGTGCAATCAGTGCAAGAACGGCGATCCGGTGAGCATCCATTCGGTGGAGCGCGCGCTCGGCGATTATATCCTGGAACACGCGGACCGCTTTTACAGGCAGCCGGAAAAAGAGACCGGAAAAAAAGTTTCTATTGTCGGCGCCGGGCCGGCCGGACTGACCGCGGCTTATTTCATGCGGAAAATGGGACACACGGTGACCGTCTATGAGCGCATGGAGGAAGCCGGCGGCGTTCTGATGTACGGCATTCCGGAATATCGTCTCCCGAAGCACTATGTCCGCAGCGTTCAGAAGGCACTCACGTCGATGGGAATCCGTTTCCGCTTCAAGGTCAACGTCGGAAAGGACATCACAGTCGAAGAGATTGAGAAGGAAAGCGACACGATGTTCCTCGACACAGGCGCCTGGAAGCAGCCAATTCTCGGCATCGACGGCGAGAATCTGACACAGTTCGGCCTGAACTTTCTCGTTGAAGTCAAACGGTTCATGACAAAGCAGATCGGGAAAAATGTACTTGTCTGCGGCGGCGGAAACGTCGCGATGGATGTGTCTCTCACGGCCAAGCGTCTCGGAGCCGACAAGGTGACGCTTGTCTGCCTCGAGCAGCGCCACGAAATGCCGGCGACCGAAGAGGAGATCCACCGCGCCGAAGAAGAAGGCGTGAAGATCATAAACGGCAGAGGCTTAAACCGCGTCATCTACGACGGAAAGAAGGTAGAAGGGCTCGAGACAAAGCGCTGCGTGTCTGTCCGCGATGCGAACGGGCGTTTTAATCCGAAATATGACGACAAGGACCTCACTGTCATCCCGGCGGACACCATCATTCTTGCGACCGGCCAGCGCGTGGATCTGTCGTTTCTCGGGGACAGGTTCCGGGAAGAAATACAGTCTGCCCGCGGCCTGATCGAAGTCGGAGAGCACAACAATACCCGCAAGCCGGGCGTCTATGCCGGCGGCGACGCGGCGACCGGACCTTCGATCGCCATCAAGGCAATCCGCGCGGGCGCCAACGCGGCCAAAAGCATGTCCGATTATCTCGGCTTCCCGATGCCGCCCGTGCCGGTGAGCCAGGACCGTCTGCACAATGATCACAAATTGATTCATCAGACACACGCGAAAGTCGAGCCTGACACACCGATCGAAAAGCGCTGCCTTGACCGCGAGGATTCGAAGACTCTCACGCGGGAAGAAGCGCGTCAGGAAGCCGGACGCTGCATGAACTGCGGATGCTATTCGGTCAATGCCTCTGACATCACGCCGGTTCTGGTGATGGCCGACGCATCGATACGGACATCAAAGAAAACCATTGCCGCGAAAGATTTGTTTACAACGAAACTGCGCGTGAAGGACATGCTCGATCCGGATGAAATCGTGGAAGAGATTGATATACCGGCGATGGATGGCGCAAGAACGCATTACAATAAATTCCGTCTGCGCGATTCGGTCGATTTCGCGGTTGTCAGCCTGGCGAGCCGGCTGTGCATGAAAGATGGCAGAATATCCGAAGCGCGTCTGGTTCTCGGCGGCGCGGCGCCGGTTCCCATGGAACTCACAGAGGCGGAAGAATATCTGAAGGGCCGCACACCTGACAAAAAGACAGCCGAAGAGGCCGCGCAGATCGCGCTCGCCAAGGCTGAGCCATTCGAGAAGAACGCTTATAAGGTTCAGATCGCGGAAAGCCTGGTGAAGTCGGCAGTAGAAGAGCAGCAGCAGGAATGATTTAAGAAGGCAGCCCCGGTTACGGCATTATTTTTGAGAATTTCCGAAAAGTAACCGGGGCTACATATTTTTTGCGGCTCGTATGATATTTTCTAAGCAATCGGTGGAAAAAGCGAATCGTTTTGCTATAATATTCGTTATAGAAATCGCGCTCCAGATCTGAGATTTGGGCAGACAGGAGGAATAGTTTGCGATATGGTGCTGTGATTGTGGCGGCAGGGATGTCGACCCGCATGAAACAGATGAAACAGCTTATGGAGGTCGATCACATGACGCTCGCACACCGCGTCGTTCAGAAGTTTCTGGACGCCGGTGTTTCGGACATTGTGATGGTCACCGGCTATCGGGCAAAAGATCTGGAGTCTTCATTGAAGAAGCTCGGCATTGTTTTTGTCCGCAATGAAAATTACGACAAGACGGAGATGTTCGAGAGCGCCAAACTGGGATTTTCCCGGATTCCGGCCGAAGACGAGAGGGTTTTCTTCTGCCCGGTCGACGTCCCGTTTTTTCAGGCTGAGACGATCCGTCTCGAGATGACCCGGAAAGAAAGCATTGTGTATCCGATCTGTCACAATAGGATCGGGCACCCGATTTTAATATCTGCGGATCTGATTCCGCAGATTTTAAGTTTCACCGGTGATCACGGACTCAAGGGAGCGCTGGATTCTCTTTACACGCAGAATGTCTGCTTTCTCCCGGTATCTGACGAAGGGGCCGTGATGGACGCTGACACACCGGTTGATCTCGGCTACATCGAAGACCTGGCCGCGGCGCGTCAGATCCGCCCGGATGTTCATCTGCGCCTTTCGCGCGAGAAGCCCTTCTTCGGATCGGGGACCGTGACTCTGCTGAGACAGATTGATCAGACACATTCGGTTCGTCAGGCCTGCATTTCAATCGGTATGTCTTACTCGAAAGGCTGGTCGCTTGTCCATACTGCCGAAAAGGCAGTCGGCTATTCTCTTGTTGAGCGCACCGCGGGCGGACGGGACGGAGGCCGGGCAGAGCTCACCGAACGGGGACGCCGGATTGTCGGATTGTTTGAAGAATTGGAAAAGAGTGTCCGCAGATATGCGGAAACTGAATACTGCCGGATCTTTTCGGCGGCGGACCTCTTTCCTGACAGCAGCCGGGAAAAGAGGGCTCAGAAATGAAAACAGCGATATTCGGAGCCGGGCAGGCCGGCGTTATGACTCAAAAATGGCTTCCGGCAGAGAATGAAATTCTCTGTTTTATTGACAACAATATAGGACGTATAGGTCGGTCGATCGACGGAATTCCTGTTCTTTCGCTCGCCGATGCCCTGAAGAAATCGCCGGACATGATCTGTATTGCCGTCCTGAACAGGGAAGCCGGTGCCACTATCCGGGCTCAGGTTATAAGCGCCGGCTATACGGGTGAAATCCGGAACCTGGAGCAGATCCGAAGTCTGCAGGATATCCGGCTGGCTGCCCTGCGGCTGCTGGCCGGGACGATTCAGGCGCGGAAGATCGAAGGGACTGTCGCGGAACTGGGCGTCTACAAGGGCGATTTTGCGGCGGAAATCAACCGGCTCTTTCCCGAGAGGCCTCAGTATTACTTTGACACGTTCTCGGGATTTGACGCGCGCGATCTTGAAACGGAGAGACAGATTCTGTCAGACGCAGACGAAGAAAAAGACGCCGCGCCGCATGGAAAAAGGGGAAGAAGTGACAGGCAATTCCGGGATTTTTCCGACACCAGCATGCAGGAGGTCATGCATCGGTTTTCACATCCGGAAAACGTACATCTCGTCCGGGGATATTTTCCGGACAGCACCGCTCAGATCCCCGAGACGGAGTACGCTTTTGTGAGTCTGGACCCGGATCTCTACGCGCCGACTCTCGCCGGGCTTCAGTACTTCTGGCCGAGGCTTGTGAGCGGCGGTGTGATTCTGCTCCACGATTACACAAGTATGCAGTTCCCGGGTGTAAAGAAAGCGGCTGACGAGTTCATGGTTCCGAAAGGCCTCGTGCCGGTTCCGCTCATGGATCTGCATGGGAGCGCGGTGCTTGTGAAACAGGTGGCCGTATGAGACGGATTTTCCTGATCCGGCACGGTCTCCCGGATTATGGGCCGTATGAAAACGCGATGATCGGAGTCACCGATCTGAATCTCTCGGCGCGGGGCCGATGGGAAATGCGCAAAACCGCTGAGTGGCTCAAAGGTAATTTTAAGATCGGGGCTGCCGGGAAAGCCGGAAAGAGAGAAAACCGGGGCACCCGGAACCTTAGAATTATCACAAGCCCGCTTCTGAGAGCCAGGCAGTCAACCGAAGAGCTGGCGGATGAACTCATGTCGGATCCGGCAGACACAGCCGTTTCCGGCGCGTTTCAGGAAATCAGTCTCGGAACGTGGGACGGCGTCAGCCGGGACAGAATACGGCAGATGTTTCCGGAAGAGTATGAGAGACGCGGCGGACAGCCTGGCACATACCGGACTCCGGGCGGCGAGACTTTTGAGGAAGTCCGCGGCCGGGCGATGAGGGAACTGAACCGGCTGGCCGAGGAAGCTGAGGATGACATCATCATCGTCACGCATGCCGGCGTGATCCGATCTCTTCTCTGCGGTATCGCGGGACTGAACCTGAACCGGCTTTTCGAGTGGCCGTGTCCCACGGCGGGTGTCACAGAGATTGAGAAATCAGACCTCTGGAAGATTGATTTCGCCGGCGTACGGCCGGTGAGTCTGCTTGACAGTCAGGAACTGACAAAGCTGTATCGGAGATGTCAGACCCCGGAACCGGTCATCGCCCACATGCGGGCGGTGCGGGACCGCTGCGAAGAAATTGTGGAAAGAAGAAGCGCCGCATTTTCCACGGAAGAAAAGGAGACGCTGTACGCGGCGGCTCTGACGCATGATCTGTTGAGAACGCAGCCGGAACACGCCGAAAAAGGCGCGCGTTTTCTCAGAATGGCCGGATATCCGGCCGTGGCGGATCTTGTGAGGGAGCACCACACTGAGGAGCCGGCCGCTCAGGGAGAGGTGACGCTTCTTGAAATTCTGTGCTACGCGGATGAGACGACGGCCGGAACGAAGCCGGTTACGATACAAGAGCGCTTTGAAAAAAGCCGTGACAAATGCAAGACACCCGATGCCATGCGGCATCACGACAACCGGTACCGCCGGGCACTCGGGATTGAAAAAAAGATAAACGGTGTGAGGTGAAGAAATCATGAAGCTGATGCGAACAGTGGATGCGGTCGGGCAGATGCTCTGCCACGATATCACGCAGATTATCCCCGGAGAGAAGAAGGGGCCGGTGTTCCGCAAGGGACATATCATCACAGAGGAAGATATTCCGGTGCTTCTCTCGGTCGGCAAGGACAACGTGTATATCTGGGAAGTCAACGAGAACATGGTCCACGAGAACGACGCGGCCCGCATGCTGTATGCGATCGCGGCCGGAGACGAGAAATCCGTCCGCCCCTCGAAAGACATCAAAGAGGGCAAGATCGAGGTTATCGCCGCGATTGACGGACTGCTCAAGATTGACCGCGGCAGACTGCTCACCGTCAATTCGTTCGGACAGATGATGATTGCCAGCCGGCACGGGAATTTTCCGGTGAAGGAGGGCGACAAGATCGCCGGAATGCGGATCATTCCGCTCATTATCGAAAAAGAGAAAATGGAAGCGGTCACGGCGAAAACCGCCGGCGGGCACATTTTCAGGGTGCTCCCGTTCCAGAAGAAAAAGGTCGGCATCGTGACGACGGGAAATGAAGTCTTCTACCACAGAATCGAGGACAAATTCACGCCGGTCGTACAGAAGAAAATCGAGGAGTACGGCAGCGCTGTCGTCGGACACGAGACTGTGGGAGACGACCTGAAGGCAGAGACGGCGGCGATTCAGAAACTGCTTGATCAGGGCGCGGACATGATTCTCTGCACGGGAGGCATGTCGGTGGACCCGGACGACCGCACGCCGGCCGCCATCCGCGAGGCGTCCGACCACATTGTGACATACGGTTCACCGGTTCTGCCGGGAGCCATGTTCATGCTGGCATACAAAAATCGGAACGGAAAAGAGATCCCGATTGTCGGACTCCCGGGATGCGTGATGTTTTCGAAGCGGACCGTCTTCGATCTGATTCTCCCGCGGCTTCTCGCCGATGATCCGGTGACGAAAGAAGAAATCGATGGCCTCGGCGAGGGCGGACTCTGCCTGAACTGCGAAGTCTGCACGTTCCCGAACTGTGGCTTTGGAAAGTAAGGTGTCTGTTGTGAAAGAATTTTTTGAGACGATAAAAAACTCCAATCCGAATGAACAGTGCGTGACCGCGGCTGTGATATCCGGGAGTCATATCGGCGAAAAGGCTGTCTGCACCGGCGGAAAGGTGAGATATCTGTCCGATGACAACGGATTTCTGGCATCACACCGGGATCAGCTTGAGAAGGTTCACGGGACCGGAATCATGGATATAGACGGAGTTTCGGTTTACGCCGAGCGAATCAGCCGCTCAAAGAAGATGGTGATCTGCGGCGCGGGTCATGACGCGATTGCGGTGACCCGCCTGGCGAAAATGATCGGTATGCACGTGACTGTACTGGACGACCGCGCTGAATTTGTCGAGAAGGCAGAAAAAGCCGGGGCCGATGTCGGGATGGCCGGATCATTTGACAAGACCCTGCCCGGGATCGAAGGTGACGAGGATACGTTCTTCGTCATCGTCACACGCGGTCATCAGTACGACAAGCAGTGTCTTCGGGAGATCCTGAAGAAGCCGCACGCATACATCGGCATGATGGGAAGTCATCGGCGCGTCGAAATGGCGAAGCAGAACATGGTCGATGAGGGATTTGACCGCGACCTGGTTTACAGCATTCACAGTCCGATCGGACTCGACATCAACAGCGAGACGCCTGAGGAGATTGCAATCTCGATTCTGGCCGAAGTCATTCAGGTGAAAAATGCGAAAAAGAGTTCTACATTCCCGGACGATATCATGACGGCCATCCTCGGAGGACCGCATGCCGGGCCGGATCCGCGCCGGAAAGCGCTGGCGACGATCATCGACAGAAACGGTTCGGCCCCGCGCGAAGTCGGAACGAAGATGCTTATTTTCCCGGACGGAACGATTGTCAACACAATCGGCGGCGGACTTTTTGAGTATCAGACAATATGCCGCGCGGTGGAAATGCTGAAGAAAGAAAATCCGAAGCCTGAGATTGTCCGCGTGGATCTCAACGCGACAGACGCGGCAAAAGAAGGAGAAGTCTGTGGCGGGGCGCTCACGGTCTTTCTGGAGGAAGTCTGAGGCATGAAAGATTCGTTTGGCAGAGAAATCGATTATATGCGGATTTCCATCACAGACCGCTGTAACCTGCGCTGCCGCTACTGTATGCCGGAGGACATCAGGCTGGTCCCGATGAAGGATGTCCTGACGTATGAGGAAATCACCGAGATTGTCAGGGCCGCGGTGCCGCTCGGAATCACAAAATTCCGGGTGACCGGCGGCGAGCCGCTCGTCCGCCGCGGAGCCGTAAATCTGATCCGGGAAATAAACAGCGTCCCCGGCGTCACGAGGACTGCTCTCACGACAAATGGCATCCTCCTGGGTCCGCAGGCAAAAGAGCTCGCCAATGCCGGCCTGAAGAGCGTCAACGTGTCGCTTGACACATGTGACGCGGAGCATTTTAAGAAAATTACCGGGGCGGACCGCCTGGAGGATGTGAAAGAAGGAATCCGGGCCGCTCTCGCGCAGGGACTTCAGGTGAAAATCAACTGCGTCCCGCAGGGCGGAGAGTTCAGGGACGACTGGCGGGGCGTGCTGGAACTTGCGCGCCAGCTGCCGGTCAGTGTCCGATTCATTGAAATGATGCCCGTCGGGTACGGCAGAAATTTCGAGACAATCAGCAACGAAACGCTGCTCGGAAAACTGATGCAGGAGTTCCCTCAGATGGCGCCGGATACAGAAAGTCACGGCGACGGACCGGCCGTCTACTGGAAGCTCCCGGGCTTTGCCGGTTCGGTGGGAATGATCAGTGCCATCCATGGTAAATTCTGTGACCAGTGCAATCGCGTCAGACTGACAGCCCAGGGAAAACTCAAGCTCTGCCTTTGCTACGCTGATTCGGTTGATCTGCGGGAAATTCTCAGGAACGCGCCGGAAAGCGTGCGGCAGAAAAAGCTGCAGGACGCAATCCGCGAAGGAATCCTGCGCAAGCCGAAGGAACATCATTTTGAAAAAGCCGGGGGCGTCACGGACACAAGTCCGATGGCGCAGATCGGAGGATAAATTCATGGGGAAACTGATTGCAATCTGCACAAGCCCCGCCAAAGGGACGCAGAAGACACAAGTCCCTGAGGCTGTACTCAGAGAGGACTGGGGAATTGAAGGCGACGCCCACGCCGGCCACTGGCACCGGCAGGTCAGCCTTCTCGGACTTGAACAGATCGAGGCATTCCGGAAAAAAGGCGCACAGGTGGAATACGGCGCTTTCGGAGAAAATCTGGTCGTCGAAGGAGTACAGGATCTCAAGACAATCCAGGTCGGATCCCGCATCAAAGTCGGCGCCTGTGAGATGGAGCTGACACAGATCGGCAAAGCCTGTCACAGCCACTGCGCCATCTACAAAGTGATGGACGACTGCATCATGCCCCGCGAAGGAGTATTTGCCAGGGTTGTCCGCGGCGGCGTCATTCGCCCCGGAGATGCTGTCGAAGTTGAGCCTCTGAGTCCCGATCATCCTTTCACGGCAGCGGTCATCACGCTGAGCGACCGGGCTTATGCAGGGAAATATGAAGACAAGAGCGGTCCGGAAATCCGCAGGATTCTCGAGGAGCACGGGTATGAGGTGGAAGAGCAGATTCTCCTCCCGGACGGAAAACCGATGCTAGAGGCAAATCTCTGCCGGCTGGCGGACCAGAGACAGATCAATGTGATATTTACGACCGGCGGAACCGGATTTGCAGAGCGCGATCAGACGCCGGAAGCGACAGTCGAAGTGTGCGACCGGATGGCGGACGGCATCTCACAGGCGATTCTTGTGAAGTCGCTCTCCATTACCGATAAAGCCATGCTGTCCCGGGGACGGTCCGGAATCCGGAAGAAGACGCTGATCATCAATCTGCCGGGCAGTCCGAAGGCGTGCCGGGAAGATCTGGATATTGTTCTGCCGGCGCTGGGACACGGTCTCGGCATTCTGCGCGGGACGGCGACGGACTGAGAAAGCGGGAGGCAGCATGGAATTCACTCACTTTGACGATAAAGGCAACGCCCGGATGGTCGATGTGTCCGAAAAGGAAATCACGCACCGGGAGGCCGTCGCACAGGGAACAATACAGGTGTCCCGGGAAGTTTTTGACGCCATTGAGGGCCGGAAAGTGAAAAAGGGAGACGTCTATACGGTCGCCCAGGTGGCCGGCATCATGGGCACGAAACGCACGTCAGAACTGATCCCGATGTGTCACATTCTGAATCTCACCGGCGCAGACGTCACATTTACGGCGGACAAAGAAAAAAGCGAGATCACCGTTTTCTGCAAGGTGAAGACAGACGGAAAGACAGGCGTCGAGATGGAAGCTCTGACTGGCGCCGCCACGGCCCTGCTCACGGTTTACGACATGTGCAAGGCCATCGACAAACGGATGATTATCCGCGACATCCACCTGGTTAAAAAGACCGGCGGAAAAAGCGGAGAATTCATATTTAACTCACAAGGAGGAGAATCAAAATGAAGAAGGCATTTCGAAACATTGTGGCGGCAGGGCTCTCCCTGCTTATGGGGGCCGGGCTCGCGGCCTGCGGAAGCTCCAGCACGTCCACGACAACCGCGGCGGCATCATCTGCCGCGGCTACGACGACGGCGGCAGCGACGACCACGGCGTCTTCCACGACAACAACGTCTTCGGGCAGCACGCTTTCAAAGGACACTGAGACAGAGATTCAGGTCTTTGTCGCAGCGTCTATGAATGATGCCATGACGGAAGTCGCAGAACTGTACAATGAGGATTATCCGAACGTGAAGATCACAATCAACGCGGATTCCTCGGGCAAGCTTATGACGCAGATTCAGGAAGGCGCTTCGTGCGACATCTTCTTCTCGGCGGCGGAAAAGCAGATGAACACTCTCGAGGATGCCGGACTCGTCGTTGACGGAACCCGCATGGATCTCGTAAGCAACACGCTCTGCGTAATCACATACTCGGGCAGCGGAACCAAGGTTACCGGCCTTACGTCTCTGGGCGACGCTTCGTCTATCGCTCTCGCTGACGGCTCTGTTCCGGTCGGCAAGTATACCCGTCAGGCTATGGTCAACGCAGGTATGCTGGAAGCGGTGGACGATGTCTCCGCGATCACAACGGCAGAAATTTCGGAAGCGCTCGGCGGAGTCGAGATTTCAGAGCAGAGCAACGTATCCAAGGTTCTCAGCGCGGTAGAAGAACACTCCTGCGAAGTCGGAACGACATACTACTCTGACACATACAATCATTCAGATATTGAGATCATCGAGCAGGTATCCACGGATCTCTCGGGAGATATCACCTATCCGATCGCCCAGATTGTAAATCAGGACGCCGACGACACAGAGACAGCAGCGGCGGCCGATTTTCTCGCATTCGCCGAGAGCGATGAGGCAAAGGCAGTTTACGAGAAATATCAGTTCATCACAGACTGATGACAAATGAAGACACCCAGACAAAAGGAGAAGCGGCATGTCAGAATTTATCGAGTTTTTATCAGACCTTGACTGGAGTCCTCTTTGGATTTCGCTCAAAACCGGAATTGTGGCAACGATTATATCCTTCTTTCTGGGTGTCTGGCTGGCGCAAAAAAGCATGACAGCCGGAAAAACCCTGAAAGCCGTGCTCGACGGCATCCTGACATTACCGATGGTGCTGCCGCCCACGGCGATGGGCTTTTTCCTGCTTCTGCTTTTCAGCCGCCGGCGCCCTCTGGGCATATTTCTGGAAAGTGTATTCGGAATCAAAGTCGTTCAGACATGGCTCGGCTGCATCATTGCGGCGACGGTGATCGCCTTTCCGCTGATGTACAGGAATGCCCGTGCGGCGTTTGAGCTGGTGGACGTCAACCTGATCTACGCGGCGAGAACGCTCGGCATGCCGGACCGCCAGATTTTCTGGCGCGTCGTTCTTCCGGCGGCCGGACCCGGAATCGCGTCCGGCACGATTCTCACGTTCAGCCGGGCACTGGGAGAGTATGGCGCGACGTCCATGCTGGCGGGCAATATTCCGGGCAAGACAGGAACGATTTCCCAGCGTATCGCCATGGTCATTCAGGACGGCGACTACACCGCGGCCGGTTTCTGGACGCTTGTCATCGTGATTGTGGCTTTTGTGCTTATTTTTGCGATGAACCTTATTTCATCCCACAGCCGGGGCAATTCTCACGTCAGCAGGTGGTGATTTTTATGGCGACAATTTCGGCAGATATCAGAAAAAATTTCGGGAGTTTCAAGCTGGACGTGCGGTTTTCCTCTGATGAAAACCGGATCGGAATCCTCGGGGCATCCGGCTCCGGAAAGAGCATGACACTGCGCATGATTTCCGGCGTCGTGACGCCGGATGAAGGGAAAATCGTGCTGGGTGACCGTGTGCTGTTTGACTCCGGCACCGGAAAGAAACCGCTGGTCAATCTGCCGCCCCAGAAGCGGCGGATCGGATATCTTTTCCAGAATTATGCACTGTTTCCGACCATGACCGTAGAGGAAAATATAGCCTGCGGTCTTGCCAGTCACACAGGGCGCAAAAACAAAGAAAAAACAAAACAGGCTGTTTCGGATATGATCCGGCGCCTCCGTCTGACAGGCCTTGAAAAAAGGCTCCCGTCTGAACTTTCCGGAGGGCAGCAGCAGCGCGTGGCACTCGCGCGGATTCTCGTGGGGAGTCCTGAGGCGATTCTGCTCGATGAGCCGTTTTCCGCACTTGACACGTTTCTGAAGGATAATCTGCAGCTTGAGCTCGCAGAGATGCTCGCCGATTACGAGGGAGTCGTCATCATGGTGTCGCACTCCCGTGACGAGATATACCGCTTCTGCAAAGATTCTGTCATCCTGGACCACGGCACAGCCGTGAACGCGGGTCCGGTAAAAGAAATATTTGAAGAGCCCGGAAATGCCGTGACAGCGCGGCTCACCGGCTGCAAGAACATTTCGCGCGCAGAGAAAAAGGACCCGCACACGCTGTGGGCCGCTGACTGGGGCGTTACGCTTCATGTAGACCGGGAAATCCCGGACAACCTGAGCCACGTCGGTTTCCGCGCGCATGAATTTATTCCTGTATACGAAAATCCCGGCGAGAACTGCATCCCCGTGCATGTTGTGCGCGAAGCGGATCTCCCGTTTGAAAAATATTTTTATCTCGAGCCGGAAGGAAAACTGCAGTGGCGCGTCCAGCGCGAATTCTGGGAGACAATCCGTGAAAAAGGACTCCCGCCGTATCTGCAGTTCCCGGCTGATAAGATTCTGCTGCTCTGAAAAGGATCAGAACAGATCCAGTTCATTGTCAAGATAGATCTCTTCTCTGACTTTAAGCTGGCATTCCTGCTTTGTCATGTAATAGAGCAGAAATTCGAGAATCAGGGCGCTGCCCAGGCCCCTTCCCTCGATCTTAAAATTTGAGAATCCCAAATCCCGGTACGTATTCCGGATGTCATAAACACTTATGAATCCGGGATTTGTCATGGCCTTTGAAAAGCGGTAGCCATCGGATGCGTCCGGCGCTTTGCAGTGAAACTCAGGCCCCGGTCTGCCAAGCGAAATCCGGCTCACGGCTTCGTAGCATTCTTTTCTGTCCCGGCAGCCAAACCAGCAGCACTCGTTGCAGAGAAACTCGATTTTATTCTTATAATCTGGCGGCAGCGCCGCAAGAGCATCAAATGCCTTGTTCAGGCGAAAATCCGGGACAACGTACCGGAATTCCTTTCGCGCGCACTCATCCTTCAGGCCCTCGAAATCTGTGATCACTTTTGTCGTGGATGAGACCATATACAGCCCCGGATAGTTTCTGAGAAGATAGGACAGAAGAAGTTCGGAGTGAACGATCACGCCGTTTTGAGGCCCCGGGCTTTCTTCAAAAAGGCGGCAGAGTTCATTGCATTTCCTGTCGGACAGGTGCTCTTCGCGCAGCAGGGAATTGCTGAACGTGAGCCTCGCGGATATGCCGTATTCACGCGTCAGGGCGAGTGCGTCAAGGGGATCACAGTCCCCGGAACCGATGCGGCCTCCTCCCCAGATACAGTAAGAGGGCGCGCCGTAGATTGAACCGATCGTGCACCAATCGTAGAAATATTCCGGGTGCCTGCGGTACAGCGGCAGAAATACCCGGTAAAAATCATAAAATTCGAACAGTCCCGGGAGATGATAGAGAGCCTTGCGGCTGTTTTCGGATATATTTTTCATAGAATTTTTCAATTGTTTTATCGTCAAACTTTGTCTGATAGTATATAATGTTCTTCAGAAATGTTAAATCGTAAACAATCTAAAAGGAGTAAAAGGCTATGTTTGATTACAAGGGCAAAGTAGTTGCTGTCACGGGAGCATCGTCCGGACTCGGAAAGCAGGTCGCAGAAGGATACGCCGCAGTCGGCGCGGATCTGGCGATTCTCGCGAGAAGAGTGGAAAGACTCGAGGCGAGCGCAAAGGAATGGTCCGAAAAGTACGGCGTAAGGGTTGTTCCCATCAAATGCGACGTGACAAATGACGATGAGGTTGACGCCGCATTTGCCACGATCGACAAGGAATTCGGGCATCTGGAGGTTCTGTTCAACTCGGCCGGCGGAGAGAGAGGAACCGGCACACCGCTCCCGGACTTCAAGAAAGAAGACTGGGAGTTCACGCTCAACCTGGACCTCACGTCCATCTTCACGATGAACAAGAAGGCCGCCAAGTACATGGAAGGGCAGATTGAGGCCGGCAAACAGACCTATGGCCGTATCATCAACATCGCGTCCATCTATGGCATGGTCGGAAACACCGCCATCCCGACGATCGCCTATCACGCGTCCAAGGGCGCCGTTGTGAATTTTACCCGCGCGGCTGCCGCGGAACTCGCCACGAAAGGCATCACGGTCAATGCTATCTGCCCGGGTTATTTCTACACCGAACTCACGACGGAGACGCTCGACACAGAGTATTTCCAGCAGTTCGCAAAGCAGAGCGTCCCGATGCAGAGATACGGACACGAGGGCGAGCTCAATTCCGCGGCCGTTTTCCTGGGCGCAGAGGAATCGAGCTATGTGACCGGACAGATTCTGGCGGTAGACGGCGGCTACACCTGCGTGTAAACTGCGCTGAAATATGGAATAGAGTCGGCTGAGGGCCGGTTCGGGTCTTGAAAAACTGTGGTGTGCTGGTCAGAAGGATTGCAGAATCCTGCCTGTTTTCAGGCAGATCCTGCGCCCGGCACGCCACAGTTTTTGTATGTCCGTATCTCTGACATTCAGTTACTGTCTCGCCGTCAGTCCGCCGTCGACGGTGAGAATATGACCGCTCACGAATGCGGACGCTTCGCTCGCCAGATAGATGGCGGCGCAGGCGATGTCTTTTTTGGCTCCGATCCGGCCGAGCGGAATGCGGTCCGTGAGCGATTTGTAAAAGACCGGGTCGTCCAGCTGGAACGAATTGATCGGGGTCCGCACGAATGTCGGCGCGATCGCGTTGACATTTATTCCGTATTTTCCCCACTCGCAGGCCAGCTGCTTCGTGTACATGTTGATCGCGCCCTTACTGGTGCAGTACGCGATGTAATCCTTGTCTGTCCCGAGGAATCCTTTTACCGATGAAAAATTGATGATCTTCCCGTGAGACTGCGGGATCAGGAAGCGGGCTGCCGCCTCCCGGTTGACAAGAAATGTGCCGGTGACGTTCAGCGCCATGACTTTTTCAAATGCCGCTGTGTCATACTTTTCAGCGGCGATCAGCTTGTTCATGCCGGCGCAGTTCACGACAATGTCGAGTCCTCCCAGGCAAGTTTCAATCTGATCCATCATGGCCTTCACATCGGCCTCGTCGGTGATGTCGCAGCGGATGAAAAGGATTTTCTGTCCACCCGTTTTTTCATATTCTTCCGGGGTAACCGCGGTGTCTTCCGGATGCCGCCCGCAGACGGCAACCTTTGCGCCGCACTGCAGAAACGCGTCTGCGATTTCGCTTCCCAGCCCTCCGGTTCCGCCCGTGATCAGGGCCTTTCTGCCTTTGAGAGAGAAAAGTTCCATGTAATTTTCCATATGCCACCTCTTGTGTTGTCATCACGATGCTCTGCTCTTAAGTATACCGCACGGCGGCCGGAAATTTCAGCCGCTATTATTTTCCGCCGACGAAGTTCGGAAATTCCGGGCGAATGATGGTATAATACAGAAATTCAGGGTAAAGTTTGTGTAAAGAACAAGGTAATACAGTCTGCGGAAATTTCTGACGGAGATGCGTCTGTGTGATGTCGTCAGTTTTTGATGCGGAGTTTACTTTGCTGGGGAGAGGATTGGGATATACATGAAAAATGAGCAGGACATGACCCGTGGTTCGATCGTCCGGCAGCTGCTGATGTTCGCGCTTCCGCTGATGTTCGGCAATGTGTTCCAGCTTCTGTACAATACTGTGGACTCGATTGTCGTCGGAAACTTCATGGGCACACAGGCTCTGGCCGCTGTCGGCTCGACTTCCATGATCACAAATCTCGCGGTCTTTTTCTTCAACGGTTTTGCAACCGGCTCCGGCGTTATTATCAGCAACGCGTTCGGGGCGGGCGACAAAGAGCGGCTTCACACAGCTGTGGAAACGGCCATAACCTCGACGTTCATTTTCTGTGTCATCTTTACATTTGCCGGCATGCGCAGCGTCAATTTTATGCTGCGCTTGATGGACACGCCGGACGATGTGTTTGATCAGGCGGCTGTTTACCTGAATATTTATTTTGCCGGCATATCCGGGCTGCTTCTCTACAACATGGGAAGCGCCATTCTCCGTGCAGTGGGCGATTCGAGGAGGCCGCTGATTCTGCTGATCATAACCAGTATATTAAATATATTTCTGGATCTGTTATTTGTCATTCAGTTCCATCTGGGCATAGCCGGCGTGGCGTATGCGACGATTATCGCGCAGGCCGTCTCGGCGTTCGTTGTTCTGATGATGCTGACGGCTGAGAAGACGGATTTCCGGTTTGTGTGGAAGGATGTTCAGATAAACGGCAGGGCTTTCGGGGACATCATGAAAATCGGCCTGCCAAATGGCATTCAGTCGGTGATCACGTCATTTTCAAATGTATTTGTCCAGGGGTACATCAACTACTTCGGATCCACCGTGATGGCCGGTTGGAGCTGTTACAACAAGGTCGATTCGTTCATATTCCTGCCGGTGCAGAGCATGGGCATGGCGGCCACGACGTTTGTCGGACAGAACGCGGGCGCCGGAAAAGTGGACCGCGTGAGCAAGGGCACGAAGGACAGTATAATCATCAGCCTGATTGTCACACTCATCACTTCGACGCTGATCTGGATTCTGGCGCCGCAGGCGATCGAGCTTTTCTCAGACGACCCGACGGTCATCGAGTGCGGCGCGATGTTTGTGCGCACGAACTGTTACTTCCTTCTTTTCAACGACATCAACCATGTGCTGGCGGGGTGTCTTCGCGGCCGCGGCGATTCCATCGGCCCAATGGTGATTATGCTCATCGGGTTCGTGGCGGTTCGGCAGACGTATCTGTTTTTTATCACACGATTTGTCATGAATACAGCGAGAGTCGTCGGATTCGGGTACCCGGTCGGATGGATGGCGACGTGTGTCATCGAGGTTCTGTATTTCCTGAGACGCTGGAACCGGCAGGAGACGGCTGCTGCTTGACAGTCAGCTTTTGTTTCTGCCATACTGACGGCAGACAATCAGACTGACACCGGGAGGAAGGTATGACGATATACGATATTGCCGAAAAAGCCGGAGTGTCAGCCAGCACGGTTTCACGCGTGATCAACGGAAAACCCGGCATAAAAGATTCCACGCGGAAAAAAGTGCTGGCGCTGTTACAAGAGTATCACTACAGTCCCAATGAGGCGGCGCGCGGTCTGGCGACCCAGTCCACGCACTTTGTCGGCATACTGATTGAAGACATCCGCGTCTCGCATCACACGGACGCGGTCTGGACCATTGAGCAGGAACTGACGAAGGCAGGCTATACCTGTATCACACTGAGCACGGGTGCGGATCCGGCCGGAAAAGCGGCTGCTGTCAGAATTCTGCAGCAGCGCGGCGTCGACGGGGCGATTCTCATCGGTTCCATGTTCAGCCTGGACTGCGTAAAGACGGCCATTCTCAAATATCTCTTCAATATTCCCGTCGTCATGGTAAATGGCCGCATAGACCTCCCAAACGTTTACAGCATTCTCATCGACGAAGAGCGGGGCATTGAGAACTGCACGGCGGCCATGCTGAAGAAAGGCTGCAGGCACCCTGTTCTTCTGGTAAGCACGGACACGCCGTCCAATAAGAGCAAACTTGAAGGATTCCGCAGTGCCATTCAGAAGGACGGAAGATCGTTTGATAAAACAAGTGTCTTTCACACGACGGCAGACTTGATGGACCCGCTCGCCGGGATGCAGCAGGCGGAAAAAGCGTGCGCTGCAATCCTCACAAAAAAGCCTGACACGGACTGCATCATCTGTATTGATGACATTCTGGCCATCGGCGTGATTCACGGGCTCCAGAAGATGGGAAAGAATGTGCCGGGCGATATTTCCGTCACCGGAATGGATAACACACTCTACGGGCGCGTCAGCACGCCGACTCTCACGACCGTGAACAACAAAATTGAAGAGGCAGCCGTCACAGCGGCGAGAAAGCTCTTGAGTGTTCTGGCGGGACACGAAGAACCGGCACAGGTCATGATTCCGACGGAGCTTGTGCGCCGGGAAAGCGCGTGAAACCTGAATGCAGACGCCTCCTGTATGACAGAAAAAATGGGTTTGTTTCAAAACAGCCGTCCGAAAATCGCATCTTGATTTTCGGGCGGCTTGTGCTATATTGAACGTAGCTGTATATGCAATCGGTTGCATAATAAATTGCCAAAGTTGCAAAAGTGAGAAAGAGTTGAAAACAGGCAGAATAAGCGCAGGAGAAATCCAGAAAAGGAGACTCGTATGGGCACGGATGATTTGATCTGCAGGAAGTATTACGACATGTCGTGGGTGAAGCAGGAAAACGAACAGCTGGGCGTGGAGCTTTTTATAAAAGAGCTCTACAAGAATCCGGGAACCGGACTTCTGATCGAACTTGTGAAGTTCCCGGCCGGCAAAGTGACACGGCCGCACAGGCATACCTGTGGGCAGGGCATGTTCGTACTTTCCGGAACACTCCACACCCACGAGGGAAATTACGGTCCGGGCTCTTTTGTGTGGTATCCGGCCGGGGCCGTTTCCTTTCACGGGGCAGGAGACGAGGACGATCTGACTGCGGTTGTGATTTTTGACGGGCCGGCTGACACACAGCCGGGTGAGATCACATTTCCGCGCTGCAATCTGATTTACCGGGATTCGCAGCGCCTTTACTGGGGAGCGAAGACAGATCCCGCCACCGGGCATGTGACATTTTCCAAGGATTTGTATTTTGACGAGAAGAGCGGTCTCTGGATAAAGCTGACCAAGTATCCGGCAGGCACGGTGACGCCGCTGCACAGACACAACTGCGGGCACGGAATGATGCCGCTCTCCGGCCTCTTACATACACACAAAGGAGACTACGCGCCTGGAACGTTTGTGTGGTATCCGGAAGGAAATCTGGCCGAGCACGGCGCGGTTCCCGACGAGGACCTGATCGACTTATTTATAATCGACAAACCATTTGACATTGAATATGTCTGAGGAGGTGCAGCCATGAGCATCAGAGTTCCGTATGACGAAATGAAGGAGACGGTAAAGCAGGCGTTTCTGAAGCTGGGCCTGCCGGAGGACAAGGCGGAGATCTGCGCAGAGGTGCACACAAGTTCCAGCGCGGACGGCGTCGAAAGCCACGGCATGAACCGGGTTCCCCGCTTTGCGCAGTATGTGGAAAAGGGATGGGTCGATGTGAACGCAGAGCCGAGTCTGGTGAAGCAGACGGGAGCCGTGCAGATTATCGACGGGCATCTGGGAATCGGCGTGACAAATGCTCTGTTCTGCGCGGACCGCGCAGTAAAGCTGGCGAGTGAGTACGGCATCGGCATGGTGGCGATCCGGAACACGACGCACTGGATGCGCGGTGGCACCTATGCCTGGAAGATCGCCGAGGCCGGCAAGATAGGCATCACCTGGACGAACACGGAAAGCTGTATGCCGCTCTGGGGCAGCGACAAGGCGAGTGTCGGTAACAACCCGTTCTGCTTCGCAATCCCGAGGAAAAACGGGCCGATTGTCGTCGACATGGCGATGAGCCAGTACGCGTACGGCAAGATCAACGCCTACAGTTTAGCAGGAAAGACGCTGCCGTATCCGGGCGGATTTGACGAGAACGGAAACCTGACAAATGACCCCAAAGAAATCGAAAAAACGCGCCGCATTCTGCCGACGGGCTACTGGAAGGGATCGTCACTCGCGATCGCTCTCGATCTGGCAGCGGCCGCCATTTCAAACGGCATGACCGGAGCGGATATGGACGACGACGGGCGCGGCAGCTGCACCGGCTGCTCGCAGATCTTTATCGCGATCGATCCGTACCTCGCCGGAGGCGAAGAGGAAATTCAGAAACTCTGGGATGACAGAGTGGCGCGCGCCGACGCGGCGCACCCGATTGACCCGGAACGTCCTGTTCACTGCCCCGGCGAGAGCACGCTTAAGCGCAGGAAAAAGAACAGGGAACTGGGCGTCCCGGTCGATGAGAAGATATGGGCGCAGATTCAGGCGCTCGCGAGAGGCGAAAAAGTAACGCAGGATCTGACAAAATAAGGCGGCTTGCCTCTTTTCTTTCCGGCGTGCTACACTTGATAAAAAGCAGGAGGTGTCAGCCGTGATTTTTGGAAATGTGAACGCGGGAGAATCTGCCGAGGCTTATGATCCGCTGATTGTGCGGGCGATTGAATACTGCCGGAAGACGGACGTGAGTCAGATGCACGAGAGCAAGTTCTTTCCGGAAGGAGAAGATTTTCAGGTGCTGATCTGCGAGCGCACGACCGGTTCGAAGGAAGAAAAAAAGGCGGAAGTGCACCGCCGGTTCGCCGAGCTGCAGTTCTGCGCTGAAGGCCGCCAGAACATGGGTTACTGTCCGGACACCGGGGAGTTCCCTGTCCTCGAAGATCATCTGGACGAGGACAGAGATGTGCGTTTTTACAGCCTGCCGGAGGACTCAAAGGAAATCATGCTTCCTCTGTACCCCGGCCAGTACTGCGTGTTCTTCCCGGAGGACGTACACCGCCCGTGGTGCACGGCGGGAGACGGCCCGGAGCCGATCAAGATGATCGTCATCAAAATCCCGATGGATCATCTGCAAAAATGACTGCTCCGTTTCTGGCGGATCAGGACGACGTGCTGCTGATCTTTGATGACCGATATCAATGACAAATGCTGCCGGCCCGGAAATTTCCGGGTGACCGGCAGCATTTGTCATGTTATTGAATTCGGCGGAGTCATATGGTGAGGATTCCGAAGGCGTTCAGGATCGAACTGATGAGAATCAGCAGGATGAAGACGGGAGCCAGATATTTCAGCACGAAGTGAAAGATCTTCCGGCGTTTGAATTCGGAAGAGGATTCGACTTCTGCGTCGATTTTTTCGAAGCCCACGTGTTTCAGAATCAGGAAGCAGGTCGCGAGGGCCGCAATCGGCATCATGACGGAATTCGTCAGAAAGTCGAAGAAGTCCAGGATCTGCATTCCGAGAATCGTGACGCCGCTCCACGCGCCGTATCCGAGCGATGAGCTTATGCCGATGACGCCCATGATGACGCCCATGACCGCCACACATTTCGGGCGGGAGAGATGCAGCTCATCCTCGAAGGTGTTGACGCTTGTCTCCATCAGAGAGATGGCACTGGTCAGCGCGGCAAGCAGGAACATCAGAAAGAACGCGATTGCTATGACTGTGCCGATTCTCATGCTCGCGAACACCTGAGGAAGCGTGATAAATGTCAGCGAAGGGCCCGCGTGCAGTTTAGAGATGTCGCCGTCAAAGAAAGAAAACACACTCGGGATGATCATGAGACCGGCGAGGATCGCCACGCCTGTGTCGAAGAATTCGAGCTGGCCGGTCGTCTTGTCGATGTCGACGTCTTTTTTCAGGTAAGAGCCGTATGTGTAGAGAATGCCCATCGCGATGGAAAGCGAATAGAACATCTGGCCCATGGCGGCCACGATGGTCATCACGGAGAAATGTTCAAAATCCGGCACAAAGAAATACTTCACGCCGGCCAGTGCGCCCGGCCGGGTCGCGGAATAGATGGCCACGAAAATCGCGAGAATCAGCAGGACGGGCATCAGGATCTTGGAGAGCTGCTCGATTCCTTTCTGAACGCCGGACAGGATGACAGCAAAGACGATTGCGCTGAAAATCACGAAATACAGCACGACAGAAGGACTGTCCTGAATGAAACTGCTGAAATAATTTTCGGCGCTGACAGCTTCGGTTCCTTCCGTAAGATACGCCACGAGATATTTCAGGACCCATCCGCCGATCACGCTGTAGTAGGGCACGATCAGCATCGGAACGATGGCGTTGATCCAGCCTCCTGCCTGCAGAACGTTTCCGGCCCCGACCCGCCTGAAAGCGCCGATCGGTCCGCGCTTTGTCATGCGCCCCAGCGAAGTCTCCGCGATGATCAGCGTGTAGCCGAATGTCACAACCAGAATCACGTAGACAAGCAGAAACATGCCCCCGCCGTAGCGGGCTGCCAGGTACGGGAAACGCCAGATGTTGCCGAGGCCGATTGCGCTTCCGGCGGCCGCGAGAACATATCCGAGCTTTCCGCTGAAGGAAGCCCGTTCCTTTTTCGTGTTATTGTCACTCAAAATACTTTCCCCCCAGGTAAAAATATTCCCTATTGTATACGTTTATCGGGTATAAAGCAAAACTTTTGACCGCCCGCCGAGGAATTTTTCAAAAAAGGGGCCTCTGCAGGTCCGTGTGGCAGACACAGATGCAGAGGCCTCTGTACAGGCGGTGTTTTTTCAGTCGGAAATATCGAGGTCGAGCTGTACGACCGGTTTGTAACCTGGAACCGCTTCACTGACTTCCTGAACGATTTGTTCGTACAGTTTGCTGCGGTCGGGCGCATCGTAGCTGATGATAATGTCAAATTTTACCGTTTTATCTGTGTGACTCAGATAGAAGCCGTGCATCTGAATGACATCCGGATATTTCTCGAGAATGCCGCGTATGGTTTTTTCGATCTGCGCGGCTTCTTTGTCTTCGGTATTCATGGAATACACGGAAATGCCGGTGAGGATGACGCGGTGTTTTTTGAAGACATTTGCCGCGATTTCCCGTTCCAGGCAGTCAAGTTCTCTGGCGGTCATGGTGTCCGGCACTTCAATGTGAACGGAACCGATCAGACTGCTCGGGCCATAATTGTTGATAATCAGATCATAGGCGCCGTAAACGCCTTCCGTCTTGTTTATGGTTTCCTTTACGGCCTTTGAAGTGGCGGCATCGACGCGCTCGCCGAGAATTTCGCTGACAGTACCGCGCAGCATGTCGAGACCGGATTTTATGATGACGGCTGAGATGAAGGCGCCGAGCCAGGCCTCGAGGCTGACTCCGAATATCAGGTAAATAGCGGCGGCCGCCAGTGTGGAGGCGGAGATGATGGAATCATTCAGAGCGTCGCTCCCGGAGGCAATCAGGGAATCCGAATCGACCTGCCTGCCGGTGCTTTTGACGAACAGCCCCAGCACAATTTTGGCGGCAACGGCGATGGCGATGATCAGAAGGGCGATCGCCGAATAATCGGACGTTTCCGGCCAGATGATTTTGGTGATGGATTCCTCGAGCGACGTAATGCCGGCGTAGAGGACGATGACGGCAATGATCATGGCGCTCAGATATTCAATGCGCCCGTATCCGAGCGGATGCTTTTTGTCCGGCTCTTTGCCGGCGAGCTTTGTACCGATAATCGTGATGACGGACGAAAGCGCGTCGCTCAGGTTGTTGACGGCGTCATTGACGATGGCCACCGAATTGGACATCATACCGATGACAGCCTTGAACGCAGCCAGCAGGACATTCACAAGAATGCCGATCACGCTGGTGCGGATGATGATAGTGCTGCGATTGTCATTCATAAGTTGTAAGCCTCGCTTTGCTTTGTTACGAATTATAGGACGTAACTGCGGCGGGCGCAAATTCGAAGTCTTTTGGCCTTCTTATGTGATCTGATGTACAATAGTAAAATATAAGTTTTGTGACATTCAAAACTGTCTGATGTCCGGAAAGGAGTGTATCTGGCATGGAAATAAAGAAATATACGTTAAACAAAGAGCGCAATGTGACGCTGACCTGTTATCTGCAGGCGGCAGGAAAAGAGTTCCGGTATGTGATGAGACGGCCGGCCGTTCTGATTCTGCCGGGAGGCGGATATCAGTATTGTTCGGTGCGGGAGGCGGATCCAGTCGCATTTCCGTATTTGAAAGCCGGGTATGACGCGATGATTCTGCACTATTCAGTCGCTGATCATGACAAATGGCCGAATCCGCTCGACGACTACGAGCAGGCAATGGCGCTCATCCGCAGCAAGGCAGATGAATGGAAGGTGTACCGGGACAAGATCGCTGTCATCGGCTTTTCGGCTGGCGGGCATCTGGCTGCCTGCGCGGCTTCCATGTCGGAAAACAGGCCGAACGCCGCAATTCTGGGTTACGCGGTGACGACCGGCGGAACCGTAAAAGAGTGCAATCCGAGTGCCCCGGATGTCATTTCTCATGTAGACAGCAGAACATGTCCGTGTTTCTTGTTCGCGACGCGCGATGACGGCATTGTTCCGATTCAGAACACGATCCGGATGATCGATGCACTGGAAAAGGCCGGCATTTCGTTTGAAAGTCATATCTATGCCTATGGGCCGCACGGTTTCTCGACCGGCGACAGTTCCATTCAGCCGGCGGACAGCGCCATGTGTCCGCGCGTGAAAAACTGGGTGGGTGATTCCATCGAATGGCTCAGGGACATATTCGGAGACTTTTCGCAAGACGGCATGACAGAGCCGAAGTGCGCCGCCAGGGTGAATGGAGATTCCGACGAGTTTCTTTCCGTTGACTGTACTCTCGGGCATCTGATGAAGAATCAGAAGGCAGCGGAACAGCTGCTCCCGGTTCTAAAAAGCCTTGCGGCAGCTGCGGGGATGGATGAGAAGGGACTGAACATGGAGGATATGACCCAGGGCGTTGCGGGCCGTATGAAACTGCGCGACGCGTTTGATTTATACAATACCCCGCAGGCAAAAATCAGCGAGGTCGACGAACAGCTTAGAAACATACCCAATGCCTGAAACCAGGCATCGATGATCTATACGGATGAATCAGGAGGAATGTATGCCGGAGAAATTACCGGAAAAAGCGGTTGAAAAACTGCCGGAAAAAATGGTTGAAAAACTTCCGGAGAAAGTGATTGAGAACCTGCCGGAAAAAGTACTTGAGAAGCTGCCACAGCAGCGGCAGATTCCAATCGCCAGAACCCTTTCTCTTGTCGCGAAAATGCGGCAGGAACTTGCCAGGGAACTGAAGGGAGGAAGCCGGATTGAGCGCGAAGCAAGCAGTGCGCGCGGCAAAGAAATCCGCAGTGCCTTAAAGCGGCGGGAACTGGGAGAGTGGGGCGTGAAGCCAGACAGGGCCGATAAAGTCCAGCTGATTTTTGACGACGAAAAGTCAAGAATCCAGGAACTGATTCCTCTGCGCCATGAGCGCATGGCGGCCTCTCCTTTTGCATTCTACCGCGGGAGTGCGCTGCTGATGGCCTCGGATCTCGCCGAGATGAAGACAACCGGAATTTCCGTTCAGGCGTGCGGCGATGCACATCTTGGCAATTTCGGCATATTTGCCTCCCAGGAGAGGCGTCTTACATTTGACATCAATGATTTTGATGAGACGCTGGCGGCGCCATGGGATTATGATGTGCGCCGCCTGATGGCAAGCATTGAAATCTGCGGGAGATGCCGGGGATTCCAGGAATCGCAGAACGAGACAATCGTGCGCCATGCGGCGCAGATGTACCAGACTTCGATGCGGGGATATGCCGGCATGGGAAATCTCGATGTCTGGTATGATCACCTGGATCTGCAGAAGATGCTGGAGGCTCCGGCTGACCGCTTTTCGGCCGAGAGCCGGGAGGTGCTGGAGCAGGCTATGCGCAAAGCCGCCGGAAAGACGAGAGAAAGCGCGTTTAAAAAACTGACAGAACAGACAGACGGGTCAATACGATTCCGCAGCAATCCGCCTGTTCTTGTGCCGCTGCGCGATATGAAGGGCGCTGCCGCCATGGGCATCACGCCGGAACAGGCGGGGCGGCTTCTGACGGTGGTTCTCAAGCAGTATCGCCTGAGCCTCCCAAAAGAGAGGCGATATCTTGTGGATCAGTACAGGATCTGGGATGTGGCGAGAAAAGTCGTCGGTGTCGGAAGTGTCGGGCGGAGAGCCTGGGTTATTGCGATGACGGGAGCGGACACCTCGGACCCTCTGATTCTTCAGATCAAAGAAGCCGGAGAGTCTTGCCTGGAGCGTTATGTCGGACGCTCCGCCTATATTGAGCACGGGCGCCGGATCGTGGAAGGACAGCGCTCGATCCAGACGACCGGTGACATTCTGACCGGCTGGGTGCGCATTCCCGACGCGGAGGGCGGCATCAAAGATTATTATGTGAGACAGCTGTGGGACGAGAAGGGCGCTGTTAGTCTTGACTCGATCAGCGCCAGTGATCTGGACGGCTATGCCGCGATCTGCGCCAGAACGCTGGCTCATGCGCACGCGAAGACCGGAAACCGGTATGAAATTGCCGGCTATCTGGGAAAGGGTGAGGCGTTTGCCAACGCGATGGCGTCATTTGCCAGAAATTACGCAGATCAGAATGAAGCAGATTATCAGGTGTTCCTGAAAAAGATCGGAAAAAGCAGCTGATGTTGCGAAGACTGCTGCCCGGGTGTGTTTACACCGACGGGCAGCTTTTTTTGTGCTTAAGCCATTTTTAATTGCTGTCTGCTTTTTTATGTTCGTCAAAATCACGCATTTTCAATCGGCTGCCGGAAATTTTAAAGATGTAAAGTAGCACAAAATGCACAATTTATAGTAAATATATTTGCCATTAGTGACAAAACGCACAAAACTTCATAAAAACCTCTTGCATATACTTCGTTAAAGTGCTAAAAGGTAATCAGAAACGTTACCGGAACCGTTACCGATAACATTACCGGAACCGTTCACGGAAATGTCTGTGTGATGAATCTGTGAGACACAGATACTAAGGCGGAGCGTCTGCTTCGCGCTTGCCTGTTTTTAGGCGGAAAGGGAAAAGATATGAAGAATGTGAAACGTTTTGCGGCACTCACTATGACCGCAGCCATGGCTGCCGCAGCACTGGCCGGGTGCGGCTCGGAAAGCGGAAGCTCTACAACGGCGGGGGCATCCGGAAGCACAGCGGCAGCGACAACTTCCGGTTCTTCGACGAGTTCGTCGAGCGGAAAAGTTTACTATCTGAACTTCAAGCCGGAGCAGGCGGATCAGTGGGTGGCGCTTGCCGAGGAGTACACAAAGGAAACGGGCGTACAGGTTGACGTGCAGACCGCGGCTTCCGGAACATACGAGCAGACGCTGAAGTCTGAGATGGCCAAGAGTGAAGCGCCGACGCTGTTTCAGGTGAACGGACCTGTCGGCCTTGCCAACTGGGAGGACTACTGCCTGGATCTTCAGGATACCGACGTCTACAAGGATCTCGAGAGCGATGACTACGCGCTGAAGGATTCCGACGGCAATGTAAAGGGTATCGCGTATGTAATCGAGACATACGGAATTATCTATAACAAGAAGCTTCTCAGTGATTACTGCAGCCTTGACGGCGCCGTGATCTCAGACGCTTCCGAAATCACGAGCTTCGACAAGCTGAAGGCGGTAGCCGATGATATTCAGGCGAAAAAGGATGAGCTCGGCGTAGAAGGTGCTTTCACATCCGCCGGATTTGATTCTTCATCCGACTGGCGTTTCAAGACACATCTGGCAAACCTTCCGATTTATTACGAATACAAGGCTGAGAATGAGACGTCTACCGACGCCATCAAGGGTACATACCTTGACAACTTCAAGAAGGTATTTGATCTCTACATCACCGATTCGACCTGCGAGCCGACGCTTCTCTCCGGCAAGACCGGCGACGATGCCTCCTCTGAATTCGCACTGGGCGAGGCCGTGTTCTATCAGAACGGAACTTGGGCTTACAATGATATCAAGGACAACGAAGTAGCTGATGAGGATCTCGGAATGCTTCCGATCTTCTTCGGTGTTGACGACGCCAATCAGGGCCTCTGCACAGGTTCAGAGAACTACTGGTGCATCAATTCCAAGGCGAGCGATGAGGACATCAAGGCCACAGAGGATTTCCTGAAGTGGGTGGTTGAGTCCGATGAAGGCCGCACGGCTCTTTCCGAGGATATGGGCTTTGTTACACCGTTCAAGACATTCTCCGACTACCTTCCGGACAACCCGCTCGTAAAGGCTGCCGACGAGTACAACAAGGACAAGACTCCGGTATCCTGGAACTTCACCACAATGCCGAGTGAGCAGTGGAAGAACGATCTGGGTTCCGCGATGCTTGAGTACGCGCAGGGCACAGGCGACTGGGACGCTGTAAAGACAGCATTTGTCGACGGCTGGGCGACCGAGTACGCGAATGCCAATTCATAATAATAACGACAGCTTCTGAGAACTGTCAGAATCAAGATCTATATGGCCTCCGGCAGGTGCTTATTGCCTGACCAGAGGCCATTTTTCAAGAGAGGAGTTCTTATGGAAAAAGCGATTAAGCGGTATCTTCCGGTTTTCGTTCTTCCGACACTCATAGCATTTACCGTTGGGTTCATCGCCCCCTTCATCGTGGGCGTCTATCTTTCTTTCTGCGATTTCACCACGATAACGGATGCGCATCTGATCGGATTTTCAAATTACGCAAAAGTATTCCAGGATGAGACGTTTGTTCATTCTCTCTGGTATACGACACTTTTCACGATTGTCACGGTTATCCTCATCAATTTTCTCGCTTTTGTCGTGGCGCTTGCGCTGACAAAGAAAATCAAAGGGGCGTACGCGTTCCGAACCATTTTCTTCATGCCGAACCTGATCGGCGGCATTGTACTCGGCTACATCTGGAGCCTGCTTCTCAACGGTATTCTGGCTTTCTGGGACAAGACACTTACATACAGCGCGACATACGGTTTCTGGGGCATGGTGATCCTTCTGCTCTGGCAGCAGGTCGGCTACATGATGATCATCTATATTGCCGGACTTCAGAATATTCCGGGCGAACTGATCGAGGCGGCCAAGATCGACGGCGCGACGAAATGGCAGCAGCTTCGCTATGTGACGCTTCCGATGCTGCGCTCGTCCATCACTGTCTGCACGTTTCTGACTATAACCAACGGTTTCAAACTTTTCGACCAGAACCTGGCTCTGACCAACGGCGAGCCTTCCGAGAAGTCAGAAATGCTGGCCCTGAATATCTACAATACGTTTTACGGGCGTCCCGGATGGGAAGGCGTAGGACAGGCGAAGGCCGTGATTTTCTTCCTGATTGTCGGAGCGGTTGCCCTGACGCAGAACTATTTGTCCCGCCGGAAGGAGGTACAGCAGTAACATGAAGACAAAAAAGAAAAAGGGAAGCACAGCTCTGACCGTGCTGTTTACGATCATTTCCGTCTTCTATGTATATCCGATTGCGCTGGTTGTCATCAACTCCTTCAAGAAAAAGACGTACATCTCGAGAATGCCGTTTGCGCTCCCGAACGCCAAGAGCTTTGTCGGACTTGAAAACTACATATCCGGCATCCAGAAGACCGGACTGATCAGCGCCGCGCTGAATTCGGTATTTGTCACGGTTCTGTCCGTATTCGTGATCATTTTCTGCACGTCCATGTGCGCCTGGTACATCACGAGAGTGCACAACAAGTTCACTTCGGCTATATATTATCTGTGCCTGTTCTCGATGATCGTGCCGTTCCAGATGGTCATGTTCCCGCTCAGCAAAATCGCGAACATGCTGCATCTGACCACACCGCTCGGACTCGTGTTCATCTATCTGGGGTTCGGCGCCGGTCTTGCGGTATTCATGTTCACCGGTTTTGTGAAATCCATTCCGCTGGCGATAGAAGAAGCGGCAATGATCGACGGCTGCACGCCGATCCAGACATTCTTTCACGTCGTAATGCCGATCATGAGACCGACCTGCATCACCGTCGCGATTCTTGAGACAATGTGGGTCTGGAACGACTACCTGCTTCCGTCTCTGGTTCTTGATCTGAAAAAGTACAAGACCATCCCGATCGCTGTTCAGTATCTGAAGGGCGGCTACGGCTCCGTGGATATGGGCGCCATGATGGGTGTTCTGGTGCTTTCTATCATTCCGATCATTATCTTCTATGCGTTCAGCCAGAAGTACATTATCGAAGGCGTTGTCGCCGGTGCGGTCAAGGGATGATATCTGTCAAATAAAATTAAGAGAGGGAGGAGAGTGGGCATCGTGAGTGATTCATCGAGCAGCTTCATGACAAATGACAATAAGCGTGCCGCGGGAATTCTGATGCCGGTTTTTTCGCTTCCCGGACGCTACGGAATCGGAACTCTCGGAAAAAATGCCTATCGTTTTGCAGATCTCCTGGCAAGGACAGGACAGACATACTGGCAGGTGCTTCCGATCGGACCGACCGGATACGGCGATTCCCCATATCAGAGTTTTTCGACTTTTGCCGGAAATCCGTACTTTATCGATCTGGAAACGCTGATCGACGAGGGGTGGCTTGACCGGGAAGAGTGCGACGACGTTGATTTCGGGAGTGAGTGCCGGCGCATCGATTACGAAAAACTGTATTTCGGAAGATTTCCGCTTCTTCTGAAAGCGTATCTGAGATTCAGGAAATGTCTGGATGACGCCGGGGACGCAAGACTCTCAGCGGCAGAGCGCGGGGCGTATGAAACATTTGTCAGGAGCGCTGCTTCCTGGCTGCCGGACTATGCGCGGTTTATGTCGGGAAAAAGCGGCTATCCTGCAGAATTCTATTATTTTACGCAGTATGAATTTGATAAGCAGTGGAAGAGGCTGAAGTCGTATGTGAACGGACTGGGCATTTCCATCATCGGCGATATTCCGATCTATGTTTCCGGCGATTCGGTCGATTTCACGGAGCATCCGGAGCTGTTTCAGCTGGATGAGAACGGAAAGCCGTGCAAAGTGGCCGGATGTCCGCCGGATGATTTTGCCGCAGGCGGCCAGCTCTGGGGCAATCCGGTTTACGACTGGGAATATCACAGAAAGACCGGCTACAGCTGGTGGATCAGCCGGATGCGGCGCTGTTTTGAGCTTTTTGACGTGGTGCGGGTCGACCATTTCCGCGGGTTCGATGAGTATTACGCGATTCCGGCCGGCGCAAAGGACGCGGTTCACGGCACCTGGGAAAAGGGGCCGGGGATTGAATTTTTTGACGTCCTGAAAAGTAAACTGGGGCCGAGGCGGATTATCGCAGAGGATCTCGGATACCTGACGGATTCGGTGCGGAAACTCGTGAAAGACACGGGGTATCCCGGAATGAAAATTCTGGAATTCGCATTCGATTCACGGGAAAGTTCTGATTACAGGCCGTGCACTTGGCCCGAAAATGCAGTATGCTATACAGGGACTCATGATAATCAGACTCTTGCCGCCTGGTACCGGGAAATTTCCGTGGAAGATCAGGATTTCTGCGCCAGATACTGTATGGCATGGCGGCGGGGGGCAGGAGAGGAAACGGAGGTCAAGGCTGTATCCTCGCCCGATCAGGCTGACAGAGCGCTGATCGGTCAGTTCCTTGACTCTGACTATGTAAAGCAGCTGATCGCCATGACACTTGACGCAAAGCCGGATACTGCCATTATTCCTCTGCAGGATTATCTTGAGATGGGGGCCGAAGCCCGTGTCAACCGCCCGTCTACGCTGGGCGGCAACTGGGTCTTCCGCTTTACGGATGAAGATTTTACAGAAGAAACGGCAGAGTGTATCCGCCGTATGACGGAGGAGAGTCACCGTGCCAGGAAGCAGTGAGGAATGGCATCAAAGAAACTGACGATCAAAGAGATTGCGAAACTTTCGGGCATCAGTGTTTCGACTGTGTCCCGGGCAATCAACAACCATTACGACATCAGCCCGGAGACAAAACGCCGGGTGCAGGAAGTTATTGACAAATACGGATACGTTCCGAACAACTCGGCCCGGAACCTGAAGCTAAATGACGCGCGCAACATCGCGGTTCTGGTCAAGGGCATCACGAACCCGTTCTTTACAAATATGTTGAAAGTCTTCGAACGGGAATGCACCAGCCACAATTATTCGCTGGTTCTGGAGCATGTGGAAGAAGATCAGAATGAGGTGGAGGTGGCCGCGCTTCTGGAAAAGGAAAAGCGGCTGAACGGCATCGTGTTTCTGGGCGGCAATCCGCTGCAGTCAGTTGACTGGCTGAAGCGCCTGACAGTTCCGTATGTGTTCTGTTCCGTCGCGGTTACGGACTCGAAGAAATTTTCCAGATATGCGTATGTTTCGATCGACGACAGACGGGAGGCTGAGGCAGTTACGGATTATCTGATCGCGTGCGGCAGAAAACGGATCGCGATTCTCTGTGCCGGCGAGCAGGATGCCAGTATCGGATCACTCCGCCTGGAAGGATATCTGAATTCGCTCAGGAAACACGGAATTGCCGTTGATCCGGCTCTGATCCGCCGGCCGATTTCCGTGCAGGATACGTATACTCTGGCAAATGGCTATCAGGCCACCGTGAAACTGGCTCAGTCCGGAGTGAAGTTTGACGCCATATTTGCGATTTCCGATTCCATAGCGATCGGGTGCCTGAGGGCGCTCAAGGACTGCCATATTCAGATTCCGGAACAGGTATCTGTAGTCGGATTTGACGGACTTGAGATCGGGGAATATCTGAATCCGTCCCTGACGACTCTGAAACAGCCTGTCGAAGACATGGCAGAAGGTTCCATGCACGCCCTTTTGTCGATGATTGAGGAAAAAGACAAGGAAGAAACGTCGGAAGGAACTTCTCAGAAGAAGACGAAAACAGATATCAAAAAATATCAGCAGATTTTTTCCGGTGTTCTTGAAGAGAGGGAAAGCTGCTGCAAACCGGAATCATAATTTCGCAGCCCTGAAAGCGAAAGATCGATGCTTAATAAAACCTCCTCATCCATGCAGAGCATGTGATGAGGAGGATGTACGTTTTACTCTGGCGGGACAGCTTTACTGCTGCTTCCGCTTTCTTTTATTTCTGCCTGCGCTCATACAGCCCGCGATTATGGCGGCGATGGCAGCGGCAAGGAAGATGAATGCGGCTATAAAATAGATCTGGCTGAGGTGGTTTGTTGTCCCGTAAATTTCAAGCACTCCGAGAAACAGACTGCCGACAGTGAACAGTGCGATGGCAGAGTTGATCATCAGTGAAGCTGCCACGGAAGGAGTCCACGCTTTATTTCTGCCGGCTCCAATCCAGATCGTGTACAGGACCGCGCCCGCGAGCGGATACAGAAACGCCAGGATCATGTACAGGGAATAAACCTGATGGCTGAAGCTTTCATAAACAGCGGCAAAGAGAGCACAGAACGCCGCGGCAAAAAGCATATGATTCCTCGTTTTTTTAAGCTCCGATATAAACAATGTCACTCACCTTCCTCTCTGTACCTACGTTTTTGCCATTTGAAGTCGGGTTGTTGATGACGGTGCCGTTGAATACCATCGTGGAAGAACCGCCGCCGTCAAGGTTATAGGCTGTCTGTACACCCAGACTCTGCATATATTCAGCGAGTTCGTAGAGCGTCAGACCTGCGCTTTCGCTTGTCCGGCCGTCCGCGACCACCATCACGTAGTGGTTTTCACCGATCTGTCCGATCGCCGTCCGCGGATTGCTGGTCATCGCCTTTCCGACTTCTTCATTTTCGCCGACAATGATGCTTCCGTCGCTGATCAGTCCCGGTCCGAATGAAAGCACCTGCCATGCGCCGGATTCCAAGAGCTCTTCTGCCGTGACGTCATCCTCCGATATGATCGAGAAATTGCCGTCCGAGTCAATAACCAGGTCTTCCTGGCCGCTTGAAGCTGTGCTCCGGTAGAGAACGCCGTTTCGGATGACGTATCCCGATTCCTGCGCGCCGTAGTAATCGCCGTTGATCGCCAGAATCGCGTTGACCGAATCAGCGATATCCGATGTCGTCGCAGTCACGTTTTTCCCGTAGGTTCCCTGTGCGAAAGCGGTTTTCAGATATTCCACGGAAGAAACATAGATGTCGGCGACGTAGACGGTTGTGTCATTTACCCGGTCCGTTGTGATCGTTATGGAAATGTTATCGTCCTGATACGACGTAGACGTCACCACGGCTTCCAAACTTGTCGAAGATGTGCTGTCGGTCGATGTGCTGTCCGATGTACTGCCGGAAGCAGAGGAATCCGTGCTGGCGGACGAGTCCGTTGAAGTGGAGCTGGTCGATGCCGTCGTCACTTCGCTCGCCGAGACTGTCGTGGTGACGGGCGAATACACCCGCACAATGACAAATGTATCCAGCAGGGAATAGACCGTAAAAGCGGTGAGCGCGCACGTGAATATGATTTTATAAATAAGACTGCCTTTTCTTTTCAATTCTGACACCTCCTCTGTTTGTATCTACCAGATCTCTGAAAATATATCTCTTCTGCATCAGCCAGCTGAAGAAGAAAAGAATACACTCGACGACGATTTTCGCCAGGAAGCGGTTGACTCCCAGAATTTCAACAAAAACCGTCAGAAGAGATGTGTTGATGAGAAGAATCAGAGCAGCGAGCACCGCGTACTGGGCGGCCTGATAGAATATGTTTTTATGACTCTTGAAGACCATCCGGCGGTTCAGCGTGAAATTCACGGTGCCGCTGACAATCCTCGCGAAGACGTTCGAGAGAATCAGACCTGTCGTCCCCGCTCCGGCAAGCAGTGTCGAGAGCAGAGAAAACATTCCGTAATCAGTCAGGAAACCGGCGAACGAGGAAAACGAAAACTTCAGGATTTCCTGATAGATCCGCGCAGAGTCCTTTACCGCCCGGAAATGGGATCCCCGGTTGTTGTCTTTGTAGATGGTCTGAATCGGAACTTCACGGATTTCCGTGCCGTTTTTACTGCAGGACAGCAGAACGTTGATTTCATATTCGTAGCGGTTTCCGTCAACTGTGAGATACTTTGGAATCTGATCCGCTCTGAATGCTCTCAGACCTGTCTGCGTATCACTGACGGCCACGCCTGTGCACAGGTGGAACACAACGCTTGTGATCCGGTTCCCGGCTTTGCTCTTAAACGGCACGCCGTCCCGGAAATGGCGGCTGCCGAGTACAAGAGCGTGCGGGTGCTGCTCTGCTTCCCGGCAGATTCTGTCGGCGTCTTCCGGAAGGTGCTGCCCGTCGGCATCCATCGTAACCACGATGCTGTCGTCCGGAAAATTTTCAGATATGAATTTCAATCCGGTTTTAAGGGCAAATCCCTTGCCCTGATTGACCGAATAGCGAAGGACGCAGGAATCTTTCGCGGCCTCCGAGAATATTTCATTGCAGGCAGGGCTGCTGCCGTCATCGACGACGACCGCTGTATATCCATACTGCTTCAGGTCCTTTAACAGATCAAGCAGTTCTTTGCCCGGCTCATAAGCCGGGATCAATGCAATTTTCATCACAGGACCTCCTTATCTTCAGTGATTTCTGCCGGCGGGAATTAATTACACCGGTTGTCTTTTGAAAAGAAAGATACTCGTGAGTTGTGAACAAATTGCGTTTTGCCAGTGATGACTTTGTGTAATAATTGAACTGTAAGGATGTAGTGGAAATCTTATAAAAAAATGACTATAATTCAGTTTTGTAAGGGGAATGTAAAAAAGACGAAAACAGTTTTGTGAAACACTATATAATTAATGATTCTGAAATATCGCATGCCTGTGGGGGGTTACGTGTTAACGGCAGGTTCTGATGACAAATGATATTTCCGAATCAGAGGCCGGATCCTGGAGGTATTATGCTGGAACTTCATGATATATGTAAAGAATACCGCACGGGTGATACAGTGCAGAAGGCACTTGATCATGTGGATCTGACACTGGCTGATACAGAGTTTGTCGCTATTCTGGGACCGTCCGGCTCCGGAAAGACGACACTGCTCAATATAATCGGAGGTCTTGACCGCTATGACAGCGGTGACCTGATCATAGACGGTATTTCAACAAAAGACTATACAGACCGCGACTGGGACGCATACCGCAATCACGCCGTGGGGTTTGTGTTTCAGAGCTATAACCTGATTATGCACCAGAGCGTGCTCTCAAATGTCGAACTTGCGCTTACAATCGGCGGAGTATCGAGAGAAGAAAGACGGCAGCGGGCAGAGGAAGCGCTCCGCCTGGTGGGGCTGGGCGATCACATGCACAAAAAGCCGAATCAGCTCTCCGGCGGTCAGATGCAGCGCGTCGCCATCGCCAGAGCACTTGTCAACAACCCGAAAATTCTGCTGGCTGATGAGCCGACCGGTGCGCTGGACAGTGAAACAAGTATTCAGGTGATGAACCTGCTTAAAAAAGTCGCGCAGAACCGCCTCGTCGTGATGGTCACCCATAACCCGGAGCTGGCGGAAAAGTATGCGACCCGCATCGTGACGATCAAAGACGGCCAAATTGCCGGGAGCCGTGACCTGCCCCAGAATGTGCCGGCAGTTGTTCCGGAAGGAGCTGCGGCTGCGTCAGCGGCAGCGGCAGCGGTTCTTGCCGGGGAAAAATCTCCGGCATCTCAGGAGGCCGGCCCTTCTGAGAAAGACATTGTGAAAAACGGCCGCTTCCGACACACCTCGATGAATTTCCTGACGGCTCTGGGGCTCAGTTTTCAGAATCTGAGGACAAAGAAAGCCAGAACATTCATGGTTTCATTTGCCGGGTCGATCGGCATCATCGGCATCGCGCTGATTCTGGCTATCGAGACAGGACTTCAGCAGTATGTCAGCAGCACTGAGAGTGCAACGCTTTCGCAGTATCCGATTGAAATTTATTCGACAGGAATTGACTGGTCATCGCTTCTCACGGAGAGTTATGGCACGGCACTTTCCATGACATCGGTGTCAGGCAGCAGTTCAGACGATGAGACTGCCGGTACGGATGAGATTGTCGTCAATACGCTCGCCAAGGACATCTTCACCGGCATGAATGCGAACGATCTGGTTTCATTCAAGCAGTATCTTGAGAGCGGCGAGTCTGATATTAACAATTATGTGACGGATATCGAATACAATTACGGCGTGGAGCCGCAGATTTACACGTACGAACCGGACGGAACGTATGAACAGCTGAACCCGAACCGGATGCTTTCGGACATGCTGACCTCGATTGTCGATGTCAGCAGTCTGATGGACGGCATTGTGGGCGAGTCCATTTTCCATGCGATGCCATCTGATTCCAGCATTTACGAGGAGTCATACGATGTGAAAGCGGGACGCTGGCCGGAAAACAGCCATGAGCTCGTTCTTGTCCTGACAAATGACGGCCGCATATCGGATTTCCTTCTGTATGAACTGGGGATTAAAGATCCCGATGAACTGCGCAGTATGATTGATAAATTTTCGTCGGGGTCCGACAATTCCATTTTAAGCCTCGCACAGAGTGCGGCATCTGTCGTCGGCGGAACCGATGAAAGCACGACAGACGAGAGTGAAAGCGAGAGTGTGCAGGAAACGGATTCGACGGATACTGAGGCAGAGGATGACTCGGATGATGAGACGGAAGTGTGCCATTACAGCGATTTCCTGGACCGCAAGTTCAAGCTGATTCTGGGGAGCGACACATACGTGTATAATTCGGACATGGGCGTGTGGAGCGACAAATCCGATGATGCCGACTATATGTCGCAGCTGGTGGCAAATGGCGAAGATCTCACCATAGTCGGTATTGTGCAGGCAAAAGAAAATGCTTCCAATATGATGCTGACGAGCGGAATCGGATATTCCCGTGATCTGATCTATGAACTGATAGAGAGGGAGAGCGAGAGCGAACCGGTTCAGCAGCAGCTTGCCAATCCGGACACGGATATCTTTACCGGGAAAAAGTTCACGGACGACAGCTCTTCGTTTGACTTCGGAAGTCTGGTGACGCTGGATCACGATGATGTCGCCAAAGCGTTCGATGTAAACATGGACAACGATTCGGCGGATAGTCTGGAGACTTATCTTGCCTCTGAGATCGATGAAATAACGCAGCAGATTGTGCAGTACGCCTCGAATGAGGCAAGTTCAGCGACGGGCAGTATATCGCTGGAGGACTATATTGATCTGGACGCCCTGGCATCCGAGATACCGCAGCTTTCAGAAGAGGATCTGAGCAGTATTTTGAATGCCGCGTTTTCCAATCTGTCAGAAGAAGCTGTAAAACAGGCAATTCAGACAATCGGGACACAGTATGTGAATCAGCTGAAAAATGAAGCTGAAAATACGGCCTCCGCGGGAATTGACAGTGAGCAGCTGGAACAGATTTTCAAGACACTTACGGACTATATCGGGCAGTATCTGTCTTCCGGTGAAGCGCAGCAGGTCATCAGGGAACAGGTTGAAAGCATCGTCAATGAAAATGCCAGCCAGATTTCAAAGGATGTCATTCAGTCAAAACTGCAGGAAGAAATTGAGGCGTATATCAGCTGGGTCAATGCCCAGAACAGCGCATCCGGCAGCACAGGCACGACGGGCACCACAACCGGGACGGGCGAAAGTGGAACGCAGGGCAGCGGTTCATCCCAGCAGCTGAATCCCGGTGATCCGACTGTTATCGCTCTCTATCTGGCGAGTCAGGAAGGTCAGCAGAGAATCAATGCCCTTGCTTCTTCGATCGCGCAGATGTCCGTGACGATCAGTGAAGATCAGCTGAAGCAGATCAGTGATGCGCTGATTCAGTCATTTGCCACGTATGCGTCAGAGAACGATATTCCGGGGCTGGAGGAGTTCACGGAGCAGATCACGGAGAGTCTGACGGACAGCCTGGCTGAGTATCTGACTTCAGAGGATGTCAGCGAGACCATCCGGCAGACTGTCACGCAGATGATCGACAGTGACGCTGTCCGGGAAGCCGTGTCAGCCGCTGTAACAGAAAAGATTTCCGGCCTCGAAGAGGATGTGAGTCAGGATATCATTGACAAGGTCAGCGCCGCCGCGCAGGCAGAGATTGAAAAATTTGCCGCTGATGTTTCCGGCGAGGCGAAGAGACTGGTTCAGGCTGCGATTGAAGAGGACTATCCTCAGATTGCGGACTATATCAACACGAATATCGGAGATTTCTTCACGGTGGATCAGGAGGCGTTCCGCCAGGCGATCAAAGTGACAGTGGGAGTTCCGGAGCTGCAGTCTATTCTCACTTCCTTTCTGAACAGCGACGAGGCAACGCTGTCCGGGAACTTAAGCACTCTCGGGTATGCGGATCTGGACAGTCCGACGGTTATCATCATCTATCCGAAGGACTTTAATGCCAAGAATCAAATCGCGGATATTATCGATTCGTATAATGATGACGTGAAAAGCCGGGGCGAAGATGACAAGGCTATCACGTATTCGGACGTGGTCGCGACGATGATGCAGTCCATCACGGATATCATCAACGCCATAAGCCGTATTCTGGTCGCTTTTGTCTCGATTTCACTGGTGGTTTCGTCAATCATGATCGGCGTCATTACGTATATCAGTGTGCTGGAACGGAAAAAAGAAATCGGCATCCTGCGGGCAATGGGGGCGTCAAAGCACAATGTGCGGGAAGTATTCAATGCTGAGACATTCATCACCGGCCTTGTGTCCGGATGCCTGGGCATAGGGCTGACTTTTGCCCTGATACCGCTCGCGAATATGATTATTCAGTATAAGACCGGACAGGCCATCACGGCCGTTCTGGAACCCGGAATGGCGGGAGCGCTTATTCTTCTCTCTGTCGTTCTGACACTGCTGGCGGGACTGATTCCGTCCGGGAAAGCGGCCAGAAGCGATCCGGTCGCAGCGCTGCGCTCCGAGTGACGGGCAAAACAATATTTTTAATCTGCCGCTTCCGGCTTTCCTTTGTGGTGCCGGGAGCGGCTTTTTATACCGGCAGATGTTCATGTTCTAATAAAATTAGAAATATATTCCAAAGCGCAGATTTACATCGAAATTTATTAGCTTTATAGTGGAATACAGGAACAGCAGAAGACGATTTCAGAGAGGAGAACAGCATGGACCGGATTATTCTGCATGTAGACTGCAACTGCTTCTATGCTTCGGTGGAAATGCTGCATCACCCGGAGTTAGAGGGAAAAGCTGTCGCGGTGGGCGGCGATCCGGAGGCAAGACATGGCATTGTTCTGACGGCCAATTACAAGGCAAAGCGCAGCGGCGTGAAGACCGGCATGGCGCTGTGGCAGGCGAAAGAGGCGTGTCCGGATGTTGTTTTTCTGCCGCCAAGAATGGACCTTTACATCCGGTTTTCAAAGATGGCCCGGAGCATATACCGGGATTATTCGGACAAGGTGGAGAGTTTCGGATTGGATGAGTGCTGGATTGATCTGACGGACACCTGTCATCTTTTCGGGGATCACACTGCAACACTGAACAATGGATTTCAGATCGCGGAAGAGATCAGCAAGCGGGTAAAGGAAGAACTGGGGATCACAGTCAGCATCGGCGTATCCTGGAACAAGATTTACGCGAAGCTTGGCAGCGATTACCGCAAGCCGGATGCGATAACCGTGTTTGATCGTGAAAATTACAAAGGTCTGATCGGGCCGCTTCCGGTTTCGGATCTCCTGTATGTAGGGAGAAGAACAAGGGTGAAACTGAACAAATTCGGGATCCGGACAATCGGGGAACTGGCGGAAACGGATCCGCGGCTGCTGCAGAAGTGGTTTGGCAAAGTGGGGCTGATGCTCTCGTGTTTTGCGCGGGGGATGGATCAGACACCGGTGAGCGAAGTGGGGCTGGAAGTGCCAATCAAGAGCATCGGGAACAGCACGACAACGCCGAGAGATCTGAAAGATGATGAAGAAGTAAAGCTGGTTCTGTATCTGCTGGCGGAAAGCGTGGCGGTGCGTCTGAGAGAAAACGGCTTTGTCGGGCAGGTGGTGGAAGTATATGTCCGCGACTCAGATCTCTGCGGCTGTGACCAGCAGCAGAAACTGCCGGAGCCGACCAATATTTCTTCGGAGATTGAAGCGGCAGCTTTTTCGATATTCAAGAGGCTCTACAACTGGGACAGGCCGATCCGCAGTATTGGAATCCGGGTGGACGATCTGAAACCGGACACACAGCCGGTACAGCTCTCGCTTTTTGTGGACGAAGCGCAGAGAAACAAGCGCCTTTGCGCTGACCGGATGGTGGAAGATCTGAGAAAGCGATTTGGATTTGCAGTTGTGCAGAGAGGAATTATGTATCAGGACCGGTATCTTTCCTCGCTGGATGCCACGGCGGATGACCACATGATTCATCCGCATTCATATATGGAACGCGGCAACCGCACAGGATGTGAAAAAGTACTGCAGAGCGGGTGAGTTTTAATTGTTCAGACGGCGAAAAGGCTGCGGAACTGCGCGCCGGGAAAAGGCGGAGGAAAGACGGCAGCATCAGGAGTCATGAACCAGAGAAAACAGTTCATTGACCGGTTTGCCGTAATAGGCGGACAGGCGGAGTGCCATTTCCAGTGTCGGAGTCCGTCTGTCGTTTTCATAGCGCCAGATAGTGGTGGCATCCGTCAGAGTGGCGTCACCTACATCCTGCAGCGTCGCGTTCTTCTCTTTTCGGCATTCTTTCAGACAGTTGCAGACTTTCATGGATAATCGTTTTGGCGGACTTTCAGCGGAATAAAACCGCGGGAAGAGCGCATTTTCCTTTCTGCCTGTTTCCGGGGAACCCGGAGACAGGCGTAATTTATGTGACTTTTCCGGGCAGCGGTTTACCCGCAGACTTTTCCGAAAATCCGGAAAGAATCCTGTGACGGGTCGACAGGAATCGGATCATACTTCGGATTCAGCGAGAGCAGGTACAGCCCGTTTCTGTCATTCTGAAACTTCTTGATGTAGACACTGTCGTTGAGATAGAAGATGCCGATTTCACCGCTTTCCAGGGCGGACTGCTCGTGGACAAAAACGGTCTGGTGATCTTTGAAGCGCGGCATCATACTGTCGCCGGAAATGGTGACGGCAAAGTCGGCATCGCCTGCGGTCTTCTCATCCACCTCGATTTCAGCGTACTGGTCGGAATCCGCGAAGTTTCCGGTTCCGGCGGAAACGCGCAGATCATACAGGCGGATGGAACGCATTTTGCGGCCTGCGGCAGCCGGCGCTTCTTTTTCTGTTTTCAGATAACTCACCGGGCTGGCCAGACTGTTGATGTACTGACGAACCAGCGACTTCCCGTCTTCGTTTAAAATCGACAGAGGATTATTCGGGTTTTCTCCGAAAAATTCCTCGACACAGTCCGGAATATTTAAAATCCGGCAGACCTGAAGAAAGGTGCCGGCGGACGGCTCTGCGATTCCTTTTTCCCAGGCCCAGACAGCTTTGGAAGTGATGCGGATACCGCAATCCCCGAGCTTCTTTGCCAGATCGGTCTGTGTGTAGTGGCTTAGTTTTCTGTATTTGCGAATAATCTGACCGATAGAATTCATTTACTTTGTTGCCTGTGGATACCGCTTCTTCAGATGCGGGAGGAAACGGGCTCTCCTTTCTGTTTTGTTAAACTGCCATGGCTTCTGTCAGCCATGTATTGTTGTGATGAATCAACTGTATCTTTCGCACGGGCAGAGAACCATTATGGACTTTTGTACCATCAAGCAGACGGATATCCATATAACCACTTTGGCGTCTGCTAAACACAATATAGGATGTATGGTTATACCGCACGGTATCAAACAGCCGCAGACCGTGTACCGTTCTGGGCGCCTGATTGAGCTTCTTCTGCCCTCCCGGCAGGATTTTCTGCTTGTACAGTTGTCGGTTGTGGCTTCTCACTTTGCGGATGAGATATGCCTGATCGGTCGGAAGCGCTGACGGGTTGCCACTGATGCAGCGGGCGTCCACAATATGAGACTTGTCCAGATTGTTCGTAATTCTCACATACTTCGTAATGTACCCATATGTCATCTGTACAGAAATGTCCGGATTTTCGGCTTTCAAACGGTCATAAAACGCCCAGCGCATAATTCCCATGAACGTGGCGTGTCGGAAAGACATTCCGCGATGGATGGTCTTTGGAAGTTTAATTCGCCCCGCGTGATATCCCTTATGACAGGTCTCACAGAGCGTGATCAGATTGTTCGGAGCGCTGCCTCCTGTCTGACGGCTTTCAATATGATGCACGCAGAGTACTTTATCGCGCGACTTGCCATGACAGCACTGACAGGTGTGATCATCCCGCCACAGAACGTATTCCCGTACATTATTAAACTCTTTCCGCGGGCCGTTCTGATAGTCTGTGCCCTGTGGAATCGGTTTGCCGGCCTTAATCGCCCGAATTTTTTGGATGTCAAACGACGCGGTTTCCACCGTGATACGGGTAATCGGAAGAATCTTCTGTGCCTTTTTTACGGCTTCAAGGTGTGTCTGAACTTTAGCCTCAACGGACGGTGCCAGCCATCCTTTGTGTTTGCTGTGTACCCGGTTGTTAAAACGGGCCTGCCGATACCGTGTCTTGCGGTTGCGTCTTCCTCTGCGCGCGGCCCGTCTGACAGAAAGATTTTTAACGATTTCCTGCCCGCGTTCGTCAACCTGAGCGGCGAACAGTTCTTTCTTGTCTGTGGTGGCCGATAAACCGATATGCTGAGAGCCGGCGTCCACACCGAGACTGACAGGCTGTGTCCGTTCTTCCGTATCGTACAAAAGCTGAATGGTAAACGGCGTCCGGTTTATGACTTTTGCGTTTCCGTCTTTGAGTAAATGACGGACTCTGCCATACCGTTCAGTTGGCATAAGCGGCTTACCGGTATGTGAGAGGATATAAACCATTTCCTGTTACTCCTTCCTCGGGTTTGTATCCTGATTTGGTAATGCAGTACCCGAAAGTACTGTAAGGTGTCCCTCGACAATGTTATCGGAAGGTTTGTATGCGTACATCACTGTCCCTGCCCATCAGGATTGTTTAGATGTACACCGCAGAGCGGCAGACTGGAACGAACATCCGCCGGTGCCTATGTATTCTTCCGTAACGTAGATATTCGAAATACCTTAGTCTGGTCAACAACAGATTGTGAATCTGTAACCGCTGTCACAAGCTCTTGCAAGCTCGTGACTTCAGTCATGGGTTATTGACAAAACATCCTCCCAGGGGGTTCACGCTGTGATCAAACTGTCTTTTTTGTGATTTAAAAATACCACAATAATGCTTTTAAGGCAATAAAAATCTTATAATATTAGAAAATATATGCCAAATGGCGATGTACATCTAAAACAAAAAGCACTATATTGGATGTACAGAAATAAGACAGAGAGGACGGTGAGCAGGAGTGGGCGTATATGATTATCATCATGATTCCGGCAAGTCAGACCGTCCGGCCAGACTGACGCTCTACGAGAAGCATCAGGAAGTTACGCCGGATAATCCTTATAAAGCTTACGTCGGAGTCAATGCGGATTTTTCGCCGGAAGGCGTTATGGTGCCGAGAAAGATTTTCTGGGAGAACGGAAGACAGTATGTCATCGACCGGGTGGTGAGTATGGAGAGAAGGGCAAGCCTGCGGGCGGGCGGTGCCGGAATGCGCTATCAGTGTCTGATACAGGGAAGTCCGGTTTCTCTTTATTACGAGGAAAACGGAATGTGGTTTGTCGAGAGAAAAGTTCCGAAGCAGACATGAGTGCAGACAAAAGTCTGATACTTCTGTCCGGCGCCAGATGTTTAAATTTCACGGTGGACATAAATTTGTCATCCGTTTTCAAAAGATTCAGATTTTTTGATATTTGCATATTTGAGGATTGACAGTATAGGATACTGCCTATATAATATTAAGTAAGATAATCGTGAAAAATTAAACAGTTTTGCCTGGGAGCAGAAGGGGGCGTCAGTGTCAGAAGATACGGAGAATGATGGCAGCATCAGGTATGTGCTGATCAGTGCACGGCAGAAAGCCGGACTGACTCAGAAGGAACTTTCAAGGCGCACGGGAATTGCTCAGGGGGATATCAGCAAGCTGGAACACGGAAATTCTAATCCGTCGGTCAGAACGCTGCAGAGGCTTGCGGCAGGTATGGGAATGACTCTGAGAATTGATTTCGTGCCAATTAGAGAAAACAAGTAACAAAACGTGGGCGGATGCAGAAATTCATACTGCATCGGCTGTGATGTAAGGAGGTAGTCAGAATAATGAGCGATACGAGGGTGCTTGTGGCTTATTTTTCACCGCATGGTTCCACAAGAGAAGCGGCAGAGAAGATTGCCAATACGGTCAAGGGAGAACTGTATGAAATCACACCGGCCGAGCCATATACGGAAAAGGATCTGGATTATAAGGACAAGAATTCCCGGACATCGGTTGAGATGAGTGATCCGAACTGCCGGCCGGCACTGGGCGGCGAGCCGCTGAAGCTGAAGAATTATGATGTGATTTATCTGGGCTTCCCGGTATGGTGGGGGAGAGAACCGAGCATTGTCGATTCGTTTCTCGATGCGTATGACTGGAAGAATAAGTTCATCTTCCCGTTCTATACGTCCGGCGGCATGAGCTCGAAGCGAACAGCGGAACGTCTGCAGAATCTGGTTGGACGCGATGCGAAAGTAATGGAGGGACGCCGTGTGGGCGGCACAATTTCGGAAGCGGATCTGAAGATCTGGTTTGACGAGATTTCCGCGAATGACGATTCGGCGTCCGGAACATCAAATGGAGTCGGAACTATTCTCTGAAGTGACAGAGAAGCCGGTTGAGAGGGGTAAATCTCAGGGGAAAGCAGGGGCTGCTTATCAAAAGCAGCCCTTTTTTTGCGGCGGATTTTCATGCGCTGTTACCATTTTCATCTGAAAAGTTGTATGATAAAAGACAATATTTTTCTACGCGATGGGTTTTTCAGGCCGGTGCGGAGGTTTTTATGTTTCTGATTTCAGCGCAGCAGGTTATCATAATGTTCTGCATCATGCTTGTGGGCATGATCTGCCGGAAAGCCGGTTTTCTGAGAAGTGAAAGCGAAAAGGATCTCACAAACATTCTGTGCTTTGTGGTTTCCCCGTGTCTCATTGTCAACTCTTTCAGACAGGAGTTCTCTGCACAGCGTCTGGCGCTGCTCGGTGAACTTTTTCTGCTTTCGGTGGGAATTTATCTGGTGAATATCGTCATTTCCCAGCTGCTGTTCTGGAAAAAGACGGGGGGAAAACTGTTTCGTCTGAGTGATGATGAATCGACCATCATGCGGTTCGGGTCAGTCTACACCAACTGCGGGTTCATCGGATTTCCGCTGGTTCAGTCACTTGTGGGGGACATCGGCGTCTTTTACGCGGTGCCGTTTAATATCACCTATAACATATTCGTCTGGAGTCACGGCGTCACGCTATTCCGGAGCGGTGAAAAACAGAAAATTTCTGCTGTCGCAAAAAAAGTTCTGACCAATCCGAACATCATCGCGACGGCAGTCGGCCTGGTTTTGTTTCTGTCGCAGGTTCAGCTGCCTGAGATTCCGGCGCGCGTGCTGGAGTTGATCAGCGGTATGAACACGCCGCTGAGTATGCTTGTTATCGGGACCAATCTGGCCAGTTACAGTATTCCGGGGGATCTCGCGGACGGCAAAGCCTGGCTCGGTGCCGCGGTGCGCAATTTCTGCCTGCCATTTGTCACGATTCTGATGCTTCTGATGTTCATGGATCTCCCGGCGGAAGCCCGTCTGACGATGCTGGTTATGAGCGCCTGCCCGGTCGGAGGTTTTACGGTGCTGTTCAGCAATCTGTTTAATATGGACAAGCGCTTTCCGACGCGATATATGTGTCTTTCAACGATCCTGTCGATACTTTCGGTCCCTGTGATGATCCTGGCAGCTCAGACGATGGGGCTTTAAGGAACGCGTCAATGTTGCTACAATAGAAACAATTGTTAATTCAGACTGCAGCGGATTGGGTGTGAAGCAGGTATGAATGGAGAAGAACGCAGAGAAAATATACTGAGGGCGCTCCGGGAGAGCAACGGCCCGGTTTCCGGAAGTCATCTGGCCAGCCGGTTTCACGTGAGCCGGCAGGTAATTGTGCAGGACGTGGCGCTGATCCGCGCGTCCGGCCACAATATCATATCCATGGCGCGCGGATATGTTCTGCAGGAAAATCGCGGATGCACGCGGGTTTTCAAAGTGATTCACACGGATGAACAGGTACGCGACGAACTGCAGACGATTGTCGATCTGGGCGGAACGGTGGAAGATGTTTTCATTTATCACAGGGTGTATGGTGTGATCCGCGGAAAGCTGGGAATTTCAAGCCGGCGCGATATTGATGAGTACATGGAAAATGTCACGGGCGGATCTTCCCATCTGCTGATGAATACGACATCGGGTTATCACTATCATACGGTCACGGCTGACAGTGAAAAGACACTGGATCTGATTCAGAAAAAGCTGGGCGAAAAAGGGTATCTCGCAAAGCTGCAGACCTATGAGCCGGTTGATTTTGGAGAAAGGAGAAACGGCGGCAATGGAGAAGCTGACACTGGAAGAAGCAAAGAAACTCAATGACACGATGGTGACGGAGGAACATCTGAAACTGCACGCTGCCAACGTCTCTGCCTGCATGGGAGCCATGGCAGAGCATTTCGGCGCTGACAAGGAGCACTGGGAGGCTGTCGGATATCTGCACGATTATGATTATGAGAAATATCCGGACGAGCATCTGGCTCACACAGAGGAACCACTCCGGGCGGCGGGTGTGCCGGAAGAGGACATCCGGGCGATCCTTTCGCACGGCTATGGCATCTGCACCGATGTAAAGCCCGAGACTGACATGGAGAAGAGCCTGTTTACGGTCGACGAGCTGAGCGGAATCATACAGGCGGCGGCGAGAATGCGTCCGGCCGGGATCACCGACATGACGATCAAGAGTTTCATGAAGAAATGGAAGGACAAAAGGTTTGCGGCCAAATGCGACCGGCCGCTTATCCTCAAGGGATGTGAGATACTCGGAATGGATATCAGGGAAGTGGCGGAAATCTGCATCAAAGGGATGCAGGAACACGCCGAAGAACTACACCTGACCGGAACCGCGCAGGAATAAACAGCTCTGACAAATCAGGCCGCTGCACACGTCCCTTTGCGCGGACGGGCAGCGGCCTTTATGGTTGAACGGAACAGGTTTTGCCTGCACCTGATGAATCATAGTCTGTCAGGATTCTGATTTTTCGGTCTCGGAAAAACGAACATTGCGGTGCTCGACAGAGGTGGAGAAAGCGATGAGCGTCTTTGTGCGGCCGAAATGCTGCAGATCGTTGATGAAGTGATCCAGCTGCATGGCAGTCTGGAATATGACTTCAATCAACATGGAGTAGTCGCCTGTGACGCAGCTGCATTCCACGACGTTCGGGATTGACTCGATATAGGGATAGAATTCCGGCTTCTGGGCGGGCGATACTTCCAGGTTGATGTATGCGCGGATGGAATAACCGAGGTTTGCGTAATTGATGACCGGGATGAATCCCATGAGAATGCCGGTCTCTTCCAGATGACGAATTCGGTTTGCCACCGCCTGGGATGACATGTTGATTTCGCGGCCGATGTCTTTTGCGGAGATTCTTGCGTTGGATTCTAGGAGTTCAAGAATCCGAATGTCAATCTCGTCAATTTGTTTCTGATTATCTTTCATGACCGTACGCCTCCTGGTTTGAGGATTTGAAAAAAACAGACAACGATATCATTACTATGACATCGTTGTCTGATATGATACAGTCTATATTTTATAGATGTGCAAAAGAAAAATCAAGTAATTTGTTAAATATCTTAAAATTTTAAGCCAAAAGTCTGAAATTAATGATTTATCTTGCGAATTTGGCAAATTTGCGCTATTCATTTAATGCAGAGAAGAAAGGAAGATTTGTTGTGGAAAGATATAAGACAAGAGGGACCTGTTCACAGGAAATTGATTTTGAAATAAGCCCTGACGGCACGATTGAAAGCGTACAGTTTATCGGAGGATGCAGCGGAAATACACAGGGAGTCGCGGCTCTTATCCGCGGAATGAATATTGATGAGGCGATCAGCCGCATTGACGGAATCCGCTGCGGCTTCCGCCCGACGTCGTGTCCTGATCAGCTCGCCAGGGCGCTGAAGAAGTATAAGGCTGAGCACGGAATGACCTGAGGGCGCGAAGACATCTGCCGTAAAAAAACCGCTGCTTTTTCAGGCAGCGGTTTGAAAGTGTTTCTTTCGGAATAAAATGACTCAGACAGCTGTTTTTAATCCGGATCCTGCCACAGCAGGCTGCAGCACGGCTTCATCCTGGCGCAGCGCCTTGAGAACACGGTTTCCGGGGCAGTAGAAGCGTCCGGCGACGCCTTCGATTGCGGCGCAGTATTTGTCAGCGACCGTGACGATGAATCCTTCTCTGTGGTGAGGCGGCAGCGGTGTGCAGGGCCACATGTGGTGGCGGATGGCATCCTCTGTGCGCTCGTCAAGATTCGGGAAGATATCCCTGGCGGCGATAACCGAATCGACCGGATGCTTTTTGAGGCATTCGCGGTTGTTGTCAAATTTTTTATTTCGGCCTACGATGCCGAGATCGTGGCAGAGGGAGCTCTTCAGAAGCGACTCCTTGTCCAGATGACATCCGAGAGCGTTCAAAATGTAATAGAGCCGAAGGCTTGTGGCGGCAACGCCGAGCGTGTGCACCGCGACCGTGGTCTGATTGTGGTGCGTCTGCGAGAGGGCTACGTTAAAGTAGTCTGAATTATAGATCTCACGGCTTGTTTTGGATTCCAGATCGGTAAGCAGTCTGTTGTTCCTGGCACGCTTTTTTATTGATGTTCTGAACATGAGTTTTTTTACTCCTCCCGAAGCAGAAGTATATCACAAACTTTGGGAAAGTGTATACTTATTTATACAAATTTCGTAATATTTTTGTAATTTCTGCATAGCGGCAGCTCTGTGCGGCGGATTTTGCTTTATGGCAGGCAGTGAGGTGCGTATTGATCATCAACACGGGACAGAGGACGGATATTCCGGCTTTTTATGCGGAGTGGTTTGCGAATCGCCTGAAAGAGGGATATGTCTGTGTCCGAAATCCATTCAACATGAGACAGGTGAGCCGGTATGTACTGGATCCGTCTGTCGTCGATGCGATCGGCTTCTGCACGAAAAACCCGGAGCCGATGTTTCCGCACATGGGTCTGCTTGAATCATACGGCCAGTACTGGTATGTGACGATCACGCCGTACGGGCGGGATATTGAGCCGAACGTCCCGGACAAGCATCATCTGCTCGGGGTGTTCAGGCGGCTTTCCGGAATTGTCGGCATAAAATCGGTCGGCTGGCGGTACGATCCGATATTTATTTCCACAAAGTATACGGCAGAGTATCACATCCGCGCGTTTTCCCAGATGGCGCAGGCGCTCGAGGGGTACACGGATACCGTGGTGATCAGTTTCATAGACTTGTATAAAAAAGTACGGCGCAATTTTCCGGAGGCAAGGGAAGTCACCCGCGATGAGAGGCTCTCGCTCGGGAAAAAGATCATAGAGACTGCCAGGCAGCACGGGATGACAGTGAGGCCATGCGCGGAAGGCACGGAACTCGCGGCGTTCGGAGCGGATTGTTCGGGGTGCATGACGGTGCCCTTGTATGAGCGGGCGATTGGAAAGAAACTCCGCGTTCCGCCGTTTAAGCCGGCAAGAGAGGGATGCGCCTGTTATCTCTCGCATGACATCGGGGCGTACGACAGCTGTGCGCATCTCTGCCGATACTGTTATGCAAATACTGATCCGCGGAAGGTCGCGGCAAACCGGCAGCTGCACGATCCTGCGTCGCCGTTTCTGATCGGACATGCGCAGCCGGATGATCTTATCACGCAGGCAAAACAGGAGTCCTGGGCTGACAATCAGCTTTCTTTGTTTGAAAACTGAAGAAAAGTAAGGCCGCTGTCCGGGAATCGGGCAGCGGCCTTGGTTTTACACAGGGCGGCAGCTGTTCAACAGGCTCGTATCGCCCAGCGGAGTTTTGTGGAATGCGCTCTCGGATTCTGATAGCATTCTTCTTTTGAAGGCCGGATGCAGTCCTTCGCCACCTCACCGTACAAACCTTCCCGCTCAAAATAACGCAGAGACTTTTTGACCAGACGGTCTTCCCCGGAGTGGAATGTCAGAATGGCTGCTTTTCCTCCCGGGACGAGAAGGCCCGGCAGTTTTTCCAGAAATTCATACAGGGCATCGAATTCTGAATTGACATCGATGCGCAGGGCTTGAAATACGCGCATACATGACTTTTTCTGCGCCTCTTTCAGCTCGTCGCCTGACAGACCTTTTGAGAGTCCGGATGTGCGCACGGACTGCATGATGATTTCGCGCAGCTGTCCGGTTGTCTGCGGCGCGGCGCCCTGCCTGACAGACTTGGAAATGGCTCTGGCGATATCGGCGGCGTAGGGCTCGTCGGAATTTTCCGTGAGCATGCCTTCGATTTCATCGCGGTCAAGAGATGCAAGACGCTGCGCGGCGGACTCGCCTTTTTCCGGATCAAACCTCAGGTCGAGGGGCCCGTCTGTTTTCCAGGAAAAGCCCCGCTCCGGGTTGTCGATCTGCATGGATGAAACGCCGAGATCCGCCAGAACGAAATCAAATGGCCCGTATTTTTCACATATTTTGTCTGCGTTTCGGAAATTGTCGTGAATCGGAGTCCAGATTGTCTCATCGTATCCGAGCCGGCGCAGGCGCTCTGTCGTCTTTTTGATTTCAATCGGGTCTGCGTCGATGGAGTACAGATGACCACAGCCGTCAAGCTTCTCAAGCATTTTCTGAGTGTGGCCGCCGTACCCGAGTGTACAGTCCAGACCCTTCTGACCGGGAACAATGGAAAAAAACCTCAGGATTTCGTCGACCATGACCGGCACGTGCGTCCCGGCCGGGGTGCCGCCTTTGGCCAGAATGTGGGCGGCGGCGTCGTGGTAGCGGTCGGGATTGAGCTCTTTGTATTTTTCGTTGAAGTGCTTCGGATAGCGCCCGCTGTAGTGCGGGCGGCGGTGATGAGCCTGATTGTTTTCGTCCATTGCGTACTCCAGATTATTGACAGATTCGATTTCAGACAAGCGGATAGACTCTGTCGCGGATGACAGTCATCCGGCAGTCCGTGACGGCGTTGATGTCCTTCACCGGGTCGTTTCCATAGATGGTAAATGAGGCGGTTTTTCCGGGCTCAATCGTCCCGTGCGTCTTTTCGACGCCGCAGAGTTCCGCCGCTGTGATTGTGCCGGAACGCAGGATTGTCCAGGCGTCCATCCCGATGTCTTTCATGAGAACCATTTCGTAAGAGGTTTTCTCAAAGTCGTTGAACGGGGTGCCGGCGTCCGTGCCGAGCGTGATCTTCACGCCGGCTTTGTAGGCGTTGGCGACGGACTGTCTGTGAGCTTCGATGGTCCGCTCAACTTTTCTGACAGCCCAGTCCGGGATTCCGGCGGCGGTGCCTTTTACCTTGATCCAGTACATGGCGCTCAGCGTCGGATCAAGGAACACGTTGTGCTCCTTCATGAAATCAAAGCACCAGTCATCGAGGAAGAAACCGTGTTCGACGGAATCGATGCCGGCGCGCAGCGCATTCTTGATGCCTTCCATGCCCTGTGCGTGCGTGGCTGTTTTCAGGCCGGCGTTGTGAGCGGCTTCGATGGCAGGGCGCATTTCCTCTTCCGTGAGCTGCGTCGCACCCGGCTGATCTCCGCGGCTCATGACGCCGCCGGTCGCCATCATTTTCACGAGATCGGCGCCCGCGCGGATCTGTTCGCGTGCCGCTTTCCGGCACTCGTCCGGGCTGTCGCACTCTCTGCCGGACTGCCATCCGTGGCCGCCGGTCATACACAGAAGCTTGCCGGCTGCCTGCATCTCAGGGGCGTCGATCAGTCCCTTGTTCGCCGCGTCGCGGATATCCAGGTCAATATAGTTTCGGCCTCCGACGTCGCGGATATAAGTGACGCCCGATTGAATCAGCTTTTTGCAGTTGCCGAGCGCCATGATTGTGACAGCCGCGTCGCGGCCGTTAATGGTGGATGTTGCGCCGCAGTCAAGACAAATGTGAGTGTGGCAGTTGAAAAGTCCGGGGCTGACATACCCGCCGTTAAAGTCGACGACCTTCGCGCCTTCGGGGCAGGTCAGATTCCCGCCGACGGCCTCAATGACGCCGTCATTTGTCAGGATAGAGCCTTTTGAGATTTTTTCGTTTACAACATCAATCAGATAACCGTTTGTGTAAAATGTTTCAGCCATAGCTCTGCCTCCGTTCAGTTTTCTTTTTAGTTTCTTCTAATAAGGGCGGAATGTCAAATAGCAAAACGGCTTTGTGAAATTTTCAAGATTTTCGGCGCGGCGTATATGCTATAATGTCGCTGACTGTTGATGGAAGAGAAGAAAGGAGAGGTTTCTATGCTGGACAAGAAAGTAAGCAAGCTGATCAATGATCAGGTCACAAAAGAATTTTATTCCGCATATCTGTATCTGGATTTTTCAAACTACTATTATGATCAGGGGCTCGACGGCTTCGCACACTGGTATGAGATTCAGGCGCAGGAAGAGCGCGATCACGCGATGCTCATGAGGACGTATCTTATCAATAACGGAGAGCATGTCACGTTTCATGAAGTCCCGAAGCCGGAAAAGACATACAAGACAGCGCTGGATCCGCTCAAATTCGGCCTTGAGCACGAGCAGGAGGTGACAGGCCTGATCAACCGCATTTACCGCGCAGCCAAGGATGTCGATGATTTCCGCACCATGCAGTGTTTCGACTGGTTCGTCAAGGAGCAGGGCGAGGAAGAGAAAAACGCGGACGATCTGATCAAGAAATACAAGCTGTTCGGGGGCGATCCGAAGGGGCTGTATGCTCTGAATCAGGAGCTCCTGGGGCGCGTTTACACGGCGCCGTCGCTGGTACTGTGAGAACAGCGGGGAAAATAAATATCCGCGGAGTTCAAAAACCGCAGTGAGACAAAGACGTCTTTCGGATGCTGAAATCAGCGTCCGGAAGACGTTTTTTCTATATTCATCTGACAATCCGGTAAAATTGCAAAAATCATGTTGCATCCGGTGACTCAAAACATTAGAATGGCAAAAGTGTGATTTTTTTTCAGGACGGTTTCTTCCGTCCCGGGACAATGGAGGAAAATGTATGGCAGCAAAGAGTGCAACGGTTCCAAAAGAGGAATTGCTCGATGAGGACTATACTTTCGAGAAAGTTCCTGCCAAGGCGAGGAAGGGATTCCTTCCGATGTTTTTCATCATGCTTGGTTTCACGTTTTTCTCAGCCAGCATGTCTGTCGGCGCCAAGCTCGGAAACGGACTTGATTTGAACGGATTTGTTCTGTCGGTTCTGTTCGGCGGAATTATTCTGGCTCTGTACACCGGCACGCTCGGATATATCGGCTCAGAGACCGGTATGTCGTTTGACCTTCTCGCCCAGCGCTCATTCGGACGCCGCGGTTCCTGGCTCCCGTCTCTGATGATCGGGCTGACGCAGATCGGATGGTTCGGCGTGGGCGCCGCCATGTTCGCGGTTCCGGCCGCTGAAGTTCTTCATGTTCCATCCGTTGTTCTGGTTCTGATCGCCGGCGCGTGCATGACGATGTCCACCTACTTCGGAATCAAGGGAATGGAAATCGTTTCCTATATCTCCGTTCCGCTGATCGCCATTCTCGGCATTTATTCCATGACTCTTTCCATCTCGCAGGGCGGCGGAATCGAGGCGATATTCGCGAAAAACGCGGGCAGCCTGACGGTCTTCACCGGCATCGGCATGGTGATCGGTTCATTTGTCAGCGGCGGCACCGCGACGCCGAACTTCACCCGTTTCGCAAAGAGCAATGTCTCATCGGTGGTTTCGACGGTAGTCGCCTTTTTCATCGGAAATACGCTGATGTTTATGTTCGGAGCCGTGGGCGGCGCGTTCACCGGCAAAGATGATATTTTCTATGTCATGATCGCACAGGGGCTGACAGTTCCGGCGCTGATCGTGCTGGGCGCCAACATCTGGACGACCAATGACAATGCGCTGTACACCGGTGCGCTCGGATTTTCCAATATCACCCGAATCCGCAAGCGGCCGATGGTTATCGTGGCCGGCGTCATCGGAACGGTGTCGGCGCTGTGGCTGTATAACAATTTCACATCCTGGCTTTCTTTCCTGAATGCGACACTTCCGCCGGTCGGTGGTATTATTATTCTGGATTTCTTTATGAACCGCGACCTCTATAAGGAAGGCAAGGTGTATCTGGACGACGTCAACTGGGGCGCGATTGTGGGCGTCATCGTCGGCGCTCTGATCGGAAACTTCGTAAGTGTCGGCATCTCCAGCATCAACGCCATGGCCGCCGCGTGCGCGATCTATGCGGTCTACACGAAACTGATCAAAAAAGACTGAACGTGAGGAATTAAGAATGCTGTTTCAGAATGCCTGTATTGAAAATGACAAAGAATGGAAGGACATCCGGATTGAGGACGGGAAATTCAGCAGAATCGCTTCCGGTCTGAAGCCGCTGGAAGGCGAAGAGGTGATTGATCTTGGCGGAAAGCTGGTTCTGCCTCCGTACGTCGAGAGCCATGTGCATCTGGACGCCTGCCTGACGGCCGGAGACCCGTGCTGGAACATGTCCGGAACGCTGTTTGAGGGCATCGAGTGCTGGGGCAAACGCAAAGATAAGCTGAGCGCTGAGGACATCAAAGAGCGCGTCAGACGCTGCGTGAGGCTGTATGCTCAACACGGCTGTCAGTTCATCCGCACGCATGTGGATGTGACGGATCCGAGTCTGACGGCCATGAAGACGATTCTCGATCTGAAAGAGGAGCTGAAAAGTCTGGCGGAGATTCAGGTCGTGGCATTTCCGCAGGACGGAATCCTTTCGTTCCCGAACGGGAAGGATCTGATGAAAGAAGCGGTCGCGATGGGCGCCGATGTCGTCGGGGCAATTCCGCACTACGAATTTACCCGCGAGTACAGTGTTGAGTCGCTGAATTTCGCGATGAATCTGGCGGCCGAGAACGACCTTCTGGTCGATGTGCACTGCGATGAGATCGACGACGAGGCATCGCGGGGACTCGAGACTCTGGCCACCCGGGCGCTGGAAATGCAGATGTTCGATAAAGTGACTGCCAGCCACACGACGGCTATGCATTCCTACAACAATGCATATGTCCTGAAGCTGATGCGTCTGCTGAAACTTTCACGCATCAATTTCGTGTCCAATCCGCTGGTCAACATTCATCTCGGCGGCCGCGCAGACGCGTATCCGATCCGCCGGGGCGTGACCCGCATAAAGGAACTGACAGAGAACGGCCTGAACGTGTCCTTTGGCAATGACGACATCTTTGATCCCTGGTATCCGATGGGCAACGGCAATATGCGCGACGTGGTCTGCCAGGGGCTGAATATCAGCCACATGATGGGCTACGAGGATATCTGCAATGGCTACCGGTTCGTCACGGAAAATGCGGCGAAGACTCTTCATATCACCGATCATTATGGTGTCGAAGAGGGCAAGCCGGCCAACATGATCGTTCTGGACGCGCCGGACTACTATGATGCGCTGAACAACGACAGCGCGCTTCTGTACTCCGTGCGCGGCGGCAGAATCATCGTAAAAGGCCGTCCGGCCGAAACTCAGATTCTGACAGACTGATTTTCCGGCAGACGCGAGGATATGGAAAATGGAATTTGTATTTGCAAAACGGGAAGACACTCCGGTCATTCTGAAATTTATCCGGGAACTGGCCGACTATGAGAAGATGCTCGATCAGGTCGTGGCGGATGTTCCGACGCTTGAGCACTGGCTGTTCGATCTGAAGAAAGCCGAGGTGATTTTCGCCGTCGAGAATGGCGAAAAAGTCGGATTCGCTCTGTTCTTCCACAATTTTTCAACGTTCCTGGGCCGTGCCGGCATTTATCTTGAAGATCTGTACGTCAGGCCGGAATACCGCGGGAAGGGGTATGGAAAAGCGCTTCTGACGGAACTCGCCCGGATTGCGGTCGAGAGGGGGTGCGGACGCCTGGAGTGGTGGTGCCTCGACTGGAACAAGCCGAGCATCGATTTTTACAAGTCGATGGGCGCCGTGCCGATGGACGACTGGACGGTATACCGGATTGACGGGGAAACACTGAAAAAGCTCGGGAAAAGACCAGAACAGGACTGAAAAATATGACTGTCTGCGGGACGCGGGAAATTTTCCTGCGCCCCGCTTATTTTTTCTGACTTTCTGCGAGTGACATAAATGATTTCATGGCTTGTGTGACCACTTTGTCTTTGTGACGGACAAGTGTGAAATCCTGCCGGATGGGACGCCCGGCGAGCGGAATCTGAACAAGCGTTCCGTCTGACAGATTTTCTTCAGCTGTCATGTGCGGGAGAACAGCAACTCCCAGTCCCTGCTTTGCGGCTTCGAGTATTGCTTCCCAGCTGGCCGCCTCCCAGACAGGCGATGCGAACAAAGAATCCCGGGCGAGGGCATCGTCAAGAATGGTCCGGGTTCCGGAGCCTTTTTCTCTCAGCAGCAGCGGACAGGCGGCCAGTTCCCTGCGCGTAAGTTTCTCCGGGAGTTCTTTTCTCAGTTTTGGCGCCGCACAGGCGCAGAGGGTATCGGACAGAATGACTTCTGAGACGAGCGAGCTGTTGTAGACGGGAATTTCGCAGATGGCGAGATCCAGATCGTTGACAAGAAGTTTCTGTTCGAGCTGTCTCGACGGCTGAGTTGTGACGCGGACTTTGACATTCGGATTCAGCTCGCGGAAACGCTTTATCAGCTGCGGCATCAGACAGGAGCCGGCGCTGACACTGGCTCCGGCGCGCAGACTTCCGGTTCCGTCATCCTGCATCGCGGCGGCAGTGTCATCGGCCAGGGCGCAGATGCGGCGCGCGTACTGCAGAAATTCTCTTCCCTTTTCCGTCAGATACAGACGGCGGTTCAGTCTCTCGAAAAGTTTCACATTGTATTCTTCTTCGAGCTCGCGGATTGCGACGCTGACAGAGGGCTGGGATACATATAGTTTTCTCGCGGCTTCCGAGACGCTGTTGTGACAGTCGGTCACTTCCAGAAAGATTCGGAGACTTCGAATTGTCATATTCAGCTCCTTTCCACAAAGCGGAACAGCAGGGCGGTCTGTGCCTCCTTGCGGCTTCCTTGCAATTCATAAATAAATAGCTATGAATATCATAAGATAATAGTATTTTACATATTATAAAAAACTCGTATACTAAAGTCCAGAAAAAGGAAAGAAGGGATGACAAATGTCACAACAAGAGCAGATCAAGCAGCTGCCTCTTTCCGTGCGGCTGCGCAAGTTGTTTTTCTCGACATTGTATCTGAGCACATTTACATTCGGCGGCGGATATGTCATTGTGACGCTTCTGAAGAAAAAATTTGTGGACGAGCTGCACTGGATCGACGAAGATGAAATGCTCGACCTGGTGGCGATTGCCCAGTCCTCGCCCGGCGCCATCGCCGTGAACGGGGCGATTGTCGTCGGCTATAAAATTGCCGGCATCCCGGGCATTCTGGTCTCGGTGATCGGCGCGATTCTGCCGCCATTTGTCATCCTGACGCTGGTGTCTTACTTTTATTCCGCGTTCCGGAACAATTTTGCCGTTCAGGCCGTTCTGTACGGAATGAAAGCAGGCGTGTCGGCGGTTATCATCGATGTCGTGTTCGATATGGCGTCCGGCATTGTGAAGGGGCGCGACGCGCTTCTGATTCTGATTATGATTGTGTCTTTTATCGCGAACTATTTCTTTGAAGTCAATGTGGTCTGGATTATTCTCGTCACGGCGGGCATCGGCGCTCTGCGCACGATTCTGCGCGAGAGAGCAAAGAAAGGCGGTGAGAAGAATTGATTTATCTTCAACTTTTTCTGGCATTTCTGCATATAGGCGCGTTTTCGTTCGGCGGCGGATACGCGGCGATGCCGCTGATTCAGGAGCAGGTGATCGACAAGTACCACTGGCTTACGATTGAGGATTTTACGGACCTGGTGACGATCTCTCAGATGACGCCGGGGCCGATCGCTGTCAACGCGGCGACGTTTGTGGGAGCGCAGATCGCCGGAATTCCGGGGTCCATCGTGGCGACGGCCGGCGTGGTTCTTCCTTCGTGCATTTTTGTGTCCGTTCTGGCCTGGCTCTATGTGCGCTACCGGAATCTGACGATCATGCAGGGCGTGCTCACCAGTCTGCGCCCGGCTGTTACCTCCATGATATTTGCGGCGGGGCTGCTGATTCTGATTCCGGCGCTGTTTCCGGAAGGGATTGCGGCGGCAGCTTCCGATTTTCAGGTCCGCCAGCTGATATATTTCATCGCGGCTCTTGTATGTCTGCGGAAATTCAAGATCGGTCCGATCAAGGTCATGGTCGGCTGCGGAGCGGCAGAACTTGTCGTCCGGCTCGTGATGATGGCGGCCGGTTCCTGACTTCGCGCGGGAACTTTTTAATCGCGGCGCAAATCCGTCTGAAAATCTGATATAATCAGGTCAGTAAAGACCGTGAAATTTGGTTTGGCATTTCTGACATTTTGCCGTGCGTCGACAAGAAAGGAGTATGCATGCTGGACGAAGAATTTGTAAAATCCATGCCCAAACTGGGTTTTGGCCTGATGCGGCTTCCGAGGGCCGATAAGGAAAAAGATATAATTGACATCGCGCAGACGACTCAGATGGTCGATGAGTTTCTCGCGGCAGGCGGAAAATATTTTGACTCGGCTTATGTATACAACGGCAGTGAGGCGGCAGCGGCAAAGGCACTCACGAGCCGGTATCCGAGAGACAGGTATTACATTACGTCAAAGCTCAATGTCAACGCGAAAGGTGTCGTCGATGAAGCGTCGGCGAAGGCGGAGTTTGAAGAATCGCTGAAGCGGGAAGGAGTCGACTATATCGACTTTTATCTTCTGCACGCTGTCAGCAGCCGCAGCCTTCCCAAATTTGACCAGTGGCATCTGTGGGACTTTGTGAAAGAACTGAAAGCGCAGGGAAAGATCCGGCACTACGGTTTTTCTTTTCACGACAAGGCTGAGGTGCTCGACAAAATTCTGACCGATCATCCGGACGTCGAATTTGTCCAGCTGCAGCTGAACTACGCAGACTGGGAGAGTCCTTCGGTTCAGAGCCGCCTGTGCTATGAGACGGCGAGAAAGCACGGCAAGCCGATTGTCGTCATGGAACCGGTAAAAGGCGGAACGCTTGCGGATCCGCCGAAAGCGGTCAAAGATCTCATGAAAGCCGCCAATCCCGATGCGTCCTATGCTTCGTGGGCCATCCGTTTTGTGGCTTCGCAGCCCGGCATTCTGACGGTGCTCTCCGGCATGTCGACGGTCGACCAGATGAGAGACAATATCTCCTATATGAAAAATTTCGAGCCGCTGTCTCCGGAAGAGATGGAAGTGATCAAAAAGGCACAGACAATTCTCGCCTCGGTTGATCAGATCCCCTGCACCGGATGCCATTACTGCACAGGCGGCTGCCCGATGCACATCAATATTCCGGACATTTTCCAGGCCATGAATCTGAAACTCATCTACGACAATGAGGAACAGGCAAAAAGGAAGTACGGTTTCCAGGTCGGAAACGGCCATGGCGGCGCTCCGGACTGCATTCACTGCGGACAGTGCGAGATTCAGTGCCCGCAGAAGATTCATATCCGCGACTGGATGGACCGGATAGCTAAGGAACTCGCGTGAGGAGTGCATTTTGAAACTTCTGTATTTTGACACAGGAATGGGGGCGGCCGGTGACATGCTGACCGCCGCTCTGCTTGAATTATTTCCGGAGACGCAGCGGAAAGAAATCCTGAAAGAGATCAACAGCTGCGGGCTGCCCGGCGTACACTCTGAGACGTCGCGCGTAAAGCGCTGCGGCATAACCGGCACGCTGATGCAGGTAAAAGTGGACGGACAGGAAGAGGGCGAAGAGGAACACCATCATCACGACCACGAAGAGACAGAGCATACTCCCGGCCACGACCATGAGGGCGTAGAACATCACCACCATCATCATATGCACATGGATGACATAGTGCGGTTAGTCGACGGCCTGAACGTCCCGGATGATGTGAAAACGGATGCGAAGGCAGTCTATGAGAGGATTGCGCGGGCTGAGGCGGCGGTGCACGACACCGACGTGAGCGAGGTGCATTTTCACGAGGTCGGCATGATGGACGCGCTGACGGACGTCGTTTCCGTGAGCCTGATGATCCGAAGACTTTCTCCGGACAAAATCTGCGCAGGCACGGTGACGACCGGCTTTGGAAGCGTGCGCTGTATGCACGGCATACTGCCGGTTCCGGCCCCGGCGACGGAAAAACTGCTCGAGGGCATTCCGGTTCAGGCGGGAGATATTGAAGGCGAGCTCTGCACACCGACAGGCGCGGCACTGCTGGGCTATTTTGTCGATGAATTCGGTCCGATGCCGCCGATGATTATTCAAAAGGCCGGATACGGCTGCGGCAGAAAGGAATTTCCGAAGGCAAATTGTGTGCGGGCGTGCTTCGGTGAGATGATTGAAGAAAAAAGACAAGATGGACAGATTCTGTGCGTCAACTGCAATGTCGACGACATGACGCCGGAAGATATCGCATTTGCCACGGAAAGAATCGCGGAAGCGGGCGCCGTGGAGGTCTTTACGGTGCCGGTCGGCATGAAGAAGAGCAGACCGGGGACACTGATCGTGGCTTACTGTCCGCCGGACAAAAAAGATGCGCTGCTCGAGGCGTTTTTTAAGTACACGTCGACAATCGGCGTGCGCACGATGCCCGAGACGGGGTACCGGATGAAAAGCGAAGTGAGAGAAGTCCGGACCGGACACGGGACGGTGCATGTAAAGAAAAGCTCGGGATTTGGCGCGGCCAAAAGCAAGATCGATTATAATGACGCGGCAAAGCTGGCTGAAAAAGAGCATATAAGCCTCAGAGAAGCCAGAGAGCGGCTCGGTTTATAGTTCGCGGCGGTGTAAGAAAATTTTTTAAACCGATGGAAAATCTGCGTGCTTTTTGATATTATGGCGTAAGAAAGCACGCCATATAGTGGTGTGCCTAAAGCCAGTTTACAGGAAGTGCGCACATGAAAGTGACAATTCAGGATATAGCGGATCGCGCCGGCGTTTCGAGAGGAACTGTGGACCGGGCGATTCACCACAGGGGACGTATCAGTCCGGACGCTGAGGAAAAGATTCTGAAAGCGGCCAAAGAGCTCGGCTACGTGCACAAAACCCGCCACACAAGCAAAGTGGCGGCGGGCGGAAAGAAAGGAACTTACCGGATCGGCGTTATCACACAGCTCGGCGCTGCGCCGTTCATGGTCGATGTGAACAAGGGGATTCATGACTGCGAGGCAGAACTGGCCGGGATGGGCGTGGATCTGATCATCCGCGCGAGCGACAAGGTCGACGCCGACGAGCAGATTCAGATGCTCGACGAAATGGCCGCCGAAAAAGTGGACGGCATCGCAATCATGCCGGTTGACAAAGAGAGAGTCCGCCGCAAAATGAACGAAATCATCCAGACAAAGGGAATTCCGATGGTGACGTTCAACACGGACATACTGGGGACGGACCGCGTCTGCTTCGTGGGAATGGACAACCGCAAGAGCGGACGCACGGCCGCAGGGCTGATGGCGATGCTCACGCACGGGACCGGGAAAATTCTGGTTATTACCGGACATTTCGGGAGTGCGGCGGCCAACCGGCGCGTGGAAGGCTTTGTCAGCGAGATGAAAAAATCGTTTCCACAGATGGAGACGAGCGGCATCAGCATGAGCTTCGACGACAGCGAAGAGGTCCGCAGCATCATTGACAACGCTATGCGCGAGACGGCCGGTCTGTCCGGGATTCTGGTAGTTTCAAGCGGTCAGAAGGGCATTGCTGAGGCGTTCAGCGATCTGGGCATTACAGATCACAGACCATACGTGATCATCTACGATCAGACGGCCGGAAATGAAAAGCTGCTCAAAGAGGATGTGGCAGACTTTATCATCGACCAGAACGGGTACATGCAGGGCCGCGAGGCTCTGAAAATCCTCGCCTCGGTGATCCGTGACGGAAAGAAACCGGAAAAAGAGCATTATTATACGCAGATTAATATAAAAACCAAATATAACCTGTGACGGAAACATTTGCCGCGGAGGCGGCTGATGGGGTTATAAGAGAGAAGGCGATATCTGCCAAAAATAATTTTTTACACCCGGAAGTTTTTGTTGCACACGGCCAGACTGCGTGCTATTATATCGCTGTAGTAAATAGCACATAAATGCACACGAAAGACAGCGTGTGTTTTTTCAGGAGGAAAATATGTTTGACAAGTCAAAGGTAAAACTGGGTATTGCTCCGATCGGCTGGACGAATGATGACATGCCGGACCTCGGTTCCGAGAACACATTCGAGCAGTGCGTGAGCGAGATGGCGCTGGCCGGCTTCCAGGGCTGTGAAGTCGGAAACAAGTATCCGAAGGATCCGGCAGTCCTCAAGAAGGCTCTGGATCTGCGCGGACTGCAGATCGCCAATCAGTGGTTCTCATGCTTCCTGCTCACAAAGCCGTTCGAAGAGGTCGAGAAGGAATTCCGTGCACAGTGCGAATTCCTGAAGGCCCTCGGCGCAAAGAGAATCGGCGCGTCCGAGCAGAGCTACAGCGTTCAGGGACAGCTGAACACCCCGATCTTCGGGCACAAGCACATCATGAATGAGGACGAGTGGAAGACTCTGACGACCGGACTCAACAAGCTCGGCAAGATCGCCATTGACGACTATGGCATCACGCTCGTTTATCATCATCACCTCGGCACTGTCGTTCAGACAGCGGAAGAGACGGATCGTCTGATGGACGAGACGGATCCGAAATATATGAATCTTCTGTTTGATACCGGACATTTCTATTACTGCGGCGTTGATCCGGTTATGATGTGCAAAAAGTACATCAGGCGCATCAAGCACGTACACCTCAAGGATGTCCGCACGAAGATGGTCGAAGAGGTCAAGGCAAAGGATATGAGCTTCCTTGACGGCGTGCGCGCCGGCACATTCACCGTTCCGGGCGACGGCGACTACGACTTCACAGACGTATTCAAGGTTCTCGAAGAGGGCGGTTATGAGGGATGGCTCCTGGTTGAGGCTGAGCAGGATCCGGCCAAGGCCAATCCGTTTGAGTATGCTCTCAAGGCCAGAAAGTACATCGGAGAGAAGACCGGTCTTTGATAACAAATGATGCCTGTGAGCGTCATAATTTAATATCAGAAAGGAAAACAAAATGGTAACAGTAGGAATCATCGGAGCAGGCCGTATCGGCCAGGTACACATGACTTCCATCAGCACCCGCGTTCCGAACGCAAAGATCAAGTATGTTGCGGATCCGTACATGGATGAGAAAAAGGAAGCTTTCGCCAAAGCTCACGGCGTTGAGATCGTGACCAAGGATTACAAAGAGGTTCTGGCTGACAAGGACGTAGATGCCGTTCTGATCTGCTCCTCCACCGATACTCATTCCCAGATTTCGCTCGAAGCTATCGCGGCCGGCAAGCATGTGTTCTGCGAGAAGCCGATCGACCACGACGTAGCAAAGATCAAGGAAGTCATTGAGGCGCTCAAGAAGAACCCGGTCAAATATCAGGTCGGATTCAACCGCCGCTTTGACCACAACTTCCGCGCTGTGAAGGAAGCAATCGACGCCGGCAAGGTTGGTGAGGAGCACATCATCCGCATCACAAGCCGCGATCCGGAACCGCCATCACCGGCATATATCGCTGTATCCGGCGGAATGTTTATGGACATGACCATTCATGATTTCGATATGGTTCGCTATCTTGCGGGCTGCGATCCGGTTGAAGTGTTCGTTGAGGGCGCGGTTCTCGTTGATCCGGCCATCGGCGAGGCAGGCGATATCGATACCGCTGTCATCACCATGAAGATGGAGAACGGAGCGATCGCGACGATCGACAACTCCCGCAAGGCTGTTTACGGCTACGATCAGAGAGCTGAGGTATTCGGATCCAAGGGAATGGCTATGACTTCGAACGATCTCTCATCCACCTGTGTGATCTCCAACGCGAACGGCGTAACCGGTGTGGTTCCGCTCCACTTCTTCCTCGAGAGATATATGGACGCATACGCGAAAGAGATCATCAGCTTTGTCAATGCCATCGAGAATGACACGGACACTGAGCTGAACGTATACGACGGCCTGAAGCCGGTTCTCATGGCTATGGCGTGCAACAAGTCTCTGAAAGAGCACCGCGTTGTGAAGATGTCGGAAGTAGAAGCATAAATAGGCAGGCAGTCTGCGAAGAACCGCATGAAATGGGGAGTCCGCCCTGTTTCATGCGGTTCCTGTTTTATAGATTTCTGATTTGGTATTGCACGCATCGGCTTTGCGTGCTAAAATAATATACAACAAAATAAACGCAACGCACGCAAAGCACATGACAGGCGTGAGTGTGCGAAATTACCGTTACGAAGGAGGACGGATATGAAATACGTTGAGTTTGATGAGAGCAGACCGCTTGATCTGATCCTGCTCGGCAGAGTCGCGATCGATTTCAACCCGGCTTGGTCTGATGACGTGAAGGAAGACTTCAAGCCGCTGAAGGATGTGCACTATTTCGAGAAGTTCGTAGGCGGTTCTCCGGCCAACATAGCGGTCGGAGTCACCAAACACGGACTGAAGGCAGGGTTCATCGGCAAAGTTTCCGATGATCAGTTCGGCGATTACGTGACCGAGTATTTCAATGAGAGAGGAATTGACACATCTCATATCACGCGCTGCACCGGCGGACAGAAGCTGGGACTTACGTTTACCGAGATGCTTTCTCCAAAGGAGAGCAGCATTCTGATGTACCGCAATGACATCGCGGATCTTCAGCTTTCTGTCGATGACATCGATGAGGATTATATCGCATCCGCCAAGGCACTTCTGATTTCCGGGACGTCGCTGGCCGAGAGTCCTTCCAGAGAAGCTGCCATAAAAGCTGCCATGCTCGCGGAAAAGGTCGGGACAAAGCTGATCTTCGATATCGATTACAGAGCCTACAACTGGAAGAACGCGGACGAGATTTCGATCTATTATTCTCTGATTGCCGGCAAGGCCGACATCATCATGGGATCCCGCGAAGAGTTCGATCTGACCGAGAAGCTGATCCGCGAAGGAATGACCGATGAGGAGTCCGCTGCGTACTGGCAGAAGAAAAACGCAAAGATCTGCGTGATCAAGCACGGCATGAAGGGATCAACGGCATATACCTGCGATGGCAAGAAGTTCTCTATCAAACCGTTCCCGGTGACGGCCCGCAAAGGATTCGGAGGCGGCGACGGCTATGGCAGCGGCTTCCTGTACGGACTCTTCTCCGGCTGGGATGTTCAGGACTGCCTGGAGTTCGGAAGCGCAGAAGCTTCCATGATGGTAAGAAGCAATAACTGCTCGGATTCCCTTCCGGATTCGAAGCAGGTTAAGGAATTTATCGACGAAGAAAAGAAGCAGTACGGAGAAATGGTTGCCCGCGTATGAGCGGAGCAGAAAGGCAGAACAAATCACATGGAAAAGAGGTATCATCTTTCAACCGCACAGGCGATTGTCAAATTCCTTGACAATCAGTATGTAAGCTATGACGGTGTCGAGACAAAGTTCGTAGAGGGTTTCTTCACAATCTTCGGTCACGGCATTGCGCTGGGGCTGGGCGAGGCGCTTGATACAGATCCGGGCCAGCTCAAAGTCTTCCAGGGCCGCAACGAGCAGGGCATGTGCCACGCCGCGACCGCATTTGCCAAGCAGAACAACCGCAAAAAGATCATCGCGTGCTCTTCGTCAATCGGTCCGGGTGCTGCCAACATGGTGACCGGATGCGCGACGGCGACAGCCAACAATCTGCCGCTCCTTGTATTCCCGGGCGACACATTCGCGTCCCGCCAGCCGGACCCGGTTCTGCAGCAGCTCGAGCAGACCTACAGTCTTGCTGTCACGACAAATGACGCGTTCAAGCCGGTCTGCAAGTACTGGGACCGCATTCAGAGACCGGAGCAGGTAATGCCGGCACTGGTCAACGCCATGCGTGTTCTCACCGATCCGGCCGACTGCGGAGCTGTCTGCATCGCGCTTCCGCAGGATGTCGAGGGTGAGTGCTATGACTATCCGGAATATTTCTTCCGCAAGAGAGTTCACAGAATCAATCGTCCGGCCGCTGTACCGGAAGAGGTTGAGGACATCGCTCAGGTGATCGCCGCTTCGAAGAACCCGATGATGATTGTCGGCGGCGGTGTGCGTTTCTCAGAGGCTGGCGAGACGGTCGAGAAATTCGCGGAAGAGTTCCACATTCCGTACGGCGAGACACAGGGCGGAAAATCAGCCTGCATTTCCAGCCATCCGTTTAATATGGGCGGCATCGGCGTGACCGGCACGTCCGCTTCGAACCGTCTGGCTCAGAAGGCGGACTGCATTATCGCTGTCGGTTCCCGTCTTTCCGATTTCACGACAAGCTCCAAGTGGCTTTTCCGCAATCCGGACGTGAAGTTCGTGACGATCAATTACAGCCGGTATCACGCTTACAAGTACGATGCGGTCAAGGCCGTCGGCGACGCAAAGGCTACGGTTGAAAAACTCGCCGAGAATCTCCGCGCAAAGAAATATGATTCGCAGTGGGGCGACGCCATCGCGAAGGCAAGAGCGGACTGGGACAAAGAGTATGACCGCCTGGCTTCTATTGTCTATACGGGTGATGATTTCGAGCCGGAGATCAAGCCGAGAGATCCGCGGACGATTCCGGAATTTGTCAGGGATTTCGGAACGACGCTGACGCAGACCGCGGCGATTGCAACGCTGAATCAGGTTATCGACAAGGATGCCACGATGATCACGGCCGGCGGTTCGCTTCCGAGCGATATGCAGCGTCTCTGGAGAACGGACAGAAGAGGCGGTTATCATGTTGAGTACGCGTATTCCTGCATGGGATACGAAATCGGCGCTTCACTCGGCGTAAAGCTGGCCGATCCGGATCACGAGGAGTACACCGTCATCGGCGACTCCGGCTTCCAGATGCTGAACTCTGAACTTGGCGCCATCATGCAGGACAGAGTCAAGACAAATATTCTCGTATTCGACAACTGCGGTTTCGGCTGCATCAACAACCTCGAGATGACACACGGTGTCGGCTCTCTGGCGACAGAGTTCCGGTACTTCACCGGCAAGAAGCCGGACGGCGATCTGGTTCAGACAAACTACGCGCTGATCGGCCAGGGCTATGGCATGAAGACATACACCTGCCGCAGCGTGAAGGAGCTGAAGGACGCCCTCGAGGATTCCAAGAAGCAGACGGTTGCCTGCCTGTTTGATCTGAAGATTATTCCGAAGACCATGACGGACGGCTATGATTCATGGTGGAATGTCGGGATTGCGATGACTTCTCAGAAGGAAAGTGTCCGCAAGGCTGCTGAGGATGTGAAGGAACACCGCGATCAGGCCAGAAAGTATTGATTGAGAAATCAGGGAAAGGAGATTCTGAATGAGCAAAGTATTCGGCTATCCGCAGTTTGATGCGAATGGTGAGGAAATTCTCACAACGTATGACAATGACTATTCGGACATGATGATGGATATCCGCGTGTACCGCATGAAGTCCGGCGAGACGAGAAAGTTTTCAACGGACGGAGAAGAGGCGGCGGCTCTGCTTCTGTCCGGAAATGTCGAGTTCGCGTGGGACGGCCAGTCTCAGGAAGCTTCCCGCAAGGACGTGTTCACGGAAGGACCGTGGGCTCTGCATGTGGCGACAGGCAGTGAATTTTCCGTCAAGGCGCTGACGGACGCTCAGATTCTGGTGCAGCGCACAAAGAACGACAAGAAGTTCGCCGCAAAGCTCTATAAACCGGAGGACGCTCCGTGGAAGTGGTCGGCTGTCGGCAAATACGGCAACACAGCAAAGCGCCGCGTGAATACGATTTTTGACAAGGACATCTGCCCGGAATCGAACATGGTTCTCGGCGAGGTGCTCAACGACCGCGGCAACTGGTCCGGATATCTTCCGCACAGACATCCGCAGCCGGAGTGCTATTACTTTAAGTTCGACCGTCCGGAGGGGTTCGGCGCGAGCTTCGTCGGTGACAGAGTATTCAAGAGCGTGGACAACAGCTTCTCGGCAATCCCGGGCGGTGAGCTTCATCCGCAGTCGGCGGCGCCGGGATTCCAGATGTACACATGCTGGATGATCCGTCATCTGCCGGACAATCCGTGGCTGCAGACAAGCCGTTTCGAGGACGACAGATATCTGTGGATGAATGACGCGAAGTTTGACTGAAAATTAGTATGATTTAGGGGGTTTTGAGGTGGCAAGAGAATTTATTGTTCCTGGACAGATTATCAATGGCAGCGGGGCTCTGGAACTCGCAAAGTCGAAGTTCCCGGGCCTCGGAAAGAAAGCGCTGATTGTGACGGACCCGATGATGGTCAAACTCGGAAACTGTGCGAAGGTAGAGGCGGCTCTGAAGGATGAGGGCGTCGACTACGCGATCTATTCCGACATCACCGGCGAGCCGACCGACACGATGATTATGGCCGGACTTGACAAGTACAAGGCCGAGAAATGCGATTTCCTGATCGGCCTTGGCGGCGGGAGCCCGATGGATTCCATGAAAGCGATCGGATCCCTCGCTGAGAACGGCGGGAGCATCGACGACTACATGGGCAAGGTCATCGATGTGAAGATGCCGCCGCTTGTTGCCATTCCGACGACAGCCGGAACAGGCTCTGAGGCGACGCAGTTCACGATCATCAACAACACGAAGAAGCAGGTCAAGATGCTGCTGAAAGGCGCGTGCCTTATGTCGACGCTCGCGATTATCGACCCGCAGTTCACGATGACAGCGCCGGCCGGCGTCACGGCTCACACAGGCCTTGACGCTCTGTGCCACTGCACAGAGGCTTTCACATCCAGAAAGGCTCAGCCGCTTTCCGACGCATTTGCTCTGTCGGCTGTGAGGAGAATCTTTACGTATCTTCCGAAGGCTTATAAAAACGGCAAAGACGAAGAGGCCCGCGTTCAGATGTCCATCGCGGCGCTGGAAGCAGGCATCAGTTTCAACAACTCTTCTGTGACACTGATCCACGGCATGAGCCGCCCGATCGGCGCGATTTTCCACATTGCGCACGGACTCAGCAACGCTATGCTTCTGAAGGAGTGCTTCAAGTTCGCACTCCCGGGCGCGTATGACAGATTTGCCATCCTGGGACGCACCATCGGTGCTGCGTCGGCGAAAGATGACGACAAGACGGCTTCCGGGAAGTTCCTGGATGCCGTGTGCGGCATTGTCGACGAGCTGAATACTCCGACGCTTGAGCAGTACGGCGTAAACCGCGATGAGTTCTTCGCGCAGATCCCGAAGATGGCATCCGACGCGCTGGATTCCGGCTCGCCGCAGAATACAATGCGCAGCATCACAAAAGAAGACATCGAGCAGATGTACCGTAATCTCTGGGATTGAGACATTAGGAGTACAGTATGGCACTTGTCACAATGAAAAAGCTGATGCTGGACGCGCAGGCGCAGGACAGAGGCGTCGGTGCGTTCAACGTCGGCAATATGGAAATGGTAATGGGCGTGATCCGCGCGGCGGAAGAGATGAATACGCCGGTGATCATGCAGATCGCCGAAAAGCGCATGGCCTCTTCGCCGTTCCGTCTCATGGGGCCGATGATGGTCTCGGCAGCAAAAGCGGCAAAAGTCGATGTGGCGCTGAATCTCGACCACGGTCTCACGATCGAAGTCGTCCAGGAAGCACTCGACTACGGCTTCACGTCCGTGATGTTCGACAGTTCTACCTATCCGTTTGAGGAAAATATCGAGCGCACGAAGGAAGTCGTGAGGCGCGCGGCAAAGTACGGCGCGACGGTCGAGGCCGAGCTCGGTCTGGTCGGAGGCGCAGAAGGCGGCGAAGAACATGAGATCAGGTACACGGACCCGGCGGCAGCTTCAGAATTTGCCGCCGAGACCGGAATTGACTGTCTCGCAGTCGCCATCGGCAACGCGCACGGCAACTATCCGACGGCACCGCACCTGGCATTTGACGTGCTTGAGGAAATCCACAGACGCACGGGGAGTCTTCCGCTTGTACTTCACGGCGGCAGCGGCATTTCCGACGCAGATTTCCAGAGAGCGATCCACTGCGGCATCCGCAAGGTCAATATCGCGACGGCCAGCTTCAATCATCTGACGGCGTCCGCGGAAAAGTACCTGAAGAGCGAAGGCGCGCACAATTACTTCGACCTGAGTGAAGCTGAAGTTCAGGGCGTGTATGAGAACGTAAAACATCACATCGAAGTGTTCAACTGCGGCAAAGATCTGCGCTGAACATTCATGGCAAATGTAAAAACGCCGCCGGGAACGGGGAGACCCTTCCCGACGGCGTTTTTGACTTATATACGGCGGGAACTGCCGGACTGCTGTTTTTTCGGGGCTTTTGACGTATAATAAATCAGGATTGCAATAAAACAAAAGTGCTCTCTGAAGAGAAAGGAAACAATATGAAAATTGCACTTGTCGTATATTTTTCGGTTGACGGCACGACGGCAAAAGCGGGGAAACGCATCGCCGGACTTTCCGGGGCCGAAGACTTCCGGATTGAGGCCGAGAAACCGTATTCACGCGATGATCTCGACTGGACGGCGGCCGAGGCCAGATGCAACATCGAAATGGAAGATGAAGGATGCCGCCCGGCCATCAGGGGAAAGCTCCCGTTCATGGAGGGCTATGACACGATCATTCTGGGATATCCGATCTGGTGGGGCAAAGCGCCGAGAATCATCGACACTTTCCTCGACAGTTTTGATCTGAAAGGCCATAAAATCCTGCCGTTCTGCACATCCGGCGGAGCCGGCGCAGAGCAGAGCGTCGAAGAACTGCGGAAGTTCTATCCGGACGCGGAGATCGGAGACGGTCTTCGGATCACAGCGAAGACAACAGACGATGAAATAAAGGGCTGGCTCGCCCAGTAAGGAAACCGGAAAAACATGGCAAATCGCGTATTTGATTTCAGCAGCGGCGGGGTGCCGGCTGAACAGGAAAAGAAACAAAAGGAAGCCATAGCGGCAAAAATTACTTACACGGAATTCGATGCGGACAACGGGGAGTGCACCCGTGAACATCCGATGCTTGTCATCAGAGAAGCTTCCGGGAAAATAGATCATCATGTGACAGGGCTGTTCACCGATCCGAAGAAAAGCACTTCATTCGGATACGGGAGACCGGACAGCCGGAAGACAGAAGATATTCTGCGGATAGATTCCCGGTTTACAAAGCTGATTTCGTGGCTCGGCGAAAACCAGATTCTCGTGCGCCTCACGGGAGAGTCCACGGATGAGGGGTATGCCGTGTATAAAATCCGGGAGGTGGATTCAGGCGGCGTCGCAAAGCTGTCAGCAGAGGACGGATTTCTGCAGTATGTGATCCGCAGGCTGCTCGAGAGTAAGCCGCCTGTTCGCGAAGCGGCCGACTCTGATATCGAAGAAGAAGACAGCGACGAGATGAAGCTGACCAGTCTGCAGACAATATCTGACTATCTGACGTGTGCCGGCGACACGCTTCCGGTCAACATCCGCAAGTGGGCAAAGCGCAATCTGGCCGTCGCGCGATCACGGGAAGTCGGACCGGACGAGAGACGGCATGCCCTGCGCGCTCTGTCCATTATGCTGAGCATCCGCTGGAAGGATTCGTATTTCGGTTCGATTGACCCGAAGCGGGCCCGGCAGATTCTGGACGAAGAGCTGTACGGACTGGAAAAGGTCAAGCAGAGAGTCATCGAGACGATCATCCAGATCAACAGAACACACACGCTCCCGGCATACGGTCTGCTTCTCGTAGGGCCGGCCGGAACCGGCAAGTCGCAGATCGCTTACGCGGTCGCCAGAATCCTGCAGCTCCCGTGGACAAGTCTGGACATGAGTTCGATTCATGATGCGGAACAGCTGACCGGCAGTTCCCGTGTGTACTCCAACGCAAAACCGGGCTCCATCATGGAGGCATTCTATCAGGCCGGAGAGAGCAATCTTGTCTTCATTATCAATGAGCTCGACAAAGCGGATTCGCGCACTTCTCAGGGCAATCCGGCCGATGCGCTGCTGACGCTTCTTGACAATCTGGGCTTTACGGACAACTACATGGAGTGCACGGTTCCGACGACCGGCGTCTATCCGATCGCGACAGCCAATGACCGCAGCCGCATCAGCGACCCTCTTATGACACGATTTGCCGTGATTGAAATTCCGGATTATTCGCCGGAAGAGAAGAAGACCATTTTTCAGAAATTTTCTCTTCCCAAGGTTCTGCGCCGGATGGGAATCCGTCCGGAAGAATGCGTCGTGACAGACGACGGCGCCGAGGCGGTTGTCGATCAGTATATCAGCATGCCGGGCGTGCGCGACCTGGAGCAGGCCGCCGAACACCTCGCGGCTCACGCGCTTCTGGAAATCGAGGAAAAGAGACAGAAGACAGTGCGCTATGATGCCGACGCGGTCCGGCAGATTCTGGAGTGAATGATGGTAAAAGATATAACCGAATTTGGAGCGGTCGGTGACGGCGCGACAAAGGCCACAGAGGCAATTCAGAAGGCCATCGACACAGTTGCCGCGGCGGGCGGCGGCAGAGTCAATATTCCGGCGGGATCTTTTCTGTCCGGGTCGCTGCGGCTGCGTTCACACATCGACCTGCATCTTGAGGCCGGCGCCCGGTTCATATCGAGTCTGGATCCGGACGATGTCATCGATTTTACAAAGGATTTTGATGACGACAATGCGGACACAGGCTGGGAAGGCGGGTGTTTTCTGTTCGCGCGGCACGAAGAAGACATCACGATTTCCGGTGACGGAACGATCGACGGGCAGGGAAGAAAAGTCTTCTGGGACGACGACGCGGATGAGGGACTTCACGAGTGTCCTCTGGCGGTGCGCGGATTCCGGCCGAGGATGAGTTTTCTGGAAGACGTCAGGAAACTCACGGTGCGCGATGTCACATTCGAGGATTCGGCTTACTGGACGCTGCATCTCGCTGGATGCCGGGATGTTCTGATTGAGAACATCCGAATATTAAACAATGAGCGCGGCGCCAACAATGACGGAATTGACCCTGACTGCTGCAAGAACGTGGTCATCCGCGGCTGCATCATACGCACCGGCGACGACTGCATCGTCGTGAAGACGACAGCTCCGATGACGAAACTTTACGGCGCCTCTGAAAATATTCTGATCAGCGGCTGCAGCATGCGTTCCCGTTCCTGCGCGCTGAAGATCGGAACGGAGACGTGGGGCGATATTCACCACATCATACTCTCGGACTGTGTGCTCTCTGACTGCACGAGAGGCGTCGGAATCTGGAGCCGCGACGGCGGAAGGATATACGACATTCTGATTCACCATGTCACAGGGAACACGCGCCGGTATGCGGACTGCAGCACGCGGGACACCGGCGTCCATGTCTGGTGGGGAAAAGGAGATCCTGTCTTCATTTCGGCCACGGAGAGAATTGGCGTTGACCGCCGGCCGGGCAGGATCAGCCGGGTTTTCGTCGATCATCTGTATGTGGACGGAGAAGGGACGTCGATGGTCGCCGGCGAGCCGTACGCTCCGATCGAAGATGTTCATTTTTCAGATGTGCTCCTGAGGCTGAAGCGGCAGAGCAGCCACGTTCCGGATGTCTACGATGAGATGCCTTCCGCGAGGGGCGTCTATCCGCACGAGACAGCGGTTCTTTACACGAGAAATGTGAAAAACTGCACGTTTGACGGCAAATTTGTCATCGATGACAGCATGAGAGAATTCTGCCGCCGGGAATTGATCAGTGAGTAACGGGAATATGAGAGGAGAAAATCATGCGTCAGACTTTTTCATTTTTTGAACCGACCCATGTTCTGTTCGGATGCGGTGTCCTGAACGATCTTCACAAACAGAAAATGCCGGGCAGGAAAGCGCTGCTTGTGATCAGCGGCGGCAAATCCGTGATCCGCAACGGGTATCTCGACCGGACGGAAAAAGAGCTGGAAGCAGCCGGCGTCAGCTTTGTTCTTTTCAATAAAGTTGAGGCTAATCCGGTGAAATCGACGGTCGAAGAAGGCGCCCGCACGGCAAGAGAGAACGGCTGTGATTTCGTCGTGGCGCTTGGCGGAGGCTCCGTGCTTGACGCCGCGAAAATCATGGCGATGTTTGCCCCGCAGCCTTCTGATGATCTGTGGGACTACGCCGGCGGACTGACCGGGAAAAACAAAACACTGGAGAAAGAACCGCTTCCCTGGATTGCCATACCGACGACAGCCGGAACGGGTTCTGAGGTGGACGCGAACGGCGTGGTCACTAATCCGGCGACAAATGAAAAGATCGGTCTCGGCCGCATGGACTCTCTGTTCGCGAAGATCGCTGTTGTGGATCCGGAGCTCACAGCCTCGGTTCCGCCGAAATTTACGGCGTTTCAGGGATTTGACGCGCTGTTCCACAGCCTGGAGTGCCACCTTTCTGTCAATGCCTGCGCATTCAGTGACATGGTGACCAGAAGTGCCATCGAAAATGTCGGCAGATACCTCGTGAGAGCCGTGAAGGACGGCCGTGACATGGAGGCAAGAGAAGGCATGAGCTTTGCCAGTATGCTCGGCGGATATGCCATGATTACGAGCTCCTGCATCGGCGAGCATGCGCTGGAACACGCCATGAGCGCGTATTATCCGGCTCTGCCGCACGGCGCCGGCCTGATCATGATTTCAAAAGCTTATTTCAGTCATTTTGTAAAGCTGCACTGCGCGGACGACCGCTTCATCAATATGGCGAAATTTCTCGGGAAGAAAGACGCTGACAGACCGGAAGATTTCCTTGAAGTCCTCGCGGCTCTCGAGAGAGACTGCGGCGTGGATTCGCTCAGGATGTCCGACTACGGCATCAGGAAAGAAGACGCGGCGAAGATGGCGGACAATGCCATTGCGACGACCCAACGCCTTTTGAAATTTGATCCGGTGCCGCTCACAAGAGAGGAATGCATCCGGATTTACGAAGAATCCTGGAAATAAAATCAATCAACAAAAGGAAAAGAGACGCTGCCCCGGTGGCAGCGCCTCTTTTTCGTACCCGGTACAAAATTACAGGTTTTCTTTGATCTGGCTGATCAGTGCCTGATATTCGGCGTCGGTGAGCTCTACTTTGTGGGGATTCATGGCAAATACATCGCCCCACTCTGCTTCACCCTTGTATTTCGGGACAAGATGTACGTGGAGATGGTGCATCGTGTCGCCGTAAGCTCCGAAGTTGATCTTGTCCGGATGGAATGTCTTGTGCAGGCACTCGGCAGCGCGGTTGATGTCTTCAATATACTGGGCGCGCTCCTCTTTTGTGAGCTGGGTGATGTCATCGACGTGCTTTTTGCAGGCGACGATCACACGGCCTTTGTGAGTCTGCTCTTTGAACAGAATGAGCTTGGACATAGGCATGTCGCAGATTTTGATGCCGAATGCGGCAAGACGTTCTCCTTCCGCGCAGTAGGCACAGTTTTCATCAAACATGACAGCTAACCTCCGTAATTTGTTTGTCTATAGTATACACCACGGGGAGGCGGGGCGTTAAGACTCATTTGCCATACAAGAAATACAGGAATCGTGATATTATGGGGTTGAAAGATATTTAATGGATTTATGCGAAGATGGGCGAAAGGAACTTGAGAGATGGCCAAGAAGTCAAATACGAAGACAATTACTCAGGAAGAGATGCGGCAGTTCGTGAGATTGGAGAAGCCGATTTCACAGATTATCGGCAGCAAGAAGATGCCTGACAGAATTGTCGTGGAGGAAGGCTATAACTTTACGCTTGGCGATGTGGAGACGCTTCTCGCCAATCTGGCGGAGAGCGGAATGTCGGTTGATGAGTTTGAAAACGAATGGGCGAAACCGCTGAGAGAGCTTTTTAACGAATCCACCGATTATGCCGTCTACACAACCGGCAGTCCGGACAGGACTGTTCTCCCGGATTCTGAGGACAAGGTCGTCGAGATCATCCTTGAGCATCTCGACAATGCGTGGGTTGAGTGTGATGACGAGTCCCGGACTATAGCGAGTCAGGCGGACATTCATTCGCTCCAGAGACTGATTGCCATGTATCGCGGCAACAAGGACAAAAAGCCGATCGAGCGCGACTATCCGGATTCCATCAAGCGGCAGTTCGTCAGCCGCTACGGCCGGGTTCAGGAGATGAAAAAGCTCGATGACACAGGAAAAGAGCTCCTCGCCCGCTTTACGCAGGAGCTGGCTGACAAAGATGACATTGATGCGCTGCAGGTTCTGGCTCAGGGGAGCTACGGCGGAAATGATGTGTTTCCGTGTGACTGGAATAAAGCTGCTGCTGCGCTCACCCGCCTGACACAGCTTCAGCCCGGGAACAACAGAGCCGCAAATATGCTCGGATACATTTATTATTACGGGCGCATCTCAGACGGCAAGCCGGATTACAGCAAAGCATTTTATTACTTCACGATCGCTGCGGCGGGCGGCGATATGGAGGCCGAGTACAAGCTCGCCGACTGTTTCCACAAGGGCAACGGTGTCACAGCCAATGACGAGACTGCGTTCAGGCTCAATGACATGGCGTATGAGACGACGTTTGAACAGTTCACAAAGGGCGACACGGACTGCCCGTTTGCGGACGCCGCAAGAAGAAAGGGCAACTGTTATCTGCGCGGAATCGGCGTGACGGCCGATGTCATGGAGGCGTACCGCCATTACCTCATGGCCGATCTCGCAATCCGTCTCCGCGTGGAAAATGGCGCACATTATGGCGATGATACGGTACAGGCGAAGATTGTCAACGCCCTCTCCGAGGCGAAGGACATTCTGATCAAGTCAGGCAGATTTTCGGAAAAAGATTTTGCGAAGAAGCGTCTGAAGTGCTCCTATCCGCTGGGGCTTCACGAGGCCCTGAAGGACGGATACGCGTGCGAGATCAAGGTGGGGCGCAAAGATTCCGGAAAGGTTCTGAATCTGACGCTGCACCGCGTGAGAAAACACAATGACCGTACACCGGCCAAAATTCTTCTGGCAATTCCACAGTTTGGCGCCTGCTTCCTGACCGACGAGCTCGAGTGGAGGCTCAAAAACTTTGAGAAATGTGACATCACAGGCGGAAAGGACAAGTTCCGCTTTAACGCGTGGGAATTTGACGCGTCTCACGGACGCGTGTGGTTTTTCTATGATGACAGGATGACGGCGTCCATCACGGGCGGCGTCTATATCGTGAGAAATCCTGATGTTGAAGAGGGAGGTCTCTTCGGCTGAACAATACAATGTGAGGGGGTGAATCTATGCCCAAAGAAGTAAATCCCCGGATCCATGTGAATGAGCGTGACTTTCCGCAGAAAGATTTTGTGGAAAGGGATTCGGAGAAACGGGAGCTGGTCCGGAAACTGGCCGTGATGATCACGGACAATATTCCGCGCAAAATGCCGGGCGGCATGCACGAAAATCACATGGATTTCTGGATCCTTGACAGACTTCTGACCAAGGATGAACTGAAGTTTATGCTGAGTTTCAAAAAGAGACGTGTCGGTCTGACGACGCTGGAACTGTCCGTCCGCAATCATATGACGGTGGAAGAGACGCAGAAGATGATCGATCATCTTCTGTGGATCGGCATTCTCGAGCAGAACCGCGACAATTCGGATCACCACATTCAGTATCTGGTTCCGAAATGGGTCGTCGGTTCCGGCGAGTACATGGTCGAGCATCCGACGCTGATGAAAGACCATCCGGAACTTGCGACGATGTTCAACCTCGCGCCGCAGGAACCGCTGGAGCTGGCGGCGAAACTGGTCCCTCCGGGCGGCGCCGGAATCGGGATGCACGTCATTCCGGTCGAAAAGGCAATTGAGGCGGAAAGTCAGTCTGTGAGCGTCGAGCACCTGTCGCACTGGCTTAAGAAATATGACAAATTCTGCAAGATGGTCTGCGCCTGCCGCAAGGCCCAGAGGCAGAGAGGCGAGGGCGTCGGCGATATCGAAGGCTACATGTGCATCGGTGTCGGCAATATCGCGGAATTTCTGGTCGAGTCCGGCAAAGACGCGAAGTATATTACCCGCGAAGAGGCGATGGACATTATCATGCGAGCGGAGCGGAAAGGCTACGTCCATCAGATCACGAATCTCGACGGTCCTGACCGGATCGTGGGCATATGCAACTGTTCGCCCGGCAGCTGCTATGGACTGCGCACTTCGCAGCTCTTCAACACGCCGAATATGTCGCGCTCCGCATACCGGGCCCATGTGGATCCATCCAAGTGTGTCGCCTGCGGCAAATGTGTCGAGGTCTGCCCGGCAGGCGCCGCGCGCCTCGGACAGAAGCTGTGCCGCAAAGACGGCAGCAAGGTGAAATATCCGATGCACGAACTCCCCGACGACATGCCGTGGGGAGAGGACAAATGGGATCCGGATTACAGGGATCACAACAAGATCAACTGTTATGACACCGGTACGTCGCCCTGCAAGACTGCCTGCCCGGCTCACCTGGCCGTTCAGGGATACATTCAGATGGCGTCAGAAGGAAGATACGACGACGCGCTGCAACTGATCCGCCAGGACAATCCGTTCCCGGCTGTGTGCGGCGCGATCTGCAACCGGAAATGTGAAGACCGGTGCACGAGGGGCACGATCGACGCGCCCCTTGCCATCGACGAAATCAAGAAGTTTCTGGCCCGCCGGGAACTCACAAAGGAATACAGGTATATCCCGCCCTGTGAGAACCAGGACGGCGAGCAGTGGACGGATTATCCGATCGCTGTCATCGGAGCCGGTCCGGCGGGACTCACGGCTGCCTATTATCTTCGCCAGGAAGGCTATCCTGTCACGGTTTTTGAAAAAGAGCAGCGGCCTGGCGGCATGCTGATGAACGGAATCCCGGATTTCCGCCTTGAGAAAGACGTCGTCGAGGCAGAAATTGACATCATCCGGCAGATGGGAGTCGAAATCCGCTGCGGCGTCGAGGTCGGAAAAGACATCACGCTCGACGGGCTCAGAAAACAGGGCTATAAAGCGTTTTTCATCGCGATCGGCCTGCAGGGTGGACGTGCGGCCGGCGTTCCGGGCGAGGACGCGAAAGGCGTCGAGTCCGGCGTGGCTTTTCTGCGCCGCGTGACGCAGGATAATTCGCAGAAGCTCACAGGCGATGTGATTGTCGTCGGCGGCGGAAATGTGGCGGCCGATGTGGCGAGAACCGCAAGGCGCCTGACGGACGGCAGGGTTATGATGTACTGCCTTGAGCAGCGGGACGAAATGCCGGCGGCAAAGGACGAAGTGGCCGAGTGCGAGACAGAAGGCATAACCGTTAACAACGGCTGGGGCCCGAAGGAAATTCTCACGGACACAGACGCAAACGGAGACCGTGTCGTGAAGGGAATTGTCTTCAAGAAGTGCACGTCGGTCAAGGACGCGGACGGAAGATTTAATCCGAAATACGACGAAAACGAGACGATCACAGTCGAGTGCGCGAACGTGCTCATGGCTATCGGACAGAGCGCCGAATGGGGATCGCTGCTTGAGGGAAGCCGGGTTGAGATTCGCCGCGGCGGCACGGCTGTGGCCGATCCCGTGACACGGCAGACGGCAGAACCGGATATCTTTGTCGGAGGCGACATTTTCCATGGCGCCAGATTTGCCATCGATGCGATTGCGGACGGCAAGGAGGGAATGGTTTCGATCAATCGTTTCGTGCACCCGGGACAGTCGCTTACGATCGGGCGCGATCTCAGAGAGTTCATCGAGCTCGACAGAGATGACATCCGGATCGAGGCGTATGACAATTCGCCGCGCCAGGTGCCTGGCATGAAGCCGGGCGACGCGGCCGCAAGTTTTCACGATCTGCGGCTGCCGCTCACGGAGGAACAGGTGAAGGTGGAGGCAAAGCGGTGTCTGCACTGCGGGGCGACATGGGTAGACCTGAACCAGTGCATCGGGTGCGGTCTGTGCACGACCCGGTGTCAGTTTGACGCGATCCACCTGAGCCGCGATATTCCGGAGGCCAGCGAGATGCACAAGGCGGAGGAGATGATGAAGTGCGTCGGCCCGTACGCCGCGAAAAGAAGCTTTAAGATCCTGAAATACAAAGCGACCGGAAAGCACGACTATCCGACGGAACAGTCGTGACCGGCCGCGAAAAAATGAATACATGAGAAAGACAGCTTCGGCAGATCAGCGTTTCAGCATGGCGAGAACTTTCTGCCGGAGCTGTCTTGCCGCCGACTCGGGGTCGCTGCTCGCGAAGATAGCGCTGATGACCGAGATGCCGACGATGCCGGTTCCGGCAAGCTGCCCGACATTGTCCGCGTTGATGCCCCCGATGGCGATGACGGGGATCGAGACAGCTTCGCAGATCGCTCTCAGCGTCTCTTTTGAGATTGTCTTCGCGTCGTCTTTTGATCCGGTCGCGAAAACAGCGCCGACGCCGAGATAATCGGCGCCCATTTTTTCGGCGCGCACGGCCTGTTCAACGGTCTGCGCGGAGACGCCGAGAATCTTGTCAGGCCCCAGCAGAGAGCGCACGTCATCGGCCTCCATGTCGGACTGCCCTACATGCACTCCGTCGGCGTCGATTTCCTTTGCGAGACGCACGTTGTCATCCAGGACAAATGGCACACGATAACGGGCGCAGAGAGATTTGAGAGCGAGGGCTTCTTCCCGGAAGTGTTCTTCGTCCAGATCCTTTTCCCGCAGCTGCAGAAATGTGGACCCGCCTTTCAGGGCCTGTTCAGCCACCGTTTCCAGGCTGCGCCCGTTCAGCCATCTTCTGTCGGTTATAGCGTAAAGCAGCAGGCTGTCGGCCGTGCAGTTTGTTTTTCCTGACTTTTTCATGATATTGCTCCTGATTGTTTTTCCATATCTTACTACAGAACCGGAGCCTTCGGGAGTATAATATGGATAAAAGGGCTTTTGCAGCCTCTTGTGAAGAAGGATGAAACCGACGGATATGGAGCAGAATCAATATACACGCACAGCTCTTCTGATGGGAGAAGAGAATCTCGCAAAGCTTCACGGTTCGCGAGTCGCGGTGTTCGGCGTCGGAGGCGTCGGAGGATACGTCGTCGAGGCCCTGGCGCGAAGCGGCGTGGGCACGCTGGATCTGATCGACAATGACGTGGTCAGCCTCTCAAACCTGAACCGGCAGATCATCGCGCTGCACAGCACGCTGGGGCAGTACAAAGTCGATGTGGCAGCAGAGAGGATTCACGACATAGACCCGCAGATCCGGGTGAATACTTACAAATGTTTCTATCTGCCCGAGAAGCGCGGCAATTTTGATTTTACACAGTGGGATTACATCGTAGACGCGGTGGACACAGTCACGGCAAAAATTGACATCATAGCCGAGGCTGCCCGCTGCCATGTCCCCATCATCAGCGCCTGCGGATGCGGGAACCGGATGGACCCGGCCAGGCTGACCGTGACGGATTTGTACAAGACGGTCAACGACCCGCTCGCAAAGGTTCTGAGGCGGGAATGCCGGCGGCGGGGAATCAAAAAGCTCACGGTCGTGTGCTCCACGGAGCCGGCCATCAAACCCCTGACAGACGGAAACGCCGAAACAGACGAAAAGGGCACACAGGAGAAAGGCAAAAAAAGATTCGTGCCGGGCTCGACCGCATTTGTGCCGGCAGCCGCCGGACTTCTCGCGGCATCGCGGGTCATTCGCGATCTCACGGGCTTTGACGGATCAGAGAGAACAAAGGCAGCATTAAAAGGTAAGTCAGAACAGGAGACAACATAATGGAGAAAGCAAAAGTTTATTTCACAAGTTTCCGCACGACGGTCGGCACAAGCCTGACGGTCAAACTCCAGAAGCTGATCCGCAAAGCCGGGATCGGCACCATCGACATGGATGGCAAATTTGTCGCCATCAAGATGCACTTCGGCGAAATGGGCAACCTCGCCTATCTGCGGCCGAACTACGCAAAAGCCGTGGCTGACGTCGTGAAAGAAAACGGCGGAAAGCCATTTCTCACGGACTGCAACACACTGTACCCGGGCTACCGCAAAAATGCGCTGGATCATCTGTACTGCGCCGAGGTCAACGGTTTCAATTACATGACAACCGGCTGCCAGATTATCATCGGAGACGGCCTGCGCGGCACGGACGATGTCGCGGTTCCGGTCCCGAACGGGACGATTTTCAAGGAAGCGCTAATCGGCCGCGCGATCATGGACGCCGATGTCTTTATCACTCTGACGCATTTCAAGGGGCACGAGGCGACCGGGTTCGGCGGCACCCTCAAGAACATCGGCATGGGCTGCGGTTCGCGCGCCGGCAAGATGCAGCAGCACAATTCCGGAAAGCCGCACGTCATCGCTGACAAATGCCGCTGCTGCCGCCGCTGCGCTCTCGAGTGCGGGAGTGACGCGATCAGCTATGAGACAGGCAAGGCCGTGATTCACGAAGATCTCTGCAAGGGATGCGGGCGCTGCATTGGCGCGTGCGCATTTGACGCGATTGAAAATACAAATGAAAACGCGAATGAGATTCTGGGAGAGAAGATCGCCGAGTATTCGGCGGCGGTGTGCGCGGGACGCCCGTGCTTCCACATCAGCCTGGTTCAGGATGTCTCTCCGAACTGTGACTGCCACGGCGAGAACGACGCGCCGATTCTCCCGGATATCGGCATGTTCGCTTCGTTCGACCCGGTCGCTCTCGACCAGGCCTGCGCCGACGCGTGCCTGAAGGCCCGCCCGCTGCCGGACAGCCAGCTGTCTGACAACCTGATCAGGCCGGGCTGGCACCACTATCATGACAATTTCCGGGATTCGAACCCGAACATCCGCTGGAAAGAGACTCTGGAACACGCGGAGGAGATCGGACTGGGAACGCGCGAGTATGAGCTCATCCGGATGAAGTGAACAGAATGCTGTATCAGAGCACGATTCATATATTCGGCATCGTCCAGGGCGTTGGATTCCGCCCGTTTACAGCCCGGCTGGCAGGAGAATTTTCTCTTGCCGGCCGGGTTATCAATCGCGGGGCCTTCGTGGAGATTGTCGCGGAAGGTGAGAAAGAGACGCTTGGCGCCTTTGTAAAGGCGCTGCAGACAAGGGCGCCGGAGCGCGCCGTGATTCTGCGCGTGGATGTGGACGAAAAACCGATAAAGAGGTGTCATTTTCATACATTTGCCATCGAAGAAAGCCGGAAGGAGAAAGGCGCCGCGTTTATCTCGCCGGACATCGCCATCTGCGACAACTGCAGCCGGGAACTGTTTGACCCGAAAAACAGGCGGTATCTGCACCCGTTTATCAACTGCACACAGTGCGGCCCGAGGCTGACGATCATGGAGGGACTCCCGTACGACAGAGAGCGGACTTCGATGAAAAATTTTCCGATGTGCCCCAGGTGCCGCGAAGAGTACACAGACCCCCGATCCAGGCGCTATGACGCGCAGCCGGTGTGCTGCCCGGACTGCGGGCCGGAGGTTTTTCTGCTGGACGAGGAGACGGTGCGCGGCGCCGCGGCCATCACGAGAGTCAGGCGGACGATCATGCAGGGCGGAATTGCGGCTGTGAAAGGGATCGGCGGTTTTCATCTCGTGTGCGACGCCGGAAATGAGAAAGCTGTCAGAGAACTCAGGCGGAGAAAGAACCGCCTGGCAAAGCCTTTTGCTGTCATGGCGGCCGATGAAAAAACGGCGGCCAGAGAATGTCTGTTTGACGGGAAAGAGGCAAAGATTCTGACCGGTCATCAGAAGCCGATTCTGCTGCTGAAGAAAAGACCCGCAGGGAATCGGATTCCGGGCGGTGAAAATGCGCCCAGGGCCGCGGCGTCTGTGGCGCCGGACAATCCGTTTCTCGGCGTGATGCTGCCGTATGCGCCGGTTCAGCTTCTGTTGTTCCGCTATCCGGACGGCGTGAAGATGACGGATATTCTTGTGATGACGAGCGCGAATGATTCCGGGGCGCCGATCTGCCGGACGGACGGGGATGCGAGACGGGAGCTAAAGGACATCGCGGATGTCATTCTCACGAATGACAGGCCGATTCTGATCCGTTCGGATGATTCCGTAATGGACTTTTACCGCGGTGAGCCGTACATGGTCCGGCGGTCGCGCGGGTTTGCGCCGCTCCCGTTTCTTGTCGATCCGCCGGAAAAATCGGGCAGGAAAAGTTTCCCGGGAACGGTTTTTGCCGTGGGCGGCGAGCTGAAGAATGCATTTTCCATTGAAAAAAACGGACTGTTTTATCCGTCAAGTTATGTCGGCGATCTTGAGGACGAGCGGACGATGATGGCTCTCTCGGATTCGTCGGAACGAATGCGGCAGCTGCTCGAGGCGAAGCCGGACGTGATCGCCTGTGACATGCATCCGGGCTATTCGTCGGTGAAATACGCCGAAGAAGAGGCCGCGCGCTATGGTGTGCCGCTCGTCAGAGTGCAGCATCACTATGCGCACGTGCTTTCCTGCATGGCGGAAAACAACACGTCGGAACCGGTTCTCGGTGTCGTTTTTGACGGAACCGGGTACGGAACGGACGGCACCGTGTGGGGCGGCGAGATTCTGAAGTGCGATTACGATGGATTTGAGCGGCTCGGGAGTATCGCGCCCTTCATTCTGCCCGGCGGGGATCTCGCGGCAAAAGAGGGGTGGCGCTGCGCCGTGTCGATGCTGCTGGACGAAAAGTCTGCGCAAAACACAGCAGAGGCTGCCGCGCGTCTGAGACTTGCGGAGCCTTTTGCCGTACAGGTCATTGACGGCATGAGAAAGAAGGGCGTGAACACGGTACCTTCGACCAGCGCCGGGCGCCTGTTTGACGCGGTCTCGGCTGTCCTGGGACTGAGGCGCGCATCTTCTTTTGAGGGTGAGGCGGCGCAGTGTCTTGAGTTTGCCGCCATGCGTTATGAGGCGGGGACGTCAGAAAAAGAGCGCGAGAGTCAGGCAGAAGATTTTCTGAGCACGGCCGAAATTCTGCCGGGGACATCGGGCGCGGACTGCCGGGCAGATGACGGAAGACTCCTCATTAGCACGGACCTTTTGTTTCGGAAAATTGCGCGCCTGAGACTGGAAGCGGTGGATAAAAATGAGGCTGACGATGAAAACGCGGAGCGCCTGGCATGGCTTTTTCACAGGGAACTCGCCGCACTCACGGCGAAGACGGTGTTTCTGACAGCGGAAGAGACCGGCATCCGCACGGCGGCTCTCACAGGAGGGACGTTTCAGAACACGCTGCTGCTTGGAATGCTGGAAGATGAGCTGAGAGCCGGCGGCATCCGTGTTCTGCGCCATCATCTGCTCCCGTGCAACGACGGCGGAATTTCTCTCGGGCAGGCCGTGGCCGCGGCTGAAAAGCTTATTTGTCAAGGCTGATAATCGGGTGACAAAAAGAGTATAATACCTTCAGACTAATCAAGAGTGTGAAACGACATACATGCGAAGGGAGTTAGTATATGAAAATTTGCCGGGAAGTCACGTCTGTGACGGCGAAGGAAAATTATGTCTCCGTGCAGACCAACGCAGTCGAAATCCGGATTTGGTTTCTGACTGACGATATCATCCGTCTGAGGGCCGGTTTTACGGGCGAGTGGGACGAGGCGTCTTACAGTCTTGTGCTCACCGCGTGGGATTCCCGCACGGACGCGCTGATGGGAAATGAGAGAAAGAAGATTCATGTGGCCAAGAGCACACTGACGGACGGTGAGAAAGAGGCTGTGATTGCCGGCCGGAAGCTCAAAGTCGTGGTGCAGAAAAAACCATTTGTCATCCGGATTTATGACGCGGACGGGACGGTGCTGCATGAGGACATCCCGGATCTGGCGTGCCGGGAAGACAGCAACAGGCGGCGGTTCCACACGAGCTGGCTCGGTGATGACGACTGCTACTACGGTTTCGGCGAGAAGTCGGGTGACATTAACAAGGCTCAGAAGATGATGAATATGGCGCCGGGCGACTCGATGGGCTATAACCCGAAGGAGACGGATTCGCTGTACAAGCACATTCCGTTCTATATCCGGCTGGCGGCGCAGTCCGGAAAAGCGACCGGGTATTTCTACCACAACACGGCCGAGTGTTATTTCAACATGGGCCGCGAGCGGCGCAATTACTGGCATCACTATTCGACGTACAGCACGGACGCGGGCGATATCGATCTTTTCTTCATCGCGGGGCCGAGTATCCGCGAGGTTGTGGAGCGCTACACAGATCTGACCGGAAAATCAATGCTGCTGCCGAAGAGCGGGCTCGGATATCTGGGTTCGTCCATGTATTATTCGGAACTCCCGAAGGATGCGGACGACGCGATCACGGAGTTCGTCGACACCGCAAAAAAAGAGAATATTCCGATCGACGGTTTCCAGCTTTCGTCCGGATACTGCGCGGTTGAGACAAAAGAGGGCATCAAGAGGTGCTGCTTCACCTGGAACAACGAGCGCTTCAAGGATCCGGCGGCCTGGTTTGCGGGCATGAAGGAGAGGGGAGTCCTGGTTTCCCCGAACATCAAGCCGGGCATGCTTCTTGTCCATCCTCTCCTTAAAGAAATGGAAGACAAGGACATGATGGTAAAGGCGTCCGATTCCGATAAACCGGGCGTCGGCACCTGGTGGGGCGGCCCGGGCGAATTCGTCGATTTCACGAAAGAATCGGCCCGCGAGAACTGGAAGAAGTACATCAAGGACTCGCTGCTCAGCTACGGCTGCCGCTCGATCTGGAACGACAACTGCGAATACGACAGCATGGTCGACAAGGACTGCCGCGTTTCTTACGAGGGAAAGGGCGCCACGATCGGCGAGCTGAAGCCGGTCATGAGCAACCTGATGTGCCGTCTGTCCGACGAGGCGATCGAAGAGTACACAGACGGAAAGGAACGGCCGTTCTCCGTGTGCCGCTCGGGGCACGCGGGCATTCAGCGCTATGCGCAGGTCTGGGCCGGCGACAACTTCACGTCATGGGACACGCTCAAATACAATATCGCGACGATTCTGGGAATGGGACTTTCCGGCGTGGCCAATCACGGCTGCGACGTCGGCGGGTTTTACGGCCCGGCACCGGACGAAGAGCTGTTCGTGCGCTGGGTTCAGATGGGCGCGTTCATGCCGCGGTTCTCGATTCACTCGACGAACACCGACAACACGGTGACCGAACCGTGGATGTATTCCGGCAGCAAGGAGCTGATCCGTAAGGCCATCCAGTTCCGCTATCAGATGAGCCCGTATCTGTATTCGCTCGAAAACCGCGCGCATGAGACGGGACTGCCGATCATGCAGCCGCTGTTCCTCGTACATCAGGACGATCCGAAGACCTGGAACGAAGGCGAGATATTTTTCTGGGGCGACGGCCTTCTGGCGGCGCCGGTCGTCGATGAGGGCGCCTGCGAGAAGCGCATTTACCTGCCGAAGGGCAGCAGCTACTACGATTTCTATACCCGCAGAAAATACGAAGGCGGGCAGGAGATTCATGTTCCGGTCGATATCAGCAGTGTTCCGCTCTTCCTGACGAGCGGCGCCGTTGTGCCATTTGCCATCAACCGCATCAGCAGTCTGGCGAAGGACCATGTAACGGATCTGGGCATTATCATTGTTCCGGACCGCGACAGTCAGTTCGTGCTCTATGACGACGACGGCGTGACAAATGCATACAAAAACGGTGTATACCGGCGGACGAAGATCGACGTGACATCCGGTGCCAGGACGTATATCCGCTTTACGTCGGAAGGCAGTTATCCGTCGACGGCAGAAACCATCCGTCTGGACGTCGTGCACCGCGAAAAGGGACCGTTCTACGTGCAGATCGACGGGCGCGAGATTCCGCATTTTCTGTATCGCCCGAAGTTCGAGGCGGCAGAAGAGGGCTGGTATTATTCACAGACGAAGAAGTCCGTCGAAGTCAAGTACAGGAACCCGAAGAAAGATCATGAGGTTCTGATTTCCTTTGAACAGTTTGATCTGCTGGGAATGTGACGCGCGTTTATGGTAGAATAAGCCTGGGGGCGCCGGACATCCGGCGCCCGTCACTTGAGTTTAATCCGGGTCCTTTAAGCCCCGGAAAATCAAAATAGAAAGGAACAGTAAAATGGCAAAAGAATCAGGTTCAGCAAGCATTTCCGTTGAAGACGGAAAAGAGATCGCCAAGGTAGTCCTGATGCCCGGCGATCCGCTCAGAGCGAAGTTCGTGGCGGATCATTTTCTCGAGAATCCGGTGTGCTTCAACACCGTCCGCAACATGCTTGGCTATACCGGCACGTACAAGGGCAAGAAGATCTCTGTCATGGGCCACGGCATGGGCATTCCGTCGATCGGCATCTACACGAAGGAACTTTATGATCAGTTCGGAGTCGAGTCTATCATCCGCATCGGTTCGGCGGGCGGAATCGGCGAGGATGTAAAAGTCGGCGATGTTCTCGTCGCTCTCGGCGCTTCCACGAACTCCAACTACGGCAGCGCATACGGCGTTCCGGGTGTGCTGGCACCGACCTGCACCTATGAGATGCTCAGGAAATGCATGGACAGCGCGGAGGAACTAGGCATCAAGACGACAGTCGGGCAGGTATATTCCTCTGATTTCTTCTACTATCCGCAGCCGGATCTGAATCAGAAGCTGCGCGATATGGGAATCATGGCCGTCGAAATGGAAGCGGCCGGCCTGTACTGGACCGCGATGGGCTGCCACAAGAAAGCGCTGGCGATGTTCACTGTCTCTGATCATATCTTCACTGGTGAGGCTCTGAGCGCCGAGGAACGTCAGAACAACTTCACTGACATGATGAAGCTGGCTCTCGAGACTGCCTGGAAGATGGTCTGAAGAGGTGCGGGTCAGAAATGAATCAGAAACTGGACGAATTTTTTGAGAAAGTCATCACGGTAAAACTCCCGGAGGATAAGTCCTGCGTCGATATCATCGACCAGACGCTGCTCCCGGGCACGATAAAGAGAATTCAGCTTGACACGCGCGAGGAAATCTGGGAAGCCATCAAGAAACTGAGGGTCAGAGGGGCCCCGGCGATCGGCGTGTGCGCGGCGTATGGAATGGCTGTGCTCGCAAATCAGTACGAGGCTGACAATTTCACGGATTTTTACGCGAAGTTCAAATCTGACAAAGATTACCTCGCGACATCCCGTCCGACAGCCGTGAACCTGTTCTGGGCGCTCGACCGCATGGACCGCACCTGCCGGGCCAATGCCGACAAGCCTGTCTCTGAGCTCAAAGATATTCTGTTTGACGAAGCGCAGGCCATCCGCGATGAGGATGTGCAGATCAGCCGCAATATCGGCGAGATCGGATTCGGACTCCTTGGGAACCTGAAGGAAGAAGGCAAAGAGCTGGGCATCATGACCCACTGCAATGCCGGAACACTTGCGACCGCCAAGTACGGGACCGCGACAGCCCCGATGTACATCGCGCTGGAGCACGGCTGGAAAGGCACGGACATGCATGTGTACTGCGACGAGACCAGACCGCTCCTTCAGGGCGCCCGCCTGACATCGTTCGAGCTGTACAACGCCGGCATCACGACATCTGTGCAGTGCGACAACATGGCTTCGCTTCTCATGAAGTCAGGCCGCGTGAAGATCATTTTCGTCGGGTGCGACCGCGTCGCCGCAAACGGAGACGCCGCCAACAAGATCGGTACATCCGGTCTGGCGATTATCGCAAAGCACTACGGCATTCCGTTTTATGTCTGTGCGCCGAGTTCGACGATCGACCCGAAGACTCCGACCGGCGATCAGATCCCGATCGAGATGCGCGATCCGGAAGAAATAAAGACCATGTGGTACAAGGAGCCGATGGCGCCGGAAGGCGTCGACGCGTCTTTCAATCCGGCATTCGATGTGACAGATCACACGCTGATCACCGGCATCATCACCGAAAAAGGGCTCTGCACCGGTCCGGATTACGGAACAGAATTCAAAAAACTGGGACTGATCTGATCCCGGACAGCATTTGTCACAAAAAAGCCGCGGCTTATGGTTTTTCACAAGCTGCGGCTTTTTCTCTTTACTTATTTCTGATTGTCAGACGTACTTTTTCAGTTCTTCCGGATATGGCGTTTCAACGGTTTTTCTGATGAGCGCTTTCTGCTCCTGCGTGATGTCCCGGAATGGCCGGCGGCATGTTCCGCAGTCGGTGCCCTTCAGGGCACAGCCGTATTTTGTCGCCGGGAAAAGACCGACTTTGACGATATTTTCCATGCGCCAGTTGATATCCTGCTGCAGAATCTTTCCGGTATCAAGGTCCCTTGCGTCAAATGCCGCTCTTACACCCTTGAAGAGAGGGTAGAAGAGGTTTACGGTCGTCCCGATCGTGGCCTGGGCGCCCATGCAGAGAGCCGCCAGGAACTGCTCGTCATACCCGTTGATCAGAACCTTCTCCGGATAATCCGTTGCCATTCGCTCGAGGTTGTACAGATCCTTCGAGGTGTGCTTGATGCCGATGATGTTCGGATTGGCGAGAAGCTCTGAGGCGTTGTCCTTGCTGAACTCGATGCCGGTGAACGACGGAATGTTGTAGATGATGACCGGAGCGTCCGGCACGGCGTCGATGACATCCAGATAATAGTGAGTGATGTCGTCCATAGAGAAATGGTAGTAATACGGCGGAATCATGGATACAGCGACACAGCCGGCTTTGATGGCGTGGCGCGCGAGCCTGATCACATCGGCTGTCCGGATTGTTCCGCAGTGCGCGATGACCGGAGCCCGGCCGGCGACCTGATCAAGGACGCATTCCGTCACTTTTTCCCGCTCCTCTACGCTCATCAGCAGACCTTCGCCCGACGAGCCGCAGACGTAAAATCCTTCTACGCCTTCCTGAACTTCCCGTTCTACCAGCTGGCGCAGAGCTTCATAGTTGACGCTTTCGTCCGCGTGAAACGGAACCATGAGAGCCGAATAAATCCGGGTAAAATCGGATTTGTCAAATGAAAGCATGGCAGCTCCTCCTTATAAAATGTATAAATCACGTTTCATTCTATGCCTGTTATACCATAAAATCGGACCTCCGCATCATGTGAAATTTATGCCGGTGAGGAGTAAATTTTCAGGCAGACACCTTGGAATTATCTGGCCTTTCTCTCTTTAATACGGTAAATGGCAGCGGCAGCAAGGCAGGCGGCAGAGACTGTGAGAAGGACGGCCCATGCCGATGCTTCTGATGTATCTCCCGTCTGCGGCGTTGTGACGGTATCCGCCTCAGTACCTGCGCTGACCGTTGTGTATTCCGAAGTCTGAGTCTGGGTGGCCTGCGCGGCGGATGTTGTATTTGACGTCTCATTTGTCGTGGACGCGGTTGTAGTAGTTGTTGTCGTTTGTTCGTCTGTTGTCTCTTCCGGCAGTTTTTCCCAGACCGCCGTGTAGATGACATCTTCTGTCACGGTGTCGGCGACGGAAGGCGTCCAGCCCTTGAATGTGTAGCCGTCCCGCGCAGGTGTTCCGTCAAACCCGGGTGTCTCTGAACCGCTGCGGACAACAGTATTCTGGTCGGCGAAAATTTCTTCGCCGTCGACGCCGTCCGTATAGGTGACGGAAAACAGGGTGTAGCTCACCGAAGGCATGGCAAAGGTTTCCGGCGTCCCGTCAGTTCCGTCTGAAGTGACCGGATACAGGACAGCGCTGCTGTTTGTGTACAGTCCGGATGCGCCGGCCGAACCGTCGGCGTCGTATGTTCCGTACGTCCCGGATTCTGTCTTCGGACTCTTGAGAGTTACGGTGTAAGTCAGACTGACGTGTACAAAGTTGGTCACCGGGACGTTGATCGACCAGATGATGTGCTCATCCGCCGCTTTGGTGCCGGGTACGTACGTCACTTCGTAGCTGTAGGTGCCGTCCTCGTTCTGCGGTCCGAATCCATAGTGATTTTCTCCGATCTCAACGGCACTGTAGGTCTGCATGGTTCCGTCTTCGGTCTGATCCAGTGTGACAGTTATCGAGGCGGGATCTGTGAGGTCGAAATTGTAGTTCCCTTCTTCATATCCCATGTAATCTTCGACATAACTCCCGGCGCCGAGAAAATAGAGAATCTCGTTTTCGATTTGTTCAAAGTCTACGGACGCGCCGTCGTTCAGATAATCCATGAATGCCCTGTGGCCTCCGTCTGACTGGTTGAGGCTCTGAACAGCGACAGAATAGGTATTGTATTTTTCCGCCAGTTCGTGATACGTCTCTGAGGCATACAGGAACGCCATATCGATATTGGACGCTGAGCGCTCGACACGGGGCTGAGAAATATATCCGTCAGCTTCGATTTCGTCCGCCGTCATGGACTGCCATCCGTCATAATATTTCCAGATGAAATCGCAGGAATCGCCATTGCTTTCATTATTTCGGGCAGCAACGTCCTGCAGGTACGCGTCCCAGGAAGCAGCAGACGAATCAGTATTTGACGGACGCCCCGTATTGGAACCGAGTGGACGGCTGGGATAATATACGGACTCGTCGTAATAACCTCCATATGCGGTACTGCCGGCACTTTCCACGTACGCATAAGCACGGCTGTACGGAGTGTTGTAATCACCGTTTTTGCAGTACAGATATGTGTCGCCGTCGGAAATCAGAATCATGTATTTCCGGGAATCCGGAATCGATGTGTTTCTTGCCAGAATTTCCTGCGCCAGAAGCAGACCCGCGTGCATGTTGGTGCCGCCGGTGCTCGTCTCGGTAAAGGCTTCCACAATTTCGTCGTACTGAGACATGAGATCATAGGAACCGCGGTCGTGCGCGGTCCGGTTGAATTCCACGATGTCAACCTGTACCTTCGCGCTGCTCACGGAGATGGCTGATTTCAGATCCGAGAGCAGGCTCAGCGCCGTGTCTTTTGTGTCGGAAAAACTTGATTTGTCCAGAACGAAACAGATTTCCGTCGTCAGCTGTTCCTCTGAGGACGGCAGTGACAGCGTCACTTCGGACTGATAGGCATCATCCAGATTCGTGGCCGTCTTGGACTTGCTGTACTGCCATGAAGTCTGAGGGTTCAGAGAATCTGCGTTCACAGAAAATGTTCCGGGAAACAATGTGAACGCCAGGAGAGCGGCGAGAACTGCCGCTGCAATGGGCCTGAATAGAGAATTTTTCGGTTTCATAAAATGTTTCTTCCCTTCTGATCCGTGAAACTAAAAAACCATCTTCCCCCGTCCGTTGTATTGATTAAAAGAATCCCCCTAAATTAAAACATATAACAGTATGGGTGTCAATTTATACAAAGTGTAAAGCATTGATAAGTGACTGATGGTCATTTATCAAAATCATGATAGAATAGAGCTGAAAGCTGGGAAAACTATGACGGAAAATATCAATCCTCAAAAGCAGAAACTGATTTTTATCGTAATGTGCCTCGTGTCCGCTGCGGGCAGTTTTTATTACTGCGTGCGGGTCGGTCATGCCTTTCGGGCTCTCACGGGACACAATCCGACGTGGCCTCTCTTTTTTGTGGTGCTTTTTTTTCTGCTTGTTCAGCTGTACTCCAATAAAACGAAGCGGATTCACATTTCACAGCTGTACAGAATACTGGTTCTTCTGTCCGGTGTGTGCATCGCTTTTCTTGTCTTCGGCGGCACCTGGATGGTGCTTTTCGACGTCATATTCTTTGTGCTTCGGATCATCGGCGTGAAGCGTCTGCGCTACGAGATGGCGGCCGGGATTTCTGCGCTTCTTTCAGTCGTCACGGTTATCTACGGGGTGATTCACGCGAAAAAAATCCGGACGGTATCGTATTCAGTTTCAACTGATAAAGTCCGGGAAGGCTACCGCATTGTCCAGCTGTCTGATCTTCATCTCGGATCTGTGGTCGGTGCCGGACAGATGCGCCGGGCGGTGGAGGCCGTCAACGCATTGAAGCCGGATCTTGTCGTGATCACAGGCGACATCATCAACCACGGACAGATGAATGAAGTGCGCAGGCCGCTTGACATAGAAGACATTCTCAAACAGATCCGCTCGAAAGACGGCGTGTACGCTGTGACAGGAAATCACGATCCGGCCGCGGACGACCCGGTGTTCCGCCTGTTCCTGAAAAATGCGGATGTCCGCCTGCTCGACAATGAATCTGTCAGCCTGCCGCAGGTCACGCTGTACGGCCGGAATGGAAACAGCCTGAGGAACCGCCGGCCAATCCGATACAAATTCCCGGCGGAAAAGTACACCGTTATTCTGGATCACTATCCGGACGGCGCTGAAGCGGCGGCAGGGTGCGGCGCGGATCTGCTGCTGGCTGGCCACACGCACTCCGGGCAATATTTTCCCTGTACCTGGTTCATCCGCGCCAATTATCACAAAAACAGCAGGCACGGACAATTCAGAGTGGGAAAAACTGACTGCATCGTGAGCGCCGGGACAGGATATTTTCAGATTCCGGTCCGGTTCGGAAGCGACAGCGAGGTTGTGTGCGTCGACGTAAAGCCGATAAAAAATAAAGAAAAATGAGCGGAAGAGCCGCTGAAATGAGCCGCGGGACGCTCATGCCGTCATCACTGCGCGTTTCCGGCGGGATGCGGTCTGCTGCCCGCGATGCGTTTTTTGATTTTCTGAGCAGTCGGGGCAGCGGCGAGTCCGCCCGTCCCGGTCTCGCGGATGCCGGCGTCCATATGTCTGCCGATACTCCGCATGGCATCGACCACTTCGTCTGGCGGAATCCGGCTCGCGATTCCGGCCATCGTCATTTCCGCGGCGGCAATGGCGTTTACGGCGCCGATGACATTCCGCTTGACGCAGGGCACTTCGACAAGACCCGCTACCGGGTCGCACGCGAGACCCAGAAGATTTTTGAGCGCAAGAGCGGCTGCGTTGGCCACGGACTCGCAGCTGCCGCCGAAAAGCGAAACGAGTGCGCCGGCAGCCATGGCTGACGCCGCGCCGATCTCGGCCTGACATCCGCCTTCCGCGCCGGCTAGTGTCGCCCTCGCCGCAATGATGCCGCCGATTCCGCCGGCCACAAAAAGAGACTGGATCATCTGTTCATCCGTAAACTTCCGGTCTTCCTGAATCGTAAGCAGAACAGAGGGCACGACGCCGCAGGATCCGGCGGTGGGCGAAGCGACGATTCGCTTCATGCAGGCGTTCGAATCCGCGATTTTAAGTGCCCGTTCCATGACAAGACTCATAAACGGACCGGAGATTGTATTTCCGTTTTTCCGGTATTCGTGCATCCGGCCGGCCTCATCCCCGACAAGCCCGCTGTTGGAAAAACGCTTCGGGCTGTAGTCCTGATCCTCTTCTTTCATAGCGGCGTACATGCCGGCCATTTCTTCCCAGCACTGTTCTTCGTCCGTTCCGTTTTCGGCACAGTCTTCCTTCTGGATCAGCTTCCAGAGCGGAAGATTTGTTTTATTCTCATCAGCCGCAAGGCTGGCAAAAGACTCATACATATCATTATTCTCCTTCTGTCAGAAGTGACAGGAACGTGACTTTTACGACGCCTTCCATGGCCTCCAGACGCTCAAGCACTTCGTGTGGGACCTCCTGATCGCATTCCAGAACCATGACGGCCTGTCCGCCGCGGTGCGCCCGGTTGAGCTGCATGTAGGCAATGTTGATCCCGGATTCCGAGAGAAGGGACGTCACTTTGGCCACATGCCCCGGCATATCTTCGTTGTGTACAATCAGCGTCGGAAAATCGCCGGAGAAATTGACGGGAAGGCCGTCAAGTTCCGTGATGACGATCCGTCCGCCTCCGATCGACGCGCCGACAATTTCAAGCTGCTTCCCGTTCACGCCGGTGAGCTCGAGCTTCGCGGAATTCGGATGAACCGAATCGCCCAGATCCACACCTTTGATGGTAAATGAGAGGCCTGCGCTGCGCGCGTAGGCAAAACTGTCCGCGATACGCCTGTCGTCAACAGACATGCCGAGGAGACCCGCCACGAGAGCTTTGTCGGTGCCGTGGCCGCGGCCGGTCGCATAAAACGAGCCGTGAAGGCCGATCTCTGCCTGTCGGACCGGTTCTCCCAGAAGTCTTCTGGCGGCGCTTCCGATGCGCACGGCGCCGGCCGTGTGAGAACTGGAAGGGCCTACCATAACCGGCCCGATGATATCTGTCAGTTTCATGAACATCCCTCCTGCGCCCGTAAAAAGAAAAATGCGGCGGTTTTCTCAATTATATCAGTATTTGATTCTTTGGACTCACAACTTCCGGGCGTTTGTAGTAGAATATATATCGTGTGCGGTCTGCGGCCTGAGACCGGAACAGACCGTCTGCTATCAGAAAAAATTCAATCCGGCGAGAGAAATTTCTGAACCGGAGAAATGAGAGGATCGTATGGAAACGGAAACAAAAGAAAAAATCAAGTCGATCGTGCGGGAAGCGGGGAAAATTCTGCTCTCGGCAGATAATATTGAATCGGCGGTGACACAGAAGGAAGGATTTTCCAACTATGTGACAGAATTTGACAAGAAAACCCAGGAGTTTCTCATCCGAGAGCTCGGCAAGGCTGTTCCGGATGCGACATTTGTCGGGGAAGAAGAGGGACACGACGTATTCCGCCCGGAGAACGAACACGGATTCGCGTTTGTGCTGGATCCGATCGACGGCACGAGCAACTTCATCAAGGGATTCCGCCCGTCGGTGATTTCCTGCGGACTGCTGAAAGACGGAAAACCGTATTTCGGCGTCGTGTACAATCCGTATTACAATCAGCTGTTCGAGGCCGAAAAGGGCTGCGGCGCTCTCATGAACGGAAAGCCGATTCACACTTCGAAGGACAGTCTGAAGAAGAGTCTTGTGATTTTCGGTTCGACGCCATATGACCTCGATATGCACAAGCTGTCGATGGACACGGTGTTGTTCTATATGAACCGCTGCATCGACGTGCGCAATACCGGCACGGCGGCATGGGACCTCTGTCAGGTGGCCGCCGGAACAACCGGACTATTCTTTGAGTGGAAACTTCATCTGTGGGATTATGCGGCCGGAGCGCTGATTGTGAATGAGGCGGGCGGATTGGTGACGGACAGCGATGGCACACCGGTAAAATTCCGCGGCACGCAGTCCATTTTTGCGGCGTCCGAAGGGCTCTTGAAAGAAAAATATCTTCCGAAAGATCTCGGATTTAATGAAAGTGAAGGATAAAAGAATGCATACAGCACTTACGATTGCGGGCAGCGATTCCAGCGGAGGCGCCGGAATTCAGGCTGATCTGAAGACAATGATTACAAACGGCGTGTTCGGCATGAGCGCGATTACAGCCCTGACGGCACAGAACACGACCGGCGTGACGGGAATCCTCAATGTGACCCCTGAGTTTCTCGGAAAAGAAATCGACGCCGTGTTCACCGATATCCGGCCGGATGCCGTGAAGATCGGCATGGTGTCGGAGGCTGATCTGATCCGCGTCATCGTGGAGAGACTTCGTTTTTACAAGGCGGAAAATATCGTCGTCGACCCGGTCATGGTCGCTACATCCGGCGCCAAACTGCTGGCCGATGATGCAATCGATACATTGAAAAAAGAACTGCTCCCCATCGCAAATGTCATCACGCCCAATGTACCGGAGACAGAAGTTCTCGCCGGATATCCGGTGGAGACGCCTGAGGACATGGAGCGCGCGGGACAGGAAATTTACGGGACATACGGCTGCGCCGTTCTGTGCAAGGGCGGCCATCACCTGAATGACGCCAACGACCTGCTTGTGGGGCCGGGCGGAAAGCACTGGTTCAGGGGAAAGAGAATCGACAATCCAAACACGCACGGAACCGGATGCACGCTCTCGAGCGCAATCGCATCCAATCTCGCGAAAGGTTTCGGACTGGAAGAGTCCGTCGAGAGGGCAAAAGAGTATATATCCGGGGCTCTGGCGGCCATGCTTGACCTCGGAAAGGGCAGCGGCCCGATGAACCATGCCTTTGACCTGACCGGACGTTTTACCGCGGAGGCAGAGAAGTGAGCAGAAAAACATCTGGCAGAACATCGGTATTTGAAAACGGGCTGATCTGGTTCGGCGCCGGCGTCTCGCTCGCGGAAATTCTGACCGGCACTTACTTTGCTCCGATGGGAGCCGTCAGGGGCGTTTCGGCCATTGTCATCGGCCATATCATCGGCTGCTTCCTGCTGTATCTTGCCGGTCTGATCGGCGGTCGGGAGAGACGCAGCTCCATGGAGACTGTCAAACTTACGTTTGGAAGCCGGGGCGGACTGCTTTTTGTGATTCTGAACGTCATTCAGCTTGCCGGCTGGACATCCATCATGATTTACGACGGCGCGGCCGCGGCTGTCGGCGCGCTTCCGGTCGGATCCTGGATCTGGTGCATCTGTATCGGAGGCCTGATCGTCATATGGATTCTGATCGGCGTCCGGAACCTCGGCAAAGTCAATATCGTCGCGATGAGCGCTCTGTTCGTCCTGACGATTATCCTCTGTATTGTGATCTTTTATGGCGGAACCGGCAGTGCCGACGCCTCGCAGGCCATGAGTTTCGGGGCGGCCGTTGAGCTATCCGCGTCGATGCCGCTCTCGTGGCTCCCGTGCATCAGCGATTACACCCGTGAGGCCGAAAAACCGCGCCCCGCGGCTGCGGTGAGCACCATTGTCTACGGCATCGTGAGCTGCTGGATGTTCCTGATCGGGATGGGCGCGGCCGCATACGCCGGGACGACCGATATCGCGCTGATCATGGTGCGCGCCGGACTCGGCATTCTGGGACTCGTCATCATTATCTTCTCGACCGTGACGACGACATTCCTCGACGCCATGTCCGCCGGCATCTCGATTCAGTCGATCTCGTCCAGAATTCCTGACAAATGGGCTGCCGTCGCGGTGACTGTGATCGGTTCGCTGCTTGCGATCGCATTTCCCATGGACGACATCACGAATTTCCTGTATTTCATCGGATCGGTATTCGCGCCGATGATCGGCGTTCAGATCGCTGACTATTATATTCTGAAGAACCGCGAAGAGAAGGCGGGGTTCACCTGGGCGGCGCTGCTCGTCTGGCTCGGCGGATTCCTGCTTTACCGCTATTTTATGACAATTGACATTCCGTGCGGCAGCACGCTGCCGGCGGTAGTCGTGTGCATTGCGGCGTATGCCTGCATAGGAAAGCTGACTGAGAAGAAGAAAGAATGAAACTGTATTTACTTCGGCACGGACAGACAGACTGGAATGTGGCCCATAAACTGCAGGGCAGAACGGACATTCCTCTTAATAAAAAAGGAATCGGACAGGCGCAGACGGAAGCGAAGAGAGTCAAAGCGGCGGGAATCACATTTGACCGCGTGATTTCAAGCCCGCTTTCCCGCGCAAAACAGACGGCCTCCATTGTGTCCGGACTCCCGGAAGAACAAATTGAGACGGACGCGCGGATCGCCGAGATGAGTTTCGGCGTGGACGAGGGAAAATTCTATTCCTTCGATCCGGCGCTGCGCGACAAAATGGAAGAAAATTACAGAAATTTCGCCTATCACCCGCAGCGCTACAAGGCGTGTCAGGGAGGCGAGAGCTACCAGCAGCTGATCGAGAGAACAGCTTCATTTTACCGCGATCTCATCGCCAGGTACGGAGACAGCGGCGAGAGCATTCTGGTCGTGTCGCACGGCGCGGCGCTGCACGGGATGCTCTACACGATGTTCGCGCGGGAAAATATGGAAGAGTTCTGGGATCCGCACATCGCGAACTGCCGTCTGATGCGCGCCGTAAAAATCGGCGACGCCGTTGTTCTGACGGAAGACGATCTCTGCTCTGTGTTAAAACAGGGGGCCGGCGGGGGCGATCTCTACATTTTTAACAGAGAGAAGGGGAAAAAGCCCGACAGAGACAAGCCTGTCCGCTATGTGGGACTTGTGAGCGGCAGCGTCGATGCTGGCCTGAGACCGGACACAGACTTTACAATCGGCGGTGATATGGGGAAAAACCGGATTCTGCTGATTGCGGAAGCGGAGGCAGAGGCGTCCAGAAAAATTGTCGTGAATGGCGCCGAAAAACTGATCACCGGAAACGCGGAAGTCGCGGAAGACGGCAAAGGCGGGTACGATGCATATCTCCCGGCCCCCTCCGGGAAGAAGGCCGTTCTTTCACTCATCACGTATCCGGATATGAGGGTTATCGCGAGAGGCTTCGCGCCGGTAAATCCGGCGGCGGACATAAGCGTTCTGCCGGATGAAGAAGGAGAGAAGCGGGCTGAAATACTTGTCTCTGACATTCCGGACGGAATGGGAGAAATATGGCTGGATTTCTGGTGCACGTGCGGGTCAGGCACTATTTCTGACGCGGAAAGCGGCAGAAGTCTTATAATACCGGCCGGCAGAGCAGAAGAGGTGAAACTGCGTCTCTCAGATCTCGGCAAAGAACTGCTGAGGCAGGATAGCTGCCGTCTTGTACTGAGTCTGAAAGCGGACGGCGCTGTTTCAAAGGCAAAACTTCCCAAAGAGGTGAAACTGCTCTGCGTGCGGAAAGTTCACGTGATCTGAAAAATTGATTTTTGAATTGCACGACAGTGCGGTGTCCGGTTATAGCCTGATGCTATAACCGGACACTGCTTTTTGGAATTAGACATTGCCGCTGTTTCTGTTTTATGATCTTCTCATCCGAAAAAACAAAGACAGACGCGGAGAAAACCGCTTATTTCCGGCGCAGATCATGAAGGAGGATTAGAAGATGGGATACAGATTTGAGACACTTCAGCTTCACGTAGGACAGGAACAGGCTGATCCGGCTACCGACTCCAGAGCGGTTCCGATCTATCAGACAACTTCGTATGTATTTCACAGCGCGCAGCACGCGGCGGACCGTTTTGCGCTGAAAGACTCCGGAAACATCTACGGCAGACTGACCAACAGCACGCAGGAAGTTCTGGAAAAGAGAATTGCGGCTCTCGAAGGCGGCGTCGCGGGACTCGCTGTCGCTAGCGGAGCGGCGGCGATCACATACGCGGTCACGGCTCTCGCCGGCGCGGGCGATCATGTGGTCGCCCAGAAGACGATTTACGGCGGCTCCTATAATCTTCTGGCGCATACGCTCCCTGCCTACGGGATCAGCACGACATTTGTCAACACGAGAAATTTGGAAGAGGTTGAGGCGGCGATCCGTCCGGAGACAAAACTCGTCTTCATCGAGACGCTCACGAACCCGAACGCGGACATTCCGGACATCGAGGAAATCGCGGAGATCGCGCACCGGCACGGGCTTCCGCTCATTGTGGACAATACATTCGGCACGCCGTATCTGATCCGTCCGTTTGAGTACGGCGCGGACATCGTCGTTCATTCCGCGACCAAGTTCATCGGCGGCCACGGCACGACGCTCGGCGGCATCATTGTGGACGGCGGCAGTTTTGACTGGAGCGCTTCTGACAAATATCCGCAGATCACCGAGCCGAATGATTCGTATCACGGAATTTCCTTTGTGCAGGCGGCCGGAAAAGCTGCTTACGCCACGTATATCCGCGCGATCATTCTGCGCGACGAAGGCGCCGCGATTTCACCGTTCAATGCCTTCCTGCTTCTGCAGGGCACCGAGACGCTCTCTCTGCGCCTTGACCGCCACTGGGAGAACACGAAGAAGATTCTGGATTATCTTGTGAAGAGCCCGTATGCAGCTCACGTCAATCACCCGGCGCTCCCTGATCACCCGGATCACAAGCTCTATGAAAAGTACTTCCCGAATGGCGGCGGCTCGATCTTTACGTTCGACATCAAGGGCGGACAGCCGGAAGCTTTCCGGTTCATCGACAGTCTGAAGATCTTCTCGGATCTGGCCAATGTGGCCGACGTTAAGTCGCTCGTCATTCACCCGGCGACAACGACGCACGCCGAATTGTCTGAAAAAGAACTTGAAGAGCAGAATATCCGTCCGAGTACGATCCGGCTGTCAATCGGAACCGAGAACGCACTGGATCTGATTGAAGACCTGGATCAGGCTTTCAGGGCCGCATTCGCATGAGACGCCTGAACCTTTTCCGGCGGACAGAACTGTCGTACAATACAGATAAGTCTGTCTGGAAAGAAGGAAACATGGAAAATGAGTGAGAGAATCGCCTGTCTTCTGATCGGGTATCTCTGCGGATGTTTCATCACGGCAGAGGCGGTGTGCCGGAAAGTGGCCGGGAAACCGGCGCGGGAAGTCGGGCGCACCGGAAATCCCGGCATGGCCAATGTCATGGCGGCTCTGGGGTTCAAGCCCGGCATTCTGGTCCTGGCGGGCGATATCGGAAAAACAATTCTGGGTGTGGTCCTGGCGAGTCTGCTTTTCTACAGCCGCCTGGGCCGCATTTGTGTGCTCTGGGCTGTGCTGGGCGTCACGCTCGGGCACAATTTTCCTTTCTGGCTTGCGTTTAAAGGAGGCAAAGGCGTCTCGACGACCTGTGCCGGAATTGTGCTGTATTCTCCTGGCTGGGGGTTCCTGTCGCTGATCGCGGGCATGCTTGTCGTCTTTGTCACGAAGTCGCTTGCGCTCGGCGCCGTCGTGATTCCGGGAGTCTTCACGATCATTGCGTGGATCCGGTACGGGACGGAAGCGGGGATTCTTTCGGCAGCACTGCTGGGGCTGATGATCTGCCGGCACTGGCCGGCTCTTCAGAAACTAAACACACCGGACAGAGACCGCACAGACGTACCCGCTGCCATTAAAAAGCTCTTCACTAAATCCTGATTTACATTCATAATTATGGTATAATTCGTTTGTCTGTGAATCAGATGAACTATAGTGCACCGCTTTGCGGGAGCAAAGGAGGATACATGGGGTTTAAGGAACTGGAAGAACGCGAGAGAGAGACTTCTTCAAATGACGATGTGGAACAGGATGGAGATCTGACTACTGTCTTTGAAGCGCTTGATATTGATGAGGCGGATGAACAGGCCGCACAGCCTGAACAGACTTCAGCGGCACCGGCAGCTGAGGAAAGTAATGCCGCGCCGGAAAAGACGGATGCGCAGGAGGCCGAAAAGCAGCCTGCCGGGGCCGAAACCGCTGAGAAGAAAAGTGCTGAACAGGCGTCTGAGGCGCCGGCAGAAAAAGAAGACGAAAAGAAGCGCAAAGTTCAGCAGATCGAGCCGCAGACGGAAGAGCAGGAGACAGAGGCGGATGAGGAAGAAGACGAGGATACGGTATATTACACGTCCGTATTTATGAGAGTTATGTCGCTCCTCTTCATCATTGTTTCAGCCCTTGAAATCGTCGGAGGAGTGGCCATAGCGCTCCTGGGAGACGGACTGTTTGACAGCGCGCAGATTGACAGACTGAACATGAGCGCGGCGCATGCGTTCGGAATCGCCATCGTCATTTTCGGCGTTCTCACACTGCTCGCCGGCATCTGCGGCAGAAAAGAGAAGAAGGTCATTTCTGTAATTCTGGCAATTCTTCTCATTGCCGTTGCGATCTGCACATTCTTCCTGGATGTGAGTCTGCTTCAGGCCGGTGTGCTTGCGTTCTATATTCTTTATTTCGGTGCTGCCTGCAGCATTCAGCCGTACGAGGAATATTGACGGATGTTTCAGCTTTTTGACAGGGAAAAGAGCGGCAGCCTCAGCAAGCCGGAAGGCGGCGTATTTGTCATCGTGGGCTTTGAGAGCGGAACGGTTCCGGATTTCAAGTCGATCGATCATTTCGAACTGTACTGCATCCGCGATGGGAAAATCGTGACGAAACGGATGCTGCGGTTTCCGGACGCGAACGATGAATCCGGGAAGATCCGGATGATGAAACAGCTCGACGCTGACGCTGTGATCGCCGCGAAATTTCTGCCCAGAGATCTCGCAAAACTCAGAGAAGCCGGCATAAAGGCCTGCAGCTTTGACGGCGGTCCGGGCGCGGCAATCCGCGAATATCGGAAAGGAAATCTGAAAAGTCTGTATTGATCAATGAAAAATTTATCTGCTTCGCTCAAAGCGAGCTGACAGGATCCCTTTATAAGGGCGCTGAACAGGGGCGCCTTTATAAAGGGATTTTTTTATGGGAGGCGCATTTTATGCGCATAAAATCCTGGCTTTCCGTATTGGAAACTACCTTTCGGGTTCTGAAACCATCAGTAAGAGCTGTGGATGATAAAATCAACTCACAGATATGAAAAAGGAGAAACAACAAATATGGTATTACCGGAATTCAAGTATGTTGCGGCGGAAAGTCTTGAAGAAGCCTGAGGACGAAAAATATGCCCTGGTCCATATGGACACAGGGCTTTACGCGCCGACTTACAGCGGTATTGAATATTTTTTTCCGAGACTATCCCGGGGCGGCGTCATTTTCGTCGCGCATTTTGAAGACGGAAAACAGAAAGGCGTCCGCAAAGCCGCCGCAGATTGAAAAGAAGCGAACGAACAGTCCGGAATGTAGAGACAATGTTGGGAAGGAATCCGCGGGACATACAAAGTTCCCTGAGCCATGCATTGTATGCAGGATGCATCTGAGGATCCAGCGCGGTGAGAGGGACTTGCGATACTGTTGTTGATCGACGCGATGACGTGGCGCCATTCCGCCGCCAGCATTCTTGCTTCGGGAGTCGGAACGACATCATGGGGATTGCGGGTGAAAAGCTGAATTCCCAGAGATTCTTCCAGCATTGTGATCTTTTTGCTGATAGTTGATGTGCTGTAATTCAGACATTCGCCGACACGAGAGAAATTGCCGGGCTCAACGGCCTTGAGAAAGATTTGAATCTGCTGAATCGAAATGTCCGGCGCGAGCGGTTCCTGCTGCAGTGCAATTCCTTTCTGCCTGTGTCATGACACAGAAGATGATGTCTTGCATCATGCAAAATGTCACGGACGGACCAGATCAGCCAATATGGCTGTTCTCGTGCTTCTTGACGGCGCGGGCAAGTCTTTCTTCGCTCATCTTTTCTGCGGATGAGCAGGCGGCACCGCAGCTGCCGCAGTCGCCTGTGCAGCCTTCATGGCGATGCGTTATGAGATACCGGGCACACACAAAAATCAGAAGCGCTACTAGCGCCAGAGCTATGATATTTCCAAGAACTGCCGGCATGGCAGACACCTCCTTTTCTTAAAGTATAGCACAGGCCCTGCCGATCCGACAGGGCCCGCGCATCTTTACAGTGCAAGATTAATAAGAATTTGTCAGGAATCCTTATTTGTTATTCGCCGGCCGCCTCAACGGATGTGAGGTTTCTGACGGTGTCGTCCGGCTGATATCCCCTGCGGAAGAGCAGGTAAATGAGCAGAGCGACGAGCGCTATGCCGAAAACACTCAGACCTGTGAACGGGAGCGTTCCGGTGACGAGGCCGGCGATCTGATAGAATGCCGCGGACACACAGTATGCCCACAGGCACATGTAGCCGATCGCGGCCATCGTCCATTTCGGATTGTTCATCTCATGCTTGATGGCTCCCATGGCGGCGAAACACGGTGCGCACAGCAGGTTGAAAAGCATGAACGCGAAAGCGGAAAGCGGGGTGAAATCCGACGCGAATTTCGCCCAGATCTGTTCGCCGTTCTCGTCGAGCTCAGCCTCAGAGTCGTCGTAATTGTACAGCACGCCGATTGTGCCGACTACATTTTCCTTGGCGACCAGACCGGAAATTGTCGCGACAGTCGGACGCCATGAATTAAAGCCCTGCGGCGTGAAAATCACGGATACCGGCTGCGCGATGTCGGCGAGAAGCGAGAGATCGGTAGAGTTCAGCTCATCCTCGGAAATGTTCATCTTTTCTGCCAGAGCGGCCGTCTGTGTCTCATCCTCCGTGAATTCTTCCCAGACATCGTCGTTGATATACGTGAATTGTCCGTTCACAACGCCGAAACTCTGCAGGAACCAGATCAGAATTGTCGAGAGGACGATGACAGAACCGGCTCTCTTGATGAAAGAGAAACCGCGTTCCCAGGTCGCGCGGAGAACATTTTTCATGGAAGGCACATGATATGCCGGGAGTTCCATGACGAAAGGAGCCGGCTCTCCGGCGAAGACCCTGAACTTCTTGAGTATTATGCCTGAGAGTACGATCGATGCCATGCCGATGAAGTACGCGCTGACAGCGATGAGAGAGCTGCCGCCGAACATGGCGCCGGCGATAAGCCCGATGATCGGCATCTTGGCGCCGCAAGGGATGAACGTCGTGGTCATGATCGTCAGCTTGCGGTCGCGGTCGTTCTCGATGGTGCGGGTTGACATGATGCCCGGAACACCGCAGCCGACAGCGACGAGAACCGGAATGAATGATTTGCCGGAAAGGCCGAACTGACGAAAGATGCGGTCCATGACAAATGCGACGCGGGACATGTAGCCGATATCCTCAAGAATCGCCAGACAGAAGAACAGTACGAGCATCTGCGGAACGAATCCGAGAACCGCGCCGACGCCGGCCACGATGCCGTCCTGAATCAGGCTGTATACCATGCCGGATTCGGAAAGATGGAAGACATCCAGGAGCAGCGTGTCGACCCAGGCGGGGACCCACTCGCCGAAAAACACGTCATTCAGGAAATTGGTTCCGATAGTTCCGATGCCGATGTGAGATCCGAAATCACCGTTTGCCCCGCCCATAGCAAGCGCGTAGATGAGAAGCATCACGCAGAAGAAAATCGGGAGGCCGAGGACGCGGTTTGTGACGATCTTGTCGACTTTGTCGGATATGGTCATGCTGTGCTTTGCGCCCTTTTTCTTCACAGAGACGGCGACGACGCCGGCGATGTATTCATAGCGCTGGTTTGTGATAATGCTCTCGGAGTCATCATCCAGTTCTTCTTCCGCCTTTTCGATGTATTTTTCCATTCCGGCGAGCTGAGCTCTGGTAAAGGTTTTTTCTTCCAGGATTTTTTTGTCGCGCTCAAAAATTTTAACGGCGTACCAGCGTCTGAGCTTCTTGTCAATGCTGCTGCCAAGTCCGCTTTCAATCTTCTCAAGAGATTCTTTGACGATGCCGGTGAAGAACTCCGGGACTTTGTATTCCTTTTTATTCTGCGCGGTCCTGACACACAGCTCGGCCGCCTCTGTTATGTTCTCGCCTTTTAAGGCCGAGATCTCAATTGCCGGTGCGTTCAGCTCTTCTGAAAGTCTGCTGATGTCGATTTTGTCGCCGTTCTTTCTGACGATGTCCATCATGTTCACAGCCAGGACGACCGGAATACCGACTTCCATCAGCTGTGTCGTCAGGTAAAGGTTTCTCTCGATGTTTGTGCCGTCGATGATATTCAGGATGACATCCGGCTTTTCCTCGACCAGATATTTTCTGGAGACAACTTCTTCCAGTGTATACGGTGAAAGAGAGTAAATGCCCGGGAGATCCTGAATGATCACATCATCGTGATTCTTAAGCCTTCCTTCTTTCTTTTCAACCGTAACGCCCGGCCAGTTGCCCACGTACTGGCGCGACCCTGTCAGTGCGTTGAAAAGCGTCGTTTTTCCGCAGTTCGGGTTGCCTGCCAGGGCAATACGAATTTCTTCCATTATTTCCTCCTTTATGTCTTGAGCATTCTGACGACGAAGCGGTCACTCAACTTCGATTTCCTCTGCGTCCGCTTTGCGGACCGAGAGCTCATATCCCCGGATGTTGAGCTCCATCGGATCACCGAGCGGCGCGACCTTGCGCACAAGAATTTCAACGCCCTTTGTGATGCCCATGTCCATGATTCTGCGCTTCACAGGCCCTTCGCCGTGAAGCCGCTTTACAACACAGGTCTGACCGACACCTACGTCTCCCAGAGTTCGCATAAAATATCCTCCTTCATTTCTTTGTTTCCGCCGGAAAGCGGTTTATGAAAATACCTTCATTGCCAGCCCGCGGTCTATAGCGACCCGGGCGTCCTTGACTTTGACAATCAGGTTTCCGCCGTTGTTGGCAACCACCGTGACAGTACTTCCCGGGATAAATCCCAGTTCTGTGAGATGATGACGGACTGATTCGGCGCCGCTTATGCGGCTGATGACAAATGGCAGTCCGATTTCAGCAAGTGCGATTGGCATGTATAATCACCTTCTTTTTTCCCAGACTGATGGAATCTTGCTGCGGATAAATCTGTAAAGCAGGCTTATGAAATATAGAATGCTTACGCGAGTTACCATCAACTAACACAAGAATCATAACACAAACTTGTGAAAGGTCAAGAACAAAAATAAGATAAAGCTAAAAATAGTTATAGATACAGTTCATGAATTAGTGTACTATAACATCAGACGGAGAAGAGAGGAGAAAAAAGATGAACAGCAAGCTGCCTTTCACATATTACGCGGTTATTGTGAATGATGGAAATGGAAATGTCGGGACACTGACGAGAGCGGAATACCTGAATTATTTTTCATTTGTCAATGGGAAAAACCGGGTGAAGCAGATGCTTTCGATAGGAAAAAGACCATGGGACGAGCTGCTGGATATGCTGACAGAGCTGAAGGTCAGGGTGGTCGTGGCGAAGCACTTTCTTCCCAGGGAGCTTGCGGCGCTGAAGAAAAAAGGCATCCTGTGCTTCACCTTTGAAGGTGGCACGGATGCCGCGTTTCATGCACTGCTTGACGGCAGTTTTAAGGAACTGTGAAAGAATCAGCAGAAAAGCCTGCGGAGCGGGGTGTGCTCGATGATGATGATACCGATGCACATGAAGAGGTGCTCGATGAAGAGACTGATGATGATGCCGTAGGCGCTGATCAGAACCTGAGTCTGGAAACCGTAGAAGCTTAAGACGCCCGAATACGCGAGCAGTAGGCCGATGAAAGGCATGCTGTCGCCCACGCCGTGGCAGAGCCGCTTGAAGTCCTTGACGGTGAAATCGAAGTACACAAAGCGGCCGGCTACCATCGCGGTCATCATGAAGATCAGGTTCATATAGGCGTGTTCGCCGTATGCGATGTAAATTGCCACCAGCAGAATCAGGATGTACACCGATGAGCTGAGGCGGATATTCGCCATTTCATCGTTGGTCAGTGAGCGCAGCCGGACGACGAAGTGATCAAAGAACATCGTGATGAAGACGGAGATGAGGATGAGTATCAGAAGAAAAAAGTCCTCCCACTCGTTCCAGATCGTTGCGAACGGATCGGTGATCGTCCCGTCGTAGATAAAGTTGTTGATGCATATATATACGAACATCATGAGAAGCACAGAGGTGCTTGAAAATACAAGTTCGTAGAAGCGGTCCAGAAATATGCGGGCATTGGCCCTTGTGAGCTGTTTCCTGGTGAGCTGGGATGTGTGGCCGCCGCGGCGCACCTTTTCGTAATCGGATTTTCCCCTGTGTCTCGCGGCAAGAGCGATTACAGTCAGGACGATGAGCATACCGGCCAGAACGACCAGAAAGAAAGGCCCCGTGATAGAAAGATTTGAATAATGTCTGTAATAATAGCCCATTTCTTCCTCCGATTGCTGACGTTTAACTTTTAGTCTATTCTTTTTTCAATTGAAAAACAATCCTTGTCTGGTATGGGAAATTTCCTTTGAATATGATAAAATAAATCGTCAGACAGCAGACTGTCCGAAGGAGATTTTTTTCATGACGCAGACAACCTGTATTTATCTGGAGCGGGACGGGCGGATTCTGATGCTGCACCGTGTGACCAAGAAGCACGACCTCAATCATGGCAAATGGATCGGCATCGGCGGCCACATTGAGGAAGGCGAGACGCCGGAACAATGCATCCGCCGTGAGGTTTTTGAAGAGACAGGTTTTACTCTCGGGACAGTGCAGCGCGCCGGCACCGTGGATTTTCATTACGACGAAGTCTTTGAGCGCGTGTATTTTTTCAAAAGCTGTGATTTCAGCGGGGCTCAGATCCCATGCAGCGAGGGGGTAGCTGAGTGGATTCCCAAAGAACAGGTAAAAGATTTGAATTTGTGGGAGGGCGACAGAAAGTTCCTGCCATATCTTTTGTCTGACGAAAAATTATACTTTAAGATGAATCTGATCTATACAGGAGATGTACTCAGGAAAGCCGAACTTGTCTCCCTTGACAAAGAGGAAGGAAATTGAAAACGAATATGTCAGTGAAACAGTTTTGGAAGAAAATAACGTCGATCATTCTCTGCTGCGCTTTTACGGGCGCGCTGGTGGGCTGCGGCAGTTCCGCCTCAGATGAAACCGCGCAGGCAGCAACGACAGCTGCGCAGGAGCAGACGACAACATCGACGGACGACAAGATTGTCCTGCTGCTGGATCCGGGTCATGACTCGACACATGCCGGCGCTGTCGGAATCGACGGCGTAAAGGAAGAGGATCTGACGCTTCAGCTTGCGGAGTACCTGAAAGAGGATCTTGAAAAATACAGCAATGTAGAGGTTTATATGACCCGCGAGACCTCCGACTGCCCGTATCCTGACGCCGGAGGATCCGTGGAGGACAACCGGGCCAGATGCGCGTATGCGGAAGAAATCGGGGCGGATTTTATGATTTCGCTTCATTTTAATTCCGGCGACGGAGATTCATCGTCAAACGGTTCACTGATTCTGATTCAGAATACGAATTATGAGCCGACATTTAACACGATGGGACAGGAACTGGGCAATCTGTTCCTCGAACAGCTCGGCGAGCTCGGGTTCAAGAATCTCGGCCTTCAGACAAAGGAAATGACCGATGACGTGGACCCGGAGCTGCAGACATATCCGGACGGCAGCCGCTCGGATTATTACGCGATACTGCATCACGCAAAGCTTCATCACGTGCCGGCTGTCATTGTCGAGCACGGTTTCATCACCAATCAGGAGGACTTCGACCGGATTAACGGCAGCGCCAATCTTCAGAAACTGGCTGAGGCTGATGAAAAGGCGATTGTAAGTTATTTTGGTCTGACAGAATAAGGGAGACAGATGGCGGAAAGAATTGTAAGCAGCATGACAACCCTGGTTACAGTCGGAAACTACACGTTTCCGCTGTATCTGATTATCATAGGCGGGGCCGGTCTGGCACTGGCAGCCGCCGGTATTTATATGCTTATATTTCTGCTGAGCGTGAGGCGCTATGATCCGTCGAGGGAAGCTCATCCCATGCGCGCGGCATGCCCGATTCTCTCGCTTATGTGGGGATTTGTCATTCTTCTGCTGACCTGTTCAAGAGATCCTTCCTACGCGGCGCCGTTCGGAAGATTTCTGGAATCGTATTTCCGCGCCTGGAGCACTGCGTCCGGGACCTTGTGGGAAAACATTGCCCTGAATATTCTGCTTTTTGTGCCGCTTGGTTTTTTTCTCACGGGATCCGGCAGAAACTATTCGTTTGTGCTGCCTGAGATTTTTATCTGCGCGCTGTACTCATTTGCCATCGAGGTGTATCAGTACTATTCGTATACCGGGTACGCAGAGATCGATGACATCGTCAATAATACATTCGGCGGCATTATCGGATGCGGGCTGTACTATATGGTGGCGTCCATAGTGAGAGAACGCGGCAATCATCTTTTCAGGCGCATACTCACGGGCCTGACGCCGATATTTGTACTCATCGGCGGGGCAGCGGCGATCTCGGGCGCCTACAATGCGAAACCGTACGGCAATTTCGCCACGTCGGTTCTGTATCCGCAGAAGACGTATTCGATGTATATTTCATGGGAGGTTCCGGAGGCTCAGATGACAGATCCGGATACGACGGAATCCGGAATCTATGAGACACACATCGGGACAGAGGAAGAGGCATTTGAACTGGCGGATTCAATATTTCAGGAACTTGGCGAAATGGCGGACACATGGAGTCTTGAGACGCAAGACGGCGTCACGACAGTCATGACGGATGACGGCCGCTATACGATGGAAATCGAACTGAACGGCATGCGCTTCACGTTTTATCCGACAGCTTCAGGGGGCGATTTTTCGGGGATCAGCAACTCGGCGGCGAATATGAAAGAGAGCCGGGTCCGCTCTCTGTTGGAACAGTATGGCTTCACTCTGCCGGATGACGCGACGTTTGTCGACAATTCTGACGGCTCGTATACATTTACCGTCTACAGCAGCAATGACGACGGGACGCTGCAGAGCGGCAAATTCACGGTATATTTCTCAGGTGACAAAAACTCATCCGTGATATTTCTCGGCGTCGACAATCAGATCATTCAGGGGACTGAAGTCGGAAAAGAAGAAATCCTGACGCCGACGCAGATCCGCCTGCTCGTGCGCAACGGATATTTCCAGATTGCAGGATGGAATCTGCGCACCGATCCGATCGAGACGATCACGATCGACAAGCTGAGCGTCTCGCACACGGCGGACAGCAAAGGCTATATCCGGGATGTATATGTGCTCCGCGCGACGATCAACGACAGTGACGACTACTACTATATAGTCATTCCGGCTGCGGCCTCTGAAAACAACAAAACGGTCGTACAGCAGTCGCTCTGATCTGATGACAAATGTAAAAAAGACTCCCGGCAGAGAATTCAAACCCTCTGCCGGGAGTGTTTTTAATGGGGATATTGTTTTACCGTATTTCTTTTAGTGCTTTTTCCAGGTCTTCCGATAGAAGAGAATCAGAAGCGGGAAGATTTCCAGTCGTCCGGCCAGCATGTCGAAGATCAGGACAATCTTGGAAAGCGCTGAGTAGGCGCTGAAGTTGGATGTAGGCCCGACGCCGGCGAGGCCCGGTCCGATGTTGTTGAATGTGGCGAGGACGGCCGTCACATTTGTCTCAAAGTCAAAACCGTCCAGACTCACGATCAGAATTGAAAACGCCAGAATCAGGCTGTACGCGGACAGGTAAACCTGTGTGTTGCGCACGGTGGAACTTTCTACTTTTTCACCGTCAAGACGGACGATTCTTCTCTCGTGCGGATGGACGATCAGCGACAGCTCATTTTTAAGTCCGCGCGTCAGAATCAGCACGCGGGATACTTTAAGACCGCCGCCTGTCGAACCGGCGCAGGCGCCGACGATCATGAGCAGACAGAGGATGAACTTTGAGAATGACGGCCAGAGGTCAAAGTCGACCGTGGCATATCCTGTCGTCGTGATGATCGTGCTCACGCCGAAAAGCGAAGCGCGGAAAGACTCTTCCAGGGTCGGAAACATACTGCGGATGTTCAGGCAGATGAGGACTGTGCTGACACCGATGATGATCAGATACCAGCGGACCTCTTCGAGATGAAGCGCTGCCTTCCATTTCCGGCTTGCGATAAGGAAATAAGCCGTGTAGTTGACACCGGAAAGAATCATGAAGATCGATATGATGTACTGCTGGGCGATGGTATACGACGCGCAGCTGTCTGAGTGCACGCCGAAACCACCGGTGCCTACGGTTCCGAATGTGATGCAGAGGGTGTCGAACAGCGGCATTCCCGAAATCAGCAGGCAGATGATCTGAGCCATCGTGATGATGAAATACAGCGAGTAGAGGATTTTGGTGGAGTCCTTGATGTGAGGAACAAATTTTGTCACGGACGGACCGGGACTTTCCATTTTCATCAGATTCATATCATAGCCGCCCATCATCGGCAGAACAGCCATGATGAGAACCAGAACGCCCATACCGCCTACCCAGTGCGTGAACGAACGCCAGAAAAGACTTGCGTGCGAGAGAGTCTCGACGCTTGTCAGGATAGAAGATCCGGTTGTCGTAAAGCCGGAAACCGTCTCAAAAACAGCGTCCAGGTAGCTCGGGATCTCGCCGAGAACTTTGAACGGAATCGCACCGAGAAGTGACATGACGATCCAGCCGAGAGCCACAGCGACAGCCCCCTCGCGCGAAAAGAGCGTCCTCGTCTTCGGGCGGTACCGCAGAATCAGGGCGCCGATGATCATGTACAGAATTCCGAACCCCAGATAGACGAGAGATTCTTTTGTCTCGCTGTAGAGCAGTCCTGTTATACAGGGCAGCATCAGGAAAGCGCCGATGAAGAGTATGATGAAACCAAGAATGTAGATAATATTTTTGAAATTCATGTCTTGCTTACGCTTCCTGTATATCGGCAATATCAAGGATCCGGACGCCAGTTGTCACGACAATGACCGAATCTCCTTCTTCGAGATCGTCGGAACCGGACGGGGTGATGATGGAGCCCTTGCGGTAAATGCATCCGATCATCACGTTTGGTTTGATCTTCATCCGGCTGAGCGGGATGCCGATGACAGGTGATCCTTTTGTGATCCTGAACTCCAGCGCCTCAGCTTTGCCGCCGGCCAGTTTGTACAGCGTCTCAAATGACGATGTGGTGCCGCTCTTGCGCTTCATGGAAAGATCGAGCGAGCGGACGAACCGGATGATGTGAGAAGCCACCAGATCCTGCGGATAGATGACACTCCCGATGTCCAGAGCGTCGACAATGCTGTGGAACGAAGGCCGGCCGACTTTGGTCACGGTCTTCGCCGTATCCGAACTCATGCGGTTGGCGTACAGGGAAAGAATAATATTCTCTTCGTCGATGCCGGTCAGAGAAGCAAAACCGTCGGTAGAGGAAAGACCTTCTTCCAAAAGCAGATTGTGATCCGTGGCGTCCCCCAGAATCACCGTTGCTTCCGGGAAGAGTTCGGTCAGCTCGTCGCAGCGCGCCGGATTGTTGTCAATTATCGTGGTTGAGATATTCGAGGCGATGAGATCTTTGACAAGGTAATAAGAAATTTTACCGCCGCCGGCAATCATCACGTTGCGGACGCGGTTTCTCACTACCCCGATTTTCTCGAAGAATTCTGCGGCTGAGCTTCTGTCTGCGACAATGCTGACGACGTCGCCTGCCTTCATCTGGAAACTGCCGTCCGGAATTGTCACTTCACCGTTGCGCGACACCATGCAGACCAGAATGTGCGTGTGCGTCTGACGGCGGAAATCACGCAGATACAGGCCGTTCAGCATGGATTTCTGGGCGACCTGGAACGAAAGAAGATCTACGCCGCCTTTGGCAAATTCGTCTACACTGATGGCGGCGGGAAACTGGAAAATACGGGAAATTTCCTGTGCGGCCTCAAGTTCCGGGTTGATGATGTCAGCCAGTTCAAATGTCCTGCGCAGGAAATGTTTTTCGCTGTCATAGAGCGGATCACGGACGCGGGCAATTGTGCGCAGATGCCCGGTTCTCCTGCCGATCATACAGCACAGCAGATTTTTTTCATCGTTGCCGGTGACAGCGATCAGAAGATCCGCGTCCGGGACACCGGCCTGAACCAGTGTCTTATAGCTCACACAGTTTCCCACGACGCCGATGACGTCGACATTATCAGTCAGAGCTGAAACTTTGTCGTAGCTCTGGTCTATTACAGTTACCGAATGCCCTTCATTGCTCAGCTGCTGAGCCAGGGTACAGCCGACCTTTCCGCAGCCGGCGATGACAATTTCCATTACACTTTTCCCATCCTATACTTACTGGTCAATTCAGACAAGTCAAATAAGTATAACATCATTTGCCAAGAGGGTAAAGGTGACAAAGGGTTCTTGTTGACAAAACGAAAGCGTCTGATTAAAATTGGCATAAATGCGTTGACGAAGACAGTAAGGCTGTCAGCCATTGGCAAAGCAGAAAGACAAGCGAGCCGGGACGGTGGAAGCCGGTGTTTCTGCGAGGCATCCTGAAAATCACTTCCGAGCAGACAGATTGAACGAGTTTCCAGTAAATCTGTACGGGTTCCCTCCGTCAGCGGGGACGCATATGCTGGTATGTCGTGATAAGAATCGGACCGGTATACTTCTGGCCTCCTGTCGTATCGCGGCAGGAGGCTTTTTCTTTCAGGAGGTACATACAAATGTACAGCAAGGTGACAGTCGACAACAACTATACCCAGCGCGAGGAGCAGATCGAAGAGTTCTGGACGAAGAACGACATCTTCAAGAAATCTGTGAAACAGAACGAAGGGCATCCGATTTATATGTTCTACGACGGCCCGCCGACCGCCAACGGGAAACCGCACATCGGACACGTCGAGACCCGCTGTATCAAGGATCTGATTCCGCGCTATCACACGATGAAGGGCGAGCAGGTGCCGAGAAAAGCCGGGTGGGATACGCATGGACTTCCGGTTGAACTCGAGGTCGAGAAGGAAATCGGCATCGAAGGCAAGGACGAGATCGAAGCGTACGGCATCGAGCCGTTCATCAAAAAGTGCAAGGAATCTGTCTGGAAGTACAAGGGCATGTGGGAGAAGTTCTCCCGTCAGGTCGGATTCTGGGCGGACATGGACAATCCGTATGTCACCTACTATGACGATTACATTGAGTCCGAGTGGTGGGCGCTGAAGGAAATCTGGAACAAGGGCCTGCTCTACAAGGGATTCAAGGTCGTTCCGTACTGCCCGTCCTGCGGCACGCCGCTGTCCTCTCACGAGGTGGCACAGGGCTACAAGACAATCAAAGACAGATCCGCTGTCGTCCGCTTCAAGGTGAAGGGCGAGGACGCGTATTTCCTGGCCTGGACGACGACGCCGTGGACGCTTCCGTCAAACATTGCGCTCTGCGTAAACCCGAACGAGACGTATGCAAAGGTAAAGTGCGTCGACGGATACACCTATTACATGGCCGAGAAGCTGCTCGACACAGTCCTCGGACCGCTTGCCACAGACAAGAAAAGAAATCCGGACGGAAAGCCGGTCTATGAAGTGCTTGAGACATTTTCCGGCAAAGACCTTGAGTACAAGGAATACGAGCCGCTGTACGACTGCGCCGCCGAAGCTGTTGCAAAGCAGCACAAGAAGGCGTTCTTTGTTTACTGCGACGATTATGTAACCATGACCGACGGCACCGGTGTTGTTCATATCGCTCCGGCATTCGGCGAAGACGACGCAAGAGTCGGCCGCAAGTACGACGCGCCGTTTGTCCAGATGGTCGACGATCATGGACGCATGAAACCGGAAACCGGAAAATTTGCCGGCATGCGCTGCAAGCCGACGCAGCATGAGATCGACGAGGGCGCCGTGAGCTGCGACCCGGAGGTTCTGAAGGACCTCTCAGAGCGCGGCCTGCTCTATGACGCTCCGAAGATTGAGCACGATTATCCGCACTGCTGGAGATGCGGCACGCCTCTGATCTACTATGCGAGAGAATCCTGGTTCATCAAGATGACGGCCGTTCGCGACGATCTGGTGCGCAACAACAAGGAAATCAACTGGGTTCCGGCGAGCCTCGGCGAAAAGCGCTTTGGAAACTGGCTTGAGAACATTCAGGACTGGGCTCTGTCCCGCAACCGTTACTGGGGCACTCCGCTCCCGGTATGGATCTGCCCGGACTGCGGAAAGCAGATCTGCGTGGGTTCCCGCGCGGAGATGGCGAAGCTCTCCGGCAATCCGGATGATGCCAAAGTCGAGCTCCACAGACCGTATGTGGACAAGATCACGTTTAAGTGCCCTGACTGCGGCGGCACCATGACCAGAGTTCCGGAAGTCATCGACTGCTGGTTTGACTCCGGCGCGTGCCCGTACGCTGAGATCCACTATCCGTTCGAGAACAAGGATCTGTTTGCAAAGCAGTTCCCGGCTTCTTTTATTTCCGAAGCCGTGGATCAGACAAGAGGCTGGTTCTATTCGCTGCACGCAGAGGCGACGCTTCTGTTCAACAAGCCGGCATTCAAAAATGTCATCGTCATGGGGCTGGTGCTCGATGAGAACGGCGACAAGATGAGCAAGTCCAAAGGCAACGCGGTTGACCCGATGGAGGCTCTGAATGAGTACGGTGCGGACGCGATCCGCTGGTATTTTTACTCAAATTCCGCCCCGTGGCTGCCGAAGAAGTTCTCCGGCGCGGCGGTCCGGGAAGGACAGAGAAAGTTCCTCGGCACGCTCTGGAACACGTATGCGTTCTACACGCTGTACGCGGAAATCGATCAGTTCGACCCGACGAAACACAGCCTCGACTACGACAAGCTTTCCGTCCTTGACCGCTGGATTCTCTCCAAGATGAACACGATGATCAAGGAGACGGATTCGAACATGGCTGCTTACCGGATTCCGGAGGCTGCATCGGCGATGGAGGAATTTGTCGACGATCTGTCCAACTGGTATGTGAGAAGAGCAAGAGAGAGATTCTGGGCCAAGGGCATGGAACAGGACAAGGTCAACGCCTACATGACGCTTTTCACCTGCCTGAAGAATCTCTGCCTGTGCGCGGCTCCGATGATTCCGTTCATGACGGATGAAATCTATCAGAACATCGTGCGCTCGGTTGACAAGACGGCTCCGGAGAGCATTCATCTGTGCCGCTATCCGGAGGCGGATGAGGCGCATATCGATCCGGAACTCGAGGCGGATATGGATCACGTGCTCACCGCGGTGACGGTAGGCCGTTCCTGCCGCAATGCGACGAACCTCAAGAACCGCCAGCCGCTCGCGGAGATGTTCATCAAGGCTGACTGGAAGCTGAATGAGTTCTTTACGGATATCATCGCCGATGAACTGAATGTGAAGAAGGTTGAGTACAAGGATGATGTCCGCAAATGGACGGATTATGAACTGAAGCCGCAGCTCAGGACGGTAGGACCGAAGTACGGCAAGCTCGTCGGCGGCATCCGCAAGGCGCTCTCCGAACTCGACGGCAACGAAGCCATTGACCAGCTGAACGCGAATGACGTTCTGACGCTGTCCGTAAACGGCGAGACCGTGGAGCTAACCCGCGACGACCTTCTGATTTCCATGAAGCAGGTCGACGGCTACGCTTCCGCCTCCGACAAGGGAGTGACGGTTGTCCTTGACACAAAGCTGACTCCGGAACTGAAGGAAGAGGGGTTTGTCCGCGAGCTGATCAGCAAAGTTCAGACTATGCGCAAGGACAGCGGCTTTGAGGTGATGGATCACATCCGGGTTTATATCGACGGCAATGAGAAGATCCAGACAATCGCGGAGAACAACTCCGACAAGATCAGCAAAGTCGTTCTGGCCGAGGAAATTGTGACAGGACAGAAGGGCGGAAATACAAAAGAGTGGAGTATTAACGGAGAAAAGGTTACATTGGGTGTAGAGAAACTCTGATAATTACACTCTTTCAGGAAGGCAGAATTAAAGTTATGCAGCTTGCAGATGAAAAATTTGACAAGGAAGCTTTCAAGAAGGATGTCGCGGACAGCTGCCGCATGCTTTTCAGAAAAGATCTGAAAGATGCGGACAATCAGCAGATTTTCCAGGCGGTTGCCTACGCGGTGCGCGACATTATCATTGACAAATGGATCGCGACGAAGAAGACGTACGACCGGGAAAATCCGAAGATTGTGTACTATCTTTCGATGGAATTTCTGATGGGCAGAGCGCTCGGAAACAACATGATCGCTCTCAGAGAGTACGGTCCGATGCGCGAAGCTCTGGATGAGCTCGGTCTGGATCTCAACGTGATCGAAGACCAGGAGCCGGATCCGGCGCTGGGCAACGGCGGTCTCGGACGTCTCGCCGCGTGCTTCCTGGATTCGCTCTCAACGCTGGAATATCCGGCGTACGGCTGCGGCATCCGTTATAAGTACGGCATGTTCAAGCAGAAGATCGAGAACGGCTATCAGGTGGAGGTGCCGGATGACTGGCTCAGAGACGGATATCCGTTTGAGATCAAGAGAGAATACCGCCACAAGGTAATGTTCGGCGGCTATGTAAAAGTCACCTGGGACGACGTGAGCAAGAAGAATGTATTCTCGCAGGAAGGCTACAACGCGGTGTACGCGGTTCCGTATGACATCCCGATCCTGGGCTACGGCGTGAACACGGTGAATACTCTCAGAATCTGGGACGCGGAACCGGTTAACACATTTAATCTGTGCTCATTTGACAGGGGCGAATACAATCAGGCCGTGGAAGAGGAGAACCTGGCGAAGACGATCGTCGAGGTACTCTACCCGAACGACAACCACTACGCCGGCAAGGAGCTGCGCTTAAAGCAGCAGTACTTCTTTGTGTCGGCTTCTCTGCAGCAGGCAATTGCGCACTTCCTGGAGCACAACGATGACCTGCATAAACTGCCGGAAAAGGTTGTCTTCCAGATGAACGACACCCATCCGACGCTGACTGTACCGGAGCTGATGAGAATCCTGATGGACGAACACGGGTTCGGCTGGGATGAGGCGTGGGAAGTGACGACGCACTGTGTTGCCTACACGAACCACACGATCATGGCGGAAGCTCTTGAAAAATGGCCGATTGAGCTCTTCTCAAGACTTCTCCCGCGAATCTATCAGATTGTCGAAGAAATCAACCGCCGCTTCATCGAGCAGATCAAGGCAAAGTATCCGGACAACAACGAGAAGATCCGCAAGATGGCTGTCATATATGACGGGCAGGTCAAGATGGCCAACATGGCGATCTGCGCCGGCTTCTCTGTCAACGGCGTCGCAAAGCTCCACACGGAGATTCTCGAAAAAGAGGAACTGAAAGACTTCTACGAAATGTTTCCGGAGAAGTTCAACAACAAGACCAACGGCATCACACAGCGCCGCTTCCTGCTCCACGGAAATCCGCTGCTTTCCGACTGGATCACCGACAAGATCGGCGACGGCTGGATAACGGATCTCTCACAACTCTCAAAACTGAAAGTCTATGCGGACGATCCGGAAGCACTGCAGGATTTCGCGGAGATCAAGCACAAGAACAAAGAGCGCCTCGCGCAGTACATTTATCAGAACAACGGAATTGAAGTGGATCCGAATTCGATTTTCGATGTTCAGGTCAAGCGTCTGCACGAGTACAAGAGACAGCTGCTCAACATTCTGCATGTGATGTATCTGTATGACAAGATCAAGATGCATCCGGAAATCGATGTCTATCCGAGAACTTTCATTTTCGGAGCCAAGGCTGCAGCCGGCTATGCGATCGCCAAGAAGACTATCAAGCTGATCAACAACGTAGCCAATGTCATCAACAACGACAAGTCCATCAACGGGAAGCTCAAGGTTGTCTTCATTGAAAACTACTGCGTGAGCAACGGAGAAATCATCTTCGCCGCCGCGGATGTTTCCGAGCAGATTTCGACCGCTTCCAAGGAAGCGTCCGGAACCGGCAACATGAAGTTCATGATGAACGGCGCCATCACGCTGGGAACGATGGACGGCGCAAACGTCGAAATCGTGCAGGAAGTCGGCAAGGAAAATGCCGTCATATTCGGCATGAACGCCAGGGAAGTCGTCAACTACGAGAATAACGGCGGCTATGATCCGATGGAGATCTTCAACAATGATCAGGAGATCCGACAGGTTCTTCTGGAGCTCGTCAACGGCAAGTACTCGCCGGAAGACCCGGAGCTGTTCCGCGACATCTACAACTCGCTGCTTGTGAGCCAGCCCGGACGGCGCGCGGACACTTACTTCATTCTGAAAGACTTCCGCTCTTACATCGAAGCGCAGGAGGAGATCGAGAGACGCTACAGAGACAGAAAGGCGTGGACGAGGAGTACACTGCTCAATATGGCGTGCTCCGGCAAGTTCTCATCCGACCGCACGATCGAAGAATATGTGAGAGATATCTGGCATCTTAACAAGGTTCATGTTACAATGCCTGAGACAGATCAATAAAACAAGACAGAATATACGGCATGAGGGGTAATCTTCATGCCGTTTTTTAAGGGGTGAAAATGAGCAGAGAAAAAGGCGGATTCACACTGCCGGGCGAGGCAGGCTGCGAAGATCTGACACTTAAAATGGCAGAGAAGTGGGGCGCGGACGTCATCCGCGACAGCGACGGAACGAAGCTTTCCCCCGCCATCACAAAGGCAGGATACGGTATATATTCTACAATTTGTATTATACGGGGACACAATGACTGGGCGAAAGAGCATATGGACTGCCTTCAGCAGACAATACTGATGTCAGATCCGGAAGACGCACAGGATAGCACTCTCACGATTCATCCGCTCAGCGGCTATTTTAAAGAACAGTTCATGATAAATGATTCGCCGGAATCTCTCGCGCTGTGGCAGGTGTTTGACCGCACATCCGGCGAAGAAGTGAGCCGCGGTCTCTGGTCCTATGACAGGAATTCAGAGACCGTCACCATCCGGAATACGACTGCGTGGCACAGCTACACGGTGAATTTCTTTGCCTGGAGAATCTGGGAAGAAATCAACATGTACAATTACACCACCAATCACTGGACCGGTGAACATCTGATGCCTGTCGATCCCGTCTATCCGCAGACCCGCGAATATCTTCTCAAATGGCTCGACAACTGGTGCAAAGCCAATCCGGATACGACAGTCGTGCGCTTCACGTCGCTTTTCTACAACTTTGTGTGGATCTGGGGAGAAGACGCCGCTCTGAGAAACCGTTTTACGGACTGGGGATCGTATGACTTCACGGCGAGTCCTGCCATGTTTGAGAGATTCCGCAGGATGTACGGCTATAGTCTTACGACCGAGGATTTCATCAACGGCGGAAAGAGACAGGTGACGCACATGCCGCCGACGAAAGAGAAGCGCGACTACATGGCCTGCGTGCACGACTTTGTCATCAGCTTCGGAAAACAGCTTGTCGACCTTGTTCATTCGTACGGCAAGAAGGCATATCTGTTTTATGATGACAGCTGGGTCGGAACAGAGCCTTATTCAGACCGTTTCGGGGAGTTTGGATTTGACGGCATTATAAAGTGCGTGTTCTCGGCTTTTGAGGTCCGTCTGTGCTCGGGCGTGAAGACGCAGACCCATGAAATCCGCCTGCATCCGTATCTGTTTCCGGTCGGCCTGGGCGGCGCGCCGACGTTTGTCGACGGCGGCCATCCGACTCTTGACGCCATGCAGTACTGGCAGCATGTGAGAAGAGGACTGCTCCGCACGCCGATCCAGAGAATCGGCCTGGGCGGATATCTGCACCTGACGGAGAAATTCCCTGATTTTCAGGACTATATCGAAAAAATCTCGGACGATTTCCGCGGCATCAGACATCTGATGGAGACCGGAAAGCCGTTCACGTTCAGGCCAAAAGTGGCAGTGCTGCATGTCTGGGGAAAACTTCGCTCCTGGATTCTCTCGGGGCATTTCCATGAGACATACATGCACGACCTGATTCATGTCAACGAGGCGCTCGCAGGCCTTCCGTTTGACGTCTCATTTATCAGTTTTGATGACGTTAAGAACGGGGCACTTGAGAACTTTGACATTGTGATCAACTGCGGCCGGGAAGGCGACGCGTGGAGCGGCGGCGACGCCTGGAGTGATCCGGATGTCGTGAGCCGCCTGAAGGCGTGGACGGCGGCGGGCGGAGCTTTCATCGGCATCAATGAGCCGTCTGCGGTGCCGGGAAAAAGCACGCTCTTTGCGATGAGCGATGTGCTGGGCGTAGATGAGGACAGGGGCGCGAGAGTGTGCCACGGGTCCTGGAAGTGCGAGGCCGTGAGCAGCGAAGGACTGATTCCGGCAGGAGCTTTCGTCCCGCACCGCGGCGGACGGTACCTCAGCAGACCGGGTGTCGGGGTGTACGCTCAGACCGACGGAGAGCCGGATCTGACGTTCAGCCATTTCGGAAAGGGATGCGGAGTGTACATGAGCGGATTCCAGTATTCGCCGGCCAATATCCGTCTGCTCGAAAATGTTCTGCTGAGAGCTTCCGGTCAGACAGAAGAAAACAGCAAGTATCTTGCCGGCAATCCGCTGTGCGAGTGCACGTATTTTCCGGCTTCGCAGAAGGTCATTGTCGTCAACAACTCGGACGAAAAAGCGCAGACAAGTGTATTTACAGGCAGGACACGCAAAACGACTGTGCTTAAACCTTATGGCATGACAGTAATGGATACGGAATTCTGACAGGTGAGCATCGGTTATGGTCATTTTTCTTGATATTGACGGGACACTTACGGATATGCGCGGCGTGATTCCGGATTCGGCTCTGCAGGCGCTCAAAGGCGCGCAGGACAAAGGAAACAGGCTGATCATCAGTTCTGGCCGCTCGATGTGTGAGATTTATCCCTATATGCGGGAGAGCGGGCTGTTTTCCGGGTATATAGCCGGCGCCGGCGCGTATGTGGAACTTGACGGAAAAGTTCTCCGCGACCGCCCGATGCCGTCCGGACTGTGCGTGCGCGTGATGGAGTGGCTTCAGGAAAACGATGCGGATTTTATCTGCGAGTGCAATGATTTTATGTATGAGTACCGCAATTCCATCAACAATCTCATTGACGGCGCCGTGGCGCGTCTGGGCGAAGGGAAAAGACAAAAAATCGAGGCCAACTATGCGAGGATCGTGCGGCAGTTCTGCACGAGGCATTTCTCACACGAAGAAGCTGTCCGCTTCGCGCAGGTGCACAAAGTGAACAAAATTCTGTATTATCACAGCAAGAGCACAGTTGAGGAAATGAAACAGGGAATGCCGGGCTGCCGGGTGCTCCCCTCGAGTTTTCTGAAAGGCGAGTCCGGCGTCGGTGAAATCAGTGAAGAAGGAATCACGAAGGCCGACGGAGTGAAGCTGATCCGGGAGGCGCTCGGCCTGCCGGAAAGTCAGACCATGGCGTTCGGCGACGGCAGCAATGACGTCGAGATGATGTCCGCGGTGGGGTTTTCTGTCGCGATGGGCAACGCGAATGAAGACGTGAAGGAAATGGCGGATTATGTGACGACGGATTACGACAAGGACGGAATCCGGAATGCTTTCCGCCGTTTCGGGTTGTGTTGAGCCGCCGGAAAGCCTATAATCGAAAAAGTGAATCTGAAACCAGCCGCCTTGTGAGAAGACGGCGGAAAGGCGTAATTATGCATTACAAGGGCAATGAAAACATCACAATCATGGAGCATCCGCTGATAAAGCATAAAATCACAAGGCTCCGTGACAAATCCACCGGCACCAACGAGTTCCGCGCACTGGTCGAGGAAATAGGCATGCTGATGGGCTATGAGGCGCTGTCGGATCTGCCGATGAAAGAAATTGAAGTCGAGACACCGATTGAGAAATGCATGTCTCCTGTCATCGCCGGAAGAAAGATGGCAGTCGTTCCGATTCTGCGCGCAGGTCTTGGAATGGTTGAAGGCCTTCTCGATCTGGTTCCGACGGCCAAAGTCGGACACATCGGTCTTTACAGAGACCCGGAGACCCATGAGCCGCACGAGTATTACTGCAAACTGCCGAGTCCGATTGAGGAGAGAACCATCGTGGTGACGGACCCGATGCTGGCTACCGGCGGCTCTGCCTGCGATGCCATAAAACTGATTCGTCAGCACGGCGGCCGTAAAATCAAATTTATGTGCATCATCGCCGCACCGGAAGGACTGGAGAGACTGTCAAAGACGTATCCGGACATTCAGATTTATGTCGGACAGCTTGACAGAGAACTGAATGCGGATGCCTATATCTGCCCTGGCCTCGGGGATGCCGGCGACAGAATCTTCGGTACGAAGTGATGAACGGCCGGCTGCTTCCGGCGCTTATTGCCGCAGCGACTGGTTTTCTCCTGGGACTGATGCTCGCACGCCTTCTGCGCGTGACAGGAAAGATGAAGATCTTTCTTGCGTGCGCACTGCTGGCTGCTGAATACGCGAGTATCTTCCTTGTGTTCGGAGAAGACCTTGCGGAAGTCCCTGTGCTCGGACTTGCCGCAGGTACGGCAGGAGCCGCGCTCAAACAGTCAAAGGGAGAAAGTGCATGGGAGTTTTCAGCATTTGCCATGGTATGGTGGCTGCTGACGATTCTGCTCACGGGTGATACCTGGAGTGCCTGGGGAAAACAGCTTGCTTCCGGCGCGATCGGCGGCGCGGTACTTCTCGCGATTGTTTTTCTGCTGCGGTTTGCAGCCGGGCGCTACGAAAAGAAGCTTGGCAGGAAAGAACCGTTTCTGACGAAATCAGACTGTATTCTGTTTTCGCTCCCGGGATTCTATTTCGGCGTCGCGGTCGGGTTATTCGGACTGCTGCTGGAGTTTCTGATCGCGTTCGCGGCCGGAAATATCCGGTTAAAGAGCAGAATACCGTCCGGGCTCGCGGCAGCTGCCGCCTGCTGGGTGTGCGCGCTTGTCGGCGAACGGTTTATGGTCTGGTATGTAGGATTTTTCTGATGACAAATGTTCGGTGCCTGAGACGGATATGACAGCCGTCAGGGCACCTTTTTATTGTATATATTTATTCTTTATGGTATTATACTGTTGCATTTTTCCATCAATACATTCACCAGTCTTTACAATCAGATATGTTCAGCAATGTCTGCGGCTGTGCGTTCGGCGGCATTTATGCGCAGATTGTGCGCGTTGAGACCGACGCTTCGTTTGGAATTCCTTCGATCGAGGTTGTGGGAGGACCGGGGAGCGAGGTCAGAGAGAGCCGGGATCGTGTGCGCATCGCCATCCGGAATACCGGCTATACGCTGCGCCAGCAGAAAATTCTTATCAATCTGTCGCCGGCCGGCGTCCGCAAAGACGGCACCGGTCTGGATCTCCCGATCGCCATCGGAATTCTCCTCGCCAATGAGCTCATCAAAAGTGACAGGATTCCCTATTTGTTTTTTATCGGTGAACTGAGTCTGAGCGGTGAAATCATGCCGGTCCGCGGCGTGCTGCCCAGTGTGTGCGCGGCCAGAGAGGCGGGAATGCCCGCCTGCATTGTTCCGGCTGACAATATGGCAGAGTGCACCGATATCACGGATATTCAGATTTTCGGGGCCAGAACTCTCAGAGAGTGCTGCGAATTCATAAACGGGCGCGGTGCCCTGATAGACATTTCGGGGTGCCGCGATGACCGAAAGAACAGGGAAAGCGGAGCGGAAGATGGTCTGCACCGTGGAATCGATTTCAGGGACGTCCGCGGACAGGAGGAGGCAAAACGCGCCGCGCTCGTGGCCGCGAGCGGAATGCACAATATAGCCTACATAGGACCTCCGGGGAGCGGGAAAACCATGATCGCGCGGCGGATGGCGGGGATTCTCCCGTCTCTCACATACGAAGAAAGTCTGGAACTGACGAAAATCTACTCGGCGGCAGGGCTTCTTTCCGGAACCGGTCTCATGAAAAAGAGACCTTTTCGGATGCCGGGAACGAAAATAACGCTCCCGGCCATGTTGGGCGGCGGGGCAGACGCAAGACCTGGCGAAGTGACTCTGGCTGACCAGGGAGTATTGTTTCTGGATGAAATGCCGGAATTTGACGTCCGGATTCTCGAGGCTCTGCGGGGACCGCTGCAGGACGGGTTCGTCCGCATTACCAGTCTGCGCTGGGCTTATACGTTTCCCGCCCGGATTCTGCTCGCCGCGAGTATGAATCCTGATAAAAAGCAGGAAGGAGGGACAGAAAAATATCTGCCCCGGATCTCGCGCCCGCTCTGGGACCGATTCGATATCGGAGTCCGCCTGAAGCCGGTCGACTTTAAGAAACTGAGGCTGAGACCGGGAGCAGATGACGAAGACTGTCCCTATACGACATCCCATATGCAGCAGGCGGCTGAAGAGGCAAGACTCAGGCAGCTCAGACGCTTCAGAGGCAGCGGCATTCATTTCAATTCCCAGATGGGTCCTGCTGAGATTCAGCAGTTCTGCCGCATGGACGCGGGAGGCGAAAGAATGGTCGAAGAATTTTACCGAAGAAATCAGCTGAGCGTCAGGGGATATCACCGGATGCTTAAGACAGCGCGGACGATTGCGGACCTCTCGGGCAGCGACCGGATACGGGAAGAGCATCTGGCTGAGGCGATGTCCTATCGAAGCGGAATCGAAGAGGGGAGGCAGGGCACTGATAATGAGCGGACATGAATTTTTTTATTTTCTGCTGAGCTGTCTTCCGGGTGTCGGAACTGTCAAAGCACAGAGACTTCTTGCGTATTTTGGCCAGGCCCCGGAGCATGCTCTTTCAGCCGGGCTGACAGAACTGATGGAGGCGGGAGGCCTGAAGGCGGATCAGGCGGCTTCTTTCGTAAAACTGCGGGATTCCGGGGAGGCGGCAAAACGGTATCTGAAGATGAAGCGATCCGGCATTTCAATGGTTTGTGCCGGGGACGAAGACTATCCGGAATCGTTGAATCAGATCCCGGGGAAGCCGCTTTGCCTGTACTACCGGGGCGCACTGCCGGATTCCGGGGATCCTGCCGCGGCCGTGGTGGGGGCCAGGCGGTGCACCGTGTATGGGAAACAGACGGCCATGCAGATCGGGAAAGTCTGCGCGGAAAATGGCATTTCCGTGATCTCGGGGCTTGCCGTCGGAATTGACAGCGCCGCCGGCAGAGCTGCGATCCTGGCGGGCGGCCGGACATGGGCCGTTCTGGCCTGTGGTGTGGATATCTGTTACCCGCGAGAGAATATCGATCTGTTTGAAGGCATCCTGGAAACAGGCGGCGGAATTCTATCGGAATATCCGCCCGGGACGAAGCCGCTGCGGGCACATTTTCCGGTTCGCAACCGGCTGATCAGCGGACTTTCGGACGTGTGTGTCGTCGTAGAGGCTGCCGGAAAGTCCGGATCACTGATCACGGCGGATCAGGCCGCGGAACAGGGCCGGGACATACTTGCCGTGCCCGGGCGGATGTCTGACGAAATGAGCCGCGGATGCAACTTTCTGATCGCACAGGGTGCGCAGATACTGCTTGAACCCTCGGATATCGTCCGTCATCCGGACATTCAGAGGAAAAAGCAGATGGGTAATTCTGGACAGACTGAATAAAACGTACATTTGACATTCTTTATTTCATGGAATATGATTTGCGTGTTTATTCAGGTTTAATCGGAGTGCATATGGCAAAGAATCTGGTAATTGTTGAGTCACCGGCAAAGGTGAAATCAATTCAGAAATTTTTGGGTAAAAATTATACAGTTATGGCGTCTCAGGGACATATCCGGGATCTCCCGAAGAGTCAGCTGGGCATTGACGTCGAGAATGACTTTGAACCGAAATATATCACGATCCGCGGCAAAGGTCCGCTTCTGGCGAGTCTGAAGAAGGCGGCCAAAAAAGCGGACACCGTGTATCTCGCAACCGATCCCGACCGCGAAGGAGAAGCGATTTCCTGGCATCTGGCGACGGCCATGGATCTCAATGATTCGAACATGAAGCGGATCACGTTCAATGAGATTACGAAAAAAGCGGTTCAGGCTTCTTTGAAGCAGCCGCGCGCCATCGACATGAATCTGGTCGACGCGCAGCAGGCAAGACGGGTTCTCGACCGGATCGTGGGATACGAGATTTCTCCGATTCTCTGGAAGAAAATCAAGCGGGGTCTGTCCGCCGGACGTGTTCAGTCTGTCGCTCTGCGGATCATCTGCGACAGAGAAAATGAGATTGCGGCTTTCATAGAGCAGGAGTACTGGACACTTGAAGCTTCTCTGAAAGTGGACGGCGAAAAGAAACCGTTCACAGCGCGTTTCTATGGCGACTCAAAGGGCAAAATCGATTTGAAGAGCCGGGAAGATGTTGACAAGATCATCGACGAGTTGAAAGATGCTTCTTTTACTGTGGAAAGCATCCGGAAGAACGAGCGCATCCGCAAGGCGCCGCTGCCGTTCACGACATCGACGATGCAGCAGGAGGCGTCCAGACAGCTGAATTTTTCGACCGGGCGAACAATGCAGATCGCACAGCAGCTCTACGAAGGAGTTGACATCAAGGGGCGCGGTTCCATCGGTCTCATCACATATCTGCGTACCGACTCGACTCGTGTCGCTCAGGAGGCGCAGGCGGCGGCCGCTTCTTATATCGGAAAGAATTACGGGAGCGATTATGTCGGCCATCCGGTTTCCGCCGTAAAGGCGACTGGCGAGAATCACGTGCAGGATGCCCACGAGGCGATCCGCCCGACCGATATTACTCTGACACCTGCCATGGTGAAGGAGCAGCTCACGCCGCAGCAGTACAAGCTGTACAGCCTGGTCTGGAGACGGTTTACCGCGAGTCAGATGAGCGCCGCGAAATTTGACGCGACACAGGTGCGGATTTCAGCCGGAAAATACATCTTCACAGTCTCGGGCTCCCAGAAAAAATTCGACGGCTTCCTGTCTGTCTACAAAGACGATATGGACAAGGAAGAAAAGAACAGCGTGCCGGCAAGCCTTGGCAGGAATTCGGTGCTGACGCTCCTGTCGACGAATCCGGAGCAGCACTTCACACAGCCGCCGGCGCACTACACCGAGGCGAGCCTGGTGCACGCGCTCGAAGAAAAAGGAATCGGCCGTCCGAGCACATACGCGCCGACGATCTCGACGATCCTCAAGCGCCGTTATATTGTCAAAGAAGGGAAAAATCTGTTTGTCTCCGAGCTCGGAGACGCCGTGAACAAAATGATGTGCGAGGCTTTCCCGGAAATTGTGAACGTCGAATTCACGGCCAATATGGAGTCGCTTCTCGACGGCGTCGAGCAGGGCAATGTCCGCTGGAAGACGATTATCGAGAATTTCTATCCGGATCTGATGGCCTCCGTAAAGAAAGCCGAGGATGAACTGGCGGAAGTCAAGATCGCCGATGAAGTTTCCGACGTCATCTGTGACAAATGCGGCCGCCCGATGCTGATCAAGTATGGTCCGCACGGAAAATTCTTAGGCTGCTCCGGATTCCCGGAGTGCCGCAACACGAAACCGTATTTTGAGAAAATCGGAGTCAAGTGTCCGAAGTGCGGCAAAGAAGTTGTGATCAGGCGCACGCGCAAGGGAAGAGTCTATTACGGATGTGAGGATAACCCGAAATGCGATTTCATGAGCTGGAACCGCCCGACGGGGGAGAACTGCCCGCGCTGCGGCTCATATATGGTATACAAAGGAAAAAGGAAAGTCTGCAGCAACAAGGACTGCGGATATGTGGAAGAAGGACAGTAAAGTATGAGTGTTGAGCTCCTTGATAATACAAGGCGGCTTGAAAAGCTGCTACAGGAATATTCGGCGCCCCGGATAGAATTCAGCGACATCTGCCGCCTCATGAGCGACATCCTGAAATCCGATGTCTATGTGTTCGGACGGAGGGGAAGAGTACTGGGGTGCGCGACGGTTTCAGAAGATCCGATTATTCCGGATTTTGCCTCTGTTGTAATCGGCTCACGGCTGAACCCGAAGGTCAATCAGCGCCTGGCAAATGTGCTGTCCACCAGTGAAAATACAGACCCGGTGCTTTTTGGAATCGACAATCCGAATCACTGCCACTGCCTTGTATCGCCGGTCGTTCTTTCCGGGAGTCGTCTGGGCACGCTGTTTGTCGTTGTCCGTGAAGGGACTCTGAGTATTGACGACATCATCATCTGTGAGTTCGGTGCGACTGTTGTCGGAATGGAGATCTTCCGCTCGCTCAAAGAGGAAAAAGCGGCCGATCTGCGCAGCGAACAGAATGTAAAGATGGTTGTCGAGACGCTCTCCCACTCGGAGATGAGCGCTCTGCGGGCGATACTCACGAAAGTGCGCAGCGGACAGCAGGTCGTAGTGGGCACAGCCATCGCCGATGAAATCGGCGTCGCGAGGGCGTCTGTCGTCAACGCGCTGAAAAAGTGTGTGAGTGCCGGCATCCTGGAAACAAAATCCGGAGGCCGCAACGGAACGCTGATCAGGGTGTTGAATGACCGGATTTATGATATTTTAAACGACAAACCAAAAGAATAAATATGAGTTTTGGATAAACCGCGCTCAAGCCAGGCCTTTGGTATTGACAGCGCGGTTTTTGTTTTGGTATACTTCCGTTTGTATGTGCATTATGCATGCGGGAGGACTGCCGTGTGGTGCCGCGTCGGATGATTGCGGTCGAGCGGCGGGAAGAATCCCGCAAAAGAAAAACCTATTGGAGGTACATTATGAGTGTTGTATCAATGAAGCAGCTGCTGGAAGCCGGCGTACATTTTGGTCATCAGACCAGAAGATGGAACCCCAAGATGGCTCCGTACATCTACACACAGCGCAATGGCATCCACATCATCGATCTTCAGAAGTCTGTCGGCATGGTTGATGCGGCTTACAAGGAGATTGAGAACGTCGTTGCAAACGGCGGCACCGTTCTGTTCGTAGGAACAAAGAAGCAGGCGCAGGATTCCATTCAGCAGGAAGCTGAGCGCTGCGGCATGTTCTACGTCAACGAGAGATGGCTCGGCGGCATGCTCACAAACTTCACGACAATTCAGTCCCGCATCAAGAAGATGAAGGAAATCGAGACGATGGAAGAGGATGGTACATTCGATCGTCTGCCGAAGAAAGAAGTCATCAATCTCCGCAAAGAACTCGACAAACTTCACAGAAATCTGAACGGCATCCGCGACATGAAGCGTCTTCCGGACGTCATCTTCGTCGTTGACCCGAAGAAGGAAAAGATCTGTGTAAACGAGGCTCATTCACTCGGCATCGAGCTGATCGGCATCTGCGATACCAACTGCGATCCGGATGAACTGGATTTCGTTATTCCGGGCAATGATGACGCAATCCGCGCCGTACGTCTGATTGTCTCCAAGATGGCTGATGCTGTCATCGAGGCAAAGCAGGGCAGCGAGGCCGAGAAAGCTTCTGAGGAAGCTGAGGGCGGTGAGCAGGCTGAGGAAAGCGCCGAAGCAGAGGAGACAGCTGAGGACGCTCAGTAATCCGATTTCAGACATTAGACAAGAGTATCGTTCAGGAGAATACACGAAATGAAAATTACCGCATCGATGGTTAAAGAGTTACGCGAAATGACCGGAGCCGGCATGATGGACTGCAAGAAGGCCCTGAGTGCTGTCGACGGCGATATGGACAAGGCCGTTGAATATCTCCGCGAGAACGGCATGGCTAAAGCAGCCAAGAAAGCCGGCCGCATTGCGGCAGAAGGCATCTGCATGATCGCTGGCGATGAAAAGAAAGCCGCTGTTGTCGAAGTTAACTCCGAGACTGACTTTGTAGCACAGAACGCGAAGTTCAGAGATTATGTGAAGACCGTCGCTGAGCAGGCGCTCAACACCAAGGCTGCTGATCTTGAGGCCTTCCTTGCCGAGAAATCCGAAGCTGAGCCGGACAAGACTGTCGAAGAGGCACTGAAGGGCCAGATCGCAGTTATCGGAGAGAATCTGAAGATCCGCCGTTTTGCACAGCTCGAAGAGGAAAACGGATTTGTAGCTTCTTACACGCATATGGACGGCAAGATCTGCGTTCTTGTTGATGTAGAGACAGATGTTGTCAACGACGCGATCCGCGAGATGGGCAGGAATGTTGCCATGCAGGCAGCTGCCCTCCGCCCGGTTTACACAAATGAGAGCGAAGTGGATCCGGCTTACATCGCAAGCGAGACAGAAGTACTCACCGCTGCCGCAAAGAACGAGAAGCCGAACGCTCCGGAGAAGGTCATCAACGGCATGGTTAAGGGCCGTCTGAACAAAGAGCTGAAAGAAATCTGCCTGGTCGACCAGGTTTACGTAAAGGCAGAGGACGGCAAGCAGACAGTAAAGCAGTATGTTGATTCTGTCGCAAAGGCGAACAACGCCAAAATCACCATCAAGAAGTTCATCCGGTTCGAGACAGGCGAGGGTCTTGAGAAGAAGAACGAGGATTTTGCCGCGGAAGTTGCCGCTCAGGCGAAAGCTGCAAAGTAATCAATCTGAAATTTATATTAAAGAGGGGCCTTCTGATAGCAGAAGGCTCCTTTTTTGATATAATAAGATCAGAACGAACCAACGGAAGCCTGTCGGGCAAGTTCCGACAGCCTTTGTCTGAATGAGGAAAGGATCACAATGAAATTTATCAAATTGGCGTCCAATTCGTTCAAATGCATCTTAAGCAAGCAGGACTTTGAAGATTACAATCTTACAATACATGACTTTGTTGCGCAGGATTCCGAAAAAATCAAATCTTTCATAACAGATATCTGCCAGCGGGCAGAGGCGGAGACGGGGATTCATCTGGACGGTCAGGTGATGTCAATTCAGATGGCCATGCAGCCGGATCACACGACTGTTCTCACAATCTCGTCGAGAAATGATATGGACGATCTGTTCGGCGATCTGCGCAGAGACCTCGGGAAGCGGGGGAATGCTTCATCCGGGAAAAAGCAGACGGAAAGCGGCCGGAAGGAAGTAAAACGTCCGGCCTCAGCCGAGACCAATACCCGGATATATGTATTTTCGTCGTACGGTGCATTTGAAAAATTTGCGGCTGCAAACGGCAATACATGGGGGATTCGCAACAGCCTGCGGAAGGCTGAGGACGGCACCTATCTGTTCTTAATAAGCAGAGGACGCGCGTCACTTGAAAAGTACAAGGCTTTTCGTCTGAGACTGCTTGATTTTGCCGAAGCGGACCACAACACGACGAAGATACATCTCGACGAACGGATGGAACATTCGAAACCTTTTATCGAGGAAAATGCTGTCAATAAAGTGAGGAAATATTTATGAAGATCCCCGGATTTCTTCCGCAGGGCGGCACGATCGGCATAACGGCGCCTTCTTTTGGGTGTGTCATGGAGCCGTATGCGAGTGCGTTCGGAAATGCGCTGAGAAACTTTCAGGACATGGGCTATCGCGTGCGCACAACGCCGGACTGCTTTATGGACGATGGAATCGGCATTTCAACAGATCCGAAAGAATGCGCGAGTGAGTTCATGTCCCTGTATGCGGACAATGATGTCGATTTTATCATATCCGCCGGCGGCGGCGAGCTCATGTGTGAGACTCTCGGCTATATTGACTTTGACCGCCTCGCGGACGCAAAGCCGAAATTTTTTGCCGGATATTCCGACAACACAAATCTGACATTTACCATGCCGACGATTCTTGATACAGCGGCGATTTACTGTCCGTGTGCCCCGAGTTTCGGCATGAAACCCTGGCACCCGTCGCTCACGCAGGATATGGAGCTGTTTACAGGTGCACGGAGCGAGGTCTCCGGGTTTCCTGACTATGAAAAGGTTTCTCTGAAAACGGAAGAAAATCCGCTGGCGCCGTACAACTGCACCGAGAAAAAAGTGCTCACTCTGTTTGAGGGCGGCAGCAAAAAGCGGGAGGCTGGCATGAGAGGGCGCCTCCTGGGCGGATGCCTTGATATCCTGACGATTCTCTGCGGAACAAAGTACGACAAGGTCCGGGAATTCAATGAGCGCTACAAGAACGACGGCATTATCTGGTTCCTCGAGGCCTGTGATTTAAATGTGCTGGATATCCGCCGCACATTCTGGCAGCTGCGGAAAGCAGGGTGGTTTGAGAGAGCGGCCGGCTTTATCATCGGCAGACCTCTCTCAGGTGAGCCTGTCATGGGGCTTGACGCGCACGGCGCCGTGCTGGGCGAAATTGAAGATCTCGGACTCCCGGTGATTCTGGATGCGGATCTAGGGCATCTGCCGCCCGTCGTCCCAATAGTCAGCGGCGCATTTGCAGAGGTGCATGCCGACGCGGACAATATCAGAATCCGCTATGATTTCAGCAGATAACTGAAACAAAAAGAAATTGACTGAGTTATAATGACGAGAAGAAGGCGCACTGATCCCTGAAGGACAGCCAGCGTCAGATAATAGTCATATAGAGAAAGGATGGCACAGACAATGGATGCGAAAGAACTTGCCAGATCAGTCAATGATTATGTGGTTCAGTACAGGCGGATTGTCCACCAGAACCCGGAGCTTTCGATGGAGGAATTCAAAACCACCGATCGCATCTGCGGAGAACTCGATAAGATGGGCATCTCCTACAAGCGGATGAAGCCGACGGGAGTTCTGGCTGAAATCAGGGGCGGAAAGGGCGAAGGCAAGACTGTCCTCCTTCGCGGCGATATTGACGGACTTCCGGTAAAGGAAGACACGGGGCTTCCATTTGCCAGTACGAACGGATGCATGCATGCCTGCGGCCACGATATGCACAACGCGATGCTTCTGGGTGCTGTAAAAGCAATTCATTCGATCAGAGATCAGTTTGCCGGCACCGTGAAATTTATATTCCAGCCGGCTGAAGAGGCGGGAACAGGCGCCAAAGCGATGATTGAGCAGGGAGTCCTCGAGGGCGTTGACTATATGTACGGCGAGCACATGGACTCTACTCTCGAACCCGGCGCAATCGCGTCTGTCGAGGGCCCGTTCGAGGCTTCCGCATTCTGGTTTACCATTGATATCACCGGGCACCAGGCTCACGGCGCTGACCCGGGACACGGCGTTGACGCCGCTGTTGCAGGTTCTGCCGTCGTCATGGGACTGCAGGACATGGTCGCCCGCGAGTATGATCCTTTTGAGCCGATGGTTGTGACTGTCGGCGACATCAAGAGTCCGGGCCGTTTCAACATCATTCCGGGCACGTATCACATGGAAGGCACAATCCGCACGTTCTCGCGCGATATCAACAACACGCTCGGGGACACGCTGAACCGCATTGCCAACGGTATTGCGGGAGCCTATCGCTGCAAGGCGAGTGTTTCGATCCACATGGTCGCAGATGTCAACCAGAATGATCACGACGCATTTCAGATTGGCCGGGCGGCCGCCGAGAAAGTCGGGAAATTTGTGACTGCAAAGAAGGAAATGGGCGGCGAGGATTTCTCGTTCTACACTCCGTACGTAAAATCAGGATTCTTCAAGATCGGCGGCAGAATGCCGGACAAGGACGGAAATATCTATTCGCATCACACGCCGAAGGTTATGTTCGATGAAAAAGCTCTCATGACCGGTGTGGCTTTCTTTATTCAGGTCGCCATGGACACTCTTGAAAAGGGATAATCACTGAGACAATTCATGAGCTTAAGGAGCCGGGGATTTTTTAATCCCCGGCTTTTTTTCGGGAAAAATTTAAGAAACAGGCCGCACCGCGTGTCATGCCTTCCCGCAGAAGGATTTTTCAGAGCCCCGCGAAATCCCGGATTGTGCTGAAATAGGTTAAAGGGTCAGCCTGGGCAGCCTGACAGTGGCCGGCGCCGGACACGATCAGAAGCTGTTTTTCACAGGAGGCCGCGTCATAGAGTTCATAGCACTGGGAGACATCGATCATTTCGTCGTCGGAGCCGTGAATGAAGAGAGTCGGAATATTGCTCTGTTTCACCGCCTCTACGGCCGAGGCATCATAGAGCCAGTATCCTCCGCGAAGTTTCAGGCAGACGGCAGCGGCCGGCACAAACAGGACAGGGGGAACATTGAACCATTCTTTCGCTTTGTCGACGAACATGGTGTACGCATCGGTGTAGGAAGAATCAGAAATAATGGCTCTGACAGGATACTGTCCCGAAGTGAGCTCCGTAAGACCGCTCATCATGAGCGCTGTCGCCGCGCCCATGGACTGGCCGTAAATGATAATTTCTGCATCCGGGTCGAGTTCCAGGATTCGGTCGAGCCACAGCAGACAGTCATAACGGTCGGTGGCTCCCATTCCGATGAAATCGCCTTCTGAGGACCCCTGCGCCCGCAGGTCCGGCACGACGCAGTGACAGCCCATTTTGCTGAACCAGCAGGCGTACTCGTACATGTCCTGTTTCCAGCCGGTATATCCGTGCAGCAGCAGAACCCAGGTGTGAGAATTGTCGTGTTCCGGCGCTGCGCTGACATCTGTGTAGAAGGGCGCCGGATCAAAGATTTCAGCATCCAGTGTATAACCTTCCGGTGTCGTGACTGTCTGATTTTCGTGTGTCACAGAATCAAACCATTCATCTGTCACGGCGGATTCTGCGTTTGCGTTGTCTGTCAGAGAATCTGTCTGTACCAGTTCGGCAAAGGACTCGTCGGAGATCGTCTGAAAAGCGTCAAGTTTGCGCATGAAAGAGGGAACCAGGGCAGCGCTGACCATGAAGTTGACGGCAATCAGATAAACGGCGAAAAGGCAGAGCAGCACAATGATCACTGCCCTTTTTCTGTGCTTTTTTCGGCGGCTTTTCGGCAAACTCACAGACCTCCTTTCAGACAATACGGTTATTTTAACAGATTGATGCGGTGAGATTGTGACGAAAATCTGAATCTGATACAATGAAACAAATCAATCGTGAAAGCAGGTAATTTTATATGAAATTAAAAAGAACCGCCTGTGTTCCTCTTCTTGTCCAGGACCCGTATACATCCGTCTGGAGTGGGAGTGATACGGCCAACTCGGGTGACACCATTCACTGGTCCGGAAGAAAACAGAGAATTTATGTCGATGTACGCCTGGGGGAGAAAGAATACCGTCTGGTCGGAGAGAGCGGCGACCTGACACCTATGGAGCAGACATCGGTGAATGTCACGGCGCTCAGGACGATCTTTACATATGAGAACGATAAGGCAGCTGTAGAGCTTGCCTTTATGACGCCGCTCGATGTGACGGATCTGACGGTTATGTCCAGGCCCTGCAGCTATATCGATGCCAGAATCAGAATGAAAAATGAGAAGCCGGTCAGGGCGTTTTTGAAGGTTACGCTGACCTCGGATCTTGTCAGCAGCGACCAGACGGCAGATCTGATTTTCCCGGTCGGAACGACAAAAAACGGCCGCTTTGTGTCGATGGGAAGGCAGCAGCAGCATCCGCTCGGAGGCAGCGGCGACAATGTCACGCTTGACTGGGGATATGCATATCTTGCGGTGACAGACTCGGCCAGCCTTCTGAGTCACAGCAGAGAGCGCGGTACGATTGCGGCAGATGTGCCGTTTGCGAATGGCGAGGCGCATGTCCTGTTTGCCTACGACGATCTGGTCTCGATCAACTATTTCGGACAGTTCAGACGCGCGTATTGGACAAAGACGTATGCGTCCATTACGGCTGCGATCGATGCGGCACTCATGGAGCGCGAAGAGCAGTACAGGAAAGCCGCGCAGTTTGACGATATGATCGAGAAAAAGGCGCTTGAGGCAGGCGGCGACGACTATGTATTTCTTTGTGACATGGCGTACAGACAGACGGTCGCGGCTCACAAGCTGATCACAGATGAGGAAGGAAATCTTCTGTTTCTGTCCAAGGAGAACGACTCGAACGGATGCATCGGAACGGTAGACGTCAGCTATCCGTCGGTGCCGCTGTTCCTGTGGCTGAATCCGGAACTCGTGAAAGGAATGCTGAGGCCCGTGTTCCGGTTTGCGGACATGGATGCCTGGACATACGATTTCGCTCCGCACGATGTAGGCCGCTACCCGTATGCGTGGGGGCAGGTGTACGGACTCAACAAAAAACCGCGGGGTGCGGAAGATTTCTGGTCCGGGCGGGACGGTGACGTCTATCCGCCGTTTTATGTATTTGGAAAAGAAGACGACCTGTTCGATCTTCGGTATCAGATGCCGGTCGAAGAGTGCGGCAACATGATTATCATGACCCTTGCGGTCTGCCTTGCGGAGAAAAAGGCAGACTTCGCGGAGCCATACATGGGAACACTTGCGAAATGGAAGGAATATCTTTTGGAATACGGCGAAGACCCGGCGGAACAGCTCTGCACGGATGATTTCGCCGGTCATCTGTCCCACAACGTGAATCTGTCGGTAAAAGCAGTCATGGGCATCGAAGCCTACAGCAGACTCTGCTCGATGACGGGAAGAAGTGAAGAAGCCGAATCGGCGCATGAGTCGGCCGTAAAGATGGCAGAATCCTGGGAGAAGCGCGCGGCGGCCGGTGACCACACAATGCTTGCTTTCGGGCGTCCGGACACATGGAGCCTGAAATATAACATGGTCTGGGACAAACTGATCGGAAGCGGGCTCTTTGATGAGGAAATCATCCGGCGCGACATCGCGTTTGATCTCGGAAAAGCGAACAAATACGGCGTGCCGCTTGACTCGCGCGCGGATTACACCAAGAGCGACTGGATTCTCTGGGTGGCCGCGATGACGGATGACAAAGAAGTGCGGAAAGAACTGATTTCCGGTGTCGCGAGGTATCTGCGCGAGACCCCGACGAGATATCCGTTCGGAGACTGGTACGACACGAAATCAGGACAATATTGTCATTTCAAGGGACGCAGTGTTCAGGGCGGAATCTTCATGCCGATCCTTGCGGACGAGTGGAAAAACAAACGTCAGTAATTTAATATCCATCCTGACAAATGGCAAAGACTCCCGGGACAGCAGAATGTATTGTCCCGGGAATTTTTTGCGCATAAAAAGACTCAGGAATACAACTGCATTCCTGAGTCTGTCGTCGAAGCGACGTGATTCGAACACGCGACCTCTGCGTCCCGAACGCAGCGCTCTACCAAACTGAGCCACGCTTCGATGCGGCTTTGATTTCTTACTGCCGACTTGGCTAATATACACGATTCCGGCGGAACTGTCAAGGAAAATCTGAAATTTTGGCACTGATTTTTCCGGAAAACCCGGCGGAATATAAAGAAAAAACAGTAAAAAAAGTTAGTGACATTTCCCGCATCAGGAAATATTATATGATGGTGCTTAAAAAGCACGGTTTTATGAAGAGGATGGAGAGAGGAAAAATGAAGAGGCTTTCTTTTGAGGGTTTCAGGGCCATGTTCACGGGACAGAGAACGGACATGGACTGGCAGATGAAACGCCGGATTCTGATGATGACGGCAGGCGTTTCGATAACGGGCCTGAGCACCGGCTTTTTTACGATATCGGACATGGGATACGATCCGTTTCAGGTATTTGTCCACGGAGTCTGGTCCAGAGTGGACTCGGCGCTGGGCATTTCCGTCTCCTATGGCACGTATTTTATGCTGATTTCTTTTGTGCTGCTCATGGCGATGTTTATGCTGAACCGCGGTCTGCTGGGGCTTGGAACACTGTTTACCCTGTTCTTGGCGGGGTATCTGGCTGACTTTTCCGCGTATTGCCTGAGAATTGTATTTCCGGATCCGGGATTTGCGGTGCGCCTCGCGCTCCTCGGTGCCGGTATTGTCATCATGTGCTTTTCGGCGGCGCTTTATTACACAGCCGGTCTGGGAGTCTCGACGTATGACGCGGTGGCGCTTACGATTTCGCAGAAGCAGCCGAAGATCGCATTCCGCTGGTGCAGAATATTCTGCGACCTGATCTGTGTTCTGATCGGTCTGCGGCTCGGCTCGTCCGTAGGTATCGGGACCATCATAACGGCTCTGTTTATGGGACCGCTGATTGATTTCTTCCGCCGGGCTGCCGCGGAGCCGCTTCTGGACAGAGTGCCGCAGAAAGCGCCTGTAAGACGGGCCGCCTGACAGTCTGAGGAGAGAGGTATATGTGCTGTCGATTTTATGTCGATGAGGAAGAAAAAGAAGAACTCGAGGCGCTCCCGGGGATCAAAGTTTCCGGCGGCGCTGTATTCAAAAGGGGCGATGTGAATCCGGGAGGAGCGGCCCCGGTGATTTTTTCGTCCGGCGAAACTCTGACCGTTGACATGATGCGATTCGGATTCCGGGTGCGGCCGGCGGGCGAAGCGAAGGACAAACTGCTGATCAACGCGCGCGCTGAGACAGTGCTTGAGCGCAGGACATTTTCATCGGCGGCCGCCTCGTCGCGCTGTATCGTGCCGGCCCGCCTGTTCTACGAGTGGAACAGCAGGCGCGAGAAGTCTGAATTCCGGCTCTCGGGGAAATCGTCTCCGCTTCTTTATATGGCCGGAATCTGGCAGAGTACGGACGCCGGCCCGGAATTTGTCATCATCACGACCATGGCAAATGAGAGTATGGCGCCGGTTCATGACCGCATGCCGCTTGTTCTCCCGGAAGACAGGATCGGGATGTGGATTCTGAAAAACGATAAGACGCGGGAACTGCTTAAGACAGAGCCTGCGCCGCTTTTCAGGACTTCAGAATATGAGCAGCTGTCGTTGTTCTGAGAGGCCAAGATTCTTGAACTTGAATCCGTGACTTGGTATTATACATTACAGAGACAAAACGTGTACAGCAGCCTTTCCGGCTGTTAAAAAATACCTAAGGGGGCTTTTCATGTACAGAGATGATTTTGAGCGCTGGCTGGCAGCTGATCTGGAAGATGTTGATCTGAAGATGGAGCTTCGCAGCATAAAGGATGACGACGACGCCATCAAAGAGCGGTTTGCGGTAGCCCTGAAGTTCGGGACCGCCGGACTTCGCGGGACGCTGGGAGCCGGCACGAACAGAATGAATATCTGGGTCGTGCGTCAGGCTACGCAGGGCGTCGCCGACTGGGTAAAGACGCAGGGCGGCACACAGACGGTTGCCATCAGTTATGATTCGAGACTGAAAGGCTGGAAATTCGCCAGAGACGCAGCTGGTGTTCTGGCGGCCAATGGCATCAACGTCCGCATTTACGACGAGCTGATGCCGGTTCCGGCGCTTTCTTTCGCAACAAGATACTATCACTGCAACGCCGGCATCATGATCACGGCGTCCCACAACCCGGCCCAGTACAATGGCTATAAGGCATACGGACCAGACGGCTGTCAGATGACGGACGACGCGGCGGCGGTTGTCTATGATTCGATTCAGAAGACGGATGTTCTCACCGGCGCAAAGTATATGACCTTTGCCGAAGGCGTTGAGAAGGGCCTGATCAAATTTGTGGGCCAGGACTGCATTCAGGGACTGTACGACGCCATTGAGGCCCGTCAGATCCGCCCGGGCGCAGCCAGGGGTTCCGGCCTGAAGCTTGTTTATTCTCCGCTCAACGGCACCGGACTTGTTCCGGTCACACATGTTCTGAATGACATCGGCATTGAGGACATCACGATTGTTCCGGAGCAGGAATATCCGAACGGATATTTCACGACATGTCCGTATCCGAACCCGGAGATTTTTGAGGCTCTCGAGAAGGGACTCGAGCTGGCCAAGAAGACGGGCGCGGACCTGATGCTTGCGACCGATCCGGACGCGGACCGCGTCGGCATCGCGATGAAGTGTGCGGACGGCACGTATGAGCTCGTCACCGGAAATGAGATGGGCGTTCTGCTTCTAGACTACATCTGCGCAGGCCGTATCGAGAAAGGCACGATGCCGAAGAATCCGGTTGCCGTGAAGTCCATAGTATCGACACCGCTCGCCAATCTTGTGGCAAAGCACTACGGCGTTGAGCTCCGCGAGACTCTGACAGGCTTCAAGTGGATCGGCGATCAGATTGCTCAGCTTGAGGCGGCCGGGGAAGTTGACCGCTTTATCTTCGGATTTGAGGAATCTTACGGATATCTTGCCGGGCCGTATGTCCGCGACAAGGACGCCGTAATTGCTTCGATGCTCATCTGCGAGATGGCAGCTTATTACCGCTCGATCGGCTCTTCGATCAAGCAGAGACTCGAGGAGATTTACGCGCAGTACGGCCGTTACCTGAACAAGGTTGATTCCTATTCGTTCCCGGGTCTTTCCGGAATGGATAAAATGGCAGGCATCATGGAGAATCTCCGCAAAAATCCGCCGAAGGAATTCTCCGGCAAGAAGGTCGTCAGGGTCACGGACTACGAGAAACCGGAAGAGACCGGTCTGCCGAAGGCAAATGTTCTCATCTATGCCCTGGATGACGGTTCTACGATTGTAATCCGTCCGTCCGGCACAGAGCCGAAGATCAAGACCTACTTCACGACGAAGGGCAAAGATCTGGAAGAGGCACAGGCAGAAAAAGACAAGCTCACTGAGGCTGTAAAGCCGCTGCTGGCATGAACGAAAAATGAAATAAAATAAGAAGCCGGCTGTTGTACGGGAAAAGTACAGCAGCCGGCTTTTTTTGAGAGCTTCAGGCCGCTGCCTGAGGAAAGCCGGGTGTCTGTTTATACTGTTTTCTTCACAAAATGATACATTCGCGACTGCCCGTCGCCGAGATCCGGCACAATGAGACCGATCTGCATCAGCTCATCGCCGAAATATTCTCTCTTCAGTTCTCCGCCGACGGGGCGGAACTTTGGGTTCTCCCTGGTCCAGACGGCATCCTTTTCCGGGGCGAATTCTTTCTCAGCTGCGCCGACGGCCTCCTCAAGAAGATAAACGGCACCGGGGTCAAGGCCTTTGATTTTAACAACATGGCCGTGTGTGTTCGGGCGCCCCAAAACCTGCACAACGGTGATGAGTGCTTCGCTCTGATCTTTTGCAGCGCACTCCCAGACATCATACGGCTGTCTGTCATCCCAGCTGTGGATGCGGTAGTAATCTCCAGCGGCGATGAGATGATGGTATTTGTGATAGCGCGCCACCTGCTGCGGAATCATTTCGCGCTCCGCTTTCGTCACATGTTTTGTCAGATCCAGTTCATAGCCGAATGTGCCGGCCAGCGCGACATTTGCCCTGGTTTCAAACGGCGTATTGCGTCCGACCTGCTCATTCGGGCAGCGGCTCACATGAGCGCCCATCGCGGAGAGAGGGTATGCGAGAGCCGTGCCTTCCTGAATCCGAAGCCGCTCGATGGCATCGGTGTCATCCGAGCACCAGATCTGCGGGCTGAAGTACAGCATGCCGGCGTCAAACCGTCCGCCTCCGCCCGAGCAGTTTTCGAGCAGGAGATCCGGGAAGTCGTCCAGGAGCCGCTGCTGCATCTCATAGAGTCCGAGCACATAGCGGTGAAGAATCTCACCCTGCCGGCCGTTTCCGTACAGTGCGGAAGCGACGTTGCAGAGCTGCCGGTTCATGTCCCATTTTATATAGTCGGTCTCTGTGTCTTTCAGCGAAGCCTCGATCTGATTCATCACGCAGTCCCGCACTTCTTTTCGCGTGAGATCGAGTACAAGCTGATCGCGGCTCAGGGACGGCGTGCGTCCCGGCGTCTGCATGGCAAAGTCGGGATGTTTCCGGTACAGATCGGAATCCGGCGAGATCATCTCGGGCTCGATCCAGATTCCGAATTTCATGCCGATCCTGTGAATTTCCTCAGAAAGAGCTTTGATTCCGCCGGGCAGCTTTTTTTCGTTGACAAACCAGTCGCCGAGGGAACGGTCGTCATCGTTGCGGACGCCGAACCACCCGTCATCCATGACAAACATTTCGATGCCGCATTTCTTTGCTTCCCGCGCGATCGAGAGGAGCTTTTCTTTGTCAAAGTCAAAATACGTGCCTTCCCAGTTGTTGATAAGGACGGGGCGGTCTTCGCAGACATACCGGCTCCGGATCAAATGCGCACGGAAGAAGTCGTGAAAATGATGGGTCATCTGCGTGAGGCCCTCCTGTGCGGACGTCATCACCACCTCAGGGGCCGTAAACGTCTCGTGCGCCTGCAGAGTCCACTGGAAACCCTCCGGATGGATTCCCATGGTCAGGCGCAGGCTGTCGTACTGGGAGAGTTCCGCCTGTGCGATAAAGTTGCCGGAATAGACGAAGGAAAAACCGTACACCTCGCCGTGATCCTGTCCGGCGTCACCTTTCAGGATTGCCATGAACGGGTTCGCCTGATGGCTCGATTCGCCGCAGATGGAAGACGCGCTGAAGCGCCCGTGGGCAATCTTCCGGATTTCGATGTGCCGTTCCCGGGCCCATGCGCCGGGAAGCGTGAGCATCGAGCAATTCTCGTTGTCCGTGTCAATGCAGGCGGAAAGAACTTTGGTCAGAGTCCGCACGGCCTCTGACTCATTTGTCACCTGTACGCTTCTTGTGATCACATCCTCGTTCTCAAAGACGGAATACAACAGACTCACTGACAGATCAAGCACGTGGTCTTTCAAAATAATTGTCAGTGTTTCGACTTCCTTTTCATTTCCAAACGAGGCGGGCAGTCCGGCGAGCGCAGGCTTGCCTTTTGTGATCCGATATGAGTCGAATGTGAGCTCGCAGCCGCTGCTGCCGTGTTCGTCCAGAACTGCCAGACAGGTGTCCCGCTGATCTCCGACGCCGGCCGTCGGGTATTCAAAAGGAAATGAGCTCAGAAACGCGATCTTTTCCCGCTCGAAGTAATACGGAGACGGGACCTCGTGCAGACGCGCCGTCTGCCAGCCGCACATGTGGTCAAGCTTTTTGCCGTAATAGAGGTGTCCCAGATATCCCTCTTTCGTCACGCCCATCAGGTACGTTGTATTCTTTGTCGTCAGCGCAAAGATTCTCTGCGTTTCATCGTAACGGATCATTTCTTGAGCCCTCCCGTCTGTTGAGTCTCAGAACTCGTTCTGCTGTTTTGCCTCTTTCTTTTCTGCCCGAAAGTAGGGAATTGCGTAGAATATCGTGAATGCGATCAGAGCGCTAACGCCGCCCGCGATCAGATCCAGCACAGAGTGCTGTTTGAGGAACACGGTCGAGACAATGATCAGAAGGATGGAAATCAGAACCCAGAGTTTCAGTCCTTTTTTTCCTTTCAGAGCTTTGCAGGTGATGATCCCGTCGTACAGGCAGAGCGAGATATAGACGTGCAGACTCGGAAACACGTTTGTGGGCGTGTCCGTGCTTTCAATCCAGGACACGATACGGCCGGCGATATTGTCGGGAATCGTCTCCGGCCGCAGCTGCAGCGCCGAGGGCCAGATCAGGTAGAATGCGAGAATGATGTATGCCCCGACCATTGTGAGCTGACAGAAGTGCCGGTATTCCTCATCTGTCGCTTTGACAAGCATGATCAGCCAGATGATGACGATCAGCAGAATCCAGTACAGGTACGGGAAAATAAACCATTCGATGAACGGAATTTTGTCGTCCAACGTCGTGTGAATATAGTGAAGACGGGGATTGCCGGGCCGGATCAGCTGTTCGTCCAGCACGAAGAAAATTCCATAGACAATCCAGAGCAGAACTCCGGTGGCAACTCGTTTCCACAGCGTCGGCGTGAAGATGGAATCCGTTCCGGAGGTGATTTCGTTGTTATTTTTCAAGGCGAAACATCTCCCCTCAGAAATTTAATAAGACAGACATTTGAAGCTATCTTATCACAGAGAGACGATATTCTCTATAATTTCCGGATCGATTCTGTCATTCCCGTCAAACTGTTCAGAGACAAGGTATTCAAAGATGGCGGACTGCAGTGCCCTTGCCTCCGGGTACTGCTGCAGATCCTGCAGCCCCAGTGAAGAGAAGAGAATCCGGCCGTTCAGGCACGTTCCGGCAAAAATCTGAGCCATATGCCGAAGTTTCGCAAAGCTGTCCATTTCGGTCACGATCGGATGAACGGAGGCAGGCACGATCACCGCCTGCCGGTTCGCCATCGGCCACCACTGCCAGTTGGCGTGAAATTCTGTCGGAAATTTCTCAAAAAGAGGGCAGGATGTGTCGATGAACTGTCCCATGCCGCCCGCCTGGTCCGGAAAAGTGCCGACCGACCAGAAGTCGGTCGTGAACTGTCCGCGCACAGACCCGGGGAGAGTTTCCGGCGTCGAAGCCGGCGAAAGATAGACAATTCCGCCGCCTGCCAGAATCTTTCTTGCTTCATCGGAAAATGTCCGGAACACATGAACATTTTCCGGACATACGGGCGCTGAGTCCGGGTAAATCCAGACCGGCCAGGAGGCGCTCTTTCCCGCAAAGTCAATCCGAAGATCAAAGCGCGCCGGAGCAGAAAGACCCGCGAGCGGTATTTTGAAGTGCCCGGCGTCTGTCAGCCTGCCGAAGGCGGCTTTTACGGGGGCTCCGGTGAGATGCGATTCAGTCATTTTTCCCGGCTGCGGGACACTTCCGGTCTCTTCGTGCAGGGTGAGACGGATTTCCGGCGCGCCGGTGCGGTTTTCCCGGCTGTAATTGGCGATTTTCAGGTCGAACTCCAGCGTGTCCGACACGGTGTACGTCCGGCGGTCCATCAGGACGAGCGGCGTGAAATCCGTGAAAAATGAGCGGAAATTCTCCGACTTTGAGAACGGATAGGGCTTCGGCTGCATATGACTGTTCAGCATGCCGACGAGCGCCGTCCCCTGTCCCGGGAAATCCTGAAGTCCGAGAAGCGACAGCCCGGACATCTCCGGCGTCCGCATAACCGCCTCCACTTCCTCCCGGTACGCAAGCCGTGCGATTTCACCCGTCGCGGCGACATACCTGTCCCAGTGTTCAAGCATCCCGCGCCGGGCGGCGTCTTTCCTCACCGCCTCAAAATTCGCCGGCTCTGTGACGCCGCGAAACTCACCGATTTCTCCGAAATCCGGCAGCACTTCATACTGTCCGACTTCAAAGGCGTAGACGGGCTGATCTGACTCGCGGCGTATTTTGCGGACGATATCGCTGTAGTTGTGCCGGGTATCCGGGTAGTCATTGTTTATAAAGCCGCCGAGCGGGCAGCCTGATCCTGTGCCGCGCAGATGTTCGCCCTTGTATGCCATGGCCGTGTGAAAATCGTTGAAATCCGCAGTCTGCTGCCGCTCTCTCGCGCCATTGGAGGCATTGGCGTAGAGCCGGCTGTCATCAAATTTTCGCGCCGCCTTTAGAAGATCGGCCATGTTCGCGTAACCGGCGGCATTTGTCGCGAGTTCATTGCCGAGCGTCAGCATGACAAATGAAGGATGGTTTGCGAACAGTCTGAGCACGGATATGAGTTCCCGCAGATAGTACGATCGGCTCACGTCATCTGAGAGCGCGTGATCCGGGTCCCAGTCGTTGAGCTCCGGCTCGACCATCATGCCCATCTTATCGGCCGCCGTGAGTGCGGCCTCCGGCGGGATGTGAGAGTGGAAGCGGACGAGGTTGACGCCGTACGACTTGTAAGTCTTCATGACAGAAATCCAGGTATCGGTATCCATCGGCTCATAACCCGTCTCGGGGAACACCGCGCAGTTTGCCTCGGAACGCAGGAAAAAAGCCCGCCCGTTGAGCGTCAGCCGGTGATCGGAGTTGACGGCGATGCGGCGCAGACCGAAGGACACCTGTTTTGTAAACGGAACGGTATCGTCCGCATCGGGCGTCAGAACCGCGGTCATTTCGTACAGATTTCCCTCGTATTCGTCCCAGTGCTTCGCTCCGGGCTTTACGGCGAGGTTCTCAAATCTGAAGCGGGATGTGCCGGCGGAGGCACTCACGCGGATTTCAGCCGGTTCTTCGAGAGCGCCGCTATTCAGGCTTAAACTGCCTTGAAAGCCATTTTGCGAAGAGATTTCCACGTCTGCCGTCAGTCTTTTCAGGTCATCGCCTGGTGTGACGCGCAGCCAGCTTATGAAATCAGACGGGCGCGAAACAAGACAGAAATTGCCGAGGATTCCGTTCCAGTTGGTCTGTGTCTCGTCTGTGGCCGCGGATGAGTTCAGAATCGCGTCGCGCGGCAGTCCCGGATAGCTGTTGTCCGATATCAGAGAAATCAGGCATCCGGCGTGCAGAAGTCCGGTCACCTCAAAGATATGCGGGGCCGCAAGGGTGTCGTCTGCGAAAACCGGAACGCTTTTCCCGTCTATCTTCAGGGACAGACAGCGTGAGCGCTCCGCCACCAGAAATATGCGCTCGTTTTCGGGCGGCGTGAAATCGAGTCTTTTTGAAAAGACGGCTCTGCCCTCGTACTTGAACCGTCTGGTGAAGCGTGTGCGGATGACATCTTTCACCGGATCAAAACTGTCGGCATTCGGATGCCACGGGCGGTCCAGAGTGTCTGCGTGTCCGATTTTATTTTCGTCCAGTGTGCCGGGGAGCACGGCTTCTGCCTTTGTGCCGTCATCCAGCAGACAGTCCCAGGTCCCGTTCAGCGGATAAATCATGACTCTGCCTTTCCGGCCCTGCCCGGTGTAGTGCTTCGGGAGGCCGATTTTTTCTGATTATATTTTTCATTATTGTACATAACCTCAGCATTTTCCGAAATGAAGAAACAGATAAAAAGATGGACGATTCTGCTATGATTAGGAAAAAGCTTTGCCTGAGGAAAAAATATGGAAAATTCCATTCAGAAAAAAGAACTGCGCGTTTCCGACGGCTTTCGGCACGAGCAGATGTTCGTGCTGAATCCGCAGGCGGCCGACGCGTTTCGAAAACTCACCGGCGGCAGCGGACTGTATCTGACGGATGCCGGCTATTACCCGAAGGCGGCCGGCCACTACCGCGCGAGACCGTCCGGCACTCAGACGGCGATACTGCTTTACGCCCGGAAAGGCAGCGGAACCGTGCAGCTTAAAGACCGTACAATCCGTCTCAGAGAAAATGAAGCATTTGTCATCCCGGCGGGAGAGCCGCATATATATTATGCAGACGACGCGGATTCCTGGTCGCTTTTCTGGGTGCACGCGGGCGGCAGGGCGCTGGAAGAGTTCAGCGGGGCAGAAGACAAGCGGAAGCTCTCCGGCGAGCGAGCCGCGCAGCGCATGGAACTGTATTTTGAGATGATGTTTCAGGCGCTCTCGGAAGGTCTCACGGAGCGGAATTTCCGGTATCTTGACAGACTGCTGCAGACGATATTCGCGGAAGTGTTCTGGCGCGAGGAAAGCGGAGGCACGGAGAAGGGCAGCCGGACGGTCAGCGGGGTCATCCGGTATTTTTACCGCAATCTGGGGCGCAGTGTCACGATGGATGACCTGACGCAGGAAGCCGGACTTTCTGCCGGATACATCAGCGCGCTGTTCAGGAAGTACACGGGAAGCTCACCGCTCGCCTATTTTACGCGGCTCAAGATGGAAAAGGCCTGTTATCTGCTGCGGACCAGCACCATGAATGTGAGCGAATTGGCGCGTGAACTGGGATACTCGGATCCTTATTATTTTTCGCGCGTGTTTAAGCGCACGGTCGGCGTACCGCCGGGGAAATACCGCAGGGCGTGAGCAGAATCGTCCATCTTTTCGCTGTTCCCTCTATTTTACGCGGCGCGGCGGCGCAATACGATAAAGTCAGAATGAAGTGAAAATGCAAGGAGAGCATCATGGACAATTTTGAGGGAAAAGCGGATATCCGCGTCGAAACGGTCACGATTCCCACGTACGGGGTGGGCGAGCCGGACAAAAATCCGATGTTTTTTGACAACCGGACGTATCAGGGCAGCAGCGGAAAAGTGTATCCGCTGCCGATCACCGAGAAAATATATGACACGTGTCAGGACAGGGACTACACGGCCGTCATCCTGGAAAATGAATATATCCGGGTCACGGTTCTGCCCGAGCTGGGCGGTCGGATTTACCGCGCGTACGACAAGACGAACGGCTATGATTTTGTTTACTATAATGAAGTGATCAAGCCGGCGCTTGTGGGGCTTCTCGGGCCTTGGATCAGCGGCGGCATCGAATTCAACTGGCCGCAGCACCACAGGCCGACGACGTACTGCCCGGTTGATTTCTGTCTGGAAGAGGGCAGAAACGGAAAGAAGACGGTAGTGCTCAGTGAGGTCGATCAGATGTACGGCACAAAGGGCGAGACGCGGATCAGCGTCGAGCCGGGCAGGGCCGCCATCGAAATAAAAGGAAAACTCTACAACGGGACGTTTCTGCCGCAGACGTTTCTGTGGTGGGCAAACCCGGCCGTCGCGGTCAATGACAACACGCAGTCCGTCTTTCCGCCGGATGTGCACGCCGTATTTGATCACGGCAAGAGAGATGTGAGCCGGTTCCCGATTGCGACCGGCGTGTACTACAAGCATGATTACGGCGCCGGCGTCGATATATCCCGGTACAAAAACATACCGGTTCCGACCAGTTATATGTGCGCCCACTCTGACTACGATTTCGTCGGAGGCTATGACTTCGGAAAGCAGGCGGGCATCCTGCATGTCGCCGATCATCACATCGCTCCGGGCAAGAAGCAGTGGACCTGGGGTTGCGGCGATTTCGGGAAAGCCTGGGACCGCCAGCTGACAGACAAAAACGGCCCTTATATCGAACTGATGACGGGTGTCTTCACGGACAATCAGCCGGATTTCACATGGCTCGCGCCGTTTGAAGAAAAGAATTTCACCCAGTACTTCATGCCCTACAAAAAAATCGGATACGTAAAAAATGCGAACAAAGACATGGCGCTGAGTCTGACCGTGGAAAATGGCACGGCCAAAGCCGGATTTTACGCTGTCCGCGAGTTTTCAGATCTCACGGTCACACTTGCCGACACGTCTTCAGGTGATGTTCTGATGCGCGAGAGCGGCGCCTTTTCGCCGAAAAATCCCATCTGGCGCGAGATTTCCTTTGAAGGCCGTCCTCAGGATCTGCGGCTTGCGGTCACGGACGCGGATGGCCGCGAGCTGCTCTCGTGGCAGCCTGAAGAAGAAAAGCTCGAGAAAATTCCGGACCCGATGCCTGTCCCGAAGTCTCCGGAACAGACCCCGACGGTCGAGGAACTTTATCTGACGGGGCGGCATCTCGAGCAGTACCGCCACGCGCACTGGAAGCCGGACCCGTATTATCTGGAGGCGCTGCGGCGCGACCCGGGCGATATCCGCAGCAACACCGCTTACGGCGAACTTCTCCTCAGAAGGGGTGAGTTTGACAAGAGCCTTCCGTATTTTGAGGCTGCCATCCACCGCGCGACACAGCACAATCCGAATCCGCAGGACGCCTCTCCGTTCTACGAAAAAGGACTCGCTCTGTTTTATCTCGGACGGACTGACGAAGCGTACGACAGTTTTTACAAGAGCGTGTGGAGCCATGCGCAGCAGGAAATGGGGTACTTTTTCCTCGCACTGATTGACTGCCGGCGGGGAGATTATGAGAAAGCTCTCGATCACATCGAAAGTTCTCTTGTGAAAAATGCGGCCAATCTCAAGGCGCGTGCCATCAGGGGCGCGATTCTGGACGAGCTGGGCGAAAAGAGAGAGGCAGAGGAGTTTCTGACCCGGACGCTAGAGAGTGACCCGTTCGCCTTTTCGTCCCGGTTTGAGCTCGGGAGAAGCGACGACACGCAGCGTGAAAAGTTTCTGACAATGGCCGGCGGCCGGGAGAGCACATTTGTCGGAACGACCGATCTTTTTGCTCTGGCGGGATTTTATAAAAGAGCTGAGGAGGTGCTTCTGTCTGCGCCCGCAAAGCCGCTTGTCCTGTACCGCCTCGCGTATATCGCCGCAAAAACGGGTGACAATAAAGCGGAAGATTACCTGTCACAGGCTGAAAAGGCTGATTCTTCCTATGTGTTCCCGAACCGCCCGGAGGATATGATTGTCCTGCAGTGGGCCTGCAAAAGGGCGCCGCGGGATGCGATGGCGCCTTATTATCTCGGGTGTGAGTTCTATGCGTGGGGCAGACGGGACGAGGCGATTGCGCTCTGGGAAAAGAGCGGTGCGCTGCAGGTGAGTCTGCCGACTGTCTATCGGAATCTGGCGCTCGGATACGCAAACGTACAGGGCAGCTGGCAAAAGGCGAAGAAAGCGCTCGAGAAAGCATTTGCCATGAACAGGCGCGACGCGTGAGTTCTGATGGAGCTTGACCAGCTGTACGGCAGACTGCGTATGCCGGTGGAAGAGCGCCTTGCATTCCTGAATGAGAACCGGGGGACGGCTGAGCAGCGCGATGATTTGTATCTGCAGTACTGCACGCTTCTGAATCTGCTTGGGCGGTATCAGGAGGCGCTGGATCTGATTCTCGCCCGACATTTTCATCCATGGGAGGGCGGCGAAGGAAAGGTGAGCGCTCAGTATATGGCCGCACTGACAGGACTTGCGAAAGAGGCGCTCCGCAAGAACGAAGCGCGGCAGGCTGAGAAGCTGTCAGAGCGCGCGCTTGTTTTCCCGGAAAATCTCGGCGAGGGAAAGCTTGAGGGCGAGAAGGACAATAACATCTGGTATCTGCTTGGTCTGGCGCAGAGTATGCAGGGCAGAACAGAGGAAGCGGAGAAAAGCTGGCGCCTTGCGGCAAAGGGAAATCAGGAGCCGGCCGGAATGCTCTATTACAACGATCAGCCGGCGGAGATGATTCTGTATCAGGGCCTGGCACTTGAGAAGCTGGGCCGGAAGGAAGAGGCCTCAAAGAAGTTTCACAGGCTCTTTGACTACGGTGAGCAGCACTTCTTTGACCATGTGACGATTGATTATTTTGCCGTCTCGCTGCCGGATCTGAAAGTGTTTGACGACGATCTGGACGCCAGAAACCGTGTCCACTGCGAAAAGCTGATGGCCCTGGGACTTTACGGTCTCGGCGCGAAAGATAAGGCGGATGAGATGCTTGCCCGGGCCCGGAAAGAAGATCCGTATCTTCAGATCCGCTGATGATTTTCTTGTTTAGCTGAATGCCGGATGTTAAGATAAAGATAAGTAAGATTTCATGCGTTTGTCAAAGCAGGTGTTTCATTGAGAGTATTGCGCAAAGCTGCCATTCAGATAGTATTGCTCTGCATTCTGGCTATCCTTGTCGGGATGATCGCAGTCGCGACCGTGAGGGGCCGGGCGGAGAACGAAGCGGTAGTGCACTCCCGCTATACGTTCACCGTCAGCGGCCTGTCCAGTACGGATGTCGATCTGGAAACCGCGGCCGATATCTGGGAGCAGAAATTTCTGGCTCAGTTTACCCAGAGCAACCTTCCGGCTGAAAAAAGAATCCGCAATGTCAGGCGCGAGGCGATTCAGGTCCTCGATGAGGAAAACAATATCGTCGATCTCAAGTTTACGTTTTCCCTGGTGAGCTCGGATTCGGAATTCTTTTCAAGCTGGAACGCCGTAATGACTTCTTCCGGCAGCCTTTCCTGCGAATGGGTCGTGACGTTTAACCGGGAAGAGAGCACGGATCAGACGTATACTCTTTCAGTCGCGACGATACAGGATCCGGATGATTACACGGCAGAGACAGAGACGGACGACACGAGCAAATCGGGGCAGGCGGCTACGACGAGTTCAGGCAGCACCGGCAGTTCAGGCTCGACGTCGTCGAACTATGTGTACCGCATCCGCAACCAGTCTCTTCAGGTTTCCTATGACGGCGGCAATTCGTATACGACAGTTCCGGTGGAAGTGACGAGACTCCCGTATTCGAGCGGCAGCGCCGAAGAGCTTGCGGCCGGCAGCTACTATATCTCACCGGATATCACGGCGTTTGTCACGGGCGGCATGATCGTAGACGGAACCAGGGCCCCTGTATCCGTGACATACAGTACGGACCGCGGTTCGACCTGGACGAGCGCGATTGTCGATGAGATCTACGACGTCGATCTTTACTATCTGCGCGTTGTATCGTCAGACGACATCATCATTGCCCTTGGATATTCCAGAACCGAACAGACGGAATACAGCAAGTTCTATTACCTGAAAGACGGTGAAGTCACGGAAGGCGGCAGCGGATACAAGAATCAGCCGCTGTCCGGAATCATGTTCCTGAACGATGATGTGGGCTTTTTCAGCTACGTTTACGAGGAGGGCGACGAAGGAACACTGTACGTGACGAGAGACGGCGGCGACACCTATTCACTGGTACAGCTCGATTCGCAGCAGCTGGATTCCAGCGCCGGAAATCTCACCTGGAGCTCTGTGTTTGTCCAGGCACTCGTGCCGAGAATCGATGAAGACGGAAATCTCGTCGTGTATGTGACGCAGGGCACCGGAACAAAGTACAACAACGGAAAGACCATGGCCCGCTATATTTCAACGGATGAAGGAAAAACATTTACCTACACGGGACAGACGGACGGATATTCTTGAAATCATGTCTTCCCTATGGTAGAATCCATTGAACGGTCAAAAACAGAAAACACGGGAAACCGCAGATTTCTGTAAATATTAAGCGGGATCAGGGTCCGCCTGACAGCGTTATTTTGAAAGCAGGAACCCAGGTTCCTGCTTTCTTTTTAAGCGGAGGTTCCTTTTGATGAAAGCTTACTTGATACTGGAGGACGGAACGATCTTCACAGGAACGTCGATCGGCGCCACGAAGGAAGTAATATCCGAAATCGTCTTCAATACTTCGATGACCGGATATCTGGAAGTCCTTACGGACCCGTCGTATGCAGGTCAGGCTGTCACCATGACATATCCTCTGATCGGGAATTATGGCATCTGCTATGAGGATATGGAATCAGACAGAGCGTGGCCGGATGGCTTTATCGTCAGGGAACTCTGCCGGGAGCCCAGCAACTTCCGAAGTGCCAACACGGTTCAGAATTTTCTGCTGCGGTATGGGATTCCGGGAATCGAAGGAATCGATACCCGTGCGCTCACCCAGATTCTGCGGGAAAAAGGAACCTGCAACGGCATGATCACGACGCATCTCCCGGAGAACATGGAAGAGGCGCTGAAAAAAATTCACGAGTACAAGGTCACCGGCGTCGTGCACCGCGTGACGTGCAAAGAGAAGAAAGTTCTTCCGGGCAGCGGCCCGAAAGTTGCGCTGATGGATTACGGCGCCAAGAAAAATATTGCGAGATCTCTCAACAAAAGAGGATGTGAGGTCACGATATATCCGGCGTGGACGAAGGCAGAAGAAATTCTGGCGGCCAATCCGGACGGCATCATGCTGAGCAACGGCCCGGGAGATCCGAAGGAATGTGTCGATGAAATCGCGGAAATCAGGAAGTTATATTCAAGCGACGTACCGATATTTGCGATCTGCCTCGGACATCAGCTGATGGCACTCGCGACAGGAGCTGACACGTACAAGCTGAAGTACGGCCACCGCGGGGCAAACCACCCGGTAAAGAATCTGTCGACCGGCAGGGTGTACATTTCAACACAGAATCACGGCTACGCGGTGGATGAGAAGACGCTCGACCCTGCCGTGTCATCGCCGGCCTGGGTCAATGTCAACGACGGCACCAATGAGGGACTGCAGTACAGAGGAAAGAAGATCTTTACCGTTCAGTTCCATCCGGAGGCCTGCGCGGGACCGCAGGACACGGGGTGGCTGTTTGATTCATTTGTCAGGGTTATGAAGGAGGGAAAAGCAGATGCCTAAGATTGCGGATATCAAGAAGGTTCTGGTGATCGGTTCCGGACCGATTGTCATCGGACAGGCGGCTGAATTCGATTATGCGGGCACTCAGGCGTGCCGTTCCCTTCATGAAGAAGGAGTTGAGGTCGTTCTTCTGAACTCCAACCCGGCGACGATCATGACGGACAAGGACATCGCGGACGAGGTGTACATTGAGCCGCTCACGGTCGAGACAGTCGAGAGAATTATCGAGAAAGAAAAGCCGGACAGCATTCTGCCGACGCTCGGCGGACAGGCCGGCCTGAATCTGGCGATGGAAATCGCGGAGACGGATTTCCTCGAGAAGCACAACTGCCGGCTGATCGGCACGACGGCCCTCACGATCAAGAAGGCGGAAGACCGCCTGATGTTCAAGGAAACCATGGAGAAGATCGGCGAGCCGGTTGCCCCGTCGGAAGTCGTTCACGACGTGGAGTCCGGCAAGAAATTTGCCGCCAGGATCGGGTATCCGGTCGTTCTGCGCCCGGCGTACACGCTGGGCGGTTCCGGCGGCGGCATAGCGCACAACGTCCAGGAACTCGAAGAAATCCTGGCCAACGGTCTCCGTCTGTCCCGCGTGCACGAGGTGCTCGTCGAGCGCTCGATCGCCGGATGGAAGGAGATTGAATATGAAGTGATGCGAGACAGCGCCGGCAACTGCATCACCGTCTGCAACATGGAGAATATCGATCCGGTCGGAGTTCACACCGGCGACTCAATCGTTGTGGCGCCGAGCCAGACGCTCTCAGACAAAGAATATCAGATGCTTCGCTCATCCGCTCTGCGCATCATCGACGAGCTGGGTATCACTGGCGGATGCAATGTTCAGTACGCATTGAACCCGGACAGTTTTGAGTACTGTGTCATTGAGGTCAACCCGCGTGTCAGCCGCTCGTCGGCGCTTGCCTCCAAGGCGACGGGCTATCCGATTGCCAAGGTGGCGGCAAAGATCGCGCTCGGTTTTACGCTCGATGAAATCAAGAACGCCATCACCGGCAAGACGTACGCTTCGTTTGAGCCGGCGCTGGACTATGTCGTCGTAAAAATTCCGAGACTGCCGTTTGACAAATTCATCTCCGCGAAGCGCACGCTGACGACGCAGATGAAGGCGACCGGCGAGGTCATGAGCATCTGCTCGAATTTCGAGGGCGCGCTCATGAAGGCGATCCGTTCCCTGGAGCAGCATGTGGACAGTCTGATGTCCTATGATTTCTCGAATCTTTCCGACACGGAACTCCTCGAAGATCTGAAGATCGTGGATGACCGCCGGATCTGGAAGATCGCCGAATGCCTGCGCCGCCGCATGGATCCGGTTCAGCTCCACTCGATCACGAAAATCGACATGTGGTTCATCTACAAGATCCGGAACCTGGTCGAAATGGAAGACAGGCTTAAGAATGAGCCTCTCACGGAGGATCTTCTGCGCGAAGCAAAGCGCATGGAGTTCCCGGATGAAGTCATTTCTTCCCTGACCGGCCGCAGCACGACAGAACTGATTGAACTGCGCAAAGGGTACGGCATCCACCCGGTATTCAAAATCGTAGATACCTGTGCTGCTGAGTTTGCCGCCGCGACGCCGTACTATTATTCGATTTACGGAAACCGGGATGATAAGAATGAATCCCGTGAATCCGGAAAAGGACGGAAGAAGATCCTTGTACTGGGGTCAGGCCCGATCCGAATCGGGCAGGGCATTGAATTCGACTTCTGCTCGGTTCACTGCACCTGGGCCTTCAGGAAGATGGGGTACGAGACCATCATCATCAACAACAACCCGGAGACAGTTTCGACTGACTTCGACATCGCGGACCGCCTGTACTTCGAGCCGCTGACAGCGGAAGACGTAAAGGCCGTGGTCGATATTGAGAAGCCGGACGGCGCCGTCGTTCAGTTCGGCGGCCAGACAGCCATCAAACTGACACAGGATCTGATGAAGATGGGCGTCCCGATCCTCGGCACTTCCGCAAAGGATGTCGACGCGGCTGAGGACCGCGAGCTGTTTGACGAGATACTGCAGCAGACGCAGATTCCCAGAGCAAAGGGAGCTACCGTCTACACCACCGAGGAAGCGATCAAAGTGGCAAATGAGCTGGGATATCCGGTGCTCGTGCGCCCGTCCTACGTTCTGGGCGGCCAGGGTATGCAGATCGCCGTCTCCGACGAAGACATCACCGCTTACATGGCAGTCATAAACCGCTACAAACAGGATCACCCGATCCTCATTGACAAATATCTGATGGGCAAGGAAATCGAGGTCGACGCGGTGTGCGACGGCCAGGATATCCTGATCCCCGGCATCATGGAACATATTGAGCGTGCCGGCATCCATTCCGGCGACTCGATTTCGGTTTATCCGGCGCAGGATCTGGGCGACAAGATTGAGAAGAAGATCGTCGAGGACACGGAAAAACTGGCGAGAGCTCTGCATGTCAAGGGCATGATCAATATCCAGTTCATCGATTACCACGATCAGGTCTATGTCATCGAGGTCAACCCGCGTTCGAGCCGCACGGTGCCGTATATCAGCAAAGTGACCGGCATTCCGATTGTGCCGCTCGCCACGCAGGTCATTATGGGCAAGACCATCCGCGATCTCGGATATCGACCGGGCCTGCAGAAGAAAGCCGATTATTACGCGATCAAGATGCCGGTGTTCTCGTTCGAGAAGATCCGCGGCGCGGATATCTCACTGGGACCGGAGATGAAGAGTACCGGCGAGTGTCTGGGCATTTCAAAGAACTTTGACGAGGCGCTCTACAAGGCTTTCCTTGGCGCCGGCATTCGTCTGCCGAAGCACAAGCAGATCATCATGACGCTGCGCGATGCGGACAAAGAGGACGGCGTCGACATTGCTCAGAGATTTGAAAAGCTCGGCTATAAGATCTACGCGTCCCGCGGCACCGCGAAGGTGCTGCAGGAGCACGGCGTCCATGCCATCCGGGTAAACAAGATCGGACAGGAAGCGCCGACTCTGCTCGACCTGATTCTGACGCACAAGATCGATCTTGTCATCGACACGCCGGAAAGCGGCATTGAGCACGCAAGAGACGGATTTATCATCCGCCGCACGGCCATTGAGACCGGCGTTCACTGCCTGACGAGCCTTGACACGGCACACGCTCTGATCAGTTCGCTCGAGCACGCATTTGCCAGCAATGAACTCTCGATCATCGACATTGCGAAAGTTGACCAGAGAGCGGAGATGGAACACGAAGCGGCTGAATAAACGCCGCATTTGAACGGATATACAACATCAGACCAAAAAGGGCGCTGCACGAATTGACTTGTGCAGCGCTCTTGTTCTTTGTTCCCGTCCATACGGACGATTTGTTTTTCAGTTTGATTTAAGTGTCTTTCGGAATGTTCAGCTTTTCTGCTTTTTTTCCTTGATCTGCTCGGCGTACATGCTCGGCGTTATACCGGTTTTTTTGCGGAAGAGCTGTGAAAAGTACTGCGGGTTGTTGCCAAACCCGATTTTTTCGGCGACGTCTGAGATCAGAGCGTTCGGGTTGTTCTCAATGATTTTCTGAGCCCGGCTGATACGCAGATCTGTCAGATATGCCGAGAATTTCTGGCCCATTTCCTGGTGAAATTTGCGGGAGACATAATCGACGTTCATATACAGATACTGCTCGCAGATATATTTGAGTGTGAGCAGCGGGTTGTCTAAGTTGCGGCTGACATAGTCGCAGATTCGCTCGGTCAGACTGGATTCACTGGAGGATGACTTGCGGTGCTGCTGCAGAACTTTTGAGATCTGGGCACTGATTTTGCTGTGCAGGGCGTCGATGTTCTCCTCGTTTTCAATGGTCTTCAGCCATTCAACCATCTCATAGCTTTCCGAGCTGTCATTTGCGGTTTTGAGCAGAAAGCTGACGGCGATCTGACGGCAGAGCACTGGATCGGAAATGGAATCAAACACGGCGATCAGATTTTTTTCGTCTTCCGGAGTGCCGTTTTTCGCCTGATTGTAGAGAGCTTCGATCTGAGGCATGAGACCTGTGTAATTGATTTCAAGGAACGGTTTGAAATTATTGATGTAGTAAAAACTCCCGTAGCGGCGGATTTTGCTGATCAGAACCTCGATCAGCTCCTTTCCGTTCGGTATCAGGGTATCTTCCCACTCAAGAGTCGCAGATCCGAAGTCTCCCTTCACGCGCTTAAGAAAATCGGTCACATATCCGCTTTCCATCTTTGGGTCGGAATACATCAGCATGTAGGTATTGCGCACATACAGAGAGTAGAGTGTTATCTGCGGCATGCGTTTTGTATATTCTTCTTTGAGCGCGGCCAGGAATGATTCGAGTTTTTCCTGCGGCAGATAATAAATATAAAAAAGCCGGAATGCATTGTGACTGAAATCAAAGTATGCTTCGTACTGACTTGTGAGGTTCTCGATCGGCTGATCCCGGAACATCGCTTCGTTGATGATTGAGGCCATGACGCCCTGACGTGCGACGTTGTTCAGCTGGAACACTTCGTTGTCGACCGGATGACTTTCCTTTGCCTTGCGGGCATCTGACAGCGCTTCTTTTGCCGCCTGTGCGATATCGTCTTTGCTGCAGGGCTTGAGGAGATAATGCCGTACCCCGTATTTCATGCTCTGCTGGGCATACTCAAATTCGCTGTATCCTGACAGAATGATGAATTGTGTGTCCAGATGGAGCTCCGCGCAGTTGCGGATGAGGTCCAGCCCGCTCATGCCCGGCATACGAATATCAGCGATGACCACGTCCGGCGGATCTTCTGTGATCGCCGTCAGAGCGTCGACACCGTTGCTGTATGTCCCGCAAAGCGATGCTCCAAGTGATTCCCAGTCGATCATTTTCGATATGCCTTCAAGAATAATCGGCTCATCGTCTACTATCATTATTTTCTGCATTGCATCAGCTCCTGTCTGTCTGATTATCCTGTTCTGCCGGCGCCGTCTGGTACGGAATCCGCATGGAAGCGACAGCAAAACCATCTTCATTGGTAAGACTCAGACCATAAGAATCACCAAACAGCAGGTGAATCCGCGTCTGAATATTGAGCAGCCCGATCCCGAATCCGTGTCCCTTTCTTTCCTTCGGGAGACTGTCCTGTTTTTTCTGCAGCTTGTCGAGGAGATCATCCTCGAAGACAGAACCGTCATTTTTCACGCGGCAGATGAGGCAGGTTCCGTCGTGGAGAGCCTCAACGGTGATGTGACAGGTGTCAATTGTCTCCTCCAAACCATATTTTATCGCATTTTCCACGAGAGGCTGAAGAGAAAGTGTGGGAATCAGCGCCTCGTCAATTCCGTCCTGAACGGCAAATGTGAAAACAAGCCGGTTGTTGTAGCGGATTTCCTGAATCGTGATATAGGACTGGATCAGGGACAGTTCTTCCCGCAGCGGTATCAGTGATTTGTGAGAAGAGAGCGTCGCGCGGAGCATCTTGCCGAGAGACTCAGCCATGAGGGCGATCTCTTCGCTCCCGGAAAGCTGTGCTTTCCAGTAAATCGTGTCAAGAGTATTGTAGAGGAAGTGCGGGTTGATCTGCGACTCGAGCGCCCGGATCTGGGCTTCCCGGTACAGAATTTCGTTTTTATAGTTCTGATCGATCAGCGTTGTGATCTGCGTCGTCATGTTGTCGAACTGTCTGTGCAGAACCCCGATTTCATCCGTGCGCGTGCTGTAGTCGGGCATGCCCTCAGGGATGGGTTTCTGCTGTGAGAAAGCGTTGATTTTTTCTACGAGCCGGTCGATGTGAATCAATATAGAATCGACCAGCCTGTCCGTTACCTGCAGCAGAATAAGAACGCCGATCAGGATTACGCAGAAAATCAGAATCACCGTGCGGTACAGGTTGCTCGTGATTTCATCGTATGGAATAAAGGCGGCGATGGTGAAATCGGTGTAATCGGGAACATACGAGCAGGCAGCGAAGTAATTGTGACCTTCGATATTGACTCGCTCGTAATCTCCCGGCTGCATATGCCGGATTTCGTCCGGCACGGATGACACGTCACCGGACAGATTGGCGCGGGTGGCGCCCTTATAATTCAGGACTGTGTTGTACTGACCGAAAGTACGGATGATGATGTCCGATTCTTCCAGCAGATCAGACACATTCAGCGCGATGATGACACAGCCCAGATCTTCAAGTGACAGATTATCTATTTTTCTGATTTCCCGGACCAGATACAGATATCCGGAGTCCTCAGATCCCATCACCCAGACGGGAGAACCTTCTTCGTCGGCAGCGCTGTTTTCCGCGGAATGCAGAATGGACAAGTCAATCTCTTTCGTGTACGAACTTGTGGTGAAGATATTGTCACCGGCACTGATGGCTATGTATGCGATCGCACCGCGGTTTGAATCGTACATAGAGAGAAGATACGAAGTCAGTGTGTTGTACACAGACGAAATCGTTCTCGAATCCGGATTCTCCGAGTCATGAAGGGTTGTCAGCGCTTCCTGTACCAGCGACGATGCGAGTATTGTGTAGGAGAGATTTTCCGTCTGCTGCAGCTTGTTGCGGATAGAAGAACCGGTGAAGTTCAGGTTCGCGGCAAACGAGCGGTACGATACCTTGTCATAGGCAGACGCCATAAGACGATAGCAGGCAGTGAACAGCAGAATGACAACAAGAGAGTACATCAGAAGAATAGACAGAAATTTCCTTCTGAGCGGCATATTTGTTATTTTCTGCCTCAACCTGCTTTTTTCCCTGTTCTTCGTCATATACGCCTCATTTCATCCATGACAAATGCACAGCGTCACATTTTCCGCTCTGACTCTTTTACCTCACTGAGTGTCTCGCCCTGGGCTGCTTCGAAGTCGACGCCGGTTTTGTTTGGCTCGTCGTTGTCAAAATTGTAGTCCTTGCCCGGCAGAATTGCGTTCAGAATGATTCCAACAAGTGATCCGACCGCGATTCCGGAGAAGCTGATTGTAACACTGCCAAGCGTCAGATCGATTGCGCCGGCTGTTGAATAGTTGATACCGATCGAGAGGACCAGAATCAGCGCGGCGATAATGACATTGCGGCTCTTGCTGAAGTCTACCTGTGTCTCCACGATGTTGCGCACGCCGACGGCGGAGATCATGCCATATAGAACGAGAGAAATGCCTCCCATGGTTGCGGCCGGCATGACTTCAATGATCGCCGCGAATTTCGGGCAGAACGAGAGCAGAATCGCCAGAACGGCGGTAATTCTTATGACCATCGGATCATAAACCTTTGTCAGGGTGAGGACACCTGTGTTTTCGCCGTATGTCGTGTTGGCCGGCGCGCCGAAAAGCGACGCAATAATTGTCGCAAGGCCGTCTCCTGTAAGTGTTCTGTGAAGACCCGGATCCTTTATGAAATTCTTTCCGACCGTCGAGGAAATGGCGGAAATGTCTCCGATGTGTTCCATCATGGTCGCGAAAGCGATTGGAACGATTGTGATGGCGGATGTCACGAGCAGACCGGTGTTGATGTTCCCGCTCGTGAAAATGGAAAATACGGTGCGGCTGTAGTCGATGGGATTGCCGAACCATTTTGCTTCCAGTACCGGCGTGAAATCGATCAGTCCGGCGATGGCAGCGGCGATATAGGAACCGATGACGCCGAGGATAACCGGGATGACTTTGATCATTCCGATGCCCCAGATGTTGCAGATGACGATGATCACGATGGCGATGAGAGCAATCCACCAGTTGGATGAGCAGTTGTCAATCGCTGATTTCGAGAGATTCAGGCCGATTGCAATGATGATCGGCCCGGTGACAATCGGCGGAAAATACCGCATGACTTTATTCGCCGTGAACAGCTTGAAGAGTAAAGCCAGAAGCAGATAGAGCACACCGGAGCAAGCCACGCCGAAGCAGGCGTACGGAAGAAGGTCCGCCTCGCCGTTCGGGGCGATTGCCGCGTATCCGGCCAGAAACGCAAAGGAAGAACCTAAGAATGCCGGCACTTTCCCTTTTGAAAGAAGATGGAACAGCAAGGTTCCGACCCCGGCAAAAAGCAATGTGTCGCTCACGGAAATGCCTGTGAGCACCGGCACCAGCACGGTGGCGCCGAACATGGCGAACAAGTGCTGAAATGCAAGAATCAGGACTCTTCCCGCACCCAGCTGTCTCGCGTCATAGATCGGTTCTTCGCCGATCCGGACTTTGGATTTCTGCATACGTTTCCTCCCCATTGTGACGACAATTTCTTTCTATAACTATAAACTTTGAAAAGTATAGAACAAAGGAGTCAAAAAAGAAAGTCTGACAAATCCGAGGGTTTTATTTTAAGAACGGTAGTTTATAATAAACATGACACGACTCGTGAAAGAGAGGGTACCATGTATGCGAAAAACGAATCTGCTTCTCAGATGGACTTCTGTATTTTCCATCCTGCTCGGAGTGGTGCTGCTGGCGGCCGGCATTTGCACGGCGCTTTCATCCCGCAGCGCTGATCTCACAGATGTTCTGGGGATTCTTGAAATTTATCTGAACCGCCTTCTTACCTGGACGGCTGTCCTTTCTTTCGGAGGATCAGATATGACACTGGCAGCCATCACCGTCGTCTTCGGAATCATTTATCTTCTGCTCGGGGTGAGCGGACTCACCGGACGGCGCTTTCTGTCTTCCGTCATCGCGCTGGCTCTTATCGTTCTGCTTGTGATCGCAAGCATGCGGGCCGGATTTTCGCTGCTCATCAGCGCGGATTTTCTGCTCCTTGTTCTCTATTTGATCGGAAGTCTCTCAGTCCGCCGATAATATGTATGGCGATTGTATAAAATGTATGGAAATATTATGTCGTGAAGCAGATAGTAGGTAAATTGTTCAACTTTGTCGCTTTTTTGCGTTTATGAAAACAGAAATCGGTGGTAGAGTATGATGTAACCTACATACTATATAAAATTATCAAAGGGGGAAGAATAATGACAAGATTCAAAAGAAGTGCGGCTATAGCGCTCACAGCAGCTATAGGCGCCGGTTTGCTTGCGGGCTGCGGGAGTTCATCTGACACGGCATCGACAAGCGGCACAACAGCGTCCGGTTCCGGGGCAGCGTCAACGACTGCGGCGGCGTCGACGTCGGGCAGTTCATCCAGCTCATCCGGCGATACCAGCATGATTTTCGCATGGTGGGGCAACCAGACGCGCAATGAGAGAACGACCAATGCGATAACGAAATACGAGGAAGAAAATCCGGGCGTTTCGATCGAGGGACAGTTCTCGGAGTGGAATGACTATTGGCAGAAGCTCGCGACCAACTCGGCGGGCAATGCTCTCCCGGATATTATCCAGATGGACTATCAGTACTTAAACCAGTACATGAACACCGGCCTTCTCTATGATCTGAGCGAGTTCGTAGATGACGGTACGATTGATACGACCAACTGGAACCAGAACATGATCAATGCGGGAACCATGGACGGCAAGCTCGTCGCTGTATGCGCCGGCATCAACGCGCCGGCTCTCGTATACGACAAGGCCATCACAGATCAGGCCGGCGTGACCATCAAGGACAACATGACAAATGATGAGTTCATTGAAGTCAGCAAGACGATCTATGAGAAGACCGGATACAAGACCAACATTCAGTACGGAACCGCTCAGGAAATTTTCAGCTACTGGTGCCGCTCTGACGGCAAGATCCTTTTCAACACAGGAAAGGTTGATGCGACTGCGGACGAGCTCACAAAGTATTTCAAGATTTATGAAGATGGCGAGAGCGAAGGCTGGATGGTTGCTCCGACTGTATTCGCTGAGATAACGATCGGTTCAGTCGAACAGGACCCGCTCGTATATGGCGACACTCCGGAAAATCAGTCATGGTGCACATTCTGCTGGTCCAACCAGTATGTTGCCATGCTCAATGCTTCCAAGGACACTCAGGATCTGCAGATGACGACATGGCCGAGCCCGGATCCGCAGAAGTCTGACTTCCTCAAGCCGAGCCAGTTCTTCTCTGTATCCGCTGACGCCAAGGATCCGAAGGCGGCGGCCGCATTCATCAACTGGCTGACCAACAGCGAGGATGCAAACGACATTCTGCTCGGTGAGCGCGGCATCCCGATGAACAGTGAAATCGCTGACAAGGTATCTGAGCAGCTCACGGAGGATGATCAGAAGACATATACATTTGTCAATGAAGTTGTCGCAAAGAACTGCTCTGATATCAATCCGCCGTATCCGGACGGGTACACCGAGGCAGGAAAGATTCTGAACACGATCCTTGAGGCGGTATGCTACGGACAGGAGACTGCTGAGCAGGCCGGCCAGGACCTGGTAGACCAGGCGACGGCCGTGCTCGCCGCGAAGGCATCTTCCAACAGCTGATCTGCTGAAGTATCACAAGAATATCAGTCATTACAGACGGGAAGAGGGGAAACTTTCTTCCCGCCTTTTTTGTGGTATTTCTGGTGGCAATGTCAACAGTTATCTGACCGCAAAATGAGCATTATGACTGATTGCAGAGAGTCAGGATATATGAGATTGTGTAAATATATGCAATAATCCTGTGAATTTGCCAAAAAAGTAGGTAATTTTAACAAAAAAGTATGATTTTTTACTTTCCAGAAACTGAAGCAGAAGTTTAATATCTATTTAGATTTTGCAAATGATTACGTGAGCAATTTCAGGAGGGATCAAAATGAAAATCAAAAGAGGAATTGCGGCTGCCATGGCGGCTCTCGCAGGTGCAGGGATGCTTGCGGGATGCGGAAGTTCCAGCAGCTCGACAACAACAGCTGCATCGGGAAGCACGACAGCAGCCAGCGGCAGTACGACAGCTGCCAGCGGAAGCAGTTCAAGCTCGTCAGGCAGTGTGAGTCTTACGTTTGCCTGGTGGGGCAATCAGACAAGAAATGAGCGCACGAGCAGCGCCATCGAATTGTACGAACAGGAAAATTCGAACGTGACGATCGACGGCCAGTTCTCCGAGTGGACCGACTACTGGCAGAAGATGGCCACGGCTGCAGCCGGCGGTCAGTCTCCTGACATTATGCAGCAGGACTACCAGTACATCACGCAGTATGCAAATTCCGACCAGCTGCTGGATCTCACCCCGTACATAGAGGACGGAACGCTTGATGCCTCCAACTGGGATGAGAGCATGCTGGAAGCGGGAACTGTTGACGGCAAGATTGTTGCGATCTGCGCAGGCATGAATGCCCCGTCGATGGTCTATAACAAGACCATTACTGACGAGGCGGGCGTCACCATCAAAGACAACATGACGCTGGATGAGTTTATCGAGGCAGCCAAGACCGTCTATGAAAAGACCGGCTACAAGACGGATCTTTCCTACGGTACGGTTCAGGAGTTCTTCAATTACCTGCTCCGTTCAGACGATGTAATTCTTTTCGGAGACACACAGATTAACGCAACGGCAGAACAGCTCACAAAGTATTTCCAGGTCTATGAAGACGGAATCAATGAGGGCTGGGAGCTGGGACCGGATGTCTATGCGGATATCACGATAGGTTCTATCGAGCAGGCTCCGATCGTCGCAGGTTCTTCGCCGGAGACATCATCCTGGAATGCGCTGATCTGGTCGAACCAGTACACGGCGATGAATGCACTTGCGACAGAAGACATGGATCTTGAACTCACCACATGGCCGAGCCCGGATCCGGTAAAATCTGACTTCATCAAGCCGGGCCAGTTCTTCTCTGTTACAACTGACTCAGAGAATCCGGAGGAGGCTGTCAAGTTCCTCAACTATCTGATCAACGATGAAGACTGCAATGACATTCTTCTTGGCGAGCGCGGCGTTCCGATCAATTCCGAAATCGCAGACAGAGTAAAGAGTCAGCTGGATGAGACAGACCAGAAAATTTATGATTTTGTCTACAACGTTGTACAGCCGAACAGCTCTACGATCAACCCGCCGTATCCGGACGGTTATTCTGAAGCCGGCACGAATCTTAACGACATAGTAGAGGAACTCTGCTATGGTCAGATCGACGCCAGTGAAGCCGCTGAAGAATTTATCACGATGGGTTCTGCGTCACTTGCTGCAAAAGCCAGCTGACAGAAATCAGACTGAAGACACGGGACTGAAAATTTAAGATCTGCTCACGTACAGAAAAATCCGGCATCATTTGAGGATGTCGAAAGGACTGCCGGAACAATCGTTCCGGCGGTCTTTTTTGCAGATAAAATTGATTAAAACTGATATTTGGATACATTTTACAAAAGTGGATAAAAAAATTATGAAAAAGTAGGAAATTTTGAGGCATTTAGTCAGTTTTATGAGTTATAATGAACAAAAGCAGATCGTATAATAATTACATATTCTTATAAAGGAGTGAATGAAATGGGAAAACAGCAATCTGAGAAGACTGCCGCCGCTGCGCCCGCAAAGAAGAAGCGCAAGATCGGCAATCCGATCAACAACGAAAAAACGGCTGGCGTGATTTTCACACTTCCGTTTACGTTCGGCTTCCTCATGTTCATGGTTGTTCCGATGGCGATTTCGCTGTACTACGCGTTCTGCCAGTACAACATCCTTGAGCCTCCGGTATTCATCGGATGGGACAACTTTGCAAAGATGACAACAGATGCCATCTACAAGAAGTCGATCGGCGTAACATTCTATTTCGCCCTGGTTTCTACACCTCTGAGACTGATCTTTGCGCTCTTTGTCGCAATGCTTCTTCTCGAGAACAACAAGCTTTCCGGATTCTACAGAGCGACATATTATCTGCCGTCAATCATCGGCGGATCCGTTGCCGTATCCGTACTGTGGAAGCGTATGTTTGCAACCGACGGCACCATCAACAGAATTCTCGGCATCAGCTTCCCGTGGCTGGGCGATACGAGAACGGCTATCTGGGTCCTGATCATTCTCGCCGTATGGCAGTTCGGATCCTCGATGCTGATTTTCCTTTCCGCCCTGAAGCAGATCCCGCAGTCTCTGTATGAAGCGGCCATGGTTGACGGCGCGAGCGGCTGGAAGAGATTCTGGAAGATCACATTCCCGCTCCTGACACCGACCATCTTCTTCAACCTGGTTATGCAGCTGATCAACGGCTTCCTCGCCTTCACACAGTGCTACATCATCACACAGGGCAAGCCGATGTACTCGACAGAGTTCTACACGGTTTACATGTATGATCAGTCCTTCACGTACTACAACACCGGTTACGGTGCTGCCATGGCCTGGGTAATGGTTCTGATCATTTCGGCTGTAACAGCCGTGCTGTTCGCGACCAAGCGGTTCTGGGTATATGACGGAGGATTATAAAATGCATAAGAGAAGTAAGGTTGGTTATGTAATCAAAAACATTTTTATATTTGCCTTCGCCATCGTAATGATCTATCCGCTGCTCTGGATGTTCTTCAGCTCTTTTAAGCCGACAAACACGATTTTCTCGACAGCCGGACAGCTGATTCCGACGACCTGGACACTGGATAACTACATCAACGGCTGGAAAGGTTTCGGCGGCGTAGGATTTGGAACTTTCATCAAGAACTCTCTTGTCATCGCTCTTTCCGCGACGCTCGGCACGATCGTTTCTTCCGCGCTTGTCGGATACGGATTTGCGAGATTCGAGTTCAAGGGCAAGAAGATCCTGTTCTCCTGCATGCTTCTCTCGATGATGCTGCCGGCTCAGGTTCTGATGATCCCGCAGTACCTCTGGTACAAACAGCTGGGCTGGGTTAACTCCTACATCCCGCTGATTGTTCCTTACTGGTTCGCCATTCAGGGCTTCTTCGATTACCTCTTCAGCAACTTCATCGGAGGTATTCCGAGAGACCTCGATGAGGCGGCGAAGATCGACGGATGCTCTTATTGGCAGATCTTCATCCGGATCATCCTTCCGCTGATGGTTCCGGCACTGGTTACGGGCACAATTTTCTCGTTCATGTGGAGATGGGATGACTTCCTTTCCGCCCTCATGTACGTCAACAAATCTGCAATGTATCCTGTATCTCTGGCTCTGAAGCTTTTCTCTGATCCGGGTACATCGTCCGATTACGGCGCTATGTTCGCCATGGCTACCGTATCCCTGATTCCGTCCATTGTCCTGTTCCTTATCTTCCAGCGTTACCTGGTTGAAGGTATTGCGACATCCGGACTGAAAGGCTGATACAGCAATATCAGAATTATGGCTCCTGCCGGGAAAACCGGCGGGAGCTTTTATTTTTGTCACAACTCATGTAAAATGTACGACTGACTGGAGGAAGTACATGAGCGAAGAGAAGAAACAGTATGGCCTCACATTTGACAGGGAGAAAGTACTGGATGCCATTGACCGCATTGTGCGCAGAACCATGCAGATGGACCTGACATGGGAATGGCCCTGCGGAGTGGCCTATTATGGAATCTGCCGCGCGGCAGAGAAGACAGGACGGGACGAATATCTGCAAATGGTAAAGACCCGCGTGGATGAGCTGATCGATCTCGGAATCCCGGGACTCAATGTAAACACATGCGCGATGGGACACTGCCTGCTCGATCTCTACAGGGCGACAGGGGATGAGAAATATAAGAACATCCTGAATTCTCAGATTGAATATCTCGAGAAAAAGGCGCTGCGCTTCGGTGACGGTGTTTTGCAGCACACAGTATCGGACAGCAATGATTTTCCGGAACAGTGCTGGGCTGACACGCTGTTTATGGCGGCTTATCTGCTGCTGCGCGTCGGGATTGAGAAAAGCGATGAAACGCTGATCAAAGACGCTCTGAAGCAGTGGTACTGGCACATCGAGTTCCTTCAGGATGACAACGGGCTGTTCTTTCACGGTTATTCACATGTTAAAAAGAGCCATATGTCAGGCATTCACTGGGGCCGCGCCAACGCGTGGGCTGCATACACGATGTCGCATGTGAAGCCGGACCTGCCGGGCTGGTATCTGTATCCGGAGTGCATGGACATCAATGGCAGCCTGGATCTGCAGCTCTCAGCGCTCAAGAACTATCAGACTGAAAACGGACTGTGGCGCACGATCATCGACGATCCGGAAAGCTATGAGGAAGTGTCAGCCTCCGCCGGCATCGCCGCGGCGATGGTCATCGCGGGAAATCCGCTGCACTACAAATACATCAATAAAGCGATAGAAGGCGTTCTTTCCAATGTGGCGGAGGACGGAACGGTAAAGAATGTATCCGGCGGCACCGCTGTCATGCGTGATGGAGAAGGGTACCGGAATGTCACACGCAAATGGATCCAGGGCTGGGGGCAGGGCCTCGCGCTTGCACTGTTTGCCGCGGTACTCGACAAAATAATCAGGAGTTAAGGGAAAGATGAAAAAGTGGTGTGCGATCGGTGATTCGTTTACGTATCTCAATGATCATCTGGATGAGACGGGATACCGCCTTCACAAAGGGTATGTCACAAGAACGAAGGAAAAGCTCGAGCCGGTGATGGGGGAGATCCGGGTAGACAATCGCGGGATCAACGGGGCCGCGACCGAAGAATTCCTGGATGCGCGGTTTGCCCCGGCTGATTTTTACACGATTCTTCTCGGGACGAACGACTGGTTTTCACACAGGACGCCGTGCGGGACAAAAGAAGACTTTGACGCGAAACGGCCCGGGACGATACTCGGAAATCTGGGATGTATCCTGGCGAATATCCGCAAAGTGTCACCCTCGCCGATATTTGTCATGAATCCGGTCGAGAGGAGCGACTTTATTTACATTCTGGATCACCATCACATCGATCACGGGAGTTATGCGCCGGAGGCGGGACAGAAACTCTCGGACGTTGCGGCCGCGATTTACAGCTGTGTTCACGGCGACGATGTGCACACGATTAATCTTCATGACAAATCCGGTTTCACCCTGGAAAATGTCGTCAAATTTCAAAGGAAGCGGGTTGACGGCGTCGAAACGGATCTGCCGTTTCCGGATTACGTCGGTGTACCATATGATCCGGACAAAGACGAGTATCCGTATCCGCCGGAAGCTGTTTCAATGACATACGACGGTCTCCACCCGTCGGACAAAGGGGCGGAGATCATCGCCGGGGTTCTCGCTGAAGCGATACTCGACAGATTCAGATGAAATAAAAAGCTGCTGTCGGAATTCTGGCAATTTTCGTTTCCGGCGGCAGCTTAGTTTTAAAGTTAAGAGATTCCCGAAATCATTTTTTCTTTGCGGCTTTTTTCTGCTGGCGGCGCTGTATAGCGGCGAGCTGCTGCAGAGCCTTCTTGGTCTGCGCTTCTTTGGAATCCTTGTTTTTCTTGCCCATTTTTGACATATAAAAAACCCTCCGATATAATAATGCTGACAATGAATCGTGACTATTATATCACTATCCGGAGCAGCCATGTTTTCTTTTTCGTGCAGACAGGCAGCGGCAATGATGCTATACTAAGTAACTGTGTTGTATCGCGTCAAGCGAACGATAACAGGAGGAAAAGTTATGAACAGTAAAGCGGGAAGGAACCAGTCCGCACAGGGCGGTTCACTCAAAGTGCGCAAGAAAACGGCAGACCTTGTTCTGCTGGCCTTTTTCACGGCGATCATCATCTTCATGAGCATCACGCCGTTCGGGTATATTCCCCTCGGCGTCATCAATGCCACGATCGTCCACGTCCCGGTCATTCTCGGGGCGGTTCTGCTCGGGCCCGGTCCGGGAGCGTTTCTGGGCTTCATTTTCGGCCTGACAAGTTTCCTGAAGAACACATACATGCCATCGACGCTGTCGGCGTTTGTCTTTTCGCCGGTGCTGGCGTATTCCACAATCGGGCCTTCCGGAATCTGGAAGAGCGCGTTTATATGCTTTGTTCCCAGAATTCTGGTCGGTGTGCTGCCGTATTACGTCTTCAAAGGTGTCGGGGCGCTGAACCGCTCGAAGATGAGAAATGCAGGTCTGGCCGCGCTGGACATTCTGGTGTCGGTGCTGATTTTTATCGGCGTGAGAGCCTTTACCATGAGGGCAGGTATGGCAGGTGTTCCGGCCGCGGTGATCGGTGTGGCGTGCGGCGCCGTTGTGTTTGTGCTTGTCTTCAGGGCTGTCCGCAGACAGAAAGGTGATGTTCTTGCCTATACGCTTGCCGGCATCACGGGAGCGCTGACCAACACGCTGATTGTCATGCCGTCGATCTATATTCTGTATAAGGATTCGTATGCGGCCGCGCTGAGCATTTCGCCGGACGCGGTGCTCACTGTGATTCTGGGCGTCATTTCATTCAACGGCGTGATCGAGGCGATCATCGCCGGCGTGCTCACGCTCGGCATCGGGAAACCGCTCCAGAGAGCGAGAAACAGAAATATGTAAGAGAAGCCGGCAGGAGTATTCCTGCCGGTGTTTTTTCAGGAGGACATTTTTATGAAGGAAAACCACCGGGGCACGATTCTGGCCATCGACATGGGCAACACCAATATCGTCGTCGGGGTCACGGACGGAAAGAAGATTTATTTTGAGGAGCGCATCTCCACGGACCACACAAAAACAGCGCTTGAATATGCCATTTCTTTCAAGATGCTGCTTGAACTGCACGGAATCAGCTCAGATGCGATTCAGGGCGCGATTCTCTCGTCCGTCGTTCCGCAGCTGAACCATCCGATCCGGGACGCGGTCGAGAAAGTGACCGGCATCCGCCCGCTGCTTGTCGGCGCCGGCATCCGTACCGGCCTGAACATCCGCATGGATCAGCCGAAGCAGGTCGGGAGCGATCAGATCGTCGATGCGGTCGGCGCTCTGAATGAGTACGGCGCGCCGGTCATCATCATCGATTTCGGGACGGCCACGACATTTTCCCTGGTGGATTCTGCCGGCGTGTATTCGGGCGGCGTCATCATCCCGGGCCTTCAGGTCTCGGTGGACTCCCTTGTGACGCGCACGGCGCAGCTCCCGCGCATATCGCTCGAAGCGCCGAAGAAAGTGATCGGAAAGAACACGGTGGACTGCATGCAGAGCGGCGCGGTCTACGGCTACGCGTCCATGATCGATGGAATGCTTTCGCGCATGGAAGAAGAAGCCGGACTGAGAGACGCAGGGACTCCGATCGGCGCGCCGGGGCGCTGCCACGTCGTGGCGACGGGCGGTCTGTCGCGCATCATCGTCCCGGTGTGCCGGCGGAAAGATATCATCATCGACAACAGTCTTCTCATCAAAGGACTGGAAATTATCTACCTGAAAAATGTGGAGGAGTGACATGCTGAAAGGAAAACACGTTCTTCTGGGGGTTTCCGGCTCGATCGCAGCTTATAAGGCGGCCGATCTTGCGAGCCGTCTTGTCAAGGCGGGCTGTGACGTCCATGTTCTGATGACGGCCAACGCCTGCAATTTCATAAACCCGGTCACATTCGAGACGCTTACGTCAAACAAGTGCCTCGTCGACACATTTGACAGGAATTTTCAGTATTCGGTCGGACATGTGGCACTGGCGGCACAGGCGGATGTATTTCTGTGCGCGCCGGCAAGTGCTGACATCATAGCAAAACTGGCAAATGGTATCGCCGATGACATGCTGAGCACGACGTGGCTGGCCTGCGAGTGCCCGAAAATTGTATCGCCGGCCATGAACACCAGGATGTATCACAATCCGATAACGCAGGACAACCTGAAGAAACTGCGCCATTACGGCGTGCGCGTCATCACCCCGGCGAGCGGACACTTGGCCTGCGGCGAGACGGGAGAGGGAAAGCTTCCGGATGTCGGGCTGCTCTTTGAGGCAATCCGGGTGGCCTGTGAGTTTGAAAAGGATCTTGCCGGATATAAGGTGCTCGTGACGGCCGGGCCGACCGTGGAGGCGATTGATCCGGTGCGTTTTATCAGCAATCATTCGACCGGGCGGATGGGATACAGCATCGCCGAGAATGCCATGCTGCGCGGCGCTGACGTGACACTCATATCGGGGCCCGTGAGTCTTGAAAAAGTGCCGTGGGTGAAGACGATTCCGGTGACAAGCGCGCAGGATATGTATGATTCCTGCATGGAATACGCCCCTGAAAGTGATATCATTATTAAAGCAGCAGCCGTGGCAGATTACACGCCTGAAAGACAGGCGGAAGAGAAGATCAAGAAATCAGATGACATTCTGGCGCTCAGACTGAAACGGACAAAAGACATCCTGGGCAGTCTTGGGGCCGCAAAGAGGGAAGGGCAGTTTTTGTGCGGATTTTCGATGGAGACGGAAAATCTCATCGGGAATTCCCGGAAGAAACTGGAAGCGAAAAATCTGGACATGATCTGCGCCAACAGCCTCCGGACGCCCGGAGCCGGTTTTGGCACGGAGACGAACGTCGTGACCGTGATCACAAAAGATTCCGAGACAGAGCTTCCGCTTCTGAGCAAAGCAGAAACGGCCGAAAGAATACTCGATCTGATCCGCGATCGGCTGCAGAAATGATGGGGGTAAGCGATATGTGGCAGCCTGACAATGGGGACGGAACCTACTCCAACCCGATTCTTTATACGGATTATTCGGACCCGGACGCAATCCGGTCCGGCAATGATTTCTATATGACAGCGTCGAGCTTCAGCAATGCGCCGGGACTTCCGATTCTTCACTCGAAGGATCTCGTCCACTGGGAGATCATCAACTATGCGCTGAAGAAACTTCCGGAGGCGCGCTACGACAACCCGGTGCACGGATGCGGCGTGTGGGCTCCCGCCATCCGCAAAAACGCAGGAAAATTCTATATCTATTTTCCGATGCCGGACGAGGGCATCTATGTCACGACTGCGGATGACCCGGCCGGTGAATGGAGCCGGCCGGTGAATATCCGCCCGGGAGCCGGCTGGATCGATCCCTGCCCGTTCTGGGATGAAGACGGGAGAGCGTGGCTCATCAATGCGCTGGCGGGCTCGCGCGCTCACAAAAAAGATGTGCTTCTTCTCTCGGAAATGTCACCGGACGGCATGAGCCTGATTTCAGAACCGGAAGTGATTTTTGACGGCTCCGGGAACGGAAACCGCACGGTGGAAGGCCCGAAGCTTTACAGGCGCGGCGGATGGTACTATATTTTCGCGCCGGCCGGAGGTGTAAAACAGGGCTGGCAGCTTGTGCTGCGGAGCAGATCCATTCACGGACCGTACGAGTACCGGGTTGTCATGAAACAGGGAAACACCGCGGTAAACGGACCACATCAGGGAGCCTGGGTGACAACACCGGCCGGTGAGGACTGGTTCCTGCATTTTCAGGATGTGGGCGCGGCCGGGCGCATTGTGCATCTCGAGCCGATGCGCTGGGTTTCTGACTGGCCGGTGATCGGAGCGGCGGCACCCGGACAAACTTTCGGAACGCCGGTAAGAAAATGGAATAAGCCGAAGATTCTGGGCGATCTCGAGAAAAATGCGGATCTGCTTCAGAGAGAAGTAAATGTCGGGCCTGTCTGCAGTGACGAATTTGAGACCGGAACTCCCAATCTTGCCTGGCAGTGGAACGCCAATCCGGATCCGGATTTTACGGATACCGAAAAGGAAGTCAGGGGACTTGTACTCAATGCTGTTCCGGCGAGCCACCTGAGGCCGACAGGGGATTTGAGAAATCTGCTGCTTCAGAAATGGCCGGCACCTCAGTTCTACTGGGAATGCAAGATGGATGTGAGCGACATGAATGACGGCGACCGGGCAGGAATTATTTCGCTCGGCACGAAGTACCAGGTTCTGCAGGTTCGGCGCCAGGGAAACGCCTGGCTGCTCGACACGATCGAGGGAAATCAGGAATTTGACCGCGAGCGCTGTTACACGGAAGAATACAAAGAGAGCAGTATTCTGCCTCTGTCTTTTGCAGAGAAGAAAGAGAAAATTCTGTACTTTCGGATGAGTGTAGTTCCGGCGGGCAAGGTGCCGGAGAGCCGGAACAGCGGTGGAGAAGTGATTCCTGAACACACACGCTGGGTGGTATCGCTCTCAGTCGGACGGACCAGAGGCGATTCGGAGAGCATTATCAGACGAGAAGCTGTACCCGGGAGATGGGTCGGCGTCAAAGGGGGTATTTTCTGTTCGCATGACGCGGACGTAAAAACGGACCCGGGGCGCGTGTGCGCCGAATGGGTCCGCTATGGAAAATATACAGATTTGCTTTGATCATCAGTAGTATACGTTGCCGCCGATGTTTACGCCGCTGATTCCTCTTGCAGCCGCAGTCTTTTCCGATACGAAATGCAGGTACGGATGCGTGATGGTTCCGGAGAGTACGGCGCGGGCCGCTGCATAGCAGCTCTCGCTGGCTCCTCTTGCGAGAATCGCCTCGAACATGTAGGAATACTGAGAGTTGGCGATGAACTGATTCGGAGCGTAGATGACTTCCAGAACGGATCCGCCGTAAGCTCCGTTATACAGACGGTTCATGACACACGATCCTACGGCTACTTCGGCGTCGTAGTTGTTCGGTCCGGCTTCCCCTTCCATAAGGGCGGCCATGACGTCAAGTTCTGTCTGCGAATAGGAAGCGGAAGAAGTTGTCTCGGAAGTGGCTGTCTCGGCAGAGGCAGTCTCTTCTTCGGCGGCGGTTTCCGTTTCCGTCTCAGTTTCAGCCTGTTCTGTTTCCTGCTGTGTCTCTTCTTCCTGTGTCTCTTCAGCCGCTGAAGTCTCTGCGGTCTCTGTCTCCGATGTCGTTTCCGTTGAGGCTGTAGTGCTCGTGCTGGCGACAGTCAGCAGGGAAGATCCTTCCGACGCGCCGGATGTGGAAGAGGCGCTCTCTGACGCGGCGGCTTCCGATGAAGCGGCGCGCTCGGATTCGGCTGCGAGCCGGTCGGCATCGAGCTGCTCCTGCTCGGATGCAAGCTGTGCCTGATAGGAGGCGACGAGAGCGTCGGCCTCTGCCATCAGAGATTCATTCTGCTGGAGCTGTTCCTGTTTCTGAGCAATCATGTCCTCGAAATTTGCCTGGGCGGCAGTCAGGGAAGACTGTAAGTCATTCAGAGCGGCAAGTTCACTTTCCTGCTGCTCTTTCGTTTCCTGCTCCTCTGCGATGAGATCACTCAGTTCCTGAAGCTTGTCTCTGTCGTACGTGCTGATCGATACCACATACGACGTGCGCTTGAGAAACTCGGCGAAATCTTTGGATGACAGCAGAGTCTCGACCGCTGAGTTGGAACGGCTGTTCTCGTACATATAGCGGACGCGCAGGGCCATGGAATCGTACATCTCATCGGCAGATGCCTCATCCTCTTCGATCTGAGCGTTCAACTCCGTGAGCTGTTCTTTTTTTTCTGAGATCTGAGAGTTGATGTCTGCCAGATTCTCCATCGAAGAATTCAGGTCACCCAGCAGAGAATTGAGTTCGTCGGAAAGCTGCGCGTTGGAAGCGCTGTAGCTGTCCGCTTTCTGCTGAGCGGCGTTCAGATCATCCTGCGTGTCGGCAAAGACAGTGTACGACGGCAGCGCGGCCGAAAGAATCCCCAGCGCCGCGGCAGCCGCGGTGATGCGGAAATTCATGCTTTTGTTGTTCAGTCGTATTTTCATCAGATTTGATCTTTGCTCCTTAAAATTTGTTCAAAAATATGTTACAAATCGTAACAAATATGTGACGATTTATGCATGAGTATATAACATTTCATTATAATTTGCAACCCCCTCCCATTTCAGGGCGGCTTTTCCCGGATTTGTGCTATTATGAGAGGCATGGATACGGAACAGATATGGCAAATAGAAGACGGCCGCCTGATAAAAATGACAGAAAAACAAGAGCGGCTTGAAATACCGGAGGGCATCCGGGAAATTATGCCTTTCGCGATGGCAGAGCACCGGGAGATTCAGGAACTTATTCTTCCGGATTCACTCAAAAAAATCGGGGCACACGCTTTTTATAATGACAGAAGTCTGATCTCGATTTCGTTTTCGGACAACCTGGACGATATCGGCGACGGCGCTTTTAAAAACTGTGAGAAAATAAACAGGCTTCTTATCCGGAAACAAAAAGGAAATATGAGAGGGCTGAAAGATCTTCTCGCAGATCTGCACCAGGAAATTGAAGTCCGGATTTTTGATGAGAACAGTTCAGAAGAAGCGAGGCTGATTTTTCCTTATTATTTAATGAATTATGAAGAGAATACTCCCGCCCGCATTGTCAATCAGATCGCCGAGGGCTCGGGCGTCGAGTACCGCAACTGCGTGAGCAGCAGCGGAATCGACTTCCTGTTTTACGACCGGCTGTTTACAAACAATCAGGCCGTCGATCTGCAGGGATGTTCAGCGCGCATCGCCATGGCAAGACTCAGGTTTCCATACGGACTCACCGACAGGGCAGAAGAGACGTACCGGAAGTATCTCACGGCGCACGCGCAGGAAATCATGAAGAAATTGATTGCGGGGGACCGGGAACAGGCAATGACGGATTTTCTGGACCTGAATCTGACCGATCGTGATTTTCTGACCCGGATGATCGAATACGCAAGGGTGAGCGATTTTTCGCAGGCACTGTCGGCTCTTCTGAACTATGAAAGGAGTCATTATGGAAGAAAGAAAAAAACATATGACTTCTTCTGAGCAGTGGAGCCTTCTCGGGGAGCAGATTCTGAGCCAGGCGAGGCAGGAGCTCTTCCTCTCGATGCGGCAGCTGTTTCCCGCTCTGTCCAAATTTAAGTTCAGGGCGGAAAGCCGTTTCCGGTATCTGGCAGATGACGCGCAGACAATTTATTTCAATCCGATCCGGCTCTCGCAGGAATACGAAGACCGGCCGGTAAAAGTCAACCGGGCATTTCTGCACATCACGCTTCATGCTCTGTTTCTGACCTGTTTTCCGCCGGTCGGGGTCAACCGGCCTCTGTGGGATCTGGCTTCTGACATTCAGACAGAATACATCATAGACGGCCTTGACTCGGAGGCAACCCGCCTCCCGGTGAATGAGGCAAAGGAAGGCGTATACCGGGATCTGATTGCGAAGATACATGTTCTGTCGGCCGGCAGTATTTACCAGTATCTGAAGAGCCGGCCCGACTGGGAAATTCAGGTGGCGGCTCTGACGCCGGTTTTTGAGGTGGACGATCACTCTCTGTGGTACAGAAACAGCCGGAAAGATCAGAAGGAACGGCAGCAGGAAGAAGAGAACCGCAAAAACTGGAAGAAAGAGGCAAGAACTTTGGCGGCATCACTGCCCTCACCGGCGCATGGGCGCGGCGACGGCCGGCAGCGGCTCGCGAAGCTTCTCGGAGCTGCATCGCACACGAAAAGTTCATACCGCGAATTCCTGCGCAAGTTCACGGAACGCCGCGAAGAGATGAAGGTCGATCTCGACTCCTTTGACTACGGGTACTATGAACTGGGGCTCGATCTGTACGGGAATATTCCGCTGCTGGAAGAATTGGAGTACCGTGACACCGAGAAAATCGGAGATTTCTGCATCGTTCTCGATACATCCGGATCCTGCAGCGGAGAAGTGCTGGCGCGGTTTCTGTCCGAGACGCTCGCCATCCTCTCGGATGAGGCTTCATTTTTTAAGGAGACCCGCATTCATATCATTCAGTGCGACAATCAGATTCAGGATGACAGGGTGCTCAAAAACAGACAGGACGTGAGTGGACTTCTGCGTGAACTGAGAGAGAAACAATTTCGCGTAAAGGGCTACGGCGGAACCGATTTCCGGCCGGCGTTCCGGTACGTCGACGGTCTCGTCCGGGAGAAAAAACTGACGAAACTGCGCGGAATGCTGTATTTCACTGACGGTTACGGCATCTATCCGAAAGAACGCCCTTCCTGGAACACTTGTTTTGTGCTTTCAGGCGATTACGACAGTGAGATTCATGTGCCCGGCTGGGCCATCAGGATGCAGCTCGGAGCATGGGAGGATTTTGAAAATGAACATCAAGAGAGCTAAAGAAGAGATCCGGAATACCGTCAAAGCCTACCTGGCAAATGATGAATCAGGCCGGCCTCTCATATCCCGGGTGCACCAGAGACCGATTCTTCTGATCGGCGCACCGGGAATCGGAAAAACAGCCATCATGGAGCAGACGGCCCATGAGTGTGGCATTGCGCTCGTCGCCTATACGATGACACATCACACGAGACAGAGCGCGCTGGGACTCCCGCAGATTTGTCATGAGCAGTTCGACGGACAGGACATCACTGTCACCGAATACACGATGAGTGAAATCATTGCCTCCATTTATAAAAAGGAGAAAGAGACGGGGCTGCGGCAGGGAATTCTTTTCATCGATGAGATAAACTGTGTGTCCGAGACACTGACGCCTGTGATGCTGCAGTTCCTTCAGGAGAAGACATTCGGATCTCATCGGATTCCTGACGGCTGGATTATCTGCGCGGCCGGCAATCCTCCGGAATACAACCGCTCTGTGCGCGAATTCGATGTGGTCACACTGGACCGCGTCAAGAAGATTGAGGTGGAGCCCGATTATCCGGTCTGGCGCGAATATGCGCGGACGGCCGGCGTACACGGCAGTATTCTGGCCTATCTGGATGCGCGGCAGGAGAATTTCTACAAGGTCGAGTCGACGCCGGAGGGCCGCCGATTTGTGACAGCCAGGGGCTGGGAAGATCTGTCCGAGCTCATGAAAGCGTATGAGAAGACGGGACTTGAGGTCGACGACGAAGTGATCGGGGAATATCTGCAGGATCCCGTCATCGCTGAGGATTTTGCCAATTTTCTGACCCTGTACCGCAAATATGAGGAACGATACAATGTCTCGGATATTCTCCGCGGAAAACAGTCGCCGCAGGTCGATGCGCGCGTGGACGAGGCGCCGTTTGACGAGCGCATCAGCATTGTGTCCATGCTGCTTTCCGGTCTGCATCGTTCGTTCACGGAAGCCTGGATTGCCGACCGGAAGACAGACACTCTGTTCCGGGTTCTTAAGAAAGTGCAGAAAGCGGATGACACCGGTGCTTTTGCAAAGATCGTGAGAGAAGAGGCGGATTCATTCCGAAAGTCAAATCTGGCGGCTGGTCTGAGCCGTGAAGAAGAGACGGCCGGCGATCAGGCGCTGACGCTTCTCGACGACTGGAACGGGCAGCTGGCCGGACAGACATTTGACAGCCCGGCAGAACAGTTTGAATTCCTGAGAAAAAATTTTCTGCAGGTCACACAGGAGAGGGAGGAAGCGACTGAAGAAGCCGGGAAAAGACTGGCCTGTGCGTTTGATTTCCTCGAAAAGCATTTTTCGCCGGCAGGAGTTCCGGGGCCGGAGATGATTCTTTTTGTGACAGAGCTGGCCGCCGGGTATTACAGTCTGTGGTTCCTTGAGACGGAGGGCTCAGATACATTTGACAGGTACAACGCTATGCTGAAAATCGACTCCGGCCGCGAAAAACTGCAGGAGAGAATCCGCAGCGCAAGGGAAAACTGACCGGCAGATTTAAGAAACGCCGAAAACATGCAGAATTCGCCTCTCCGCTTCTTTACTTTAATATTGCAAAGTGTTAAAATTCGGTTATCAATGTTTATTCGGGAGGAATTCTGAATTGAATGAAAAGATAAATACCGAGGAGGTCCGTCAGCTGTTCCGGGCTGTCCTTGAGCTCAAGGATGAAAAAGAGTGCTTTGCCTTTTTCGAAGATTTGTGCACGATCAACGAACTTCTCTCGCTCTCGCAGCGGCTCGAAGTTGCGAAGATGCTGCGGGAACACAAGACGTATCTTGACATAGCGAAAGAGACCGGCGCTTCGACGGCCACGATCAGCCGCGTCAACCGGTCCCTCAATTACGGAAATGACGGGTACGATTTGGTATTCAAACGGATGAAGCTGGAGTGACTTTGCATGCCGCTTTTGGAAAGCGGCTGCCGCGCATCTTAAGAACCGTGGATAAGCCGGTGCGGTCAAAGACCCTGTGTTCATTACTTTGAACGGGGTTTTGCGCCGCGCCCGCTTTTTGTTTTTTCTTCCTCGAGTTTCTGCTGATGGTACTCGGAAATCATCGTCTCGGCAGCTGTCTTGCGCAGCCAGGCATCAAGGCTCAGCAGCGAGATAAAGAGAGAAAACTGAAGATCGCTGCGGCGGCTCTCGTTTTTCTCGTCGGCAAATGAAGCGTCCGCCTCTTCACGGGCGGCTTCCAGTGACTTTGTGAAATCATCCATGTGTTTCCCGGCAACCTGCCAGAGTTCTTTATAATAGGTCAGAATATCAGAATTCTTTTTCCGGGCGGCCGTCTGGTTTGCGGCCGGCTTCAGCACGGTGCTGATTTCGTCGATTTTCAGGATACTCTTCATGTAATAGATGATAAAGAGTTTGTAGATGTGCTCCGGGGAATATTTTTTCTTGTCCGGGGGCGGCAGGAGTCCGCTCTTCACGTAGTTGTTGATCATCGTCTTCGTGAACGCGTGTTCCTTGTTCTCCTGCGGAAAGTACCGGTCCATCAGCGTCAGAACCTGATCCATGTAGAGCGGTATGTCAGGAACGTCGCCCGGCGCAATCGCCTGATTTTTTCCGATCTGATCCAGAGCCTTTTTCATATATTCTTCATTATTCATAAGTTTACCCTCATGACAAATGTGTCTGCTTCAACAGTGACAGTATATAGTATTAAAAACCACGTGTAAAGATGAAGCAACTGTTCGACATTTGTCATGGGTTGCGTGTATAATCAGGGTAAGAAAATTGTTTGAGCCAGAAAGGAAAATTCGTATGTTTGGAAAACAATTGCCAGATGTCATCGAGTGGAATCAGTTCCGTGAGGGCGATATTTTCTGGAAGTGGGACAATGATGAGATTAAAAAGGGATCGAGACTTATCCTGCGGGCCGGACAGGATGCGATCTTCATGCAGAACGGCAGCGTGGAAGGCATCTTCCAGAAGGAAGGCGCGTACGACGTCGAGTCGGATATCATTCCGTTTCTGTCGACTCTGAAAGGGTTCCGGTTCGGTTTTAATTCGGGGCTGCGCGTAGAAGTTCTCTTCGTGAACACAAAGGATATCACCTGCAAATGGGGCACGAAGAATCCGATATCCATCCCGGCGCAGGGGCTCCCGGGCGGCATGCCGATCCGGGGATTCGGAAATTATGTGATCCGGGTGAGCGACTGCATGAAGCTGATCGATAAAGTCGCCGGCATCCGGCAGTATTTCACGATTGACGACGTGAGCGAGCGCGTGGGCGGCGTTCTGGATTCGCTGCTGCTCAAGTGGATTGTGTCCGAGGGCAAGGATATGTTCAATCTTCAGGCCAATTCCATCGAGATCAGCCGGGGAATCCGGGACGATCTGAATCAGGAGCTGAATCCGCTCGGTCTCAACTGTGAGTCTTTCACCTGTTCGTCGTTTACGTATCCGGAAGAGGTAGCGAGAATGCAGGAGAAAGCCGCCGGACAGGCGATGGTCGGCGATATGGACCGCTATACGCGCGTGGCGGCGGCGGACAGTATGTCCAAACCGGGTGATTCCGGCGTGGCGGGAGCCATGGTGCAGGCCGCTTTCGGCATGCAGGCCGCAAAGCAGGTCATGAATTCCGGAAACGGGCAGGGCTCTGCCGGACAACAGAAAGCGCCGGATGCAGCTGCTTCCGCAAACACAGACGCCGCGGGAGGCGTGCATTTCTGCCCGAACTGCGGAAAACCGGTGACGCCCGGCCAGAAGTTCTGCCCGAACTGCGGCGCGAAGCTTCCGGAATGACGCACAAAAGAACGACAAGAATTTTGAGGAAATGAAGCAATAAAATGAACCTTTCAAAACTGAATGAAATGCAGAGAAAGGCTGTCCGCGCAACGGAAGGGCCTGTGCTCCTGCTTGCGGGAGCCGGGTCCGGCAAGACAAGAGTGCTCACCTGTCGGATTGCCTACCTGATTGAGTCCTGCGGCATCGATCCGTATCATATCCTGGCCATCACCTTTACCAATAAGGCGGCCGGAGAGATGCGGGACAGGGTTGACGCCGCCGTCGGACCGGAGGCGGGCAGAGTATGGGTGAGCACGTTTCATTCTGCCTGCGTGCGGATTCTGCGCGCGTATGGGAGCCGTCTGGGCTACACGTCCAGTTTTTCCATTTACGACACGGATGATCAGAAAGCCTGCCTGCGGGAAATCTGCAAGCGTCTGCAGATCGACACAAAAAAGCTGAACGAAAAGACGATCATGCGGGAGATGTCACGCGCAAAGGATGAGCTGATGGGCCCGCAGGAATATGCGAACATGGCCGGCTCGGACTTTCAGCAGCGGAAGATTGCCGCGGTTTATGCCGAGTATGAAAATCAGCTGAAAAAGAACAACGCGATGGACTTTGACGATCTGATTTTCAAGACGGTTGAGCTGTTTAACCGGGAGCCTGAAGTTCTCGAGAGTTATCAGAACCGCTTTCAGTACATCATGGTCGATGAGTATCAGGACACGAATACCTCGCAGTTCCGGCTGATCAGTCTGCTCGCCGGCCGGTATAAGAATCTCTGCGTTGTCGGCGATGATGATCAGTCGATTTACCGGTTCCGCGGGGCCAACATTTACAATATTCTGAACTTTGAGAAGACGTATCCGGGCGCCGTGGTCATACGGCTTGAGCAGAACTACCGCTCCACGCAGACGATCCTCGACGCGGCCAACGCCGTGATCGCAAACAACAAGGAGCGCAAACCGAAAAAGCTCTGGACCGAAAACGCCAGGGGTGACAAGATTCACCTGACAATTTACCAGGATGGCCGGGCCGAGGCGGGCGGAATTGCAAGTCAGATCAGAGGGCTGATTTCAGACGGCTGGGCTTACAGCGACATTGCGATACTTTACCGGACGAACGCGCAGTCCCGCGCACTGGAGGAACGGTTTGTTGAATCGGGCATTCCGTACCGGATTTTCGGCGGCGTAAATTTCTATGCGCGCCGGGAAGTCAAAGACATTCTGGCTTATCTCAAGGCGCTCGACAATCCGGATGATGAACAGTCAATCCGGAGGATCATCAATGTCCCGAGGCGGGGCATCGGCGAAGTAACACTCGATAAAATCAGCGGGTATGCGGCATCCGGTGCGATGACATTCTGGGAAGCTCTCAGGAAAGCGAGAGAAATTCCGGGCATCTCCTCGAGAACTGCCGGCCGGACTGAGGAGTTCGTCCGGATGATGGAAGATATTGACAGTTACGCTGCCGGTCATTCGGTCCGCGACACTGTCGATGAGGTAATCACCCGCAGCGGTTATCTGACTGCCGTGCAGGAGAATGAGACCAAAGAGGAATATGAAAGCCGCAAAGAGAATCTGAATGAACTTGTGACCAAGGCGGCGGTGTATGACGGAGAGAATTCGGACCCGTCGCTCTCCGGATTCCTTCAGGAGGTCTCACTGGTTGCGGATATCGATCAGCTCGACGAGACGCAGCCGACGGTCACGATGATGACGCTGCACAGCGCAAAGGGACTTGAATTTCCGTGCGTTTTCATCACCGGCATGGAAGAGGGGCTTTTCCCGAGCTATATGTCGATTGTAAGCGATGACTCGAAGGCTGTTGAAGAGGAGCGCAGGCTTTGCTATGTGGGCATCACCCGTGCGAAAAAACTTCTGTTCCTTTCTGCCGCGAAGATGCGCATGCTCCGCGGAGAGACGCATTACAACGAGATTTCAAGATTCCTGAAGGAAATCCCGAAAAAACTGATGGTTCTGGACGACAAGAGCGATTCGTGGGATGATCCGGATCTGTATGAGAGTGCGGCGGCAAGACGGACACCGCGCGCGCCCCGCCGAAACGCTTCTGACTCCGATGACGGTATGACCATCGGAAAGAAGACCGGGAGCCGGCTCCTGAAAATGTACGCGACGCCCCTGAAAGAGCCGTATCAGAGCAGCGGTGTCGGTGTTTCCTTTGAAAAGCGTCTGAGAGATCTTCAGGAAGGCAAGACGGGCGCGTCAGGCAGCGGAAGTGCGGAAACCACAGGCAGAACATCCCCGAAACCGGCCTTTGGCCGGGATCCGGCGGAACTGACCGCTTATAAAAAGAGTAAAAACGGCCCCGGATACGCTCCGGGTGACAGGGTGCGTCACGCCAGATTCGGCGAGGGCACAGTCCGGGCCATCGAGGACACGCCGCGCGACTACATGGTCACGGTTGATTTTGACGAAGCCGGGACCCGGAAAATGATGGCCGGATTTGCGAAACTGCAGAAAATCTGAGTGCTGCCGTTCAGCCGCAAAAGCTGACGGCAAGCCTGTGCATTTGTGTTGGAAGCCTGTGTGGAAATGTGGTATGATACAGGCAGCAAAACATCCGCGTGTGATATGAATATAATTTAAGGAGGTCTGCCATTATGGATACAGAGAAGATTCAGGAGCTGATTACGATGCTGAAGACCAAGAAAGAAGAGCTGGAGGATGAAGAGTTCAAGAAGGCTCTTAAGATCTGCCTTATTGTGCTCCTCTGTGCAGCAGGCGTCGGAATTCTGATCTTTGTCCTTTACAAGTATTTCTCTCCGGATTATCTGGACGATGAAGATGATTTTGAAGACGAAGACGTTGAAGAGTGAATAAAATAAAAAATTTGTCTGTAATACTGTAGGCGTCTGTCCGGACTGCCTACAGTCTTTGTTTTAATACCTTTCAATAATATCGTTGTCTTTGCAGAAGACAACAGTGTGACAAAGAAAGGCATTTCTATGAAGGTCATGAGTTCTGAATGGCGCGGCCGTCTGAATCACTGGATCAGAACGCTGGAAGACGATATCTATGAGCCGCTTGAGGTTATCTCACTGGAATTCTTTGAGACAAGTGAATATCTCTCTCCCATGGAAGCCCGGCAAAGAGAGTTCCGCCCGGTGGAACCGGGATTCACGTGGGGAAAGACCTGGGAATACGGCTGGTTTTGCGGAAAAATCCGCATCCCGGAGCGCGCGGCCGGAAAGAAAGTTGTTCTCAGACTGGCGCCCGGCGGGGAGAGCACTCTGTTTATAAACGACAGAGCTTTTGGAACGTACCGCGCAGACTGGCTTTCCAATCCGATGCACTACTATGAGGACAATATTCTGACTTCCTGCGCAAGAGGCGGCGAGGAATACGATCTTCTTTTTGAGACCTATGCGGGACATTATTATCCGGAATGCCCTGAAGGAGGATGCGCGACGGGACCGGTCCTGCCGGGATCGTATCAGGATCCTCTGAAAGAAGGCAGCCGGCGCACACTGGGTGAATGCACCTTTGGCATTTTCCATGAGGAAGCCTATCAGCTGCTCATGGATGTCAGGACGCTCAGCTCACTGATGGATGTCCTGGATCCGACATCTCTGCGCGCGGCGAAAATAGCCAGGGCGCTTGAAAGATTCACACTCGCCGTGGACTTTGAGCAGCCGGGGGAAGACAGGACAAAATCGTATCTTGAAGGGCGGAAAGTGCTGCGGGAATCGCTTGCCGCAAAGAACGGATCTACGGCGCCTGTCTTTTATGCGATCGGGCATGCGCATCTTGATCTCGCCTGGCTGTGGCCGATGGCTGAGACCTATCGCAAGACGGCGAGAACATTTGCGGCGCAGCTGCGCCTGCTGGATGAGTATCCGGATTATAAGTATATTCAGAGTCAGCCGGCTGCGTATGAGATGTGCAGAAAATACTATCCGGAATTATTTGAGCGCATTAAAGAAGCTGTCAAAGAAGGCAGATGGATTCCGGAAGGCGCGATGTGGGTCGAGCCGGACACCAACATGCCGTCCGGAGAATCCCTGATACGCCAGTGCCTGTACGGCAAAGCTTATTTCAGGAAAGAATTCGGAACAGACAGCCGCATACTGTGGCTGCCGGACAGCTTCGGGTATACGGGATCTCTGCCTCAGATTCTGAAAGGCTGCGGCGTAGATTATCTTGTGACGCAGAAGATTTTCTGGACGTACAACGACGCGGAAGAGTTTCCGTATCATTATTTCACGTGGGAGGGCACCGACGGGAGCCGTGTCACGGCATTTCTCCCGACGGATTATAATTATAAAACAGACCCGGCTGCGGTCTGTGAGACGTGGAGGAAGAGAAGACAGGTGCAGGATCTGGATGCTTTTCTGATGCCGTTCGGGTACGGCGACGGAGGCGGCGGACCTGCGAGAGATTATATAGAGTTCTGCGAGAGAGAAAAGGATCTGGAAGGCATGCCGAAAGTCAGAATGGCATCGCCGCTCGAGTTCTTTGAGGACATGAAAAATGAGGGCGGTCCGGTAAACACCTATGTCGGAGAGCTGTATTTTCAGGCACACAGGGGAACGTATACCACTCAGGCGAAGACAAAGAAGAATAACCGCAGAGCGGAATTCGCGCTCCACAATCTGGAACTCTGGAAAGCGGCTGCTTCACTGTCAGGAAATGGCAGCGAAAAGGAGATGCTTCCGGACACAGAATCTCTCTGGAAAGAGCTCCTGCTCCATCAGTTCCACGACATTCTGCCGGGATCCGGGATCGAAAGAGTCTACAAAGAAGCCGATGCCCGCGTGAAGGCTGTGATTCAGAAAGCAGAGGCCGGTGCTGCCATTTGTCAGAAATCCATGCTCTGCGAAGAAAACCCGACCGGCGCTGTGACAGTATGGAATTCACTGGGATTTGAGAGAAATGCGCTCGTCCGACTGCCGAAGAGGTTCAGCAATGGCGCAGAAGGACCGGATGGGACATATTATCCGGCTGCACTTCAGGACGGAAATGTATATGTGAGCGCAAAGCTCCCGCCTTTTGGCGCCGAGACACTGTTTCCGTCCGAAAGGCGTGTCATGGCCGGGAGGAAAGTCCGGGCTCAGATTCAGGGAGATGGCACGATCCTGCTGGAAAATGAAAAAGTGCGGGTTGTAGTTCTGACAGGGGAAAAAGACGCCGGCGAAATTCAAAGCTATGTTCTGAAAGAAACCGGCACAGAGTTTGCCGCCGCGCCGATGAACCGTTTTCTTTTCTTCAAGGATGTTCCGAGACTCTTTGACGCCTGGGACATCGACTCAAATTACAGACTGCAGGAACTCCCCGGCCTGACGGACGCATCGATCCGGATAAAGGCGGGCGAAGAAGAAGACAGTCTCACCGCCTGTCTGCTGATGACCGGAAAAATCGGAAACTCTGAGATCAGACAGCGCATACGGCTGGAGGCGGGCAGCCCTGTTCTGAAATTTGAGACGGAAGTAAATTGGAGCGAGCTGCACAGGCTTCTCAAAGTGAGCTTTCCGGTCACGGTTTATGAGACGGAAGGGTATAACGAGATGCAGTATGGCTATGTGAAACGGCCTGCGCATAAATCAAGGCTGTATGACCGCGACCGCTACGAGGTCTGCAACCATCGCTACAGCGCCCTGGCGGACGGATCCCACGGGGCAGCGGTGCTCAATGACTGCAAGTATGGCATCAGCATGACTGAAAATGCCCTGGAACTGACGCTTCTCCGCGCAGCGGCGGCACCGGAAATGCGCGCGGACAACGGGCCGCAGAGTTTTACCTATGGATTTACAGCCTGGACGGGTCCGTTTGCTTCCTGTGATGTCGTCAGGAGAGGCTACGAACTGAATGTGCCGCCTGAGATCACAGAGGGAAAGATTGCCAGTGAGAAAGGATGCTTTTCACTGATTCAGACGGACAGAGAGAATGTCATCGCAGATACGCTGAAGACCGCAGAAGACGGGAGCGGAGATATCATTATCCGACTGTATGAATCGAAGAGATGCCCGTGCCGGGTGATGGTTAAAACTCCGTGGGAAGGGCCGGTGTTTAAGACGGATATGCTGGAGAACATCCAGCAGGAAATCCCGTCTGAAAAGGGCACATTTTCTCTGACAATGCATTCGTTTGAGGTCTGCACGGTCCGCATCAGGGTAAGCTGACCGGTAAAACCAGTATGAGTGCGGCGTCCATCCGGAATCTGATAATGAAAGAAAGACAGCCTGATGAGATTAATACGAAAGAGAGACAGTTTTGTCACTGTCTCTCTTTCTTGTCGCTTTAAAGTGCTTTGTCAGGTTGTTATAATAAAAAAGATTGGGAACCAGCGGTTCCAAACAAGAAAGGAAAGCAGTACCTATGAAATTCGACGGCATAAAAAAGGTCGATGAAGGCAAGTTCATCAGCCGGTACGATCTGTATTATACGACGGCCGATGACCAGCAGAAGACATATGAGATCATCAGCCGCCAGAAAAACATGAAGACGGAAGAAGAAATCCGCAATCCAAAGCCCGACGGTGTTGTAATCATTGTGACGGACAGGTCGGGAATGCATATTCTGCTAAATCGGGAATTCCGGCTTTCTGTGGATGCGTATATCTATAATTTTCCGGCCGGACTGATTGACGCAGGAGAGACGCCTGAGATTGCGGCGGCCAGAGAACTCCGCGAGGAGACGGGACTGCGGCTGATTCAGATCGATGACAAGCTGAAGGACTCGTACAGCGCCATCGGTTTTGCCAATGAGACAAATGCAGTCGTGATCGGAAAGGCAGAGGGCACATTTGCCAGGAGTACGAGCTCACTGGAAGAGATCGAAGCCGGATGGTACACGAAGGCCCAGGTAAGAGAGCTCCTGAAGAACGAGAGGTTTGCGGCGAGAACGCAGGCATACTGTTATCTGTGGAGCAGAGAGGAGACGACATGAAGGTTTATGCATTTATGACAGACGGTTTTGAGACGGTCGAAGCGCTGGCTGTGGTCGACGTTCTGCGCCGGGCAAAAATTGAGACAACGATGGTGAGTATTACGGGGAGCCTGGATCTGGTGAGCGCTCAGGACGTTCATATCCGGGCGGATGCATTGTATGAAGATATAGATTTCGAAAAAATCAGCACGAAGGACATGCTGTTTCTGCCGGGTGGTCCGGGCACTTCGCATTATTACGGCGACAGGGCGCTGCTCGATCTTCTGGTGAAGCACGCGGAGAGCGGCGGATGGATCGCGGCGATCTGCGCGGCTCCGTCGGTTCTCGGCCGCCTGAGAATTCTGGCCGGAAAGAAAGCCATCGCGTACCCCGGCTACGAGGATGAACTGCTGGACGCGAATGTCCAGCACAGTCCGGTGCGCGTTGTGACGGACGGCCATATCATCACAGCCCGGGGGATGGGCTGTGCGATCGATCTTGCTCTGGAAATCATCCGCAATACGCAGGGCGAAGAACAGGCACACGAAATGGGACTTGCGTGCCAGTACCTTGACAAATGACATCGATTAGGGAGAGAAAAATTCATGAAACGCAGCAGTGAGCAGGCAGGCCGGCAACAGGTGCGCAGGAACAGACGGTATCATAAAGGCAGAAGATATTCACATTCCCGCGTGACAGTCATTTTTATTCTGGCAGCGATTCTGGCGGTTGTGCTGATTGCCGGCGCTTATCCGGCGCTGGCGCGGATGTCGCGTGTATCACAGGCCAAGGCGGAAATTCAGGCATCGGCCGGAGATCAGGAAGTCTACGACAGTGTCTCTGTGATCAAACTGAAGCAATCCGTCGAGGCAGATGATTACGTAGAGATGACGGGTATGCGATCGGCAGCTGATATTCTGATTGATGCGGACGCCTGCAAGATTGTCGCGGCGGACGGAACGGCCGGCGAGAGCGGAACGGAACTGTATCAGACAAAAATCCGCCCGGCCTCGATGACAAAAGTTCTGACGCTTGTGACAATCGTCGAGAACCTGCCCGAAGACTGGGAGTCCAGAACGTATACTTTTGATGTCGATAAGCTTCAGTATCTGGTGACGAGTCTGAACGCGTCGCTGGCGGGATTCCTGTCGGGCGAGACAGCCACCGCAACAGATATGCTGTACGGCATGATTCTGCCATCCGGCGCTGACGCGGTTCAGGGACTGATCGAGACTTTCTTTTCTTCGGAAGAAGAATTCATGGAAGAGATGAACGCGACCGCTCAGCGGATCGGCATGACAAATTCTCATTTCACGAACCCGTACGGACTCGACGATCCGGATCTTTATTCCACGCCGGAGGACATTGCGAGACTTTTCCAGTATGCGATGCACAACAGTCTCTGCGAGGAAATTCTGACGACGCGCACGTATACGACGCAGGCTATGAGCAAACATTCGGAAGGGCTTTCGTTCACCAGCGGCGCTTATGAGACGATGTCGGCCACAGACGGCATGCCGGACGATGTGACATATGTCGCGGGAAAGACCGGATACACCGAGAGCGGCCATGATATTGTTGTCATGTATATAAAGAACGGTCATCACTATATCTGCGTAGCGGCCAACGCCAGCACCGATATCGAGCGCAACTATGACATCCGGGATATGCTGATCAATTACGCAGAATGAGGTGAAGAACGGCAGAAACCGGAATTCGCAAATCATACTTAATAAAATATATATAGATTTTCAGGAACCCCTGTGCTATAATCGCAAAGTATGTTCTCAGACAGAACCTGAGAACGATGAAAGATCCCGCATACACGGGATTGTAAGGAGGATTCGGAAACGATGAGTTTCAAGGTTGAGAACACAGACGAGAAAAATGTAGTTAAGCTTGTGATCGAAGTATCGGACGAGGAGTTCGAGAAGGGTCTCAATAAAGCATATAATAGAGAAAAATCCCGGATCAATGTTCCGGGTTTCCGCCGCGGCAAAGCACCGCGCAAGCTGATCGAGAAGCTGTACGGTGAGGATGTATTCTATGAGGGCGCAGCCAACGAGGTTATTCCGCAGGAGTACTCCAAGGCCGCAGAAGAGAGCAAGCTCGACATTGTTTCCCGCCCGAAGATCTCTGCCACACAGCTTGAGGTCGGCAAGCCGTTCATTTTCTCGGCTGAGGTTGCCGTGCGCCCGGAAGTTGAACTGGGCCAGTATAAGGGCGTTGAGGTCGACAAGCAGGACACAGAGGCGACTGATCAGGACGTCGAGGATGAGCTGAAGAAAGTTCAGGAGCAGAACGCGAGAAAAGTTGAAGTAACGGACCGCACAGTCAAAGACGGCGATGAGACGGTTATCGATTTTGACGGATTCGTAGACGGCAAGGAATTCGAAGGCGGAAAAGGAACGGATTATCCGCTTACCATCGGCTCTCATTCTTTCATTCCGGGCTTTGAAGATCAGATGATCGGCATGGAGATCGGCACTGAGAAGGATATCAATGTGACGTTCCCGGAGGATTATCACGCAGAGGAACTCAAGGGCAAGCCTGCCGTGTTCAAAGTGACAGTCAAGAAGATCACCGAGAAGCAGCTTCCGGAGCTCACGGACGAGTTCGCCAGCGACGTTTCGGATTTTGATACACTTGAGGATTACAAGAAGGATCTCAGAGAGCAGATCAAAAAGCGCAAGGAAGATGCAGCCCGCAGCAATAAAGAGACGCAGGCAATGGAAAAGATCACGGCTGATGCAAAGATGGATATTCCGAAGGCCATGATCGACACACAGTGCGAGAGAATGGCCGATGATTTCGCACAGAGACTTTCTCAGCAGGGAATTTCGATCGACCAGTACTATAAGTACACAGGACTGACACCGGACAAGCTCCTTGAGCAGTTCCGCCCGGATGCTGAGAAGAGAATCAAGAACAGTCTCTGCCTCGAGGCAATCGCTAAGGCTGAAAATATCGAAGCGACTGACGAGGATCTTGAAGAAGAGCTGAAGAAGGTTGCGGAAGCCTACAAGATGGACATCGAAAAGGTACGCTCCATGATGGGCGATGCCGAGAAAGATCAGATGAAGGCTGACATCGCGATCGATAAGGCGATCAAGTTCGTCGTCGACAACGCGGTTGAGACAGAGAAGAAAGCCGAAGACACTGACAAAGCTGACGAAACGGAAGCGGATAAGGCCGAAGACAAGCAGTAACGCGTGAAAATCTTCTTTCGGAATCAGGAGGTGCAATTTTGAGTTTGATTCCATATGTAGTTGAAAACACAAGCCGCGGTGAGAGATCGTATGATATCTACTCCAGACTTCTGAAGGACAGAATTATTTTTCTTGACGGTGAGGTCAACGACTCCAGCGCGAGCGTAATCGTCGCCGAGCTGCTGTTCCTGGAAGCGGAGGACCCGGACAAGGATATTTCTCTTTATATCAACAGCCCGGGCGGTTCCGTCACAGCCGGCTTCGCAATTTATGATACGATGCAGTATATCAAATGCGACGTGTCGACGATCTGCGTCGGTCTTGCGGCGAGCATGGGCGCGTTCCTCCTCGCCGGCGGAACAAAGGGCAAGCGCCTTGCTCTCCCGAATTCCGAGATCATGATTCACCAGCCTTCCGGCGGTGTCCAGGGCAAGGAAACCGATATCCGGATCGTCGCCAAGAATATTGAGGAGACAAGAGAACGCCTGAACCGGATCCTTGCGGCTAATACCGGAAAACCGATCGAACAGATCAACGAGGATACGGAGCGCGACAACTATATGACTGCCCAGCAGGCAAAGGAATACGGCCTGATAGACAACGTCGTAGAGAAGAGATAACAATTTAACCGGCGGGCGGCCTGAATCAGATAAGTCGGGCTCCCCGCTTTCTTTGACAGTATGTCAGGAGAATTATGGCACAAAGATCTTTTGACGGAAAAATCCGCTGCTCATTCTGCGGAAAGACACAGGATCAGGTCAGAAAGCTGATTTCCGGCCCGAACGGTGTCTATATCTGCGATGAATGCGTAGCGCTCTGCAATGATATTCTTACAGAGGAATTCGAGACCGATACTGAGGATGCAATTGAAGATATGGACATCCGCCTTCGCAAACCGAAGGAGATTAAAGAGTTTCTGGATCAGTATGTGATCGGCCAGGACGAGGCGAAAAAGGTACTGGCCGTTGCTGTCTATAACCATTACAAGAGAATTCTGTCAGGCCGAAAACTTGACGTTGAGCTTCAGAAGAGCAATATTCTCATGCTCGGACCGACCGGATCCGGCAAAACATTCCTGGCGCAGAATCTTGCGAGGATGCTTAATGTCCCATTTGCCATCGCGGACGCGACGACGCTGACGGAAGCCGGATATGTCGGCGAGGACGTGGAGAACATTCTCCTCAAATTGATTCAGGCGGCCGATTACGATGTGGAGAAAGCGCAGTACGGCATTATCTACATCGATGAGATCGATAAGATCACGAAGAAGTCGGAGAATCTCTCCATCACCCGCGATGTTTCCGGTGAGGGCGTACAGCAGGCTCTCCTGAAGATTCTCGAGGGCACGAGGGCGTCTGTTCCGCCACAGGGCGGCCGCAAACATCCGCAGCAGGAGATGATCGAAATCGACACGACCAACATTCTGTTCATCTGCGGCGGCGCATTTGACGGCCTCGATCAGATCATTGAGCACAGAATGGATCAGTCCACAATCGGTTTCAACTCTGTCCTCCATGAAAAGCAGAAGAAGAGCGTCGGTGAGCTGTTCCACGAGGTGCTTCCGCAGGATCTCATCAAGTTCGGTCTGATCCCTGAATTTGTCGGACGTCTGCCGGTTGTCGTGGCTCTTGACTCTCTTGATGAAGAGTCGCTGGTGCGGATTCTGACGGAGCCCAAGAATGCTATTGTCAAGCAGTTCAAGGCTTTGTTCTCACTTGACAATGTCGATCTGGAGTTCACACCGGATGCCATCAGAGAAGTTGCGCACAAGAGCTTCGAGAGAAAAACAGGAGCCAGAGGTCTGCGTTCCATTCTCGAGTCTGTCATGAACGATATCATGTACAGCATTCCTTCCGACGAAAACATCAAGAAAGTAATCATCACAAAACAGGCAGTCGACAAGGAGACACCTCCGGTTATTGAATACAAGAACGACTCCCTGGACAAGGAAGACGTGATTGTGAAGAAGGCGGAGTAAACATACCTACTAAGGAAAGAATATGGAACAAGTGAAATTACCTGTTCTGGTGCTTGACGATATGACCGCGCTCCCATACGCGGTCATATCTTTTACATTCAGGCATCCGGAAAACACGGCAGTGTTGAAATGGCTTCAGAATCACGGCGAGATGGAAGTATTTGCCGTCTGCCGCCGGAAAGACGCCACGCCAGACATGCCGCCTCATGATTATCAGTCGCTATATCCGAACGGCACCATTGCCGAAATCAAAGAAAGCCGCATGGCTGATCCTGTTTCCTGGCAGGTCACCCTGGAAGGAAAGCACAGAGGAATTCTGACCGGCATCCGCAGCGGCAATGACGGCCTGCAGGGAGATGTTTTTGTGCAGGATGATCTGCCTGACCCGGATCTTCTGACAAAAAAAGCCATGGAAGCAGAGCTGCGCGATGACCTGGAAATGCTCGTCAAGAATCTTCCGGGCCTTCCGCCGGACGCCATGAAACGCTTTAGCGTTGCGGCGTCGGGGAATAGCCTGCAGGCGGTCATGGCAAATATTATCAGCCATTTCGCCACGGACAATGAGGACAGACAGAACTTCCTGAAGCTCACGAATGTCGATGAGCAATTCACGTTTGTCGTTACATTTCTCAAGAAATCGGCGCAGATCGCCAAAATCCGCGCGGATCTCGTCTCCAAAGTTCACACGAGTCTGGACAAAAATCAGCGGGATTATGTCCTGAGAGAAGAGATGCGGATTATCGGACAGGAACTGGGAGACCTTACGCCGGAGTCCGAGGCGGATGAATTTCTGAAGAAGGTGGACGCGCTGACCGCCTCTGATGAAGTTAAGAAACAGATCCGCCGGGAAATTCAGCGCTTCAAAGTCCTTCAGCCGGGATCGCCGGATGCCAGCATGAGCCGCGCATATATTGAGACGCTGATCGCGATGCCGTGGGACAAGTCAGCGGAAGTCAACATGGATCTCGAGGGCGCCAGAAAAGTGCTCGACCGCGATCACTACGGTCTGAACGAGGTGAAAGAGCGCATCATCGAGGCTCTCAGCGTGCGCATCGCGACCCGCGGCAAAAAAGGAGACGCGCCGATTCTGTGTCTTGTGGGCCCGCCGGGAACCGGCAAGACTTCCATCGCACACTCGGTGGCGTCCGCACTCGGCATTCCGTACATCCGGGTGGCGCTGGGTGGCGTTCACGATGAAGCGGAAATCCGCGGCCACCGCAGAACATATGTCGGCGCACTGCCGGGGCGGATCGCCGCCGGACTCAGGACAGCCGGAGTCAACAATCCGCTGATGCTTCTGGACGAAATTGACAAAGTCGGAGGCGACGGTTTCCAGGGGGATCCTCAGGCAGCACTGCTGGAGGTCCTCGACGGAGAGCAGAACCGGCATTTTGTCGATCACTATATTGACATGGAGACAGACCTCTCCAATGTGCTGTTCATCTGTACGGCAAATGACCTCAGTACGGTCAGCCAGCCGCTGCAGGACCGCATGGAGATCATCACGCTGTCCGGATATACGTCCAACGAAAAACTGCACATCGCACAGGAACATCTGGTCCCGAAGCAGGTGAAGAAAAACGGACTTGCGGACGGTCAGCTTAAATTTTCCGACAACGCTGTCAGACTCATAGCCGAGGGGTATACAGCCGAGGCGGGTGTGAGACAGCTTGAGCGTGAGATCGCAAAGATCTGCCGTATCTGTGTGAAGAATCTGTACAAAGACGGAACGATAGCTTCTGACCGGGTGACGGTCACGGAGCGCAATGTCGCGAAATATCTGGGACGGCGCAAATTTGAAAAGCCGCTCGCACAGACAGAAGACGCCGTCGGTTCCGTCAACGGCCTCGCCTGGACACAGGTAGGCGGAACGACGCTTGAAATCGAAGTGCTCGTCCTCGAAGGCAAGCCCGGGCTCGTCATGACAGGACAGCTCGGCGATGTGATGAAGGAATCCGCTCAGATCGCGTTGAGTTATGTGCGCTCGATATCCGGAAAGGATCCGGACTATTTTGAGAATCACCAGTTCCATCTTCATGTTCCGGAAGGCGCCGTGAAAAAAGACGGCCCGAGTGCCGGCATCACGCTCGCGACGGCTTTCTATTCTGCCATCACAGGGCGCAGAGTACGCAAAGATGTGGCTATGACAGGTGAGATCACACTCCGGGGAAAGGTGCTTCCGGTCGGCGGTCTGAAGGAAAAGCTCCTCGCGGCGCAGTCCGCAGGAATGCACAAGGTGATTGTCTCGCGGGAAAACAGACCGGCCATCGAAGAACTCGACGCGGAAATCACGCGCGGCATGGAGATCGTTTACGTCAGCACCCTGGAAGAAGTGTTGAAAGAAGCCCTGGCTGACGACGGAAAGGAATGACATGATCGAAGTGAAATCCGTCAATCTCGCGACGGTCATCGGGCCGACCAGCCGGATTCCGGATAATCCGTTTCCGGAATTCGCCTTTGCCGGCAAGAGCAACGTGGGAAAGTCGTCTCTGATCAACTGCCTCATGAAACGCAAGTCCTATGCCCGTGTTTCGCAGAAGCCGGGAAAGACTCAGACCATCAATTACTACCTGATAAATGACGCATTTCTGCTCGTCGATCTGCCAGGTTACGGTTATGCTTCGGCCGGCCAGAGAGCACAGGTGGAGTGGAGCCGGATGACAGAAAACTATCTGAACACATCCCGTCAGCTGAAACAGGTGTTTCTGCTGACGGACGTGAGAAGAGAGCCTTCGGACAACGACCGCATGATGCTGGACTGGATCCGGGCGGCAGGCCGCAGACCGGTGATTATTGCCACGAAAATGGACAAGCTGAAGAGAAGCGAAGTGAAGAAGAGACTTGAGGCGCTGCGGCGGGGATTTTCTCTTGTTCCGGAAGAAAAGCTGATCCCGTTCTCGGCCGAGAACGGTCTTGGGCGCGATCAGATTCTCGAAGAAATTGAAAACAATCTGTGATATAAAAAACCCGGGAGAATTCATCAGGATTCTTCCGGGTTATTTTCTTCTGAACTGTTGCTATTAAGTTCATCGTTTTTTTGCCCGCCGCCTTTCAGAAGCCGATGCATGACATCGGAATAGATGTCCTGTGACGCATCTCTCCAGCGGGAAGACATCTGCTCGGCTTCTGTCTTGTCGGGGACGGAGAGGCTTAGTTCGAATATGGTCTGAGCGTCTTCCTGAATCCGGCAGTGCACCGTGTAGTCGCCCGACGTTGTCCTGTAATAGTCGGACGTGATGCCGACTTCCGCCTGATAGTCATACTGGTGGTCCTTGAGATATGAGTCGACGTCTTCCTGGATGGCCGTCGGGAGCATGTAGCGGAATGAGTCAATCGTGCAGCGCCCGTCGTCTGTCAGCCGGTACTGTGTCGCGTTCCGGACAGTTGTCTCGTCGAGCAGATGGTCTTCGACCAGTGCGTGGAGTGTCTCCTGCGCTTTGAAAAAATTCGTGTAGTTGTGTGAAATCAGAAAATCCGTGATATGCGAATTGTTCAGCGGAAAGCGGACGCCCCGCAGCATGTACAGGATAATCAGTTTATATAATGTCTCGGCTTCGGTATTCATGATTGCTATTTTATCATAATGACGGGATTGTATGAAAGAAGAGAAATATGAAATTCTGAATGATTGACAATCATTTGGCTGACGATATAATTAGAAAGGGAGTTTTCATAACATTTGTCAGGACCAATATTCTTCTAATTGATCGAATCCGACAATTTAATCACATTACTGCAGATACAGCACATATTTCACAAGATTACTATCAGGAGTGTATATGCCGATTACCAGAGAACAGCTCAGTTCACTGTCTCTTGCAAGTCTGCGCGAGACTGCTGCGTCTCTTGGAATCAAAAAGATTTCCAAGGCGCGCAAGAGCGAATTGATCGATATTCTTCTTGCGGAGCAGGACAGACGGGCCGCTCAGAATCAGAATGATTCAGAAAAGAAACAGACAGAAACAGAAAAAAATGACGCTTCCGCACGGGAAATGAAGGCGGCAGAAGGCGCTTTGACAGAGACGGAACCTTCAGCTGAGAAACCGAAAGCAGAGCGCGAGAGAAAGCCAAAGGCAAAAAGGACCAGGCGCGAGACGGCATCCCGCTCAAAGAAAGAGGAACCGCAGACTGCGCCTGAAAAAGAAGAAGCGCTGAAGGACACGGCCGTCAGGGATGAGGCGAAAAAAGAGCCGGAAGCAAAACCAAAGGCGAAACGAGCGCCCACAAAGACGAGCCGCACGGCCGCCAGAAAACGCCAGACGGCAAATGCGGAGCCTCATAAAGCCGGCAGAGCGGAGTCTGAAAAGAGCGCGGAAGAGCGCGAGACATTGAAAACAGGCGATGAGACCGCACAGGTTCCGGAAAAAGAAACCGGGCAGTCCTCAGAAAAGTCAGAACACCCGGAACGTCCGGCGGAACGGAAGGACCTCTACGGCGAACAGGATGAAGTGAGGGACGAACATGCACTCGGCATTCTTGAGATCATGCCGGAAGGCTATGGTTTCATCCGCAGTGAGAACTATCTGCCGGGTGAGAATGACGTATATGTGTCGGCTACGCTGATTCATCGGTTTCATCTCAGGACGGGCGATGTACTCACCGGCATCCGAAAGTACAATAAGCCCGGTGACAAATTCATGGCTCTGGCTTTTCTTTCCACTGTCAACGGGCTGTCTCCGATGGAGCTCACGAGGAGACCTGTCTTTGAAAAGCTCACCCCCATATTCCCGGACGAGAGAATCCGTCTTGAGAGAGAGGAAGGACCGCTCGCGATGCGCATGGTCGATCTCATCTCGCCGATCGGAAAGGGACAGCGGGGGATGATCGTCGCACAGCCGAAGGCCGGCAAGACGACCCTGCTCAAGCAGATCGCAAAGGCAATCGTCGCCAATGAACCTTCCATGCATGTGATTATTCTTCTTATTGATGAGCGCCCTGAGGAAGTCACGGATATGAAAGAAACCGTGCTGGGCGAAAATGTCGAGGTCATCTATTCGACGTTTGATGAACTGCCGGAGCACCACAAGCGGGTCGCGGAGATGACCATCGAACGCGCGAAACGTCTCGTGGAGCAGAATGAGGATGTCATTATTCTCCTTGATTCCATTACACGGCTTGCGCGAGCGTATAATCTCACGGTCACGCCGTCCGGCAAGACACTTTCCGGCGGCCTTGATCCGACTGCGCTGTACGGCCCGAAGCGCTTCTTTGGTGCCGCCCGGAATACCAGAGAAGGCGGAAGTCTTACAATTCTCGCGAGTGCCCTCGTCGAGACCGGGAGCAAGATGGACGACGTTGTCTTTGAGGAGTTCAAAGGCACCGGCAACATGGAACTTGTTCTGGACCGCAAGCTTTCTGAAAAACGGGTTTTCCCGGCCATTGATCTGGCAAAGTCCAGCACCCGCCGCGAAGATCTTCTGCTGACGGAAGATGAACTGATCGCGGTGAGCAAACTGAGAAGAGCTCTGAACGGAGTGCGGCCGGAGGAAGCGGCAGAACGGATTATCGATCTGTTCTACAAGACTCATTCCAATGCCACGCTGGTAAAGCTTCTGCTTCAGAGAAATTATATCTGAGAAAAAAGAACTTGCAGTGCGGATAAAGGTGTGATATTCTTAAAAAGCTGTTGTATAGACGGCATTATTCGACGGCGGACTTGTAAGCACAGGGGATGCGGTGAGGATTGATTCTTCATTTGTGTGCGTATGACCAGTACCGGTGCCGTAAGAAGGCCGATTGTTTTCTTCGTCGGGAGAGGATTCCGACGGGTGGACAGCAATGAAAAGAATAAGAGGTGTATATTATGAAAAAGGACATTCAGCCGACCTACTATCATGACGCAAAGGTTGTCTGCAACTGCGGCAATGAATTCACGACAGGCTCCACAAAGCCGGAAATTCACGTAGAAATCTGCTCCAAGTGCCATCCGTTCTACACCGGCCAGCAGAAGCAGATCGCTTCCCGCGGCCGTATCGATAAGTTCAACAAGAAATACGGTCTTAACTGATTCTGGGATTCGTGAAATCAGACTCCCCGTGTGGCTCGCGCCCGCGGGGAGTTTTTTTCAAAATAAAAGGAAATGAGAATTTGAAAAATTCCGGTATCGGAGGACAGGCTGTCCTCGAAGGCATCATGATGCGCAGCCGCAGTGCACAGGCTGTCGCCGTGAGGAAAAGCGACGGCACGATTCAGGTGAAAAAAGAAGAGCTGAACACACCACGATGGATGAAAAAAGTACGCAAAATTCCAATTGTGCGGGGATGCTGCTCATTTTTCATATCGATGATAGACGGCGTGAAGGCGATCAACGACTCTGCGGACATGATCGATGATGACGACGAAGACAGCGGGAAAAGCAGAGATAAGGACACTCCCGGGGAAGCGGGCAGGAAGAAAAGCGGGAAAGATTCGGATATCGGGGCAGGCATGATATTCACAGTGCTGATATCGCTCGCCATTGCGATTCTGCTGTTCACCGTGCTCCCATTTCGTCTGTCCCGCCTGTTTTCCGGTGTGATTTCTTCCGTGAGCGCTCTGAATATCATTGAGGGAGTCATCCGGCTTCTGATTTTCGTCGGCTATCTCTGGGGAATTTCGCTGGCCAGGGATATCCGGCGGACGTACATGTATCACGGCGCGGAGCACAAATGCATCAACTGCCTTGAGACGGGACATGAGCTGACGGTCGAAAATGTGATGGCGTCGAGCCGTTTTCACAGGCGCTGCAGCACAAGTTTTCTGTTCGTCGTCGTGTTTATCAGCGTCATATTGTTTATATTCATCCGGTCCGGCAGCCCGGGCGTTCAGCTGCTTTTCCGGATTCTGCTGATCCCCGTGATCTCCGGAATATCCTATGAAATGCTGATGTACGCCGGGAGCCATGACAACAGACTCGCACGCGTCATGTCATCTCCCGGGCTTCTCATGCAGCGCCTGACGACAAAAGAGCCTGACAGCGGGATGGTGGAAGTGGCTATTCAGGCGGTCGAGGCGGTCTTTGACTGGAGAGCATATCTTGAAAACGAATCGGCAGATGACAAATGTGAGAACTCTCGCGAGACAGGGAGCCGCGAGGCTTGAGGCGGCTGGTGTGGCAGACGCAGCGTATGACGCGAGGCAGATGCTGCTTGCGTGCACCGGGCTATCTGAAGGGGATTTTCTGGCGAATCCGGAGTTTGTTCCGTCTGAATCGCAGATCAGCCGGTATGAATTCATGCTGTCTCAGCGGAAAAAAAGAATACCGCTGCAGCATATTCTGGGGAGCGCCTGGTTTTTCGGACGGGAATTTATCGTCAACGAAAATGTGCTGATTCCGCGGCCCGACACGGAAATTCTCGTCGAAGAGGCGCTGAAACAGCTGCGGAGCGGGAAAAGCGTTCTTGACGTCTGCACCGGCAGCGGCTGTATCATTCTCACGCTCGCCTGTGAGAAAATCTTAAGCGAGGCTGTCGGCACCGATCTCTCGGCCGAGGCACTTGAAGTGGCCGGGGAAAATGCCGGGCGTCTCAAAAAGGAACTGGAGACGCCGGATGTCGAGTTCCTGCGGGGCGATCTCTGTGAACCTGTCCGCGGTCGGCTTTTTGATATGATCGTGTCCAATCCTCCGTATATCAGAAGCAGTGTGATCCCGAAACTTGCGCCGGAGGTGAGAGACCACGATCCGAGGATGGCGCTTGACGGCGGTGAAGACGGACTGATGTTCTACAGAAAGATCGCAAAGCAGGCCGCAAGGCTTCTTCGGGCCGGCGGCGCGCTGCTTTTTGAAATCGGATATGACCAGGCGGATGCCGTGAGGAAAATCATGCGTGACGCCGGGTTTACAGATATCGCCGTGCGAAAAGATTACGGCGGGAATGACCGTGTGGTAAAGGGATTCTATGGACGTTCTTGAACGACTGACAAGTATCGAAAATCATTATGAAGATATCATGGCGGAACTGTCTGAGCCGGAGACGGCGTCGGACCAGGATCGAATGACACAGCTTCTCAAAGAACAGGGAAATCTGGCGCCGCTGGTTGAGACATTCCGGAAATTCAAGGTGTGTCTTAAATCGGCAGAGGATACTCATCAGATGCTCGAGGAAGAGACAGACCCGGACATGAAAGAAATGGAAAAGCAGGAAGCCGCGCGCCTGAGTGAGGAAAAAGAAAAGCTTGAGCGCGAACTTAAAATCCTTCTTCTCCCAAAAGATCCGAACGATGAGCGGAATGTAGTCATGGAGATCCGGGCCGGCACGGGCGGCGAGGAGGCCGCGCTGTTTGCATCGCAGCTTTTCCGCATGTACTCGAGATTTGTAGAGCGCCGCGGCTGGAAGCTGGAAGTTATCAGCGCAGAGCCGACACAGCTCGGCGGCATGAAAGAAATTGACTTCATGGTCAAGGGCAAAGGCGCCTGGTCGGTTCTCAAATACGAGAGCGGGGTGCACCGGGTGCAGAGAGTCCCTGAGACGGAATCGGCTGGCCGCATTCACACGTCGGCGGCATCCGTGGCGGTACTGCCTGAGGCGAAAGAGGTCGACGTCCACATTGACGAAAAGGACATCCGGATCGATGTGATGCGGGCATCCGGAAACGGCGGCCAGTGCGTCAACACGACAGACTCAGCCGTGCGGCTGACACATTATCCGACCGGCATCGTGATTTATTCTCAGACAGAAAAATCGCAGATTCAGAACAAAGAAAAAGCGTTCGCTCTTCTGAGAGCCAAGCTGTATGTGCTGGAGAGTCAGAAAGCTCACGACGAAGAGGCCAGTGCCCGCCGCTCTCAGATTGGAAGCGGAGACCGCTCTGAGAAAATACGCACATACAATTTTCCGCAGGGGCGGGTGACTGATCACCGGATTCACCTGACGCTCTACAAGATTGATCAGATCATGGACGGCGATCTCGATGAGCTTCTCGATGCACTGATGACGGCAGATCAGACGAAAAAACTGGAGGCGCAGGCGGCCGGAAAGCTGTAAAGGAGGACGCATGGCTTATAAATTCTACGCGGTACACAAGGGAAAAACACCAGGCGTGTACACGGACTGGCCTTCCTGCCGCAGCCAGGTGGCCGGCTATAAGAATCCTGTGTACAAAGGCTTTGATAATTTCATGGACGCGGTGAAATTTGTAAAAGAAGGCCCGGGGCCGGGCAGATCCGGCCGCACAGAGGAAAGCCGTGCCCGTGGCGTGAGCGGCAGCACTCAGGGCAGTTTCGTCCTGGAAAAGCCGTATGCGTTTACGGACGGTTCTTATAACAGTAAAACAAAAGTATACGGATACGGCGGCTTTCTGGTGCACGGCGACAAGCGGGAAGTACTCGCCGGCAGCGGAAGCGATCCGGAATTTGCCTCCATGAGAAATGTAGCCGGTGAAATTCTCGGCGCCGAGGCAGCCGTCAGAAAAGCGCTTGAGCTTGGACTTGACAGACTCACAATCTGTTACGACTATATGGGCGTTGAGATGTGGGCAGTCGGGAAATGGAAAAGAAATCTCGCTGCGACGCGGCGCTATCACGAAGTCATGCAGCAGGCGATGAAACAGATGGATATACGATTTGTCAAGATAAAGAGCCACACCGGAGTAGAGGGCAACGAAGAGGCCGACCGCCTCGCCAAAAAAAGCGCGGGGCTGCTCTGACATTCTGTTTTCGTTGAAACCTCCGCCCGATGATGTTAGTATTTTTATGACTGGTGATGTGACAGATACTGTGCATCGCAATGCGAATTTCGTGATGAAATACAAAACTGCGCCAAGGCTGCAGGAGAGGAGTGTTATGCAGAATATTCCAGAAGTAAAAATTGGTATTGTGGCTGTCAGCCGCGACTGTTTCCCGATGACTTTGTCCGTCGGCAGACGGAAAGCTGTCGTCGAGGCATACCGCAAAAAGTACGGCGAGATCATTGAGTGCGGCGTTTGCATTGAGAAAGAGACCGATGTGCGCAGAGCGCTCGACGAACTGAAAATCGCCGGTGCCAACGCGCTCGTCGTATATCTCGGCAATTTCGGACCCGAGACGAGCGAGACGCTGCTCGCAAAAGAATTTGACGGTCCGGTTATGTTCGCGGCAGCGGCGGAAGAGACCGGAAACGATCTGATCGACGGGCGTGGCGACGCATACTGCGGCATGCTGAACGCCAGCTATAACCTGGCTCTGCGCGGCATCAGGGCTTATATTCCGGAATATCCGGTCGGAACGGCTGAAGAGGTGGCCGACATGATCGCGGATTTCGTTCCGGTCGCCAGAGGCGTCATCGCGCTGAACAACCTCAAGATCATTTCTTTCGGACCGCGCCCGCAGGATTTCCTCGCGTGCAATGCGCCGATCAAGAGACTGTATGATCTGGGCGTTGAGATCGAAGAGAACTCCGAACTGGATCTGTTCGAGTCGTTCAACAAACATGAAAACGACCCGAGAATTCCGGAGAAGGTCAAGTCCATGGAAGACGAGCTGAAGACAGGCAACAAGAAGCCTCAGATTCTCCCGAAGCTCGCGCAGTATGAGCTGACACTTCTTGACTGGATCGAGGACCACAAGGGCGAGAGAAAGTATGCGGCCATCGCCGGAAAGTGCTGGCCGGCTTTCCAGACACAGTTCCACTTCGTGCCCTGCTATGTGAATTCCCGTCTCACCGCGATGGGCATCCCGGCTTCCTGCGAAGTCGATATCTACGGAGCTCTTTCCGAGTACATCGGAACCGTTGTCAGCCAGGATACCGTCACGCTGCTCGACATCAACAACACCGTGCCGAAGGACCTGTACGAGTCACAGATTCAGGGCCGCTTCCCGTATGACATCAGGGATACGTTCATGGGCTTCCACTGCGGCAACACCGCAAGCTGCAAGCTCTCGTTCTATGAGATGCGCAACCAGCGGATCATGGCCCGCACCCTGCCGGAAGAGTACACCAACGGAACGATCGAAGGCGATCTGGTTCCGGGACCGGTTACGTTCTACCGCCTGCAGAGCACAGCTGACGCAAAACTGCGCGCATACGTGGCGGAGGGCGAAATCCTCCCTGTGCCGACCCGTTCGTTCGGCGGCATCGGCGTATTTGCCATCCCGGAGATGGGACGCTTCTATCGCCATGTTCTGCTCGAGAAGAACTTCCCGCACCACGGCGCCGTGACATTCGCTCACAACGGCAAGGCGCTCTACGAGCTGTTCAAGTATCTCGGAGTGACCGACATCGGCTACAATCAGCCGAAGTCCCTCCCGTACCCGGGCGAGAATCCGTTTAATGCCTGAATATTCATGACAAATGTAAAAGGCCCCCGCTGAAAGGAAAGCTTTTCAGCGGAGGCCTTGTTTATGCTATAATTATCCGCGAATATAAAGTGCAGGGAGGAAGTGCGTCATGGCATCCTGGAAAGATAATGTACGCAGCGTAGAGCCTTATGTTCCCGGCGAGCAGCCGAAGGTCTCAGACGTGATCAAATTAAACACGAACGAAAATCCATATCCGCCGGCTCCCGGCGTCCTTGAGGCGGTCAGAAGCTTTGCCGAGGATCCGAACGGCAGGCTGCGCAAGTATCCGGATCCGGATGCGTCTGTTCTCACCTCGGCGCTTTCTGATTTCTATCATGTTCCGCAGGATCAGATTTTCGTCGGGGTCGGTTCCGACGACGTTCTCTCCATGGCATTTCTCACGTTTTTTAATTCAAACAGACCGATTCTGTTTCCGGACATCACGTATTCGTTCTATCCGGTCTGGGCCGATCTGTACCGCATTCCGTATGAGACGCAGCCGCTCGACGACAACTTCAATATCGTGCCGTCGGATTATATCGGCAAAGAAAACGGCGGCATTGTTTTCCCGAACCCGAATGCCCCGACCGGCATTCTCATGGAACTCGATGACGTGGAAGATATCATCAGGGCGAATCCGGACAGCGTTGTCATCGTCGACGAAGCCTACATCGATTTCGGCGGGACCTCGGCTCTGCCGCTCATCGACAAATACGACAACCTGCTGGTGACGCAGACATTTTCCAAGTCCAGGAGTATGGCCGGCATGCGGATCGGTTTTGCGATGGGCAGCAAGGCTCTCATCAAGGCCATGAAAGACGTCAAGTTCTCGTTTAATTCGTACACGATGAACGCCGCCTCGCTCGCGGTCGGAGCCGCGGCCGTAAAAGACAAGGCGTATTTTGAGGAACACTGCCGGAAAATCGTGAAGACCCGCGAGGAGACAAAAAAGAAGCTGTCCGCCCTCGGATTCACGTTCCCCGATTCCATGGCCAATTTTATATTTGCCTCACATGAGAATGTACCGGCTTCGTGGCTGTTTGACCAGCTGAAGAAGAGAAAGATATTTGTCCGCTATTTCCCGCAGAAGCGGATCGACAACTATCTGCGGATCACTGTCGGGACGGACGGGGAGATGGACGCGCTGATTGAAGCACTCGGAGAATTGATCCATGCCTATACCGTTTGAGAACCGGAATTTTCAGAAGGAACTGGATGCGCGCATCGCGCGGCTTCAGGCAGAGGGGAAAGTTCCGAATCTGCTCCTTCACGCCTGCTGTGCGCCGTGTTCCAGCTACTGTATCGAATATCTGTCGCAGTATTTCCACATCACGGTCTTTTACTACAATCCTAACATCACATCGCACGCTGAGTATCAGAAGCGCATCGAAGAGGAAAAGCGCTTTATCCGCGAGTTTCCGGCGAAATACCCGGTATCGCTGATCGAAGGGGCGTACGAGCCGGAACGCTTTGAGCAGATGGCGAAAGGACTGGAAGACGCGCCGGAGGGCGGCGCGCGCTGCATGAAATGCTATCGGCTGCGGCTCGAGGAGACCGCGAAGCTCGCGAAAAAACTCGGGTCTGATTGTTTCACCACGACACTTTCCATCAGCCCGCTCAAGAAATCATCCGCACTCAACGCCATCGGGCAGGAGCTCGAAAAGCAGTATGGCGTGCCGTATCTGTACAGTGATTTCAAGAAAAAGAACGGCTACCGGCGTTCCGTGGAGCTTTCCCATGAATACGGCCTGTACCGCCAGAATTACTGCGGATGCCGGTTCTCTCTGCGTGACGGCAAGTCTTAAAAAAGTCTGAAAAATGCCTTAAAGTCTGTGTTGGTCATTGGTTCACCTTGAACTTGAGCGGTTCTGTTGATAAAATAAAACCATCATTCAAATCCGTAACAAAATTGTTAATCAAGGAGGATTTATCATATGAGCAAGCGCCATTCTGCACTGAAGACCATGCTTGGTCTCGCCGCAGCGGCCGGTGCCGCGAAGATCGGCTACGATCAGTATAAGAAGACAAAAGAGAAATTTGAAAAGCAGGAAGCGGAGAGCGAAAATGAGCTGATCCGCAAGTACAATACGATCTTTGAGCGCCGTGTAGTCGAAGCTGATGAGGAGACGTTCCAGGGCTGTGAGATCAATGCGATCGGATCCCATTTTATTCTGGATCTGGGCAAAGCCGTATTCACAAAGGATGTCTACATCAGTCTGTCGGCCAAGGCCAGCAGCGTGAAGATCATTCTTCCGCAGAATGTCGGAGCACAGTGTGACATCACAAGAACCGGAAGCGCTGTTCAGAATTTTGCCGAGGACACGGAAGAAGAGTACGACTGCCGTATTTTCATCATCGGCAGTGCGATCGGAAGCCGCATTGAGGTCATTCCGATGAGTTTCTACGCCGATGACGATTTTGACGAGGAAGATTCGTCAGAGACGGCCGAAAAGGACTCGGAAGCAGAGGAGCAGGCCGAAGAAGCAGCTGCTGAAGAAGCTGAGGAAACAGCCGCCGAAGAAGCAGCCGAGGAAACGGCCGCTGAAGAGGCGGAAGAGGAAGAAGCTGCTGAAGAAGCCGAAGAGGCAGCGGAGGAAGCTGCCGGGGCGTCTGAGGAGGCAGAAGAGGCCGAGGAGAAGTCCGGGGACGAAGGCACAGAGATTCCGATTGAAGGCGCTGATGACCTGGAAGTCGATGAGGTAGACAAGGAATAATCAGCTGATGTGAAGACAGAAGTCCCGGAATGCAGAGATGTTCCGGGACTTATTTTTTTAGGAGATGCTTATGAAACTGATGATTGCTTCGGATATTCACGGATCGGCGTATTACTGCCGCAAGATGCTTGAGGCGAAAAACCGGGAAAAGCCGGACAAGCTGATTTTACTGGGCGACATCCTGTACCACGGTCCGCGCAATGATCTCCCGAGAGAATATGCGCCGAAAGAGGTCATGGCAATGCTGAATCCTCTGCGGGATCAGATTCTGTGCATCCGCGGGAACTGCGACACAGAGGTGGATCAGATGGTCCTTGACTTCAGTGTCCTCTCTGAGCAGGCCATTCTTTTTGTGAACGGCAAGGTCATGGTGCTCAAACACGGACACCGGCTGACGGGAATTGACCTCCCGCCGGTGCAGCCGGGTGAATATCTCGTCTGCGGCCATACGCATGTGCCGAAAATGGAGAAGAGGGAGGGCGGCTACTGGTATATCAACCCGGGATCTGTCTCAATTCCCAAGGAGAACAGCCCGCACAGCTACTGCATCTATGAGGACCATTTTGTCTGGAAAGACCTGGACGGAAGCGTGTTCATGGAAGAGGGCAGATAATCAGATTCCCGTTATGTTGTGATAATGAGCTGCGTGAAGAACCCCCTGAGGGGGAGTCCGGCCTGTCGGCAGGCGGTGTAAGACGCCATGTGTACCGGTTAAACTGAGGCTGTTCCCCAGTCACACTTCATTATTATTTTATACGTAGTTAATTGCATTTATTCTGATTGACGGATAAAGTAGTGAATGTGAAAAAGAAATCTTTGCGGGAGAACAATGTATGAACCGGATTCGCCAGAAAATGCAGCAGCTTATGTATGGCCGGAATGGTGCCGATGATCTGAGCCGCGTTTGTCTCTGGACTTCGCTGATTCTGATGATCATTTCGCTGTTTACGAACAACATTGTGTATCTGATCGGAATCGTTGTCCTGTTCTACAGCATTTTTCGGATGTATTCCAGGAATATCGGCGCCAGAAGAGCGGAAAATGAAAAGTTTCTTTATTTCTGCTCGCAGACCGGAAGCTGGTTCCGCAATATGCGCTCGCGCATGGCAGACCGCAAAACCCATCGGATTTTCCGGTGCCCCAACTGCAGACAGAAAATCAGAGTGCCGAAAGGCAAGGGCAATATCATGATCCGCTGCCCGAAATGCGGAATTGAGTTTAAGAAACATACCTGAGATTCAGGTTGCGGAGAGTCAGAGCAGTCCTCTTTACAGAGGACTGCTCTTTTGTGTTATACTTAATAGCGATCAAAAATTGTAAAGGGAAAAATAACTTCGTCATGAGAAATGTTTTCATAAAAAGGACGGCTGCGGTCATTCTGGCGTCCGTTTTGAGCGCGGGGGCGCTTGCGGGATGCGGGGTAAAAGTGATGCCGGATCTCGCGAAAGCAGCCGAAAAAGTCAACAGTCTGAGCGTCGAAGGGGTTCAGAGCACTTCACAGCAGGAAAGTACGGCGGCTTCGGTTCAGATGACGTCGGTGGCCGCGACGACGGCTGCCGCGGAGGAGACGACGGCCGCGGCGCAGACAGAGACAGTGCAGAGCGGCGGCCGGCAGATTCACGAGCCGGAGATCACGGACGAGATGCGCGCGCTCGACAATACTTCGTACGGCACCGGCGCGAATGTGTCGGACCGGAATGAGGACAATGTGCCGAACGGGTATCTCTACTATCAGAACAGGTGGGGCAGCACCCACAATGCCGTCTGGCTTGCCGACACCAGTGAGAAGACCATGTACCTGACATTTGACGTCGGATATGACGAAGGCAACGCAGACAAGATTCTTGACACGCTAGCCGAAAAGAATGTCAAGGCGACGTTTTTTGTGACACAGGCACTGGTCGACAGCGAACCGGACACGCTGCAGCGCATGATCAGTGAGGGCCACACGGTCGGCAATCACACGATCAGCCATCCGTCGGACGGAGAACCGTCTCTATCGCTGGAAGAACAGGTGAATGATATTCTCCCGCTCGAAGAGCAAGTCTATAATGACTACGGGTATGAGATGCGGTATTTCCGCTATCCGGAAGGCACATTCTCGGATCAGAGTCTGGCACTTCTCGACGCCATGGGGTTCACGTCTGTGTTCTGGAGCTTTTCGTATAAAGACTGGGACACGGCGAATCAGCCGGATCCGGAAGAAGCGTTAAATGAAATGGTCAGTCAGCTGCATCCGGGCGCTGTATATCTGCTTCACGCTGTTTCTGACACAGACACAGAAGTGCTCGGAAGTCTGATTGATGCGGCAAGAGAACAGGGGTATACATTTGCCGCATTTGGCAATGACAACCGATATTGACTCGCAAAGAGGAAAGGATGATATGAAAAAACTGCATTTGAGAAACAAACTGATGGTTCTGGGCGCTCTGTGCATGAGCGCGGCGATGATGGCAGGATGTGCGGTCAAAGTTCTGCCGGATCCGTCCACGGCGGCGGAGGCCGCCAATTCGGTTCTTGAGGGGATATCTTCCGGTACTTCTTCTGCTTCTTCCGGGAGCACCTCAACCACGGCGACGGCGTCGACGACGGAAGCGGCTGCCCAGTCTACGTCAGCGACAGCCTCAACCCGCGAGATTCAGGCTATCGAAATTACGGATGAGATTCTTGCCGCAGACAGCACGGCGTACGACACGGGCGCAAGAACGGATGACATTGACTCCAGCAACGTTCCGAACGGCTACCGCTATTATATGTCCGTATGGGGCACGACCTACGATGCGTCCTGGCTCGGCGACACAGCTCAGAACATCATCTATCTGACGTTTGACTGCACAGGGGAAGAGGGCAACATTCCGGCCATTCTTTCCACACTGAGTGATGCGGGCGTAAAAGCCACATTCTTCGTCACGCAGGATTTCGTCGACAGTCAGCCGCAGCTGGTCGAGCAGATTCTGGCGGACGGCCACACTCTCGGGAACGGGTCGGTGAGTTATCCGGCCGAGGGCGAGACCTCTCTGACACCGGAAGAAATGGTGAACGATATCATGCCGCTCGAGGACGATGTGTATGACACATACAACTACGAGATGAAATATTTCCGCTTCCCGAACGGACGCTTCAGCACGCAGACTCTGATGATCGCCCAGCAGATGGGATTCCGAAGCATCTTCTGGAGCTTTACGTATACTGACAGCACCACGTCCGCTTCAGAGGCTCTTCAGACAATGGAAGAGGGAATCCATCCGGGCGAAATCATGCGCCTGAGTGTCCTCTCTGACGGCGTGTCCGGCGCTTTGGCCGATTACATCAACTACGCTCACGATCAGGGATTCCAGTTCGCGGTATTTGGCAGTGACGAGCGCTACTGATTAAACTGAATACAGAAAACATCCGCAGTGCAGGCGATTCTAAGTGTACTTTTTTAAGAACTTAATGAGAATCGCTTGCATTTTCTATACCCCTTTGTTATATTCGTTACGGCAAGAGCGATACAGGAATCTGACAGGGAAGAGAGATGTCAGCGGCAGTTTTTAATGCCGATTCTTGTATACAATGTACGTTAATCGGGCTGCCTGTCAAAGGATATCGGAGGTTCAAAATGCAGACTACTAGAGAAGAATGGGATACATTCAAGGGCCGGCTCTGGAAAGAGGAAATCAATGTCCGCGATTTCATCCAGAACAACTACACGCCGTATGACGGCGATGAGTCCTTCCTCGAAGGACCGACCGAGGCTACCAACATCCTCTGGGGAAAGCTGCAGGAGCTGCAGAAGGAAGAGAGAGCAAAGGGCGGAGTCCTGGACATGGACACCGACATCGTCTCCGGCATCACTTCTCATAAACCTGGCTACATCGACGAGTCGACAAAAGATCTTGAGAAGATTGTCGGCCTTCAGACGGACAAGCCGCTGAAGAGAGCTTTCATGCCGTTCGGCGGCATCAAGATGGCGGAAGAGGCCTGCGAGACCTATGGCTACAAGCCGAATCCGGAACTCCACAAGATCTTCACAGAGTATCACAAGACACATAACCAGGCTGTATTTGACGCGTACACCCCGGAGATGCGTTCCGTGCGCCACAATCACATCATCACCGGTCTTCCGGACACCTACGGCCGCGGCCGTATCGTCGGAGACTACAGAAGAGTAGCTCTTTACGGCATTGATTTTCTGATCGCCCGGAAGCAGGAAGATCTCGCCAACTGCGGCGACGGCACAATGACCGATGACGTGATCCGCCTCCGCGAAGAAATCGCCGAGCAGATCAAAGCTCTCAAGGCCATGAAGGTCATGGCCGCTTCCTACGGCTTTGATATCTCCAATCCGGCGAAGGACGCGAAGGAAGCCGTTCAGTGGCTGTACTTCGGATATCTGGCGGCCATCAAGACACAGAACGGCGCCGCGATGAGCGTTGGCCGCGTGTCTACATTCCTTGACATCTACATTGAGCGTGATCTCAGAGCAGGTAAGATCACCGAGAAAGAGGCTCAGGAACTGATTGACCATCTGGTCATGAAATTCCGCATGGTCAAGTTCGCGAGAATTCCTTCCTACAACCAGCTGTTTTCCGGCGACCCGGTATGGGCAACTCTGGAAGTGGCCGGCAAGGGCAGCGACGGCCGTTCCATGGTGACAAAGAACGACTACCGCTTCCTGCACACGCTTGAGAACATGGGACCGAGCCCGGAGCCGAACCTCACCGTTCTGTACTCCTCAAAGCTCCCGGAAAATTTCAAGAAGTACGCAGCGAAGATCTCCGTTAAAACGAGTTCCATCCAGTATGAGAACGACGATGTCATGCGTCCGATCTGGGGCGATGACTACAGCATCTGCTGCTGCGTATCCGCTACGCAGACCGGTAAAGAGATGCAGTTCTTCGGCGCCCGCGCCAACCTCGCGAAGTGCCTTCTGTATGCGATAAACGGCGGCGTCGATGGTGTGACGGGTCAGCAGTGCGGACCGGCTTACAGACCGATCACCAGCGAGTATCTCGACTACGACGAAGTCATCGAAAAGTTCAAGAAGATGATGGACTGGCTGGCAGGACTGTACGTCAACACTCTGAACCTGATTCAGTACATGCATGACAAATATTATTACGAAGCTGCCGAGATGGCTCTGATCGACACGAATGTCCGCCGCACATTTGCCACGGGCATCGCCGGATTCTCGCACGTCGTCGACTCTCTGTCCGCGATCAAGTACGCGAAGGTAAAGACGATCCGCAACGAGAAAGGCCTGGTTGTCGACTACGAGACAGAGGGCGACTTCCCGAGATACGGCAACGACGACGACCGCGCCGACGATATCGCTGTATGGCTTCTGCATGAGTTCATCAGAGATATAAAGAAGCATCACACATACCGCAACTCAGAGCCGACGACTTCGATCCTCACCATCACATCGAATGTCGTATACGGCAAGAGAACCGGCGCTATGCCGGACGGCAGAAAGGCCGGCGAGCCGCTGTCTCCGGGCGCAAATCCGGCGTACGGCGCAGAGAAGTCCGGACTTCTGGCTTCCCTGAACTCTGTCGCGAAGCTCCCGTACGAGTGGGCGCTCGACGGAATCTCGAACACGCAGACGATGAATCCGGACGCTCTGGGACATGACGAGGCGGAGAGAGTCGAGAACCTGACTCATGTTCTGGATGGATATTTCGATCAGGGCGCTCATCATCTGAACGTCAACGTATTCGGAAAAGAGAAGCTTCTGGACGCCATGGCACATCCGGAGAAAGAAGAGTACGCGAACTTCACTATCCGCGTTTCCGGCTATGCTGTCAAATTCATCGACCTGACAAAGGAACAGCAGATGGATGTCATTTCCAGAACATTCCATGATCATATGTAATTTGAGAAACACCTGAGTTTACAGGGCCTGCCGCTTAAACAAACGGCAGGCCTTTTGTGACAGATACACCGCAATGAAACGGCAGTCGGCCGACTGGGAAAGGTTGCATATATGACGACAGGATTTGTGAATTCCGTCGAGAGTTTTGGCTCTGTCGACGGACCGGGAGTGCGCTATATATTTTTCATGCAGGGCTGCCGCATGCGCTGCCGCTACTGCCACAACCCAGAGACCTGGGCACAAAAGGGCGGCGAAGAAATGACGCCGCGGCAGGCGCTCGACAAGGCTCTGCGCTACCGCAGTTACTGGGGCAGCAAGGGCGGCATCACCGTCAGCGGCGGCGAGGCGCTGCTGCAGATCGATTTCGTCGCGGAACTGTTTGAACTGGCAAAGAAGGAAGGCGTCAACACGGCCCTCGATACGGCCGGACAGCCATTTACCACGGAGGAACCATTTTACTCCAAATTCGTGCGGCTGATGAAAGTGACAGATCTCGTGATTCTGGACATCAAGCAGATGGACCCGGAGGAACACAGGGCTCTGACGGGATGGAGGAATGAGAGTATCCTGAAGATGGCGCGCTGGTGCTCGGATCACAGCGTCGACATGTGGATCCGCAAGGTGCTGGTTCCGGGCCTGACGGACTCGCAGAAGGAACTTGAACAGCTCCGGGATTTCGTGAAGAGTCTTAAGACAGTGAAACGCTTCGAGGTTCTTCCGTATCACACGCTCGGACTCGCAAAATGGGAGAAACTCGGGATTCCGTATACTCTTGACGGCGTAAAACCGCCGACAAAAGAGGAGATCAGACGGGCGGAGGATATTCTTAAGACCGCGGATTATCAGGGGTTCCGAGAGTGACAGGCCTCCCGGACGCAGTGTCTGGCGTCAACGTGTGCCGTGCAGGTGTGTTTTCTTGTCAAATTCCGGCAGTGGTTGTAAGATGAAGACAAGTGCACGCTGATATGGAGGGAAGTCTGCATGGTTCATGATATGACGGAAGGACGGATCACGCCGATGCTGATCCGTTTCACGATTCCGCTGGTGCTGGGGAATGTCTTTCAGCTTCTGTACAATGCGACGGACAGTATAATCGTCGGCAAGTTTGTGGGCGAAGAGGCTCTCGCGGCAGTCGGAACCAGCAACCCGATCATGACCCTTGCAATTTTATTCATCACCGGCATGTGCATCGGCGCCGGCATTCTCATGGGCATGTACTACGGCCGGAAAGACATCGCGACGCTCAAGCGTCAGATTTCCTCGTCGATGATCGGCGGACTGATTTTTTCGGCGTGCTTTGCGCTTGTCTGCATTTTGTTCGCGCCGCAGCTGCTGCGTCTGATCCAGACGCAGGAAGCGGTCATGGACGAAGCCGTCGTGTATCTTCGGATTGTGCTCGCCGGACTCATATTTACGTTTATCTACAATTTCTTCGCCAACACGATGCGGGCGCTCGGCGACGCGAATACGCCGCTGCTGTTTCTTGTGATTTCCGCGGCCCTGAATGTGGCGGGGGATCTTATATTTGTCATTGTCTTCCGCCTGGGAAGCGTGGGATGTGCTGTGGCGACAGTTGTTTCCGAGGCGCTCTCGGCGCTGTTCTGTGTCGTCTACGTCTCGAGACGGATACCGATGCTGGATCTCGGCCGGGAGTGGTTTGTTTTTGACCGGACTCTGTTTAAGAAAACGGTCGCATTCGGCCTGACCAGCGCGCTTCAGCAGGCGACGGTTCAGATCGGAAAAATCGCCATACAGGCGCTCGCAAATTCGATGAGCGTCATGGTCATGGCCACATTTGCCGCGGTCAATCGGATAGACGATTTCGCCTACACGCCGCAGCAGAATATCGGGCACGCGATGTCCAGCTTTATGGCTCAGAACGAGGGAGCCGGCAAGAAGGACCGCGTGAAAAAGGGGTTTCTTGCCGGCATGCGTATCGAGGCGGTATACGGCATCGCGATCGCGCTTGTCTGCTTCTTTCTGGCCGAACCGCTCATGAAGCTCTTCATCGATGATCAGGACGTCATCGACACCGGCGTGCGGTACCTGAAACTCATTTCCTTTATGTACATACTTCCTGCCATGACGAACGGCGTGCAGGGATTTTTCCGCGGCATCGGAGACATGAAAGTGACTCTGATTTCCAGTTCGGTCAACATGATCGGGCGCGTGGCGGCAGGATATTTTCTGGTGTGGGGTGCCGGCATGGAAATTGAAGCTTTTCCGTGGGCGTACCTGATCGGATGGGTGGCCATGCTTGCCGCGGAAGTGCCGCTTCTGGTGAAAAAATTCCGCGGGACATCGTCCGGGAAACAGGAAATGATGACAAATGAATAATGTAAACAGCGACGGACAAGAAAGGAAACAGTATGCATCTGACATTTTTGGGAGCGGATCATGAAGTGACAGGAAGCTGTCATTTTCTGCAGGCCTGCGGCAAGAATATACTTCTCGACTGCGGCATGGAGCAGGGCAACGACGTTTACGAGAATCAGTCTCTGCCGGTGGACCCGACGGCGGTTGATTACATTTTCCTGTCTCACGCGCACATCGACCATTCCGGGCTGATCCCGATGATGTACGGTCATGGCTTCCGCGGCCGCGTGATCACAACGGAGGCGACAAAAGATCTGTGCGCAATCATGCTGAAGGATTCGGCGCACATTCAGGAACAGGAAGCGGAATGGCGCAACCGCAAAGCGAGACGATCCGGAACGGTTCTGAAAACATTTGAGCCGATCTATTCCATGGATGACGCGATCGGGTGTCTTGAGCTTTTTGACGGATGCGTCTATGACAAAGTCTACGACATCGCGGACGGAATCAAGCTCAGATTTCAGGATGTAGGGCATCTGCTCGGCAGCGCCTGCATGGAGATCTGGATCACCGAAGACGGCGTGACGAAAAAGCTTGTGTTCTCAGGCGACTTGGGCAACCAGCACAAGCCGATCATCAAGGATCCCACTTATAATGTCAAGGAAGCGGATTACGTAATCATGGAGTCGACGTACGGCGACCGCGAGCACGCGCCGGAACCGGATTATGTACAGTTTCTGGCGGACGTCATCAACCGCACGCTTTCCCGCGGCGGAAATGTGGTCATTCCGTCATTTGCCGTCGGGAGAACGCAGGAGCTGCTGTACTGCATCCGCGAGCTGAAAGAACAGCATCTGGAAAAACAGGATTTCGACGTATATGTGGACAGCCCGCTGGCGATCGAGACGACAAGCATTTTCCAGGAAAACATTTACGGGTATTTTGACGACGAATCCATGGCGCTTGTGAGAAAGGGCATCAATCCGCTGCGGTTCCCGGGACTCAAGTTCGCGACGACGAGCGAGCAGTCCAAACAGATCAACTTTGACCCGACGCCGAAGGTGATCATCTCAGCGTCCGGCATGTGCGAAGCGGGACGCATCCGGCATCATCTGAAGCACAATCTCTGGCGCCCGGAATGCACGATACTCTTTGCGGGCTATCAGGCGGTTGGCACGACCGGCCGTTCGATCATCGACGGCAAGAAAGAGATCACGCTGTTCGGCGAACCGATTTCCGTCAAGGCTGAAATTGTTCAGATCCCTGACAGCTCCGGCCACGCGGACAAGGACGGTCTGATCAGATGGCTGCAGTCCATCGACCAGAAAAAGCCGCAGCATGTGTTCATCGTGCACGGCGAGGACGAAGTCTGTGACAAATTTGCGGCGCTTCTGCATGACAATTACGGCTATAACACCACTGCGCCGTACACGGGGATGAGTTTTGATCTGAAGAGTGATGTCATTCTGAACGAGGGCAGCAGGGAACGCAAATCCAGACGCACGACAGCGAAGCAGCGCCGCGCCGAGGGCGTGTTCGCGCGTCTTGTGGCTGCCGGCGAGCGCCTGATGAAAGTGATTGATCACAACGAAGGCGGGGCGAACAAGGATCTCGCGAAATTTACGAACCAGATCAACACGCTCTGTGACAAATGGGACAGGTAAGATGAAGAAAGACGAAGAGGAGATTCTGGAACGCTGGGCTGAAGAGAACCGGAATCATCTTGAAAAACTGAAGAAGACAGGAAAGAAGATCAAGGGCGTCGGTATTCTGCGCATGCTTTTCGGCCGGACGGCGGTTGTCGTCGCCCTGATTCTGCTGCAGTTGTACGTGTTCTATCTGCTGCTCACGGCGGCCATGAGTGTCTCGCAGTACATCAATATGGCACTGGGTGTAATATCTCTGTGCATATTTGTGAGTATTGTGAATTCCAACATGAACTCCAGTTTCAAGATGGCATGGGTTACTCCGATGCTTCTGGTCCCTGTGTTCGCCTCTGTCTTCTATCTGTACTGCCAGCTGGACCTGGGCAAAAGGAGGCTGATCAAAAAGTCTCTGCGCATCGAAGACCAGATGGCGTCGCAGCTGAAAATCGACGAAAAAAAACAGGAGGAATTCAAAAAGAACGCTCCGGACGAACAGGGAATCATGCATTATTTCCGCAAAGCCTGCCATACGCCGGCGTTTCCCTGTGAGTACGCTGAATTTTACGCGTCCGGCGAAGAGAAAATTCCCAGACTTATCGAAGAACTCAAGAAGGCAAAACGCTTTATTTTCATGGAGTACTTCATCATCTTCGAAGGTTCTGTCTGGGACGATGTCCTCGAGGTTCTGAAGCAGAAAGCCGCCGAGGGCGTTGAGGTGCGGGTGCTGTACGACGGCATGTCATCTCTGACACGGCTTCCGATCGGATATTTCAAGAAACTGGAAAAGATGAACATCCGCTCGCGGGCATTTGCCCCGATCCGTCCGATTCTCTCGACGTATCAGAATAACCGGGATCACCGGAAAATCGTTGTGATCGACGGCAAGGTGGCGTTTTCCGGCGGCATCAACCTGGCGGACGAGTACGCGAACCGCATCGTGCGCTTCGGCTACTGGAAGGATTCCGGCGTCATGGTGGCCGGCGAGAGCGTAAAAGCGTTCACCTACATGTTCCTCAAGATGTGGACCATCGCCGGCAAAGAGCCGGAAATTGCGGACGACGACGTGAAGCGATACGTCTACAATCCGGAGAATTATCTGACGCAGCAGGACAAAACAGAGCTTTCCGGCTTTTATTGCCATAAAGACGGAGGCTTCGTCGTTCCGTTCGGCGACAACCCGTACGACGATTATCTCGCCGGCCGGACCGTCTACATGGACATTTTGAACCGCGCCCAGCACTATGTTCACATTATGACTCCATACCTGATCCTGGACGACGAAATGATAACAGCGCTCATTGTCGCGGCTCAACGCGGAGTAGACGTCAAGATCATGATGCCGCATATTCCTGACAAACATCTGGTTTACGCGGTTGCGCGGACGTATTACAAAAATCTCATTTCTCACGGAGTAAAGATCTATGAGTTCGTGCCGGGGTTTGTGCACGCAAAAGAGGTCATTTCCGACGGCATCCGCGCCACATGCGGAACGATCAATTTTGACTACCGCAGTTTTTATCTGCATTTTGAAGACGCCGTGTATTTTTCGCGGACGAAAATTGTGGATGACATGGAAGCGGATTATCAGAAGACCCTTAACGCCTGCGAGGAGATTACGATGCAGAAGGTCGAGCACTTTCCGAAGCTGTATCTGCTCGGCGGAATGCTTCTGCGAATCATTGCGCCGCTCTTGTAACTTGTCTTTCAGGCCGGCAGGGTGTATATTTTAGAAGTATATTAATTGAGCATAGACTCAAAAAAACATCACACAGAAGAAAGGACATGACAATGGCTAAGAAGGTTACGGTTGAAACGTTTCTTGAGTATGGCGGTGTTCAGTTCAAAGAGGCAGATCTGATCAAAAAGGCGGAAGAGCAGTATCGGAAAGATCATTCCGATGCGATCCGCACGATGAATTTATATGTTAAGCCCGAAGACAGCGCAGTTTACTATGTGATCAACGACAACGCCGGCATGGTAAAGTTCTGAGAACGAATTTCTGGATGAAAACAGGAGGTGGAGATGTTTACTGTCTCGGTGCTGCTCAATTCCGTAGAAAAAGTTGAGGATTTTATCAGCCGTATCAATAAATATTCCTGCAGCTTTGACATCGAGTCAGGGCATACGACAGTCGATGCGAAGTCGATGATCGCTATGTTCAGCCTGGACCTGAGCCAGCCGCTCAGGCTCACCATCAACGACGACAACGGAGAACTGGAAGATATTCTCCGCGACATCGGCGAATACCTTGCGTAAATTGAATGACAGAAAGGCTGCCAAAAGGCAGCCTTTTTTAGTTTGTTTCTGATGACTCAGTATTCGTATTATTAAAATATTTTTCCATGCTGGAAATCTTCCAGCAGTTCGCATTTTATCCGGTAATTTGCCGCGATGAACTTTACCCTGCTTTCCGATATTCCGTGTTCAGAATAAAATACTTTCACTTCGTTTTCTGACGGAAGTTTCCGGACGTCGACGACGTCCCTGTTTTTGACAAGTCTCAATAATTTCTCTTCACTGTCATACGCGGCGTTAACTTTTCGCCTCAGCAGCTCGCCGCGCGTCATCGGCACGGATACATCGTGACTGGTGTAGAACATACTGTTTCCGGAATCAAAGATGGGGGCCGGACCGAGCAGCTGCAGAGTGTCCGCATCCCGCAGCACGCCGAAATTATAGAGATGTTCGTCTCCATTGCTGATGACAAAATCCGTCAGCGTCTGATAATCCAGGAATCTCTGCATCCTGTTTCGATTCAGCCCGTGATGCTCGCAGACATCCAGAAAATGATCATATATATTGCGGCTTTCCGGCCGCTTTTCAGAAGCTATAATGTCATGCGCCGGGATGAACTCTGTTTTTTCTGATGTAAAGGCAGGGCAGATGCTGTCGTACCTGCATGCTTCTCCGTACGGCACTTGGCGCAGGGTGTACGACACATACGCAATGCCGCTTTTTTGTCTGGAATGCAGCCGCGACGCAAACGCTTCATTGACTGCCTGCTGACCTATGTTGAGCGGCGTCTGCTTAATAAGTACAGGAATATCTCCTGACAAATCCCAGTGTTTGCACATCTGACCTGTCAGACTGGCGTTCGGGTCAAACGGCGGATTGTCATGAACCGCAGCTGACGATTTGCCTTGCGGATACAGACTTACATCGCGCCAGCGCAGATCACTGCCCACCGGACAGATCCAGTAGGTATCGGTAAGGCTCAGACCGAGATTTTTCATCAGATATCTGCTTGAAGTCGCTGATGTCACGAAGCCACCGGTCAGGCATCCCGCATCGCGGAAAGCAGCTTTCATATCTTCGCGGTTTCCCGGTGCGGCCCGGTTTTGCCACCATGTCCGCAGGTTTGACAGGATATCCCCCTGCCCGAAGCAGGGCATGTATTCCGGCTTGATGGGGAAGACGCTCAGTATATAGTTGGAATCTATATGCAGCACGGCGCAGCGAATGTCTTTGTGCATAAGATAAAAATCTTGACCGTCGGCGGAATCTTTCTGACAGGAAAAAATATTTTTTTGCATCTCTGACATCACCTCCGCTGCTCTTGTGTTGTTGTTGAAAGATATTATATCGTCAAATTGCTTTTGCCTGAAGTTCGCAAATAATTACAGCTGTTTGATTCATCTTCCACATATGGGGAAGCATAGGAGCAGACTGTACTATATATTGTACACTGAGTATATAAAAGTGGTAAAATGAAAAACACTTCAGACATCGCTGCTTATTTTCGGATTAGAAATGATGCCCCGGGAAAACAGCTGTGGCACTGCCGCACACAGATCGCAAGGTATAAATGGTATGTATGATTATGTGAATCAGTTTGATGAATCCCGCTGTACAGGCAGATGTACCATCCACATTGAATAGAATGCAGGAAAGCGAAGACGTTCGTTTTTTCAAAACAAGTATGGTTATGAAAGTGTGAATACGTGCAAATCGGTGAATTATCATCAGTCCTGCCGGATCTTTCCGGGTGCCCGGTCGACCGGATCTGCGATTACGGCGGCTCGGACCGGAAGATCGGCGTTATTGCAGACGGCAGGCAGTATATGCTTAAATTCGCGCACAAGAATGAGCGCGGCATCGATTTTAGTACAAGCTGTGTGAGCCCCGTTTTTTCAGAGTATATCGGCAGTGAGATTTTCAGAGCGTGCGGCATTCCGGCGCACGAGACGCATCTGGTTTTGTATAAAGGCGAACTGGCCGTCGCGTGCCGGAACTTCTGCGAAGAAGGAGATTACGACCGCGAATTCGCGTGGTATATGCGGACAGTGTACGACGCGTCCGAAAGGGGAAGAATTCCCAGGCTCCCGCAGATTTACAACGTGATGAAAACACCGGAACTGCGGCCGATTCTGGACGAAAGCGTTAAGCGGTACTGGGATACATTTGTCATCGACGCTCTGATCGGCAACTTCGACCGGCACACAGGAAACTGGTCTTATATTTATAACAGGCGGACAGGGAAAATGAGGCAGGCGCCCGTATACGATTGCGGCAGTTCGCTTTTTCCGGGGCTTGACGAAGCGGGGATGGCAAATGTGCTGGCTCATCCGGACGCGCTCGCCGAGAGAGTTTTAAAGTTCCCTCTGGCTGCTTTATCGGTGAAGCAATCCCGTAAGGTCTCATACACGGATATGCTGACATCCGGCTTCGACAGGCACTGCGAACAGGCCGTTCTGCGGATGTATCCGCGGATCGACATGGAAAAAATCGGTTCCATAGTGGATGGAATACCAATATTATCGGATGTGCGCCGCCGATTCTACAAGACAATTCTGAAAGTCCGCTATGACTTCATTATCCGGGATGCCTGCAGACGGGCCGAGGAGCAGAGGTTTGATGCGGAAGCGGTGAAGCGGATTGAAGAAGGTCTGCCGTGTCCGCAGTCAGAAATTGATCGTCTGGCTCGGCGGATTGCGGAAAGCTCGGACAGTGTTTGAGACTCGTGTCTTCGGGGCAGGTGCTCCGGAATTTTCCGAAAGATGCGGAAAGGAGAGTGCAGCATGAGAGAGACAGCCAGGTATTTGCTGCAGCGTCTGGCATACGAGAGAGAACACAAAATGCCGGGCGGAATTTATCAGATGCTCCAGGTTGAAATGGCGTATCACTCAAACCGCATAGAAGGCAGCGGGCTCACGCTTGAACAGACACAGTCTCTCTTCGAAGGAAACACTCTTTCCGACTGCTTGAAATCGGACGATGTTACGGAGGCCGTGAATCATTTCAGGTGCCTCGATATTGTGCTCGATTTGTATGATAAATCTGTCACGGAGGAAATGATAAAGACGCTGCAGTGGACTCTGAAAAGAGACACTTATAGTTCGCAGAGACCCGAAGCGGTTCTCGGTGAATATAAAAAATATCCCAATGTTGTCGGCAATACCGAGACGGCCGCGCCGAAAGACGTTTCCGGAGAAATCAGAAAACTCGTCGATCGATATAACAGTATACAGAAACCTGCGCTCGACGATATTCTGGATTTTCATGTGCGATTTGAGAAGATTCATCCGTTCTACGACGGAAACGGGCGCGTCGGGCGTCTGCTGATGTTCAAACAGTGTCTGAAGGCCGATATCGTTCCTTTCGTAATAGAGGAAGACTACAGAGCGTTTTATTACAGAGGACTGAAGAACTGGGAGACTGAAAAAGGATATCTGCGCGACACATGTCTGCTCATGCAGGACCACATGAAATCAGGACTCCGGTATTGCCGGATCGCCTATCTTTCTGAGGAAAAATGAGGATGCCTGTGAGGATTTTGATTCTATCGGCCTCTTCACGAAATTTCCGGAATTAAATGCTATACTCGTAATGGTAAATAAAGAAGAATGACGCAGCACAGAGGTACATCATGGCAGGCAACAGCAATCTGACAGATTCAGCGCGGAACAAACAGGATGAATTTTACACGCAGATGTCTATGATCGAGAGCGAGCTGCGGCATTACACGAAGCATTTCAAAAATAAAATCGTTCTCTGCAACTGCGATGATCCGTATGAGAGCAATTTCTTCAAATATTTTGCGATTCATTTCAACGAGCTCGGCCTGAAAAAACTGATCACGACTTGTTATGCGGCCTCACCGGTCAGAGGAAAGGAACTGCCTTACTATATAGATCGGAACGGGCAGCTTTCGTTCGCGGCGTCCGGAAACAGCAGGCCGTTTGAGCAGCCGTATATGCTTGAAATCAACGAAGTGCCCGAGAAAGGCAGCGGGCAGACAGACCAGACGGACGTCGCGTATCTGCTGGGACACGATGGCAACAGGATGAGCATCCTGCGGGGAGACGGAGGATTCGAGTCGCCGGAATGCGTTAAACTGCTGCGGAAATCGGATATTGTCGTGACAAATCCGCCCTTTTCAAAGTTCAAGGAATACCTGGCGCTGCTCATGCGGTATCAGAAGAAGTTCCTGATCATCGGCAATCTGAATAACATCACGTATAAGGAAATGACGCCTCTGATCACGAACGGTGAAATATGGACAGGATATAACAGCGGGCATTTCTGGTTCAAAGTGCCGCCGACGTATGAGGAAAAGAGAACGGACTTCAAGATAGACGAAAACGGCCAGAAATGGCGCAGAATGGGAAATATCTGCTGGTTCACGAATCTTGACATCAGAAAGCGGCATGACGATCTTCCGTTGACAAAGCACTATGACCCGGACACATATCCGACATACACGAATTTCAACGGGATTGAAGTGAGTTCGACATCGGATATCCCCTGCGACTATGACGGCGCGATGGGAGTGCCGATTACGTTTCTGACAAAGCACAACCCGGATCAGTTCGATATCCTGGGAATCGATAAAAATGTCACGTCGGACGGCGGCCGGTTCAAACTGGTAAAAGACGGAAAAACAAAGACGCTGTACGCGCGTCTGGTAATACGGAAAAGAAGTGAAGAACATACAACATCCCGGAAAGACGAAACAGTGAAGACGGCAGGCGCAAAGCAAAATACGGCGCAGATAAAATCGCGCAGACGCGTGACAGATTTCGGAGAGGTCTATACCGCAAAAAAGCAGGTGCGCGATATGCTCGCCATGATCCCTGACAACGAGATCTATACGAGTTATCTGGAACCGGCCTGCGGGAACGGAAACTTCTTGTCCGAAATTCTGAAACGAAAGCTGGCCTTACTTTCCGACGGGACCGACATTTCAACATTTGAATGCAGGATGCTTATTGCGGTGAGTTCCATATACGGCGTGGATATTCAGCCGGATAACGCGAAAGAAGCGAGAGAGCGTCTTCTGCGTATTCTTGAAAACGAATATCAGGCGTGCACTGGAAACAAAATGCCAAAGCAGTTTCACACGGCATGCGCCCGGATCCTGAAATACAATATCGTCTGCGGTGACACGCTGACCATGACCGGTGCTGATGATTCGCCGCTGACATTTTCCAGGTGGACATTTCAGGCCGATGGCAGCGTGATCCGCAGAGAATATCGATACGAAGATCTGATGCAAAATGGCGCCGGGCGCGCCGGATGTATCCGGAAATATCGCTGTAAATGGCTTGAACCCTGGAATCATGGATCTTCAGCGGCTCAGGACAATGACCTGAGTTTCGATGTGGTTATTTCGAACCCACCATATCAGCAGGATGACGACGGCCACGGGGCGAGCGCGAAGCCGGTTTACCAGCTGTTTGTGGAACAGGCAGTGCGTCTGAATCCCCGGTATCTGAGTATGATCATTCCGGCGAGATGGTACGCCGGCGGGAAAGGACTTGACAAATTCCGCCGAGCGATGCTTCACGACGACCGCATCACACGGCTGCACGACTTCGTGAATGCCTCCGACTGCTTCTCCGGAGTGGAGATAAAGGGGGGTGTCTGTTATTTTCTGTGGGAGCGCGACAAGCATGACAGCTGCACCGTGTATTCTCACAAAGGCGATGAAATTGTTTCAGCCATGAAACGGCCGCTGCTGGAAGAGGGGGAGGACACCTTTATCCGCTATAATGAGGCGATCACCATCCTGCGGAAAGTCAGAGCCCTTCACGAAAATACATTTAACACCATCGTGAGCGTCAGGAAACCGTTTGGCCTCGCGACGGATTTTAAGGAATATCAGAAAAGCAGGGACGCAGAACACCCGATTTTCATCTACGCGCAGCACGACACCGGCTATGTGGCTAAGAGCCAGATTCTGAAGAATCCGGACTGGGTCGGCAAATGGAAGCTGTACATCCCGGAAGCGATCGGTGCCGGCAAGACGAAAACCGACGTATTGCGGCCGATAGTCGGGAAGCCGGGCACGATCTGCAGCGAGACTTATGTGGTCGTGGGGCCGTTCGGAGATGAAGAGACTGTCAGACACATAGAATCGTATGTGAAAACGCGGTTTTTCCATTTTATGCTCGGACTGAAGAAGATTTCACAGCACACGACCAGCAAGACGTATGCGCTCGTGCCCATGCAGGACTTTTCGCGGGACTGGTCCGATGATGATCTGTACAGGAAGTATCAGTTGTCTGACAGTGAAGTCCGTTTTATCGAGTCGATGGTCTGGCCTGCTAAGAAACTTTCAGAAATATATTAAAAGGAAAAATTGAATATGCCATACAAGCAGGACAGGAAATTCACGGATGCCGTACATGACAATCTCGCCATGAAAATCATTTATCCGAAACTGCACTGGGTCATCCAGCCGCTTAATCCAAAGCTGTGCAAGAATATCGACATGCATAATGCCGTCGATTACATGGCTGTCGACAGCAAAACGCAGAGCATCCGGACAATTCAGGAGAGATTCAGGGAATACAAATACAGGAATTACACGGATTTCACAATCCGGTATGAACGGCCTGAGAACCCCGACCCGGGCAGAAGACAGTCTGAGTTTTTCAAGCTGGATGCCGATTATTTTGTCTATGGGATTATCAATGCCAGCAAGGAAAATGTCGATGAAGCCACAGATTTTGTCAAGTATGCCGTCGTGGATCTTGAAAAAGTACTGGGACTGATCGAGTCGGGGCAGATCGTGGTAGATGCGAATCTGCAGTCGTACAGGTGCCAGAGAGACGGAAACAGGATGCTGTGCCCGGTCATTCGGAATAAAGATCATTCATCCACGTTCGTGCCGATAGATATTGCGATTCTGAGCAGAATCGCTCCGGATGCCAATGTGCTGCAGAAAGGGTTTTATTAATATGCCGGAAAGCCCGCTTCCACAGGTGGCTGGCGTTTCGAAACACTAAAAAAACCGTCTGATCAAATCAGACGGTTTTTTAGTGCGGAAGATGAGACTTGAACTCACACGGGAAGTAATATCCCACAAGAACCTGAATCTTGCTCGTCTGCCGATTCCGACACTTCCGCATAAGTGCAGTCGGCGGGACTTGAACCCGCACGAGCGCAATGCTCACTAGATCCTTAGTCTAGCGCGTATGCCAATTCCGCCACGACTGCGTTTGTTAAATTCCTGCCGCTTGCCTGCGACTCAAATATAATATCAAACGTGCGCACCCGTGTCAACAAAAAAATGCGGAAATTCAACAAAGTCAGCGCCCCAGGACTGCCTCTGTAAAAGCGTGGCGGAATCCCCAGCCGTCAGAGCCGTCAGTTTCCGAACTGGAACTGCAATATCTGCGGGTTGAAGACACAGACGGATTCGGAGTCCCACATGGTCTGGTTGACGTACTCCGGCTGTTCGAAGTATACGGCGTCAAAGAGATACGCGATGAGTTTCCAGTTTGGTCCGTAGGATCCGAACAGAGTGTTACGGTGCACTTCGCCCGTCTTCGGATCGTTGAAATACTCGACCAGCGGAAGAGCCTGAAACGTCCGGTTGTCCGGAATGCAGAGAATGGACGCGTTATTTCTGAGAGTGAAATCCAGGTGCTCTGTGCTTTTCGCCGAGGCAGATCAGCGTCAATCGGAAACGCTTCATTGTATTCTTTCAGGATCTCATTCATGAACTCGCGGATGTTCCGGCAGGACGCGAGGGCCGGGTCGAGCGGCCGGATTACCTGTTCTTTTATTTTTCCGGTGAGATTTTGTTCTCTCATATTCCCGGTGCTTCTGAAGAAATCAGCATTCATGGCTGTGTACCTCTCTTGTGTTTCGGGTTGTTCAGCTGATTCTGAGTATAGCCGCTTCGGCTTTATGTTTCTTTTTATTTGTGACCTGACAAGTCACAATTTGCACGAACAGACAGCCGGATTCTGTCAGAATGAAGGCAGAAAAGAAAAAAGGAGGCAGCCGACGGCGTTTTTATTTGCAGGCGCTGTATGACAACCCGCGGCAGATCGACTTTGCCGCGGCCGGCAAGCGCAGAACCGCAATTTTTGTGGAGATCAGCGACAGCGACCGCTCGGCCGATCCGCTGATCGGACTCTTTTACACGCAGTGCATGCAGGAACTGATTCATATGACTGCTCAGCGCATCCGGCCATGGAAGAGGCGTTAAAAAGGGTGCAGGAGGAAACGGCCCGGCAGAAAGAGCAGAATGAGTGTTATGCGGAGCTTTCTTTCTGACTGGGTGGTGCGGGAGATGGCTGCATTTTCCGTACAGTCTTCTTGTCAGAGAGCGGGGCAGAACGTATAATGCGAAAGTAAAGCTGCCTGTGATGGCGGCAGTCATATAAAAAGTAAGGACAGCTTCTATGGACAGTTTTATTTTTGCGCTCAACTCGACAATTCCGGTTTTCCTGGTCATGGTCATCGGATGGGTCCTGGGACGCCTTAAGGTGATCGGCAAAGGCTTTGAGACCGAGGCGAACCGGTTTGTCTACAAGTGCGCGCTGCCTGTGATGCTGTTTGTTCAGATATCCGGAAGCGACATCCGCAGCAATTTTGATCTGCGTTTTGTTCTCTACTGCATGATTGTGACCACTGTGTGCTTTGCGGCTGAATGGCTGATCGCAGAGCTCGCCCTGAGAGAAAAGGAAAGCGTGGGAGCGTTTGTTCAGGGGGCGTTCCGCTCGAGCGCCGCGATTCTCGGAATGGCTTTCATCCAGAACATGTACGGAGACACCGGAATGGCTCCGCTGATGATCGCCAGTGCGGTCCCGCTGTACAACATTTATTCGGTGCTGGTCCTGACTTTCGGTTCTTCCGCGAAGTACGGCGGGGACGATCTGCGCGGCATGAAACTTTCCGCGCAGATGAAGAAAGCATTTGTCAACATTCTTAAGAATCCGATCATCATCGGCATTGTGCTGGGGCTGCCGTTTTCCTTTTTCAATGTGACATTTCCGGCAATTGTGAGCAAGACGCTGAGTCTGATTTCGCAGACAGCGACACCGGTGGCGCTTCTGTGCATCGGCGCCGGATTTAAGGGGACCCAGGCGATAAAGAAGATCAGACCGACGCTCGGCGCGAGCTTCATAAAGCTCGTCGGACAGATGCTGGTATTTCTGCCGCTCGCGGTGTGGATGGGCTTCCGGAACCAGGAACTCGTGGCGATTATCATAATGCTCGGATCGCCCGCGACGGCGACCGGCTATGTCATGGCTCAGAACATGGGAAATGACGCGGATCTCTCGTCGTCAATCATCGTCATGACGACACTGCTTTCATCCGTCACTCTGACGCTGTTTATTTTCATCTGCCGGGCGGCCGGAATGATATAAAAAGTTTGAATCTTATATAGGCGTATGCTATAATTTCGTTCAGGTTCATGTGTAAGGAGGACGCTATGAAACATATCAAGACGATTAATCGCACGGTTCTCAAGGATTCTATGGCCGCCGGCGGCTGCGGCGAGTGCCAGACTTCCTGCCAGTCTGCCTGCAAGACATCCTGCACAGTCGGCAACCAGCACTGTGAGAACAAAAACCGGTAATAGGCAGACAGTAGTGTAAATAAGGGGGTGCCTTTTTCTGGCGCTCTCTTATTATTTTGGATTCAGACGGGAAAACCACGGAATCCATAAAGTGTTTTGAGGAAGTATGATTCATCAGTATAAATTAAACGGATACAACATTGTCATGGATGTGGAGTCCGGATCGGTTCACCTGGTGGACGATCTGGCCTATGACATGATTCCGCTCTGGAAAGATAATAGCAAAGAAGAGCTGGTCGATCAGTTGAAGGACAGATATCCCGAGGAAGATATCCGGGATACGTACGACGAAATCGGAGAACTGAAAGACGAGGGGCGGCTTTTTACAGAAGATATTTATAAAGATTACATCGATGCATTCAAGGCCAGGCCGGTTCAGGTGAAGGCTCTCTGCCTCCACATCGCGCATGACTGCAATCTCGCCTGCCGCTACTGCTTTGCGGGGGAGGGCGAGTATCACGGCCGCCGCGCGCTCATGAGCTATGAAGTCGGCCGGAAAGCGCTCGATTTTCTCGTCGCCAATTCCGGAAATCACAGGAATCTTGAAGTGGACTTTTTCGGCGGCGAGCCGACCATGAATTTTGAAGTCGTGAAGCAGCTTGTCGCGTACGGCAGAAGTCTTGAGAAACCGCACAACAAGAATTTCCGCTTCACGCTGACGACAAACGGCATCCTTCTCGACGACGATATGTGCGACTTCATCAACAAAGAAATGTCCAACGTCGTTCTGAGCATTGACGGCCGCAAAGAAATCAATGATTTTATGCGCCCGACGAGAAATCACGTCGGGAGTACGTATGACATCATCATGCCGAAATACAAAAAGCTCGCTGAGAGCCGCCATCAGATGAATTACTATGTGCGCGGCACCTTCACTCACTACAACCTGGATTTTGTGAAGGATGTCCTTCATTTTGCCGACGAGGGATTTGAGCAGATCTCGGTTGAGCCGGTTGTGGCGAGGCCGGAGGACGACTACGCCATCCGCGAAGAAGATCTGCCGCAGATCATGAAGAGCTATGAAGAACTGGCGGCTGAACTCCTGAAGCGAAAACTTGAGGGAAGAGGCTTCAACTTCTTCCATTTCATGATCGACATTGACCGCGGGCCGTGTGTCGCGAAGAGACTGCAGGGATGCGGTTCGGGATGCGAGTATCTGGCTGTCACGCCGTGGGGCGATCTCTATCCGTGCCATCAGTTCGTCGGCAATGAAAAATTCCTCATGGGAAATGTCGACGAGGGCATCACTCGCCCGGACATCCGGCAGATGTTCCGTCAGAGTAACGTTTACACAAGAGAAAAGTGCAGGAACTGCTTTGCCAAGTATTACTGCAGCGGCGGATGTTCTGCCAATGCATACAATTTCCATCAGAACATTGATGAACCGTACGAAATCGGCTGTGAGATGCAGCGCAAGCGCGTGGAATGTGCGCTTATGATCAAAGCGGCGCTCGCCGATGCGCGCGGTGAAATTGAGGAAACGGATAAATAAGGAGAAAGGAAGAGCAGGAGTGTTATGGTAAAGTACAGCAAGGCCAGGATGGCTGTGTACAGCATTATCCTTGTGGCAGCGCTCATCGGTCTCACATTTGTGGCTGTTTTCGGCATCGGATCTGACGGATCCGGATCCATGAGCGCGATCCGCCGCGGTCTGGATCTGGCCGGCGGCGTCAGTGTCACATATGAGACGGAAGAAGAGAACCCGTCTGAGCAGGACATGGAGGACACGATCTACAAGCTGCAGAAGCGTGTCGAGGGCGACAGCACGGAGTCGCAGGTCTACCAGTCCGGAACCAACCGCATCACGGTTGAAATCCCGGGTGTGACCAATGCGGAAGAAATCCTGGCGGAACTGGGAACACCCGGTTCGCTGGAATTCCTGGATTCGGACGGCTACACGGCCATGACAAATGGCGAGGATTATACGCCGCTTCTTACGGGGTCGGATGTAAAATCGGCCCAGGCTTATACGGATACTTCCGGGAGCTCAAGCAGCCAGTACGGTGTATCTCTTACATTTACCGACGAAGGCGCCACGAAATTTGAAGAGGCGACTACCGCCAACGTCGGAAGTTATATCTATATCGTCTACGACGGCGAGGTGGTTTCTTCTCCCCGCGTCAACGAAGCCATCAGCGGCGGGCAGGCAGTCATCGAGGGAATGGATTCCTATGAAGAGGCTGACAACCTGGCGACGTATATCCGCATCGGTGCGATTCCGCTGACTCTGACGGAAGTTTCGTCCAATATTGTAGGCGCACAGCTTGGCACCAACGCGATTCATCTGGCCAAGATCGCTGCGATTGTAGGACTGATTGTCCTCGCGATATTCATGATCGCTCTGTACCGCATTCCGGGCGTCGTTGCGATGCTCGCTTTGTGGCTCTATCTGGATATGGAGATGATCATCATCTCCGCATATCAGCTGACGCTGACTCTTCCCGGCATTGCCGGTATCATACTCGGACTGGGCATGGCCGTCGACGCGAATATCATCATATATTCGCGAATCAAGGAAGAAATCGGCCTGGGCCGCAGCGTTGACAATGCCATCGGCGCCGGCTATCACAAAGCGATGTCGTCCATTATCGACGGCAACGTGACGACCATCATCGCCGGCATCGTACTCGAGATTTTCGGATCCGGCACGATCAAAGGATTTGCGACAACTCTTATCCTCGGCAACGTTCTGTCCATGTTCACCGCGTTCATCGTGTCCCGCACAATCATGCGTCTGTTCTACAACATGGGACTGAAAGATCCGAAATTCTACGGAAAGACAGTTTACAAGAAGAACTTCGATTTCCTGAAGGTGCGGAAAAAGTGCTATATTCTTTCCGCCGCCGTCATCGCGTCCGGATTTGTCGCGCTCGGCATTTTCAACGCGAGGACCGGCAGCATGCTGAACTACTCGATCGAGTTCGCCGGAGGCACTTCGACGACATTTACGTTCCAGACCGATTATTCGCAGGAAGAAATTGAGTCGCAGATCATCCCGGTAATTCAGGAAGCCACGGGTGTCTCGCAGGTTCAACAGCAGAAGGTGCAGGACTCTACGCAGGTGACATTTAAAACGACGACGCTGGATCTCGACCAGCGCACGGCGATGGAAGAGGCTGTGACGTCGCAGTTCCCGATTGAAGACGGCACGGTTGTCGAGTCCAACTCCATATCGGCTTCAATCAGTTCAACGATGCGCAAAGACGCGGTTGTATCTGTGATCATCGCTCTGATCTGCATGCTTCTGTACATATGGTTCAGATTCCGCGACATCAAGTTCGCGAGCGCGGCTGTCGTGGCGCTGTTCCACGATATACTCGTGGTGTTTGCGTTCTACGCGTGGTCACGGACCACCGTCGGCACGACGTTTATCGCCTGCATGCTGACGATTCTGGGCTACTCGATCAACGCGACCATCATTATCTTCGATCGTATCCGCGAGCTGCTCAAAGGGGCCAACAGCAAGACTGATATCCGCGAGCTTGTCAACCGGGCGATTACCAATACGCTCCAGCGAAGCCTGAATACGAACATCTCCACATTTATCATGCTGGCGGCTCTGTTCATTTTCGGCGTGTCCAGCGTTAGAGAATTCGCGGCTCCGCTTATGGTCGGCGTTATCTGCGGCGCATATTCTTCGATCTTCATCACATCGGCTCTGTGGTATGACTTCGGAGGCAAGAAAAAGGGCGCGGCGGCCAGCTACCAGAAGAAAGAAAAGAGCAAACCTAAGAAACGCAGCGATGGTGCTGTAGTCTGAAATGTGTGGGCCTGGGAATTTTTCCCGGGCCTTTTTTTGAGAATATCGGCGGGCATACAAATACCTGCCTGACGGGGGAGAACATTTGGAAGATAAATCTGTCTGGATGACGCACCGGTGCAAAGGGGACTTTACATCGCTGGCTGAAAAACTGAATCTGGATCCGGTGGTGGCGCGTGTCATGATAAATAATCTCGGCACCGCAGAACCGGGTGCGGTGCGTCTGTATCTTGAGGGCGGCAAAGAAGACCTGCAGGCACCGGATGCGATCCGGGAAATGCCGGAAGCGGCGGCGCTGCTGAAATCCAAGTGCGCGCAGAGAAAGAAAATCCGGATTATCGGGGACTATGACGCGGATGGAATCTGCGCGACGTCTGTTCTGCTCAAGGCGCTGAAGAGCATCGGAGCTGACGTCAGTTTTGCGATTCCCAACAGAATAACTGACGGATATGGCGTAAATGTGCGCATGATCCGGGAAGCTGCCGCGGACGGGGTGGACACGATTCTGACCTGTGATAACGGTATATCCGCTGCAGAGGCAGTAAAAGAGGCAAAAGAACACGGCATCACGGTAATCGTGACGGATCATCATGAGCTGCCGTTTGATGCTGACGGCGCGAAAAGACCGGATGCGGATGTCGTCGTAGACTGCCGGAGAGCAGATGAAACGGCGGAATTCCGCGATTACTGCGGAGCGGCGCTGGCCTTTCAGCTCGCCAGGCTTTTGACGGACGACGAAGAGCTGTTATCGGAGCTCGCCTGTCTGGCCTCGATTGCGACGGTGACAGATGTCATGCCGCTCACTAAGGACAACCGGATTCTCGTGAAATACGGACTCGCTCACCTGCCGGGCATCAAAAATACAGGCCTTCAGGCACTGTATGAGAGCACCGGGATCGCGGACCGGCCATTTTCGGTGTATATTCTGGGGTTTGTCATCGGACCATGCCTGAACGCAAGCGGAAGGCTGGCATCTGCTGACATAGCTGTCAGGCTGCTGACAACAAAAGATACAGCTGAAGCGAAGAATCTCGCGGAAACACTGCACAATCTGAATGAGCAGCGAAAAGAAATGACGGAACAGCAGACAGAAAAAGCGATGCAGCTCGTACAGACGAGGGACATCTTAAAAAATCCGGTTCTGGTTCTGCATCTGCCGGACTGCCCTGAGGCGGTGGCCGGCATAGTGGCCGGGCGCGTCAAAGAGAAATTCTATCGTCCGACTCTGGTTGCCGTCGACACGGAGAACGGTTCCAAAGGATCCGGGCGTTCTATCGACGGATACGACATGTTCCGCGAGATGAGCCGGGTAAAAGAGCTGTTCACGGCTTTCGGAGGCCATCCGAAGGCAGCCGGGTTTTCCCTGCCGACAGAAAACATTGAAGAACTGGACCGCAGACTGAACGGACTTCAGACACTCTCAGAAAACGAGCTGACGGAAAAAACATATGTTGAACCGCTGTACATGGACTACAGCGGCATGGAACGCGTGGCAAGACAAATGACGATGCTCGAGCCTTTCGGCGAGGGAAACAGCGCTCCGGCTTTTGCGGACCGCGGACTTTTCGTCGTCGACACAAGGATTTACGGACGGAACCGCAACGTCTGTGATGTGACACTGCGCACGCCGCGCGGAAATGTGGTGAAGACCAAGATGTTCGGCGCTCCGGATTTTAACGGCGGACAGGATCTCCCGGCGCGGGGCAGTCGGGTAGCCGTGTGCTATGAACCGACAATCAACGAATATCAGGGGAGAGAATCTCTTCAGCTGCTGATCCGGAAATTCAAGTACCAGAAGTGAGCGATTTTTCGTTCCTGACAAATTCTGCCGCTTCTTCGCGGGTCATGCCGCTCAGACGGGAATTGCTGTACAAGCCGGTGATCTCTGTGCCGAACCAGGACGGCGGCTGATATGCGCCGGCCAATTCAAGAGACGGAAATTCGACCTCTGCCCAGCACAGCCCCTCGAGCACGCCGTGAAAGATATCGAGTTCAATCGTCAGCTTTCCGTCCGGTATCTCGTATCGGTCTTTGCGGATGACGATACCGTCGGCTTTTGTGATGAGGTGCTCATAGCTTTCTTTCGTGAGCGGCAGATTGTATTCCGTGTGGGACACGCCGGTTCCGCTTTTGTAAGTGAGATAGTATGTATCGCTGTCTCTCCTGACCCGGACAACCGGAACGGTGCTCAGATATCCCTGCTCAATCACGCGCCGGCGGAAACTGCCGAGATTTTCCGGGAGGCGGCGGACCCGGAATTTGCGCTCAATTTCTACAGCATCCATAGAGAACTCCTTCTGAAAGAGATTATAAAAATGCCGGCTCTTATTAGAACCGGCATTTTGAATCTTTTATTCAAGATTCACTTTTTCGCATTTACTGCTGCTTTTAATGTCTTGCCTGCCTTGAACTTCGGTGCCTTTGATGCAGGGATCTTGATGGCCTTTCCAGTCTGCGGATTCTTGCCGGTACGTGCGGCTCTGCTGGAGACTTCAAACGTGCCAAAGCCGACAAGCTGTACCTTTCCGTTCTTCTTCAGCTCTTCTGTCACAGCTGCTGTGAAAGCTGCAAGAGCCTTCTCAGAATCCTTTTTGGAAAGACCTGATTTTTCAGCAACAGCGGCAATTAACTCACTCTTGTTCATTCAGAGAGTCCTCCTTGTGCCTTTTTATATGACTTATTTATACTCTATTTGCGAGCCTCTGTCAATGGAAACACGAGAGCTGGTGCGGCTTTGCGGACATCAGTCGGAATTTTGAACTTCCTGGGATAATTCTTCCCAGCGTTCATATAGAGTATTCAGCTTTTCCTCTGCCTCATCCTTGATTTTTTGAAGTTCGACGAGTTTTACGGCGTCGGTTGCATTTGCGGGATTTGCCATTTCCCGGTCGATTTCCGCTGTTTTCTCTTCGAGGGCGCTGATCGTGTCTTCGCACTCTTTGAGCGCCGCCTTCTTCCGCTTTTCTTCCTTCTTTGCTTCTTTTTCCCGGCGGAACTGCTGTGCCCTGTCTTCTGATCTGACGGCGGCCTTTGTCTCCTCCGGCGCAGCATATGCTTTCCATGCTGCCGTCACTGCTTCCTTTTTTTCAAGGTAATAGTCGTAATTCCCGATATAGTTGAGAAGTGTCCCTTCTGTCAGTTCCATGATCCGTGTGGCTGTCCTGTTGATGAAATAGCGGTCGTGGGAGACGTAGAGAACGGTTCCGGTATAGCTGTTGATGGCACTTTCGAGAATTTCTTTCGAGGTGATGTCCAGGTGGTTCGTCGGCTCATCCAGAATCAGAAAGTTGGCGTTTGAGAGCATGAGTTTGGCGAGTGACACCCGGCCGCGCTCGCCGCCGGAAAGATCTTTTATCCGCTTGAAAACGTCGTCGCCGGTGAACAGAAATGCAGCCAGTGTGCTGCGGATTTTTGTGTTGTCCAGTTCCGGATAGGCGTCGTGCAGCTCGTCAAACAGCGTTTTTTCCGGATCCAGCACATGGTGTTCCTGATCGTAATAGCCGATCGTCACCTTTGAACCGATTCTGACGGTCCCGGAATCCGCTTCGACAAGGCCGTTGAGAATTTTGAGAATCGTCGTCTTGCCAGTCCCGTTGTCACCGATCAGGGCGACGCGCTCGCCCCGGTGGATTTCAAAATTGAGATTCCTGAAAAGTGGCGCGCCCGGATCGAAAGCTTTGGAAAGCCCTTCGACAGTCAGGACATCATTGCCGGACTGAATCCTCGGTTCCAGTCTGATCTGCATCGAATCATTCAACTCTTCAGGCTTTTCGACGGGAGTCATCCTGTCGAGCATTTTTTCGCGCGATTCGGCGCGGCGGATGGATTTTTCACGGTTGAACTGTTTCAGCTTTTTGATGACCGCTTCCTGATGTTCGATTTCCCGCTGCTGATTCAGATATTCTTTCAGCTGCATATTGCGGATGACTGCTTTCTTGCGCGAGTAATCGGTATAGTTTCCGGAAAAGACGGTGCAGTGCCCGTTCTCGATCTCGATAATTTTGCTCACGATGCGATCCATGAAATACCGGTCGTGCGCGACGAGCAGTACCGCGCCCGGGTAGTTGACGAGATATCCCTCGAGCCACTGAATGGAATGGATGTCCAGATGGTTGGTCGGCTCGTCAAGGAGCAGCAGATCCGGCTTCGTGAGCAGCAGTTTGCCGAGCGCCACGCGGGTCTTCTGACCTCCCGAGAGAGTTCCGACGGGGAGATGAAAATCATCTTCGGAAAAGCCGAGTCCTTTCAGAATCCCGGTGACTTCACCCTTGTACGCATAGCCGTTTCTGCGCTGGAAATCATCAGACAGGGCGTGATATTTTTCCATATAGGCATCGAGCTCGCCTGACGGTACATTTGCCATGTTTTTCTCCATGGACACCATGGCCGCCTCTTCGTCGAGCAGGTCCTGCCTGACGTGCAGAAGCTCATCGTAGATTGACCGGCTGCCGTGCAAGTTCTGATTCTGATGAAGATACCCGACGACGGCCCCCTGCGAGAGCGCGACCGTGCCGGCGTCCGCCTCGAGCTCGCCTGTAATGATATTGAGAAATGTCGACTTGCCGGCGCCGTTGATACCGACGATCGCCGCTTTTTCGCGGCTGTCCAGCGTAAAAGAAGCGTCTTTCAGCACGGTCTTCCCGACAAATGTTTTTTCAATGCCCGATACACTAAGCAGCATAATACTCTCCGGATTTCTTTCATCCACGGGCGTCTTCCCGTGAAAAATGCGTAATCCTGATTAGTATACATCATTTTGACAGGAAAAGAAGGAGCAGAAGAGCGCGAAACTGATAACTATTTGCAATGAGAAGAATTTAATTTATAATATAACAGTTACAAAAGAACGAAAATGAGAGCTGGCAGGCTTGTTCCAGCGGAGGCAGGAATGAACACAAAAAAAATATCGTCTGTTGTGATCCGGAGACTGCCCAGATATTATCGGTATCTGGGTGAACTGAAAGACAGCGGCGTCGAGAGAATTTCATCGAAGGAACTGAGCGCGAGGATGAAGGTGACGGCGTCGCAGATCCGGCAGGACCTGAACAATTTCGGCGGCTTCGGGCAGCAGGGATATGGATATAACGTAGAGCATCTTTACAATGAGATCGGAAAAATTCTGGGACTTGACCGGCCGCATTCCATGATTATTATCGGCGCCGGCAATTTCGGACAGGCGATCGCAAAGTACAGCGACTTCCGCAAGAGAGGATTTTATCTTGAGGGGATTTTCGATAATGACCCGGCAAAGGAAGGCAAAGAGATATCCGGCGTAAAGGTTCAGATGATGGACAAGCTCCCGGATTTTATCCGGGACAATAACATTGAAATCGCGGCCCTTCTGGTTCCGAAGCCGGCAGCCGCTTCGATCACGAAGGTGCTGGTAGACAGCGGAATCAAGGCGATATGGAATTTCGCACACACGGATCTGAATGTTCCGGATTCGATCCCTGTTGAGAATGTTCATCTCTCGGAGAGCCTGATGCGGCTGTCCTACAGCCTGTCCGGCCAGGGGAAGGACCGGGAAAGGAAAAAGCAATGAAAGCGGTTTTGACTGCTGAAGAGGCAAAAAGAGTGGATGTGGAATCTATACAGGAATTCCACATCCCTTCTTTGGTTTTGATGGAGCGCGCGGCGCTCGCTGCGACAGACGCACTGGTACGGGATTTCAGCCCTGAGCGCAATTCACGGATTCTTTGTGTGTGCTCTTTCGGCAACAATGGGGCTGACGGACTGGCCGCCGCCAGGCAGCTGCGCGAAAGAGGATATGAGGCGGATGTTCTGCTGTTTGGCAGCCGGGAGAAGAAGGGAACGGAGGAACTTGAGCGGCAGAGAATGATTCTTGAGGCGCTTGGAATTCCGGTTTTCTATGCCGATGATATGCCGATGCCTTCTGATTACGATATCATCGTCGACGCACTCTTCGGAATCGGGCTGAATCGAGCGATAGAAGAGCCCTATGCATCTCTGATCACGAAAATCAATCAGTCTGGCGCAAAGATTCTTTCTATTGACATTGCCTCCGGCGTCATGGCTTCGAGCGGCCGTATCGCGGGCTGCGCAGTAAGGGCGGATGAAACTGTCACGTTCGGGTATGCCAAAAGAGGACATGTCCTGTATCCCGGCGCATCATACGCCGGCCGGCTCGTCGTCGCGCCGATCGGTTTTGCGCCGGAAAAATGTCTGCAGGGAACGGATCTTTGGGTGAGGAGCCCTGAAAAAGAGGAACTCGCCTTTCTGCCGGCAAGAAAACCGGATTCCAACAAGGGAACTTATGGAAGGGCGCTGCTTGTCGCCGGTTCTGAGGAAATGGGAGGCGCCGCCTGTCTGGCGGCTCTTGCTGCCTGCCATTCCGGCGCCGGCCTTGTGGACGTGCTGACGCATCAGGACAACCGGACAGCGGTTCTTGCGCACGTTCCGGAAGCGATCGTCAGCTGCTATAAAACATCGGAAGAAGCGCTGGAAAAACTGGATCAGGAACTGTCCCGCGCGGTTTGTGCGGCGGCCGGACCGGGACTCGGTGTGGGCGGCACGGCGCAATGCCTGGTAAATGCTTGCCTTTCAGCAGATATTCCGCTGATTCTTGACGCTGACGCTCTCAACTGCCTGGCGGCCGACAAAGAAGAAGGAAAGCAGGCGCTGCGGGAAAGAAAGGCTCCCACAGTCATCACACCGCATATCGGTGAGATGAGCCGCCTTACCGGGCTTTCCATTCCGCAGCTGAAAGATGACGTCATAGGAGCGGCTGTGAATTATGCGCGGGAGACAGGCGTCATCGTCTGTCTGAAAGACGCGCGGACAGTAATCACGGACGGACAGCATACGTATCTGAATCTGAGCGGCAATTCCGGCATGTCCGCGGGCGGAAGCGGGGATGTTCTCACGGGGCTGCTCGCCGGCCTTTTCGCGCAGAAATATGCCCGCAATGCAACGAGTGGTGCTTCATCTGCAGAAGAATCATCAGATGTTTTTCTGGCGGCGCTCGGCGTCTGCGCGCACGGCGCGGCCGGCGACGCGGCGGCGAAGGACCTCGGCGGACGATTTATGCAGGCGAAGGATATTGTTATGCATCTTTCAGATGTGATAAAATAAACAAAATATTCGTGCCACGGCGGCACGGTCTGGAGGATATAGATTACGAACGGATATGAGAGGCTATATGAAACAGTCGATCTGGACGCTGTGAGGGACAATGCGAAGGCACTGATCAGACGCGTGGCTCCCGGCACGAAAGCGTTCGCCGTCGTAAAAGCGGATGCCTATGGCTGCGGTGATGTTCCGGTCGCAAGAGCGCTCGCGGATATCGTCGACGGATACTGTGTCGCGACACTCCCGGAAGCTGTCAACCTGCGGCGCAACGGCATTGGCCGCGAAAAGCCGATTCAGCTGCTGGGATACACAAGACCTGATGATTACGAGACTCTGATAGAAAACGATATCGAGGCGGTGGTATTTGACTATGAGACCGCAGAGCAGCTCTCGGATGCCGCCGGAAAACTCGGCAAAACCGCGCTTTGTCAGATCGCCGTGGATACAGGAATGTGCCGTATCGGCATGAAGCCTGACCAGGAGAGCGCGAAACTCGTGGCGCAGATCAGTGCGCTTCCGGGTCTCAGAATCTGCGGCGCGTTCACGCATTTCGCAAAAGCAGACGAGACGGACAAGAGTGCGGCAAAGCGTCAGTATGAGCTGTTTGACGCGTTCCGCCGTGAGACCGAAAATCTGGGTGTGCACATCCCGGTTTATCACTGCGCAAATTCAGCGGCCATCATCGATCTGCCGGAGTTCAGAATGGACGGCGTGCGTCTTGGCATTGCGCTCTATGGGATGTATCCGTCGGACGAAGTAGACAGGGGAAATGTAGAATTAAAACCGGTGATCAGCCTGACGAGCAGCATCGCGATGATAAAAGAAGTGCCGGAGGGAATGGCCGTCGGGTACGGCGGTACATTTGTCACGAAGAGAAAGACCAGGGTCGCGACGGTGACAGCCGGGTACGGCGACGGGTATCCGCGGAATCTGTCCAACAAAGGACAGGTGATCATCAATGGCCGGAAGGCGCCGATTATCGGACGCGTCTGCATGGATCAGTTCATGGTGGATGTGACGGATATTCCGGATGTCACGCGCGACACGCCAGTGATACTGATCGGGCGCCAGGGCGATGCATGTATCACGGTGGAGGAAGCGGCAGCTCTCGCCGGTACGTTCAATTATGAATTTGTGTGTGATCTCGGAAAGAGAATTCCGAGGGTATACACGCAGGGTGGCAGGATTACAGCCCGCCACGATTACTTTTACACGAACTGGAACTGAGGAGGCAGGAAAGGGTTCACATGAGCGATGACGATCCTGGGGACCGAAAGGAAAATTTCTTTTCGGGGCTCTTTCACAGAAAAAAAGCGGAAAAGATAACGGAGGAGGAAATTCTCGACCTGGTCAGCGAGGGCCAGGAAAGCGGCGCGCTGAAGGACAGCGAAGCTGAGATGATCGGAAATGTTCTGAATTTTTCGGACACGCAGGTGCACGAAATCATGACGCACACGGCGGAGATCGACAGTTTCAGCTGCACGATGACAGTTGAAGACGCGCTTAAGAAGGCGGTCCTGGACCGGTATTCCCGGCATCCCGTGATCAACGGTGATATCGACAATATCATCGGCATTATGCATCTGAAGGATCTGGCTTACGGATATCTGAAGCCGGAGATCCGGGGCAGGGCGCTCTCAGAGCTCGGCGATGATCTGCTGATTCCGCCTTATTTTGTGCCGGAGACGCAGAATATAAGCAAGCTTTTTCGGAGTATGCAGCACCGCAAGCTTCATATGGCCGTTGTCATCGACGAGTACGGCCAGACGGCGGGCATTGTGACGATGGAGGATATTCTCGAGGAGCTGGTCGGCGATATCGAAGACGAGCACGACGAAGACAACAACGATATCATTCCGGAGACGGACGGCACCTGGATTCTGAGCGGTCAGGCAAGCCTTGACGACGTCGAGGATAAGCTGGGAATGCATTTTGATGTGCCGGAGGATATCACCACGATCAACGGCTTCATGACAGACCGGATGGGACACATTCCGGAAGAGGGAGACAGTTTCGAGACGGACTGCGACGGTTGGAATTTTCGCGTCCTCACTGTGAAAAACAGAGTGATTCAACGAGTTAAAGCGAAAAAATCAAAGCAAGAGTGATTTTGAGTTGACAGTTTAAATTTCTATTACTATAATTGCCATAATTTCTATAAATTTGGCGGAAAGGCAGGAACAGGCTTGAGAAACGCGGTATTCTCTATGATGGTTGAGAACTCGACAGGAGTGCTGAGCCGGGTTTCAGGACTCTTTACCCGCAGAGGGTACAATATCGAGAGTATTACTGCCGGCCATGTTCTCGATGAGGGTATGACCCGCATCACGATCGCGACGAGCGGGGATGACGCGGTGCTCGAGCAGATCGAGAAACAGCTGGCCAAGCTGATTGATGTAAAGGAAATCAGGGAGCTTCCGCCGGATTCTTCTGTCAACCGGGAGTTGATGCTGATCAAGGTCAAATGCGATGCGTCTACCCGGAAAGATATTATGTCTATTGTCGAAATTTTCCGCGCGAACATCGTCGATGCCGGACCGGAGACCATGATTATTGAGATCACCGGCGGGCAGGACAAGCTGCACGCTTTTGTTGAACTTCTCAAAGATTTTCAGATCGTAGAGATCGCGAGAACCGGAATAACGGCTCTGGAGCGCGGCACATCGGTCTTGAAATGAAAAACAAGCTAAGGGTCAGGAGGTAATTACGTATGGCACAGCAGGCAAGAATTTTCTATCAGCAGGACTGCAACGTATCTCTGCTCGAGGGCAAGAAGATTGCCATCATCGGATACGGCAGCCAGGGCCACGCACACGCGCTGAATCTGAAGGATTCCGGATGTGATGTGATTGTCGGTCTCTATGAAGGCTCCAAGTCCTGGAAGAAGGCTGAAGATCAGGGACTGAAGGTCTACACGGCGGCAGAGGCTGCAAAGCAGGCCGACATCATTATGATCCTCATCAACGATGAGAAGCAGAAAGCAATGTATGAGAAAGATATCGCCCCGAACCTCAAGGCAGGCGATATGCTGATGTTCGCTCACGGCTTCAACATTCACTACGGTCTTATTATTCCGCCGAAGGATGTCGATGTCACCATGATCGCCCCGAAGGCTCCGGGCCACACGGTAAGAAGTGAATATCAGGCCGGCAAGGGAACCCCGATGCTTGTAGCGGTACAGCAGGATGCGACCGGAAAGGCTCTGGATCTTGCTCTGGCATATGGCGCGGCGATCGGCGGCGCAAGAGCCGGACTTCTTGAGACAACATTCCGCACCGAGACCGAGACAGACCTCTTTGGTGAGCAGGCTGTCCTCTGCGGCGGTGTTTGCGCTCTGATGCAGGCCGGTTTCGATACGCTCTGCGAGGCAGGCTATGATCCGCGCAACGCATATTTCGAGTGCATCCATGAGATGAAACTCATCGTAGATCTGATTTACCAGAGTGGTTTCGCCGGCATGCGCTATTCTATCTCGAATACCGCTGAGTACGGCGATTATATCACCGGACCGAAGATCATCACCGATGAGACGAAGAAGACTATGAAGAAGATCCTCGCGGACATTCAGGACGGCACATTTGCCAAGGATTTCCTGCTCGACATGAGCACCGCGAGCGGCCAGGTTCACTTCAAGATGCTCAGACAGAAGGCTGCTGAGCATCCGTCGGAGAAGGTCGGCGCTGAGATCAGAAAGCTCTATTCCTGGAGCAACGACGAGAAGCTCATCAACAACTGATCGGCAACTGAATATATTGACAAGGCTGTCCCTCTGGATCCGGGGACAGCCTTTTTTGAGGTCTTGTTTTATTCACCGTTTGACTGTATCCTTTAACCATTGGCAATTCGCCTTTCGCTCACTTTTCATGTGAGTGTATGGATTTGGAGGAAACATGGACGAGGAAGACAACAGGAATCGGGTTCCGATACGCCCGGATATGCGCAGATGGTATGCTCAGAAAAGCAGATTGAAGGCAATTCTTGCCGTTGTCGCCGCCGCGGCGGTAGTTGTTGCGGCTGTCGCGGGAGTCAGTGCATACACAAAGAGGCCGGGGCAGGGCAGTGCTTCGGGAGACATCGCTGCCGCGGAAAGCGCGTCGGATACATCATCTCTGACTGAGGAATCTTCCGTGACGACGACACAGGCTGTCACGACACAGTCAGGCGGGCGGCAGATTCACCGGATCGAGATCACCGATGAGATCAGGAGTCTTGACAACACGTCTGTAGGAACCGGCGCGAGCGTGGACGATCGGGATGAGAACAATGTTCCGAACGGCTACAAATATTACATGAACAAGTACGGCACGCAGTATGATGCCGTGTGGCTCGCGGACACCAGTGAGAAGACGATCTATCTGACATTCGACTGCGGATATGACGTCGGCAACGCTGAGAAGATTCTCGACACGCTAAATTCGCGCGGTGTCAAAGCGACCTTTTTCATCACGCAGACATTTCTCGATACCAAACCGGATGTTCTGCAGCGGATGATTGACGAGGGACACACCGTCGGAAATCACACAATCAGCCACCCGGCGGCCGGCGAGCCGTCACTGTCCCTCGAAGAGCAGGTAGAGGACGTGATGCCGCTCGAAGAAGAGGTATATGAGAAATATGGCTATGAGATGCGCTATTTCCGCTACCCGGAAGGCGTTTTTTCCGAGCAGAGCCTCGCTCTGATGACTGGCATGGGGTTTGAATGTGTGTTCTGGAGCTTTGCGTATCATGACTGGGATACGGAAAACCAGCCGGATCATGCCGAGGCGCTTCAGGAGATGGAGGATCAGCTGCACCCGGGTGCCGTGTATCTGCTTCATGCCGTCTCAGATACCGACACAGCCGTTCTCGGCGATTTTATCGACTATGCGAGAAGTCAGGGCTACAGTTTCGCGGCGTTCGGCAATGACAGCCGGTACTGAACGTGAGGAAACGGAGGGCCTTTTTACTGTTTCAACGCGGAAAGTGATATGCTATAATACAGAAAATCGAGCGGGGAGAGAGATATGTCTGAGTACAAAAGGATTATTCTGAAGCTTTCCGGCGAAGCGCTCACGGGCGGCAAATCCGGATATGACAATGATCTCATCGGCAATATCGCCGAACAGGTCCGGCAGATCCGCGAAAACGGGAGTTCCGTCGGAATTGTGATCGGCGGAGGCAATTACTGGAGAGGCCGTCAGAGCAGCGGTATTGACCGGACAAAGGCCGATCAGATCGGAATGCTGGCCACGGTGATGAACTGCATTTATGTCTCGGAAATTTTCCGCAATCACGGCCTGAAGACAGAAATCCTCACGCCATTTGCCGTGGGGACAATGACAAGACTGTTCTCAAAGGATCTGGCGTTATCTCTTTTTGAGGCCGGGACGGTTGTATTTTTCGCGGGAGGAACGGGCCATCCGTATTTCTCGACGGACACAGGCATTGCTCTGCGGGCTGCCGAACTCGACGCGGATGCGATTCTTCTGGCAAAGAACATCGACGGCGTTTACACGGCGGATCCGAAGACGGACCCGGACGCAAAGCGCTACGACCGGATTTCCATAAAGGAGGTCGTCGAAAAGGAACTCGGCGTCATCGATCTGACCGCATCGGTAATGTGCATGGAGAACCACATTCCGCTGATGATTTTTGATCTGAAGGAAAAGAACAGTATTCTAAACGCTATGACGGGACATCTGAACGGGACGCTCGTCACAGCCTGAAAGGACAAATATGAGTGACCTTAAAGAATTTGAAGACAAGATGAAGAAATCTCACGAAGCACTTCGCGAGGATCTCACCACAATCCGCGCAGGACGCGCCAATCCGCACATTCTCGATAAAATTACGGTTTTGTATTACGGCGCTCCCACACCGCTTCCGCAGGTTGCCAATGTATCGGTTCCGGAGGCGAGAATGCTTCAGATTCAGCCCTGGGATCCGTCGCTGATCAAGGACATCATGAAAGCGATTCAGATCTCTGATATCGGCATTACTCCGAGCACGGACGGCAAGGTTGTAAGGCTTGTATATCCGGAACTCACCGAGGACAGGCGCAAGGAACTGAGCAAAGACGTCAAGAAGCGCGGTGAAGACGCAAAAGTTGCCATCCGCAACATCCGCCGCGACGCCAACGATTCTTTCAAAAAAGAAAATAAGGCCGGAACGATTTCGGATGATGAGCTCTCCAACATGGAAGACAGCATCCAGAAGCTGACGGACGAATATATCAAAAAGATCGACGACACAATAAAGAACAAGATGACCGAAGTCATGACATTGTAATGCCTGATCAGGTTTCTGATCCGTAGGGGCCCGGATCTTGCGGGACACTACGGATTTTCTTGTATTAGTCCTGTGTCTGCCGATACTTCGCAGAAGGATGTGATAGATACCAATGGATATCAGAAATGAGAAGCTCGGCCTGGTTATTCCCTGCCACGTGGCCATTATCATGGATGGGAACGGCCGCTGGGCAAAACAGCGCCACATGCCGCGCACATACGGTCATGCCGCCGGCGCAAAGAACGTGAAATCCGTGGTGCGGATCGCCGATGACATCGGAATTCAGTATCTGACCATTTATGCATTTTCCACGGAAAACTGGAAGCGCTCGGCGGAAGAGGTGTCCGCGCTCATGACGCTTCTGAAAAAATATCTCAGAGATTATATCGGAGAATGCAATGAGAACAATGTCCGCTGCCGCATCATCGGAAGACGTGACGGCCTGAGACAGGATCTTGTGGACGAGATCATCGGACTCGAAGAGGCGACAAAGGCGAACACCGGGCTGCAGTTCACGATAGCCATCAATTACGGCGGGCGGGACGAGATTACCCGCGCGGTGCAGGAAATTGCCCGGGAGGCAAAAGACGGCCGGCTGGATCCGGAGGCGATCAGTGAGGATACAATCAGCGCGCATCTTGACACAAGGGATCTGCCGGACCCGGATCTTCTGATCCGCACGAGCGGAGAGGAGAGACTCAGCAATTATCTGCCGTGGCAGCTTGCCTACACGGAGTTTTATTTTACGGATGTCTACTGGCCGGATTTCGGCAGGGATGATCTGATTGAAGCCGTCAGGAAATACAACCAGAGGGAAAGAAGGTTCGGCGGGGTAATTTCCTGAATCAGCAAAGGAGAGCATGAGCATGAAACAACGGATTGCCAGCGGTATTGTGCTGGGCGTTCTTATTGTGACGGCCCTAATCTTCGGGAGCTATTATCTGTTTTTCTTCTGTCTGTTCTGCTCAGCAGTCGGAATGTTTGAGTTCTACCGGGCAGTTGATATGCTGAAGACAGCACCGGCATTTTTCGGCTACGTCATACTGGGATTCTATTATTTGTCTCTGCTGCACGGGGGACTGCTGCTGCAGGGAGCAGTTCTGTGCTGCGGATTTCTGCTCGAGATGATTGTCTATGTCGTGACGTTTCCGAAGTACAGGACGGAACAGATTGCCTATTCGTTTTTCGGGCTGATCTGGGCCGGAGTGATGATCTCCTACATTTACCAGACGCGCTGTCTGCAGGACGGACAGTACACAGCCTGGCTGATTTTCGCCGGCAGCTGGATAAACGACTCCTGTGCCTACTTTACCGGAAAAGCAATCGGGAAACACAAGATGGCCGCGAAGCTTTCGCCGCACAAGACGATCGAAGGGGCAGCCGGCGGGATTCTCGGTTCCGGGCTCGCGTCCATGGTTTTCGGATATATCATGAAAGGACTCGGACTTCTGCGCATGCCGGGTGTCGGCATGATATTCTTTCTGACCGGTGTGGTCGGAGCGATATTCGGCATCTTCGGCGATCTGTCTGCATCCGCAATAAAGCGGAATCACAACATCAAGGACTACGGAAGAATCATCCCGGGTCACGGAGGAATTCTGGACCGCTTCGATTCCGTTATTTTCACGGCGCCGGCTGTGTACTATACGTTCCAGATTCTGTTAAAGCTGAAAATATGAGAATGACAGGCGGTTACGGGATTTCCGCCGGGGAGTGAACATGAAGAAAATTTCTATTCTGGGCTCGACCGGTTCGATCGGCACCCAGACGCTGGATGTCATCCGGCAGAGCGGAGGACAGCTGCAGGCAGTCGCCCTGGCGGCGGGTCACAATATAAAGAAACTCGCGCAGCAGGCAAGAGAGTTTCATGTGAGTCTCGTGAGTGTCGCGGACCGTTCACTTGAAAGTGATCTGAAAGCACTTCTGTCGGACACAGACATAAAAGTCGTCAGCGGCGACGAGGGCCTCATGGAAGCCGCGGTTTACGAACAGGCTGACACAGTCCTGACCGCCGTCGTCGGCATGATGGGCATCCGCCCGACAATCGCGGCGATTCAGGCCGGAAAGCAGATCGCTCTGGCCAACAAAGAGACACTGGTCACGGCCGGCCACATCATCACGAAGCTCGCGAAGGAAAAGGGAATCACGATCTATCCGGTGGATTCGGAGCACTCGGCGATATTTCAGTCGCTGCACGGCGAGTACCACGATGAGATCGAAAAAATCCTTCTTACCTGCTCCGGCGGACCCTTCCGGGGAAAGAAGCACGATGACCTCGTTCACGTAAAGGCTTCCGACGCGCTGAAGCACCCGAACTGGAACATGGGCCGCAAGATTACGATCGACTCGTCGACACTTGTCAACAAAGGACTTGAGGTCATGGAGGCGCAGTGGCTCTTCGATGTGCCGGCTGACAAAGTCCAGGTTATCGTCCAGCCGCAGAGCATCATTCACTCCATGGTACAGTTCCAGGACGGCGGTATCATGGGACAGCTGGGGAGTCCGGACATGCGGCTCCCGATCGCATATGCCCTGTACTTTCCTCACAGAAAGCCACTGAACACAAAAAGAGTGGATTTCTTTGAACTCGGGCAGATCACATTCGAGAAACCGGATATGGAGACGTTTCCGGGGCTCAGACTCGCATATGAAGCCGCCCGTATCGGCGGGAACATTCCGACCGCTTTCAACGCGGCCAATGAATACGCGGTGGCCAGGTTTCTGAAAGACGAGATCGGATTCTATGACATCCCGGCCATGATCGACGAGGCAATGCAGGCCTGCTCATTTGTCAGGGATCCGTCCGTCGAAGAGATTTTGGAGACGGAAGCAAAGACTTACGAACTCCTGAAGAAGAATCACGAATCATAAGGATAAGCATACATGATCATCAACATACTTCTGGCTGTTCTTCTGATCAGTGTTCTGATCATCGTCCATGAATTCGGCCATTATCTGGCAGCGCGCGCCGGCGGCGTGGCGGTTCTCGAATTCGCGATCGGATTCGGACCGCATCTTCTCAAATGGCGGCGCGGTGACACGGATTACTGCATCAATGCGATTCCGTTCGGCGGATACTGCATGATGCTGGGCGCAGACGACACACAAGAGGACAGCACGGGGGATACTGCTGGGGAGGAATCAGAAGAGGAGCTGTCGGATCTGGAAATTCACACCAGAGAGCTCCTGAAAAAATATGGAAACAGCGCCAGACTTTCGGATAAGTCGGTCGGCGTGAGAATGAGCATTGCGTTTGCGGGACCGCTGTTTAATTTTCTGCTGGCGTTCGTCCTGGCCATTCTGGTGATTGGCAATGTCGGCATCGACCCGGCGGTGATCGGGGCGGTGGATGAAGGCTCACCGGCTGATGAGGCCGGGCTCGAGGAAGGCGACGTCATAACAAAAATCAACGGGCGCGGAATGACATTTGCCAGGGATTATGACTTTTACATTTCGTACCACGGCTCGGAGACGCTTGATATTGAGTACACCCGGGACGGTCAGACGTATGAGACGAGCGTGACGCCGGAGCGGATTGAGGAAGAGGCATACCGGATCGGTATCACAATACAGTCGGACGGAACCGTGTATTCTGTCACGGAAGATTCACCCGCTGACCGGGCCGGAATCAAAGCCGGCGACATCATCCGCGAAGTGGGCGGACAGACTGTGGAAGACGGGAATGCCGCCGTTGAGGCGATTCGGGCCGTCGGCGACAATTCCACGACCATTGTCGTCGAGAGAGACGGGGAACTTCTCACCGTGTCGGTGACACCGGAGCTCACGACAGAAACCTGCTATTACAGCGGCATAACGGTTCCCGGATACCGAGTTGCGACGGGAGCGCTGTCTACGATCGGGTACGCGGCACAGGATGTCTGGTACTGGATCCGAATGGTCGTTGAGAGCCTTGGCATGATGTTCACGGGACAGGTCACGGTAAATGATCTTTCCGGCCCGGTCGGAATCGCCGAGACGGTCGGTCAGGTCGTGAACAGCAGCCGGTCAGACGGCGTCTATTACGTCGTGATGAATCTTCTGTTCTTCACAGAGGCTATCAGCGCGAACCTGGGAGTCATGAATCTGCTGCCGCTCCCGGGACTGGACGGAGGCCGGATTCTGATCCTGATAATCGAAGCCATCCGGGGCAAACCGATGAAGAAAGAACACGAGGGCATGGTGCAGATGATCGGCATGGTGTTCCTCTTTGCGCTTAGTATTTACGTACTGTTTCACGATATTTCCAGGCTGTTTTAACGGGGCCTCCCGCGCGGGAGAGAAAAGGAGTCTGTTTTGAATCGTATCAGGAGAGCATCTAAAGAAGTTCATATCGGTGATGTGACGATCGGCGGAAATAACCCGATTGCCATTCAGTCCATGACAAATACGCGGACGGAAGACGTAAAGGCGACCGTCGCGCAGATACGGAAGCTCGAGAAGGCGGGTTGCCAGATCATCCGCTGCACTGTCCCCACGCCGGAGGCGGCAGCGGCGCTGAAGGAAATCAAAAAGCAGATCCACATCCCGCTCGTCGCGGATATCCATTTCGACTATCGCATGGCCATTGCCGCCATGGAAAATGGGGCTGACAAAATCCGAATCAATCCCGGGAACATAGGCGGCGCGGACCGCGTAAAGGCAGTTGTCGACTGTGCGAAGGAGCGGAATATCCCGATCCGCGTCGGCGTCAACAGCGGATCGCTCGAAAAAGATCTCGTTGAGAAATACGGCGGCGTGACCGCTGAAGGACTTGTTGAAAGTGCGCTGGACAAAGTGCATATGATCGAGGACATGGGGTATGACAACCTCGTGATATCCATCAAGTCTTCCGACGTCATGATGTGTGTCAAAGCACATGAACTCATTGCCGACAAGACCGATCATCCTCTGCATGTCGGCATCACAGAGGCCGGCACGCTTTTCCGCGGGACAATCAAGTCGTCTGTCGGCCTGGCGCTGATTCTCGGGCAGGGAATCGGCGACACGATCCGCGTGTCCCTCACCGACGATCCGGTGAAAGAGGTCGAAGCAGCGCAGGAGATACTGCGCACGCTGGGTCTTCGCAGCAGCGGCATAGAGGTCGTGAGCTGTCCGACGTGCGGCCGCACACAGATCGATCTGATCGGACTCGCGAAGAAAGTCGAAGATCTTGTCAGGGATTACGAAAATCTGAATATCAAGGTCGCCGTGATGGGCTGTGTCGTAAACGGCCCCGGCGAGGCAAAAGAGGCAGATCTCGGCATCGCCGGCGGCAAAGGCAGGGGACTGCTTATGCGCCGCGGTGAAGTCATAGCGACTCTGCCGGAAGACGAACTGCTTCCGGCTCTTAAGAAAGAACTGGACAATTGGCAATGAGTTCTATGCTGTTTTTTGATGTTTTTCCTCAGCTGAATCTCCCGCAGAAACTGCGGGAGAGCATGGCTGATGTCACTGTCACGAAAATTTCGCAGACGACCACGCACACCAGCGTGCTGATCTTCACGATGAGTTCCCGGATTCTGAACAAGCGCACTCTGTTTGAAGTGGAGAAGCTGCTGAAAAAACAGTACTTTCCCAAAGACGGCCGCGTCCGGATCATGGACCGGTACCATCTTTCCGAGCAGTACACACCGAAATACATACTTGAAGAATACAAGGACAGTATTGATTTTGAGCTCCGTCAGTACTGGCCGCTTCTTTTTTCGCTCTATACATCGTCAGACGTGGAACTGTCCGAAAATGTTCTCACGATTTCCGTGCCGGGCGGCATGATCGCCGATTCATACAAGGGATCGCTCGAGCAGTATTTTGAACAGATTTTCCGGGTGCGCTTCGGCCGCCCGGTTCAGGTCGAGATGCGCGAGAAGTCTGACAATCAGGAGGCTTTCCAGCGGGAAAAGACCGCGAGAATGGACCGCCGCGTAAGGGAAATCCAGAGCCGCGCTGCTCAGGCGGCCGGAAAAGAGAAGGTATCATCTGCGCGCGCGTCCAGGCCGTCGTCCGCCGCTTCGTCATCCGGCGCGAAGCCGGCCGCTTCGCAGGCAAAATCCGGCGGAACCCACACATTTTCCGGATACAGACAGGGCGGAGAAAACGGCGCCCGCAAATTTTTCCGCAAGCCGGAGAACCCGGATGTTCTCTACGGGAGAGATTTTGACGACGAACCGATACCGATTTCTTCGATCGAGACGGAAATGGGGCGCGTCACGATCGACGGAATGATCCGCAAAGTTGAAGAGATGGCGATCCGCGGCGAACGCACCATTCTTATTTTTGACGTCACGGATTTTACGGATACGATTTCCTGCAAGATGTTCCTGCGCAATGAAGAACTGCCGGATGTGAAAACGTACATCAAAGAAGGCAGCTTTATTCTCCTGCGCGGCATTACGCAGGTCGACACCTATGCCGGCGGCGATGTGACGATCACACGCGTCGAAGGAATCCGAAAGTCTTCGGATCACCGCAAAGTGCGCGAAGATCTCGCGGCCGACAAGCGCGTGGAACTCCACTGCCACACGAAGATGAGCGACATGGACGGAGTGTCCTATGCGAAAGACATCATCAGACAGGCGATCAAGTGGGGGCACAAGGCTGTCGCGATCACGGACCACGGCGTCGTTCAGGCGTTTACCGACGCGTATCACACGATGCAGGGGCTTTACAAGGATTACGACAAGACGCGCGAGAGCCTTGATTTCAAGGTGATCTACGGCTGCGAGGTCTATCTGGTCGATGACACCCGCAAACTCGTCGTGAATTCAAAAGGTCAGAAGCTGAAGGACACATTTGTCGTATTTGATATTGAGACGACGGGGTTTTCCGCCGAACACAACGAGATCATCGAGATCGGCGCGGTCAAGGTGACAAATGGCGTTGTTGCCGACCGCTTTTCGGAATTTGTTCATCCGACGGAAGGGGTCCCGCCGCGCATCACAGAGCTGACAAGCATCACCAATGAAATGGTGAGCGATGCAAAGCCGATTGAAGATGTGCTGCCGAGATTTCTCAAATTCATCGGTGACGCGGCTGTCGTGGCGCACAACGCGGAATTCGACACGAGCTTCATCACGGCCAAAGCGGCGGCGATGGGCATCGAGACAGATTTCACGATTGTGGACACGATGACGCTCACGCAGTTTCTGGTTCCGACGCTGAACAACTACCGCCTCGAGACGCTGGTCAAGTACTTCAACGTAAATACCGGATTCCATCACCACAGAGCCGTTGACGATGCAGAGGCGACGGCCGGCATCTATATCGAGCTGATAAAGATGCTTGCGGAGCGCGACATATTCGATCTGGACACGCTGAACGAACGCGGCTGCATGAGCGACGATACAATAAAAAAGCTGCACCAGCACCATGCGATTATTCTGGCGGCCACGGAACAGGGGCGAATCAATCTGTACCGTCTGATCACCGCTTCGCACATGCAGTATTTCTATCGCTACCCGAAAGTGCCGAAGAGTCTGGTGCTGAAATACAGGGAGGGGCTGATCATTGGCAGCGCCTGCGTGGCGGGCGAGCTGTACCAGGCGCTTCTGCGGGGTGTCACGCCGACCGAGATCGCGCGGATTGTGAATTTCTATGATTATCTGGAAATTCAGCCGCTGGCCAACAATGCTTTCCTGATTAATGACGAAGAGAGTTTCATAAAGAGCGAAGACGATCTGCGGGAAATGAACCGGAGGATCGTGAAACTGGGCGAACGCTTTCACAAGCCCGTCGTGGCGACGTCGGACGCGCACTTCCTGAATCCGGAGGATGAAATCTATCGTTCCATCATTCTGGCGGGTAAAGGGATGGGCAGCGAAGCGCCGGCACCGCTCTACCTGCACACGACGGACGAGATGCTCCATGAATTTGATTATCTCGGACCGAAAAAGGCCTTTGAGGTCGTCGTGCGCAACCCGGACAGAATCCGCCGCATGTGCGAGCCGATCATTCCGGTGCGGCCCGACAAGCGGCCTCCGGTCATCGCCAACTCCGACCAGACGCTGCGCCGGATCTGCACGAACAGGGCTCATGAAATTTACGGCCCGGTTCTGCCGGACATCGTCGAGAAACGGCTTGACAAGGAACTCAACTCGATCATTTCAAACGGCTATTCGGTCATGTATATTATTGCGCAGCAGCTCGTGTGGAAGGCGAACGATGACGGATACATGGTAGGGTCCAGAGGATCGGTCGGGAGTTCCTTCGCGGCGTACACGGCCGGCATCACGGAAGTCAACTCACTCGCACCGCACTATCTGTGCCCGGTATGCCATTACGTGGATTTCGACGACCCGGAGTGCAAGAAGCACGCGGGCGGAGCCGGCATCGACATGCCTGACAAATACTGTCCGAAGTGCGGTCACAAGCTCAAAAAGATGGGATTTGACATTCCGTTCGAGACATTCCTGGGATTCAAGGGAAACAAGGAACCGGATATCGACCTGAACTTCTCCAACGAGTACCAGAGCAAGGCTCACGCTTACACGGAAGTTATCTTCGGAAAAGGGCAGACGTTCAAGGCCGGGACGATCGGCACGGTCGCTGACAAGACGGCATACGGCTTTGTCATGCATTATTTTGAGGACATGGGCGAGAGAGAGCACCGTGTGATCAAGAAGCGCAGATGCGAGATGGAGAGACTGGCGGCCGGATGCGTCGACGTGCGCCGGACAACCGGTCAGCATCCGGGCGGCATCGTGGTCCTGCCGATCGGCGAAGACATCAACACGTTCACTCCGGTACAGCATCCGGCCAACGACATGAAGACGCCGATCACGACGACGCATTTCGATTACCACAGCATCGACCACAACCTGCTGAAGCTCGATATTCTCGGGCATCTTGATCCGACGATGATCCGCATGCTGCAGGATCTGACAGGGCTCGACCCGATGGAAATCCCGATGGACTCCAAGGAAGTCATGGAGCTGTTCAAGAGCACGAAATCGCTGGGCATCACGCCGGATCAGATCGGCGGCTGCGAGCTGGGAGCGCTGGGAATTCCGGAGTTCGGCACGGACAACGCGATGCAGATGCTCAAGGAGACAAAGCCGAAGCAGTTTGCGGATCTGGTGCGCATTTCCGGGCTTTCACACGGCACGGATGTGTGGCACGGCAACGCGCAGGATCTGATCCGCGAGGGGAAGGCGACCATTTCGACGGCCATCTGTACCCGTGACGATATCATGACCTACCTGATCAGCAAAGGAATGGACCATGAGAAATCATTTACCATCATGGAGAAGGTCCGCAAGGGCAAAGGACTGAAACCTGAGTGGATCGAGGAAATGAAGGCGCACGGCGTCCCGGACTGGTACATCGGATCCTGCCAGAAAATCAAATATATGTTCCCGAAAGCGCATGCGGCCGCGTATGTCATGATGGCGTGGCGCGTAGCGTACTGCAAAGTGTTCTATCCTCTGGCGTATTACACGGCGTATTTCTCGATCCGCGCAAACGCGTTTGACTACGAGATGATGGCGCAGGGGCCGGAGGTGCTGGCCGGATATCTCAGCGAGTATCGGGAGAAAAAGAAGGCCGGCACGCTCACGGGGCCGGAAGAAGAAGCGCTCAAGGATATGCGGATTGTCGAGGAGATGTACGCCCGCGGATTCCGCTTTACGCCGATCGACATCTACAAGGCCAAGGCCAGACGCTTTCAGATCATCGACGGCAAGATCATGCCGTCGTTCAAAGTCGTCAGCAAGATCGGCGAAGTTGCGGGAGAGTCGATCGAGATTGCGGCCGAGAAGGGAAAGTTTTTGTCCAAAGAGGACCTGAGGAACCGGGCGAAGGTCGGCCAGACGGTCATCGACAAGCTCGACTCTTTACATCTCCTGGAAGGTATGTCAGAATCTAACCAGCTGTCTATTTTCGACATGATGGGCGGCCTTTGATTCTGAAACTGATAAGCTGAGGGAAAAACATGTTAAAAAAATACCTGTGGATCTTTTTCATATCCATGGTTCCGCTGGTGGAGCTGCGCGGGGCGATTCCTGTCTCGCAGGCTCTGCAGCTGCCGCTTCTGCAGTCATATATCGTGTGCGTAATTGGCAATATGGTGCCCGTCCCGTTCATTTATCTGTTCGCGAGAAGACTTCTTGAGTGGGGCAAGGACAAGAAGGTGATCGGCAAGTTCTTTACGTTCTGCCTGGAAAAGGGACAGAAGGGTGGTGAAAAACTGAAAGAAAAGGCCGGAAGAGGCCTTTTTGTGGCGCTGATGCTGTTTGTCGGAATTCCGCTGCCGGGGACCGGCGCCTGGACCGGAACGCTCGCAGCTTCGATTCTCGACATGGGATTCAGGAAAAGCACCGTGGCTGTGCTGCTCGGCGTAGTCATCGCCGGCGTGATCATGGGGCTCGCTTCGGCCGGGATATTCAGCGCGATTTTTGCGATCGGATGACCGACCGCAGGGGAGAATATCCGGTTTTTACGGAGTGTCCGAAAAAAAGTACTTGCATTCATGATTCATATTGTGTATATTAAATGAGCGCGAGCAAATGGCTTCTTGGTCAAGTGGTTAAGACGTCGCCCTCTCACGGCGAAGACAGGAGTTCGACTCTCCTAGAAGCTACTCGGATATTAGTGGGAAGAGTGAACCGCAAGGTTCACTCTTTTTGTTAGGTCCGGCGCCGGCAGGGGTCCGGCGGAAAGTTCAGGTCTGATAAAGGAGACATAATTGAAAGGAAAAGAGAGGATTGAGAACGAGGCGGCCAGGCTGCTGGCACCGGTTCTTGACGCGCACGGCGTAAGGCTCTGGGACTGCGAGTACACCAAAGAAGGCAGAGACTGGTACCTGAGACTGACAATCGACAAAGACGGCGGCGTCACAATTGACGACTGCGAAGCGGTGAGCCGGGACGCAAATGAGATCCTGGACAAGTCAGATCTGATTCAGGATGCCTATACGTTTGAGGTGAGTTCTCCGGGGCTCACACGGGTGCTCAGGCGTCCGAAAGATTTTGAAAACAGCATCGGCCGGAAGGTCGACGTAAAGCTGTACGAGGCAAAGAACGGCCTGAAGGAATTCACGGCGGTTCTTGACGGCAGTGACGGGAACAATGTGACGCTGGGATTGGACGATGGTTCAAAGCTCACAGTCGCAAAAAAGGACCTGGCGCTCATACGTCTGACATTTGTCGGTTGATTACAGGAGGATTTTTGGAAAATGGCTGGAAAGAAGAAGGAAGCGGTCGTCGATTCCGGTAAAGAACTCCTCGAGGCACTGGATCTGCTCGAGAAAGAAAAAGGAATCAGCAAGGAACTGATGTTCCAGACGATCGAGGATGCGCTGAAGGAAGAGTACAAGGCGGAGTACGAGAAAAAACAGGGCGATACCCGCCGCCAGGCTCCGGCTGTCAGCACAAAGAAAGCCACGAACGTAGAAGTTGACATTGACCATGAGACTGGAAAGATTCACATCTATTCCGAGAGAACCGTGGTTTCCGACGAGGATCACAGAACATCTCCTGAGAAATGGATGAATATCGGAATCACCAAGGCAAGACAGTTTGATCCTTCGGCACAGATCGGCTCGATGATGCGTCTTGAGATGCGCGCGGACGAGTTCAAGAGAACAGCCGCCAAGAAAGCGAAGAGCACGATAATCCAGAAGATCCGCGAGAAGGAAAAGGAAGCGATCGTCAATGAATTCGCACCGCTGGTCGGGCATATCGTGACCGGAAAGGTCGAGAGAGTTACCGACCACGGCGATATTCTCATCAATCTGAAGAGCAATTCGATCACCCCGAGCCGCAGAGCCGGGCAGGATGAGTCGGAAGAGTACCGCACGCCGACGATCCTCAGGGAAAAGGATCAGATCCGCGGCGAGGTATATCATCCGGGCGAGCACATCCGCGTTTACATTCAGAAGGTCGATGACGGCGGGAAAGCCGGTGTGACCATTGAAGTGTCCAGAACCTCCAAGGAACTCGTGAGAGAGCTGTTTGAAGAAGAGGTTTCTGAGATTCACGACGGAATTGTTGAAATCCGCTCGATTGCCAGAGAAGCGGGAAGCCGCACGAAGATCGCGGTCAGCAGCAATGATCCGAACATCGATCCGATCGGCGCATGTGTAGGACCGGGCGGAACACGTGTCCGCACGATCGTCAATGAACTGGGCGGTGAGCAGATCGACGTCGTCGCGTGGGATGAGAACCCGGCTATTTACATCGGCAACGCTCTGAGCCCGGCAAGCGTGAGTCAGATTTTCGGCGAGATCAATGAGGATGAAGATGGCGAAGAGGAAACTGACGGACGCAGAAGGCAGAACAACAGCGCCAACAAGGCCATCGTCATCGTTCCGGATGATCAGCTTTCTCTCGCGATCGGCAAGACCGGACAGAATGTGCGTCTTGCGGCGCAGCTGACCAACTATCACATCGACATCAAGTCCGAGAGCGAATTCTACGAGGCAAATCCGGAAGGCGTCGGCGAGTACGAAGAAGACCAGGATGACGTCCCGTACGAGGAAGACGAAGAGGAAGACCGCATTTATCTGGACGATGAACCCGGATTGAATGAGGGAGAAGATGTCCCTGATGAAGACATTCCGGAAGAACAGGACGAATCGGAAGATTCGGACGACGCGCAGGAATGACAGGAGTGTGATCGCTTGGCAGAAAAGAAAATACCGATGCGTCAGTGCGTCGGATGCCGCAAGGTGAAACCAAAAAAAGAGCTGATCCGGATCGTCCGGTGTGAGGACGGGACATTTGTCATGGATCCCACCGGAAGGAAGAACGGACGGGGCGCTTATATCTGCCGCGATCCTGAGTGTCTCAAGAAAGCGAAGATGACGGGCGGCCTGAACAAAGCTTTCAGGGAAAATGTTCCGGCTTCGGTATATGACGAACTGAGGAAGGAGCTGGACGAACTTGAACAGTGAGGACAAGAAGACTTCCCGGGAAAGAGCGCTGGGCCTGCTGGGGCTGGCAACCAGAGCGGGAAGAAGCTGCAGCGGCGAGTTTGCAGCGGAGAACGCCCTTAAGAAAGGCAAGGCAAAGCTCGTCATTCTTTCAGAGGATGCGTCGGACAACACGGTGAAGCATTTCACGGATATGAGCGCATACCGGAATGTCCCGTGCATCCGTCTCGGAACAAAAGAAGAACTCGGAAAATTCTGCGGCAAAGCCTTCCGGTCTGTGGCGGTTGTGACAGACACCGGGTTTGCAGAGCAGATTCAAAAACGGATTACACCTTAAAGAACTCGTTTCAGGGAGGCCGATGATATGAGAATCTATGAACTGGCAAAAGAACTGGGAATTGAGAACTCTAGGGAGATCGTCAATTTTCTGAGTACAGCGGATGTGGAATACAAAGCTTCCAGCGGGCTGACGGAAGAAGAAGTCAAAAGAGTCCGTGAAAAGTTCGGAAAGAAGAAGGGTAAAGATAGGACAGTGGAAGATAACGAAAAGAATCCGGAAAAGAAACCGGAACAGGGGGAAATAAATAAACAGAAGACAGCTGATTCCGCTGATGGCAAGCAGAAGAAAACACGCACTTTTTTCCATTTTGACTTCCGTCAGACCGGGAAAAGCTCCGGCTCATTCACAGGAAACCGCTCAGGCGGCGGGCGCAAATCTTCTGACCGTCAGACCGCGAAAAAGACGGGCGGCACCAGGCCGCAGGTAAAGCGCCCGATCACAGCCAAGCAGCGCGCGGCGATGGAAGAAGAACGGGAACGCAGCAGTCAGCCGGTAAAAGAAGGAAAGGAACTGACGCAGGAGGAGATGCTCGAGCAGATCCGCAGCCGCAACGCGAAAGCGGCGGCCCTGAATCAGGAGAAGCCGGAAAAGCCGCAGAAGACAGAGCAGGCTGAGGTAAAGCAGCAGGCTGCCGCGGAGAAGACGACTGAGAGCGAACACCAGGCAGAACAGGGAAAAGCGGAAGCACCTGCGAGTGTCGGGAAAGAACCTGTAAAGTCTGCGCCGGAAAAAGCGGCGGAAGCGCCTGAAAAAGCGGATAAAGCCGAAAAGGCTTTAAAGGCACCGAAGACAGAGACCGGGGAAAAGGCAAAGCAGAAATCCTCTGCGGCTTCAAAGGCTGAAAAAGAGCAGAAGCCGAAGAGTGAGGCGTCTGCGCAGAGAGAAGCACGCACGGAGGCCTCTCCGACCGGAAAACCGAGCGATGAGCTCAAGGTCGGTCAGAATGTGTTTGCTCAGATGCGCGAGCTCCAGAAAGCAAGACAGGCGAGCCACAGCAATGAGCGCCGCAGTGACAGAAACAACGGCAATTACCGCGGCAGAACGCAGGGCGGCCGGGGAAACGGCGACAGAACCGGAGGCAGCGGGAACCGCGAGCGCGGATCGTATCAGGGCGGATACAACAGAAATGACCGCCAGGGACAAGGTTCGCAGGGCGGCTACCGCGGGCGCAGCGGACAGGGATTCCGCGGAAACGACCGCCAGGAAGGCGGATATAACAAGGACAGAGCTTCGCAGGGCAGAGGTTACGGCAGCAGCGGCTTCCGCTCCGGCTCTCGGAAGCAGATGTCCGACGCCGGCGGTTTTGAGGCATCGACACGCCCTGAGGCCAAGAATTACAACCGCCGCCGGGAAAACCGCAGAAGAGAAGAGATTCCTGAGGATGAGAAGGAAAATCTGACCGCACTCACGAAGCAGAGTCACAAAAAGCAGCAGAAAAAGAAGGAAGAGGATACGATCCGCACGATCACTCTGCCGGCAGAGATTTCGCTCTCGGATTTTGCCGACCTGCTCAAGGTGCCGGCAGCTGAACTCGTCAAGAAACTCTTCCTTTCCGGAAAGGCTGTCACTATAAATGACAACATCGACTATGCCACGGCAGAACAGCTGGCTCTCGAGTACAACTGCCTGTGCGAGCAGGAAGTCGTAAAAGACCCGATCGAAGAACTCTTAAAGGAGCCGGAAGAAGATCCGAAGGATCTCAAGCCGCGTCCGCCGGTTGTCTGCGTCATGGGACACGTCGATCACGGCAAGACATCTCTGCTGGACTACATCCGCAAATCTCACGTGACCGAAAAAGAATCCGGCGGTATCACGCAGGCCATCGGCGCTTACACCGTGAAGACAAAGAGCGGAAGACAGATCACATTCCTGGACACCCCGGGACATGAGGCGTTCACCGCCATGCGTATGCGCGGCGCCCAGGCGACGGATATCGCGGTGCTGGTCGTCGCAGCCGACGACGGCGTAATGCCGCAGACCATCGAGGCCATCAACCACGCGAAGGCCGCCAACGTCACGATTATCGTGGCCGTCAACAAGATCGACAAGCCGAACGCCAATGTCGAGAAAGTAAAGCAGGAGCTCGTCGAGTACGGACTCGTTGCGACCGACTGGGGCGGCGACACCGAGTTCTGCCCGGTATCCGCCAAGACAGGACAGGGCGTTGACGATCTCCTTGAGACAATTATGCTGACTGCCGACATTCTGGATCTGCGCGCAAATCCGGACCGCGACGCGCGCGGCATCGTCATCGAGGCACAGCTTTCGAAGGGAAGAGGCCCGGTTGCGACCGTTCTGGTGCAGAAAGGCACACTGCATGTCGGCGACTTTGCGGCCGCCGGCGAACACTATGGCCGTGTCCGCGCCATGACAAATGATAAAAACAAGCGCGTAAGAGAAGCCGGTCCGTCGGTTCCGGTGGAGATTCAGGGCCTGAACGGCGTTCCGAATGCCGGCGAGGTATTAAAGGCATTTGACACGGAAAAAGAAGCGAGAAGCTTTGCGGAGACCTTTATCGCACAGGGCAAGAAGGAGCTGGTCGAGGAGTCCAAGAAGCGCGTATCGCTCGAGGATCTGTTCAGCCAGATCAAGGCCGGCAAGGTCAAGGAGCTCAACCTGATCGTCAAGGCGGACGTTCAGGGATCCGTCGAGGCCGTAAAACAGAGCCTTCTCAAGCTCTCAAACGACGAAGTCGTCGTGAAGGTCATCCACGCGGGCGTCGGAAATATCAACGAATCCGATGTCATTCTTGCTTCCGCATCCAATGCCATTATCATCGGCTTTAATGTAAAGCCGGAGAATCAGGCGAGGACCGCGGCGGAAGAGGAACACGTCGACATCCGTCTGTATACGGTCATCTACAACGCGATCGAGGATGTACAGGATGCCCTCAAGGGAATGCTGGAGCCGGTTTACGAGGAACAGGTCATGGGTCACGCGGAAATCCGCCAGATCTTCAAGGCTTCCGGAATCGGCAACATCGCCGGCGCGCTCGTCACGGACGGACGCATCACGGCGAAGTCGACGGCGCGCGTATTCCGCGGCGAAGACAAGATTTTCGAGGGCAAGATCGCATCTCTCAAGCGCTTCAAGGATGAGGCAAAGGAAGTAAAAGCCGGCCTTGAGTGCGGCATCGTCTTCGAGAATTTCGGCGGATTTGCCGAGGGCGACACGATCGAAGCCTATGAGATGGTCGAAGTGCCGAGAAAATAAAACATTTGCCATCGGGAACTTATAAAGCCCCCGGCATATCAGTTCACATTAAAATCGTGTATAATACGTTTAAGCGGGTCTTGTCACAACAAATAAGCGGCAGGACCCGCTTTTCTGAAAGACATCTGTACAGGAGAGTCTATATGCGCAAAAACAGCAGAAAAAATGTGCGGATCAACGCGGAAGTTCAGAGATCGCTGTCCGGCATCATCCGGAATCTGAAGGATCCCAGAATCGCGCCGCTCACATCCGTCACCGACGTATATGTAGCCCCGGATCTGAAGACCTGCAAGGTCTCCATCAGCGTTCTGGGCGATGAAAATGACAGAGAAAGAACGATGGAAGGTCTCAGAAGCGCCTCCGGGTTTATCCGGAGAGAGCTGGCAGCGGATGTGAACCTGCGCAATACGCCGGAGCTCACATTTATCGAGGATCGTTCGATCGAAAACGGCGTGCGGATGAGCAAGCTGATCGATGACGTCATCGCGAAGGATAAGGCTGCCGAGGAGAAGAGAAAGGAAACAGAAGAGGATAATGAAGAAATTTGAGGAGTATCTGAGCGGAATTCGCAGTCTGGCTGTGACAGGACACGTAAACCCGGACGGCGACGCCACGGGTGCGGTGCTCGCTGTTTGGAACTATATGAAGGAAAATCATCCGGAGATCCGGACAGATGTGTACCTCGAGGCGCCGGCAAAAGAACTTATGTTTCTGCCGGGCAGCGGTGAGATTCGCCACGAGGCTCTTTCCGACGTCTCCTATGATCTGTTTATGATCTGCGACTGCTCGACGCTTGACCGCATTGAACCGTTCGTGTCTCTTTACAATACGGCGGGGCGGAAACTCTGCGTCGATCACCACAAGAGCAATGAAGGAGACTTCGCGGATGACAATGAAGTGTACCCGAATGCCAGTTCGACCTGCGAGGTTCTCTATGATCTCATGGGCACGGAAAATATCGGGCACGATACGGCGGAATGCCTGTATACCGGCATCGTCCACGACACGGGGGTGTTCAAGTATTCATCGACATCCCGCCACACGATGGAAGCCGCCGGCGACCTGATGTCAAGAGGACTCGACACGACGAGCATCATCGACAACAGCTTTTACTCGAAGACATATATACAGAATCAGATCCTCGGACGCGCGCTGCTGGAAAGTGTTGTGTTCTTCAATGGCAAATGTATTTTTTCCGTCATCCCGAAGTCGGTGATGGAGTTCTACGGAGTCACAGGCGGAGATCTCAGCGGAATTATCGAACAGCTGCGCCTGACAGAAGGCGTCGAAGTTGCCATTTTTCTTTATGAGACGGACGATGGTGTTTACAAAGTCAGCCTGCGTTCCAAGAAATATATCGATGTCTCGGATATCGCCAAGGCGTACGGCGGCGGCGGCCACGCGAGAGCGGCCGGGTTCAGTGCGACGGGCCGCTCACGCGGGATTATCAACGAAATATCGGCGATGATAGAAAAGCAGTACGAGAGTCTGGGTGCCGAAGCTCAGTGAGGAGGAAATTTGGACGGCGTTCTGAACGTATTCAAAGAAAAAGGATATACGTCCTTTGACGTGTGCCGCCGCCTGCGCGGCATGCTTCGCGAAAAACACATCGGACACGCGGGAACGCTCGATCCGGAAGCCGAGGGCGTTCTGCTCGTCGCCGTGGGCCGCGCGACGAAGGCAATCGACGATCTGACAGACGGCATAAAGACATACGAGGCTGTCATGCAGCTCGGCGTGACGACCGACACGCAGGATATGACCGGGAAGATACTTTCCCGGGCGAAGGTTTCCGCGACGAAGGACGATGTGCTTCACGCGCTGCACGCCTTTGACGGCGGCTATGATCAGATCCCGCCGATGTATTCCGCCATTCACGTGAACGGACAGCGGCTCTACGAACTGGCAAGAAAAGGCGAGACCGTAGAGCGCGCGCCGAGACACATAACGATTTACGATGTGCACGTCAACGACATGGATGTCGAAGGCCCTTCGGCTTCCGGCCGCGTCCGCTTTACGATCGAATGTTCCCGGGGTACGTATGTCCGCACGTTCTGCGCCGATGTCGGCGAAAAGCTGGGATGCGGCGCCGCCATGGAAAGCCTCCTGCGCACCCGCGTCGGCCAGTACACAGAATCCGACGCGCTGACGCTGTCTCAGATTCAGCAGGCTGTCGATGCCGGAAAAGTTCAGCAGATTCTCCGCCCGATTCAGGAAATCTATCGGAATCTGCCTTTGCTCGCTGTTCCGCCATCCTTTGACAAATGTGTTCAGAATGGCGGAAAGCTTTCGGCAGACCTGCTTCAGCGGGCACAAATGACACAGACAGTTCCGGCGCGGGAAAGCGGTGCGCCGGACGGACGACTGCGCGTCTTTGACAGCCGGGGTAATTTTATCGGAATTTATCGGAAAGAAAATAAGGAGCTGGTTCCCGAGAAGATGTTTCTGGTGGGGCTGGTCTGATGGGGAGAGGCTTTACAGATGCAGTACCTGCATGGAAGTGAAAATTTATATCTGCCTTCGGACAGCGCCGTGACGCTCGGAAAATTTGACGGCGTCCACCGCGGGCACCAGAAACTGATCCGAAAGGTTAAGAAATTGTCGGAAGAGCGGGGGCTTCTCTCGGCCGCGTTTACGTTTGATCATATCCCGCTGCGGCTCCTGCCGCCGTCCGGACAGCATTTTCTGTCCACAAACGAGGAACGGCGACATGCATTCGAGGAACTGGGGCTCGATTATGAACTGGAGTTTCCGTTCACGGATCATCTCATGAACATGAGCGCACAGGAATTTATCGAGGATATTCTTGTCCGCCGCCTGAGGGCAAGGGCCGTTGTCGTGGGAAGCGACTACCATTTCGGAAAAGGAAGAGCGGGCGACGTGAACATGCTCGCCGAATCCGGAAAAAAGGCGGGTTTTGAGACATTTGTCATGGAAAAAGAGAGGTGGCGCGGCCGCGAAATTTCCAGCACACTGATCCGACAGAAGCTGGGAGAGGCGCGGATGGAGGACGTCGAAGAGCTTCTGGGACATCCGTACCCGGTGATGGGGGTCGTCGCTCTGGGAAATCAGCTGGGGCGAAAAATGGATATGCCGACGCTAAACCTGTATCCGCAGGCAAGAAAATTTCTGCCCCCGAACGGCGTCTACGCGAGCCGCACGAAGCTCGGCGGCCGGATTTATGACGGCGTGACGGACATCGGCATCCGGCCGACGGTAGATCAGCCGCAGCCGCAGGTCCGCGTCGAGACCAACCTTTTCGGCTACGAGAGCGAAGGAGAGGATTACGGGAGCCCGATCACTGTCTGGCTGTACAAGTTCATCCGGCCGGAAATAAAATTTGCGGATCTTGCGGAGCTTCAGAATCAGATGCATGCGGATGCAAAAGAAGCGGAAAAGTACTTGCAAGAGCATCAGACGCTGTGATACAATCAGCTCGTTAAGCCGTTGTTCAGGAAGCGGACACTCCGACCGTTCCTTAATGACTGGCCGTAAGAATACGAATCAGGAGGATTCAAAATGATTAGCAAGGAACTGAAAACACAGATCATCAACGAGTACGGCAGAAAGCCGGGAGACACAGGTTCACCGGAAGTTCAGATCGCCATTCTCACAGAGCGCATCAACGAGCTCAATGAGCATCTCGCAAAGAACCCGCTGGATCATCATTCCAGAAGAGGTCTTCTTAAGATGGTCGGAAAAAGAAGAAATCTCCTCGAGTATCTGAAGAAGAAGGATCTTGAGGGCTACCGCAACCTGATCGCAAAGCTCGGTCTGAGAAAGTAAAGAACGAAAGCAGAGGCTTTCGTCTGTAAACGCAGGGACAGCCGCACAGAGGGCATTTCCCTGCGTTTTTTATAGCGTGACCGCATAAAGAAGAGAAAGAAGCAAAAGGAGAAAACAACACAAATGTACAAGACTTATTCCATGGAACTGGCCGGCAGAACGCTTCGCGTTGACATCGGCAGAGTAGCGGCCCAGGCGAATGGCGCGGCGTTCATGCACTACGGTGATACGGTCGTTCTTTCGACGATTGCGGCATCAAAAGAGCCGCGGGAAGGCGTGGATTTCTTCCCTCTCTCTGTTGATTTTGAGGAAAAAATGTATTCCGTAGGACTGATTCCGGGCGGATTCAACAAGCGCGAGGGCAAGGCGAGCACCAATGCGGTTCTCACATCCCGTGTCATCGACCGCCCGATGCGTCCGCTCTTCCCGAAAGATCTGAGAAATGACGTGGCTCTCGACAACACGGTCCTTTCCGTGGACCCGGAGTGCCGTCCGGAGCTCGTTGCCATGCTCGGTTCCGCGATTGCCACCTGCATTTCCGATGTCCCGTTCGACGGACCATGCGCTATGACACAGGTCGGCATGAAGAACGGTGAATTCATCATCAATCCGAGCCAGAAGGACTGGGACGAAGGAGACCTTCAGCTGACCGTCGCATCTACCGCGCAGAAGGTCATCATGATTGAAGCCGGAGCGAAGGAACTGCCGGAGGCCAAGATGATCGAGGCCATCTATAAGGCTCACGATGTCAACCAGACGATCATTGCGTTTATCAACAAGATTGTCGAAGAGTGCGGCAAAGAGAAGTTTACATATCAGAGCTTTGCGGTTCCGGAAGAGCTGATGAATGCGATTCATGAAGACATTCCGGACGATGTCATGGAAACAGCGGTTTTCACGGACGACAAACAGCAGAGAGACAAGAACATCGACGAACTCACGAATCAGCTGAAAGAAAAGTACGCTGACAACGAAGAGTGGCTGGCGAGAATTCCGGACGCCATGTATCAGTATGAGAAGAAGACAGTCCGCCGCATGATTCTCAAAGAGCACAAGAGACCGGACGGCCGCAGAATCGATCAGATCAGACCGCTTGCCGCCGAAGTAGACATTATTCCGAGAGTGCACGGCTCAGCCATGTTCACCCGCGGTCAGACACAGATCTGCAACATCACGACACTGGCTCCGCTCTCTGAGGCTCAGAAGATCGAGGGACTTGACCCGAACATCACATCAAAGCGTTACATTCATCAGTACAATTTCCCTTCATGGTCAGTCGGCGAGACGAAGCCGAACAGAGGACCGGGCAGACGGGAAATCGGACACGGCGCTTTGGCTGAGAGAGCTCTGATTCCGGTGCTTCCGAGCGTGGAGGAGTTCCCGTATGCGATCCGCACGGTTTCCGAGACGTTCGAGTCCAACGGTTCCACCTCTCAGGCTTCGATCTGCGCCTCCACCATGTCTCTCATGGCGGCCGGCGTGCCGATCAAGAAGCAGGTTGCCGGCATTTCCTGCGGCCTTGTGACGGGCGACACCGATGACGATTATATAGTTCTCACCGATATCCAGGGACTCGAAGATTTCTTCGGCGACATGGACTTCAAGGTGGCCGGAACACATGACGGCATCACGGCCATTCAGATGGATATCAAGATTCACGGCCTTACCCGCCCGATCGTCGAGGAAGCAATCGCAAGGACAAAGCAGGCGAGAGAGTATATCATCAATGAAGTCATGACTCCGTGCATCGCAAAACCGCGTCCGACCGTAAATGAGTATGCTCCGAAGATCATTCAGATGACGATTGATCCGGAAAAGATCGGCGAGGTTGTCGGCCAGTGCGGCAAGAACATCAACGCGATCATCGAAGAGTGCGGCGTAAAGATCGACATCGACGACGACGGTTTCGTATCGATCTGCGGAACGAATCAGGCCGGAATGGACAAGGCGAAGCACTACATCGAGGTCATTGTATCCGACTTTGAGGAAGGCAAGATCTACGAAGGGCGCGTCGTGTCCATCAAAGAATTCGGCGCATTCATTCAGTTTGCTCCGGGCAAGGAAGGACTTGTACACATCTCGAAGATCGCGAAGAAGCGCATCGAGCATGTCGAAGATGTCCTCACGCTCGGCGACCACGTGCGCTGCAAGTGCCTGGGCAAGGACAGAATGGGCAGATTCAGTTTTTCAATTAAAGACGCACAGTAATAACAGGCGGGTGTATATATGTCAGGACATTCAAAATTTGCCAATATTCGGGCAAAAAAGGAAAAGAACGATGCCGCGAAGGGAAAAATTTTCACCCGGATCGGCAAGGAAATCATGGTCGCTGTCAAAGAAGGCGGCCCGGATGTAAATAACAACAGCAAGCTGAAGTCTGTCGTCGCAAAGGCGAAGGCCAACAACATGCCGAACGATACGATCGAGCGCAGCATCAAGAAGGCTGCCAGCTCGTCCGAGGCAGATCTCGAGACGATCCGCTATGAAGGGTACGGCCCGGCCGGTGTCGCCATCATCGTGGAGGCACTGACGGACAACCGCAACCGCGCGGCATCCAACATTCGTCACGCGTTTACCCGCGGCGGCGGCAACATCGGAACGCCGGGGTGCGTATCGTTCCTGTTCACGGAAAAAGGCCAGATCATTGTAGCCAAGGAAGACTGCGACAAGGACGGAGACGCCATGATGGAGTTCGCGCTCGAGGCGGGCGCTGAGGATCTGAACGAGGAAGACGATTCGTTCGAAATTATCACAGATCCGGACAGTTTCAATGACGTCGAGGAGGCGTTCGAGAAAGAAGGAATTCCGATGGCTTCTGCCGAAGTCACGATGATTCCGTCTACGACTGTCAAGCTGACAAATGCTGAGGATATCGCCAACATGAACAAGATTCTCGAGACACTTGACGAGGATGACGATGTTCAGAACGTATGGCACAACTGGGAAGAAGAATAATTCCGATTCATGTGCTGATTACTCGGGCCGGCCCTGGACTTCAGGGTCGGCCCGATTTTTGATACAATGAACCCATGAGAAGAAAGAGAAGAGGAAAAAAACGTGCGGCAGTGCTCGCACTCTCTGTTTTTGCCTTTCTGGCGGCAGCCGCCGGTGCCCGACTGAATCCCGAAGCGCTTCAGCCGGTTTCCGTGAGTGTCACGGCTGCTCAGGAAGAGACGGAGTTTCGTGCGGAAACTGCCACCGGGGCCTTTTCGCCCGAACAGGTTCCGGAATATACGGATTCTCCATCTGTCGAGGTAAATGGAGGAGTCCCTTATTTTACAGAAGAAGAATTTACGACCGATACGTACGAGAGTTTTTCGGAGCTGGACGATCTGGGGCGCTGCGGTGTGGCAATGGCCTGCCTTGACGAGAGCCTTATGCCGGACGAACCGAGGGAATCAATCGGCATGATCAGGCCTTCCGGCTGGCATACCGTAAAATACGACGGCATCGATGGAAATTATCTCTATAACCGCTGTCATCTGATAGCGTATGAGCTTTCGGGACAGAACGCAAATGAGCTCAATCTGATCACCGGTACACGGTATATGAATGTAGAGGGGATGCTTCCGTATGAGAATCAGACGGCACAGTTTCTGAGGGAGAGCGGAATGCACGTTCTCTACCGGGTAACGCCTGTCTTTGAAGGAGACGATCTTGTGGCCCGCGGTGTGCTGATGGAAGCGGAATCGGTAGAGGATCGCGGAGAGGGCCTCTGTTTCTGCGTATATTGTTATAATGTCCAGCCGGGCGTGACGATCGATTATTCGGACGGAAGTTCGGAGGGACCTGCGTTTACAGGAGACGAATGATGTTTACTCAAACAATGATTCTGGACGATCGGGAATGTCAGATTCAGGGAGACGAAGAGCCTTCTTTTGTTCTGATTCAGCCTGTGGACGATCACGACCGGGAGGTGCTGGACGAAGAATGGCAGGCCATCCGTGCGGCCGGCGCTCCGTCGCTTCTCGTCACGGTTCCCGTATTGGACTGGGGAAGAGAGCTCCTGCCGTGGAAGGCAAAGCTGCCGTTCGGACTGGAACCGGACAGCGCGGAAGCGGGTGCAATGCTGTCGCGGATCACGGGGAAAATTGTGCCGGCTCTGAAGAAGAGTTTTGCGGATGTCACATTTGTCATCGGCGGATATTCGCTTGCCGGCCTTTTTGCGCTCTGGAGTTCTTATCAGACAGATTTATTTGCGGGCTGTGCCGCCGCTTCACCTTCCCTTTGGGTCGAAGGCTGGCTGGATTACGCCAGGGAGAACGCCCCGCTTGCAAGGTACTACAGCCTCAGTCTCGGGGACCGTGAGGAAAGAGCCAAAAATCCTGTGCTGAAAACGATCGGGGAGTGCATGAGACGTCAGGATGAGATTCTTGAGAGTGACTGCGTGACAGGGAGAGGAAATATACGGAATGTGCAGTTTCAGATGAATCCGGGCAATCACTTTCAGCACAACGGCAAAAGGACCGGAGACGCCTTTACCGAAGTGATCCGGATGAGCAGGGAGAATCCCTAACAAATCTGAAAATTTGTACAATATTGTGAAAAACGCCCTCTTTTTGAGAAGATATCTTGTAAAAAATACCTTATACATGATAGAATATTGCCAGCCAAAATCCGGGATTATGGGGAAAACATAACCGGAAAAAACAGGAGGGTATATATGGCGGTAAGAAAGAAAATTTCTGCCGGAATTCTCGCTGCGTGCATGGGCGCAGGACTTCTGGCAGGCTGCGGGAGCAGTTCTGACACAACGACGACGGGTGCGGCTTCTTCAGGAACGGCATCGTCCGGCGCGACGAGCGCAGCGACGACAGCGGCATCTTCAGGCTCCGGTGACTCGACGAGCATGGTTTTCGCCTGGTGGGGCAACCAGGTCCGGAACGAAGAGACGCAGAATGCAATCAACGTCTACATGGAGCAGAATCCGAACATCACCATCGAAGGGCAGTTCTCGCAGTGGGGCGACTACTGGCAGAAGCTGGCGACGCTTTCCGCCGGCAATAATCTGCCTGACATCATTCAGCAGGACTACGCCTATGTCGAGCAGTACACAACCAGCGGCCAGCTTTATGATCTGACAGAGTTTCTCTCGGACGGCACGTTGGACAGCTCGAAGTGGAATCAGTCCATGATTGACGCCGGAACCGTTGACGGCAAATTCGTAGCTGTGTGCGCCGGTATCAATGCCCCGGCTCTGATGTATGACAAGGCCATCACGGATGCGGCCGGCGTCACAATCAAAGACAACATGACGCTCGACGAATTCATTGAGGTGAGCAAGACCATCTACGAAAAGACAGGGTACAAGACGAACATGGCTTACGGCGGCAATGACGGTCTGTTCACCTACTGGCTGAGAGCCGACGACGTGATTCTGTTCGAAGACGACAAGATCGGAGCAACTGCCGATCAGCTTGTACCGTACTATCAGATGTATGTCGACGGATTCAACGACGGCTGGATGATGGATCCGGAAAAATTCGCGGATCGTTCGATCAGTTCTGTTGAGCAGGACGCTCTGACATACGGCGACACTCCGGACAACCGTTCCTGGTGTGCATTCCAGTGGTCCAATATGTACATCGCAGTGTGCAATAATGCCCAGGAAGGTCAGGACATTCAGATGACGACCTGGCCGAGCAAGGATCCGAAAAAGTCGAACTACCTGAAAGCCGGACAGTTCTTCTCCGTATCCCGTGACGCCAAGAATCCGAAGGAAGCGGCAAAGTTCATCGACTGGCTGATCAACAGCGAAGATGCGAATGACTGCCTGCTTGGTGAGAGAGGAATTCCGATGAATTCTGACATCGCCGATTACGTGGTAGAGAAACTCACCGACCAGGATAAGAAGGTTTACACATACGTTGAGGACGTAGCTGCCAAGAACAGCTCGAATATCAACCCGCCGGATCCGGCCGGAGCATCGGAAGCGAAGAGCGTGTTCAATCAGATTTTCGAGCAGCTCGCTTACGGACAGCTCACTCCGGAACAGGCCGCGGAGCAGCTGATCACAGAAGGCAGCGCTGCCCTGGCTGCAAAAGCGGCTGAATAACAACTGACAATTGATTGATCAGGGAAAAAACAACTCTGAATAATTGCCCATGTAAAAACCGTCTGGTTTCTCGAAAAGAGACCAGGCGGTTTTTTGCGGGTGCATCACTGATATATCGCGGAATGGACCAGGAATATGCCGGCAGCGTCAGGCTTTTTCTTTCATGACAATGCCATATTTGCTGCGGAATGCGTCAATTGCTTCTTTTCCGGGGCCGGATACCGGGCGGATCCATTTTCCGGAGTACATGTGAATCTGCATAATAATGTAGCGGATCGGCTCATCGCAGTAGCAGAGAGCGAAAACGACGAGGAACGGCCAGTGAAAGACGTCGTTGGCGAGGTGAATCGCGGGCTGTACCATCGCAAACATGAACACGATCTCGAGTGTCGAGCCGAATGCGGGATCGCCGCCGGCGCGGTATGTGTCATTCATACACCAGTTGCCCATGCGGATGCAGGCGGCCACGGTAAAAATGAGGAGCATGCCAAATGCGGTCGAGAAGGAATCGCCTGACAGTCCCATTACATGCAGCAGAGGCCGATGGATCGAAATCAGCAGCAGACAGGCGCCGAGTGTCAGCAGCTGGCAGAGGTATACAAGGCGATAGGCTCTGGACCAGCTCTCCTCATGGTTTCCGGCTCCGATTTCTTTACCGATCAGCACAGTCGCAGCATTCGAAAATCCGCTGAAGAACGCGATGACGATGCCTTCGAGCGTGCGGAACACAGCTGTCGCGGCGATGGCGTACTCTGCCTGATGGCCGAGCACGATGTTGATCATCATATTGCCGATGCCGATCAGAACTTCATTGGCGATGATCGGCGCGGATTTTATCAGATACTGTTTGAGAAGCGTTTTATTCCAGCGAAAATGCATTGAAAAATCCAGAACATACGGGACGTGGCGGATTTTTACGAGAATCACGATGACAGCGATGTTGACGATACAGGACATGATCGTTCCGACGGCTGCGCCGGCGACGCCCATGGCCGGAAATCCGAGGTGCCCGAATATCAGAATATAGTTGACCGTGCAATTCGTGAGGAGCGCGCATATGCCGCCGATCAGCGGAATATGAACATGTTCGGTCGAGCGGAGCAGAGCACTCTGTGCCATGGCGATGACCTGCAGAGGGTATGCAAAGCCGACAAGATGGATATAGGACGCTCCGATCTGCTGAATCGCCTCGCTGTCTGTGTAAAGACGCATGACAGACAGAGGCGCGAATACAGCGAAACTTCCGAATGTGACGCCTGAAATCATCATGAACACCAGCGTCATGCCAAATGACCGCCGGATATTGTCGTGATCTCCGGCGCCGTAAAATTGTGAGAAAAACAGCATGCCGCCGCCTACAAATCCCCAGTAGCCGGAGAACATAAGACTCGAATACTGCGCACAGAGACCGACGGCTCCGACGCTCTGCTCACCGAGTGAAGCGATCATGATGGTGTCGATCATGCTGCCAGTTGTGGTGAGAAGATTCTGAAGCGCCACCGGAAAAGCGATGGCGGAAATCATCGCGATCAGTCTTCTGGTCGATGTTTTGTTACTGATTTTGCCGGCAAGGCTGTTCATGGAAATTCCCCTCCGAAATACCAAACTTATAAGAGTCTAGCAGAAAAATCATACAGATGCTATGATTATTTCAATGAAAAGATATATTTTTTCACTTTTTATAGAACCTGCGGATTCCGCATTTTTTCTGAAGATTCCCGGCCTGATTCTTTTTGAGACGACAGCCGCCCTGACGGCTCTTCGTCAGCAGGGCTTTGCAGACATTTTCAGCGCGGCGGTGCTCGAGCTGAGCCTTCTGTTTCTTTCGGATTCCGATTTGAAACACAACATCATACCGCGTCGGTATATTTTTGTACCGGCGATATGCCGGGTGATCAGCCTTACTATGACAGAACATCTGCCCGGCGTTCTGTCCGGAATCGGAGCCGGAGCGGCTATAGCGTTTTTCGTGTGGCTTATATCGCAGACCGCGCAACGGGGCTTTGGCGGAGGAGATATCCGGCTGTTCGCACTTGCCGGGCTGTATCTCGGCCTGTGGCATGGCCTGATCTGCATTCTGCTGTCCTGTGTCATCGGACTTGTCGCGGCAGCCGCAATACACAGAACAGAATTTCCGTTCGGCCCCGCGATCAGCGCTTCGATTGTCATCTGCCTGATAGTTTTCTCATGAATACCGAAAAAGTTCTATACCGGCGTGTGAAAAGGCAATATAATATGGGCGGTGCGGCATGTGCCGCTCTTAGCCACTTTACAGAAAACAGGAGAAAACGATATGAGTTTCAGGGATTCAAAGGTTGTCATTGTCGGAGCGGGAAACGTTGGTTCGACGACGGCATACAGCATTATCAACAGAGGACTCTGCGAAGAAGTCGTGCTGATCGATGTGAACAAGGACAAAGCGTATGCTGAGGCGCTTGACATGGCTCATTCGGTGTATTTTATGAACCGCAACATAAATGTGCATTCCGGTGACTACAAGGACTGCGCGGATGCGGACATTGTCATCATCACAGCAGCGGCGCCGATGCCGAAAGACTCGACAAGCCGCCTTGAAATGCTCGCGCCGAGCATGAATATCATGAAATCCATCGTGAAAAATGTGATGGAAAGCGGATTCAATGGGATTTTTCTGATCATTTCCAACCCTGTCGATATCATGACCTATTATGCGTGGAAAATTTCGGGTCTGCCGGCGAGACAGGTGATCGGCAGCGGCACAAATCTGGACAGTGCGAGACTCTGCTGTGAGCTCGCCAAGATGTACGGCCTGGACGCGAAGAGTGTCTCCGCGTTTGTGTGCGGTGAGCACGGGGACAGCGAATTTGTCGTGTGGAATTCGGCAGAGATCGGCGGCAAGAGGATTGATGATGTCATGAGCGACAATGCGACGCGCACGGGCACAGCCACGAAACAGAGTCTTCTCAAGATGACGGCGCAGGCCGGATGGGAGATTTTCAGCCGCAAGGGCAACACCTGCTATGGCATCGCGTCCTCAGCCACGTCCATCGTGAAGTCGATTCTGTTCAACGAAAATCAGATTTATCCGGTGTCCGTGTATGTCGACGGCGCGTATGGCCTGAATGGCGTTTTCCTTTCCGTTCCGACGATCATCAACAAGACAGGCGCCAAGGAAATCGTGGAAATCAAACTTCAGCCGGATGAGCAGGAAGCCCTGCAAAATTCTGCAAATGTACTCACTTCCTTCTATAAAGAACTCGAAATGTGAGATGTGAAAGATACGAAAAAATCTCTGCGGCAAAACGAACGGACCGCAGAGATTTTTTGAGGTAATGTTAATTTTTCAGGCGTTGAACACGTATTTGTCCATGCGCTCGAGAGCTTCTTTAATTCTGTAAGTCGGCGAGGCGAGATTAACACGAATTGCTTCCGGACTCTGAAAAAGGTGGCCGTCCTGCCAGCCGATTCCGTAGTCCCAGCCTTTCTGCAGCAGTTCCTGCTGCGTCATGCCGTGGTTTTTTAGCCACTCACCGCATTCCAGGAACATCATATATGTCCCTTCTGTGCGGAAGGTGAAGACGCCTTTGAATCTGGACGTGATTGTGTCATACGCGAGATTTACATTGTCCGAAAGAACCGGCAGAAGCTGCGTGAGCCAGTCGTTTCCTTCTTCGCTGTACGCGCCAATCAGGGCGTGTTCGGACAGAACGTTCATTGAGTTGTAGACGAGCTTTGCACTGATTCCCTGAACTCTTTCGCGGATGGTTTTGTTGTAGATGACACTGTAGCTGCCGATCAGACCGGCGAGATTGAATGTCTTTGACGGTGCGTAAAATGAGATGGTATGATTTCTCGCCCATTCGCTGACCGAGGCGGCCGGCGTATAGGTATGGCCGTTCATGAGAAGATCGGACCAGATTTCATCGACAATAACCCAGACGTCATTTTTCTCATAGACCTCCATGGCCTTTTCAAGTTCTTCCCGGCTCCAGGCCCTGCCGCACGGATTGTGCGGGTTGCAGAAGATGGCCACATGGATATGATTTTCTTTGATCCTGCGGTCCATGTCTTCGTAGTCCATTCGCCAGACGCCGTTCTCATCGATTTTCAGCGGACTGTGAATGATGTGGAAACCGTTTGCGCTGACGCAGTTTGTAAAACCCATGTATGTCGGGCTGTGCAGAAGCACATTGTCGCCTGGGGCGGCAAACACTTTCAGAGCGGAAACGACGCCGCCCAGAACGCCGTTTTCATAGCCGATGTCTTCTCGCTTAAGATCCGTGACACCTTTGCGGAGTCTGTGCCAGTACAGAATGGCGTCGTAGTATTCGTCTGAAGGGGTGAAATAGCCGAAGGCCGGGTGCTGCGCCCGTTCAATGATGGCATCCTGGATGGACTTTGCGGTCGGGAAATTCATATCAGCGACCCACATCGGAATTTCGTCAAATCCTGCCTTGGGTTTTGACGGAGCGAAACCTTTGTATTCCGGATCTCCGACGGCGTCGACGGCGATCGAATCGTGACCGTGACGGTCGATCAGTGTCTCAAAATCATACTTCATAGCGCTGCCCTCCGTGTGATAGTCTCTGTAATGATCATAGAACGATGCCTGTTATTTTTCAAATTCCGGCATCAGGAAGGACGCTTTGAAGTATGATTCTGAGGATTCATGGAATAACTGCGGCTGCTTCAGATTCAGGGAACCAGCATGACCTTCATGGCGGAAGGATCTTTCTGCGCTGTCTCGTAAGCTTTTTCGTATTCGGACAGGTGGAAGGTATGCGAGATGAGACCGTCGGTGCGGATCAGCCCTTTCTGTATTCCGCGGATCACTGCCGGATAAACCTTTGCCGAGAGGTGAGAACCGATGACGGTGAGTTCCTTGCCGTCGCCGATCGTGTTGAAGTCGACATTTACGAGATCGGACATCACTCCCATCTGAACGTAGCGGCCGTGATTGCGCAGACAGTCAAAACCCTGATTTGCACTCTTCGGACTGCCGGAAGCTTCGACATAGACGCTGCAGCCCAGGCCGTCAGTCAGTTTACGGATTTCATCCGCCACATTGCATTCCGTGGGATTGAGTACGACGTCGGCACCATATTCAAGTGCCGCTGCCGCGCGTTCCGGACGGACTTCGATTCCGATCACCATCTTTGGCATGGCGAGATTCGCAATGTTGCACATTGAGCGGCCGATGGCGCCGAGACCTGCAATCACGACCGTGTCATCATGCCGGATCTGAGCCTGCTCCAGAGCGTGCATGCCGCAGGCGATGGGCTCGATCAGAACGGCCTGTTCATTCGTGAATGTTTTTGGAATCTTATGCTTTTTGCTCAGCTTCGGGAGTCTGACATACTCCGCAAAGCCGCCGTTTGCGTAATTCTTGAATCCGAATACGGCTGAGCGCGTGCACATCCAGTATTCGCCGTTTAAGCAGAATTCGCATTTGCCACAGGGGAGAATCTGCTCTGCGCAGACAAGGTCTCCGATAGCGAAATCATGAACGTCCGGTGCCATGGAAACGACTTCGCCGTAAAATTCATGCCCGGGGATGCAGGGCGGTTCGATGTAGGCGTCATTGTGGCCGGTTCCCCAGAAGCGGATGCCGCCGTGGCTCGCTTTGATATCGCCGGCGCAGATGCCGCAGGCTTTCATGCGAAGCAGGATTTCGCCCTCGCTGAGTGTCGGGGTCGGGACGTCTTCATATCTGTATTTTTTCGGGCCGCTGTTGACAACGGCTTTCATGGTTACAGGAACAGACATTATTGGTTACTCCTTTCAGCTCTTTGATGCCATGATGGAATTTCCCTGCGTGTATAGTTGATCGGCAGCTTCCTCAGCTGTGATCGACTGATAACATACCTGTTCGGTGAGAGAATTGATCAGGTCTGTCACTTCGGAAGATCCTTCCGGTGCCGGCGGGTTGATCGCAGAACAGTTATTGCTTACGTTATCATTAATATAAGATATCACAGACTGATTGATTTCATCCAGACTGTCGGAAATTGCGTCAGAAACCTTTGAAGAGATTGGAACTCCCCGCTCCGCGAGCAGAATCTGATTGGCTTCAATATCGTTTGTCCAGTAATTGAGGAATGCGGCGGCCTCATCGGCATGTGTGCTCGTCGCTGAAATGCAGAAAAACATGGAAGGTTTCAGATAGTCAGCCGCCTGTTCGTTGTCGGCGGGCCAGTTGGTGATTCCCAGTTCAAATTCACCGTTCACGGTGTCCGAGAAGGCGGTCACAGAGTTAGACCAGGAAAAAGCGCACCAGCTGCGCGTGTCCGGTGACGAGCCGTAAACCAGGGGCATCTGTTCGACGCTGCCGAGCGACCTCTCGGCGTAAATTTCCGGACTGCACATCCAGCCTTCCGAAATTCCTTTTTCATATATATCAAAATATTTCTGCAGCTGTTCAGCCGTCGCCCCGAGTTTGCCTTCCTCGAACAGCACAGCGCCCTGATCGCGCATCACATATTCAATATAGGAATTGCCGTTGCCATAGAATACGTCCGTCTTATAACCTGTCTTTTCATAGACTTGCTGACAAATGCTGTAGAATTCCTCCATTGACATGTTGTCTTTGATGCTGATGCCGTTCTCGTCGAGCAGTGTCTTGTTATAGACGAGCGTCGGAGCATTGATTCCGAGCGGGATGGCGTACAGCTTGCCGTCTACTTCGCCGGAGGCAAGAATGGATTCTGACACATCAGAGACATCAATTGTTCCGTCATCGACGTATGGCGTTAGGTCTGCCAGCTGTCCGGTCTCTGCGTACTGTGCCAGATACGCGTAATCCATCTGAAGAATGTCCGGAAGAGTCTGCCCGGCTGAAGATGTCGCTGTCTTTGACCAGTAGTTGGCCCAGTCGGAAAACTGCCCGTCAAAGGTTACATTGTTTTCGGAAGAATACTTGTCAAGGACCTGCTGCGTAAGATCGTTGCGGGTCTGGTTGCCCCACCATGTGACGACGATTGTGTCGCTGTCTGAGGTGCCGGCAGCGGTGGACACTGATGATGCAGTGCCTGTTGATGCTGCCGAAGCCGCAGAAGACGATGTCGCTGTGGTGCTGCCGGTCCCACAGGCTGTGAGCATTATGGCAGATGCAAGAACTGCCGAATATACCGCCATTCTTTTCATGGTAATTCCCCTTTCTTTTTTTCGCCCTGGGAGCAATTGTTCTCTGCCCCCGTTTTCTGATCAGAGAATACAAAAATGATGTCAATATTACATTTCAATATTCCGCTCAGAGTGGTATAAAGTGTGTCAATAATTTATGCTGAACAGATCGGAAATTTTTGATAAAATCAGTTAAAAGGCCATAAATTGGAAACTTGATATGTCATTAATTCATTTAAGACTGGTGAAGTAATATGTCAGAAATTCAGAAAAAATATTTTATTAACAAAGGGCAGACGCCATCGGAAACAAGGCATAAGACTCAGGAGAGTCTGTCGGAAGCCGGTGTGTCAGACCGGAATCTGGATCCGAAAGTCTATGCGATTCTGTACGACGACAGCGGGAAAATCATCGCCGAAGCTCATGCGTATAAAGCGGGCTTTTTCCGATTCAACTGGCACGATTCGCTGGATATAACATTTGTCATGAAAGGGAGTATCAGACTCTACGCACAGGATGGGATTTTCGACATGGCAGAAGATGACATCAGCGTCATCAATCCGCAGATCGGACACGCGGCGATGGTTCAGGAACCCGGGACAGTATGCATGGTTCTGCTGATTTCCGAAGAGTATGTGCGCCATGTGCTCGGAAAGATTCCGTATTTCACGATTCACACGGACAGTCATAGCCGGCATGAAAAGATTTACGGTGTGATCCGGTCTCTTGTTGCGGCGATCTATGATTCTCTGCTGCTTTCGGCGGCGTATAAGCCGTCCCGGATTTTTTCGCGGGCCGCCTTGAACATTCTGCTCGCGCAGCTCCTGCAGTTTTCTCAGAAGGCAAATGATGTGCTGCCGCCATTGCCAAAGACAAAAGATTCTCAAAAAGTGATCCGCTATATTGACAGGAATTTCCGGGAAGCGCTTTCTCTGAAAATGGCGGCCCGGGAAATGGGAATGAATCCTTCTTATCTGTCTTCCTATTTCAAGACAAATTTCCGCATCGGATTTCACGAGTACCTGACCCGCAAACGGCTTGAATATGCGATTTTTATGCTGAACAACACGCGCGATTCTTTACTCGATATCGCGCTCGACTCGGGTTTTTCTGATCTGCGCGCGTTTCACCGGGCGTTCCGGAAATATTTTCAGACGACGCCGGGCGCGTACAGAAAAGATTTGAAAAACAGACTGTATGCGGGAGGCTCTACAGTGCTGCCGTATACGGACGCCGCTGTTCAGGAAAAGCTGAAGGATTATCTGGAGTCATCTTATTCATTCAAAG
>JBMNQX010000003.1:0-229378 GCA_050944355.1 Lachnospiraceae bacterium
ACAGGAAAATAAGTTCCCAAAGAGACATCCGAAGTGATATACTGAGGATACATTCCTCGATAGCTCAATGGTAGAGCACTCGGCTGTTAACCGAGGTGTTGTAGGTTCGAGCCCTACTCGGGGAGCTTTTTATGGCGACATAGCCAAGTGGTAAGGCGTGGGTCTGCAAAACCCTGATCACCAGTTCGAGTCTGGTTGTCGCCTCTTGGACTTCTGAGCGGCTGCTGCACTGTAATCAGTGTAACAGCCTTTTTCATTCTCCGTTTCAGCCTTTTAAGATTCTGCACAATAAATAAAAGATTATGCAAAGCTTTTCAGGCCATTCCGCACTACGATTACAGAGCAATCGCAAGTATCAGGAGATGGCTGATGAACCAGTATTTCGCCTCCGGTGAACTTCCCTGCATTTCGCATTTGAAGGTGTGCCGGACAATCTGCAGATTTTGGAAACGGACATATCCATGAGACATACCGGCCGGGCTTTTTGCCGGCAGGATGGGACGTCTGACTTTAATTTGCAGAAAATCAACCGCAGTATTTTTCGCGATCCGGAACATCGGATGCATTTCACATGAATGAGAAGGTTTAGGAATCTTTAATTATTTTGCGTGGAATTAAAATCTGATATGAGATATTATATCTGTAACCTTTGTGTGAAATGAGGACGATATGGACAGTAAAGCGTATATGCTGCGTCTGCAGCCGGTGTTCACCGAAAATGTATGGGGCGGAACGAGACTGAAAAGTGATTTCGGATATGACATTCCATATGAAAGAACCGGGGAGTGCTGGGGGATTGCGGCTCATCCGCACGGCGACAATAAAATCCTGAATCCTGAGTTTGAGGGGGAGACGCTCGCAGGCCTCTGGTCGAAGCGGCCGGAACTGTTCGGCGGCGTGAAGGGTGATCGTTTTCCACTGTTGATCAAGATCATCGATGCGAAGGATAACCTCAGCATTCAGGTTCATCCGGATGATGCATACGCGAAGGAATATGAAAACGGGTCGTTCGGAAAGACGGAATGCTGGTATGTGCTGGACTGCCCGGACAACGCACAGCTTGTCATAGGACACAATGCAGAAACAAGAGAAGAACTGTCGGATATGATTCACGGGGGCAGATGGAAAGATCTTCTGCGCTATGTCCCGGTAAAAAAGGGCGACCTGGTTCCGATTCCGGCCGGCACGGTTCACGCCATTACAGCCGGAATGCTGGTGCTTGAGACACAGCAGAATTCTGATATTACATACCGCATGTATGACTATGACCGCCTGATGAACGGGAAGCCGCGTCAGCTGCATATAAAGCAGTGCATCGACGTGATAAATGTACCGGCTGCACCAGCCGACAAGAGCGTGATACACGCGCAGGAAATGGGCAGAAACGGCTGGGCCGGCATCTATGCCTGCGATTATTTCAGTGTCTTTCGGATGGAACTGGACGGACAGACAAAGCAGGAAATGGATGCGCCATTTGTCGACGTGAGCATTGTGGACGGCGAAGGGGAGCTCAATGGCGAAAAAGTAAAGAAAGGCGATCATTTCATTCTCACAGCCGGATTCGGCCAGCAGAACTGGAGCGGAAAGCTCCTCGCGATTGCATCAACTGCCACTATATAATAAAACAAGAGCGGGATTTGCCAAAGCGCATCCCGCGGGAAGGAATGTATGAAAAAAACAACACTGGTGATTATGGCGGCCGGCATGGGAAGCCGTTTCGGAGCAGGCATCAAACAGCTCGAGCCGATGGGTCCCAATGGCGAGATTATAATGGACTATTCGATCTATGATGCGATGCGCGCCGGATTTAACGATGTCGTATTTGTGACGCGCAAAGATCTTCTTCCTGTTTTCAAGGAAGTCATCGGCGATCGGATTGCAAAAGTACTGCCGGTTTCCTATTGCCTCCAGGAACTGAGTGATATTCCGGAAGGTTTCAGCGTTCCGGCAGGCCGCAGCAAGCCGTGGGGCACGGGGCAGGCAATCCTTGTGTGCCGCGAAGCCGTTAAAAACCCGTTCCTTGTCATCAATGCGGACGATTATTATGGCAAGACAGCGTTTAAGCTGATTCATGACTACCTGGTTGCCGATCACGAAGACAACGGAAAAATGCCGTTATGCATGGCGGGCTTTATTCTCGGCAACACCCTGAGCGATAACGGCGCAGTGACCCGCGGCGTGGCTTCGGTTGATGAAAACGGAAATCTCACGGGTGTGCGTGAGACCGGCGGACTCGTCAAGACGGCAGACGGCGCGGCGTATGACGGCCCGGACGGCAAAAAGGTGGCCATCGATGTGTCGACTCCGGTTTCCATGAATATGTGGGGCTTTACCCCGGAAATCTTCGACGCGCTGGACGAAGGATTCCGTGCGTTCCTGAAGGAAAACGAGACCAATCTGAAGGCAGAGTATCTCCTTCCGAGCGTTGTCGACACTCTGATCAAGACAGGCAAAGCCTATGTCAAAGTTCTCACCACTCCTGACAAATGGTTTGGCGTGACCTACAAGGCAGACAAGGAAGTTGTTGTAAAATCGTTCCAGAAACTGATCGAAGACGGCGTTTATCCGGAAAAACTTTACGGTTAAAGGCAGGATAAGAGAGGATTTGAAAGGAATATGAGGAAATTCGCGAGAAGAGTTCTGATAATATTGCTCTGCACAATCCTCGGAGGTCTGGCCGGTGTCGTGTACACATTTATACGCGAGCCGGCTGTCTATACCTCTGAGGCTCAGCTGTATGTTGTCCCGGGTGACAGCGAGGACATGGTCCGGGCATCGGACGGCGGCCTCAAGCAGGATTTTGCGATTGTTTTCAAGAGCGCAGTAGTAATGGACACTGTAAAGTCGACACTTGGCACCACGGAAGATATTGAGGACAACCTCGAAGTGCTGACGCCGGCCAACAGCAACATTATTATTCTGAGATATTCAGCAGAGACCGCACAGGAAGCAAAGGATACGGTCGACGTGATCGCGCGCACCGCTGTCCGCACGACGACGATTGTGCCGGTATCTTCAATTTCCATCCTTCAGGAGGGAACACTGCCGGAAGAGGCTCATCACATTCATCTGACGAGATATGCTTCCATCGGTGCGATCCTCGGCGCCGCGATTTCCTTTGCCGTCTGCATTCTGGCGGCTCTGTTTACCAATGCTTTCCGCCCGAAGAAGGAAGACGAAGAGAAGGATATGCTCTATGATAATGTCCTCCCGAGGCTGAAAAAGCTGGAGCAGAACAGCAGCCAGCAGGTTCTTCTTCCGGGTGCGACAGAAGAAGCTGTGGCGGCGGCCGCCGCCAAGATTGCGCCGGACGATGAACTTGTCCAGTACATGAAGAAACGCAGAAAGCTTCACAGGTCCACAGAGAGTGACGCACTTGCGGGTGATGATCTGGAAGACGATCTCCTGGATTCTGACGAAGTAGATGATGATGAGATCGCAAGGGCAGCCAAGGCGGCGGAAACGGCTGAAAATGAAGCTCTCATGCAGCATGCGCTGAAGCGTCACGTTGCCAAGGCGGTAGCCGTGGCAAATGCGGAAGCGGGCAGCTCAGCTGAAGATGACATTCTGGCGGATGACACACTTCAGGAAGAAGAGCCGGCTCAGCCGGCCGTTAAGCAGTCCGGGACGGAACAGCCACAGACGGCGCGTGAAAATGCCAAGACCGCGGCCAGGGCGTCCGCCGCAAAGCAGCCGGATGCGGCACCGCAGGCCGGGACAGCGGCTGCAAAGCAGACAGACGCAGTATCGGCGGCCGGAACAGCGGCTGCAAAGCAGCCTGGTGCAGCATCGGCGGAAAAACAGATGCCAGCCTCCGGACAGGCAGCGCCTGTAAATACCGCGGTGGCACAGGCAGAGACTGCCAGACCGTCAGCTGACAGGAAGGCACCGCAGACAGCAGCAGAAGGCGGGCAGACTGCATCAGCCGCTCAGCCGGAAAAGAAAGAAGAACAGAAAACAGAAAAAGCGCCGCAGGCCGGGACGGCAGCAGAAAAGCCTCAGAATGCGGATCAGAAGGAAGCGGCACAGGCAGTGACAGATGCGCAGCCGGCCGGCCAGAGTCAGAACGGCGATGCGGCAGACACGACAGAGAACAGGCAGACGGAAACACCGGCTGAAAATGTCAAAGAGCCGTCCGCAGAGCCGGAACAGTCTGAACAGGCAGAGACGACAGAACAGCCGGATGCCGGAAGCAAGACGCAGAACGCGGATGATGCAAATCAGGCGGAAGTGAAAGAAGCGGAGACAGCAAAACGGCAGTCCAGCACGGAAATTCTCGGAAGAATCAGAAAGTGAGGCGTTCTGCGTATGTTCAGTGTAAAAATCGGAAAACTGCTGGAAATGACCGATAACGAAAAGGAAAGCTACCGGGAATTTGCCGAGCGCTTTCGCAGCAAGGCAATTCATGATGTCCACACGCTGGCGGTGATCGGCGGCGGGGCGGATGCGCTCAAGGTGGCCAAGTCGCTCAGCGGATCCAATGAGCGGGTGATATTCATCGACGGAGATTTCACGCAGAGTATATTCCTTGGCAGATTCAAGCTGGGGAAGAAACTTGAGGGATGGACCGACGTCATCTCTCAGTCGAAGAGCGACCTGTCTTCTCAGATCTGTATCACAAGCGATCCGGATATTGACCTTATGTTTACGGGCAATTCTCAGATCGCGTGGAGCAATATTGTGCGGGATGATCTGAAGAAGGGACTGGACGCTCTGGCGGATAAATATGCATGGGTTATCGTCGCATCTGATGAAGAAGGCAGAACGGCGCAGAGCTGTGACGCCGCTGTCGTGGCGATGAAACAGTCGGAGTACTCGGATTATAATGCGCGCAGCCGCATTGAGAGACTGGACCGTGAAGGGGTCTGTGTGGCAGGTGTGATTCTATATGAGTGAGGAAACGGAACAAAAAATTCGTGAGTTTAAGGATATTGTGGACAAGTCCGACAATATCGTCTTTTTCGGGGGTGCCGGGGTTTCGACAGAGAGCGGAATTCCGGACTTCCGTTCTCCGGACGGACTGTACAATCAGAAGTACAAGTATCCGCCGGAAGAAATTATCAGTCATTCGTTCTACGAGCGCTATCCGGAAGAATTTTTCCGGTTCTACCGCGACAGAATGCTGTACCCGGACGCCAGGCCGTCCACGACTCATCTGGTCCTGGCAAGGCTGGAAAAGGAAGGCAAACTGAAGGGAATTGTCACGCAGAATATCGATGGCCTGCATCAGAAAGCCGGCTCGAAAAATGTTGTCGAACTCCACGGATCGGTCCTTCGCAATTACTGTGAGCGCTGCGGAAAACTGTACGGCATTGAGGCCATCTTAAACAGCACTGGCGTGCCGAGGTGTGACTGCGGCGGACGCATCAAACCGGATGTGGTTCTCTATGAAGAAAGCCTGGATATGGATAATATCACAAAGGCTGTCCGCCTGATTTCAGGCGCAGATGTGCTGATTGTCGGCGGAACGAGCCTCGGAGTATATCCGGCGGCCGGCATGATCGACTACTACAGAGGTGACAAGCTTGTTCTGATCAACAAGTCGAAAACCCCGTATGACAGAAGGGCCAATCTGCTGATCCATGCTCCGCTCGGTGAAGTATTCGGAAAGATTTGATCTTGCATTTGTCATGCACCTGTGGTAAATTATTAATCCGTGAATAATTTTCCTTGCTTTCTCACTGTGAGAGAAGGCCAAGAGACCATGAGGAGGTGCGACGCATAATGAGCAAATATGAATTGGCATTAGTTGTCAGCGCAAACGTCGACGAAGAGGTAAGAAATGCAACCGTTCAGCAGGCCAGGGACCTGATCACGAAGTTCGGCGGCAAGATTACCGATGAGGGAACGCTTGAGAAAAAGAAGCTGGCTTACGAAATCCAGAAGATGAAGGAAGCTTATTATATCTTCATCAAGTTCGAAGCTGAGACGACCGCTCCGAGAGAGATCGAGTCCAGAATTCGTATCATGGATAATGTCCTTCGTTTCCTGATTGTAAAGGACGAGACTGCAGAAGCAGCTGCAGAAGCTCCGGCTGAGACGCAGGAGCAGTAAGACAGACATTCGGCGGGCAACTCCTGCTAGTTGATTGGAGAAGATCAGAAGAAGGAGTGACCTATGAACAGAGTAATTTTGATGGGCAGACTTACAAGAGATCCGATTGTGCGCTATACACAGTCAGCAAACGGTTCTCTCGCCATCGCAAGATATACACTGGCGGTTGACAGAAGACGCAGAAGCAGCGGAAATGACCAGCAGACGGCTGATTTCATCAGCTGTGTGACATTCGGCAGACAGGCCGAGTTCGCTGAGAAGTATCTCCATCAGGGGACAAAAATCTGCGTGCAGGGACGTATTCAGACCGGTTCCTATACGAACAAAGATGGGAACAAGGTTTATACGACTGACGTTATTGTCGACGACCAGGAATTCGCAGAAAGCAAAAATGCGGCAGCTTCGCATACCGGATCGTATCAGGCGGCTCCGGCGCCTTCAAAAGAGGGCGCAGCTCCGGCTCCGGACAACGGATTTATGAATGTTCCGGCCGGTACGGATGACGATATGCAGGGAGAAGATCTGCCGTTCGCGTAAACCTATTGGGAGGCAGTTATGGCAGAAGAAGTTAAACAGGCGCAGGCAGCGGAAGAGGTTGAAACTCAGGCGGCTGCCCCGGAAGCAGCAGATAAGAAGACAGAGAGACCGGTACGCAGCAGAAGAAAGCCGATGCACAGAAGAAAGAAGGTCTGCAGATTCTGCGCGAAGAACGCGGCTCCTATCGACTACAAGGACACCGAGACACTTCGTCAGTTTATCTCTGAGAGAGGCAAGATTCTCCCGAGAAGAGTGACCGGCTGCTGCGCAAAGCATCAGCGCGCTGTTACAACAGCTGTGAAGAGAGCAAGACATCTCGCTCTTCTTCCGTATATGTCAGAGTAATTCATTCAGTGACAAAAGCTGTGAGCGGGACCGCAGGGAAAGGCGGTTCCGCTTTTTTTCTCCCGGTGCATGTGCGGTCACAGGCGTTTTCGATTCCGGGCGGAAAGTCTCCTATTCAAACGGACATATCAGTTTGGGTTCTGTATATGGTATAATACCTTTAACTTTGATTCCGGACTTATTGAGGGGACAGAGAAAAATAATGAGAAAAAAAGAATACAGGCCTTCCGGAAGACTGCGTCTGTACTTCATATGGCTGACCGTAATCGGACTTTTTATTACGGGTCTGACTGTGTATCTCCTGCTTCAGGATGTAAAGGCGGGACTTATCATGGCCTGCCTGACGGCGGTGTACTGGGGCGTGTATCTGTACGAGAATATCGTTTTCAAGCCCACATTTATGCGGGATCTGATCGAATTTTCGTCCAACTATGCACAGGTCCAGAAAGAACTGCTGGATGAACTCGAAATACCGTATTGTCTTCTGGATGGTGATGGCGACGTTCTGTACCTGAACAACGCCATGCTGGATCTCACGGGGAAGAAAAAAGGCTTCCGCCAGACGATCAGCGTCATTTTCCCGGAGATCACGCTTGAACTTCTGCCGCAGGACAATGAGAAGGCAGAGGTATCGATGAGATTCAACGAGCGCGATTACCGCGCGGAGATGAAGAGAATTCCGACGGAGCGGCTCACGTCTGACACAAAGATTCTGCAGGCTGAGAAAGATTCCGTTTTTATCGCACTCTATCTGTTTGATACGACGGAAATCAATTCGTACAAGCAGATGACGCAGGACAACCGGTTTGTGGCGGCCCTTGTCGATATTGACAATTACGAAGAAGTGGTCGAACAGATCGACGACGTCCGCCGTTCTCTTTTTGTCGGTCTGGTCGACAAGAGGGTAAACCAGTATTTTGCGTCAGGCGGCGCCATTGTGCGCAAGCTGGAAAAAGACCGGTATCTGGCTGTTTTCCGCAATAAATATCTGGATGAGCTGGAAGTAGACCGCTTCCGGATTCTGGACGATATAAAAAATCTGAACATCGGCAATGATATGAGTCTGACGCTGAGTATCGGCGTGGGGACCGGGGCGGCCGATTATTCGGCCAACTTCGACATGGCCAGAGACGCTCTGAACTTAGCTCTTGGGCGCGGCGGCGATCAGGCCGTTGTGCGCCGCGGGGACAAGGTCACGTATTACGGCGGCAGCACGCAGCAGATGGAGAAGAATACCCGGGTGAAGGTGCGCATGAAGGCCAACGCCCTGAAACAGATTCTGGAAGGCTGCAGCAACGTTCTGATCATGGGACACAGCATGGCGGATATCGACGCTTTCGGAGCTGCGATCGGCCTTTACTGCATCTGCAATAAAATGGGAAAGAGAGCCAATATCGTCATCAACAACGTGACGTCGAGCGTCCGCCCGTTTATGGAGCGTTTCCGCGGGAAAGAAGATTATCCGGACAGTACATTTGTGGACTCAGGCGAAGCGATGGCTCTGCAGCAGCCGACGACGGCCGTCATCGTCGTCGATGTGAATACGGCTGCCCGCACAGAGTGTCCGGAGTTGCTGATCAACTGCCGCACAAAAATCGTCTTCGATCACCACAGAAGCAGTTCCAACCCGATCAGCGACACGCTCCTGGCGTATGTCGACCCGAATGCCTCATCATCCTGCGAGATGGTGACGGAAATGATCCAGTACGTCAACCTGGATGTAAAGCTTAACGGCGTCGAGGCTGATGCGATTTATGCGGGCATGTGGATCGACACGCAGGGGTTCATGACCAAGACCGGCCCGAGAACGTTCGAGGCTGCCGCGTATCTGAGGCGCAACGGAGCGGATATCACCCGCGTGCGCAAACTGCTTCGCACTGATATGAAAGAGTACAGAGAGATTGCCCAGACGGTGAGCCGGGCCGAGATCTATCGCGATGCGTACGCGATTTCCGTCTTCCGCGGGGATGGCGTGGAGAGTCCGACGGAAGGCGGTGCCAAAGCGGCCAACCGGCTGCTGGACATCGAAGGCATAAAGGCCTCATTTGTCGTGACGCCATATGCCGGGCAGATGTATATTTCTGCCCGCTCAATCAACGAATCCAACGTCCAGCTGATCATGGAGCGCATGGGCGGCGGCGGACATATGAATACCGCCGGGGCGCAGCTGAAGAACTGCACGGAAGAGCAGGCGGTCGGAAAGATCAAGGATACGCTGGATGCAATGCTTAAGGAAGGAATCATAAAATGAAGGTAATTCTGCTTGAGGATGTAAAGGCACACGGGAAAAAAGGCGATATCGTCAATGTGAGCGACGGTTACGCGAGGAACTATATCATTCCGAAGAAGCTCGGCGTTGAGGCCAACGCGAAGAATATGACGGATTGGAAGAATCAGAAGGCAAAAGAGGCGAGGATTGCCGCTGAGGAGCTGGCAGCCGCACAGAAGCTGGCAGATGAAATCTCTCAGAAGAGCGTTGAACTTTCGATCCGTACCGGTGCCAACGGCCGTTCGTTCGGCTCTGTTTCGGGCAGGGAAATCGCAGAGGCTGCTGCAAAACAGCTCGGTCTGGATGTCGACAAGAGAAAACTGAAACTGGATGAGCCAATCAAAGCGCCGGGCACATATATCGTTCCCCTGCGCCTTCACAAAGATGTCTCCGCTAAACTCAAAGTCATTGTGCGGGAAGAAAAGGGCTGAGTTTTATGGAAAATGACGATTTTCCGATCGATGACGGCTATGCCATTGACGAGGAAGACGACGAGGACGCTGTGGATCCGTTCTACGCGAATCACGTAGAAGATCCGGATGTCTCAGAGAATGGCGATTCTTCCGGAACAGAAGAAAATGGCGGTGCGGACGTGCCGGCCGGAGACGGTTCGGAGGAAGAGATTTCTGCTGAGGAACCTTTCGGGAGCAATCCTGAGACCGAAAGCGCGGAAGAGGAGTCAGCCGCTGCTGAAGATACTTCGGGAGAGCCGGAAGAGTACAACACAGCGGATGAACAGGACGCGGAGAGCGCTTATGTTCCTTCGATGGCCGAGACCGAGCGTCAGACGCAGGCGGCAGGCCGAGTCGTGCCGAGCAGCCGCAGTTCTGAGCGCGGGCTCGTCGCCTCTCTTCTCAAAGATCCGAGCCAGATCGCCATGGCAGCCGGAATTCTGAAACCGGATGATTTTTATTTCGGAATCTACCGCACCGTATTCCAGGCACTCGTCCGGATGAACGAGGCCGGCAGGCCGATCGACATGATTACACTGAGCGAGGAGCTCAAGCACAGCGGCAAGGGAGCCGCGCAGGTCACGCTGTCTGATCTGGTCGATATTGAACAGAGTGAGGCGACCTCAGCATTTGCCAGGGATTACGCGAAGATCATCCGCGAAAAGTCCGTACTTCGCTCGATCATCCGCGGCAATGATGAGATAACAAAGGCCTGCTATGCGCAGGAAATGACGGCGGCGAGGATTCTGGAACAGGCGGAGTCGCGGGTGTTCGCTCTGTCGCGGGAGATCAACGGCGAATCGCGGGAACAGAGTATCACGCAGATTGTGCTGGAACAGCTGCACAATATTGAGGAAACGGCCAAGAGTGACAATCCGGTGACAGGTGTGCCGAGCGGTTTTACGGATCTGGACCGGTATCTGTCCGGATTTCAGCCATCGGATTTCATCCTCGTCGCTGCGCGCCCTTCGATGGGCAAGACGGCATTCGTCCTGAATGTGGCGGATTATGTGGCCAGGCATCAGAATATCACGACGGCGGTTTTTTCACTGGAGATGAGCCGCACGCAGCTCGCCAATCGTCTTCTCTCGCTGGAATCCGGTGTGGAGGCGGACAAACTGCGCAAGGGCAATCTGGACGCCAAAGACTGGAACGATCTGGTCGAGGGCGCCAATTCACTTGCCAGGTCAAAGCTGATTATCGACGATACGCCGGGTATAACGGTCGGCCAGCTCCGCAGCAAATGCCGAAAGTACAAGATGGAAAATAATCTCGGCCTCGTCATCATCGACTATCTGCAGCTCATGACGGGCAGCGGACGGGCGGATTCGCGCCAGCAGGAGATTTCAGAAATTTCGCGCTCGCTCAAGTCGCTCGCGAGAGACCTGAATGTGCCTGTCATCACGCTCTCGCAGCTTTCCCGCGCGGTTGAACAGCGCCCGGATCACAGGCCGATTCTGTCGGATCTGCGTGAATCCGGCGCCATTGAGCAGGATGCGGACGTTGTAATGTTTATCTACCGGGATGATTACTACAACAAGGAGTCCGAGGAGAAGAACATCGCGGAACTGATTGTGGCCAAACAGAGAAACGGTCCGATTGGGACGGTGAAACTTGCCTGGATTCCGGAGCAGACGAAATTTGCCAATCTGGAAAGACAGCCAGGCAATTTCCGCCAGTAAAACAAAAAAGATTAAAAAAAGACCCCCGCCGCATTGCCGCAGGCGGGGGTCTTTTCTGACAAAATTATATCACCGATTACTGAGGATTCGGTGCGCCAACCGGGCACACACTAGCGCAGGAGCCGCACTCAATGCAGGTATCTGCATCGATAACTCTCTTGCCGCCTTCACCCTCGCTGATCGCGCTTACCGGGCACTGAGCCTCACATGCGCCGCAGCCGATGCACTCGTCGTTGATTACATATGCCATAGTAGACCTCCTTGAATTACAATTCTGATATGAAATTGCTCATTCATTCAACAGTTGTTACTTATTGAATTATAGGGAATGCCTTCACTTTTTGCAACCGCTTTTCCGGATTGTTCTTAAAAAAATAATGACTGGCAAGCCGCATAAAACCTGAATTTCCGGGCACTAACCCATTTCCCATATCATAGCGGAGCACTTGCATTTGCGTGATATTGTATACACGCTTTGAAATCCGGGGCTTAAAAAAGGGTGACAGCGGGGCCCTGGATGTATACAATCCGGCCGATGCTGTGGAGTTGACATCAAAATAGGCCGTCGGTATTATTAAGGAGACAGCGGGCATCTATGAACGGATGCTCATGTGAATCGGACAACAGAAAGGATTGAATATACAATGGCTAAAGTGACAAAGGACACGGTAATCAGCGACGCACTGATGATCGACGGCGGAATCGCCGATATTCTGATGGGGTCCGGAATGGGCTGCATTTTCTGCCCGGCTTCCATGGGTGAGACGATAGAGCAGGCCGCGGCGGTTCACGGAATTGACAGCGACGGCCTCGTCGAGGACATCAACGATTATCTTGAATCCAAGGGCTGATAACGATCAACGTCGGCCTGAAATCAACACAAATGAAACTGCCGCTCTTGTGCTTAAGCATTTGAGCGGCAGTCTTTTTTCTGCATCTGATATATCAGTTGAACCGCCTGAGCGTCGCGACGGCATTCGCGCGTATGAGGCAGGCGCCGTGCTCCCGGTAGTATTCAAGGCGGGAATCCGTGCAGAACTCTACACGCCCGTACTCAGACAGGGTGCGTGCCAGATCGCGCAGATCTGTGCTGCTGTTTTCCCCGGCGCGGATGAACAGTACATACGAAGTCGGGAGAGTCTCGGATCCCATTCGAAACAGACAGCTTTCAGCCGCATCTGCCTCATCAGGAAGCAGGGAAGCGGCGGTGCCGGCCGTCTGGAAATCCTTGAAAGAAACAGCCATGGCCCCGGGCGCGGGCTGCTGCGGCTTCCGTCTGTCAGACGGTGACGCAGCATTGCGGTCTTTTGGAAATCGCGGGCTGCCGAAAAAATCCCGCTCACCGGTATTCGGAGATGAATCCGGCCGGGAGTCTTCGTCCTCCTGGTATTCGTCTGAAAACGGCAGCTCTTCGACGGTGTCATCATAAAGGCCCATTTCCTCATCTTCGGGTGAAATCGATGTGAAATGTGCATAGCCGTTTCCGACTTCCTCCGGGTAGTCAACCGGGAAGAAATTGAGCACCAGCTGTTCGACGCTCATCGGGATGGCCTCGATGGCAACCGGCTGTCCGTCGGGATTGAAACCGTGTTCCTGGCGCAATATGCCGTTGATACGGCGGAAGAGCTGCTCCATTTTGGGGCTGCCGTAGGTGTCCCGGTGCAGATCAATGCCGAAATGCTCAAGATCATCCGAGTCGAGCGTGACTTTCATGGCGTTGTTGTCGATAGGCTGTATGTTCATAGATAGCTTGCTCCTTCTGCTTTATCATACCTGAAAGAGGAAATGGTTTCAATCGGGCCTTGATGTCCGACTAAAGCAGCAGTATAATAAGTATACGTTCAGGCACCGGAAAGGAGGCTTTTTGCGGGAGAAATTCTGACAAACGGCTGCCTCTGGCAGTAAATTGTATTTTTCTTTTTCTTTCTTAAAGAATCCCTGTTTTTGTTTTATGCACAGTTACGGAATATATGCCTTTATTTGTCATGCTTATTTTCAGGGGTTTTGATTTCCTTTTTTGTAATTTACAAGTCTGGCGCGCCGACGAGCGGAATGGAATCACAGGCCATGCCGCAGATGAGGCGCGACTATCATGGGGCCGGAACGCAGGTAACGGTAACAGCCGCATCGGCTGAAATTATTCACGGATCTGAAATTTTTGAAGCGGCCGCTCCGGCCGGTCTGGCCGGGGCGGTTTAAGGTTGACAAATGCGCCAATCCTGTATACGCTTTAAGTTGCGTTTTAACGAATTCGTAACAATTGGGGCAGGATATGCGCAGAAAAGCAGTCAGACGGAGAAGAAAAGTCAGAAGCAGAAGACAGGGAAAGCACAGAATTCTTGTCCTGTTTCTTGTTATTATTGTTGTGATCGCGGCTTCGGCCGGGATCTATCATTTTACACCGACATCGAGGAGAATGGATTTGCAGGAATATTTTGGCGCTGCCGCGGGAAGCGGCAGCTGTACGATTGTTCTGGACGGGACGATCTACGCGGACGAAGGCGTGGAAGAGGACGGCGAAGTGTATGTGAGCGCCGACTGGGTCCGGACCAATCTGACTACGAGATTTTATTATGACAGCGAGACGGACGCCGTGCTGTACACGGACGGCAGCGGAACGTGGGAGTATAAGGCAGAACAGACGGCGGTCAGCTCAGATGACGGGCGGCAGACCACGACGCAGAAACCTCTCGTGAAAAGTATTGACGGCAAGACGATGCTCTGGCTGAAACACTGCCTGCAGTACGCTGATTTCAGCGCTTCCTGGTACCTGTCATCTGAACAGGAAGATTTGGAAGGGCCGGACCGCGTGGTAATCCGGTCGGGCGGATCGGAAAACAATACGGCCACGCTCGCGAAACAGACGGCGGTGCGCTATCGCGGCGGCATCAAGAGCCCGGTGCTTGAGACGCTGCAGCAGGGCACAGAGGTGACAGTGCTCGGCACGGCGGATGAGTGGACGGAAGTGCTCACCGATGACGGCGTCACCGGATATATAAAGAGCAAGTATCTGACGGATCAGCAGACAGGTACGGTTGAGCACACTTTCGACGGGGCATACTCTCATATCCTCATGGATGAGAAAGTTGTGCTGGGATGGCTGACCAGCAACAGTGCGGTCCTCGAGGGCGGTGAAGATGACCCGGCTTCGGCGGAAGAGCTCAATGTCGTGTCTCCGACCTGGTATACGATCACGGGCACTGACGGAAGCGTGGACGACAATATTTCCGAAGAACTGATCATAGAGCTGAAGAGCCGCGGTCTTTCTGTGTGGCCGCTGATTTCGGATTTTACGCAGGATGTGGACAGCAAGGCGCTTCTGTCAAGCCGCGCTTCCAGAAATGCTTTGATCACACGGCTGATGTCGGACGCCGATACATATCAGTACGACGGCATCAATCTGGATTTTGAGGCTGTGACGGAAGAAAGCGCACCGGATTTTCTGCAGTTCGTGCGGGAACTTTCTGTTGAGTGCCGCAAGAGGGGCATTATTCTTTCGACAGATAATTATGTGCCGGTTTCGTACAGAGAATACTATAATTACGAAGAACAGAGTGATTATGTGGATTATATCATCATGATGAATTACGATGAGCACTGGTCCACATCGGAGCCCGGGAGTGTGTCGTCGCGCACATTTTTCAGTGAAAATCTGACAAATGCGCTGGCCAGGGTCGACAAGAGCCAGCTGGTGTGCGGATGTCCGTTCTACACGCGCGTCTATCAGGTGAAGGACGGTACGTCTTACGGCGAGGAAGCCGGGATGCAGGAGGCACTCGACATAGTGGAAGAAGCCGGCGCGACACCTGTCTGGGATGAGGAGACGGGGCAGTACACGGCATCCTGGACCAGCGGAGACACACAGTACTATGTGTGGCTTGAAGAGGAGCGGTCTTTCACAATCCGCATGCAGGCCGTGAAGGAATCGGACTGCGCCGGTATCGCGTGCTGGCAGCTCGGAAAAGAGCTCCCGGATATCTGGGACATCATAAAGGAAGGATTGGGCTGAAGAAAACATGAACACGATCATTGCGGCGGTGACGGGAAATAAAGAAGAAGACGATAAGATTTTCGCCAGGGCGGGCGAGATCCTGAGATCCGGCGGACTGGTGGCGTTCCCGACGGAGACTGTCTACGGGCTGGGCGCGGATGCGCTGAACACAGAGGCGGCCCGGAAGATTTACGCCGCAAAAGGCCGCCCGAGCGACAATCCCCTGATTGTCCATATCGCTGACAAAAAGGACTACGCGAAGCTTGCCAGGGAAATTCCGCCGGCGGCCGGGTGTCTGTACAAACGGTTTCTGCCGGGACCGCTCACAATGATTATGAAGAAGAGCCCGATCGTGCCGGATACGATCACAGGCGGACTGGATACGGTGGCGATCCGGATGCCGAGCCATCCGACGGCGGCGCGGCTCATCCGCGAGTCAGGAGTTTATATCGCGGCGCCGAGCGCGAACCTGTCCGGAAAACCGAGTCCGACAAAAGCGGAACACGTCATTCACGATCTGAACGGACGGATTGACATGATTCTCTGTGATGATACGGTCGACGTGGGCGTGGAGTCCACGATAATCGATCTCTCAGAAGATGTTCCGGTTTTACTGCGGCCGGGCTATATAACGCTGGAGCAGCTCAGAGACTGCCTTGGCAGAGTCGATGTGGATCCGGCCATACGGGGCGCGGTGGTTCCGGACGGTGTCGTTCCGAAAGCGCCTGGCATGAAATACAAGCACTATGCGCCGGACGCGGATCTCGCGATTGTCGAGGGTGAACCGGAAGCTGTCATCGCAAAAATCAATGAACTGACAAAGCAGGCGATGGACAGAGGCGAGAAAGTGGGCATCATGGCGACACAGGAGACGGCCGGCCGGTATCCGAGAGGAATCGTGAAAGTGGTGGGTTCTCACAGAGATGAGGCGACGGTGGCGCACAACCTGTTTGCAGTTTTGCGGGCCTTTGATGAAGAGAAGGTTGACCGCATTTATTCAGAAGGATTTTCGGGTCACAACGTGGGTCAGGCCGTCATGAACCGTTTGATAAAAGCAGCGGGACATACTATAATTAATGCCTGAGACCGGCGTTTAGGGCCGGTTTGAATGAGATGTTGAATGCGGGAAAAGTTCGCCCCCGCTGTGGACTATGAAGACATTTGACAGAATTCTATTTGTGAGCAAAGACGGGACATGCCGGGCGCCGCTGGCAGCGGCCGCTCTGCGGCAGTACCTCGACACGGAACAGATCGAAGTTTCGTCGCGGGGCATGATTGTTCTGTTCCCGGAGCCGTACGACAACAGGGCAGGCGAACTGGCAACCCGGAGCGGCGTCAGATGGACGCCGGGATATTCCCGCGAGATTTCGGAGGATGATTTTTCAGACCGGACACTCGTTCTGACAATGAATTCTTCGATGAAGAAAACGCTGTACAGAAAATTTCCCAACGCTGTCAACGTTTTTACACTGGGTGAATTTGCGGGCGAGGCGGACGCGGAAGTGAAAGATCCGTCGGGGCTCGGCGAAGAAGCGCTTGAGAGCTGCTTTATGCAGATTCAGGTGCTCACAACAGTTATCAGAGGCAAAGCTGAATTACAGACAGCTGGGAAGGATGAAAATGCTGGCAATCGGAAGTGATCATGGCGGGTATCTGCTCAAACAGGAGATTATGAAGCATCTTAAGGCAGAGGGAAAAGAATTCACAGATGTGGGCTGCTATGATGAAAAGTCTGTCGACTATCCGGTTTACGCAAAGAAAGTGACGGAGAAAATCCAGGACGGGTCCTGTGAACTGGGAATTCTTGTCTGCGGCACCGGGATCGGCATGAGCATGGCGGCCAATAAGGAAAAAGGCATCCGCGCCGCGGCTGTTTCGGACTGCTATTCGGCCGAGAAAACCCGGGAGCACAATAACGCCAATGTTCTGTGTCTCGGCGGACGCACAATAGGACCGGATCTTGCCTGCAAGATTGTGGATTGTTTTCTGTCGACGCCATTTTCCGGAGAGGAAAGACACGTCAGACGGATCAGCATGTGGGACAAATAAGTTCAGATTAAGAGGTGTGCCATGATGAGTGACAAGCGGAAAGACTACATTTCGTGGGATGAGTATTTCATGGGAGTGGCCAAACTCGCTTCCATGCGCTCCAAGGACCCGCACACACAGGTCGGGGCATGCATAGTGAGCCAGGACAATAAAATTCTGTCCATGGGCTACAACGGATTTCCTCTCGGGTGCTCGGACGATGTATTCCCCTGGGCAAGAGAAGGGGACGACGCGCTGAATAAGAAATATGTCTACATTGTCCACTCGGAACTGAATGCGATACTCAATTACAGGGGAGGCAGTCTGGAAGGCAGCAAGATGTATGTCACGCTCTTTCCATGCAATGAGTGCGCCAAGGCTATCATACAGGCCGGCATCAAGACGCTCGTCTACGACGATGACAAATACGCCGGAACAGCCAACGTCATCGCTTCCAAGCGGATGCTCAAGGCTGCCGGCGTAAATTTCTACCGGTATGAACGGACGGGAAGAAAAGTCGAGATTTCTCTCTGACTTTATCCGGGAATGTGCTCGTCCAGATTTTTAAGTACGTTTTTGAATGTACCGCTGTAGATGCAGGTCAGAAGTTCGTTCAGACTGCGGAGGGCACTGCTCAGGCCTTCCGGCGTGAGGATTTTCCGGTCCAGAGCGTCGGCGAGTTCATCCAGATCGACGACCCGGACGAATCCGTCATTTTCCACGATGACATCGGCGAGAAGATCAGTAAAAATCCAGGTGTCGGAGTTTTTGTCATAATCGGAACGTATGACGTCGCAGTATATATAGCGCTGGGTGTTGTCCGCCGTGTAAAAGCGGCTGACTTTCCATCCCTTTTTTAGAAAATAGCAGGAATATCCATGCGAGAACTCAGCTTTCGGATGGAGTGTCTTCCAGGCGGTGACGATGGTTTCATCTGACTCGTACAGAATTTTGTCGTCATCAAGCGGAATATATTCATCCGGAATCAGACGTTTTCTAATCAGTTCTGGCATAATGACCTCCGGCTGTCCTGACAGTCTGAAGAAATCCCGACTTGCAGGCAGGTAGTTACAGTAATTATAGCACCAGCGGATATTCTGACAATCCGCCTGAAGAGAAAAACAATTATGAAAAGCCAGTTTTTCCGCAAATTCAGCCAGATCAACGAAAATCTGCCGGTTCTTCTGGCCGGAGAAGCGATTTTTCTTGCGGCAGCCGAGCTGATTATTCTTATGTGGATTCCGAAAGACCTGAAGCGCACGGCCGGGATCGGCGTGCTGATCGGCGTGCTGCTGGCGGCTGCTGGCAGTGTCATTCTTGCGCTTTCCATCCGCAGTGCCCTGTACAAAGAGGGGAATAAGGCGTGGGCTGTACTTTTTATCACGCTTCGGTTCGGAGTGGCTGCGCTTGTGCTTCTTTTGTGTCTTGTAAAAGACCCAAAGCTCTGTGTGGCGGTACTGATCGGCATGCTCTCCGGTCAGACGGGTGTATATCTTGCGCCTGCCGCGGCGCGTTTCAGAAACAGAAAAGAGAAGAAGAATGTCCAGAAGCGTTAACAGAGGCCATAGAATTCTCATCTTTGTGTTTGTTGTCACATTTGTCATGTCGGCTGTCGGCACCTGGATACTGTCCGGGCGCCGTGCACAGGCGATCGTCAAAGGAGATTCGTACTGGGGCGAGGCTGAGGCGCCGGTTATTTTTATGGAGACGGACAGCGGATATCACTATGACTGCCTGACGGGATACCGGGACGAAACGTCGGCTGACGCCGCGGCATCGCGGAACCTGATTGCACTGCCGGAAAGCTATACGCAGAAGATGATCATTGAGACTTACGGGAGCAGTGTGTCTGCCATTCGATATGAACTGAGGAGTGCGGACGGGCAGCTGCTGGAGCGGAATGATGTGACGGATACGGAAACGGACGGGACGAAACTGCAGTTTTCTGTTCACTTCCGCGACCTGATGAGCACATCGGAAAACAGCGTGCTCACGTTTTATCTTACGCTCTCGGACGGCACGGAGTACGAGTATACCTCGCAGATCATCCCGGCAGCGGCGGCGGACATCGACACGAAACTCGCATATTTTAACGACTTTTATGACGCCGTCTATGATAAGAACCGGTCAGAAGAGGCGGCTGCGCAGCTGTATATCATATCCGGCATGGACAATACCTCGTTCGGAAACGCTACGATCAACTCTTCCGCCGAGCTTCTTACATGGGGAACGCTCACGACGGTTCCGACGAGAGAAATCATTCCGTCGCTGCAGTCGATCGAAGACGGCGAATGTGTGTTTTACGCCCGCTATCCGATCCTTGTGACGGACAGCAGTGATGTATCGCAGACCATAATGGTCTCGGAGACGACGACCATCGGGCTTGACAGTGCCGGAAGCTGCCAGGTGGACAATTACACGCGGACGGCAAATGAGGTGTTCAGCGGCAATAATGCCTTTTCAGATTCAAGAACACTGAATCTCGGCATTCAGGGCGGAGAGCCTGAGGAGATGGCCGTAAACAGCGCGGGCACCGATTACTGGTTTTTCAGCGCCGGCAATCTGTGGCGGTATTCCGTATCAGATGACAAGCTGATTCGCGTTTTCTCTTATGCCTCGTCGGACTCGGACGGCGTACGGGAAGAGAACGAGGATTATTACGGACGGATTCTGCGCTGCGATGATGACGGGAGCTGCTGGTTTGCACTCACGGGATACGTCTGCCGCGGACAGCACGAGGGCCAGACGGGGCTTTCTGTGTGGTATTACAGCGCGGAGGAGAACAGCACAGAAGAGATGCTGTTTTTCCCGATTTCCGGTACGGCAGAGGAAATCCGGGACGCGACGTCCGGCCTTATGAGCGTGAGCAGCGAAGGTGTGTTTTATCTGCGCTACGAGGATCAGCTTATAACAGTCGGCACTCCCGGCAATGAAGTGAGCCGCGAAAATGTGGACTTTTCTGATGAGACATTTGCCGTCAGCAGTGACCAGACACAAATCGCATACTGCACGGAGAGTGACGGAAAGAATACGCTCAGGGCAATCAATCTGACCGACAGCACGGCGCAGGAATACACGGCGCCGGATGGCGACTATATCCGGCCTCTCGGGTATATCGGCCATGATCTGGTGTGCGGCATCGCGCACGGGGAAGATGTGAATGAGGACGAAGGGACGTTCCCGATGTACCGCATATTTATCATGAATGACGCGGGTGAGCAGGAGGCCGATTATGAGCCGGACGGGAGCTGGATTCTGTCGGCCCAGATCGATGAGGCGAGAGTTCTCATGATACTCGGCGTGAAAGACGAGAGTGGGGAATTTGTCGAAACCGGAGTAGATCAGCTGATCAGCCGGGATCAGACAGAGACGTCGGTACAGACGACGACGGTGACGACGGATGAATGGAAGAAACAGACAGCCATTTATCTTCCGTCATCGGCGGCAAGTGCGTCCGGAGATCCGGAGGTGGAAATCGTCTGGAATATCACGGAAAATGCCAGTGATATAGCGCTGCTCACGCAGTGAGAGAAGAATGAGACGCGCGCCCGGAAACCTGCGCGCTCACCTGAGATAAAACAAGATGATTCGGATAAAAACGGCTGCTGCCCCGGTCTTCAGACACCGGGGCAGCAGCCGTTTTGAATTCTTTGCAGGATGTGCGGATCTTTATTTTCCGTAGTGCTCTTTGTTGTATTTCTTCACGCGGTTCTGAATTCTTTCGACCGGGGAGAGAAGATTGCTGATCGAGGAATCGTGGTTCAGCGTGTCGATGATCAGAGCGATGTACTTGCTCATGTCGACGCTGATGTACCACGGCTTCTTCTTCAGCTCTTCCGGCTGATAGATCAGATTTGTCGTCAGGACGCGGTCGATGGTGCCTTCTTCGTATGCTTTGTCGAATTTGTCGAATCCGCTTGTGAACAGGCCGAACGTCGTCGCCGCGAAAACTCTCTTGGCCTTGCGCTCTTTCAGTTCTCTTGCCACGTCGAGCATGGACTCGCCGGAAGAAATCATATCGTCGATGATGATGACATCCTTGCCTTCGACGGAAGAGCCGAGGAATTCATGGGCAACGATCGGGTTGCGGCCGTCGACGATTTTCGTGTAATCTCTGCGCTTGTAGAACATGCCCATGTCGAGGCCGAGCACGTTCGCAAAGTAGACGGCGCGCTGCATGCCGCCCTCATCCGGGCTGATGACCATCATGTGTTTCGCGTCGATGTGAAGATCATCGACGTTGAGAAGCAGATACTTGATGAACTGATAGCTGCAGGAAACGGTCTCGAAGCCCTTGAGCGGAATCGCGTTCTGAACGCGCGGGTCGTGAGCATCAAACGTGATGATATTCTCGACGCCCATGTTGGCAAGTTCCTGAAGCATGAACGCGCAGTCAAGGGACTCGCGCTGGGTTCTTCTGTGCTGGCGGCTCTCATAGAGGAACGGCATAATCACGTTGATGCGGCGCGCCTTGCCGCCGACCGCCTGGATGATGCGCTTCAGGTCCGCATAGTGATCGTCAGGCGACATGTGATTTTCCATGCCGTTGAGTTTGTAGGTGATGCTGTGGTTCAGAACATCCACCATGATGAAAAGATCGCAGCCGCGGACAGATTCGTTGATGATGCCCTTGCCTTCGCCCGAACCGAAGCGTGGCGTAGAAGCGCTCAGGATATAGGTGTTTCTCTTGTAACCGCTGAAAGCGAGGGAATTTGTGTGAGCGGCATCTCTCTGTTTCCGCCACTGTACCAGGTAGGCGTCGACTTTCTGGCCGAGCTCCATGCAGGATACCGTTGGAATAATTCCCAGCTTGCCATACGGAATTGAATTGGTGTGCTTCTCGTCTCTGGGCATCTTTATAATCTCCTTTTTTTCACGGCGGACGCAGAAAATACCTGTCATCCGGCCAAATTCGAACTTACTATAATAAGAAATCCTGCCGCCGTCAAGTTGAAGTGCCTTCGCTGTGTGGTGGCACGTCACTTATCATTTTTTGATCAGCTTTTGAATCCGGATGTCGTCACCGGTCAGCTGCCGGACCTTATAATTTCCCATGATGCGGGATGAAATCCGCTCGGTGTACAGGGAGCGCAGCTCACTAGGCGAAAAATTCGTCGAAATCAGAACGCTTTTTCGCAGATTCAGCCGCGTATTGATGATGTCAAACAGAACCGAGCGCGTAAACGCATTGACCGATTCCGTGCCCAGGTCATCGATGGCCAGCAGATCGCATCCCGTGACAAATGACATGCTGTCTGTTCCTTCAGCTGCCTGTTTCTGACGATTCGTATAGGAAAGGGTATTAAAAAGATCCGTGGCTGAAAAATAGAGCACATTGACATTGTTATTGAGCAATTCGTTCACAATACAGTTTGTGAGGAACGTTTTGCCTGTTCCAGTCATTCCGTAGAGCAGCATATTGGCGTAACCGCCCTCACTGCGGAGTGTCTGCGCAAATGCTTTCGCGTCCCTGAGAACGGTCTCCGCTTTTTTGCGCGGGGACTGCCCGTCGGGGCCAGGCTCGGTGCTGTAATAGTCCAGCGAAAAGGAATCAAAGGAAGCGTCCGGGTCCAGACAGCGGTTGTTCATGCTGCCATAGGCCAGGCGTATTGCTTTTTTTATATAACAGGAACACGGGCTGCCGTCCGGCAGAAACCCGGTGTCATGGCACTTTGGACAGGTATAGACAGGCTCCAGATAATCTTCCGGCACCCCGAGATTTTCCAGATACATCTGCTGCCTCTCCACAAGTTCGGCGATGCGCTCGCTGTACTCCGGGCCTTCAGAGGTCTGATTTAATATCCGGCTGCGGGCAGCCTGCGAACTGATGGCCACGATCTGCGCGCGAATTTCAAAAATCTGCGGACACTGTTCCTTTACCCATTTCCGGCGCCTGTCCTGTTCGTCCTGGTCCTGCATGCGGATCTGGTCATACTCCCGCTGCAGCTCGGCGCGCTGTGATGGCGTCAGCCGGCTGATAAGTGACATGAAAAGGTTCTCCTTTCGGGCCTGTTACTGGCTGCTCTCGATCTGAAGCTGAATAGCCATTTCATCCAGGTCGTTTTTGCGATCCGTAAAGCTGTCAGAAGTGTTCAGCGAGCTTTTTGAGGCTGCCGAAGCGGCTTTTATTTTCTCGGCCTGAGCCTTCATTTTCGCTTCATTGGCGGCTTTTATATGATGCGCCTCATCCGAAAGTTCCATCGTCTTCCGGTCACAGACGCCTTCTTCGCTCCAGGATTTCAGAACCTTTTCCACATACGGAAAAGCAGGTCCTTTTGCCTGGATGACAGCTCTGTTGCAGGCCTCTTCGATCAACTCGTCGGACATCTTGTAGACATTTTTCCATCTTTCGATGTAACGGAGTTCCTCCGGCGCAACGTTGCGGTTGAGGCCGAATGCTCTGCTCACTGTGCGGACGGTGTCGCTGTGCTGCTCTGCCTCCGTTTTGGCCGCCTCGACGGTGTGGATGCCCTGCGCGTCCCAATTTTCAGCAATTTTCTTCATATAGGAGAAATTCGTCTTGCCGCGCTCCATCGAAAGCGTGATGAGATATTCGATCATATCAGCCGGGAAATGGAGATCATAATAAAAATAGAGGAGATTGTCCACGTCGTTATGGCTCAGGTTTTCCCTCAGCAGACTCTGGGCGATCTTGACCAGCGCGGAGAACTCCGGATCCTCCATCTTACTGGTCAGGTCACTCTTGGTGGAGCTGTCGGCCTTTTTCGGGCGCACCATGGAGATCACATTGTCATTTCCCTGATTGTCCCTGTATGTGAATTCCTGCGACGTGACTTTCCGCCTGCCGTCATCGGAATCCATGACAGTTCCGCCCGATGCCGGTGTACCTTTTTTCTCTGCTGATGCGAGCCTTTCAGCGGCGTCCTCTGTCTCAGACGATCTCTCCGGATCATCATCGCCGTCAAAGATGAGGAGTCCCTGTTTGTTCCAGTAGATCAGCGCGCGGATCACGTCGGATTCCGGCGCGTTGAGCAGATCCGCGAGACGGCATGGCGTCACAGTGCGGCCCTTCTGCAGCTCTTTCAGGGTCAGAAGGTACACTTTGACAAATTCTCCGTTCGCGTACGGCATATAATTCGTAAGAAAAGAATCCGGAACCACGGTGGCGTCGGCCATCCCTTTTCCGGAAATCGAAACAGTATTCAAAATCATCAGACTCCTCGGTGAAAACGATTTATACATCCCAAGTATAGCGGCGAAATTCCGGGAGCGCAAACGCGCTTTTTTTGCCGCGGACAAATGTGGAAATCGTGGAAAATGTGGAAAAATGTCCCGGATCCGCTTTCTGTCGGGGATGATGCTTCTGCCGGCGTGTGGATAAAAAAAGACCCGCAGTGGAAAAATTTCCTCCTGCGGGATGTGGAAAATGTTGAAAACCAGGTTCATTTGTCACGCGAAAGGAGCGCATCGCCGATCTGGTATACGTTTCCGGCCCCCATAGTTATCAACAAATCATTGTCTAAAGACTTTTCTGATAAAAAATTTTCGATACCTTCAAAGGTGTCGATATACCGCGCGTCGCCGCCGCGCCTGTTGATTTCATCTGCGAGCGTCTGGGAAGAGATGCCGAGATTGTCGTTCTCCCGCGCGGCGTAGATTTTTGCGAGAATGACGTGGTCGGCGCCTTTGGCCATGACGTCGGCGAACTGATCCATCAGGAGCTTGGTCCGCGAGTAGAGATGCGGCTGGAACACGAGCCATATTTCTCTGTGCGGGACGTGTGCCGCGGTATCCAGAGTCGCCTTGATTTCGTCCGGATGGTGGGCATAGTCATCGATGACGTGCGCGCCGTGATAGACGCCTTTGTGCTGGAAACGCCGCTCGGCGCCCGTGAAGTTTGTGAGACCCTGCTGAATCTGCCCGTCGGTCACGCCCATCGGACTCACCGCGGCGATGGCGGCGAGAGAGTTCAGGACGTTGTGGCTGCCCGGGACGCGCAGGGAAACCCGCATACCGGGCTCACCTTTATGCAAAAGCGTATAGGAGCAGCAGCCGTCGTGGCCGAATGTGATGTCTTTCGCGCTGTAATCGCTGACTTCCGGGTCAGAACCGAATGTGATGACACGGCACTTGAGTCCCTCCGTGAAGTACTGCCAGTTCTCGATGTCGGTGCTGATGACCAGATTTCCGTCGTCCGGAAGACGTCTTGCGAACTCGCGGAACGAGGCGCGGATGTTGTCAAGATTCTTGAAAAAATCAAGATGATCCGGCCGCACGTTCAGAATGACGGACGTCGTCGGGAAGAACGAAAGAAAGCTGTTGGTATATTCGCAGGCTTCAGCCACGAAAATGTCTGACTTGCCGACCCGGACGTTGCTGCCGATTGAATCGAGAATGCCGCCGATGGACAGCGTCGGATCTTTCTGCGCCGCCATCAGGATTTCGGAAATCATCGAAGTCGTGGTGGTCTTGCCGTGCGTTCCGGCGACGTTGATGGAACAGCGGTACTGCTTCATCATCGAGCCCAGCAGTTCGGCGCGCGTCGCCATGGGAATTCCGGAGGCCTCGGCGGCCCTGTACTCCGGATTGTCCTCATGAATTGCCGCGGTGTAGACGATCAGATCCGTGCCGGGACGGATATTGTCAGCCGACTGCGGGTAGTCGATGCGGCAGCCCAGCGCTTCCAGTTTTTTTGTCAGGGGTGATGGAGCTCGGTCGGATCCGCTGATGACAAATCCTTTGTCGAGCAGAATGTGGGCGAGACCGCTCATGCTGATACCACCGATTCCAATGAAGTGAATGTGTATCGGATGAGAGAAATCTATGTCTTCCATAAATACCTCCGGATATTCTTTCTTTACTGAATCGGGGTAATTATATATCTTTTCACTTGAAAAGCGCAAGAATCAAGCACACGGTGCTGCAGCGCCCGAAAACAGGCAAGAATACCCGGAATTAATTATTCAAGTCGGCGTACCAACGTGGTATAATGTTCGTACTAACAGATCGTACCCTATGGTATAGGAAGTATGAGGAGATTCGTATGATTAAGAAGGAAATGATTGCCATGCTTTTGGCTGGTGGTCAGGGCAGCCGACTGGGTGTGCTTACATCGAAAGCAGCCAAGCCGGCCGTCGCGTTCGGCGGAAAATATCGCATCATTGACTTTCCGCTTTCCAACTGTATCAATTCTGGCGTTGATACAGTGGGCGTTCTGACACAGTACCAGCCGCTCCGCCTGAACACCCACATCGGAATCGGCATTCCGTGGGATCTGGACCGCAATGTCGGCGGTGTCAGCGTCCTTCCGCCGTATGAGAGGAAAGAGAACAGTGAGTGGTACACCGGAACAGCCAATGCCATTTATCAGAATCTGGAGTACATGGAACAGTATCATCCGGATTACGTGCTGATCCTTGGCGGTGATCAGGTCTACAAGATGGACTACAAGATCATGCTCGATTTTCACAAGGCCAACAATGCCGATGTGACGATCGCCGCGATGCCGGTGCCGATGGAAGAGGCCAAGCGTTTTGGTATCATCGTCACAGACAAGAACAACCGGATGACCGATTTCGAGGAAAAGCCGGAAGTTCCGCACAGCAATCTGGCGTCGATGGGCATTTACCTTTTCAACTGGAGCGTCCTGAAAGACATGCTGATCCGCATGAAGGATGTTCCGAACTGCGACTTCGGCAAACATGTCATCCCGGAGTGCATGAAAGAAGACAAGAGAATATTCGCGTACGAGTACAACGGCTACTGGAAGGATGTAGGCACGCTCTCTTCCTATTGGGAAGCGAACATGGAGCTGATCGACATCATCCCGGTTCTGAACCTGTATGAGGAATTCTGGAAGATCTATACAAAGGCCGATATTCTCCCGCCGCAGTACATCGCATCGACGGCTTATGTTGAGAAGAGTATCATCGGCGACGGGTGTGAGATCGCCGGCCATGTGGTCAACTCGGTCATCGGTTCGGGCGTCACAATCGAAGAAGGATGCGAAGTCCGGGATTCCATCATCATGAACAACACGAAGGTGGGAGCGGGCACAAAGATCGAAAAGGCGATCATTTCCGAGGACACTGTCATCGGCGCGAACTGCAACCTTGGTGTCGGAGATGAAGTGCCGAATGTTCTTAAGCCAAAGGTTTACAATTCCGGCCTTGTCACCATCGGCGATCACGCGGTGATTCCGGACGGCATTACGATCGGAAAGAACACCTGCATCGATGGCGCGACGGTACCGGAAGATTACAAAGACGGACAGCTGCCGAGCGGCGGCGCACTTATAAAGGCGGGTGATGAGGCATGAAGGCGATCGGTATTATTCTTGCCGGCGGAAATAACCGCCGGATGCGCGAACTGACGGAAAAAAGAGCGGTGGCGGCCATGCCGATTGCCGGTTCCTACCGGGCAATTGATTTTGCTCTGAGCAACATGACCAATTCCGGAATCGGAAAAGTCGCCGTTATCACACAGTACAACGCGAAGTCTCTCACAAGACATATGAGCTCTTCCAAGTGGTGGAACTTCGGGCGCAAACAGGGCGGACTGTTCGTATTCACACCGGCCATCACCGCTGAGTCCAACAACTGGTACCGCGGCACGGCTGATTCCCTTTACCAGAACATCGACTTCCTGAAGCACTCACATGAGCCGTATGTGGTCATCGCTTCGGGCGACGGCGTCTATAAGCTGGATTACAACAAGGTTCTTGAGTATCACGTAGAAAAGCGCGCGGACATCACGATCGTCGTGAAAGACATGAAAGACCGTTCCGAGATCAACCGTTTCGGACTGGTATCCATGACAGACGACAACCGCGTGACCAACATCGATGAGAAGCCGCTGGAGACCAGTCTCTCCATGGTTTCAACAGGTGTCTATGTAATCCGCCGCCGGATGCTCATCGAGCTGCTCGAGAAGGCGGCCGAGGAAGACAGGCATGAATTTGTCCGCGATATTCTGGTGCGCTACAAGAACATCAAGAAGATTTACGCGTACGAACTGAAGGATTACTGGGCGAACATTTCCACGGTCAACGCTTATTACAAGACCAACATGGATTTCCTGAAGAAAGATGTCCGCGACTATTTCTTCCATCAGTATCCGGATGTTTATTCCAAGGTCGAAGACCTTCCGCCGGCCAAGTACAATTTCGGCGCACACGTCAAGAACAGCCTGATTTCGTCCGGCTGTATCGTGAACGGCACAATTGAGAATTCCGTTCTGTTCAAGAAAGTTTATGTCGGCAACAATGCCGTGATCAAGAACAGCATCATTCTCAACAACGCGTACATCGGCGACAATGCCTACATCGAGAACTGCATCGTTGAGAGCAACTCTACGATCAAGGCGGACTCGAAGTTCATCGGCGAGCATGAAGTGCAGATCGTCCGGGAGGACAATCCGATCTACATGTGAGCAGCGGGCAGAGATACTTTTTTAGTCAAGCGTACCTCCCGGGTCTCCGGGAGGGACGCTTTGTTTGTGTAATTGGGGAAAAGAGGAAAGAGGATGCAGGTAATAGCAGGACTTGGAAATCCCGAAAAAAGGTTCGACGGCACGCGGCACAACACCGGATTTTCCGTGGTGGATCTGATTGCGGATGAGTACGGGATCGGACTGGACAAGTCAAAATGGAAGGGACTTGTCGGAAAGGGAGTTATCAACGGCGTAAAGGTGCTTCTCGTAAAGCCGACGACGTACATGAACCTGTCCGGCGACTGCATTCAGCCCCTGATGGCTTACTACAAACTGCAGCCGTCAGATCTGATACTTATTTATGACGATATTGACCTGCATCCCGGCAAAATCCGGATTCGCCCGGACGGCAGCGCCGGCGGCCACAATGGCGTAAAGAGCGTGATTGCGCGTCTGGGGACGCAGGAGTTCCGGCGCGTCAGAGTCGGCGTCGGAGCCAAGCCGGCCGGATGGGATCTCGCGGACTGGGTTCTGGCCCGGTTTTCGGCCGAAGACGAACGCCTGATGGAGGATTCCAGAAAACGGGCAGCCGAGGCCGCTGTCTCGCTTCTTGACACAGACGTCGCGGCGGTCATGAACCGCTATAACGCGTGAGGCCGGAAAGAGGAAAGAGTTGTGAGGAATGCGTTTCTGAAACCTGTCGGTGAGATGACAGGTCTGAAAGATCTGCGTGAAATCTACCGGAAAGGGCCGGCCGCGGCTCTCGCTTCCGGCTGCATCGACACGCAGAAATGTGAATTTGTCCATGCCGCTGCCGAAGATTTTCCGGTGCGGCTTTTTGTCACGTCCGGAGAGGTCAAAGCCCGCCGCTACGCGGAAGAGTGCCGTGTGTACGGCTCAGAGGCCATCTACTATCCGGCGCGCGACATTCTGTTCTATGCGGCGGACACCCACGGAAAGCAGACGGAAGGCCAGCGCATCGCCTGTATCGCAAAGATCATGGACAGCTTTTCCGGGCGCCGCAAAGATCCGCGCCCGCTGACGGTCGTCACGACCATCGACGCGCTTGCCGACATGCTCCCGCCGCCCGATAAATTTGAGAAAGCGTCTTTGACGCTGAAAAAAGGACAGATCATTGAGCCGTCGGATCTCACAGATCTCCTTGTGACAAATGGCTACGAGCGCACCGCCATGGTCGAAGCTCCGGGTGAAATGGCCGTCAGAGGTGATATTCTGGATGTGTATCCGTTTACCGAGGAGACGCCTGTCAGAATCGAATTCTTCGACGACGAGGTCGAATCCATCCGGCTGTTTGACGTGCAGAGCCAGCGCTCGATTGAAATGCTTGAGGAAATCCGCATCTTTCCGGCAAAAGAGTGCCTGCTTGACGAGGATGAAATCGCGGCGGGAACGGCGCGCGTAAAAAAGGAATCTGAGGAAATTCAAAAACAGATTCAGGACAAAGGCGCGGGAAATCTTGACGACAAGGATCTGGAAAGAATCAATCATCTGAGACGTCTGGTCGATGAGATGGAAAGGACGGAAAATTATGCCCGCTTCTTCCCGATGTTTTCGGATAACCCCGGCTCACTGCTTGAGTTTTTTGATCCGGCGAAGACACTCGTGGCGCTCGACGACGCGGTGCGCCTGAAGGAGACCATGGACGGCGTCTACCGGGAATTCGAGGAGAGTGCGAAAGTGCGCCTGATAAGCGGCACAATGCTTTCCGGACAGATGGCTCTGCTTCGGACCTGGGGCGATATCGCAAAAGAACTTGCCGCTTACCGGTGCCTGATTCTGGCCACATTTGATTCTCAGCCGGAAGGATTCCGGGATCTCGTATACGTGCGGGCGGACGCCAGAAGCGTCAGCAATTACGGGAATTCGTTTGAAGACCTTAAACGGGATCTCGAAGGGTACATAAAACGCAAGTATACCTGTATCGTGGCCTGTGCGAGCCGGTCCCGTGCAGGGCGGCTCGCCGACGATCTGGCGGAAGCCGGTCTTCCGGCCGTGTCCGGCGGCGCGGAAACGGATCCGATGCCCGGCAGAATTCTTGTGACATACGGAAATATCAGCGGCGGGTATGAATATCCGATGCTGCGTTTTATCGTCATCGCGGAGAGCGACATATTCACAAGAAAGAAAGAACACCGCAGAAAAGCGGCCTCCACGGCAAATGGCGAGGCACTGACGTCATATCAGGACCTCTCCGTGGGCGACTACGTGGTCCACGAAGATTACGGAATCGGCATCTACAGGGGAATTGTCCGCATCAGCCTCGGCGGCACCGAAAAAGACTATGTAAAGATCGAGTACGCCAGGGGGGCGGCGGTGCAGGTCCCGGCCACCCAGCTGGACCGCGTGCAGAAATACACGGCCGCGGACAGTGCCAGAAAGCCGAAAATCACGGATCTCGGGACGTCTGAGTGGAAACGGGCCAAGACGAGGGCCCGGATGTCGGCGGAAGCCGTGGCGGATGATCTCGTGAAGCTGTATGCGGAGCGGCTCACGAAAAAGGGATTTGCGTTCAGCCCGGACACGGAGTGGCAGCGGGAATTTGAAGAGATGTTCCCGTACGAAGAGACGGGGGACCAGCTGCGCGCGATCGCGGATGTGAAGGCCGACATGGAGAGTCCGCGGATCATGGATCGTCTGATCTGCGGAGACGTCGGTTTCGGCAAGACGGAAATCGCGCTGCGGGCGGCGTTCAAGGCCGTTCAGGACGGAAAACAGGTCGCCATGCTGGCGCCTACTACGATCCTGTGCGATCAGCACTACAACACATTTCTGCAGAGAATGGAACATTTCCCGGTGAAGATCGCTGAGCTTTCGAGCTTCCGCACACCGGCGCAGAACAAGGAGACGGTCAGGGCGCTGAAAGACGGGAGAGTTGACATCGTCATCGGAACGCACCGGCTGCTCTCGAAAGACGTGGCTTTTAAGGATCTGGGGCTTCTGATCATCGACGAGGAGCAGCGTTTCGGCGTGCGGCAGAAGGAAAAGATCAAAAATCTGCGGTCCAATGTGGACGTGATCTCGCTCTCTGCGACGCCGATACCGCGTTCGCTGCACATGAGTCTGGCCGGAATCCGCGACATGAGCGTGCTCGAAGAGCCGCCGGTCGACCGGCTCCCGATTCAGACATTTGTCACGGCTCTGGACCCGGACATGATCCGGGACGCGATCCGCCGGGAGATCGGACGAGGCGGACAGGTGTACTTCGTGCACAACCGGGTGAACAACATCATCGACGTGACCGATCAGGTGAGGGCGCTGGTCCCGGAAGCGAGCGTCGTGTATGCGCACGGGCAGATGGACAAGCGGCAGCTCGAGAAGATCATGGAAGATTTCGTGAACGGCGAGATCGACGTTCTGGTGTCCACCACGATCATCGAGTCCGGCGTCGACATCGGCAACTGCAATACGATTATCATCGATGACGCCACGAAACTCGGCCTGTCGCAGCTGTATCAGCTGAGGGGCCGCGTGGGACGCACGAGCCGGACGTCGTACGCGTTTCTGTTCTACAGCCGGGACAAGATTGTGTCGGATCAGGCGGAGAAGCGCCTGAACGCGATGCGGGAGTTCTCGGATCTGGGGAGCGGATACCGCCTGGCCATGAAGGATCTGGAAATCCGGGGCGCCGGCGACGTGCTGGGCACGATGCAGCACGGCATGACGGAGGCCATTGGGTACGATCTGTACTGCAAGATGCTGAACACGGCCGTTGCCCGCCTGAAGGGCGAGAAGATCCCGTACGAGTTCGAGACGCGTCTGGCGCTGCCGGTGGATGCGTACATGCCGGAAAATTATATCCGCACCGAGGCGGAGAAGCTGACGATGTACAAGCGGATAGCGCGGCTTTCGGATATGACGGAGCTCTCGAATCTGGAGGACGAGCTGACGGACCGCTACGGACCGGTGCCCTCTCCGGCCCATCAGCTGCTGCTGTCGGCTCTCGTCAAGGCGAAGGCACACGCCATCGGGGCCTGCGAGGTGAGAGGCAAGAGAGACGGACAGTTCTGGATCACACAGCTCACCTTTACGCCGCAGACGACGCCGGACACGGTGAAGGCGCAGAAAGCGGCCGGCGAGTTCGGGGGATCCCTTCTCTTCGCGCCGGGAAAAGACGGCGGCATTTTCGTGTGGAGAGTTTCGGAGAGTAAAGCGGCAAATGTGCAGGAATATCTCGAGAGCGTTATTGCGATGATCGAGCGCCTGAACCCGCTCCTGGCCTGATGCGGGCGTTGACTAATTCCGATGCGGATACTATAATTTAGCCTAATCCGCAGTGGTTTTATTCCACTGGACAAAGGCCGGAAAGTTCCGCCACCGGATACTATTAGGAAAGGAAGAACGGCAGAATGGAAAAAAAGAATCTGGACTGGGCGAATCTGGGCTTCGCTTATATGAAGACAGACAAGCGCTATGTCGCCAACTACAAGAACGGCGCATGGGATGAGGGCGGTCTCACAGACGACGCGATGATCACGATGAGCGAGGACGCCGGCGTACTTCAGTATTCACAGTCTGTATTCGAAGGACTGAAGGCGTACACAACAAAGGACGGCCGTACTGTTACATTCAGACCGGACCTGAACGCAGAGAGAATGTACAACTCGGCACAGCGGCTTGAGATTCCGCCGTTCCCGAAGGACAGGTTTGTAAAAGCGGTGCTCGAGGTCGTAAAGGCCAATGAAGCATGGGTTCCGCCGTATGGTTCCGGCGCCACACTGTATCTCCGTCCTTACGTATTCGGCATCAGCCCTGTCATCGGCGTAAAGCCGGCTGACGAGTATCAGTTCCGCATTTTTGCGACTCCGGTAGGCCCGTATTTCAAGGGCGGCGCAAAGCCGATCCGCGTGAAGATTTCGGATTTCGACCGCGCGGCTCCGAGAGGCACCGGCAACATCAAGGCCGGACTGAACTATGCGATGAGCCTGCATGCCATCGTGCTTGCTCACAAGGAAGGCTTTGCGGAGAACATCTATCTGGATCCGGCAACGCGCACGTACATCGAAGAGACCGGCGGCGCCAACATCCTCTTTGCCGATCATGACGGCAATCTGGTTGTTCCGAAGTCCGACAGCATTCTGCCGTCTGTCACAAGAAGAAGCCTTGAGTATGTCGCAGAGCATTATCTGGGCATGAAGGTCGACGAGAGAAAAGTAAAGCTTTCGGAAGTGTTCGACGGAGAGTTCACCGAGTGCGGACTCTGCGGAACCGCGGCGGTTATTTCCCCGATCGGTCAGATCAACGACCACGGCAGGGAGTACACGTTCGAGAGCGGCATGGAAGAGATGGGGCCTGTCATGGGCAAGCTCAGATCCACGCTCCTCGGCATCCAGGAAGGTGAAATTGAGGCACCGGAAGGCTGGATTTACGAAGTAAAATAATACACACGAAATAATGGCTTGTAAGCTGCCGCATCCGGGTGTGAAACACCGGATGCGGCTTTTTTGTGCGAAGACCCCGGAAGCGCCGCGCCTGCCGGCCGCAGACACGTTTCCCGCGCATGGAATTTATCACAGTGATATGGTAGTATGGTGAATAACGATCAGAGACATCATTTGTCATGGGGAAAACTGATCAATTTTACTGCTCTCTCATGTGCGGGGAGCTGAAAGAGGAAGTATGAGACTGAAATACAGAAAATGGACGGTTCCGCTGCTCCTGCTTTTTATGGCGGCGGCGCTGATCACGCCGGCACTCAGAACGCAGGCTGACAGCAGCACGGACAACGACGACAACACGTTTATCGTCGGTTTCGACGCGGAATTCCCGCCGTACGGATATAAGGATGAAAACGGCGAATACGTGGGGTTTGATCTGTCGCTCGCACAGGAGGTGTGCGAGCGGAACGGTTGGACACTGATCAAGCAGCCAATTGACTGGAACTCGAAGGACATGGAGCTGAATTCCGGTTCGATTGACTGTATCTGGAACGGTTTCACCATGGACGGACGGGAAGACGAGTACACATGGTCGAGCGCGTACATCGACAATTCCCAGGTCGTGGCGGTCAGAAGCGACTCTTCGATCAATTCGCTCGATGATCTCGCCGGCAAGACCGTCATCGTTCAGCAGGATTCTTCCGCCCTGGCCGCGTTCACCGGGGATGACGCGACGGAGGAGAACAAGGCTCTGGCCGCGTCGTTTGCGGAGCTGCAGCAGGTCAGCGACTACAACAGCGCGTTCATGAACCTGGAATCCGGCGTCGCGGACGCGGTGTGCCTGGACATCGGCGTGGCCAACTATCAGCTCGCCAACAGCGGCGGCAAGTTCCGCCTGCTCTCGGAACAGGTTTCAAGTGAACACTACGGCATCGGCTTCAAAAAGGGCAACACGGAGCTGCGCGACAAAGTCCAGGCGACGCTCAACGAGATGCTCTCGGACGGAACCTTTGCGGAAATTGCGGAAGAATGGGGACTGTCGGATGCCGTGTGCCTCGGCGAGGAGGGCGCTGACGCCGTGATGCGCTCAGAGACGTCGGGCAGCAGCAGCGGTTTCACATTCGCGGATTTCCTTGACATCATGGGGCAGCTCCTGCAGGGCTTCGGGGCGACGCTGACGATTTTCTTCCTCACACTGATTTTTTCCCTGCCTCTCGGTCTGCTCGTTACATTCATGCGCATGTCGCGCCATGCGGTACCGCACTGGATCGCGCGCGTGTTCATCTCGATTCTGCGGGGCACGCCGCTGATGCTCCAGCTGCTCGTCGTGTTCTTCGGACCGTACTATGTGTTTCGGATCAGCCTGTCAAATGCCTGGCGGTTCTGGGCCGTGATCATCGGTTTCTCGATCAACTACGCGGCGTATTTCGCCGAAATTTTCCGCGCCGGCATCGAAGGCGTCCCGAGAGGGCAGCGGGAAGCGGCTCAGGTTCTGGGCTACACGAAGCGCCAGACGTTCACCCGCATCATATTCCCGCAGATGGTCAGACGGGTTATGCCGCCGGTGACGAACGAAGTCATCACGCTGGTCAAGGATACTTCCCTTGCTTTTGCCCTGGCCTATACCGAGATGTTCACGCTCGCCAAGCAGATCGCGGCGACGCGCTCGAACATCCTGCCTCTGTTTGCGGCCGGCCTGTTCTACTACATATTCAACTTCCTCGTTGAATTTGTGATGGGACGCATCGAAAAGAAACTCAATTACTTCGAGTGATAAGGAGAGCAGAAAATGTCAGTATTATCGATCAGTCATCTGAAAAAACAGTTCGACGGAAAAGTCGTGCTCTCCGATATTTCCCTTGACGTAGAGCAGGGCGAAGTCGTGGTCATCATCGGCCCTTCAGGGTCCGGAAAATCGACCCTGCTGCGCTGCGCCACGTTCCTGGAGACCATGGACTACGGCAGCCTTTCCTACAACGGAGTCAGCGCCATGACAAATGCGCCCGGCGAGCCCTGTGTCTATAAATCGGAGGATGAGCTGCGAAAACTCAAGAGCAATTTCGGACTTGTGTTCCAGGATTTCAATCTGTTTCCTCACTTTACGGTCATGCAGAATATCTGCGACGCGCCGATTCACGTGCAGAAGCGCGACCCGGAAGAAGTAAAGAAGCAGGCCCAGTCGCTGCTGGAAAAGGTGGGACTTGCCGATCGCGGCGGCGCATATCCGGGGCAGCTCTCCGGAGGGCAGAAACAGCGCGTCGCCATCGCGAGGGCGTTGTGCATGAACCCGAAGATGCTGTTTTTTGACGAGCCGACTTCGGCGCTCGACCCGGAGATCACGGCCGGAATTCTGCGCGTCATGAGACAGCTCGCCGCCGAACACATGACCATGGTTGTCGTCACCCATGAAATCGACTTTGCCCGCCGGGTGGCGGACCGCGTGATTTTCATGGACGGCGGCGTGATCGTGGAAGAGGGCAGGCCGGAGGATGTCATCGACAACCCGAAGAACGCCCGCACCCAGGCATTCCTTCGAAAGCTGTCGTGACTTAAGAAGAATTTTGGGAGGCATAGACATGAAGCTTTTTGTTTACAGCATGCGGCCATATGATGAGGCGGCCATTTTCAAAAGACTCAGCGGAAAATACAATCTGGAAATTTCGTCAACAGAGCAGACACCGTGCCTGGAAAATGTTAAAATGGCAACAGGATATGATGTTGTGGACATTATCACGACACCGATGACGGAAGAGATCCTGAGTGCTTTCAAGGCTGTCGGCGTGAAGTGTATCGCGACCCGCACAATCGGGTTTGACCACATCGATCTTGATGCCGCGAGAAAGCTGGGTCTCGGCGTGGTTCATGTGACATATTCTCCTTCTACCGTCGCGGATTACGCGATTATGATGATGCTGATCGGCCTGCGCAAAATACCATTTATCATGCAGAAAGCGCAGGCACAGGATTTTACGCTCAACGGGAGCATCGGCCGTGAAATCGAGGACTGCACGGTAGGCGTGATCGGAACCGGCCGGATCGGAAAGACGGTCATCCGGCATCTGTCGGGCTTTGGCTGCCGGATTCTGGCTTACGACGTATACCCGGACGAGAAGCTGGGTGTGAAGTACGTGAGCCTCGATGAGCTGCTGCGGGAAAGCGACGTGATCACCCTGCACGCGCCCGGCATGGACGAGACATTTCACATGATCGGCGAAAAACAGTTTGCCGAGATGAAAGACGGTGTTGTTCTGATCAACTGCGCGAGGGGGTCGCTTGTGGATTCTGACGCCCTGCTTGGTGCGCTCGACTCGGGAAAAGTCGGGTTTGCCGGTCTTGATGTCGTGGAAAATGAGGCGGGACTCTATTATTTCAACCGCATGGGCGAGCCGCTGAAGAACCCTGAGCTGGCTCTGCTGAAATCGTATCCGAATGTTCTGGTGACTCCGCATACGGCTTTCTACACGGAGAGGGCCGTGTCAGATATGGCGGAAAATTCCATCGTGGCTGCGCTCGATTACATACAGGGAAAGGAGAATCCTTTTATTGTGAGCTGAGAGCGCCGGGCGGAGAAAACCGGACGAATACTTTACGGGCACAGAGCGTGCCGGACAAATAAAAAGAAAGGAGAGCTTTTAGAGTTGACGGACAAGGGCAGAACAGGAATCCGGGATGTTGCCGAAGCAGCCGGTGTGTCGCTTTCGTCGGTCTCCCGGTATCTCAACAACGGGTATGTGAGTGAGGAAAAACGGGAAAAGATCCGCAAAGCGATTGAAGAGACCGGGTACGCCGCACAGAAGCCGGAACCTGTCAGCCACGGAAGAAAGACCGGGCTGATCGGAGTGATTATTCCGAGACTTCGCTCGGAGACGATTGCGAGCGTCGTGGATGGCATTCAGTCGGTTCTCGGAGACAACGGCTACCAGATGCTTCTGACGTGCACCGAGGGCGATGAGGCGCGCGAGGTGAGCTATATCGGTCTTTTCGGGTCCTATCCGGTCGACGGAATCATACTGTCCGGAACGGTTCTGACAAAAATGCATCGTATTGCGATGAAAAAGACAAAAATTCCCATCGTCACGGTGGGACAGCATTTTGACAACATGTGGTGCGTGTATCACGATGACGTGGAGGCCGGAAGACTTCTGACGGACGATCTGATTCAGGCGGGATGCAGGAAGCCTGCCATGCTGGCGGTCCGTCAGGATGATATCTCGGCCGGCGCCGACAGACTGAAGGGATACAAAGAGGCGCTTTCTGCCTCCGGTATGAAGTTCAATTCCTCCTATGTGCGCGAGGTGCCATTTACCACGGAGGGCGGATACATAGCCACGGGCGAACTGATGGTGGAGCATCCGGACATCGACGGATTTTTCTGTGCGACGGATTCGATTGCCATCGGCGCCATGCAGAAGCTTGAGGAGATGGGATTCAATATACCGCGCGACGTGAAGGTCTGCGGCGTGGGGCACAGCCGCCTGAGCCGCGTGGTAAAGCCAAAACTCACGACCGCTCATCTGTTTTACGGGAGGAGCGGTTCCGAGGCTGCCAGAATGCTGCTTTCGCTTATTGACGGGAAAATACCCGAAGAAAAACAGATCCGGCTGCCGGTAGAACTGGTGAAAGGACAGACAACGGCCGCTGGTCAGGAGGACAGGTAACAGTATGGATTACGCAAAATCTGCACATGAAGTCCTTGTCAACATAGGCGGCAGGGACAATCTGGTGTCCGCCGCGCACTGCGCCACGAGACTTCGTCTTGTGGTGGCGGACAACAACAAGGTAGACAGAAAAAAGTGGAAGCGGTCGACGGCGTAAAGGGCGTGTTTGAGGCTTCCGGACAGCTGCAGGTCATTTTCGGAACCGGCACGGTCAACAAGGTCTTCGATGAGTTCATCAAAGAAGCCGGAATTGAGGCTGGAACGAAGGACGACGTGAAAGCGGCGGCGGCGCAGAAGCAGAACTTCTTCCTGCGCCTTGTCAAGACACTGGGCGATGTATTCGTTCCGATCATTCCGGCCATCGTGGCGTCCGGCCTGATGATGGGACTCGTGGAAGGCATCGGCAGTGCCATTCCGGCTTTCGCGGAATCCGACATCTATTCAATGCTCGATCTCTTTGCCAATGCGGCCTTCACGTTTCTCCCGATTCTGATTGCCATTTCGGCGGCCAAGGTGTTCGGCGCCAATATTTATCTGGGTGCTGTCATCGGCATGATCATGGTTCACCCGAACCTGACCAACGCCTGGTCGGCGGCGGAAGCGATCGCCGACGGAACGATGAAAACCTGGAGCATTTTCGGACTCTACACCGTAAACCAGGTCGGATATCAGGGACACGTCATACCGGTCGTCATAGCCATCTTTGTGCTGTCGCGCATTGAAAAGAAACTGCACAAAGTTGTGCCGGAGATGATCGATCTGTTTGTGACGCCGCTCGTCTCCGTCATGGTTACCGCTTTCCTGACAATGGCCGTTATCGGACCGATCTTCGGCCAGCTTGAGACATGGGTTCTCTCAGGAGTACAGTGGCTGATCACGATTCCATACGGACTTGGCGCCATGATCGTCGGCGGTGTATATGCCATCACCGTTGTCGCCGGTCTGCACCATATGTACAACGCAATTGAGGCCGAGATGATCGCCGCTAACGGCAAGAACATCTGGATGCCGATCGCCACGGCGGCCAACGTCGCACAGGGCGGTGCGGCACTTGCCATCGCGCTGAAGACAAAGAACAAGAAGATCAAGGAGATGGCTCTCCCGGCTTCTCTTTCTGCGTTCCTCGGAATCACCGAGCCGGCCATCTTCGGTGTCAACGTGCGCTATCAGAGACCGTTTATCGCCGGCCTGATCGGCGGTGCAGCAGGCGCCATGGTGGGCTCTATCACCGGAGTCTATGCGACAGCGTACGGCATCACCGGCCTGTTCGGTTTCCTGATCACGACGGACTCACTTGTAGGCTACGCGCTGGATATGGCGGTTGCCTTTGTCGTGTCCTTTGGAATTTCCTGGATTCTCGGGCTGAAACCGGAGGATGAAAATCCGGACAGCGCGGCACTCGAGGCTGAAAAGGCTGCTGAGGCCATTGAGGAGAATCCGACGCCGGCCGTTGAGAAGGATGAACATTTCAAAGAAGTCATTCCGGCCCCGATGGACGGAATTGTAATGCCGGTCACAGAGGCGCCGGATGAGACATTTGCCTCGGAAGCACTCGGAAAAGGAATTGCTGTGGATCCGGACGACGGCACGGTAAGAGCTCCGTTTGACGGTTCCGTGCTCATGCTGTTTGACACCGGACACGCCATCGCAATCCGCTCGGATATGGGCGTGGAAGTTCTGATTCACGTCGGGCTCGACACGGTAGGTCTCGGTGGCAAACCGTTCAGCTACAAAGTAGAAGATCAGGCACATTTCCACAAGGGCGACGTGCTGATGACGGCTGATCTGAACATGATCCGTGAAGCCGGCCTCAAGACCGTCACGCCGATGGTCGTGACAAATGTCGATGACTTTGCGAGCGTCACGGTGGAAAATAACTGCATTGTGGTGGAGAAATAATGATAACTGACAGCAAATGGAACCCGAAGTTCCACATTTTCCCGCAGGAGGGCGGCTGGGTCAATGATCCGAACGGCCTCTGCCAGATTGACGGGATCTATCACGTGTTTTATCAGTACCGGCCGGACGCGGCCGACGGCAGCGGCAGAGTCGCGTGGGGACATTCTGTCTCAAAGGACCTGCTGCACTGGGAATTCAGGGGCGCGCCCATCAAACCGGACACGGAGCTCGACAAGAGCGGCGCGTATTCCGGATCGGCGCTGGTGGAAGACGGCGTGATGCATCTGTTCTACACCGGAAATGTGAAGCTCCCGGGCGACTATGACTACACGACGGCCGGGCGGCTCTCCAACACGATTCTTGTGAGCAGCCGCGACGGCGGCGCCACATTCACGCCAAAGAAAGCCGTGATGACAAATGCCGACTACCCTCAGGATCTCAGCTGCCATATCCGGGACCCGAAGGTCTGGAAGAAAGACGGGACATACTATATGGTGCTCGGAGCTCGCACGAAAGCGGACAAGGGCGAAGTGATCCTGTTTTCTTCAAAGGACAGAGAGCACTGGAAGACAGAAAAAATCATCACCACAAAAGAACCGTTCGGCTATATGTGGGAGTGCCCGGATCTGTTTGAACTGGGCGGAAAGAGATTTCTGTCGCTGTGCCCGCAGGGCATAAAGGCGCAGGGGATTCTGTACAACAACATTTACCAGTCCGGATACTTTGTCATGAACGGCGATGAGCCGGAGGATTTCACGGAGTGGGACAGAGGCTTTGACTTCTATGCGCCGCAGAGTTTTGTGGATGAGAAGGGACGCCGGCTTTTCATCGGCTGGATGGGCATGTCGGACAGTCCGTTCCCGAACCCGTCCACGAAGGTGGGCTGGCAGCACATGCTGACACTGCCGCGCGTTCTGGAAACGTATGAGAAGGACGGCAAAGTGCGGATTGCGCAGCGGCTGATCCCGGAGATCATTCAGCTTCACGGCGAGGCGGAAGAGATCACGGCGGGAACAGACAGTAAGCCGCACAGCTGCTTCCACGCGCAGTTTGACAATGACGGCCGCGATTTTGACGTGCGCTTCGGCGATATGGAACTTCACTACAGTCAGGCGCAGGGCCGCATGGCGCTGGTCTTCACGAACTGGACCAACAGTATCGGCGCGGGGCGCTCGGGCAGACGGGCCATCACAGGCGATGTGAAAAAGCTTGACATCATCGTCGACGTCTCGTCGGCGGAAATTTTTGTCAACGGCGGAGAGGAAGTCTTCACGACGAGGATTTATCCGGAGAGTGCGCTGCCTCTTCACACGTACGGAAAGGGACTGACGGGCCGGATTTATGACCTGAAAGTTTAAGAGCCGGTTCCCGTGCATTTCGGGCCGGCCGGGCACGAAAAGAAAAGGAGATACGGAAAAACTATGATTAAACTGGAGCGGACGGCTGTCATGAACTTTGAGAATGCCATGAGAGGCGCAAGAAACCCGATGAACAGCTGGGCGAGAAGCGACAGCCACACTGCCCCGGACGGGACGTTCACCTTTGGACCGAACGACTTTGATCTGGCAAAACGGCTCGCGAGGGCCGGCTCGGATCACCGCAAGTTCATCCGGCAGATCTTTGTGTCGGTTGACATCACGGCGCCGCTCTACTGGTGGAAGGAATTCGATACGTACAAGGTCGCCACGGTGGCCAACTCGACGTCGACGATGCACAAGATCCACGCCAAGCCGTTTGAGCGCGCTGATTTCTCCTGCGATCACATGGACGAAAAGACGCTTGCGATGCTCGACGAAGTGATTGCGTATCTCGAGAGCGTCCGCCAGGAGTATGTAAAGACAAAGGACAAACAGCTCTGGTACGACATGATCCAGCTTCTGCCCGAGAGTTACAACCAGATGCGGACGATCACCATGAATTATGAGACGCTCGTGAACCAGTACTACGCGAGGCGCGATCACAAGCTTCAGGAGTGGCACGAGTACTGCCGCTGGGTCGAGACGCTCCCCTACTTTAAAGACCTGTTTATCGATCAGGATATCTCAAGATGAACCGGAAGCCCTGAAATTTAATCCGGGCAGAATGAAAACAAGGCTGCTGTCCTGGTGTAAAAGCACCGGGGCAGCAGCCTTTTATCTGCGGATTTTTTCGGGACACGGCTGTCAGTTCGCCTGATTCAGCTCTTCGGCCGTGGGCAGTCTGGTCTCGCCCGTGCGCAGCCCCTGCATATACTGATGCATGGACTCTGCGACGATCTTTGAGTGGGCGACGGCCTCTACGACAGTGCGGGCTCCGGCGACAACGTCACCGGAAGCGAAAATCCCGGGAACTGACGTGTGACCGGTGTCGTCGGCCTCCAGAAGGCCTTTGTTATTGGTCTGCAGACCTCTTGTCGAGTTGACGAGGCGGTTCTGCGGCCCCTGGCTGATGGAGATGATAACGGAATCTGACGGGAAGAACTTGTCGCTGTCCGGGATCTCTTTGAGACTCCCGTCTTCCTGCTCTTCAACTTTGCGGAAAATGACTCCGTCATCCCTGATTTCAATCGGTTTCCAGTTGTACTCGAAATCGACGCCTTCAAGCTGCGCATAGCTGAATTCATGCTGGCTGGCGGCGATTTTCTTTGTCAGCGAGAAGCAGGTCAGATGGCGCACGCCTTTGCGGATCGCGGTGCGGGCGACGTCCATTGCGGCGTTGCCGGCGCCGATGACTGTCACGCGGCTTCCGAGCTGATAGCTGTCCGGGTTGTTCAGATAGTTGATGCCGAAATGCACGTTTCCGAACGTCTCGCCTTTGATGTGCAGTACATTCGGCTTCCACACGCCGGTTCCGATGAAGATCGAGTTGTAGCCGTCCCGGAACAGATCGCTGATGGTGATGGCCATGCCGATCGTGGTGTTCGGACGGATTTTGATGTCCTTCATGCGGAGATGCCGGTATTCAAAGTCGTCGAGCACCGATTTGGGAAGGCGGAATTCCGGAATGCCGTAGCGCAGCACGCCGCCGATCTTGTCTTTGCCCTCGAAGATCGTGACGTCGTAGCCGTAGCGGGCAAGAATGACGGCGATTGTGAGGCCGGCCGGTCCGGAGCCGATGATGGCGACTCTCTGGCCGTTCTTTTTGCTCGGCCCTTTTGTCATCTGATTGGCATACGTTTCCGAGATATAGTTTTCGATGATTGAGAAATGAACCGGCGCGCCCTTGATACCGCGCACACAATGGCCTTCGCACTGATTTTCGTGATTGCAGATCAGAGAGCAGACGGTTGTGAGCGGATTGTTCTCGAAGAGCATCCAGCCGGCTTCATTGAGCTTTCCCTCGCGCAGAAGACGGATTACCGTCGGAATGTCGGTGTGAATCGGGCAGCCCTGACGGCAGCGCGGATTCTTGCACTGGAGACAGCGCGAAGCTTCGTCGAGTACGTGAAGTGACATAATTGGGATCCTTTCCCAGGTCTTTTTGCGTAAAATAATGGGTCTGAGACCTTGGCACGAAATATTTTCTGGCTCTTATTATTATAGAATCCGGCGCCGATGTTGACAAGTGAGATGGTGAATGTTATATATTTCAGTAGGGCTTGAAAACAGCGAATTTATGCGATTAAGGAGAGTTTTTTACCATGAACAAGACCGAATTGACAGCAGAAATTGCCTCCAAGACAAATCTGACCAAGAAGGACTGCGAGAGCTTTTTGAACGCATTCACTGACGTTGTCACCGATGCACTCTCAAAAGGCGAAAAGGTTCAGATGATCGGCTTCGGTTCGTTTGAAGTCATCAAGAGATCGGAGAGAACCGGTAAGAATCCGCAGACTGGCAAGACGATCACCATTGCGGCTGTAAAGGCGCCGAAGTTCAGACCCGGCAAGGCTCTGAAGGACGCTGTAAACGCCTGAATCGGGGAAAGCAATCGCTCAGCAGGGAGGAAACGGGCAGAAACCGTTTCCTCCTTTCTGTCTTTATACACAAAGGAGATGCACAATGCGCCTTGACAAATTCTTAAAAGTATCCCGCCTGATCAAGCGCAGGACTGTGGCAAATGAGGCGTGTGACGCGGGGAGAGTTTCGATCAACGGACGTCCGGCCAAAGCCTCAGCGGACGTGAAAGCCGGCGACATTCTTGAGATTCAGTTCGGCAACCGCGACGTGAAAGTCCGCGTAAAAGATGTGAAAGAAACAATTCACAAAGAAGATGCTTCGGAAATGTTTGAATATCTGTAAAATGTGCTATACTATAAATTACTGCTAATATAGTATTTCTAAGAGCATCACCGGAAAGGAGGAAGCAGTTGGCACACGGAAAGTATCTAACGGCCAAAGTGAGAGAGCGCAAAATGCGCCGCAGAAAGAAAACAATTCAGATAGGCGCCATTGCCGCCGCTGCAGCCATTGTTCTCCTGGCTGCCATTCTTGTGGTCAACGGTCTTCAACTCAGTGCGAAGAATCAGCAGTACGAGGAGCAGATTGCAAGCCTGGAGGAACAGGTCGCTCTTCAGGAAGAGCGGCAGCAGACCATAGAGGCTGAAGAAGAGTACATGCAGACGCAGGATTACGTGGAGGAGATTGCGCAGGAAAAGTTCGGACTCGTGTATCCGGATGAAATTATTTTCCGCGCTGTCAGCGGACAATGACAGAAAAAAGCAAAAGCAGGAAGCCGGATGAAAGGCAGGAGAAGATCCTGATCACCGTCCGGGATTTCTGCAGAGAGAATGATCTGTTCGGAGGCTGCCGGGCAGTCTACGCCGGTGTTTCAGGCGGGGCTGATTCGGTATGCCTCCTGTTTATTTTACAGCGCCTTTTTTCGAGGATGCCGGAAGACAGGCGCCCGAGCCTGACGGCCGTACATGTGCATCACGGCATCCGGGGCGCCGAGGCGGACAGGGATGCGGAGTTCACGCGCCGGCTGTGCGCCGGGCTGGGCGTTGCATTTGTTATGAAAAGAGTTGACGCGCCGGCGTTTGCGAGGGAAAAGAAGCTGTCGCTCGAGGAGGCGGCGAGGCAGCTGCGGTATGCGGCGCTCCGCGAGGCGGCGGACGGAAACCCGATCGCGGTGGCGCACACGGCGAGCGATCAGGCGGAGACGCTGCTGTTCAGGCTTGCGAGAGGAACGGGCGTGCGCGGTCTTGCCGGCATGAGTCCGAAAACCGGTGATATCTGCCGTCCGCTGCTGTGCCTCACAAGACAGGACACGGAAGCGTTTCTTTTGGCTGAGGGGCAGCCGTTTGTGACGGACAGCACGAATTTCGGGCGTGACAACGCGCGCTCTATTCTGCGCGCGGATGTGCTGCCGGGGCTCACAGAGGTGAATTCGCAGGCCGTGAGGCATATCGCCAGAACGGCGGAAGAGCTCGCACAGGCAGAAGAACTGATCCGTGCTCTAAGCAGTGATCTTCTTGAGAAAGCCGGCCGGGACGCGAAGTCCGGCATTCTGCTTGACATCAGAACACTTAAGGCGGCGCCGGAAATTGTCGGCCGGCGGGCCGTTTTATCGGCGCTGATAAAATCGGCGGGCCACGAACGGGATATTCAGGCGGTGCATGTACAGGCCGTCTGTGACCTGATGAATGAAGAGACCGGGGCGAGAGTCTGCCTCCCGTACGGCGTGCAGGTGCGCCGGGAATACGACTGTCTGCACTTTTTCAGAGGAGAGCCTGCGGAGCGGAAAGCACGCTTTGCGCCGCAGGCTCTCGGGGGAAAAGACCGGGAAGAGCTTGAGAACGGCGGAAAAGTCATTAAATTCTTCGGACCATGGCGGGCAGAGTTTGTACTGGTTCCAAAATTTGCGCGGGATGAGGATAATGAGTTCACGAAGTTCTTTGATTATGATAAAATGAAACATGAATTACTGTTCAGAAACGCGGCAGAAAACGATTTTATGCAGACCGGCAGACAGTCCCGGGCAGCGCTTGTCAAGGTCTTCCGTGACAGGAAAATCAGTCAGGAACAGCGCGGGGAAGTGCCGCTTGTGGCCGCGGGGAGCGAGGTATACTGGGCTGTCGGCGTAAGACGCAGCCAGGCCGCGCTCATCGATGAGCAGACAAGAAGGATACTGCGCCTGAGCGTTGCGAGGACGGATTGAGTCTCCTTAAGGCGGGCGGAAAGGAAATCCATGGACAATAATATCTACAGCAACATCAGTGTGCTGATTGATGAAAAGACGCTCAACAAGCGCATTCAGGAACTCGGGGAGACCATCAGCCGCGACTATGCGGGCCGCGAACTGAAACTGATCTGTATTCTCAAAGGCTCGGTTTTATTTATGAGTGAACTGGCAAAGCGCATCACGGTGCCGGTTCTGTTCGATTTCATGCAGGTATCCAGTTATGGCTCCGGGACGAAAAGCAGCGGTTCCGTCAAAATCAAAAAGGACCTGGACGAAGACATCGCCGGTCAGGATGTGCTGATTGTGGAGGATATCATTGACTCCGGAAACACACTGTACAAGCTGACGCCGATTTTAAAGGCGAGAAATCCGAAATCGCTTAAAGTTGTGTCGCTCCTCGACAAGCCGGAGCGCCGGGAAGTGCCGTTTCAGGCCGACTACCGCGGATTTGACATTCCGGATGAATTCGTCGTCGGGTTCGGACTGGACTATGACCAGAAATACCGCAATCTTCCCTATATCGGAATTCTTCATCTTTAATTTCTGGGCAGAAGCGGCCAAGGAGAGAATCAAAGCTGTATGAATACAAAAAAGAGATCATCGGGCAGCGGCCTGGGAATGATCTTTATGTTTCTGATCATTCTGACGGTTTTTTATCTGATATCGTTTGAGATGCCCGAAACGGAAGAAGATTATGAGTACTCGGATTTTCTGGTCCAGGTGGAGACTGACAGTTCCGAGATCAAAGAGCTGGTGATCCATCAGAACCAGGAAATTCCGACCGGCGAAATTGTCGTCACCATGCAGGACGGCACCCGCAAGAAAGCGTACGTCTCAGACGTCAATGAAGTCGAGGACATCGCGCAGCAGTACGGAATCCGCTATCAGCTGGAGGACGTTTCGAGACTGAATATCTGGGCCAACATCATCCTGCCGATCTGCATCATGGTGTTTATGTTCGTCATTCTGTTTCTGATGATCAGGCGTCAGGGTGCCAACAGCGGCGCCAACGCGCAGATGATGAATTTCGGCAAGAGCCGGGCACAGAAGGTCGAGAGCAGCAAGAATCCGGTTACGTTTAACGACGTGGCAGGCCTGAAGGAAGAAAAAGAAGATCTCAGTGAGATTGTCGATTTCCTCAGAGAGCCGGCCCGCTATACGAAACTCGGAGCCCGGATTCCGAAAGGCGTTATTCTCACGGGGCCTCCGGGAACCGGTAAGACGCTTCTCGCGAAGGCGGTCGCCGGCGAGGCGGGCGTCCCGTTCTATTCGATTTCCGGATCGGATTTCGTGGAAATGTTCGTCGGCGTCGGAGCATCCCGTGTCCGCGACATGTTTGAAGAGGCGAAGAAAAACGCGCCCTGCATCGTGTTCATCGACGAAATTGATGCCGTGGCAAGACGGCGCGGCGCAGGTCTCGGCGGCGGGCATGACGAGAGAGAACAGACGTTAAACCAGCTGCTGGTAGAGATGGACGGTTTCAGCCCGAATGCGGGAATCATTGTCATGGCGGCCACGAACCGCATTGACATCCTGGACCCGGCGATCATGAGACCGGGCCGGTTTGACCGCAAGGTTGTCGTGGGACTTCCGGACGTGGATGAGAGACTTGCCATCCTCAAGGTTCACGCGCGCAAAAAGCCGATGGGCGATGACGTGGATCTGGAAGCGCTGGCCAGAACGACGGCCGGTTTTGCCGGGGCCGATCTGGAAAATATCTTAAATGAAGCGGCTATCCGCGCGGCCAGAGAGCGCCGGGAATATATCAACAACGAGGATATTCAGGCATCATTTGTCAAGGAAGGCATCGGAACCGAGAAGAAGAGCCGGATTATTTCGGACAAGGAGAAGAGAATTACCGCGTACCATGAGTCGGGACACGCGATTCTGTTCCACTGTCTTCCGGAAGTGGGACCTGTTCACATGATTTCGATCATTCCGACGGGACTTGGCGCAGCCGGTTACACGATGCCGCTCCCGTCAAGGGATGAAATGTTCAACACCCGCGGCAAGATGCTGCAGCAGATCATCGTGGACTTCGGCGGACGGGTCGCCGAATCGCTGGTTTTCGATGACATCACAACCGGAGCGAGTCAGGATATCCGCCAGGCGACGAAGACAGCCCGCGACATGGTCATGAAGTATGGCTTCTCGGATAAGCTCGGCCCGATCGACTATTCGTTCGGGGACAGCGACGAGGTGTTCATCGGCCGTGATATCGGGCATGCGCGTCCGTACGGCGAGGATGTGACAGCGATGATTGACGCGGAAGTCAAGCGTATTGTGGATTATTGCTACGGTGAGGCGAAGCGCCTCATTGAAGAGAACCGGTCGGTTCTTGACGCGAGCGCAAATCTGCTGCTCAAGAAAGAAAAAGTGACCGGCGAAGAATTCGACGCGCTCTTTACGGCACCGGCGCCGCAGGCGGACTAAGGACTGAATATGAAAATTGTAAAGGATCTTACACAAGATTCTGCATCTGACAGGAAGCTTTTTTACATGTGCAACGTGCGTCCGATTTTAAACACGGACGCACTTTTCGCTGATTCGACAGATGAGTATCGGAACCCGTCGGAGCCGCTCCCCGGCGACACAGTGACTCTGCGGTTCCGGACCGAAAGGCTCAACGCTGACAGAGTATTTGTCAGTCTGAACGGAAATGACACCGAGATGGAGCGGGTGGAATCGGACGAGAATTTCGATTATTTTTCGACTTCATTCGATGTGACCGATGAGCACATCTACTATTATTTCCGCATTGTAACGGGGCGCACGGTCGTCTACTATAATCAGCTCGGACCGGACAGCAAGCTCAATCCGTATTACGATTTTCAGATCATGCCGGGCTTCACGACGCCGGACTGGGCGAAGGGCGCCGTGGTGTATCAGATTTTTACCGACCGTTTCTGCAATGGCGATAAGAGCAATGATGTTCTCACGGATGAGTATTCGTATCTGGGAGAACACGTAAAACACATCGACGACTGGAATCAGTACCCGTCGGCATCGGAGGGCGTTCGCGAATTTTACGGCGGCGATCTCCAGGGTGTGCTCGACAAGATGGACTATCTGCAGGATCTGGGCGTCGAGGCCATTTATTTCAACCCGCTGTTTGTATCCCCCAGCAACCACAAATATGATATTCAGGACTACGACTACATCGACCCGCATTTCGGAAAGATCATCGAGGACGAGGGCAGTCTGCTTGCGCCCGGCGATCAGGACAATACGCACGCGGCCCGCTATATCAACCGCGTGACCAATGCCGTCAATCTGGAAGCGGGCAACTCGCTGTTCCGTCATCTTGTGGAAGAGGCGCACCGCCGCGGCATGCGCGTCATCATCGACGGCGTGTTCAATCACTGCGGCTCGTTCAACCGCTGGATGGACCGCGAGCACATCTACAAGACCAGCCAGCATTCGCACACGGACGGCGCTTACGTCAGCAAAGACAGCCCGTATCACGATTTCTTCCAGTTCAACGCCGACACGTGGCCGGACAACAAGTCTTACGACGGATGGTGGGGCCACGATACGCTGCCGAAACTCAACTATGAGGCGAGCAGCCAGCTGGAGAGCATCGTGCTCGGCATCGCGGCCAAATGGGTTTCGCCGCCGTTTTCGGCGGACGGCTGGAGACTGGATGTGGCGGCTGACCTCGGCCACAGTCCTGAGTACAACCACTCGTTCTGGAAAAAATTCCGGCAGACCGTAAAACAGGCCAACCCGGAAGCCATCATCATCGCCGAGAATTACGGCGATTCCTATAACTGGCTGCAGGGCGACGAGTGGGACACGGTCATGGACTACGACGCCTTCATGGAGCCGGTGACCTGGTTTCTGACGGGCATGCAGAAGCACTCGGACGAGTTCCGCAAGGATATGCTCGGCAATGCCGATTCTTTCTTTGATTCCATGCGCTACAACATGGCGAGACTCGGCGGCCAGGCGGCCCGCATCGCGATGAACGAGCTGAGCAATCACGACCACTCGCGCTTTCTCACGCGTACCAACCGCACGGTCGGGCGCCTGAATTACATGGGGAGTGAGGCGGCGTCAAAAGGCATCAACAAAGCCGTCATGATGGAGGCCGTCGTCATCCAGATGACCTGGCCCGGCATGCCCACGGTGTACTACGGCGACGAGGCCGGCGTGTGCGGCTGGACCGATCCGGACAACCGGCGCACTTATCCCTGGGGACACGAAGACAAGCTTCTCCTGAATTTTCACCGGGCAATCATCCGGCTGCACAAGACCTATCCGGTGCTGCGCAACGGTTCTCTGAAAAAACTCAAGGCCGAGTACAATCTGATCGCCTACGGGCGCTTCAACCGGAAAGATCAGATCATTGTCGTCGTCAACAACAGCGAAGACGAGCGCCGCGTCATTCTCCCGGTCTGGGAACTCGGTCTCACCGATGATGACGATGTGGAGCAGATCTTTGTCACCTATGACGGTGGTTTCTCGCAGGAGCCGCTCGGATACCGCATCCGGAACGGCAGCCTGAATCTCGGCATGAGAAAGACATCCGCCATGATTCTCAGAAAGAAAGTATGGTAAATGAACTTTCACGTACTGACGCTTTTTCCGCAGATGATCACCGACGGTTTTCACACGAGCATTACCGGCCGAGCCATGGACGCGGGGCTGCTCAGTCTTGAGACCGTCGACATCCGCGATTTCTCAAATGACAAGCACTTCAAGGTCGATGACTACACATACGGAGGCGGCGCCGGTCTCCTGATGAAGGCAGAACCGGTGTGCGCGGCCTATGACGATCTTGTGAGGCGCACGGGACACAAAATGAAAACCATCTACCTGACTCCGCAGGGGAGTGTTTTCAATCAGGAAAAGGCGGCGCAGCTCGCCAAAGAAACGGATCTCTGCCTGCTGTGCGGACACTACGAGGGAATCGATGAGCGGGCGCTCGAAGAACTGGGGGCCGAATTCATCTCGGTCGGCGATTATGTTCTGACCGGCGGCGAACTTCCGGCGCTGATCGTCATGGACGCCGTCTCGCGGCTGGTTCCGGGCGTTTTGCACAACAACGAGTCCGCCGAGACGGAGAGTTTTGGGGACGGCCTGCTCGAATATCCCCAGTATACGCGCCCGGAGGAATTCCGGGGGCGCAGAGTGCCGGAAATTCTGCTGTCGGGCGATCACGGAAAAGTCGATGCGTGGCGCCACGAACAGAGCCTGCGGCGGACAGCCAGATACAGACCGGATCTTCTGGCAGCTTACCTGGCCGCTCATCCGGACGAGAAAGGACCGGAGGAACCGGACACATGAGACTCGGAAAACTGGCGGAAGGCCCCAGACTGCGGGCCGTGAAAAAAATTTTTGAAAACAACAGTGTTCCGGAACCGGCGCTTTTGTCCGGCGTCAGGACAGACGCGGCGGTGGCGGAAATTCCGGGATTCCCCGGCAAATGCCTTCTTCAGGCCCAGGGAGCGGACCCGGACGCTCTGATGGAAGCGTGCAATCTCGTGTATGCGGGCGGCGGTGTTCCGGAATGCGCCGAAATCACGATTTTCCTTCCACCGCAGATGACAGAGCAGGAACTCAAAAAAATCACAAGGAGCCTTGAACAGGAAGCCGGACGTCTGAACGTGCGCGTCACAGGCGTAGACGCGAGAGTCCGCGCAGGGTTGACAAATGTTTGCATAACCGCTACAGTGACAGCAATCGGTGATTTTGGTATTGTCGGAAAGCTCACCACTCCAAAGGCGGGTCAGGCGCTTGTCGTGACGGGATACGCGGGTCAGGCGGGAATCCGAAGCGTTTTCCCTTATCTTCCGGATGATATCCGAAAGAGATTCCGCCCGGACTTTCTGGACAGAGCTTTCGGAAAAGAAAGCGACACGAGTGCGGCCGCGGCGGCCGGGGTGTGCCGTGAGGCGCTGAAAGACGGAACATTTGCCATCAGTGCGGTGCATGCGGCCGGTGAGGGAGGCATTTTCGCGGCGCTCTGGGAGATGACGGCAGGCAGCGGCGTCGGTTTCACGGCGGACGTTCACAAAATTCCGGTGCGTCAGGAGGCTGTTGAAATCGCACAGCTCTTGGGGTTAAACCCGTATGAGATTCATTCGGGCGGAAGTCTTCTGATTGCGGCGGATGACGGCGAGGGCCTGGTACAGAAAATCCGCGGGGCGGGCGTGCCGGCCGAAACACTGGGAAGTTTTACGGACAGCAACAGCAAAATCCTGAACAATCGCGGGCGGATCCGGTTTCTTGACAAGCCACAGGAGGATCTGAGCGTCGATTTCCGGTACAGGCTGAGAGGAGAAGAATAAATGGAATTAAGAGAACAGATTCTCAGAGATATTGAGAAGGATGCCCGCGTCGATCTGCATGAACTGGCTATCCGGCTCGGTGTCGAAGAAGCAGAGGTCGCCAACGAGATCGCGGATATGGAGAAGGAACATATCATCTGCGGTTACAACACACTGATCAACTGGGACAACACGAGTCTTGAAAAAGTCACGGCGCTGATCGAGGTGCAGGTTCAGCCGCAGAGAGGGCTGGGATTCGACGCGATCGCAGAGAGACTTTACAAGTACAGTGAGATCAAAGCGGTGTATCTGATGAGCGGCGGTTTTGACTTTACCGTCATCATTGAGGGCAAGTCCATGAAGTCTATCGCCCAGTTCGTGGCGACGAAGCTCTCCACACTGGACTCGATCCGCAGCTGCGCCACGCACTTTGTGCTGAAAAAGTATAAGGATTACGGCGTCATATTTGACGAAATCCACAAGGACGAAAGGGAGAAGATTACGCCATGAGACCGATGACTTCCGAAAAAATCCGGGCTCTGCAGCCTTCCGGGATCCGGAAATTCTTCGACATCGTTCACGAGATGCCGGATGCGATTTCCCTGGGCGTGGGCGAACCGGATTTTGATACGCCGTGGAACATCCGCGAGGAGGGCATTTACTCGCTGGAGCGCGGCCGCACGTTTTATACGTCAAATGCGGGCCTGATGCCGCTTCGCGAAGAAATTTCGCGCTATCTGGAGAGGAACCAGGGCCTGAAGTACAATCCGAAAAGTCAGGTGCTGGTCACTGTCGGCGGCAGCGAGGCCATCGACATCGCGATGCGCTGCATTGTCAATCCGGGCGATGAGGTTCTGATTCCGGAGCCGAGCTATGTTTCTTACCGGCCCTGCGCGATCATGGCCGACGCGACTCCTGTGACCATCAACCTGCAGGAATCCAATGGGTTCAAGCTCACGGCTGAGCAGCTTGAGGCGGCCATCACCGACCGGTCCCGCATTCTCGTGATGCCGTTCCCGAACAATCCGACGGGATCGATCATGACGAGAGAGGAGCTCGAGCCGCTTGTTCCGATCATCATCAAACACGATCTGATTGTGATCTCCGACGAGATTTACAGCGCTCTCACATACAGTGGAAAGCACGTGTCGATCGCAGAACTCCCGGGCATGCAGGAGCGCACGATTCTCATCGGCGGTTTTTCGAAAGCATTTGCCATGACGGGCTGGAGACTCGGATATGCGTGCGGGCCCGAGGAGATCATCGCGCAGATGACGAAGCTGCATCAGTTCACCATCATGTGCGCGCCGACGACGAGCCAGTACGCGGCGGTTGAGGCGCTTGCCAACTCGCAGCCCGAGGTGGACCGGATGGTCGCGTCATACAACGAGAGACGGCGGTTTTTGCTGCACGAATTCAAGCGGATGGGAATCGAGTGCTTTGAGCCTTTCGGCGCGTTTTATGTATTTCCGTCGATCCGCAAGTTCGGCATGACGAGCGACGAGTTTGCGACGCGGCTCCTGAAAGAGCAGAAGCTGGCGGTTGTCCCGGGCACGGCGTTCGGCGCCTGCGGCGAAGGCAATATCCGGATTTCCTATGCATACTCTATTGATGATTTGAAAATAGGCCTCTCCCGGATTGAAGCCTTTATTCAGTCTCTGCAGTGAGGAGTGTATGGAAATGGATCGGTTTAAGACAGCGGCACCCGTACTGATCGTGTGTGCCGTTGTGCTGCTGGCAGTTCTGTTCAGCTCGGTGGGCCGGGGTGACAATGAGCTTCCGCCGCCATCGACAACGGAGACCGAGAGCAGTGAAGCGCAGGAGTCGGGAGAATTTCAGGTGGACGAGACCATCTCCAAGGCCAGTCCCGAGGAAGCGTATGTTCAGATCGATGACATGGTTTTTCAGCTGGGGTATCAGGAACTCCTCTCGGATGCCGTAGAAGAAATCGAAGCGTCCGGACGCTACACGATAGAAGGCTACGATGCTGACGCGAAAGGACACAGCGCGGAAATCACGGTGAGCCGCGACGGGACGGTGCTTTTCACCCTGAGGGCCAGCAGTATAAAAGAATACGCGGATGATTCCAGCGTGTCGTACGCGGCGGCGTTGTTTGCGAATGACTCGGAAAAGAACATGGTTCTGACGGGAATCACCATCACAGACGCGGGGAAGGAATATGCCTGGATTTTCTCCGGGACGCGGTATGACGGAAGCGGCCTGAGAAAGGAAGAATTTCTGACCCGCTTCGGATCGTATTCCTCTGACGAGTATGTCTACCCGTCTCTGGTGCAGAGCGAGACAGATTCTGCCGATGTATCGGAATATGTCCTGAGCGTCGAGGTCAACGCTCCGAAACAGGAAGTGCTCCCTTCCCGGGTCCTCACACAGATTCGCAGTCTGAGGACGCTTCAGTACACATTTGTGTTTGACAACAGAACGCAGGAATGCACTTCGATTACGATTCAAAACACGGTCGACGCCGATGAAGTCATGGCGTACTGGGATTACCGGGCGGAAGAAAGTGCAAGACAGACGGGCACGACGTCATCTTCCGAATCGTCTTCCGCTGAGGACGGTGAAATCGCGGACGAGCCGGCGGAAGAGACGACAGAAGGAGAGGATGCAGCGGCGGAAGACGAGGCTGCCGCAGACAGCACAGACAGCGGGGAAGAAACCGCTGAGGTCTCCGCACAGGAGACCCCGGAAACAGAAGAACTTTCAGCGGACGGAACGTAGGAATCAGATGGTTTCCGTCAGCTCAAACTTATAGCCGACGCCCCATACGGTCTGAATGGACCAGTTGGGGCCGCCGGTTATTTTTTTCCGGATTTTCCGGATGTGAGTGTCAATCGTGCGGTAATCGCCGGCAAATTCGCGCCCCCAGACCTGATCGAGCAGCTGCTCGCGGCTGAACACCTGATTCGGGTGCGAGGCCAGAAAATAGAGGAGTTCAATTTCGCGCGGTGAAAGATCCACCGGCCTGCCTTGAAATGACACCTGATAATTCTCGAGATTGATGGCAAGGTCCGGGATATTCACGGTCTTTGCGGCCGCGCCCTCAGCCGTGTCTTCCGGTGTGTAGCCGGCAAGACGGCGCAGAATCACCGTAACTCTCGCCACCATCTCACGCGTGTCAAATGGTTTGGTGAGATAATCGTCGGCTCCCGCCGCAAAGGCCGCAAGCTTGTCCCTGATATCACTCCGGGTCGTGATCACGAGAATCGGCACCTGTGATTTCAGGCGGATCCGGCGGATCAGCTGTACGCCGTCTATGTCCGGCAGAGTGAGCTCCAGCGTGATCAGATCCGGCTCTGTGTCCTGAAGGCAGCGCATGACGTCCGCGCCGCTTTTCACGGCCTCGGCTGTAAAGCCTTCCCGTGTCAGGGAAGATAAAATCAGAGAAGACATGCCGCTGTCGCTCTCTGCGACCAGAATATGTGGAATTGTACTACTTTCCAACGGATGCTCCTTTCAACAAACGTGTGAACGGCGCTTTGAGGCGCAGTGCCTGCGCGGCGCCTGAAGATATGGCGGTTTCTTTGAACGGCTGAAAGTCAGAATCAGAGACTTACGATCGTCACGCCGGCGTCGCCTTCGCCCGGCTTTCCGATCCGGTAGCCGCGGATATATCCGAGCCCGTCGAGCCAGTTCCAGATGCCGGCCCGGAGAGCTCCGGTTCCTTTTCCGTGTACGATGCGGACTTCGCGCAGCCCGGCCAGACTTGCGCTGTCCAGGTATTTCGAAAGCCTGCTGACGGCCTCGTCGACGGTCATGCCGATGACATTTATCTCAGACGGAACGTTCTGAGACGCCTCCATGCGCAGGGCGCCTGTGTGCACCGCGGATTCACGGTGCTTGCGCAGAAGCTCTTCGTAGCGGTCTTTCGGCTTCTTTTCCTGGACCTGCGGCGCTTTGTAATTCTCAACCATGGCCACTTCCTTCACCGGAACTGTCATGGTCATCGAGCCGATCAGAACTTTCAGCCTTCCTTTCTTGTCCGGAGCCTGTGTGACATCGCCCTCAAGGCCGGAGGAGAGAACGCGCACATGGACACCCGGCTTGTAGTCCGACGCCGGATGTTTGCGGATCTGTTCGGCCGATTCTTCTGTCTCGGGCTTCTTGTACTTCTCGTTTTTCTTCAGTTTTTCGCGCAGGCCCTGGCGCGTCTTTTCCATCTCGCGCACATCGGCCCCGTGCCTGTTCAGCTCGCGGATCGACTCGTCCGCATAGGCCTTGGCGTCCGCCAGAATCTTCTCGGCGTTTTCGTTGGCCCGGCGCAGAATTTTGTCTTTCCGCCGCGCGATGGCCTCGCGCTGTTTTGTCAGCTCTTCCTGGAGTTTTTCGGCCTCGGCTTTGTAGCGGGCCGCTTCTTCGTGTTCTTTTTCGACCTGACTGCGCGTCTTTTCGAGATCCGACAGCAGGTCCTCGAAACGCACCTGGTCGTCGGAAAGCCGCCGCTTCGCGTCGTCGAGGATCTCGTCCGGAAGGCCGAGCTTTTTCGAGATGGCAAATGCGTTGCTCTTCCCGGGAATGCCGATCAGAAGACGGTATGTCGGCGCCAGAGTTTCGACGTCAAATTCACAGCAGGCGTTCGTGATGTCGGGCTCTGAGAGCGCATACGCCTTGAGCTCGCTGTAGTGAGTCGTCGCGATCGTCTCAATGCCTCTTTCGTGGAGTTTCGCGAGAATGGACATGGCGAGCGCCGCGCCCTCGGTCGGATCGGTTCCCGCACCGATCTCGTCGAAAAGAATCAGACAGTGAGAGTCAGCAGCCCTGAGGATGCTGATCGTATTTGTCATGTGGGCGGAAAATGTACTCAGGTTCTGTTCGATGCTCTGCTCGTCGCCGATATCGGCGTAGATTTCCCGGTATACCGCGATCGTGGAGTGGTCGCCGGCCGGAATCAGCAGGCCGGACTGAGCCATCAGAGTCAGCAGGCCGACTGTCTTCAGCGTCACCGTCTTGCCGCCGGTGTTCGGGCCGGTGATGACAAGCTGGTGGAAATCCGTTCCCATGCGGATGTCGATCGGGACGACGCGCTTCGGGTCGATCAGCGGATGCCTGCCTTTGCGGATGTCGAAAATTCCCTCGTCGTTCAGGGCCGGGGCACTCGCTTTCATGGAGCGCGCCAGAGCGCCCTTGGCAAATATGAGATCCAGCCGCGTCAGAATCGTGTAGTCCTCTTCGAGAATGTCCGTGTACTGCGCGCATTCCTCCGAGAGAGACTTCAGAATCACGGCGATTTCCTTTTCCTGTTCCATCGCGTTGGTCTTCAGGTCGTTGTCAAAGCGCACGACGGCCTCCGGTTCGATGAAAAGGGTGGAGCCGGACGCGGACTGGTCGTGGATCATGCCCGGAACCCTCGAGCGGTACTCTGCCTTGACGGGCAGACAGTAGCGGCCCTGGCGCGTCGTGATGACCGCGTCCTGCAGGCAGCCGCGCAGGGATCCCGTGAGCATGCGCGTGAGTTCACTGTGAATTTTTTCGTTGATGCGGTCCTGCTCGCGGCGCAGACTGCGCAGTTTCGGGCTGGCGCTGTCAGCCACCTCGTCCTCGGAGACGATGGCGCGCGTGATGCTGGTACGCAGCGGCTCCAGATCGTCGAGGACGCTCAGCAGTCCGTACAGAGAGTCGGTTTCTTCCTCATAATAGTTTCTGACGTGTCCGGCACATGCGAGCAGCTCCGCGATTTTAAGCAGCTCTCCGCAGCCGAGCGGCGCATCCGCCTTCAGGCGCCGGAGAGAGCCACGGATGTCCGTGACGCCCTCAAACGATACTTTCCCTTTGGCGAAAATGCGGCGGAGCGCATCGTCGGTTTCCTTCTGAAGAGCCCGGATCTGCCCGAGATCCGTCAGAGGCGTCAAGGCCCTGGCTGCGGCCTTGCCCGGCTCGGAATCGGCGAAAGACGCCAGCTTTTCTGTTATCTTTTCGTATTCGAGTGTATGCAGTACTTTTTTGTTCATGTCCTAATAATTCCTGCCCGCACAGGGCAAATTCAAACCCGCGTAAACACTGTAATCATAACAAAAGAAACAAGAAATTTCAGCTGTTCACCGAGGAAAATGTAAAGATGCGGAGGGTATGCTATAATCGGTAGACAGAAACGGAGGACAGAATGGTTTACATCAGAGATTTTCAGGAAAACGACAGGATTACCGGCACATATCTGGTGCGCACGAAAGCTACCTATCAGTCCAAGAAGGGCAAAGATTATTACAGTCTGACGCTTGCGGACAAAACCGGTACGGTCGATACAAAAATATGGGACACGGAATCGCCGGCCATCGACGATTTCGAGGCCAACGACTTTGTAAACGTCAGCGGAACGGTCACCGTCTACAACGGAAAACTTCAGTTCAAGGTCGAGCGGCTCGCGAAAGCCCAGCCGGGCAGCTACAATGCCGCTGACTTTGTCCCGGCGAGCCGCTATCCGATCAAAGATATGTACCAGGAGCTGCTGCAGTTCGGCGAAAGCGTCCACAATCCGTATATCCGGAAACTTCTGGATTCCTTCTTTGTGGACGACAAAGAATTTGTCAGGACTTTTGCGAAGGGATCGGCGGCGCGCACGGTACATCACAGTTTTATGGGCGGGCTGCTCGAGCACACGCTGTCCGTCACGAAGATCTGCGATTTTCTCGCCATGCGCTACGATTTTCTCGACCGGGATGTGCTGATCGCGTCGGCCATGCTGCACGATGTCGGCAAGACCCGCGAGATGACGCCGTTTCCGCAGGTCGATTACTCCGACGAGGGCAATCTGCTCGGCCACATCATGATCGGTTTTGAGATGGTCCGCGAGCATATGCGCGCCATCGACGGATTCCCGAAAGATCTGCAGGACGAAATCGGCCACTGTATTCTCTCGCATCACGGCCTGCTCGAATACGGCTCACCGGTTCTCCCGAAAACGGCCGAGGCGCTCGCGCTCTCAAAAGCCGACGATCTGGACGCCAAAATGGAGACGATCCGCGAGGCCCTGAACGTCCGCAGCAGCAGTGACTGGCTTGACGTGAACAGATGGCTCGGCGGCATCCGCGTGCGCCGCACGACCGAGGACGGCACGGCATATTACCAGGGCGAAGGCGAAGAGGATTCATGACAAATGTCGGCAGGCAGACATAAGACAACAGATAAACCGCAGAACAGGAAAAGCAGCAGGCACGGCGGCCCGGAAGGCACTAAGCCCGGCAGCGGGCTCTCAAAGGGCGATGTCGTGACGCTCGACATCACGGCTCTTTCGAGCGACGGCGCCGGAATCGGCCGGTACGGGGGCCTCACGCTTTTTGTGAAGAGAACCGTCCCCGGCGACTGCGTCCGGGCGCAGATTCTGAACCTCAAAAAATCATACGGTTTCGCGAAGCTTGTTCAGGTGATCCGGGGCTCTGAGGCCCGCGTGCGCCCGGAGTGCGCGTGTGCGGACAAGTGCGGCGGCTGTCAGATCATGCAGATGACATACAGCTCGCAGCTTGCCGCCAAAGAGACGAAAGTGCGCGACGCGCTCACCCGCATCGGCGGTCTCGACCTGACGGACGTGGACTTTTCGCCGATTCTTGGCATGGACGATCCGCACCGCTACCGCAACAAGGAACAGGTCCCGGTCGGAATCGACGCAGCAGGAAATCCTGTCTTCGGCTTCTATGCCGAGCACAGCCACCGCATCGTCCCGATGCCGGGATATGACTGCTTACTCGGCAGCGCCGGCAACGCATATTTTATTAAAGCAATCCGCAGCTGGATTCTGAAGTACAAGATCCCGGTTTACAGCGAGCAGACGCACACCGGGCTGATCCGCCACGTCCTGATCCGCACGGCGCGTTCCGGCGAGACACTCGTGTGCCTCGTCGCGGCCTCCGAAAAGATTCCGCACATAGAAGCGCTTGTGAAAAGCCTTCAGGATATCGGCGCGTCGTCCGTGTGCCTCAATGTCCAGCCGGAGCCGAACAACGTTATTCTCGGCCGCCGCACGGTCACACTCGCCGGCAGCGGCTATATCACAGACACGATCGGAGACATCCGCTTCCGCGTGTCCCCGAACTCATTCTTTCAGGTAAACCGCGATCAGACAGAAAAGCTGTACGGAAAAGCTCTTGAGTTCGCGGGCCTCACGGGAGGCGAGACCGTCTGGGATCTCTACTGCGGAATCGGCACCATCAGCCTCTTTCTGGCGCAGAAAGCCGCGAAAGTCTATGGCGTCGAAATTGTTCCGCAGGCTGTCGAAGACGCCCGCGCAAACGCCCTGGCAAATGGCTTTGCAAACGCCACATTTTTCACGGGAGAAGCCGAAAAAATCGTCCCGGAATTTTACAGGGAAAAACAAGCGGCCCTTGCGGCCGGTGAGACAGACGATCCGGCTCTCACGCCGGACGTCATGGTTGTGGACCCGCCGCGCAAAGGCTGCGATCCCGAACTGCTCGACACGATGATTCAGATGCACCCGGACCGGATCGTCTACGTGTCGTGCGACCCGGCAACGCTCGCCCGCGATCTGAAAATCCTGACACAGGCAGGCTTCAGGCTAAAGCGCGTACAGCCCGTCGATATGTTTCCCGAGACCATGGCGGTGGAAACCGTAACACAGTTAACCCGCATAAAATGAGCATTCGGTGGTGCGCTATATAACGGTGGTACCACCATTTTGCCACCATTCAAAGCACAAAACAGGGCTGGACCTTTGATTTGTTCAAAGTGTTCAGCCGTTCTTTTGAAGTTGAGCGATTGCTGCACAGCAAATCGCTTTTCGATTTAGTATAGTAAAAATGGAGTGCATATCTTTCCGAGAAAGGAGCCCGAAGGCGATGGTGAAAATAAATGAAATGAAAAAAGCTGTAGGGCACAGGGCGAGAATCACTTTTTCTGATGGCTCAGCAGAGGTGACTTTTGTTGAAGCGTATCAGTATGAAGAGGATAACGATAAGGAACCATTTCTTGAATTTACCCCAAACAGAGCAGACTATCAGTCATCAATAGAAAAAATTGATATTTTGGATTAATCGGGATAGTAAAGCACGGTGCCTGCAGCACCGTGCTTTTTTATTCAGTGCCCTGTCAGTTTTTTGCTTCCTGTTTTTCTTTTCCTGTCAGTCTGATTCTTCTGCCGAGACATACAGATCCCCTGTATCGCGCAGCTTCTTATCGCTCACGTCGAACTGGATCATCTCGGCGGGGAGTGCCCGGCGGATGGTGCGCGTGGCGATGGCCTGACCGTTCTGTCGGATAGTGATGACGGCATTTGTCATGGGGCGGCTGACGCGGGCCGCGAAATGAAAGGGGGCCTGGCCGCTGACGCGCATGGGAATGACGTGATTGATCGTTTTGTCATAGTGCACGGCGAGAGGACAGGGCGTGAGACCGCCGCTCTTTATATAGGCTGCAGCGGAGTCGGCGAGGCGCTCCGCTTCCAGCGACACGAAATCGACGAGGTCGTGGACGTGCAGGACGTTGCCGGCGGAAAAGATGCCGGGGACAGAGGTCTGATAGTGCTCGTCTACGATGGCTCCTTTTGTCTTCGGGTCGAGGAGTACGCCGGCCTCCAGGGAAAGCTCGTTTTCCGGGATGAGGCCGACGGAGAGGATCAGCGTGTCGCAGGCGATTTCTTCCTGCGTGCCGGGAATCGGTTTCAGGTGTTCGTCGACTTTTGAGACGGTGACGCCGGTGAGGCGCGTGCCGCCGTGGATGTCGGTCACGGTGTGCGAGAGGAAAAGCGGTATGTTGTAATCGCGCAGGCACTGCTCGATGTTGCGCGGAAGGCCGGACGGGATCGGCATGACTTCGTAGACGGCTTTGACGTGCGCGCCTTCGAGCGTCAGGCGCCTGGCCATGATCATTCCGATGTCCCCGGAGCCGAGGATCACGACTTCTTTCGCGGGCATCCGGTTGTAGAGATTCATGTAGGCCTGAGCCACGCCGGCCGTAAAGACTCCGGCCGGACGCTCGCCGGGGATCGCCAGAGCGCCTCTCGTGCGCTCGCGGCAACCCATGGCGAGAATCACGGCTTTGCAGTGAAATTCGAGCAGCCCTTCGCGCGTGGTCACCGTGACTTTTTTGTCCGGCGTGAGGCCGATGACAGCCGCATTTGTCAGGAACGGAATTCCGAGGGATTTGACTTCCGTGACAAATTTATTGGCGTATTCGGGGCCGGTGAGCGTGGTGCCGAAGCGGGACAGCCCGAAGCCGTCGTGGATGCACTGGCGCAGAATGCCGCCCAGCTGTTTTTCGCGCTCGACGACGATGAGGCTGCGGACGCCGTTTTTCCAGAGGCGGACCGCGGCGGCGAGTCCGGCCGGACCTCCGCCGATGATGAGCACGTCGATATTTTTTTCTGTGATGGAGTGGTTCATCTCATTCCTCCCGCACATTGCGCAGAATCGGGTGTGAGCCGGTTCTCTCATACGTCACTTCGGGGCCCGTAAGGCCCAGCTCCTGTTCGAGCATCTGCTCGATGCGCATCTGGCAATAGCCGCCCTGGCAGCGGCCCATCATGGCGCGGGTGCGGAATTTGACGCTGGCCATGGTGCGGGCGCCGAGCGGATTGTGGATGGCCTGCAGAATTTCGGCGCGCGAGACTTTTTCGCAGCGGCAGACAAGCTCGCCGTAATCGGGATTCTGCGCGATGAGTTCTTCCTGCTCCTGCGGCGTGCACAGGGCAAAGCGGCGCGGGGCGCGGCGCCCGGGGCAGAAATCCTTTTCTTCCAGGCGTTCGCGCTCCCGGATCATTTCAACGACGTACTGTGCGAGCGGGACGGACGAGGTCAGCCCCGGCGACTCGATGCCTACAAGATTGACGGCGCGGGGCGCGATGTCGTCCCGGATTTCGATCCGGAAATCCTGAATGTCGCCGTTTTCGTCGATGAGTTTCGGCAGAATGCCGGAGTAGGTGCGGATGTAATCGGAGCGCTTCACATGCGGCCAGATTTTCTGCGCCTCGCCGTACAGATAATCAAGATTCTTCTGCTCTGTCCCGTACCAGGACAGGTTGTCCGTGTTCTCGGCCGTCGGCCCGAGCAGCACGTTGCCGGACGTCGTGATCGTCACGTGAATTCCCATGTACGTGTTCGAGGGCACCGTGTAGATCGGCATCGGGACGAGCTGCCCGGCCTGCTTGTCGAGGACGATATAGTCGTCCTTCGAGCCGATCACGTGATATCCCGTGATCCCGAGCATGTCCGAAATTTCCTTACACCCGAGGCCGGCCGCGTTGACGACCCATCTCGTGGCAAATGTGCCCTTTGGTGTCACGAGGAGCCAGTTGCCGTCGGAATCTTTCCGGATATCCGTCACGGGACTTTCCAGGTAATATTCGCAGCCGTTTGCGTGGGCGTTCTCCGCCAGCGCGATCGTGAAGCCGAACGGATCCAAAATGCCGCTGTTCGGCGAGTAGAGGGCGAAGCTGCCTTTCACGGCCGGCACGAGTTCGTGCAGGCGCGCCCCGTCGATGAGCTCAAGCCCGGTGACGCCGTTTGCCATGCCCTGCCTTTTGACGCGCTTCAGCTGTTCCCACTCTTCCTGGGTGTTTCCGACAAGGACTTTGCCGGTGCGCTGAAACGCGAAGTCAAGTTCACGTGAGAGGCGTCCCATCATCCTGTTGCCGGCCACGCAGAATTTTGCTTTCAGAGACCCGGTGTCGTAGGCGAAGCCGCCGTGGCAGACGCCGGTGTTGCGCCCGCTGGTCTCAAAGCAGACGTCGGGATTTTTTTCCAGAACGGCGAGCGAGAGCCGGAAGCGCGAGAGTTCACGGGCAATGGCGCTTCCCACCACGCCGCCGCCGATTATGATGACATCGTATAATTTATTCATGAGGACGGGCGGGCCTTCCTTTCTTTTTCATTGTTACCATTATATTTCGCAGGAGAAAGAAAACAAAGAGAACAGGCGAATCTTTCGGCAGGGAAATCTTTTTCAGAAAAGGGGCGGGGCGCTTCGAAAAAATTCGATTTTGTGACCAAATAAGTCACAAACTTCAGGCGCCGATTTCTGTCTGATCGTATACTGCTTATATCGGAAGAAAAATCAATACCGTTTTGAAGGGGAGAGGAAGATTTGCCATGAAAAATATCATGAAGTTCCTGACAGTCATTATTCTTGCCGGCACGACTTTGAGCGCCTGTGCCGATGCAGCTGTCAGCAATTTGACGACAGTTTCCGGGAATGCGGCCGCTGCGGCGCAGACAACAAAGACAGAGCAGACGACACAGGCGGACAGCAGCGGCGATGTGCCGATTCCGCGCCACGACGAAAATTCGACGGAATATGAATCCGAGATCAACGCGTACCGCTATCCGGGCGATTCGCTGGAATACACGCTGACGCAGACATTTGGCATCGGGGATTACACGTTTCGGTACGGGGATTTCTGCAAGGTGCAGGAGATCGACAAGGTCGACGGGCAGTATACTCTCCACGGAATTGAGAACAGCGTTCACCACTATTTCGATGTGTACTACGGCTCGACGGGCGAGCTTGACTGGCTCGATCCGGAACTTAAGGGACAGATGCCGGATGAGCTGACGCTCACCAATGCGCTGGATCTGGTGCTCCCGTGCATGACGGTGAATTTCAGCGACCCGGTGCACGACATGTCGCTTGCGGGGGCGAAGAACTATCTGGACCGGGCGATGGGATACAGCGAAGATTCAGCCCGGTAAATGTTGTACATGACAGGGTCTGGTCAGGACGGATAAAAATATATACTTTTTTCGATTCTTCTGAGATAATGGATGACAAATCCGGAGGACGGGCTTCCGGATAAAATTAAGAAAAGACAAGGAGGTTCCTATGGAATTCTACAGATGTATGAAGTGCGGAAACTTTGTCGCATTTCTCACCGAGAAGACGGCTTGCACGCCGAAGTGCTGCGGGGATCCTATGACAGAGCTGATCCCGAACACGACAGATGCGGCGACTGAGAAACATGTTCCGGTCGTGACTGTCGGGGGCAGCACGGTTAAGGTCCGCATCGGCGCGGCTGACCATCCGATGCTCCCGGAACACTATATCGAGTTTGTTGTTCTGGAGACAAAGAACGGATTCCAGAAGAAAGACCTGAAGCCAGGCGACGCGCCGGCGGCCGAGTTTGCTCTGACGGCCGGGGAAGAACCGGTGGCCGTATATGCGTACTGCAATCTGCACGGGCTTTGGAAAGCAGAAGTAAGGTAACAGCAGCGGCAGAGAAATAAAGATCGGAAGAAAGCTGCAGGAGGCGGGAAAATCCTCTTCCTGCGGCTTTTATATCTGAGAGGATGCGTATGTTTCAGTATGATGTAAAGGCCTGGAAAGACCGGATTGACAAATGCATAGAGGCCGGGCCGTACCGGGACACCTGGGAGTCTCTGGCCGGACACGAGACGCCGAAATGGTTTCGGGACGCGAAGTTCGGAATTTTTATTCACTTCGGCGTGTTCTCCGTCCCGGCGTTCTGAAATGAGTGGTATTCCCGCAACATGTACCGGAAAGAGGTCCGTGAATATGCCCATCACAGGGAAGTGTACGGGCCGCAGGACACGCACGGCTATAAAAATTTCATCCAAGATTTCAAGGCTGAGAAGTTCGACGCGGCGCAGTGGGTGAAACTCTTTAAAGAAGCCGGCGCCAGGTATGTCGTTCCGGTTGCGGAGCATTGCGACGGATTTCAGATGTACGCGTCCGAACTCAGCGAGTGGAACGCGGTGAAAAAGGGACCCCACAGGGATTTTCTCGGCGAGCTGACAAAAGAAGGACTGAGACAGGGACTGATTCCCGGCGCCTCGAGCCACCGGATTGAGCACTGGTGGTTCATGCACCCGGGGCGCGTGTGCGGCGAGGACAGACAGGATCCGGAAAACTATAACGAGCCGGGCGGCTTCTACTGGCCGGCGGCCGACGAGCCGGAAGATCAGACGGATGTCAGCTTTCTTCCGGAAGCGGAACCGGGCAGTGAGCTGGATCAGTTTCTCACCGACTGGGTCATCCGCACCTGTGAGATTATCGACCGGTATGAGCCGAGAGAGCTGTACTTTGACTGGTGGATTCAGGAAGAGGCCTGCAAGCCGTATCTGAGAAAGATCATGGCGTACTATTACAACCGGGCTGTGCAGAAAGGGCAGGAAGTTCTCGTGACATACAAGCACGATGCCTGCGCGTTCGGGAGTGCGCTCGTCGATGTGGAGCGCGGCCAGTTTGAGGACGTGACCAGCTATCCGTGGCAGACGGACACCGCGATCGCCAAGAATTCCTGGTGCTATACGGTGGGCAATGATTACAAGAAACCGTGGAGTCTGCTCTGCGATCTCGCTGATGTCGTGAGCAAGAACGGAACCATGCTGCTGAACGTAGGGCCGAAGGCGGACGGCACGATCGGTTCGGAGGACACGGCGGTCCTGCGCGAAATCGGTGCCTGGCTTTCGGTCAATGGTGAGGCCATTTACGGCAGCCGGCCGTGGCGCGTCTGCCAGGAGGGACCGACAAAACAGGCCGGCGGGCAGTTCTCGGACAGCAAAGACAAGATCTATACGCCTGAGGATTACCGCTTTACGACGGGACACGGGTGTCTCTATGCGATCTGCCTGAGGGCGCCGGAAGACGGAAAATTTTTGATCTGGTCTCTCGCGAAGATACCGGAAAAGCAGGGAAAAGGGCCGGATCTTTTCTGCGAGATCAAAGATGTTAAGCTTCTTGGCAGCGAAAAAGAAGTGCGTTTTTCGCGCGGCCCTGCGGGGCTTTCCGTTGATGCCGGCCTTAGGTTTGACACCAAAAATCCGGTGGTATTTAAAATTTCGTTTGCATGAATTTCGCGCCCCGTATGGCAGCATTTGCCATATGGGGCACTTTGTTAGTTGCAGCAGACGGATTTTCGTGTTCTAATCTATATTGTATTCTGTTTTGCGCAGAGTCAGAAAAGACGGCGCGCGGAAACGGATGCAAATTACATATTGCGAAAACGGTGCCGGCCGTGGGCTTTGCCTGTGGCCGGGTAAAAGGGAAACAGGTGAGAGTCCTGTACGATCCCGTCACTGTATCGGGTGAGCGGCTAAAGTTTAGTATCGTCACTGCCGGCGTCAATGGCCGGTGGGAAGGCGTTTTTGCCGCGGGGAGCCCCAAGCCAGGAAACCTGCCGTTTTCAAAAGTACAGGAATCGGATTCCAGATCACGGGGACTTGGTCGTACGGACGGCGGCTATTTGTGCTGCCGGTTTGTCTGCATGCCCCTCTGAACATTTCAGAGGGGCTTTTTTTACCTGCCCCTGACTGCTCTGAAATCCCGGCGTTGCCTTGAAGGAGGGTTAACATCATGAAGAGAAAAAGATTTGCAGTCCTGGGCATGGCGGCCATCACAGCGGCGGCTCTGATCGGCTGCGGGTCGTCTGCGGGGACTCAGACGACAACGGTCCAGGCCACAACAGTTCAGACGACAACAACCGCTCAGACGACAACGGCGAAGACGACTACTCAGGCGGCTTCTTCCGCGGCTGAGACGGCGGAAGCCGTGGCTTCTGACACCATGGCAAATGTGACGCTTGAGGGCGGCAGCGGAAAGACGACGGTCGAGAGTCCGTGTCAGGTGACCGAGGTGGACGGACAGATCACCGGGGCGGTCATTGTCTGGAGTTCCGAGTACATCGACTACATGATCGTTGACGGAACAAAGTACATGAACGAAAATGACGGCGGAAATTCGACGTTCACGATTCCGGTGAGCGCATACGACACGCCGATCGATGTCGTGGCGGACACGACGGCCATGAGCACGCCGCATGAGATTGAGTACACACTCACATTCACAAAGACGGAATAATGAGGAATAGAAAAAAGAGTTTACTGTCATGGATTATGGCGGCGCTGCTCCTGCTATCCGGGTGCGGCGCCGCGGGTACGGCGGGAACAGCTGCCGGTACTGAGACAACAGGGGCCGGCACAGGCGTGACGTCTGAGAGCGCTGCTTCCGGGGCTGCTCAGTCTTCTGAGGTCGAAATCCTGTACGCTGAGATGTTTTCGGTATCTGAGCTGGACGGCTGCTGGCTGGTTGATATCAAAAATGAGGGACAGTATCTCATTGTCCCGGAAGGCGAAGCGGTCCCGGACAGCGTGCCGGACGGCTGCACGGTGATTCAGCAGCCGGTGAGCCGAGTCTACATGGCGTCGACGCCGGCCATGGATCTCGCGGACGCGGCCGGCGGCATAGACCGGATCGCGTTTTCCTGTCTTGAGGCGGACGACTGGTACGTGCAGGACGCCAGGGAAAAGATGGAAAGCGGAGAGATCACGTACGCGGGGAAGTACAGCAAGCCGGACTACGAGATGCTGCTCTCGGGAAACTGCGATCTTGCCATTGAGAATACGATGATCTATCACTCGCCGGAGGTGAAGGAAAAGCTGGAAGAACTGGGAATTCCGGTCCTTGTCGAGCGGTCCAGTTATGAGGACAGCCCGCTGGGGCGTCTCGAGTGGGTAAAACTCTACGGAATCCTTTTCGGGACGACAGAGGAAGCCAACGCATTTTTCAGCGGGGAAGTGGAGCGCGTGACGCCGCTGCTCTCGCAGGAAAGCACGGGAAAAACGGTCGCTTTCTTCTCGGTCACCAGCAATGGCTCCGTGACGGTTCACAAGCCGGGCGGATACATGGCGCAGATGATTGAAGACGCGGGCGGCGTCTATGTGCCGGGGAGTCTCGCGGAATCCGATGAGGATTCAAGCGCGATTTCCACGGTGCACATGCAGATGGAGGATTTCTACAGCGAGGCGAAGGACTGCGACGTCCTGATTTACAACAGCGCCATAGAGGGCGAAGTTGAGAGCATATCGGATCTGATTGCAAAGGACGAAGTGTTTGCTGATTTTGAGGCCGTCAAAAGCGGGCAGGTGTACTGCACGGACGCTGATTTCTTCCAGTGCGTGAGCGAAAGCTGTGATTTCATCCTGGATGTCCACGCGGTTCTGACGGAGGACGACCCGGGTGAGCTGAAGACGATGGAGAAACTATCTTGACCAGGAAAGGAAAACGATGGATCGCGGTGCTGATCCTGATGACGGCGGCGCTTGTGGCGTGCGTCTTCTGGAATCTGTCGGCCGGGAGCACGAAAATCCCGATGGGGCAGATTCTGGAAATTCTCTCAGGAAAATCGGCGGACACGTCCGAGGCATCTGTGATTCTTAAAATCCGACTTCCGCGCATTCTGTGCGCGATGCTCGCCGGCGGGGCGCTCTCGGTATCCGGCTACCTGCTTCAGACGTTTTTCGCCAATCCGATAGCGGGACCGTATATCCTCGGCATTTCGTCGGGCGCGAAGCTCTTTGTCGCGATTGTCATGATCGCGTTTGTTTCGCGCGGGCTGACGCTTGGCTCAGCGGCCCAGATTCTGGCGGCTTTCGCCGGGGCGCTCGCAGCCACCGGATTCGTACTTCTCATATCGACGCGCGTCAGGTCGATGTCGGTCCTGGTGGTCTGCGGCATCATGATCGGGTACATCTGCTCGGCGGTGACGGATCTTCTGGTGACATTCGCGGATGACTCCAACATCGTGAACCTCCACAACTGGTCGCAGGGATCGTTCTCGGGCATGAACAGCACGGACGCGGCCCTGATGGCGGCTTTCATCATCCCGGCAGTCGTGCTCGCGCTGCTGCTTTCCAAGCCGATCGGCGCGTACCTGCTCGGCGAGTCGTACGCGGCGAGCCTGGGCGTGAATGTAAAGGGGCTGCGCGCGGCGCTGATTCTGCTCTCGAGCCTTCTCTCGGCGACCGCGACGGCTTTTGCCGGGCCGATCTCGTTTGTGGGCATCGCCGTTCCGCATCTCATGAAAAATGCGTCCTCTGACGCAAGGCCTCTGGTGCTGATTCCGGTGTGCTTCGTCGGCGGAGCCGCCGTGACGCTTGCCTGTGACGGGCTCGCGCGCGTGCTCTTCGCCCCGACGGAAGTCGCGGCCAGCAGCGTGAGCGCTGTGGTTCTGGCGCCGGTCGTCATCGTCATGATGCTTCGGCGGAAAGGAGGCAGGCGTGGCGGATAACGAAACTGCGCCGGGAACAGCGCCCGGTCTGAAGGCGGTGTCCCTTGCGGCCGGCTATGGGCGGCGCGTCGTCGTCGGCGATGTGAGTTTTGAGCTGATGCCGGGCGAGGTGATGTCGCTCATCGGCCCGAACGGCGCCGGAAAGTCGACGATCCTGAAGACCGTCGCGGGACAGCTCTCGGCGCTTTCCGGGGACGTGTATTATCTCGGCGAGAACAGCAGAACGCTTACCAGAAACGAGCGGGCAAAGCGCTGCGCCGTGGTTCTGACGCAGCGGCTCAGCCCCGAAAACATGACAGGGCGCGACGTGGTCGAGACCGGGCGGTATCCGTACACGGGGCGCCTCGGAATCTGCCGGGACGAAGACAGGGAAAAAGCGGACGAGGCCATCCGGCTTTTTGAGGCCTCGGACATCGCGGACCGCCCGTTTGACGAGCTTTCCGACGGACAGAGACAGAGACTGCTGCTCGCGCGCGCGGTGTGTCAGGATACCGGAATCCTGGTGCTCGACGAACCGACGTCATACCTGGATCTGCGGTATCAGCTGGAAATCCTGCAGACAATCCGCCGCCTGGCCATGGAAAAACGCCTCAGCGTGATCCTGTCGCTGCACGAACTCGATCTCGCCAGACAGGTGAGCGATCTCGTGGCGTGCGTAAAGGACGGAAAAATCACGCGCGTCGGGACGCCGGAGGAAATCTTTTCGGGCGGCAGCGTCGCGCAGCTTTTTGACCTCCCGCCGGACACGTTTGACGGCGGCACCGGATGTTTCTATTTTCCGGGCGCAAAGACCCGGCCGCGCGCGTTCGTGATCAGCGGGGGCGGCAGCGGCGTGCCGGTGTTCTCAAAACTCGTCCGGGCGGGGATTCCATTTGCCACGGGAATTCTCATGGAAAATGACATCGACTGCCCGGCAGCCGTCCGGCAGGCTGCCGAGACGGTAAAATCGCCTGCCTTTCAGGTCCCGGGTGAGGAGCAGATGCGCCGGGCGAAGGAATTGATTGATTCCTGTCAGGAGGTGCTTGCGCCGGTTATGGCACTCAAGACGCGCGCGCCCTGGCAGGAGGAACTGCTTCTCTACGCGAGAGATCAGGGAAAGGAGAAGCCATGCGGCGTGTGATCAGTCTTGTCGGGATCGGGTCCGGAAATCCGGACGATCTGACGCAGCGCGCAAAGGACGCGATACGCGGCGCTGACAGAATCGCGGGCGCCGCCCGGATGCTGCAGACGGCGTCGGAGCTCGGGTGCGGCGATGTCCCGATGCTTGCTTCCTGGCGTCCGGAGGAAATTGTGCGCTTTTTCAGGGACGACGATTCCTGGGAGCACGGATGCGTTCTGTTTTCCGGCGACACCGGGTTTTACAGCGGGGCCGCAAAGACGGGCGAGGCCTTAAAAGCGGCGGGATTTGCCCTGCGCCGTATGCCGGGGCTTTCTTCGCTGCAGCTGCTCTGTGCCGCGTTCGGATTTCCGTGGGACAGTATGCCGGCTGTCTCTCTTCACGGGCAGAAAGGCGATGTGATCGGAGCGCTGAGAACGCACGGGATGGTCTTTGTTCTGCCGGGAAGCGGCGCGGACCTGCTGCGGATGCAGGGGCAGCTTCTGGAAGCGGGATTTTCCGGTGTGCGTCTGCATCTGGGTGCGCGGCTCGGATATCCGGACGAGTGCACACAGACCTTTGATGTTGGGAAACTGCCCGAAGAAATTCCCTCGCCCTGCTGCTGCATCGTGGAAAATCCGGACTTCAGGCCGGCGCGGCGCGGTGAGATCGCGGACGACGAGTTTATCCGCGGGCAGGTTCCGATGACAAAGTCGGAAGTGCGGGATGTGTGCGTGGCAAAGCTGCGTCTGCCGGATCACGGCGTGCTGTACGATGTCGGCGCCGGGACCGGTTCGGTGAGCGTGCAGGCGGCCTGCGGATTCCCAGGCGTCTCGGTCTATGCCGTCGAGGAAAAGGAAGAGGCGCAGCAGAGGATTCTGGACAACGCGCGCAAATTTCAGTGTGCCAATGTGCATCTGGTCCGCGGGACGGCGCCGGACGCTCTGCAGGATCTCCCGGCACCCGACTGCGCCTTTGTCGGCGGGACGGGCGGAAGAATGGAAGAGATTCTGCGGGCGCTGCTCGCGAAAAATCCGCGCGTGCGGATTGTGATGACATTTGTCACGGTTGAAAACCTGGCGGAGGCGCTTGCCGTCACCGGAAAGCTGCCTGTGAGCGAACCGGAGATTGTGCAGGTGTCTGTCGCGCGGGCGAGAACGGCGGGGACGCTGCATCTGATGACCGCGCAGAATCCGGTGACGATCGTCTCGTTTGAGGGAAAAGAGGAGATGTCTGATGCGTGACGCGGGACAGGGATATATACAGAGCGGTCAGAAGTCGCTGCGGTGCGGGTACACGACCGGCAGCTGCGCGGCGGGAGCGGCAAAAGCGGCGGCGTGGATGCTTATTTCCCAGCGGGTCTGCGGCGAGGCCGTCATTTCGACGCCGTCCGGAAAGACGCTCACGCTCTCTGTCGAGAAGCCTGTCTTCTCCGAAACGCAGGCGTCCTGCGCCGTGAGAAAAGACGGCGGGGACGACGTCGACGCGACGGACGGACTTCTGATTTTCGCGAAGGCTGAAGCTCTGGGGCCTGCCGGTGAGGTGAGCATCTGCGGCGGCGAGGGCGTCGGCGTTGTGACGAAACCCGGACTTGACCGGCCGGTCGGAGACGCGGCGATCAATACGGTGCCAAGGCAGATGATCGAGAAGGAAGTCCGCGAGGTGCTGGAGCGCAAAAACGCCCCGCACGGCGTGAAGATCACGATCGAGGTGCCGGGAGGCAGGGAAATCGCCGCAAAGACGTTCAATCCCAGACTCGGGATCGTCGGCGGCATTTCGATCCTCGGGACGAGCGGAATCGTGGAGCCGATGAGCGAAAAGGCGCTGCTTGACACAATCCGGGCGCAGCTCTCACAGAGGCGGGCGATGGGCGAGAAGACGCTCATCATAACTCCCGGCAACATGGGCCAGGAGTTCCTGTCGGGCCGTTATGGCATTTCAAAAGAGCGGATTGTTCTCTGTTCCAATTTCATCGGCGATACGCTCGACGCGGCGGTGTCAGACGGGTTTGAGAGCGTGGTTCTTGCCGGGCACATCGGGAAGCTCGTAAAGCTCGGGAGCGGCATCATGAACACGCACTCGCACGTCGCGGACGGGCGGATGGAGACATTTGCCGCGTGCGGCGTCGAGGCCGGCATTCCGACGGAACAGCTGCAGAAGGTGCTGACGTGCACGACGGCGGAAGAGGCGGTCGGACTGATGATGCGGGAAGGAATCTGGGGCGCGGTTCTTGACAGACTGCTGGCGCGCATCGATCAGAAACTGAAGGAGCGTGTGCAGGAAAAGATGAAAACGGGCGCTGTGCTGTTCTCTTCGAAGTGCGGGTATCTCGGGGAGACGGACGGCGCCGGAAGACTGCTGCAGGACTGAAAGGAGCGGCGGATGGTATATTTTGTCGGAGCCGGGAGCGGCGCTCCGGATCTGATCACGGTTCGGGGGCAGCGGCTGCTGCGGAAAGCGGACGTGATCATATACGCGGGGTCGCTGGTGAACCGGCAGCTTCTGAAAGAGGCGAAGCCGGGGTGTAAGCTGCACGACAGTTCGGGCATGACGCTGGAAGAGGTGCTTGCTGTGATGCGCCGCGCCGAGGCCCGGGGGCTTAAGACTGTGCGGCTTCACACGGGCGACCCGTGTCTGTACGGGGCGATCCGGGAACAGATGGACGCCCTGCGCGAAAGCGGAATTCCCTTTGAAATCTGTCCCGGCGTCAGCTCCTATCAGGGCGCGGCCGCCGATCTTCAGTGCGAGTTCACGCTGCCGGGAGTCTCGCAGACGCTGATTCTCACCCGGTGTCCCGGGAAAACGGCTGTGCCGGAAAAAGAGTCCCTGAGGTCGCTCGCGGCGCATCAGGCGTCGATGGTGCTGTTTCTCTCGGCCGGTAAAGAGGAAGCCGTCGTCCGCGAGCTCATAGCCGGCGGGTATCCTTTTGACACGCCGGCCGCCATCGCGTATCACGTCGGATTTTCAGACGAAAAGCTGATCCGATGCCGCCTGGACGAACTGCCGGAGCGGGCAAAAGAGGCGGGAATCACCCGGACGGCGCTGCTGCTTGTGGGAGGTTTTCTTGGAGATGCGTATGAACGATCAAAACTGTACGACCCCGGATTTTCCACCGGATTCCGGAAAGCAGATCCGACTGCTCACCTACACGAGACAGGGAGCGCAGGCGGCGAAAAAACTCATAAAACGCCTGACGGACGATAACACAGCCTGCACAGGTTATCTCTTTGACCGGTACACATCAGACGGCCTGATTCCCTTTCACGACGCCGCGCCCATCGTGCGGGAGGCGTCCGAGAGCGCCTCGCCGCTTGTCTTCATCTGCGCGGCCGGCATCGCGGTCCGCCTGATCGCGCCCTGGGTGAAAGACAAGATGAGCGACGGCCCGGTGATTGTGATCGACCCGGGCGGGCGGTTCGTGGTTCCGATTCTCTCGGGGCACGCCGGAGGCGCCAATGCGCTTGCCAGACGCCTCGCGGGGTATCTGGGCGCTGAGGCGGTTCTCACGACAGCGACGGACAGCGGGGGACGCTTTGCCGCGGATTCTTTTGCAAGAGAACACGGCTGCGCGATTTCTGACAGGAAAAAAGTAAAGGAAATCGCCGTGAAATCTCTTGAAGGCCAGAAAATCCGCGTCTTTTCGGACCCGGAAAGCGGGGCCGGCATAAGACCGGGCGGCGCTTCCGGCACAGTTTTGACGTCTGACGTGTCGCAGGCTGACGTCGTAATTTCCGCGAAGAAACTCAGCATGCAGGCGCTGCAGCTGATTCCGAAACGGCTCATCGTGGGTGTCGGATGCCGTAAGGGTGCGTCAAAAGAAGAGATACAGGAGGCGGTGAGCAGAACGCTTGGCGGCAGCGGGTACGACTTGAGAAGTGTCGCTGCCATCGCTTCGATTGACCTGAAGAAGGATGAAGCTGGAATTGTGCAGACGGCAGCGGAAATGAGAGTCCCGTTTCTGACATTTCCCGCTGAGACGCTCTCGCACGTGCAGGGCAGCGTCAGTCCGTCTGATTTTGTGAAGCAGGTCACGGGCGTCGACAACGTCTGCGAGAGGAGCGCGCTGGCCGTCGGGAGCCGTCTAGTCATCCGCAAGAGCGTCTGCTCTCGTGTGACCGTGGCCGCAGCCATGGCGGATTTCAAAATCCTGCTGTTCGGCGGAACGACGGAAGGAAAAGAACTGACGGAGTTTCTGGAAAAACAGGCAATCTCCGCGCTGGTTCTCACGGCGACCGGATACGGGGCGCAGGTTCTGCCGGGGGACATGAAATATGTCCGCGTCCTGACGGGGAGACTTACCGCGGGCCGGATGGCAGACCTCTTCCTGGCGACGTGTCCTCGCGCCGTGATCGACGCGACGCATCCGTACGCAGAAGAAGTGAGTGCCAACATCCGCGCGGCCGCGGGGAAGACAGGCGTGAAGCTGATCCGCGTGAAGAGGCCGGAGACAGCGGAAATTCCGGGCGCCGCGTATTTTGCATCGCCCCGGGACGCGGCGATGTTTCTGAATCGCACGGCCGGAAACATCCTGCTGACGACGGGCGTCAAAGATCTTCCCGTTTTCATGGCAAATGTCCGGGATGCAGGCGCCCGGGTCTTTGCGCGGGTTCTGTCGCACTCGAAGTCTGCGGCGGCCGGTGCCGGCGTCCGGGAAGATCACATCCTCGCGGGCGAGGGACCATTTTCCACGGAAGAAAACGAGCGGGCGATACGGGACACGAAAGCGGCTTTCCTTGTGAGCAAGGATTCCGGCGAGGCAGGCGGCCTGCCGGAAAAGGTGAGGGCGGCGGCCGGATGCGGGTGCGCGCTGCTCATCATCAGGCGGCCGGGTGAACCGGAGGATGCCGTCAGCGCAAAGCAATGTGAGGAGGCAATTCTTGAACTGTCAGACACCTAGAATTCTGATCGCCGGGACGGGCAGCGGCTGCGGCAAGACGACGGTGACTCTGGCGCTGCTCGCGGCGCTCAGGGAACGCTGCCGCGTGCGTGCGTTCAAGTGCGGCCCCGATTACATCGACCCGATGTTTCACAGAAGTGTTCTCGGAATTGCTTCAGGGAACCTGGACTCGTTTCTGCTGGACGCGGATACGCTGGGGTACCTGTTCGCGGAAAACAGCCGCGGGGCGGACATCGCGGTGATCGAGGGCGTCATGGGATACTTCGACGGGCAGGCGATGGGGGATGCGGCGAGTTCCCACGAAATCGCAAAAATCCTCTCGGCCCCGGTAATTCTTGTCCTGAACGGCCGGGGAAAAAGCCGGTCGGCGGAGGCCGAGCTCCTGGGCTTCAGCCGTTTCGCGGGCGACGGGCTGTTTAAAGGCGTGATCTTTAACGAGGTCTCGCAGCCGATTGCCGAAGCGCTTTCCGATTACGCGCGCTCGATCGGGATAAAACCCCTGGGGTTTCTTCCCCGGATGACGGCGCGGCTGCAAAGCCGGCACTTAGGCCTCATCACGCCGGGCGAGATCCCGGATCTGCAGAGCCAGGTGCAGGCTCTGTCCGGGGCGGCGAAAAAGACGCTTGATCTTGACGGAATTCTCGCGATGGCAGGGAGCGCGCCCTGTCTTTCGGTTCGGGAGCCGGCCGTCACGCCGGCCGTGCGCGCGGATGAGGTCAAGCCGAAAATCGGCGTGGCAAGGGACGAGGCGTTTTGCTTCCTTTATGAAGACAATCTGAGGCTGCTTGAGAGACTCGGCGCGAAGCTTGTGTACTTTTCGCCTCTGCGCGATGCGCATCTGCCGGACGGGCTTTCGGGGATGTATCTGTGTGGCGGGTATCCGGAAGTCTGCGCGGAGGAACTCTCCGCGAATCCGTCAATGCTTAAGGACGTCCGGTGCGCGGTCTTGAGCGGCTTGCCTGTGTTTGCGGAGTGCGGCGGCTTTTTGTACCTGCACAGAAGCCTGAGCGACGAGGAGGGGCGCACATATCCGATGGCCGGCGTGATCCCCTCGGACGCCCGTTTCACCGATCATCTGCAGCATTTCGGATATGTGACTATGCGCGCCGTGAAAGACAATCTGCTCTGCGGCCGCGGCGGACAGATCCGCGCCCATGAATTTCACAGGACGGTCTCGGACGCGCCGCGGGACGCATTTGTCGTGAGCAAGGGAGAGAGGCAGTGGACGGAGTACATCGCGAAGGGAAATCTCCTGGCGGGGTATCCGCACATCCACTTCTGGTCGGACCCGAAGCTGGCAGAACGTTTTGTGAGAACGTGCGCAAAGTATCAGAAAGAGAGGCGGTGAGGACATGAAAGAAATTGAACTGGTGCCGCCGGATCAGATCGAGGCGAGGAGTTTTGAGATTATCCGGGAGAATCTGACAAGGACGGACCTGACAAATGATGAGATGCAGGTTCTTTTGCGGGTTATTCACACGACGGCCGACTTTGATTATGAGAAAAATCTTGTGTTCAGGGCGGGCGCCGTCGAAGAGATGAAACGGCTCCTCGCGCAGGGGACGGACATCGTCACGGACACGTCTATGGCGGCGGCCGGGATTCACAAGAAAAGCCTCGGGCGGCTGGGCGGCAAGGTTCAGAATTTCCTTCAGGACCCGGATGTCGCCCGCGAGGCAAAGGAGCGGGGCCTGACGCGCTCGTGGGTGTGCATGGAGAAAGCCGCCGGTCTGGGAAAGCCAGTCGTCTTCGCGATCGGGAACGCGCCGACGGCGCTGCTCTCCCTCGAACATTTGATGGACAGAGGGTATCACCCGGCGGCCGTCATCGGAGTTCCGGTCGGGTTTGTGAACGCGGAGCAGTCAAAAGAGAGGCTGCTTGGGCGGGACTGCCCGTATATTGTGGCCCGGGGCCGCAAAGGCGGCAGCAATGTGGCGGCGGCGATTGTCAACGCGCTGCTGTATCAGGTGACGGACCGTTAGGAGGTGCGCTTTGAAAAAGCTGTATGTGGCAGGCATCGGGCCCGGCGGCATGGACGACATGACGATCCGCGCTGAGAAAGCGCTCGCGGACTCGGAAGTGATCGTCGGCTACACCCCGTATCTGGACCTGGTCCAAGACCGCTTCCCGGACAAGACATACGCCGGCACCCCGATGGGAGGCGAGTTGAAGCGCGTGCGCATGGCGCTTGAGACGGCGGCCGGCGGGAAAACCACGAGCCTGATCTGTTCCGGCGACGCCGGAATTTATGGCATGGCGGGCCCCGCGCTTGTCCTGGCGGCTGACTTTCCGGATGTCGAGGTGATCATACTGCCCGGCGTCACGGCGGCGTCGGGTGCCGCGGCGCTTCTCGGCGCGCCGCTCATGAACGATTTCTGTGTGATCTCGCTCTCGGACGACCTCACCCCGTGGCAAATGATCGAGAACCGGCTCAAAGCGGCCGCCGCCGGGGACTTTGTGATGGCGCTCTACAATCCGAAAAGCGCTCACCGCCCGGACAATCTGAAAAAAGCGGTGCAGATCCTGCTCGCGGCGGGCCTGCCGGAAAGTACGCCCTGTGGCCTGGCGGGCCGGATCGGCAGAACCGGTCAGTGGCGGAAACTGAGCACACTGGCGGCGCTTCCGGGCGAAGAGAAAATCGACATGTTCACAACCGTCGTGATCGGAAACAGTCAGACGAAGACGGCCGGCGGACGGCTTGTGACGAGCCGGGGGTACTTAAGTAAAACGGAGGGGGCAAAAGGATGAGCAAAGTTCTGATGATTCAGGGCACGATGTCAAGCGCCGGCAAAAGCCTCATCACGGCGGGACTCTGCCGCGTTTTCGCCAGAAAAGGTTACCGAGTCGCCCCATTTAAGTCCCAGAACATGTCGCTCAATTCATTTATCACGGATGACGGGCTCGAGATGGGCCGCGCGCAGGTCATGCAGGCGGAAGCCGCCGGCATCCGGCCGCAGGCGGCGATGAACCCGATTCTGCTCAAGCCGGCCAATGACGTGGCTTCCCAGGTCATCGTGAACGGCAAGGTCCGCGCGAATCTCAGTGCGCGCGAGTATTTCCGCTATAAAAAGAGCCTTGTGCCGGACATCATAGCGGCATTCAGGAGTCTTGAAAAACAGGCTGATCTGATTCTCGTCGAGGGTGCCGGCTCGCCGGCCGAGATCAACCTGAAACAGGACGACATCGTCAACATGGGGCTCGCGAAACTGCTCGGCTCAAACGTGCTGCTCGTCGGCGACATCGACCGCGGCGGCGTATTCGCGCAGCTTTACGGCACGGCGGCGCTGCTGGAACCGGACGAACAGGCGCGGCTCAGAGGACTGATCATAAACAAGTTCCGGGGCGACAAAAGCATACTGGACCCCGGTATCGCCAAGATTGAGCGGCGGACAGGCATTCCGGTGCTCGGCGTCATTCCGTACCTGCATCTGTCGCTGGACGACGAAGATTCCCTGTCCGCGCGGCTTGAGACTCCCGCACCCGGATCCGCCGCTGAGGCAGCGCGTCAGACGGCGCTTGACATCGCGGTCATCCGCCTGCCGCACATTTCAAATTTCACGGATTTTGATGTGTTCGACGAGTTCGCGGACGTATCCGTGCGCTTCGCGGATGACGCCGGGGCGCTGGGACGCCCGGATCTTGTCTGTCTGCCGGGCAGCAAAAACACGCTGGGTGATCTCGCGTGGCTTAAACAAAGCGGTCTTGCGGACGCAGTCCGCCGCCTCGCGCGTGACGGCGTTCCGATTATCGGAATCTGCGGCGGCTATCAGATGCTCGGGCAGTCGGTTTCTGACCCGGAGCGCGTCGAGACACCGGAAGGTTCCCCGAACGAGGCGACCGGTCTCGGGCTTCTGCCGGCTGTCACGGTGCTCGCGGGAACCAAGACGACAAGGCAGACCCGCGGCGTGATTCCGCGGCTCACGGGGACATTTGCCGGGATGAGCGGAAAACCGTTTGAGGGGTACGAGATTCACATGGGCGTGACGACGGACGAAACCAAAGCGCCGGCCGTGTTTCTTTCCTCGGGAAATGTTCTCGGCACGTACATCCACGGTCTTTTTGACAAGAAGGAGTCGGCCGAGGCACTCGTGAACCTGCTTTATGAGAAGAAAAAGAAAACCCGCGCGCCGGAAAGAGAGCCGATCCTCGACTACCGGGAATTCCGGGAATCACAGTACGACAGACTGGCTGACGCTCTGGAAAAACACATGGACATAGACGCGGTACAAAAGCTGTTTGTCGACGCGGCCATCTGACAGGGAAAGGAGATTTATGGGAGATTCGAGCGCTTTTTTTGCGAATAAAAACTGTAAGTACTATCCGTGTCACAAAGGACTGGATGAGATCAACTGTCTGTTCTGTTACTGCCCGCTGTACGACAGGAAGGACTGTCCCGGAACGTACACGATGATAAAGACAGGCAGCGGCAAACTTGTCAAGAGCTGCATGGACTGTGCGTTTCCTCACCGCCGCGAAAACTACGGCGCCGTGATCCGCGCTCTTTCCGGAAAGGAAAAGCCGCTTGTCCCGGAGGCGCCCCTGACACCTGACGAGAAGAAGCTTGAAAAGAAAATTTCGGACCGGTGGGACGCGATCGCCAAACCGATTGACTCGCTCGGAAAGCTCGAAAAGCTGATCACGAAGATCGGAGTGGTTCAGGGAACGGAGGCGGTGCATCTGAACCGCCGCGCCCTGCTGATCATGGCCGGCGATCACGGCGTGGTGAGGGAAGGCGTGACGCAGACGGACTCGTCGGTCACGAAAACCGTCGCGGAAAATCTGGCGGCCGGAAAAGGCGTGACAAGCATACTGGCGCGGCAGTCGGACGCGGACGTGTTCGTCGTCGACGCGGGCATGCTCGGAGAGCGGTATCCGGAAAAACAGCTTGTGACCGGGCGCATCGTGGACCGAAAGGTGCGGTGCGGCAGCGGCGACATCGCCGTCGAAGACGCGATGAGCATCGCCGAGTGCAGACAGGCGATTGAGGCCGGAAAGCAGATGGTCCGGGAGCTCAGTGAAAGAGGATATGACATCATCTCGGCCGGCGAGATGGGAATCGGCAACACGACGCCGAGCGCCGTTCTGATCGGACACTTCCTGCACAAGAGCGCCGAGGCTGTTGCGGGGCGCGGCGCCGGCCTGTCCGACGAAGGGCTGGAGCGCAAAACAAAGGTGATCGGGCGCACGCTTGCGCGGATTTCCAAAATTCAGGACCCCGTGGCCGCCCTCGCCGCGGGCGGCGGCCTTGAGATTGCCATGATGGCCGGCGTGTATCTGGGCGGAGCTGAGTATCATGTGCCGGTCATTCTGGACGGCGTGATCAGCCAGGCGGCGGCGCTTGCAGCCGTGATGATCCGCCCCGAAGTGCGCAAAATCCTGATTCCGTCGCATATATCGGGTGAATCCTGCGGGACATTTGTCCTGTCCGCTCTGGAACTTTCGCCCGCGATAGACGGAAACCTGTCGCTCGGCGAGGGCAGCGGCGCGATGTTTCTGCTTCCGCTGCTTGACGGGGCGCTTGCCGTCTATCGGCAGATGGCGAGCTTCACGGAGTGCAGTATTAAGCCGTATGAGCGGTTTGAGGAAAAGTCATGAATCTGTATCTGATTACGGGCGGCGCCGGCTGCGGCAAGAGCGCTTTCGCCGAGTCTCTCTGCGGGAAGCGCTTCGACAAAGACGGCGGCCGGAAACTGTATCTCGCCACCATGGCAAATGACGGATCACCCGAGACGTCGGCGAAAATCAACCGCCACAGACGTCTTCGGGCCGGCAGAGGGTTCCTTACCGTTGAAAGGCCGAGAAATCTGGGACAGGCGGCCAGCCTGATTTATCCCGGCGATCAGATTCTGCTCGAAGATCTCGGCAATCTCGCGGCCAATGAGATGTTCGGGAAAAATCCGAGGGACCGGGACGAGATTCTCGCCGGGCTGCTGACACTCGCCGGCGCGGCGGGGGAAACAGGCAGCCTCATCGTCGTCAGCAATGAAGTGGCTCTGGACGGCGGCAGCTTTGCCCCGGAGACAGAGCAGTATATCAGGCTTCTCACGGCACTCAACCGGGAACTGGCCCGCCGCGCGTCAGCCGCCGTGCGGCTGGTGGCGGGCATACCGGTGATTCTCACAGGAGAGGAGGAACTCGAAAAATGCGTTCGCTGATCATCGCATTTGCCATGTACTCGAAGATACCGATGCCGCGCGTCTCGTGGGACGACAAAGGAATGCGATACGCCATGTGCTTTTTCCCGGCAGTCGGGGCGGTGCTCGGGGCGCTCTCGGCCTTTCTCTTCTGGCTGCTGGATGTGCTTCAGGCGCCGGATCTCATGCGCGCGGCGCTTCTTGCGGCGCTCCCGCTGGTGTACACGGGCGGCATTCACATGGACGGATTCATGGACACGCAGGACGCCGTCCACTCGTACGCCGACCGTGAAAAGCGCCTTCAGATCCTCAAAGACTCCCACATCGGCGCCTTTGCCGTCATCGGCGCGCTCGCTTACATGACCTTGTCCGTCGGACTTTTCTCCGCGGCAAATGAGGTGACGATGCCGGTCATTGCGGCCTCTTACGCCTATTCCCGGATTCTCAGCGCCATCGCGGTCACCGCTTTCCCGAAGGCGAAGAAAGACGGGATGCTGCGGACATTTTCAGACCGCGCTTCGGACCGCGTCTTTCCGATTCTTATCGCCGAGCTCGCCACTTTTGCGGCGGCCCTTCTCGCTCTGTCAGGGATTTACGGTGCCGCGATTCTCATCGCGGGGGCGCTGGTCTTTGCCTGGTACCATCATATGGCTGTGAAGATGTTCGGCGGGACGACGGGCGATCTGGCCGGATATTTTGTCTGCCTGGCCGAACTCTGGATGCTGGCGGCTGTGGTCTTTCTGGATTTGATACTCAGGAGTGTTTTATGATTCTTGTGACAGGTGGACTCGGGTCCGGCAGACACGAGTTTGTTAAAAATAAGTTTCCGGGCCGCGAAATCTGTGAATTCGGCCCTGAACAGGTGAAAGAGATCCTCGCACAGGGCGGACAGGTGTCTGCGGCGGCAGAGGATCTTGTCAGAGACCATCCGGAAGCCGTCGTCATCACGCAGGAAGTGGGATGCGGCATCGTGCCGGCCGACCCGTTTGAGCGCAAATGGCGGGAAGAGCTGGGACGCGCCGCGTGCGCGCTGGCCTCGGCGAGCGAAACAGTGATTCTCATGACATGCGGCATTGGGAAGGCCATAAAAGGGAGGATTCTCAGGTGAACATCATTCTGCTGCGCCACGGCAAGACGAAAGGCAACCTGCAGCACCGCTATGTCGGACGCACCGATGAGGAACTGCTGCCGGAGACCGGGGAGAAACTTATGGCCGCGGCGCCGGCGTTTCAGAAAAAGTATCTCGCCGGAAGACGCGTCATAGTTCTCACAAGTCCGCTGAGGCGCTGCGTCCGCACAGCGCAGATTCTAACGTATGGCGCCGGAAACTGTGAAATGCGCGTTGTCCCGGATTTTCGCGAGACCGATTTCGGGGCCTTCGAGTACCGGAACTTCGCGGAACTTGACGGGAATCCGGATTATCAGCGCTTTATCGATTCGGACGGTGAGGCGGCGTTCCCTGGCGGCGAGTCAAAAAAACAGGCAAAAGAGCGCGTGACGGCCGCGTTTGAGACGCAGATGAGCGCGTTTACGGCGGAAGCGAAACCGGATGTCCTGCTTCTTGTCGTTCACGGCGGGACGATCATGGCGCTCATGGACCGCTATGCCGTCCCGCATCGACCCTACTACGAATGGCACTGCGAAAATCTCGCGGGCTTTGCCGGCAGACTCGAGGCGGCGCCGGCATTTGCAATCAAGGAGGCGGAACCCCTGTGTCTGAAATGCTGACGTCAAGAGCCGCAATATTGATCTGCGCCTTTCTTCTGGACGCCCTTGTCGGCGACCCGCACTGGCTCTGGCACCCGGTGCAGGGCATCGGATGGCTGATCTCGGCGCTCGAAAAGACGCTCCGAAAAGCGTTCTCTGTCCGGGACGGGCGCGAAGAAGACATCGGGAAAAAGCGGGCCGCCGGCGTCATCCTTGCGGTGCTTGTCCCGCTCATCACACTCGCCGTGACGGGCGCCATTCTTGCTGCCGCGGCACTTGTACCTGTCCTCAGCTTTGTCGTTCAGGTGATTCTCTGCTGTCAGTGCCTGGCGGCGCGGTCGCTTGCCGACGCGGCGCGGGACGTGTACAAACCGCTCAAAGAGGGCGATCTCGCCGGGGCAAGAAAAGCAGTCTCGATGGTCGTCGGACGCGACACGCAAGTACTTGACGCGGCGGGTGTTGTGCGCGCGGCGGTCGAGACAGTCGCGGAAAATGCCTCGGACGGCGTCATCGCCCCGCTTTTCTGGATGGCCATAGCCGGCCCGCTGGGAGGCTTTTTTTACAAGTCCGTCAACACGATGGATTCCATGATCGGCTATAAGAACGACAGATACCGGTATTTCGGCACGGCCGCGGCGAAACTCGACGACATCGTGAACTTCATCCCGTCAAGACTCGCGGGACTGCTCATAACCGCCGCGGCGTTTCTGCTGAAACAGGACGGCCGGAACGCCTGGAAGATTTTCCGGCGCGACCGGAGCCTGCCCGCAAGCCCCAACGCGGGTCAGACCGAGTCGGCTGCCGCCGGCGCCCTCGACATTCAGCTGGGCGGCGACGCGCAGTATTTCGGCCGGATGGTTCATAAGCCGGCGCTGGGGGAGGCGATCCGCGAAATCAGACCGGACGACATCCTGACCATGAACCGCCTGATGTACGCGGCGGCCGTCATGGCGCTCGTGCTGTTCTCGGCGCTTCTCGCGGCTTTTACCATATGACAAATGTCTGAAAGGAGCAGCGGCAATGCAGGAATTTCAGCTCCACGGCGGAGATGTCTACCGCCGGGCAGGACTTCTTGATTTTTCGGCCAACATCAATCCGCTCGGCATGCCGGCATCGGTCCGGGAGGCGGCGGTGCGCGGCGTACAGGAATCAGAACGCTATCCGGACCCGGAAAATGAAAAACTGACGCGCGCATACGCACAATTTCACGGCGTAAACCGAGAGGCAATTGTCTTCGGAAACGGCGCGGCGGAACTCATCCGGGCTCTGCCTTTGTGCCTGCGGGCAAAGCGGGGAGGACTCGTGTTCCCGTGTTTTGGGGAATACGAGGCGGGCATGAAGCTTGCCGGCACGGAAGTGGAAGAAGTCAGCTATTCCGGCGCAAAGGCCGGGAAAATCCCGCAGGGTCTGGATCTGGTGATGATCGGGAACCCGTCAAATCCTGACGGGCGCGTGTTTTCGCGGGACGAAATCGCGCGCCTTGCCGGCGCATATCCTGACACGTATTTCTGCGTCGACGAGAGTTTTCTGCCGTTCTGCGCGGATGCCGGCGAGAGAAGCTGTATTCCGTGTCTGAAAGAGTACAGGAATCTCCTGGTGCTGCGCTCGTTTACGAAAATCTGTGCGATGCCGGGGCTGAGACTCGGGGCGCTTCTCACCGGGAACAGGCAGATCTCCCGGAGCGTCAGAAATTTCCTGCAGCCCTGGACCGTCTCGCGCCCGGCGCAGAACGCGGGCCTGGCGTCGCTGTCGGAAAAGGATTTCGTCAGCCGCACCGTCCGTTTTCTCGACGGAGAACACCCGTGGCTCACCGGAAAAATCAAAGAACTGCCTTACGTCGATTTTGTCCTTCCCTCGCCCGCGAATTTCCTGCTGTTTCACGCGCGGGAAGAGCAGGAACACAGCCTGTACCGGCAGCTTCTGGACGAAGGAATCCAGATCCGGGACTGCGCGAGCTTCCGCGGGATGCAGACGCTCTCAGACGCGGCCGAAAAGACGGGGTGGTACCGGATCGCCGTGAGAACCAGAAATGAAAACGAAAGACTGCTCGCGGCGATGCGGAAAGTCAGTCTGTCATGACAAATGGGGACATTTGCCATGGATGAGAGACGTGTTTTTGCTTTTTTCCTTTTTCTTGTCTTTCTTCTGTGGTAGAATCGACTGCGTAATCCGCCGGTAGCGGAAATCAAATCGGATCGAGTGCGGTCCGGAAGGAGTAAGACACATGGAAAAAGAGGAATTTGCAGCCGTTTATCGTCACTCCATGGCCCATATCCTGGCCAAGGCAGTCATCGAGATTTTCGGCAGGGAGAACGTGCAGTATGCGATCGGCCCGCAGATTGCGGACGGATGCTACTATGACTTTGTTCTTCCGCGCACGCTGACACAGGATGATTTCGACACCATCGAGAAGAAGATGCACGAGATCATCAAGCGCAGAGAGGACTGGACGCGCAAAGAAGTCACCCGCGACGAGGCGCTGAAGATCTTTGAGGGGCAGAAGTTCAAGACCGAGCTGATCAAAGACCTGCCGGAGGGCGAGGTTATCTCGGTTTATTATACAGGCGATGATTATGTGGATCTTTGCCGCGGTCCGCACGTCGACAACTCGCAGGAGCTCATGAACGTGGCCTTCAAGGTGAAGTCCGTGTCCGGAGCGTACTGGAGAGGCGATGAGAAGCGTGACTCCATGCAGAGAATCTATCTGTATGTATTCCCGAACAAGGAAGAGCTTAAGGCGCATCTCGCGCTGGTCCGCGAGGCGCAGGCGCGCGATCACAAGAAGATCGGCCCGAAGCTCGACCTGTTCATGTTCAACGAGACGGCGCCGGGGATGCCGTACTGGCTGCCGCGCGGCTGGAAGTCGTACCGCGCTCTGGTCAAGTTCTGGAGAGAGGTGCATGACCGCCACGGCTATCAGGAGATCTCCGCTCCGGTCATCAACAACAAGAAACTCTGGCTGATTTCCGGCCACTGGGCTCATTATCAGAACAACATGTTCATCATCCCGGGCTCGAGCATGGATCTCACGGCTGACGATGTCATGGCCGCGAAGCCGATGAACTGCCCGAACGCGATGATGACGTACAAGAGAACGGTTCATTCCTATAAGGAACTTCCGATCCGCTACAACGAGCTGGATGTCATCCACAGAAAAGAGAAGTCCGGCGAGCTGAACGGTCTGTTCCGCGTGCAGGAATTCCGTCAGGACGACGATCATACATTTGTCACGGAAGATCAGATCGAGTCTGAGATCAATGACGTGATGGCCGTCGCCGATGAGATCTATAAACCGTTTGGCCTCACCTACCGCGCAGAGCTCTCGACCCGCCCGGACGACTTTATGGGCGACATCGAGGTCTGGAACAAGGCAGAGGCTTCTCTGCGCCGGATTCTGGACAAGAAGTACGGCGCCGGCAATTACGAAGTCAACGAGGGCGACGGCGCGTTCTACGGCCCGAAGATCGATCTGCAGATGAAGGACGCGCTCGGCCGCGAGTGGCAGACCGGCACGATTCAGCTGGATTTTCAGCTGCCGCACAACTTCGGCCTCACCTACACCGCGCCGGACGGCAGTCTGAAGCAGCCGGTTGTCATTCACCGCGCGATTTTCGGCTCCATCGAGCGTTTCATGGGTATTCTGATCGAGAACTTCAAGGGCGCGTTCCCGTTCTGGATGTCTCCGTATCAGGTCGGCATTGTTCCGATCCGCACCGAGCACAACGAGTATGCCCGCAAGGTTGAGCTGATGCTCGCCGAAAAAGGCATCCGCGTCGAGGCCGACTACGCCGACAAGAACATGAACGAGAAGATCAAGACCTTCCGCACCTATATGGATCCGTATGTTCTGGTAATCGGCGACAAGGAAGTGGCCGACGGCACCGTGTCCGTGACTGTGCGCGGCCAGAAGCAGCAGCTTCACGGTGTTCCGCTCGAGGCATTCGTCGAGGGCTGCGACAGGCAGAACAAAGAGCGCACGCTCGAACTGCAGAACCAGTTCTGAAAACCGCGGTTGATAGCGCCGGTAAAATCATAAGAGCCATTCCCCGGATAATCTCCATAGGATTTTCCGGGGAATTTTGTTTTTCCGCCGGTGTGATGCCGTGACAAATGCCGAAGGTAAGCCTGGCTTCCTGACACCGCAAGATTTCCGAGGTTTACATTTTTTGCGCCGGGATATAGAATTGTTTCAGCAGCATTCAGTGAAATAAATAATATATGGAGGAATACAGATGAGATTTTTCATTGACACGGCCAACGTGGACGAGATAAGAGAAGCCTGGGACATGGGAATCATCTCGGGCGTCACGACAAATCCTTCGCTCATCGCCAAAGAGGGCAAGGATTACATGAAGACTCTCAGGGAAATCACGGAAATCGTCGACGGACCGATCTCGGGCGAGGTCAAGGCCAGCACGACCACAGCTGAAGGCATGATCGCGGAAGGCCGCGAGATCGCGAAGATTCACAAGAACATGGTTGTCAAAATCCCGATGACCACCGAAGGCCTGAAAGCCGTCAAAGTTCTCAACGCGGAAGGCATTCACACGAACGTGACGCTTGTGTTCTCGGCTTCGCAGGCACTGCTCGCCGCCAGAGCCGGAGCGACGTATGTTTCTCCGTTCCTCGGCAGACTGGATGACATCTCCACGGACGGCATCACCCTGATCGAGGACATCATGGAGATCTTCGACATGTATCCGGACATCACGACCCAGGTGATCTGCGCGTCTATCCGCCATCCGATGCACATTGTGGAGTGCGCGAAGACCGGTGCTGACATCGCGACCGTTCCTTACAAAGTCCTGATGCAGATGACAAAGCATCCGCTCACCGACATCGGCATCGAGCGCTTCAGGAAAGACTACGAGGCCGTGTTCGGCAAACAGGACTGATGCCAAAAGACCGTAAAGACTGCTGATTGCATCGGGGCTGCCGCAGTAGCGGCGGACCCGATGTTTCCGGCTTTTCTGCCCGGAAGTTTCCCTTGACATGCCTGTCAGAGAAGTGTTATTATTTACTCTGCACGTGGGAGAAATCCCAGATGAATCATGTACGTGTAGCTCAGCTGGATAGAGCGTCTGACTACGGATCAGAAGGTCACGAGTTCGAATCTTGCCACGTACATCAACTTGAGGCCGTATCCGAGAAGTCGGGTGCGGCCGTTTTTATTCGCGCATAAGCCAGTGTCGAAGCGATGACAGACGGCATGCTTGCATGCCAGTCTGGCAGAGCTTATGGCACGGCAAAGGAAATGAGTGAGGAGAGACGATGGAGACCTGGACACTGACCGCCCCCTGTCATTTCGGACTGGAATCGGTCCTGAAGCGGGAGATATACGATCTCGGATACGACATCAGTGAGGTGCGCGACGGCGAAGTGAGTTTTACGGGCGACGCGGAAGCGGTCGCGCGCGCGAATATCTGGCTTCGCACCGCCGAGAGACTGCTGCTGCAGGTCGGGCGCTTCGAGGCGAAGACGTATGACGAGCTGTTTGAAAATGTAAAGGCGCTCCCTTGGGAAGACTTTATTCCGATGCACGGCCGCTTCTGGGTCACCAAGGCAAATGCCGTGAACTGCCAGCTCTATTCTCCTTCTGATATTCAATCCATTGTAAAAAAGGCGATCGTCGAGCGCCTGAAAGAAAAATACCACGTCTCCTGGTTTCCGGAGGACGGCGAGGAGTATCCGATCCGGGTGCGCGGGCGCAAGAATGAATTTGCCATCTGCCTCGACACGAGCGGCGCCTCGCTGCACAAGCGCGGATACCGCACGGAAGCGGGCGGCGCGCCGATTTCCGAGACGCTGGCCGCGGCGCTGATCGGTCTGACAAGATGGCGGAAAGGGCGGATTCTGGTCGATCCGTTCTGCGGGAGCGGGACATTTCTCATCGAGGCCGCTCTGATCGCGGCGAACAGAGCGCCGGGACTGACGCGGGATTTCACCGCGGAAAAATGGAAGGCCCTTGTGCCGGGCAGATATTTCACGGACGCCGTGGAAGAGGCGAGAGATCTCGAGGATTTGTCGGATCTGGGCGATCTGCAGGGATATGACATTGACGCGGATGTGCTGCGGTACGCGAGGGCAAACGCGGCGAGGGCCGGTGTGGATTCGTTTATTCATTTTCAGCAGCGCGATGTGGCTGATCTGCATCACGCGAAAAAATACGGCTTTATTATCACAAATCCGCCGTACGGCGAGCGGATGGGCGATGAGAGTGAGCTGGCGGGGCTGTACCGGACGCTGGGCGAGAGATTTGCGGCGCTTGACAGCTGGTCCTGCTATGTGATCACGCCGTTTTCGGATATTGAGAAGGCGTTTGGCCGCAAGGCGACGAAAAACCGGAAAGTCTACAATGGAATGATCCGGACTTACTTTTATTCTTTTGAGGGCCCCAAGCCTGTGCGCAAATAAAGCGCGGAAAGTGATAAAGTTAAGGTTATGAAGAAAATAATATTTGCATCCAATAACCAGGGAAAAATCCGGGAAGTCAAGGACATGCTGAATGACCCGGATGTGGAAGTGCTCTCAATGAAGGAAGCGGGACTGGATCTGGACATCGAGGAAACCGGGGCCACGTTCCAGCAGAACGCGCTGATCAAGGCGCGGGCGGTCTGGAACGAAACACATGAGCTGACGATTGCGGATGATTCCGGCCTTGAGATCGACTGGATGAACGGGGAGCCGGGAGTGTATTCGGCGCGTTTCATGGGGCACGACACGAGCTACGACGTGAAGAACCGCGCAATACTGGAGAAAATGAAGGACGTGAAGGGCATAGACCGTTCCGCGCGGTTTGTCTGCGCCATGGCGGCAATTCTGCCCGACGGCCGGGAGATCACGACGCGGGGGACGATGGAAGGCGTCATCGCAGATGAGATCGCGGGCAGCAACGGTTTCGGATATGACCCGATCCTCTATCTCCCAGAGTACGGAAAGACTTCGGCTCAGCTCTCAGAAGAGGAAAAGAATAAAATCAGCCACCGCGGGCAGGCGCTCAGGGAACTTGTGCGGGAACTGAAACTTCTCAAGGTCTGAAAGGGACACACAGTTGAAAAAGATACTTGTGGTAAGCGATACGCACGGAAGACTGACTGGGCTCGAAGAGGCAATCGAGGCGGAAAAGCCGATCGATCTGCTGATTCATCTGGGAGATGTCGAGGGCGACAAAGAGGAAATTCAGGAGATGGCCGGCTGCCCGGCTGAGATTGTGAAAGGGAACAACGATTTCTTCTCAGCGCTGCCCCGCGAAAAGGAAATCTGGCTTCTGGGCCATAAGGCACTTCTGACACACGGGCACGATTACGGAGTGTCCGTGGGAGATGAGATGCTGCGCGACGAGGCCAGGGCGCGCGGCTGCGATATCGTCATGTACGGTCACACGCACCGCCCGGTGCTCGACGTCAATGACAAGGGCCTTACTGTCATAAATCCCGGCAGTCTTTCGTATCCGAGGCAGATCGGCCACAAACCGACGTACGCCGTGATTACGATGGACGAGCGGCGAAATTTGTCATTTGAAATAAAAGAATTAGGTTGACATTCAATGCCGGCCTATAATATAATACATCTTGCGTTTCACAGAAAATAAGCTCATGAGGAACGCAGGATTGCGGTTTTACGGGGTGTGGCTCAGCTTGGCTAGAGCGCTTGATTTGGGATCAAGAGGCCGCAGGTTCAAATCCTGTCACCCCGATCCGTTTCTTTGCGGGTGTAGTTCAATGGTAGAACACTAGCCTTCCAAGCTAGATACGTGGGTTCGATTCCCATCACCCGCTCTGTGTGTCTGTAGCTCAGCTGGATAGAGCAACGGCCTTCTAAGCCGTGGGTCGTGGGTTCGAATCCCCCCAGGCACACTTTTGTGTGAGTGCGTCACATCTTATGGTGGGTATAGCACAGTTGGTTAGCGCGTCAGATTGTGGCTCTGAAGGCCGTGGGTTCGAGTCCCACTACCCACCCTGGACCGTTTTTGGGCTATCGCCAAGCGGTAAGGCACAGGGTTTTGATCCCTGCATTCGTTGGTTCGAATCCAACTAGCCCAGCTTAACCGGGCTGGGATGCGGAAGGCGGATGAATGCCTTAAGACCGGCGAAGGCCCGGATGTGTCTGATATGGGCTCATAGCTCAGTCGGTAGAGCACTAGACTTTTAATCTAGGTGTCCCGGGTTCGAACCCCGGTGGGCTCACTAAATGAGGCTGTTGCATTAATGTAACAGCCCCTTAATTTTATCTCCGGCAACTGGCCATAAGCGGCCCCGGCTGACAACAGACATCGGAAAAGCCTGTTTTCAGTGGTACCCGATGTCATTTTGGGGTTTGAAGTCAGGCAAGCGCATCGGAGAAGCAAATTTTAAGCGCCGTTCGATGCAAACTTGCTATCTGATGACCTGATGAGGCATCGGGTGGCGTCTTTTTTAATGAATTTCGATGCCATCTCGGTTCCCGGACAGACTGAAGACATCGGGGAAGCCTGTTTTAAGCGATTTTCGATGCCATTTCGGGTTCAGAGTCAGGAAAGCGCATCGGAATGCAAGTTTTAAAGCGGTTTCCGATGCTGCCACGGCTTCCCTGGGAATCAAAAAATATTGTATGAGAAAGAGGCCATTTCACGAGCAACAACCTCTTTTTTGTAATCAGGCTGGTAATTAGTGCCCGGAAGGTTCAGGCAGAGGTGTATCTGCGAAAGAACTGCCTGACACCGGGGCGATGGAGGATTTGTCATGGCAGAAGAGAATGCAAAGAAGCAGGCGAGGACGCGGGTTCCGTATAAGGATCCGCGCAAAGAGAGGACCGAAAACAACAAAGACGTCGGCAAGGTCTTTGCCGTCGTGTCCGGCAAGGGCGGCGTCGGCAAATCGCTGATCACATCCATGCTGGCGGTTGAGTCGGTCCGCAGAGGCCACTCCACGGGCATCATGGATATCGACATCACCGGCCCGTCGATTCCGAAGTCATTCGGACTCAGCGGCCGTCTGCTCGCGAACGCGGACGGCACCGCGCTGATCCCGGCCGAAACCCGCACCGGCATTAAAGTCGTATCGATGAACCTGCTGATCCAGGAGGAACAGCCGGTCATCTGGAGAGGCCCGATCATTTCCGGAACTGTCGGCGAATTCTGGACCAAGACGGTATGGGGCAAGACTGATTATCTCTTTGCCGACTGCCCGCCGGGAACCGGCGATGTGCCGCTCACTCTCTTCCAGAGCGTTCCGGTGACAGGAATCATCGTCGTGACATCCCCGCAGGATCTGGTTTCTCTGATTGTCGAGAAGGCCGTCAACATGGCGAAAATGATGAACGTGCCGATCGTGGGAATCGTCGAGAACATGTCCTACTTCGTGTGCCCGAACTGCGGACAGAAGCACGAGATATTCGGACACAGCCATGTCGATGAAATCGCCGGGAAGAACGGCATCGGCGCCGTGGCGAAGCTCCCGATCGATCCGAACGTGGCAGCGGCGGTTGACGCCGGCAATGTCGAGTCGCTTGACACCTCGGCCCTGAAAGAAATCTCAGATCTGATTTTCGGAGAATAAAATAATAATCAACCGATGAGGCTGCTGCACGAAATGACAGGCTCCCTTTCAGGCGGACAGGATGACAAATGTCAGTCCGCACCCGCGAGGGAGCGCTCAGAAAAGTGCGGCAGCCTCATTTTTATGCTTTTTCAAGGCGGCGGGCGTCTGCACTGTCGAAGTAAAAATGTATATCGTTTCATTTCGCTATTGACAGGGACAGTACTGCGTACTATCATGAACGTATGAACAGATAAACATATATTCAAATCAACAAGGAGGATCTCACATGGATGAACAGGAGGTCAGAGAGGTGGCCGAGGTTTTCCGTATCTTCGGCGATCCGAGCCGCATCCGGATCCTGGGGCTGCTGATGGAAGGAGAGTTCAGCGTTTCCGATATCGTGGCAAGACTCGACATGACGCAGTCGGCGGTCTCCCATCAGCTGCGGATCTTAAGAGACTCCCGGCTTGTCAGGAGCCGCCGCGACGGCAAACAGATTTTTTATGCGCTCGACGATGACCATGTCCGGACCATTCTCTTCATGGGACTTGAACATGTGCGCGAGGCCGAGAGCGGAAAGTGAGGAAAGCATGAGAAAGAAGTACAGCATCGACGTTGACTGTGCAAACTGTGCAGCTAAAGTTGAGACGGCTCTGAATGAGATGCCAGGACTTAAGGCACAGATAAATTTCATGACGCAGAAAATGATCCTTGAGGCGGATACGATCGACGATGCGCTTCTTGATACTGTCGAAAAGACTGCCAAAAGAATAGAGCCGGAGTTTGCGATCAAGAGATGACGCTCTGCAGATTCTGCCGGTGACGGCGTTGTGAGCGGGAGAAGGTGAAACGTATGGACGAGAAACAAAAAAAACAACTCAGATGGATCTGCCTTACCGGCATTATATATGTGCTGATTATGATTGTGCTCCATGTCGGGCCCGGGAAAGCGCTGAACTTTTTCCCGGTAAATCTGCTTCTTTTCCTGATTCCCTATATCATGGTAGGGTGGAAGGTGATCCGCAAATCTGTCATCCATATCCGGCACGGTCAGATATTTGATGAAAATTTTCTGATGATGGTGGCGACTTTCGGGGCACTGGCAATCGGCGAGTATTCCGAGGCCGTGGCTGTCATGCTTTTCTATCAGGTCGGTGAATTCTTTGAAGATTTCGCCGTCGACAAGTCGCGCCGTTCCATCACGGCCCTGATGGATATCGCGCCGGAATTTGCCAATGTCGAGCGCGGCGGAAAGCTGGAACAGGTTGATCCGGAAGAAGTTCAGATCGGCGATATTTTCGTGGTGCGCCCGGGCGAGAGAATTCCGCTCGACGGTGTGGTGACGGAAGGCGAGTCGATGCTCGACACGGCGGCTCTGACCGGCGAGTCGGTTCCGCGTTCCGCTCACGTCGGCGACGAAGTCTTCAGCGGCTGCGTGAACGGCTCCGGCGTGCTGAAAATCCGGGCGGAAAAAGCATACGAAGATTCGACCGTCAGCCGGGTTCTCGATCTCGTGGAAAATGCTTCCGACCGTAAGGCCCGCACCGAGAATTTTGTGACGCGTTTCGCGAGATATTACACGCCCGTCGTCGTGTTCGCGGCGGTGGCGGTCGCCATCCTGCTCCCGCTGATCGGCGGCGCGACGTGGCAGCAGGGCCTGAAGAGCGCCTGCATTTTCCTGGTGGTTTCATGCCCGTGCGCATTTGTCCTGTCCGTGCCGCTCACGTTTTTCGGCGGGATCGGCTCGGCGTCCCACATGGGAATTCTTATCAAGGGGAGCAACTATCTTGAGGCCGCCGCGAAGCTGAAGACCGTTGTGTTCGACAAGACAGGCACACTTACCAAAGGCGAGTTTTCTGTGACGAAAATCCTGCCGGCAGACGGTGTCGACGAAGAAGAGCTGCTGGCGAAAGCAGCCAGCGCGGAACAGTATTCCACGCACCCGGTGGCGGAATCCATCCGCCGGGCGTACGCAGAGCGCGGAAAGACGGCTGATGCTTCTCAGATCACGGAGAACAGAGAAACCGCAGGCCACGGTGTCGCGGTCGTCATGAACGGAAAAGAAATCTGCGCCGGCAACCGCAAACTGATGGACGCCGAGGGAATTTCCGTTCCGGATGTCTCAGAAGCCGGCACTGTCGTCTATGTGTCTGAAGACAAAAAATATCTTGGAACAATCGTGATCTCCGATATAATAAAACCAGAGGCGAAAAAGGCCATTGAAGAACTGCACGCCGAGGGCGTCACGAATACGGTCATGCTCACCGGAGACCGCAGGGAAGCCGGCGAGGCTGTGGCAAAAGAGCTGGGAATCGACACGGTTTATACAGACCTTCTGCCGGGCGACAAAGTAAGCAAAGTCGAGGAACTTCTGGCGCGCGAGGACAAAAAGAGCCGGCTGGCATTTGTCGGTGACGGCATCAACGACGCGCCGGTTATCACGCGGGCCGATGTCGGATTTGCCATGGGGAGCATGGGAAGCGACGCGGCGATTGAGGCGGCGGACATCGTGCTGATGGACGACGACACGCGCAAAGTATCGAAGACGGTGAAGCTGGCCCGCCGGACCATGCGGATTGTTTATCAGAACATCATATTTGCCCTGGTGGTAAAGATTGTGGTGATGGTGATGAGTCTGTTTTCGGTCGCCAATATGTGGGAGGCCGTGTTCGCCGATGTGGGCGTGTCGGTGATCTGTATTCTGAACGCCATGAGAATACTAAGGACGAAATGAGGCGCTTATGGAAAAAAGCAATACCAGAGAAGCAATAGCGGAAAGCCTGAAGAAGCTGACGGAGGGCAAGGAATTTGAAAAGATTTCCGTCGGGGAAATCTGTGAAAACTGCGGAATCACGCGAAAAAGCTTCTACTATCATTTCCGTGACAAATACGATCTCGTCAGCTGGATCTTCCGCCACGAGTTCATGGACAAGGCGGCAGAGGTCGGCTACAAGAACTTTATGAACATGATCGATGCGCTGCTCAAGTATCTCGCTTCCGAGCGCACCTACTACCGGTCAGTTTTTTCCTACAGCGGGCAGAATTCCTTCCGGGACACGTTTATTGAGAGCATGATGCCGCTGGTAGAGTGCTACGCCGAGATTCTCTTCCCGGCCTGCGACGACCAGGTGATCCGGACCGGATCGTACTTTTTCTGCGGCGGCGTGGCGTCCATGATCAAGGACTGGCTGATGACGGACATCTCCGCGGAAGAGCTGATCGAAACCGATCACTATCTGATGAAAGAGGCCGCCCGGATCATTCATATGCAGCAGACGCTGAAAGAAGTGTCAGGCGGAAAAGGACCGTTTGATTCGGGCGATGAGACGCCGACACCGTCTCTGACGCAGGTGATGGAAGCGGAAAAGATCGTCACCAAGAAGCAGGATCAATAATTCAGAATATTCGGCTTCACGGCACAGGCCGCGCAAGCCGAATATTTACGCGCTAAATATTCAGAATAAATGTTGAAATTAAAAACAAATTAAAATATTTTTTGAAAAAATCGCGAAATAGTATTGACAAATACCAAAAAGCATGCTATCTTATAATCAGCAAAAGGAAAGAAGAATCTTAGAAAGGCAGCCGCCTTTCACCGAAGAAAAGATTCAGAATTCCATTTTGAAGGAGGTTGGTACCGTTGCCGTTTAATGATGCTAACCGAGAAAAGCAGAACCTGAAGCTGTAGCGAGAAAACCTTTGGAGTAAACGAAAGTTAAAACGGATTGGTTCTGATAACAGCTGGTCGGAACGAAAAAAGAGGCCAAAGGGGACAAAAAAGTAGGGATCTGCAGGAAGAAAAAAATCAAAGGAAATGCACTAACGTGAAAATTTCCAGAGAGATTTTTCAAAAAACAAATGTCCTTAAATTCAAAAGCGAAAGCAAAGTTACAGCAACAAGCAACAGGAAGGCTGGCATCCTTCCACCACCAAAGGGTCTTCCCGGAAAGCAACAGGAAGACAAAGAGGTAGAAACAAGTGAATAGTTCGAACGAGTGAAGCGGTCGTTATTTGCATTCAGCGAGTAGCGGCCGTTTCATTTTGCCGTTTAAATGCAAAACAGCAGGCCGATAATCAAAATTCCGTCTGATCGGTTTATTTTTTATTAATTAAATAGACAGGAAATCTTTTTCACTTTCACAAAAGAAGAATAAGCGTGACAAATTTGAATCACAATTTCCCTGTATAGTATCAGACATAAGGATGAACAACAAAAGCGTTCCCCCAAACGCGTTCATCCGGACATATAATTTCATACTTTCCCCCTCTTTAACCCTTGCCTGAGACGGCAGGGGCTTTTTTTGTGTGTGCGTTTACTGTGGCACTCTGTTACTGTGACACTTTACAACTAATGACACTTGGAAAATATCGTGGTAAAGTTGTCAGTAAAAAGAAAAAATGACAGAAGAGAGGAGGAGAGATGCGGATACTTGTCATTGGCAAAGAGGGGCGCCTTGAGGCTCACACGGATCCGGAAGTGTATGCGGGGCATACGTTCACGTATGTGCCGCTCGGCACGCCGGATGAAGAAATTCTGGCGGCTGAGAGCAGCGCGGAAGTCATCGTGGTCGATGCCATCGGCAGTGTGAGCCGTAAGCTGATCGAAGGCATGCCGAATCTGAAGATGATTCACTCTGAGGGCGTGGGCTATCAGGGCGTCGATGTTCAGGCGGCTTCCGAACACGGCGTGTATGTGTGCAACTGCAAGGGCATGAATGCCACAGCGGTAGCCGAACAGGCCGTCCTGCTGATGCTCGGCTGCGTGAAACACGTGATTCACGACGACAGGGCGTTTCGGGAAGGAAAGCAGATCCAGACGAAAGAAGCCTATTTCATGACAGGGCTCGGCGAGCTCGCGGACTGTCAGGTCGGAATCATCGGACTCGGCGACATCGGAAAAGCGACGGCCAGACTGCTGAACGCATTTGGCTGCAAGGTCGTCTACAACAGCCGCAGCCGCAGGAGCGAAGAGCAGGAGAGAGAACTCGGCGTGACGTATCTCTCTATGGATGAGCTTCTCAAAACATCGGACATTGTGAGTCTCCATGTCGCCGTCACGCCGGAGACGATACACATGGCAGATGACGCGTTTTTTGGCCGCATGAAAAAAGGAGCGTATCTGATCAACACCTCCCGCGGCGAACTGGTCGGGACAGAAGCACTGGGACGCGCCATCGCGTCCGGGAAAATCGCAGGCGCGGGGCTCGACTGCGTCGAGGGCGAGCCGGTGAGTAAAGACAACGCCATCTTCCGGCTGGGAGACGCGGTGCTGGACAAAATTGTATTCAGCTGCCACATCGGCGGCATAACGACCTCTTCGATGAAGAGAGGGTATGCGATGCTGTGGGATGATATCGGCAGACTGGAAAAAGGCCAGAAACCTGGTCATATCTGCAATAAGGAGGTACAGGACAAATGATCAACGAATCGTACAAGGCTATGCTTCAGGGAAAATCAGTCATCCGCGAACTGAGCGAATACGCCACGGCACGCGGCAAAGAGATCGGCTACGAGAACGTGTTCGATTATTCTATCGGCAACCCGAGCGTTCCGTGTCCGCAGGATTACACGGACGTTGTCGTCGACCTGTACCGCACGAAACCGTCGAATTACCTTCACGGCTACAGCCCGTCGCTCGGAATCGAGTCAGTCCGCAGCGCCGTGGCGGAGAGTCTCAACAGACGATTTGGCATGAATTATGAGACAAAGCACATCTTCATGACGATCGCCGCGGCCGGAGCTCTGGCGCACGCGTTCCGCCTCGTGACGCAGCCGGGCGACGAGATTATCGTTTTTGCGCCGTTCTTCCCGGAATATGCGGAGTATATCCGCCGCACGGGCGCCATTATGCGTCTGGTTCCCGCTGACACCGAGAATTTCCAGATCAATTTTGACGAATTTGAAAAGATCATCAATCCGAAGACACAGGCGGTTCTGATCAACAGCCCGAACAACCCGTCCGGCGTCGCGTACAGCACACAGACGATTCAGAAGCTGACTGACATCATGCGCGCAAAGCAGAAAGAATACGGGCACGACATTTTCCTGATCTCCGACGAGCCGTACCGCGAGATTGTCTTCAAGGGCGCGGACAGTCCGTATCCGGCAAAGTTCTATGACAACACGCTGACCTGCTACTCATTTTCCAAGAGCCTTTCGCTCCCGGGCGAGCGCATCGGGTATCTCGCTGTGAACCCGAAGGCGACCGACGCGGACATTCTCGCTGTTATCTGCGGACAGATCAGCCGCGGGATCGGCCACAACTGCCCGTCCTCGACGTCGCAGCTCGCAGTTGCCCAGGTTCTCGACAAGACCAGCGATCTTTCGGTTTACGAGACCAACATGAACATACTTTACAAAGCGCTGAAGGAAATGGGCTTTACGGTTGTAAAGCCGGGCGGAACTTTTTATATCTTTCCGAAAGCGCTCGAGGATGACGCCAAAGCGTTCTGCATGAAGGCCAAGAACTACGACCTGATTCTCGTTCCGTCCGATGATTTCGGCGTTCCGGGGTACTTCCGCATGGCGTACTGCATCGACACAGAAAAAGTAGAGCGTTCCATCCCTGTATTTAAAAAGTTTGTGCGCGAGGAGTACGGCGTGAACGTCTGAAAGGCAAAGATTTTGTAAAGTTGTCTGATTTGAATACAAAAACCTGACACACGGATGCTGATGACAAATGGCACCGGAACCGCTTACATGGCGGCTCCGGTGCTTATTTTTGCGTTTTGTAAAGGCAATACGCAATTTACATAAATTTTAATGGAATGAAGAAGCGGACTTTACATAGCGGCGGTATGGTTTAACCGTACCGGAAGAGAGGCGGACAAAGACGGACGTCCGCGGAAATTCCGGAAAACTGTGTTCACAGCGTCCGCTGGGGCGGACCGGAGAAGTCTTGCTGTGAATGATTGGACTTGGAGGATAAGAAGTATGACAAGGGAAAACGTTCTTAAGATGACAGCACTGGTTCTCACAGGTGTTATGGCAGCGGGAGCTGTCGGCTGCGGTTCAGCCTCTTCAACGACAACGACTGCCGGGACAAGTGCGGCGGCCACAACCACAACGGCAGCTGCCACTACAAAAGCGAGCACCACGAAAGCAGCCACAACGACAACGGCTGCGGCCGAGAAAGTTTCCGGACAGATCACGGCGGCCGGTTCTTCCGCGCTGCTTCCGCTGGTTCAGGATGCCGCGGACGCTTTTATGGCGGAGAATCCGGACTGTGTGATTTCCGTAACCGGCGGCGGTTCCGGCCAGGGCTTAAAGCAGGTGAGCGACGGTGCTGTCGACATCGGAAACTCGGATGTATTTGCCGAGGAAAAACTTGATGCAGACGCGGCGGCACAGCTGGAAGACCATCAGGTCTGCACCATCACGATGGCAGCGATCGTCAACAAGGATCTGGGCGTTACCAATCTCTCAACAGATGATCTGGTCAAGATTTTTACGGGCGAAATTACAAACTGGAGTGAGGTCGGCGGTCCGGATGAAGATATCATGCTGATCACAAGACCGTCATCATCCGGTACCCGCGCTCTTTTTAAGACATATGCTCTGAACGGAGCGGAAGAGGCTTCTGCGTCGGCTCTTGAGACGGACGATTCCGGAACCCTGCTTCAGAATGTACAGGACAACGCAAACGCGATCGGATATGTGGCTCTTTCCTATCTGGTAAACAACACCGAAGTTCAGGCAGTTTCTATCGACGGTGTTGCTCCGACACTTGAGAACACTTACAACGGCACTTACAAGGTGTGGGGATACGAGCACATGTACACCAGGAAAGACGCTGACAACACAGCGGCTGAAGCATTCATCAGCTACATGATGGGCGACACCTATTCGACAAAACTTGAGAGCATGGGCTACGGTGTTACATCGAAGATGTCGGATACTGCAATCGCATCTCACGAATAATTCGCAGACATGAAAAAAGACTTGAACTCATTCTTTCCGGAGGGCAGTGTGCCCTCCGGAGGGGATGAGGTCATTGTGTCTATTCAGCCTGTCGGGCAAGGAAGGGAATACATGAACAAATTCAAGAACGAATATGCCGGCCGGATTCTTGTGACAGTGTGCGGCGGATTCCTCATCGTGCTGACGCTGATTATCGGACTGTTCCTGATCGTCCGCGGTTCGGCGACATTTACCGAGTATCATCACTCCATCTTTGAGTTTCTGTTCTCGTCGGACTGGTCGCCGAAAGATTCTGTCGGTGAGTCCGGCGGAGGAGTCGGAGCGGCTGTCTACATTGTCGGATCGCTTTCGACCTGCGGACTGGCTCTGCTGATCAGCGTGCCGTTCTCCATCGCAGCGGCGGTTCTGATCACAGAAATTGCGCCTGATCTGGGGACAAAGCTGTTTCAGCCGGCCGTCGAGATATTTGTAGGGATTCCTTCGGTTGTATATGGCTGGGTCGGAATGACGGTTCTGGTTCCCTGGATCCGCGACACATTCAATGCGCCAAAGGGCGGGTATTCCGTTCTGGCCGCGGGAATTGTCCTTGCGGTTATGATCTTCCCGACGATCACGACGGTGTCGGCGGACAGCATCCGCTCTGTTTCGGACAATTACCGGAAAGCGGCGTACGGCCTCGGTTCGACGAGATGGCAGATGATCTGGCACATCAGTCTGCCGGCGGCGATGCCGGGAATTCTGACGGGTGTCATTCTGGGGCTGGCGAGAGCTTTCGGCGAGGCACTGGCGGTGGCCATGGTCATCGGCAAGACCAGGGCGTTCCCGGACAGCATTCTTTCCCCGACGAACAACCTCACAGCGGCGATCGCCTCGGATATGGGCAACTCGGCCAACGGAGGCGAGATGAACATGGCGCTGTGGTCCATGGCGCTTCTTCTGTTTATCATTTCGATTGTCTGCATTCTTATCATTCATGTGATTTCTGGCAGAAGTCAGAAAAAACTGACAGGCAGGTAAATTGGCGGCGCAGTATTAGAGGAAAATTCTATGGATGAGAGTTCAAGAAACAGAATCCGGAGAGCCAAGGCGGTCAACAGCTTCATGACCGGGCTTATGTACGCAGTAGGCGGAATATTCCTGGTTCTTCTGATTTTTCTGGCCGGATACATCATTTTCTCAGGAATTCGCGACCTGAAGCCGGAGTATCTTTCCTTTACGAATCAGGGTATCGGAAATCAGTTTTTCAACACAATATATCTGGTGTTCTGGTCGCTGTTAATCAGCGTCCCGATCGGCGTGGGCGCCGGAATCTACATGGCAGAGTACGCGGGTGAGAACAAGTTCACAAAGACGCTGCGCGTCAGTATGGAGGCGCTTTCATCTCTGCCTTCCATCGTGGTCGGCCTGTTCGGCTATCTGGTGTTTATTCTGACATTCGGGTTTCAATGGAACCTGCTCGCCGGTGCGCTTGCCGTCAGCATTCTGAGCCTGCCGTCCATCACGACGACGACAGAGGATGCGATCCGCTCGCTGCCGAAGAGCTATAAGCAGGGCAGCATGGCGCTCGGAGCGACGCACTGGAAAGCCATCACGACAGTACTGCTGCCGGCGGCAATGCCCCGCATCATCACGGGCGTGATTCTGGCGGCCGGACGAGGTTTCGGCGAGGCGGCCGCTCTGCTGTACACATCAGGACAGAGCACAGTTCTCAACTGGACGAACTGGAACCTGACGTCCATAACCTGTCCTCTGAACCCGATGCGGCCCGGCGAGACCCTGGCCCTGCACATCTGGGTGCTCAGAACGGAAGGCGCTCTGAATGCCAATTCGACGGAAATCGCCAATGTAGCCGCTATGATTCTGGTTCTGATGACGCTCGGTTTCAGCATCACGGCTCGTGTTCTCACATGGCGGATAAACAAGAAGTCAACCGGTGAATCGTGACGGAAGAGGGAAATCATGGAAAATGAGTCAGAAAATAAATTTGTCATCAAGGATCTGGATCTGTGGTACGGGACGTTTCAGGCGCTCAAGAGCATCAGTCTGGACATCGCGAAGAACGAGATCACAGCGCTGATCGGGCCTTCGGGATGCGGCAAGTCGACGTTTCTCAAGACGCTGAACCGCATGAACGATCTCGAGAAAAACGTGAAGATCACCGGCACCGTGAAGCTGGACGGCGCAGATGTCTACAAAGATCTGGATGCCATCGAGCTGCGGCGCCGGGTCGGCATGGTTTTTCAGCAGCCGAATCCGTTCCCGAAATCGGTGTACGACAATGTGGCCTACGGACCGCGCATCAACGGAGTCCGCAGCAAGGCGAAGCTCGACGAGATCGTGGAGACGAGTCTGAAGCAGGCGGCAATCTGGGACGAACTCAAGGACCGTCTGTACAAGAGTGCTCTGGGGCTTTCCGGCGGACAGCAGCAGAGACTCTGCATCGCGCGCACTCTGGCTGTGCAGCCGGAGGTTATTCTGATGGACGAGCCGACGAGTGCGCTTGACCCGATTTCGACGTCGAAGATCGAGGACCTGGCACAGGAACTCAAGAAAAAGTACACCATCATCATCGTGACGCATAACATGCAGCAGGCCGTGCGTATTTCTGACAAGACGGCGTTCTTCCTTCTGGGCGAGATGGTTGAGTTCGGCCGCACGGACCGCATTTTCTCGACGCCGGCGGATCCGCGCACAGAGCGGTATATCACAGGGAGGTTTGGCTGATGAGACTCAAATTCGACGAAGAACTGAACAATCTGAACCGGGAGATGATCCTGATGGGATCACTCTGCGAGGATGCCATGAACACGGCGATCCGGGCCCTGATGAAGGGCGATCCGGACGGAAAGAAGGACGTTTCGGCGATTGTCACCGAAATCAGCCACAAGGAGCGCGAGATCGAGGACATGTGTCTCAAGCTCCTGCTCTCGCAGCAGCCGGTTGCGACGGATCTGCGCATGATTTCTTCGGCACTCAAGATGGTATCGGATCTGGAGAGAATCGGCGATCAGTCGGAAGACATCGCGGAAATCGTGTCCATGCAGAATATCAAGGCGTCTGATGACACGGATTCGATTCTTGAACTCGGACAGGCCGCGAGCCGCATGGTGAGCGGGGCAGTGGATGCATTTGTCAAGAGGGATGAAAAAGCGGCCCGCAAAGTCATCGAAGAAGACGACACAGTTGACGATGATTTTGATAGAATAAAGAGGGAGCTCGCGAAGAGCATCCAGACGGACGAAAAAGGACTCGAGAAGACACTGGATCTGCTGATGATTTCGAAGTATTTCGAGCGCATCGGCGATCACGCGGTCAATATCGCGCAGTGGGTCATTTTCTCCGTGACAGGGGTTCTGGAAGGAAATACAAAGTGAGGGCTGTTACATGATCTATTGTGTTGAGGATGACGAGGCCGCCGGCAATCTGGAGGCATACGCACTGGAGACATCGGGATACGGGGTTGAACTGTTCACGGACGGCAAGAGTTTCTTTCAGGCACTGGCTTCGCGGAAACCGGAGCTGGTCCTGCTGGATATCATGCTTCCCGGGGATGACGGAATTACCATTCTCAGAAAACTGAAATCGGATCCTGCCAGCGCGAGCATCCCCGTGATCATGACAACTGCGAAGGGGACGGAATTCGACAAAGTGCGGGGGCTTGACCTGGGGGCAGATGATTATCTGGTCAAGCCGTTCGGCATGATGGAAATGGTTTCGCGTGTGCGGGCCGTTCTGCGCCGCACATCCGGCAAGGCGGACGAAGAGCCGATTCTGAGAGCGGAGGGCGTTCAGATAAACCGGACTGAGCACACGGTGACGGTCGACGGAAAGAAAGTGGATCTGACGCTGAAAGAGTACGGTCTGCTGGAGCTGTTCATGGAATACCCGGGCCGTGTGTTTGACCGCGAGGCGCTGCTGAACCGCGTGTGGAATTCCGAATATACCGGCGATACACGGACGGTCGACGTGCACATCGGGACGCTTCGCACGAAGCTGGGACCGTACGGCAGTCTGATTCAGACGGTCAGAGGACTGGGGTATAAGCTGGAGGCTCCTGCTTCATGACGAAACAGATTTTCAAACACATGCTGATTCTGATTACCATCGCGGTGATTGCGTCATTCGCGGCGGTTCTCGGAATCCTGTACAACTATTTCGGCGTGATCCAGACAAATCAGGTGAAGGCCGAAGCGCATCTGGCCGCGCAGGGCGTCGAGGCACAGGGGGAGGCTTATCTGCAGGGCCTTGAGCTTGACGGCACGCGCGTGACTCTTATTGCGGGGGACGGTGAGGTTCTGTATGACAGCGAAGCAGACGCTTCGACGCTTGAGAATCACGCGGACCGTCCGGAGGTACAGGATGCCCTGGAAGAGGGGGAGGGCGTCAGTATCCGCTTTTCGGGAACACTCTTAAAGTCGATGGTATACTGTGCCGTCAGACTTGACGACGGCTCGGTGCTTCGGGTCGCGGAGCCGCGCGACACCGCACTCAACATCGCGGCGGGAATGGTCCCTTTTATTTTATTTCTGATTCTGCTTCTCATGGCTTGCATGTGGTTCGCGGCGAGACATGTCGCAAAGCGGATCACAGAGCCGCTCAACAGGCTCGATCTCGATCATCCGATGGAGAACAACGAATACGAGGAAATCACACCGCTGTTAAAGCACATCTACAGCCAGCAGAAGCAGATTGACATAGAGAAGAAACGGCTCGTCAGGATAGAGCGGGATTTCACGGCGGTCACGCAGCATATGGCCGAAGGACTGATTCTGCTCGACGAAGAGGGCCGGGTTCTGAACATCAACAAAAAGGCCGCGAAGCTGATGAATGTCGGCGATGTCGGCATCGGCACGGACATCCTGGCGCTGGAGCGCCGCGAAAAGTTCCGCGATGTCCTGAAGCAGGCCGTTGAAGGAGAGCACGGCGAGACGGTTCTCCTGTACGAAGGCCGCAGCTATCAGATCGACGTGACGCCTGTCATGGAAGGCGGAAAGGCCATCGGAATGGTTGTTCTGCTTTTTGATGTCACGGAGCGAGAGAACGCCGAACAGATGCGCCGCGAATTCACGGCAAATGTGTCCCATGAGCTCAAGACGCCGCTCCACACGATTTCCGGGTGCGCCGAGATGCTTGAGCAGGGCGGCGTAAGACCGGAGGACCAGAAAAAATTCGTGCACCTGATTTACACCCAGGCTCAGCGGATGATCACGCTGGTCCAGGACATTCTCTATATCTCGCATCTTGACGAAGGGGCAGTTGATATGAACCGGGAAAGTATTGATATGTGTCTGCTCACGGACAAGGTCATCGAGAGCCTGTCGCAGGAGGCGGCAAAGAAGCACGTCAGCGTGTACATGAACGCGGACGGCGAAGTTATCTACGAGGGGGTTCCGAGGCTGACCGAGAGCATTATCTTCAACCTTGTCGACAACGCGATCAAGTACAACAGAGAGGGCGGCGAAGTCAGAGTCGGCCTCCGCGCCGATTCGCGCGGAGTCATCCTCGAGGTTGCGGACAACGGCATCGGCATTCCGCAGGAAGATCAGTCCCGCATTTTCGAGAGATTCTACCGGGTCGACAAGAGCCGGTCGCGGGAAATCGGCGGCACCGGGCTCGGACTTGCCATCGTAAAACACGCGGCCATGCTGCAGAACGCACAGATAAAGCTGAGCAGCCGGCCCGGCGAAGGGAGTACCTTTACGGTTATCTTTCCGAAGAACGAGGCAGTCGAAGAAAATTCATGACAAATGGACCGGCGGAGCCGGACAGACAGCTTTATAAGTGCATCAGACGCATCGGGTGTCTGGTGCGCTTTTTTGAATTCAGGAAAAGAAGGATTTGTGTTACACTGTTCTGAACAACCGCCGTTAAGGCGGTGTTTCAATCGGGAGAAAGTCTGTGAGCAGCAAGAAGAAGGAAATCATCAACACGCTCGCGCTCGTTTTCGCGGCATTTCTGTGGGGAACGACATTTGTCGCGCAGAGCGAGGGCTCAAAAATAATCGGGCCGTACACATTCCTGGCCGGCCGCGGATGGATCGGCATCGTGTTTCTGTACTTTGTCGTCAGGGCCAATGACAGAGCGCTGATGAAACGAACCGGGCGGACGGCGAAGCCGCAGAATGCGCTGCAGTGGCGCCGTCTGATCGGCCTGGGTTTTCTTTGCGGAACGCTTCTTTTTGCCGCCAGTTATCTGCAGCAGTCCGGAATCCACTACACGACGACGGCCAAATCCAGCTTTATCACGGCGATGTATGTGGTTCTGGTGCCCGTCTTCTCAATTTTTGCGAAGAAATTTCCGAGTGTCAAGGTATGGATCTGCGTCGCGCTCTCTGTGATCGGGCTCTATCTGCTGTGCATGAAGCCGGGCGAGTCCGGCTTCGGGTATGGCGATCTGCTGACGCTGGCAAGCGCGGTGTTCTTTTCATTTCAGATTCTTTCGATCAATTACAGCGTGCAGCTGGTGGATGGAATCCGCCTGTCGTGGTGGCAGACATTTTCCATGGGGCTGATCGCGACGGTATTCATGGCTGTCTTTGAGAAACCTTCAATCACGTCGATTGTGGCCGCTCTGCCCGCGCTTTTGTATGCGGGCGTGCTCTCGACCGGCGTCGCGTATACGCTTCAGATTGTGGGGCAGCGGAATCTGAACCCGACCGTCGCGAGTCTGGCGATGTGCCTCGAGAGTGTGTTCGGCGCACTCGCGGGCTGGCTCGTTCAGGGGCAGGAGCTGTCGGGCCGGGAACTGGCCGGCTGCGCGATCATGTTCGCGGCGATTGTGCTGTCGAACATTGATTTTGCGGCGTTAGGAGGAAAAGCAGACGGAGAGAACGATATTTCATGTTGATGTGAACAGCGCCTTTCTGTCCTGGACGGCGGTGAAAAAGCTGCGGGAAAACCCGAAAGCGCCGGATCTGCGTCAGATTCCGTCCATCATCGGCGGCGACGAAAAAAAGCGCCACGGAATCGTGACCGCGAAATCACTTCCGGCCAAAAAGATGGGAATCCACACGGCGATGACAGTGGCGGAAGCGCTGCGCATCTGTCCGAATCTTGTGATCGAGCCGCCGGATTTTGAACTTTACCGCGAACAGTCGGAAAAACTGATGCAGCTGCTGCGCACTTTTTCGCCCATCCAGGAGCAGATCAGTATCGATGAGTGTTTTCTCGACATGACGGACACAGCCGGGCGCTTTGGCGCGCCCGGTGAGAGCAGCCGCGTCTGGGGCGTGCGCGCGGCCGATGAGATCCGAAGAGAGGTGCGCGAGAAACTGGGATTCACGGTAAATGTCGGCGTGTCCAGCAACAAGCTCCTGGCGAAAATGGCGAGCGATTTCGCGAAACCGGACAAGACGCACACTCTGTTCCCGGAGGAAGTTCCGTCCAAAATGTGGCCTCTGCCGGTCGAAGCGCTTTACGGCGCCGGTCCCTCGACCGCGCAGCAGCTGAGACGCCTCGGGGCCGCGACGATCGGTCAGGCTGCCGCGATGGACCCGGAAGTGCTGAAGGCAAGTCTGGGCGCAAAAGGAGGGCTCTACATCTACGAGAGCGCCAACGGGCGCGGCTCGGACGTCGTGCACACGGAAGACCGCGGCGCCATCAGCATGTCCGCTGAGACGACCGTCGCGTCGGACCTGGGGTCCGGCGACGAAAAACAGGCGGAAGACGTGATCCGGGAACTCTCGGAGCGCGTCTCGAAGCGCCTGAGGCAGGACGCCGTATTTGCCAGGACCATCACGGTCACGGTGAAGACGGACGATTTCAGGCGCCATTCGCGCAGCGTCAGCCTCAAGGATCCGGTAAACGACGCAAAATCCATCAGCGAGGCGGCCATCAGCGGCTACTGGCAGATGTGCGGCGGCGACGGCGGATATTTTCACGCAGGGCTGAAGGTCAGACTTGTCGGCGTGGGCGCCACCAGGCTCGAGAGCGGCGAGTTTTATCAGATGAATCTCGCGGATCTTTCGCGGCAGCTCGAAGAAGACGACAGGCAAAAGAAAAAGCGCGAAGCTGACGAAAAGCAGCAGCGCGCCAAAAAAGCAAAACAGGACAAATTGGATAGTATGCGCCGGGAACTCGACGAGAAGTTCGGCGAAGGGACTGTGGTCAGAGGCATGAAGCCGTGAGGCGCGTGCCCCTGACTTATTTTTGTACATACCGGAAAGCGTACTGCTTCCGGCGGACCGTTCACGCGGCGGCTCTCTCCTCGTCGGGGACGCCCTCGCCGTGTTTCCGGCGGATGTCCTTCATAACGAAAAGATAGGCCACCCCGGTGAAGATCCCGGCGGTGAGCCAGGCGAACGGATCGCACGCGATGGCAAATGTGGAATTCAGCGTCGTCATGGCGAGTACCGCCATCAGCAGGCGGCTCACGAATTCGACGACGCCTCCCAGCATCGGCAGAAGACCGTAGCCGCATCCCTGCATGACATTGCGGAAGATAAAGATCATCGACAGAGGAATATAGCAGGTCACGCAGAGGCCGATGTAGGCGTTCGCCCACGGCAGCAGCGACGGAATATCCGCTTCGGCGTCAAAGAAGAATCCGAGCAGATGCGGCGTCAGGAGAAGAGCCAGAGCGCCGCTCACCAGGCTGTAGATGACTTCGATGGTCAAGGCCGCGCGGACGCTCTTGCGCACGCGGGAAAATTTTCCGGCGCCGAAGTTCTGTCCGCAGAAAGAGGCCATCGTCTGGCCCATGGACACCATGCCCTGTGTCAGAATGTTCTGAATCTTGCCGGCGGCCGTGATGGCAGCGACGGCGGTCGAACCGAACAGGTTGATGGCCGACTGCATGATCATCGTGCCGGAGGCCGTGATGCCGAACTGCAGCGCCATCGGGACAGCGACCTGCATCTGCACGCCGGTGTCCTTTTTGTAGATGCGCCACTCGCCGCGAAGGGGGATCAGAGATCTCTCTTTTCTGGCAATGTACACAAAGCACAGAATCGAGGAGAGCCCCTGTGACACGTCCGTGGCCAGAGCCGCTCCGGCGACGCCCAGGTGGAAATTGATGATGAAGACAAGATCCAGCACCACGTTGAGGCCGGCCGAGAACAGCAGTGTGTAGAGCGGCACGCGGCTGTTGCCCACGGCGCGCAGCATGGCGCTCCCGAGATTGTAGGCCACACAGCAGGTGAGTCCCCACGCGATGATGATGATGTACGTGTAGGCGTCCTCATAAATGTTGTCCGGCGTGTTCATCAGGTGCAGAAGCGGCCGCATGGCGATCACAAAGATGGCCGTGATGGCCGCCGAAAAGATAAGAGACAGGAGAACCGAATTGGAGACGGAGTGGCGCATGCGCTTCTCATCTCCGGCGCCGAAAGCCTGACTGGTCAGCACCGTGAACCCGGTCGTCAGACCGACGGCAAGCCCCTGCATGAGGAACATAACCGTGCCGGTCGATCCGACGGCAGCCAGAGCGTTCTCACCAACGGTGCGCCCTACAATGATGGTGTCGGCCATGTTGTAAAGCGTCTGAAAGACATTCCCCAGAAACAGCGGTATCGTAAAGCGCAGAATGATTCCGTAGATGCCGCCCTTGGTCATATCCGTTTTCATTACTCAAAATCCTCTTCAATTATAAATAAATCAGAAAAATGCAGGAGGGCCGGCTGCAGCTTCAGCAGCTCAGTCTGAAATCCCCCGTTTGTCTTCTCTCACGCGCAGGAACGCGAGGAGCCCGATCATCAGGCCGATACTCACGCCCAGCGAAAGCGGGCAGTTCTTCGTGAAGCCCGCGATGATGTATCCGATGAAGGAAATCAGAGCACAGGTCATGGCGTACGGCAGCTGTGTCGTCACGTGATTCATGTGCGCGCACTGCGCGCCGGCGCTCGACATGATCGTCGTGTCGGAAATCGGAGAGCAGTGGTCGCCGCACACCGAACCCGCCATGCAGGCCGCCATCGAGATGATCATCATCGTGTAGTCCGAGCCTTCGAAGCAGTCTACCACGATCGGAATCAGAATGCCGAAGGTTCCCCAGCTGGTACCGGTCGCGAACGAAATGCCCACGGCGATCAGGAAAATGATGGCCGGCAGCATGGAGATCAGGCCGGAAGCGGAATTTGTCACGACGCTCTTGACAAATGCCGATGCGCCCAGGCTGTCCGTCATTGCCTTCAGTGTCCAGGCGAATGTCAGAATCAGAATGGCCGGCACCATGGCCTTGAAACCGGCCGGAAGGCAGTCCATGCACTCGCTGAAGGAAAGCGAGCGGCGGACGCAGTAGAACACGATCACGATGATCAGGGCGAAGATCGAGCCGAGAGACAGGCCGACGGAAGCGTCGCTCGCGGCAAATGCCTCGACGAAGCTCGTCCCCGAGAAGAACCCGCCGGAGTAGAGCATGCCGAGCACGCAGCAGATGACGATTGTGATGATCGGGAATATCAGATCGATCACATGTCCGTGGCCGTGCGTCTTGTCCTCGTCTTCCGCGTTGGCGTACGGGCGGTCCGGTGTGGTGTAGAGGTCGCCCTTCAGAGCGTTCTGCTCATGTTTGAGCATCGGGCCGTAGTCGACCCGCAGAATGGAAAGGCCGAGCATCATGCAGATCGTGAGCAGGGCGTAGAAGTTGAACGGAATCGTCTGGATAAAGATCCGGATGCCGTCCGAGTTCGGCACAAAACCGGAGACAGCGGCCGCCCAGCTCGAGACCGGCGCGATGATGCAGACCGGCGCCGCGGTGGCGTCGATCAGGTACGCCAGCTTTGCCCGGGACACATTGTGTTTGTCAGTCACCGGCCGCATGACGCTGCCGACGGTGAGACAGTTGAAGTAGTCGTCGATGAAGATCAGCACGCCCAGAGCGGTCGTGGCGAGCATGGCGCCCCGGCGCGTTTTGATGTGCTTTGCAGCCCATCTGCCGAATGCGGCGGAGCCACCGGTGCGGTTCATCAGGGCGACGACGCAGCCGAGCACAACGAGGAAGATCAGAATGCCGACGTTGTAGGAGTCGGAGAGAACGCCGATCAGACCGTCCTGAAGGACATGATTGAATGTTCCCTCAAAGCTGAAGCCTGAATACAGCAGGGCACCGGTCACGATGCCGAGAAACAGAGAACTGTATACTTCCCGCGTCGCAAGCGCCAGGATGATGGCGATGAGCGGCGGTGTCAGCGCCCAGAACGTGCCGTTCACGCTCTCGGCTGTGGTGAGGCGGGCGGCCGCGATCAGAAAGATAATGATGGCGGCAGCGGCAATCCAAATGACGATTCGGTTTTTCCTGTTCAAAATAATCCCCTCTTTTGGTTTCGCGAAGCTGCGAGAATTCCCCTGTATTTTCTGATGAATCAGTCAAGATGCTGAAAACGCTCGATGGCGGTCTTTGTGTTCTCATGCGAACCGAATGCCGTGAGCCGGAAATACCCCTCTCCGCTCGGCCCGAAGCCCGATCCCGGGGTGCCGACTACGTGTCCCCTGTCAAGCAGATAGTCAAAGAATGCCCAGCTCGTCATGCCGTCCGGGGTCTTCAGCCAGATGTAAGGCGAGTTGACGCCGCCGCTGCATGTGAAGCCGGCCGCGGTGAGACCCTCCCGGATCATGCGCGCATTTTCCATGTAGTAAGCGACGAGGCCGCGGATTTCTTTCTGGCCCTCGCTGCTGTAGACGGCCTCGCCGGCGCGCTGCTGAATGTACGGTGCGCCGTTGAATTTCGTGCCGTGGCGGCGGGCCCACAGATCGCGCATCGCGACGCCGTTTTCGTCTCTGAGCTCCTTCGGAACGACGGTGTATCCCAGGCGGACACCGGTAAATCCCGCGGTCTTTGAGAAAGAACGGATTTCGATCGCGCATGTCTTCGCGCCGTCGCACTCGTAGATGCTGTGCGGGACGTCGTCTTCGCTGATGTACGCCTCATACGCGGCGTCATAGATAATGACGGCTCTGTGCTGATTCGCGAAGTCAACCCATTTCTGGAGCTCATCCTTTTTCAGGGCGGCGCCGGTCGGGTTGTTCGGGAAGCAGAGATAGATGATGTCCGGGATTTCTTCCGGAAGCTGCGGCGCGAAACCGTTTTCCGCGAGGCACGGCATGTAGATGATATTGCTCCACGTGCCGGTCTTTTCATCATATGTTCCCGCGCGGCCGGCCATCACGTTCGTGTCGACGTAGACCGGGTACACCGGATCGCAGACCGCAACACGGCAGTCGCGCGAGAAAATTTCCTGAATGTTGCCGGAGTCGGACTTGGCGCCGTCGGAAATGAAGATTTCGTCCGGTGAAATATCAACGCCTCGCGTGCCGAAGTCGGCGCGGCTGATGGCGTCGCGCAGAAATTTATATCCCAGATCCGGCGTGTAGCCGCGGAATGTCTCGGCGTGAGCCTGCTCTTCGACGGCTTTCTTTAGAGCTGCGATGACAGTAGGAGTCAGCGGCTGTGTCACGTCGCCGATGCCAAGGCTGATGATCGGAGCGTCGGGGTGGGCGTCTTTGTAGGCCGCCACCTTTTTCGCGATGTTTGAGAACAGATAGGATCCGCGGAGCTGCAGATAATCCGGGTTGGCTTTGAACATACTGAAAACCTCCTTTGCTGTCACGATTAACGGTCAAATTCATACCCGCGCTGATGCGGTACTGGCGCAAGTCTGAGAAATTATATATCATCTGAATGGAAAATGCTATTTAAAACTGAGGAAATTCTATGACTGATAAAACTTTGGGACAGGCCCTGCGGCTTCTGCTCGCCTGGTACCGGGAAAACGCCCGCGTCCTTCCGTTTCGCGGGACACGCGACCCGTACCGGATCTGGATATCGGAAATCATGCTTCAGCAGACGCGCGCCGGAGCCGTGATCCGCTATTACGACCGTTTTACTGAGGCTCTGCCGGATGTCTTTTCCCTCGCGGAGGTGCCGGACGACGAGCTTATGAAACTCTGGGAAGGACTCGGCTATTACTCGCGCGCCCGGAACTTAAAGAAATGCGCGCAGGTTCTGGTGCGGGATTACGGCGGACAGTTCCCGGAAGAGTATGATGAGCTGCTTCGTCTGCCCGGCATCGGCTTTTACACGGCCGGTGCCATCGCCTCTATTGCGTTTGGCAGGCCAGTGCCGGCCGTCGACGGCAACGAGATGCGCGTCATGAGCCGCCTCGGCAATGACGACTCGGATGTGATGGACATGAAGACAAAGCGCGCCGTGTTTGAGAGACTCTCACAGGCGTACGGGGCGCTCGCCGGGAGAGCTGAGGCGGACTCTGCTTCTGGTTCCGGCAAGGCGGCCGGTTCTTCTTCTGTTTCCGGGAAAAATGACGATCATCGGTTCGGCGATCTGAATCAGGCGTTCATGGATCTCGGCTCGGAAATCTGCATCCCCAAGACGCCCCGATGCGCGGAGTGCCCGCTTGAAAAACTGTGTGAGGCGAGACAGGCGGGAGAGGACAGACCTTCGCAGCTCCCGGTCCGGAAAAAAGCCGCTCCCAAGAGAACGGAAAAGCGGACGATTCTGATTATCGGTGCCGGAGACGATCTTCTGCTGCACAGACGGCCGGCAAAGGGACTGCTGGCCGGGCTCTATGAATTTCCGGGAAAAGAGGGACATCTGAGCGAAGACGGGGCGCTTCAGGCTGTAAAGGATTTCGGATTTGAGCCGCTTCATATAAAAAGACTTCCCGACGCGAAGCATGTCTTTTCCCATGTGATCTGGGACATGATCTGCTACCGGGTGAAAGTGGCAGACCGCGGGGATCCGGGCGAGAGACAGGCAGACGAAAACAGCGGTCTGAGAGCCGGAAGCGCAGACCGGGCGGCCGAGACGGTGGCGGATGCGGCTGGTGCGTATGACCCGGAAAAGCAGAACGGGACCTGGCTCTGGGTCAGCTCGCGTGACGCCGGAAAAGAAGTTCCGATTCCGTCCGCATTTGCCATGTGGTTTACAGAGACGGGCATCAAAGAAGAGTAAAGGATAAGCGGATCGTGATATAATACAGGCATATTGCGGCCGGGCAGACCGCGGATTTGCGTGATTCAGGGAGGAAACCTTCATGAAAAAGGAATATTTCGGGAAGACGAAGGACGGCCATGACGTGACGGCCGTCACACTGGAAAACAGCAGCGGCATGAAACTGCGGATTCTTGACTACGGCGCGATCTTCCAGTCCATCATCGTTCCGGACAGGAACGGGAAGCCGGTTGATGTGCTGCTGGGATATGACGACGTGGCCGGGTATGAAAACAACGGCGGTCATCTGGGAAGCACCGTGGGGCGGTACGCCAACCGCATCTCGGGCGCATCGACGGTGATCGACGGCGTGCGCTACGAGCTCGAGAAGAACAACGGTGAGAACAATCTTCACAGCGGCCGCAACTGCACGGATTCCAAGATGTGGACGATCGCGGACGCGGGACACATCGACGCGCCGGAAGGAGTCCACAAGACCCCGTGGTCTTCGGATACCTGCGACTATGTCGAGATGCTCATCACGTGCCCGGACATGGAGCAGGGATTTCCGGGGACGCTCTCGGTGCGCCTGAATGTGCGCCTGACGGAGGGCGGCGAGATCGTCACGGAGTACCACGCGGAATCGGACAAGAACACGCTCGTGAATTTCACCAATCATTCCTACTTCAATCTCAACGGCGAGGGCTCGGGCACCCTTGACGGCATAAAGCTGAAAATCTGCGCGGACCAGTTCACGCCGGTCGACTCCGGGCTCATTCCGACCGGAGAGCTGAGAGATGTGGACGGCACGGTCCTTGACTTTCGCCGGTATAAAGAACTTGGTGCGGCCATCGCTGCGTATAAAAAGGGAGTCATGGCAAATGATCCGGCCTACGACGTCCTCAGAGATTCGTCCGGCTTTGACCACAACTTTGTCCTGAATCCGGACGATGAAATCGGCGCTGTCTCGACGGCGGCGGACGCGTTCAGTGAGAAAACGGGCATCGCGATGACGCTGATGACGGACGATCCGGGCGTGCAGCTGTACACCGGCAACGGGCTCGGCGGCAAGAAGGGCAAGAGCGGACATATCTATGAGAATTACACGGGATTCTGCCTCGAGCCGCAGTGCTTCCCGGATTCCGCGAACAACAAGGCGTTTAAGCAGCCGGTGTTCGGGCCGGGCAGGCCGTATGATTCCGTGACGGCATATATATTTACCGTGGACAAGGACTGACTGCCGAAAGAAAGAGGAAAAATGCGCCGGGATCTGCTGGATCAGCTCGCGGTTTTGACGCCTGAAGAGGAGAAGCTCAAGGCCGGTGCTGAAATCGAAAAGGGAATTTATATGTCAGCCGGAGACGACGTCGTCGACGTGCACCGGCTCGCTGAGGAGAGAAGACTCATAACTGCCAGAAAAAATGTCCGCTTCGCGTATTTCCCGAAGCACAGGCACAACTACGTGGAGGTCCTGTACATGTGCCAGGGCTCCACGCGCCATGTGGTCAACGGCGAAAAGATCACCGTGAAGGCCGGAGAGCTTCTGATGCTGAGCCAGCGCGTGACACAGGAGGTATACCCGGCCGGCGAGACGGACATCGGCGTGAATATTCTGATCCTGCCGGAGTTCTTCAGCGATATCCTGCGCATGATTCCCGACGAGAAAAACGCCGTCAGGGATTTTATCATCAGCACGCTTTCCGATTCGGCCGCGTCGGACGAGAAGACAGATGCGCCTTCGTTTCTGCTTTTCCACGCCGCGGACGTCCTGCCGGTACAGAATCTCATGGAAAATCTGATCTGCGAGCTGCTGAAGTCCGAGCCCGGATCCCGTCTGATCGTGCAGAATACGTTCGGTCTCCTTCTTCTGTATCTGATGGAGCTTTCCGATTACATGCAGGTCGGTGCCGGGGCAGGCGATGAGCTGATGATGCAGGTTCTCGATTATGTCGACAGCCATTACCGGGATGCGTCGCTTTCCGCGCTGGCCCGGGATCTGCACTACGACCCGTTTCAGCTTTCGCGCATGATCAAAAGCAGACTCGGGCGCAACTTCACCGACCTCGTTCAGGAACGGCGCCTTTCGCAGGCCCGCTATCTGCTGACTCACACGCCGATGTCGGTACTTTCGATCGCCGAAGCGGTCGGGTACGCAAATGTAAGTTATTTTCACCGCATTTTCCGCGCGTCCGCAGGCACGACGCCGCGGCACTACCGGCTCGAAGCCGCCAAAAAGCAGCTGACCGATGTGTGACGGCGGCGGATCTGAGGTGTCCGAAGGATATAAATTGAGAAAGGAGAAGGATTATGAAGAATCAAAGATGGGTTTTCTACAAGGATGTAAAGCCGGAGGACAACGGACAGGGCGTCGTGAAAAGAGTGCTCGCGTATTCCGATGATCTGATGGTCGTCGAGAACACATTTGCCAAAGGTGCCGTGGGCGCGATGCACCATCATCCGCACACGCAGATCACGTACGTCAAGAGCGGAAAATTCGAGTTCACGATCGACGGCGAGAAGCACATCGTGACGGAGGGCGACACGCTCTGCAAGACAAATGGTGTCGAGCACGGATGCGTGTGCCTGGAACCGGGCGTGCTGATTGACACATTCACTCCGTACCGCAAGGATTTCGTGAAAGACTGAAGTTTCAGGCTGCCTGGCGCGCATCACCGGGAGCCGGGAAGAAATCACACGCATTTGTCATTATAGGACACTTTTTATCACAAAAAGTGTCCTTTTTCTTATCCTGCAAAGGGAATATGATGGAATCAGAATGAGCGCGATGAGAGGCGCGGAGTGAAGAGGACGTATATGAGCAGGTATTTTCTTGCGATTGACATCGGGGCGTCGAGCGGACGGCATATTCTGTTCTGGCTCGAGGACGGAAAGATGCGCCAGGAGGAGATATACCGTTTTCCGAACGGGAATATCAGGAAGAACGGGCATCTGATCTGGGACGTCGACAGTCTTTTTGAGCACATTTTAGCCGGCATGAAGGAATGCGGCCGGCGCGGCGTCACGCCGGTCAGTGTCGGCGTCGACACGTGGGGCGTGGATTTCGTGCTGCTTGATGCGGCCGGAAAGCGGCTCGGAGACGCGGTCGGATACCGCGACAGCAGAACGGATCACGCGGACGAGTATGTGAAGCGCTTTCTCTCGGAGGAAGAGCTGTACGCGCGCACCGGAATTCAGAAACAGAAGTTCAACACGATTTATCAGCTGGCGGCGCTGAAGGAGCAGGAACCGGAGCTCCTTGAGAAGGCCGACAAGCTGCTGATGATGCCGGATTATTTTCACTGGATGCTGAGCGGCCGGGCGGTGACGGAGTACACGGAAGCCACGACCGGACAGCTTGTGAGTCCGACGACGTTTGACTGGGACTACGAGTTGATCGAAAAGCTGGGATATCCGGAGAAGATCTTCCAGCCGATGGTTTCGCCGGGAACGGTTCTGGGTGATCTCAAGCCGGAAATCGCGCAGCAGGTCGGATTTACCTGTAAAGTCGTAGAACCGGGCACGCACGACACGGCGTCGGCGGTTCTCGCCGTTCCGTCTCAGTCCGACGCGCCGCTGTACATCAGTTCCGGGACGTGGTCGCTGATGGGCACGGAACTGCACGAGGCGATCTGCACTCCGCAGGCGCAGAAAGCCAACCTGACCAACGAGGGCGGTTACGACAGGCGGTTCCGCTTCCTGAAGAATATCATGGGACTCTGGATGATCCAGTCTGTGAAGAAAGAGATCGGACAGGACCTTTCATTCGGAGAGATCGCCGACGGCGCTTCGAAGACTTCGATCACAAGTCTGGTGCCGGCCAACGACGACCGCTTCTTAGCGCCGGAGAACATGACACGTGAGGTCCAGGCTGCGTGCCGCGAGCAGGGCGAACAGGTCCCGGACGGCATTTTTGAGACGGCGAGCGTCATCTATCGTTCTCTCGCGAAGTGCTACGCGCAGACGATCGAAGAGATCGAGGCGATCACGGGGCGCAGATACGACGCGGTTCACATCGTGGGCGGCGGATCGAATGCTGACTATCTCAACCGCCTGACGGCTCAGGCGACGGGAAGGAAAGTACTCGCCGGCCCGGGCGAGGCGACGGCGATCGGAAACGCGGCGGCCCAGATGATCGCTGCGGGCGAGCTGAAGGACAGACTCGACGCGAGACGCTGCGTCGGAGAGTCCTATGCGGTCAAAGTTTACGAGCCGTGAAAAGGGCGGTGGCGTCCGATTCACGGAAAAGTATAGATGTATGCAGGAATACAGAAAGGAAAAATGATGAAGTTTCTGGATGCTGAATTTGTCAAGGGTTACCAGCGCATGGCCTTCGACGGCTGGGAGCAGGGATGGCATGAACGCAACGGCGGCAATCTCACATACCGCGTAAAGCCGGAAGAGGTTGAAGAGGTTAAAGAGAATTTTGAGCCAAGAGAGTGGGCTCCGATCGGCACGAGTGTTCCGAAGCTGGCAGGCGAGTATTTCCTGACGACCGGCAGCGGCAAATTCATGCGCAATATATACATCAAGGCCGAAGAGACGTTCGGCATGATCGAGATCGACGACAAGGGCGAGAATTACCGCACGGTATGGGGCCTCAAGGGCGCGCGCCCGACATCGGAACTGCCGAGCCATCTGATGAACCATGAGGTCAAGAAAGAAGTGACAAATGGCCGTTACAGAGTCATCTATCACTGCCATCCGGCCAATGTGATCGCTCTGACATTTGTTCTTCCGCTCTCGGACGAGATTTTCACCCGCGAGCTGTGGGAGATGGCAACCGAGTGCCCGGTGGTATTCCCGGACGGCATCGGCGTTGTTCCGTGGATGGTTCCGGGCGGCCGCGACATCGCCGTAGAGACCAGCAAACTGATGAGGAAATACGATGTGGCCATCTGGGCGCATCACGGGATGTTTGCCGCCGGTGAGGATTTCGACCTCACGTTCGGCCTGATGCACACCGTCGAGAAATCCGCGGAGATCCTTGTGAAGGTTCTTTCGATGTCCGATCACAAGGCACAGACCATTTCCCCGGATGATTTCCGTCACCTGGCAAAGGATTTCCACGTGACACTCCCGGAGAGATTCCTCTACGAGAAGAAGAGCGATGCGATCGTATACGATCCGAGCGAAATCGGGTAAGAGAGTTCAGAGAGGGGCATTTTCAAGATGCCCTCTCTCTTTTGAACCAAAGCGTTAAAAATATGTCAATAATATAGCGGAAGACCCGCGAAGCGAAAGGAGAAGTTTGTTTATGGCACAGAGAATTGTACTCAACGGTGTTTCGTATCACGGTTCCGGCGCGATCAAAGAGATTCCGGGAATCGTAAAGCAGAAGGGATGGAAGAAGGTATTCGTAACTTCCGATCCGGATCTCGTCAAGTTCAAGGTTACTTCCAAGGTGACGGATCTGCTCGACGAAGCCGGCATCGCGTACACCGTGTACAGCGGAATCAAGCCGAACCCGACCATCAAGAACGTTCAGGACGGCGTCGCGGCATTCAAGGAAGCAGGCGCTGACTCTATCATCGCCATCGGCGGCGGTTCTTCGATGGACACCGCAAAGGCGATCGGCATCATCATCACGAACCCGGAGTTCGCCGATGTGCGTTCTCTTGAAGGAGTTGCGCCGGTCAAGAATCACGCCGTTCCGACCATTGCCGTTCCGACCACAGCCGGCACGGCAGCCGAGGTCACGATCAACTACGTAATCACTGACCCGGAGAAAGAGAGAAAGTTCGTATGTGTAGGCCCGGATGACATCCCGGAGACCGCCGTGATCGACCCGGATATGATGTCTTCTATGCCGAAGGGCCTGACCGCCGCGACCGGCATGGACGCTCTGACACATGCCATCGAGGGCTACACGACAAAGGCCGCGTGGGAGATGACGGATATGTTCCATCTGGAAGCTATCCGCCTCATCAGCGAGAATCTGCGCGACGCGGTTGCCAACAAGCCGGAAGGCCGCAAGGGCATGGCGCTCGCTCAGTACATCGCCGGCATGGGCTTCTCAAACGTAGGCCTCGGCATCGACCATTCCATGGCTCATACGCTTTCCGCTCACTATGACACGCCGCACGGCGTAGCCTGCGCGATGTTCCTGCCGATCACCATGGAGTTCAACAGAGACTACTGCGGCGACCGCTACAGAGAGATCGCCAGAGCGATGGGCGTGAAGGACGTCGACAAGCTTTCGGGCGAAGAGGCCAAGGACGCCGCTATCGCAGCTGTCCGCCAGCTCTCCGAGGATGTCGGCATCCCGAAGTACAATGAGAAGATCCGCGAGGAGGATCTCGACCAGCTGGCAACAGACGCCCTGAACGACGCCTGCTATCCGGGCAACCCGAGACCGGCCACCAAAGAGCAGGTTATCGGCATGTTCCGTCAGCTGATGAAAAAATAATGCCTGAAATCACGGCAGATGAACCGGCGGTGCGCTTCCTGTCAGGGGGCGCACCGCTTTTTGCCTGTTCGTCTTTGTGAAAATTGCTATGGAAAATGCATAAAAATGGCGGAATATTCTCACTTATTCATGTTTACACAATTAAACCGTTTTGTTATTATTTAAACAACGAAAACGTGATTCGTTTGGATACGGCTGGTGTCCGGAAGGCTTTGTTTTTGTGCCGAAAATCGGCAGAAAATGAGAGCCCGGCCGGCTTGTGTCTGACGTGCAAGAGAGTACGGTGGCAGTATGAAACTGACTGATGAGCAGATCCGGTATTTTGTGGCTCAGGAGAAAAAGAAGGGCACTTCTTCTCTTGAACTGGTTTTTCTTCTTCATGACAACGGCGTGCCGATTTATGAAATTTCCGATTTTCTCGATTTGAGTGTAAAATACATCGAAGGAGTTCTGGGCGACCAGTAAAGTATCTGCGCCGCCAGCTCCCGACTGGAGGATTTTACACATGCAGATATACCTGGAAACGATCAGCGAGGCAGCCTTTGTATTCCCGGTGCTGGCGCTTCTTATCACCCTTCCATATATGCTCATTCAGTACCACAGATATGGTGCTGTTCTTGCTCTGCGCACAACAATTGTCTATTCGTTCATTTTCTATCTTCTGGCGTCTTTTTTCCTGACGCTTCTCCCTCTGCCGGACCCGTCGACGCTGACGCACAACGCTCCGGTTTACTTAAACCTGTTTCATGAGATATCCGAGTGGAAGCAGCAGACGGGATTTGTGTTCGGTGATTCGTCGACCTACCAGGTGGCGGTCAAAAACCGCGTTCTCTGGGAGATGATCTTCAACATCGCCCTTCTGTTCCCGTTCGGCGTCTATCTTCACTACTATTTCCGCCGCTCCTTCATCCAGACTGTCCTTATGAGCTTTCTGTTAAGTCTGTTCTTTGAAGTGACGCAGCTGACCGGCATATATCATCTCTATCCGTATTCCTACCGGACGTTCGACGTCGATGATTTGTTTTTCAACACATTGGGCGGAACACTCGGCTATCTTTTTACGCCGCTTTTTGCGTTTGCGCTGCCGAGCCGGAAAGAGCTCGACCAGATAAGCGTCAAAAAGAGCGGACGGATCACTGTCATGCGGCGCGCGGCGGCATTTGCCGTGGATGCGCTGGCGGTGTCGGGCGTGCTGTATCTGATCATGAACACATTCGGCGTTGCGCTGTCGCTTCCGAATCTCGACGCGAGTCTTGCCACGGTGTCCACCCTGAAAGAGACAATTGCGAACCGCTCCCTGCGCGCGGCCGCGGGGACGATCACAGCGGGAACTACGAGTATTCTCTGGCCGATTCTTCAGGTTCTGTTCCCGGGCATGTGGCTGATGCTGACCCTGATCGAGAGTATCACCGGCGGCTATACCCTTGGCAAATGGCTGGTACGCATGCGCCTTCGCAGCCGGCGCGGACACTGGCCGAATCCGCTGCGCCTGCTGCTGCGCAACGCGATTCTGTATCTGCTGATTCTGCCGGCACCGTTTTATTTTACGATTGTTCTGCGGTCGCTCAGCGCGCAGGCAACGGACACGCTGTCCTCGAACCTGGCGCTTCTGGCGGCCTCGGCGTTTCTCGTGCTGTTCTTCTATCAGGTCGGCAACGCGATGCTGTGTTCCACGAAGGAAGAAGCCGATTACCGGTATGACAAAATTGCCGGTCTGCATATGATGAACACCGCGAAACGCGGCCGCAGAGCCCGCAGAGCGGAGCAGGCAGGAGAAAAGCAGGCAGGAAAACAGGCAGATAAAAAGCGGGACGTATCGGATCGCCGGTCCGGAAAGCAGACCATGGGCGACGAGACGCGGATGCTGGATTCCATGAGCGATGAAGAGCTTGAGGAAGAACTGAGGAAAATCGAGAGAGGCAAAAAGAGAAGCGGCAGCGGCGCAGGAAGTGCAGGTTCGGTTGGTGCTTCAGGACGCTCCGCCGCGGATTCTGAGGCAAATGACCGTTACACGGCGGATGACATTGATATCGTCGATGACATCAAAGCGTGGGAGGCGGGCGGTGTGCTCCCGGAAGAAGACACGGTTCCGGATCTGGGGAGTGAGGTCCGCCGGTTCTCGTACGACGATGAGGACGGATCGGAGCCAGGTGGGGCAGATGATCTGGACCTCGAAGAACTTGAAAATGACACGCAGATGACGCAGGCCGGAGAGCCCGGGGATGGCGAAGAAGGCGAGGAGACAAGACTGCTTGACTCCATGAGCGACGAAGAGCTTGAGGAAGAGCTCGAGGCCATCGAGAAAAAGGAAAGAAAAGCCGCAAAGCGGGCAGCCGCCAGGAAAAACAGAAAGGCGGCGTCAAAACAGACAGAGGACTGGGAAGTCCGCGATGACCGCGCGGAGTGGGAGAAAAAGCACAACAAAACGTGAGAAAGACAGGCCGGCGGATGGAAAGATGCGTCTGCTGGCATTTGTCATGGATATGAATGACGGAAAGTGCAGAGTTTACCGGCAGGTTTCCGGCGAAGTTCCGGGATTATTGACGAGAAAATTAAATCTGTATAAAATTAGCACTCGCCACTTGACAGTGCTAATAACAATGTGATATAAAATGGGTGTCGAAAGGAAATTGACCGATCACAAGGAGGTTTATAGTTATGTACGTACCGAGCATTTTTGGAGATGGTTTCATGGATGATTTCTTTGATGGTTTTATGCCGACACCTGCAGATTATAAGAGAAGCGGCAATCGTCAGATGAAAATGAAGTCGGATCTGAAGGAACTGGATAACAGCTATGAGCTGACACTTCAGCTGCCGGGCTTCAAGAAAGAAGATATCCGCGCAGAACTCAAGAACGGTTATCTCACCGTATCCGCGACGCACAAGAAAGAGGACAGCGGGCAGAAAGAAGGCCGCTATGTATGGAAAGAGACATACAGCGGTGAATATATCCGCAGCTTCTACGTCGGCGAGGATCTGAAGCAGGAGGATATCAAGGCGAGATTCGTCAACGGTGAAGTGATCATTGATATCCCGAAGAAAGAACAGAAGAAGCAGGAAGAGACCAATAACTTCATCAACATCGACTGATAAGCCTTTTACAATTGAATAGAATAGATGACAGGGGCCGCGGCGATATAAAGCCGCGGCCCTTGTTTTATGCTATACTTGAAGAAACTTCAATCATCATTGAAGTCGGAAGAATTCGCAAAAATGCCCGCACACTGTGTGCGTTTCATACATAGATAACCACTGCAGGGGAAGGGCCCGTGCAGCGTGAATCAGATATTCGGAGGAATTCATGAGAATCGGAGTTTTCGATTCAGGTCTCGGCGGAATCACACTGCTGAGTCAGGCGATCCGTCAGCTGCCGGATGAATACTATCTTTTTTATGCGGATACGGACCATGTGCCGTATGGCGAGAAGACACGCGGACAGATTCTGGGTTACGTGGACGAGTCGGCCCGCTTTATGGTGGAAAATGGCTGCAAGGCGCTTGTCATCGGCTGCAACACGGCGACAAGCGTGGGAATATCACATCTGCGCCGCAACTGGCCGGACATTCCGATCATCGGAATCGAACCGGCGGTCAAACCGGCCCTGACGAAGTACCGCAGAAACGGACGGGTGCTGGTCTGCGCGACAGCCATCACGATAAATGGCGAAAAGCTGCAGCATCTGATCGAGCGGCTCAAAGGCGAAGAAGTGGTCGACAAGGTAGCGCTGCCGGGTCTGGTGCGCATGGCAGAGGCCGGACACTTTGAAAAAGAGGCCGCTGAGAGCTATCTGCGGGGCGCATTTGCCGGTCTGGATCTGAAATCGTATGACTGCATCGTTCTGGGATGCACGCATTTCAATTTCTTTAAGGACAGTTTTGAGGAAATGTTCCCGGGAATTCCGGTGATCGACGGCAGTGAAGCCGCCATCGCGCAGCTGCGCCGGAAAATGGACGCGGCGGGCATACGGATCACGGAACAGGAAAAAGAGAAGATGAAGGGCGAGCCCCGGGTAGTGTGGTATGAGTCGGGCAGAAAGGTGACCGATTCCAGAGAACTCGACCGAATAGAAACCATACGAAACCGCTGGCTGCAGCTGAACTGAAAAGGCAGAGGCAGGAGGCCTGTATGCATTTGAAAAAAGATGATGTGGCGAAGCGCCCTCCCATGGGCTGGAACAGCTGGGACAACTATGCGTCCGGCATCACGGAAAAGCAGCTTCTGGACAACGCGGAACAACTCTCGAAACTTAAACGATACGGCTGGGAATATGTCGTCTGCGACATTCAGTGGTCCGATCCGCTGGCAGGCACGGAGAGCCGGAAGGGAATCGTGTACCAGCCGTTTGCGCCGCTGACACTGGACGCCTGGGGGCGGCAGCTTCCGGCGCCATCCAGGTTTCCGTCCGCGGCCGGCGGGCGCGGCTTTGCGCCGATAGCGGAAAAAATCCACGACATGGGGCTCAAGTTCGGAATCCACATCATGCGCGGAATTCCGAGACAGGCTGTTCACGCCAGAAAGCCGGTTCTTGGCACGAACGCGACAGCCGATCAGATCGCGCTCCCGAATTCGATCTGCAGCTGGAACGGGGATATGTACGGCGTGAATCCGGCATCAGAGGCCGGTCAGGCTTACTATGACTCTATCTTTCAGCTGTACGCGCAGTGGGGCGTCGATTTTGTGAAAGTAGACGACATTTGCCATGAGCATCTCTATAAAGACGAGCCGTACGGCGAGGCGGAAGTGGAGATGATCCGCCGCGCGATGGACCGCTGCGGGCGGCCGATGGTCCTGTCGCTCTCTCCGGGGCCGGCGCTGATTGAAAAGGCCTGGCACCTGGGGCGGAACGCGAACATGTGGCGCATCACCGATGATTTCTGGGACGACTGGAAGCTGCTGCGGGACATGTTTGAGCGGTGCGAACTCTGGCAGAAACAGGGGCAGGAAGGCCGCTGGCCGGACTGTGACATGCTGCCGTTCGGGGTTATCGGCACAGGGTTTGAAAAGGCGCGCAGCACGAATTTCACGCGCGAAGAGCAGCGCACGGTGATGACGCTCTGGTGCATCTTCCGCTCGCCGCTGATCATGGGCGGCGATCTGACGCGGCTCGATGACTGGACGAGGTCTCTCATGACAAATGCGTCCGTTCTCGCGGCGCAGCAGACCGGTCGCGAGCCGGAACAGATCATGAAGGATGGAAATCAGGCGGTCTGGACGAGTCTGGCAGAAGACGGCGGCCGCTATCTGGCGCTTTTCAATCTGTCGGACGAGATCCGGACGGTCACGGCTGATCTCTCAGATCTGGAATTTGCCGCCGGGCAGGCCGAAGATCTGTGGGGCGGCAGACCGGCAACGCTTTCGGGGAGCCGGCTCTGCGTGGATATTCCGCCGCACGGGGCGGCCATGTACAGGCTGCGCAGGTAACAGGGAATACGAAGAGGCGGGATGGCGAGGAGGTTGCATTTCAAGAAGAAAATGGATGAGGAGAATCTGAGAAAAATCACGCAGCTGAGGCACGAACTGCACAGCTGCGCCGAGCTTTCCCTGCACGAATCGGGAACAAAGGAAAAGCTCGAACGGTTTATCCGGGAGAATACGGATTTCACGGTCCATGACTGCGGCCTGTGGTTCTGGTGCCGGAAGGACCCGGCGGAACCGGGCACTCTGCCGCCGATTGCGTTCCGGGCGGACATGGACGCGCTGCCGATCGATGAGCAGCTTGACCTGCCGTACGCTTCCGTGACTCCCGGCGTGAGCCACAAGTGCGGGCATGACGGCCACAGCGCCGCGCTTGCCGGACTGGCGCTTGAGCTCACGGGCATGGATGTAGAGCGGCCGGTGGTGCTGATTTTTCAGCACGCGGAGGAAATCGGCGCCGGCGGAAAGGTCTGCGCCGGGCTGATTGACGAGCTGAAGATCGGCGAAATCTATGCGTTCCACAATTTGAGCGGGTTTCCTGAAGGGGCCGTCGTCGTGCGGCGGGGACTCACACAGCCGGCTTCGAAAGGGCTGACGATTCATTTCACAGGGGCGGAGAGTCATGCGAGTTATCCGGAACAGGGCCGCAATCCGGCCTGGGCGATCGCCGATCTGGTGACATTTATCCGGGAACTTCTGATCATGCCGCACCTCGGGATGACGCTATGCACGATTGTCGGCATGTCGGCCGGCAAGGGAGATTTCGGAGTGTCGGCAGGCGAGGGAAGTCTCTCGGTGACACTGCGCGCCGAGAACGAATCAGAGATGAATGAACTGGAGCGGGAGATCCGCGGCAAAGCAAGACAATTGCAGCTGCGGGACGGACTGGATGTGAATTTCAAGTCATATGACGAGTTCCCGGAGACCCGAAACGACGACGCGGCGCTCGACAGAGTTGTCGGCTGCGCGGGGTGGCTCGGCGATTCGGTCATCTACATGGAAGATCTGTGGCGGGCATCTGAGGATTTCGGATGGTATCTGAAAAAATGTCCGGGCGCGATCTTCTATGTGGGAAATGGAAAGGACTATCCGCCGCTCCACACGGCAGCCTATGATTTCAACGACAGGATTCTGCCGGTGGCGGTCGATATGATGAAGGAAATTGAGGCGGAAAGCTGCAGAATTTAAGGAGAATCTATGGATGAAATGGACTTTAAGCCGATGACGGCGAGGCAGTCGTACAACCGCATCGGACTGGCGCTTTTCATGATGGGCGTTCTGTCAAACGGTATAGCAGTCCTGCTGTCGATGCTGATAAATTTTTTGTCGGCGTGGTACCCGTGGCTCGCGGAAAGCGACTGGATCTGGTATCTTGTGAGTTTCATACCGCTCTATTGCGTGGCGATGCCGATTTCGTATCTCATCATGAAACCGGTTGTAATCTCAAGACCTGACAGCGAGAGAATGCTTCCCGGCGATTTCATCATCAGCCTGCTGATGTGTTTTCCGCTCGTCTACCTCGGCAATATCGTCGGAAACCTGCTCTCCATGCTGCTCTCGGGCGGACAGGCATCCAACCCGGTGTCGGAAATGACCTCGCAGCTGGACCCGGTGAACGTCATCGTTCTGGTTGTCGTCGGACCGATCCTTGAGGAGTTCTTCTTCCGGAAGCAGATTATCGACCGTCTGGGGAGATTCGGCGAGAAACAAGTGATCCTGTTCTCGGCGCTTGCCTTCGGACTCTTTCACATGAACCTGTACCAGTTCTTCTACGCGTTCCTGCTGGGACTGGTCTTCGGCTACGTGTACACCCGCAGCCGGAGACTGCGCTACACGATCGCTATGCACATGATCATCAATCTCGTGGGCGGCGTCATTCCGGCGCTTATTATGAGTAATATCGACGAACGTGCGCTTGAACAGCTGTCGGATTTCTCAGGCAGCAATTATCAGATCATGATGTTGTCTGATTCCCTTCCGGCCATCATCGCGCTCGGCATTTTCGGCATTCTGATGCTGATTGCCGTCATCGTCGGGATCGTATTCCTGTTCACCAAAGCTCCGAAGCATCTGATCAAACCGGCTCCGGCCGAGATCCCGAAAGGACAGGCGCGCAAGACCATATACGGCGCGCCGTGGGTGATCGTATTTATCCTGTTCTGCATCGCGATGATGGTGCTGTACCTTGTGGCGTACTGAGCCGGAGAAAGGACTCATGACAAATGAAGACGAAAGTGTATATTGACGGTCAGAGCGGCACGACCGGTCTGCAGATCTACGACCGGATCGGTGCCCGCGAGGACCTGGAGCTGATGCGGATCGACGAGGACAAGCGGCACGATCCGGATGAGCGCCGGAAATACATCAACGCGGCGGACATTGTATTTCTCTGCCTGCCGGATGACGGCGCCCGCGAGGCGGTCGGACTGATTGAGAGCGATCATGTGCGCGTCATCGACGCGTCGACGGCCCACAGAACCGCTGAAGGGTGGGTCTACGGATTCCCGGAACTCTCGAAGGGACAGCGCGCGGCGATTGCCGGCGCCCGGTTTGTCGCCAATCCTGGCTGTCACGCGACGGGACTGATCAGCACCGTGGCGCCGCTGGTGCGCATGGGCATTCTGCCGGCAGATTATCCGGTGACCTGTTTTTCGCTGACGGGCTATACCGGCGGCGGGAAGAAGATGATCGCGCAGTACGAGGGTGAAAACCGCGACAGAAAACTGGATTCCCCGGGTATTTACGGGCTGAATCAGAAACACAAGCACATCCCGGAGATGATGAAGTACACAGGTCTCACGCACAAGCCGGTGTTCCTGCCCGTCGTCGACGATTTCGCGCAGGGCATGGCCTCGACGGTTGAGCTGCAGAGCCGGCTGCTCACGGGGCATCCTGGTGCGGAAGAAGTGCGGGACCGTCTGGCCGGGTATTACGCCGGGGAAACATTTGTCAGGGTGGCTCCGTTTGAGGAGAAGCCGGGGACGCTGTACGCGAACGCGTTTGCCGGCACGAATGATCTTGAGATCCATGTCTGCGGCGACGACGAGTCGATTACGGTCACGTCGCTGTTTGACAATCTGGGCAAAGGCGCGAGCGGCGCGGCTGTCCAGAACATGAACATAATGCTGGGCCTGCCGGAGACGACAGGCCTGCGCTAAAGATAAGCCCGCCTGACGGGCGGGAGCAAAGGAGTAAGTATGTTTCATTGGCTGAGTTCTGTTCTCGGCGTGATTGCCGCGTTCGGCGTCATCGTGGCTCTGATTATCGCGATCGCCGAGATGATTTACTATCACATGAGCCGGTGAGAAGGAGGCGGAATTATGCGTATTGCACTGATTACCGGCGCTTCGTCCGGGCTCGGGCAGATGTTCGCCGAGGAAATTGTGAAGACGGAACGGGGTATCGACGGCTTCTGGCTGATCGCCAGGCGCGAGGACCGGCTGAAACAGGCGGCGGACAGGCTGCCCTGGCCGTGTCACATCCTGCCGCTCGATCTGACGGACCCGGCTTCGTTTCCGAAACTCAAAGATGAGCTGACAAAGGAAAATGTCGAGGTCGGCATTCTCATCAACTGCGCCGGTTTCGGAAAGATCGGAAATTACGCGAAGGTCGACATGGAAGAGAGCAACCGCATGATCGACCTGAACTGCAAGGCTGCCGTCGACGTGACGATGACCTGCCTGCCGTTCATGAAGGCGGGCGACCGGATTCTGGAGATCTGCTCCACGGCGGCGTTTCAGCCGTTCCAGCACTTCAATGTCTATGCGGCGAGCAAGTCGTTCCTGTACAGTTATTCGAGAGCTCTGCGCATGGAGCTTCTGCCGCGCAGCATTGTCGTGACGGCGGTTTGCCCGTACTGGATGAAAGACACGGAGTTCATCGCGAGAGCCGAATCGGGGTATGCCGAGGGCGAGCGCCCGGCGATCCGCAATTTCGCCATGGGCGTGAAGTCCGACAAGGTCGCGCACAGAGCGCTGCGCGACAGCCGCGCGGGACTTGCGGTGTCCACGCCGGGGTTTGTGTGCACGATTCACCGCGCGTTCTCGAAGCTTCTTCCGAAGAGCGTGCTCCTTTACATCTGGGAACTGATCAGGGGGTTATGACAGTATGCGTTCAGGCGGAATTCTCATGCCATTGTTCAGCCTTCCGGGCAAATACGGAATCGGCTGCCTCTCAAAAGAGGCGTACGATTTCGCGGATTTCCTGAAGGCGTCCGGCGCACAGTACTGGCAGATGCTGCCTTTCGGGCCGACGTCCTACGGCGATTCGCCGTATCAGTCCTATTCGACATTTGCCGGGAATCCGTATTTTATCGATCTCGAAGAGCTGATCCGGCTCGGCTGTCTAACGAAGAGGCAGTGCGACGCGGCGGATCTCGGCGAAGACCCTGAGCGGATCGACTACGCGAAACTCTATCAGAACAGAATGGCGCTGCTCAAAGAAGCCTATAAAAAGGCGGCTTCTGACAGCGCCCTTGTCCGGCGCGAGAGGGCGTGGGCAAAAAAGCAGGCATTCTGGCTGCCGGACTACGCGCTTTTCATGGCGCTCAAAGACGAGAACGGCGGAAAGAGTTTTCAGGAGTGGCCTGACGAGGTGCGCATGAGAGAGCCGGCCGCCCTCAAAGCCGCGCAGAAGCGGCTTAAAGACGGGATCGGCTTCTATACCTGGACGCAGTATGAATTTGACCGGGAGTGGCAGGCGCTGCGCGCGCACTGCCGCAAGCTCGGCATCCGGCTGATCGGCGACCTGCCGATTTACGTGGCGGCGGATTCCGCGGACGTCTGGGGCAACCCGGAGCTTTTTCAGCTGGACGAAAAGAACCGCCCGACAAGAGTGGCCGGCTGCCCGCCGGACCAGTTCGCTGCGGGCGGACAGCTCTGGGGAAACCCGCTCTACAACTGGCCGGTTCACGAGCAGCAGCAGTTTTCCTGGTGGATGAGCCGCCTGCGCCGCGTCGCGGATCTCGTGGACGTGGTCCGGATCGACCATTTCCGCGGCTTTGCGTCGTACTATTCGATTCCGGCGGGGCGGAAGGACGCCCGCGTCGGACACTGGGTCAAAGGACCGGGCATGAAGCTCTTCCGGGTGATGGAGCAGGAACTTCCGCAGCTTGATGTCATCGCGGAGGATCTCGGGTTTATCACAAAGAGTGTGAAACAGCTCGTCAGACGGACCGGCTTCCCGAACATGAAAGTGCTGCAGTTCGCGTTCGGCCCGGACGACAAGTACGGCGAATCGATGTATCTGCCGCACAATTATGGCCGCAACTGCGTGGCGTACACGGGAACGCACGACAACGACACGACAAAGGGCTGGCTCGCCTCGCTTGACAAAGAAACGCATGAGTGCGTGCGCCGGTATCTGAATGCGGACAAAAAGGCGACCGACGCCGAGCTCACCAGGCGTCTGCGAGACGCGGCGCTTTTTTCTGTGGCGGATCTGTGCGTGATCCCGATGCAGGACTGGCTTCTGCTCGGCAGCAAGGCCCGGATCAACACGCCCAGTGTGCTCGGCGGCAACTGGCAGTGGCGCATGAAAGAAGGCGCTGACAGCCCGGAACTGGCCCGGACAATCCGGGAGCGCATGGCTCTGAGCGGCCGCGTGCCCCTCGAATGGCGGAAAGGAAACAAGAAAAAGTGACACCTGATGGCAAATGTCCCTGGGCGGCCGGCCGCTATCCCTGCGGCGGATGTTCAGGCGACACAACCGCATACGAAAAAACTCTGCAGGTCAAGCTGGAAGGACTGAAAAAGACGCTTGGGGGCGTCTGTGTGCCGGACATGATCGTCGGCGCTGACCATCCGCTTCACTACCGCAACAAAGTTCACCGGGTCCTTGTTTCCGGCGGCAGGGGAAAAGTAGTCGCCGGCATCTATCAGGCGGGAACGCACCGCGTGATTCCGGTCGATCACTGCCTGATCGAGGATGAGCGGGCGCAGGCGGTTATTGCGGATACGGTTGAGCTTATCCGCCGATTTCACTACGAAATTTACAATGAAGACACAGGCCGCGGAATGTTGCGCCACGTGCTGGTGCGCACGGCACACGCGACCGGCGAACTGATGCTGATCCTGGTTTCGGCGTCAAATTACCTGCCGGGGCAGAAGGACTTTGTGCGCGAAATTCTGCGCCTTCATCCGGAGATCACGACGATCGTGCTGTCGGAAAACCGGAAGCGGACGACATTTGTCATGGGAGAGCGCGAAAAAGTCCTGTACGGTCCGGGCTTTATCCGCGACAGGCTGTGCGGCCGCATCTTTCGGATTTCCGCCGGCTCGTTTTACCAGATCAATTCAGAACAGACGGAGAAACTGTACACACAGGCCGTGCGGATGGCCGGGCTTGACGGGACGCAGACGGTGATCGACGCGTACTGCGGAATCGCGACGATCGGGCTGTGTGCGGCCGATAAGGCGCAGCTCGTGCTCGGCGCGGAACTCAACGCCCGCGCGGTCTCGGACGCCGTGAAGAATATCCACGAGAACGACCTGACAAATGTGCGGGTGCTGAAGGCGGACGCCGGCGATTTTCTTGAGATTCTCGCCGGCAAGCCGGGGACAGAGCGCGACAGGACGGTTCTGTTTCTCGATCCGCCGAGATCCGGCGCGACGGAAAAGTTCTTAAAATCGGCGCTGCGCCTTGCGCCCGCCCGGATCGTGTACATTTCCTGCGGGCCGCAGAGTCTGGCGCGCGATCTGAAGATGCTCGGGAGAAAGTATCGCGTGGAAAAGGCGACGGCATTTGACATGTTCCCGTTCACGAAAGAACATGTCGAGACAGTGACTTCATTGATCAGAAAATGAGCGAGGACCCGAAAAGATAATTAAGCGGCAGAAATGCCCGGATTCAGACTGTTACAGGGGGGAAAAAACGGTCATGATCAGCGAAGAAGGCGGATATTGGAAGAGAAATATACCGCCGATTCTTATTGAAGTTGTTTTTGTTGTTTCCTGTTTTATCGTGCCGGAAAGCTTTTATCTGTATACGAATTTCGTTTTTTATCTACTGCTGCTGATTTATTTCATAATCCGAAGAGATTTTTCTTTTCATGAATGGGGTAAAAATCTGAAAAGCGGGAAGAAATTCTGGAAAGCGGCATTTTTTACAATACTGGGCATGGCAGCGGCTTTTGCCTGCTCCGCCCTGCTGGAAGCTATGTTCCCGGATCTTCCGGACGGAATGATCAATCTGAAACAGGATGGATGGCTCGCCATTCTGATCTTCGCCGTTTCAACCATAATACTCCCGCCGCTCGCGGAAGAACTTTTTTATCGCCAAAGCATGATCTCCTTTCGCAGCAGGCCGATACTTATCGCTTCCGTGATTGCCAGCATGTTTTTATACGCTCTCGAGCATTCTCTGGAACCGTGGGGGATTTTTCTGACAATGCTGTGGGCTTTGCCTCTGAGCATTTCCTATATAAAAACAAAAAATGTCTATGTTGCGATGACGGCTCATTTTCTGATCAACCTGGTTGGAAACGGAACAGATGTCGTATTCATGATTATGAAGATGGTAAACAGAGTATAAAACAGTGATTTCCGATTCGGAATCATGAGACACAGGCAGGCAATATCTGCTTATGGCAATAAAAAATGGATGCTTCCTGTTCGTTACAGGAAAGCATCCATGATGGGATCAGTCTGCAGATTTATTGCCCGGTTTCACGGTGTTTTCAATTATTGATTTTCTTGTTCCTGCTGCTTATTTGCCGGCCCGACATATGTGTAATTGCCGAATCCCAGAATCAGCTGGAAGATGTTCGGCAGAAAGATAAGACCGATGGCAAATCCGGTGCCTTGCCCGAAAGCTTTTGCAAGCTTCACATCGAGAACGATCATAATCACGACGTTCACGATCGGGATGAGCATCAGCAGGAAAAACCAGCCGCTTCCCCAGGCGATCTTAAACAGAATATACTGGTTATAAAACGGAATGATGCTTTTCCATCCGGCTTCTCCGGCCTTCTCGAAAATCTTCCACTGCGCGACAATCAGCAGAATGCAGACGATAAGCCAGAGTACCCAGGTCGTCGCGAACGTATCGATGAGCCATAACGTTGCCAAATCGTTTTCCATACTTTTCCCCCTTTTAATAAATCTGTATGCTGCAGCTGTTTCCAGCTCCCCCAATCTGAATCTATCACACTTTGATGAAAGTGTAAATACAGGGCTTTTTCCGCCAACAGGACAGTGAAGAATCAGAAAGTTTATTCCGCCGGCCGGCTGCCCGACCGGCGGAATTTTATGTCTATCTGAGAGGGAAACTGCAGGCGGCCGATCGATAGTTTATCAAAGAATCATATCTTGTTCATATATAAAACACATTTTCGAAAAATAATTCCGCTAAAATTATGATATATTACATTTTTTGCGGTCTGTTATACAAAATATCGCAGTCGGATCCATTTGCCAGGAGACGCCGGCAGCGTGTGTTCAGCCGTTCATTTCCATTCGCAAGGAGGTATGTATCATGAGAATAAAAGAAACGATTGAAAAACAAAGAGCCTTTTATGAATCAGGGACAACCCGAACCTACGAATACAGATTGAGAGCGCTTAAGAATCTGGAAAAAGCCATCAGACAGATGGAGCCGGAAATCAACGAAGCTCTGCACAAGGATCTGAACAAAGCGCCGACGGAATCGTATATGACAGAAGTCGGCATGGTTCTTTCGGAACTGCGCTACGCGAAAAAACACCTGAAGAAATGGATGAAGAAAGACAGGGTGAGGACTCCTCTTGCCCAGTTTCCGTCCAAGAGTTTTACGATTGCAGAGCCGTATGGCGTTGTGCTGATCATGGCGCCCTGGAATTATCCGTTTATGCTCAGCATTGAGCCGCTGATCGGTGCCATCGCCGCCGGCAACTGCGTCGTGCTGAAACCATCCGCGTACGCAAAAGCGACGGGCGACGTCCTTGAGAAACTGATTCACATGATATTCCCGAAAGAATTTGTGACGATCGTGAAGGGCGGCCGGGAGGAAAATGCGATCCTGCTGGACATCCGGTTCGATTATATATTTTTCACGGGCAGCGTGAGCGTCGGAAAACTGGTCATGGAGAAAGCGTCAAAGAATCTCACGCCGGTTTCTCTTGAGCTGGGTGGAAAGAGTCCCTGCATCATCGATGAAACGGCGGATCTGAATCTGGCGGCAAAGCGGCTGGTGTTCGGAAAATTCCTGAACTGCGGCCAGACGTGCGTGGCGCCGGATTATGTTCTGGTACAGGAGTCCGTAAAGGATGAGCTGGTTGAAAAATTAAGCGTCTGGATTCATAAGTTCTACGGGAACGACCCGCTCGAATGCGCCGAATACCCGAAAATGATCAACGAAAAACATTTTGAGCGCGTCTGCGGTCTGATGCAGTCCGGGAAAATTGTGATCGGCGGCCAGACAAATCCGGATACTCTGCAGATTGAGCCGACGGTTCTCTGCGACGTGAAGAGAGACGATCCGGTCATGGAGGAAGAGATTTTCGGACCGGTGCTGCCGCTGATCACGTATCGCACCAAAAGTGATCTGCTTTCTTACATCCGTTCCTATGAGAAGCCGCTGGCGCTGTATCTTTTCACGCGGAAAAGAAAGATGCAGTGCTGGGTACTCTCGAACATTTCCTTTGGCGGCGGATGCATCAATGACACCGTGATTCATCTGGCCACTCCGTACATGGCTTTCGGCGGCGTCGGTGCGAGCGGCATGGGATCCTATCACGGAAAGCAGAGCTTCGAGACATTCAGTCACCGGAGGAGCATCGTGAAAAAGGGCTTGTGGCTTGACCTCCCGATGCGGTATCATCCGTATACGAAGACGAAAGACAAATTGGTGCGGATGTTTGTGAAATAACGGATGGATTGCCATGGAGTATGAATTTGACGCGATAATTGAGCCGGTGCCCGATAAAGGCGGAGCATTTGTCAGGGTTCCGGTTGATATCCGAAAGGAATTCGGGAAGGGAAGGCTCAAAGTTCATGCTTCATTTGACGGAATTCCCTATGACGGAAGCGTCGTCAATATGGGCGTCAGAAATGATGACGGGTCCGTCTGCTATATCATCGGAGTCAGGAAAGATATCCGCAAAGCCATGAACAAGGGGGTCGGCAGCAGGATTCACGTGCGCATTGTGCCGATCCTGTGAATTTGTATGGTAAAGAAAGTGCTGAAAATAACGGGTATCATTGTCCTCATTCTGATTTTAATTTTTGTGCTTCTGACGGTTTATTCTCTTCATAAGCCGGCCGCGCCCGATTCTTACTGGAACAGAATTGACAGCACCGGGGCGGTCGAAAGCCGTTATCTGACTCTGGGCCCGTATGCGGTGCAGACAAAAAAGTATGAAGCTCCGCAGGATGAGAGCGACAAAGCAGACTCCTATTATCAGGTCTGGTATCCTGAAGAAGCGGGGGTTTATCCGCTCGTCGTCATGGTAAATGGGACTGGTGTGCCCTGCAATAAGTACGAGGCTGTCTTTCAGCATTTTGCGAGCTTCGGCTACGTCGTCATCGGCAATAACTACGGTACGAACTGGGACGGACGCCATGCCTCCGAGACTCTGCAGTTCGCGCTGGACACAGAAGAGATCGCTTCGATGATCGACCCGGACAAAATCGCGATCGGCGGGCATTCCCAGGGTGGCATGGGGACTTTCAATGCCATTACGGAATATGACAACGGCGCCCTGTACAAGGCTGCTTTTTCTCTTTCACCGACCAATGACGAACTCGCCATCGGCCTGCAGTGGGGCTTTGATCTGGGGACAGATCAGGAATATGCATTCAGACTGGATCAGATTCAGATACCGATGCTCATTGCCGCCGGCACGGGTTCATTTGACAGTGAAACCGTGAGCCCGCTCGCGAAAATGCAGGAAGAATTCAGCAGCCTGGCGGGCGACAAGGTGATCTTCCGGAGAAGCGATGACGTTGACCACGGTGCTATACTGTATGAAGTCAACGGTTATGTCATCGCCTGGCTCGACTATTACCTGAAAGGTGTTTCGGAAAATGAGAGCGCATTCTATGGCGATGGCGCCGAGCTTTCCGAAAATCCGCGCTATCAGGACTATCAGGCAGAAATGACAGAGTGACGGATTCCAGGAAACAGCCGAAACGGATAGCGGAAATCTGCACGGAGGAGAAAAACATGAAACAGTATATTGTGGATGCATTTACCGACCATGTCTTTCACGGCAATCAGGCTGCCATCTGCATTCTGGACAAATGGATTCCGGAAGAATTGATGATGAACATCGCCAGGGAAAATAATTTTTCCGAGACCGCCTTCGCTGTCAAAGAAGGTGATACATATCATCTCCGCTGGTTTACGCCGGGCGGCGAGATTGATCTGTGCGGCCACGCCACGCTGGCCTGCGCGTATGTCCTGTTCTGGTTCTATATTCCGGAGGCTGAGAAGATTGTTTTCAGCACGATGAGCGGCGACCTGATCGTCACAAAAAAGGGTGATCTTCTGGAAATGGAGTTCCCGGCATATCAGCTGAAAAAGACAGAAGTGACAAAAGCGATGGCCGATGCCCTGGGCGCTGAGCCGAAAGAAGCGTATCTCGGCCGGGATCTGCTCTGCGTGTTTGACGACGAATCGGTCGTCCGCGGTCTTACCCCGGATATGGAAAAGGTTAAGAAACTGGATGGACTTCTCCTGAATGTGACGGCTCCCGGAAAAGAGACAGACTGCGTGTCAAGAAGCTTTGCACCCAAACTCAACGTGATTGAGGACCCTGTCTGCGGTTCCGGCCACTGCCACATTGTCCCCTACTGGGCCGAGAGGCTCGGAAAGAATGAGATTGTGGCTTACCAGGCTTCACAGCGCGGAGGAACCTTATACTGCAGAATGCAGGGAGATAAAATCTTCATGGCCGGGAAGGCAGTCCTGTTCAGCAAGAGTGAAATCTTCGTGTGAGGTATGAAACAAGGCGGTACAGAACAGCAAATCCGGAAAATATTTGTCAACAGGATGGAGAATCACATGCTGAAGAAAAAGGTCATGATGATTGCCGATATGCTCATCGCAGCATCCCTTTTCGCGGGATGCGGCGCCGCAGGAAATACCGTGGGGACATCTGCGGAAGCTTCGGGCACTGAGTCGATATCAAAGAATGAAGGAACGACCACGGAAGAGACGGAGGGCAGTCTTACGAAAGAGGACACGGAAAATGAGAATGACATGTCCGCAGAGGAGTTTCTCTCATCGGATGCCTATACGCAGTTTATAAGCGATAAGGAGGAGGCGGTGGCGGAAAGCAGCAAAAATCAGGATACGCTGAACGCCTACCTGCAGGACACGGTGCCGGAGATTCTGAAGGACGACGGCGTCAGCAATGTCATCTATTCGCCGGCAAATGTCTACATTGAGCTTGCGATGCTCGCCCGGTGCACCAGCGGGGAGACACAGCAGCAGTTGTTCTCGCTCCTCGGTGCCGATTCGACGGAAGAAATTTCCAGCATCGTTGATGCGATTTTAGGCGCCAATGCGGCGGAGAATCCTTTGGTGACGACGACTTTTGGCAATTCGATGTGGCTGCAGGAAGAGCTGAATTACAACGAGGATACGCTGCAGAGCCTTGCCGACAGCTATCACGCTTATTCCTATGTGGGGGATCTCTCGTCAGAAGAGGCCAACGACGCCCTGCATCAGTGGATCAACGATAATACCGGAAACCTTTTGAGTGATGCGGCAGACGGACTTAAGATGGATCAGGAAACAGTGATGAGCCTTGTGTCGACGCTGTATCTCAAGGCATCCTGGCAAAGCAGCTTTTACGCGGAAGATACGACGACGGAGACCTTCCATGGCGCCGAGGACATGGAGGTTTCGATGATGCACCAGACCCTCTCCACCGATGTCTTTCAGGGAAATGGGTTCAGGGCTCTGGCGCTGAATTTGTCATATTGCGGAAAGATGTGGATTTTCCTGCCGGACGCGGACACGGAGTTGTCCGCTCTCCCTGCCAATGAGGACGTCTACCGGATTCTTTCCGGAGACGAGACAATGGAATCCACCTATGCGGAGGTGAACCTATCTCTCCCGAAGTTCGATGTCCAGTCGGATCTCGACCTCATTGACGCGCTGAAGGCTCTGGGAGTAGAAGACATGTTCACCGACGCGGCGGACTTTACGCCCCTCACCGCCGATACCGGATGCGCGGTTTCCCAGCTCGAGCACGCGGCCCGGGTGAAGACTGATGAGGACGGGATCGAGGCCGCGGCATTTACGGCGGCGATGGTAGGGGCGACGTCGATCATGGAAAATGAGACCATGGATTTTAACGTCGATCATCCGTTCCTGTTTGCGGTGCAGGGCGAGGACGGCAGCGTTTTGTTCACGGGGCTTGTGAACAGCCCGGAGACGGAATAAAACTGTATCGCGTGATTTTAAAATGTATCAAATTCCGGTTTGCCGGACATGACAGATGCTTCGCATGGAGCATCTGTTATTTTTTTGTATGCATTTTACATAAAGGTCTTGCTTGTGACGCAGGGTAATAATTTATCATGTAATCAAGAGGTGAAGAATCATGGAAAAATACAGAGCAATTCCACAGGGTTACATGACAGTCGGCGAAGTGGCAAAAAAGATGGGAGTTACCATCCGGACTCTGCAGTACTACGACAGAGAAGGTCTGCTTTCTCCCTCGGCAAAAAGTGAGGGCGGGCGAAGGCTGTATACCGATAAAGATCTCGTAATTCTTCATCAGATTCTGTCGCTGAAATCACTTGGCTTTTCTCTGGACGACATAAAACAGCGTCTGAGCTCTCTGGAGACGCCGGATGATGTGGCAAATGCTTTAAATGAACAGGCGGAAAATATACGCAGTCAGATCGGACAGCTTCAGGCATCTCTCACAGCAATCGAACAGCTGAAAGCGGAAGTGTTAAAAATGCAGACTGTCAACTTCAAAAAGTATGCGGACATTATCGTGAATCTGCAAATGCACAATAACTTTTATCCCCTTATCAGGCGCTTCGACGATGATACGCTCGACCATATCCGAAGCCAGTTTGACAAAAAAAGCAGTCAGGACTTCATTGACAGATTCAGCCGCATAAGCGATGAAATCATAAAGCTGAAAAATGAAAATGTGCCTCCTGAGAGTGAAAAAGGTCAGCAGGTCATCAAAGAATACTGGGGGCTGATTCAGGAATTTACGAACGGCGATATGAGCATGCTCCCGAAACTGATGGAAGCGGGAAGAATTGATACCGCCACAAATGCCTGGGAAGAAAAACAAAAAGTCGTGAATGAGTATGCGGCGCCGGCGCTGCAGATCTATTTTTCAAGGCTGGGGATCAATCCTTTTGAGGAGATGAAACATGACAGGCGAAATAAAGGTTCATGAATTAAAGAAAAGTTATGGAAGCCATCTGGTTCTCAAGGGGCTGAATTTTCACATCGACAGAGGAGAAATTTTCGCTCTGCTTGGCGTCAACGGGGCCGGAAAAACGACGACACTTGAATGTATGGAAGGCCTGAGAAGATATGACAGCGGTTCGATCACGGTAAACGGCAAAATGGGAATTCAGCTGCAGTCGTCCTCTCTGCCCGCTCACATCAAGCCGATGGAGGCCGTGAAGCTGTTTGCCGAATGGAATCATGCGCCGATTGATTCGGACATGCTTGAGAGTCTGGGCATCCGAGAAATTGAGAAGAAGCAGTATCTGCAGCTGTCCACGGGACAGAAAAGACGGCTGCACCTGGCTCTGGCGCTGACCGGCGATCCCGACGTCATTTTCCTCGATGAACCGACTGCGGGGCTTGATGTCGAGGGAAGACTGTCGCTCCACAAATATATCCGCAGACTTAAATCGCGCGGGAAAACAATCGTTCTGGCGAGTCATGATATGGCGGAAGTGGAGACCCTGTGTGACCGCATTGCCATTCTGAATGACGGGAACATAGCCTTCTGCGGCACAGCTTCCGAACTGACCGATAAGGTCGGGAGGAAATATTTTATTCACATCAGGACGCAGCAGGGGAACAACACGTACGAGACGGACAACATCGAGGATACTCTGATTTCTCTGCTGGAAGAAATTAAACGGAAAAAGATCCACATATCGGATATAAAAGTTGACCGAGGCACACTGGAACAGCACTTTATCGAATTGGCAGGGAGATAAATAAAATGAACGGATTTTTATATAGTCTGGCGTTACAGTGGAAACTGGACATACGTAACCGATCGATGCTGGTAACCTGTTATATCGTTCCTCTTATTTTCTTTCTTCTCATCGGCAGCGTTTTCATGTCAGTCATGGCAGACATGAAATCCACGTTGATTCAATCCATGACCGTGATGAGTATATCAATGGGGGCATTTCTCTGGTTCCCGCCCTCACTGAATGAAATTTACGGAGGCGACATCAAAAAGGTCTATAAGGCAAATGGCGTGCCATCCTATTCAGGTCTTCTGACGATGTTCGTTTCTACTTTTGTACATCTGATGATGTGCTGCCTGATAATCGTGCTGCTCGCCCCGGTTTTGTTCAAAGCTGCGCTGCCGGAACGGCTTCCATTATTCTTTCTCGCGATTGCCATATACATCCTTGTGTCACTTGGCATCGGGAGCATATTGGGACTTGTTGTCAGGAATCAGGCAAAGCTGATGATGATTGCTCAGCTTGTGTTTTTGCCGTCGATTATGCTTTCCGGAATCATGTTTCCTGCCGAACTGCTCTCCGATTCTCTTCAGGCGGCGGGACGTTTTTTCCCCGCTTTCTGGGGATATCGACTGATGTTAAATGGCGGCTTTACCCTGGAAAATCTGTGGTATCTGATTCTCGTTTTCTGCGCGGCCGTGATACTAAGCGCGATACTGTTAAACAGGCGGACGTCCGAATAAACCGGCTGACAGCAGCCTGGAAATGTGCTGATATCCTTAATTTTCGGCGATCACAAAAGCGATGGCGTAATCTCCTTCGGTCGTGACAGACAGATGCAGGCGCATGACATTTGCTTTTTCCATGAGTTCTGAAGTCTGCCGGTTGAGAACGACATAAGGACTTCCGTCCTCATGGTGAGAGGATTCCACGCATCTGAGATCAAACGTCTTTTCCGGGAGCGCCGGGGCGATGGCCTTAAAGACGGCCTCCTTCACGGCAAAGCGGGCGGCGAGATATTCTTCCGGATGTCCCGTGATTTCTCTGAGTTCTCGTTCGCTGAAAGTATATTTGGCAAAAGCGGAGTTGAGCATGCCGCTTCCGTCGTCAAGCAGATGGCTGATTTCACTGATTCTGACGGCGTCAATGCCGATACCGACGATCATGATTACTCCTTAATACACAGTTTTATATATAATATGACTATGCTTGAATCATAACAGATTGCAGCCTGAAATTTGAGCACGGAAATATAAATGAGACTGTCATCCAATATTATTCAATAAAATCTCAGATTTTTTCTTACCGCGGCACGATGAAGCCGCGGTTTATTTTTCTTATGATGAGCATAATTCAGCAGTCACTGTTTTCCGGAAACAGTCGTGAGGTGACGGTCCGCGGGACTGTCAGAAAAATAGTACAGAAAGCTCCGGCGCCGCCGGACTTGATTTGGGAGGAAAACTGTATGTTCGAAGCAAAAAAGGTTTCAAAGAACGGAAAATCGATCACGTTGGACAGCGGTCTCGAACTGACATACTGTGAATTCGGGGAAGAGCACGAGGAAATCGTTCTCTCCGGCGCTTTTTACTTTCACACGTTTACACCGGTTCTCGAAGAGCTGGCAAAAAGATATCATGTCTACGGCGTCGTCATGAGAATGAGCGGGCCGGCCACAGAGTTCGATAAGGACGGATCGATTAACTGGACCCGTCAGTGGGGAGAAGACCTGTATCAGTTCTGTAAGGCAATGAACATCAAAAAGTTTCACTATGTCGGCAAATGTCATGGGACAAATCCGGGGTGGTTTATGATCAAGGAGCATCCGGAGATGCTGGAAACCTTTACCAGTTTTTATCTGGCTCCGCATCTCTGCAAGAGAAACAGCGAACTGTGGCGGGAGATTCCTCAAAAAGAAGGCCCGGTAGAGTTTATGCGCCGCTGTATGCGCAAACAGGAAAATCTTCCGATCAAGTTTGCAGAAATGAGAACACTGGGACCCGAATTTGCCAGCTCTGAAACAACGGAGAACAAAGCGAATATTGGAAAATATGCAGAATCGCCCCAGCTGGTCTGGAGTTCACCCGAGGAATGCGAGGAGGGGCTGAAAAATGTTCACACTCCTGTCATGTTCGTGTTCGGCACGGATGACATTCTGTTCCATGACTATTTTGACAGCAATATAAAAGCGATGGAAATAGTCCCCGGCGCCAGGACGGTTCTCCTGCAGGGCGAGCGGCATCTGATGGAGATGGACTGCCCGGACCGGATGGCAAGTGAAGTATTTTTCTTTATCGACGAGAGCAAGAAGAAATACTGACTTTGATTCAGAGGGGGAGACTGGCCGTCTCCATCTGACGGCCGTATGCTGCAGTACGGATGCTTCCTGTATTTTACAGGGGCATCCTTTTTATTGCCTGCGAACCAGCGTCAGTTCCGACGCCGATAATCATGGTTCAGTCAAAGAAAGATCTGAGAGCCTTTTTCGTTATCGCTGCGAATTCCTTCGGGTGAACGCGCGGGCAGTTGTGGCCGTCCGGGTACAGGATGATCCGGGTATTGAATTTCGCGGCAAGAGCTTCGGCCATATCAGCGCGCACCGTCGAAAGACTGGAATTTCCCAGGCCGACGAGAATGCGGGACGAAGAGATTTGGCCGGCATTTATTTTTCCCTGATACAGAGACGAAAATTCATTTCTGAAAAAACACCGGTAATTTTTTTCGAGGTGTCTGATCTCAGATTCTGTCGGGATCACATCGGATTCGTCAGAACCGATAATCCTGGCAAATAATGCCGCTGCCACGAAATAATCCTGAGCATCAATCTGCTTCTGAATGGCAGTTATTTTTTCCGCCCCGATTTTTCCGGGCAGGATATCCAGGGCAAATGGCTCGTAAAAGAGAACCCCTTTGACCAAGTCAGGGTGGTTTTCCAGGCAGTGAATGACCGGACAGTAACCGGCGGAATGAGCGATGATAACACAATTGTCACCGATTCTTTCCAGCAGCAGGCGGATGTCATCAGACTGAAGGCCCAGGGATCCTCCTTCATTAGAGTTGTTTCTTCCGTATCCGCGGCGGTCAAAGGTGTAGACGGAATATTGGTCTGACAGAAGAGCGGCTGTCTCATCAAAGCAATCGGCGTCCACGCAGGCGCCGTGTACGAGGAGCAGAGATTCGGACGAATTTCCGTATTTTCTGCAATAGAGTTTTCCGCCTCTGACGGGGCAGGACCAGGGAATGTAATCGGCATTTGTCATCTGTTTTCTCCATTCGTTCACTGATCTTTGTCCCGGCTTGACTCGAGGAGAGCGGTGGCTTCATTCAGCCAGTCCATGCGGGGACCGCCCGGCATGGAAGAGGCCAGCTGCATAACTTTGAATGAGAACATAAGGGAAAGTACGGTGTTTCCGTCATTCAGATCTGCGTGCAGTATGTCTGCGATTCGGTTGATGCGGTAAAAAAGCGTACTCCTGTGAACGTGCAGCAGTTGGGTCATGAGTGTGATGTCTTTGACCGTGTAAAGATAGAGATACAGCGTTTCCAGCAGCTGGTGGTCGCTCTCGTGTCTGGACGTGCAGAGAGCCCGCATGCCGGGATAGACAAGTGTGTCGGGCGGAATGGAGTCCGTGCTGGTCTGTATGACATTGAACAGTACATAGTCTTCGTAGCGGTACAACAGGCTGTTCGGATTCAGCTGAAGGCCGAGCCGGATGGACTGAATCGTCTGATCATAATAGACCCGTGTCTTTTCAACGGCGCTGAAGTTTTCGCTGACGCCGGCGCAGAGATTGTTTGACTTCAGAAAGCGCATGAATTCGTCAAGACGCGGGAGTTTGGATTCGCCTTTGTCGAAGCCCGCCAGAAGGACGATTGATCCTTCGTAGCGAGTGGAAAGACTCCCTGGAAACAACAGCCGCACGGAAGACTGATGGATGCCCCTGAGCGGATCACTTTCTCCATTACTTTTACTTTTGTTTTCGGTGATCGTGACGATGTAATACTGTGATTTGATCGGCTTGTTGAGAACACGCATGCGCATTTGAATGACGCTTCTGTCGGTCAGGTGATTTTCCAGAATGTCAAAGAGGAGGGAGTTGTAAGAGAATTCTTCCTCCTCATCGTTGAAGAAAATGACCTGTGACAGGGCGATGGCGGCGGCATTGGCTATGAGGCGCGTCGAATCCCTGTCTTCTTCTGTGAAGGGTCGGTTTACGCCTATGACAGACATAAAAGCGACGGGAATGGTGCGGATGCGTATGCAGAAGTCAATGCACCCGTAGCCGACCATCGGCTTTCCGAGTTTTCTGAAAAGTTCCGGCGGCACGATGATGGGATCGACGCTTTTACGGGCTGCGGCGAGTCTGCCGGAGTGATTGAGGAAAGAGATAGTCTCATCACTCCCGAATGACTGTTTGAGGGTGGACACGACGGATTTTTCAAAGCGCCCGCTGAAATCTTCGCTGTCAGGATCGAGTGCCCGCGAGAGCGCAATGATTTTAAAACCCATATCACTGATGACGATGGGATTTCCGAGAAGTTTTTCGCCGATATCGACGACAGCCTGGATGCCGTTGACGTAGTTGCAGGACAAAACCGACATGAGACGGGCAGCGGCCTGAGTGTAATGAGCGGAACGGGCACCGGATTTTTTTTCTTTATCATCTGATTTATCTGACATTGGCGGCCTCCAAACCAGCACTGCCGCGGCAGTGTTTATCGGATCGACAGAACAGAATATCCCTTCTTACACTTTACCATGATTCCTCCCGAATACTATCAGATTATAGTCTTAAATTTTGGCGAAAATTATATCGGGAAATTGATTTGGAATACAAATGAATGGAAATACCCAATATTTCGTTTGTCAACTTCCATAGAATTGTTAATTTATGCCTTGCGGCAACAGAGCAGAAATTTACAGGACGTATCAGACGCCTTCGACTGCACCGGAAACAGCAAAAAGCGGATTGTGAAGCCTGAAAATCATGAATCAGACTATAATCCAATATTTCATATGAATATCTTCGACTTTTTCTTACCGCGGCACGATGAATCCACGGGTGGTTTTCCGTAAGATGAGCATAAATCAAAAAGGTCGCTGTTATCCGGAAACAGTTGCGTGGTGACGGCTTATGCCGTCATGAAAGGAAAACTTAAGGAGGCAATTTACATGGTCAAAAGCGGAAAACGCTCTGTGTCGATCATCGGCGCGGGAACAACACCCATCGGTGATGTCAGATCGACGCCCGGCATGGAAGGCTGTACAGAAAAGGAACTTTTCGCCATGGCCAGCATCAATGCGATGGAAGATGCCGGTGTGACGCCGGCTGACCTGGATGCGTTTTATGTTGGTATCAGCGGACCGAACTATGACGCAAAGATCAAGAGCGCGCCGTCTCAGTTTGGAAACTGGATCGGAATGCAGGACAAGCCGTCGTTCTTTCACGATGAGGGATGCGCGACAGGCTGTTATGGTCTGGAAGCCGCGGTCGACGCCGTGGCATCGGGGCGCTATGACTGCGTGATTTCAACGTGCGTAAATATCAACACCTGCACACCGAAGGCATGTTATCCGCCGTTCATCCGCAGTCAGATGGACAATGAGACGCTGTGGAACACCGTCTATTCCGCGACAGATCCCGCGTTTGAAAAGCCTGGTTATGGCGGCGCCGGTCCTCTTGACGCGCTGCCTGTTTTGTACTGCCGCAAGTACGGCGTCTCTCTTGAGGAACTGGATGACGCGTATGTCACATACCTGCTCGGCAAGAGACGCGAAGCCATGATGAATCCGATTGCGGTTCAGTGCACGATGTCTTACGAGGACGAGGCCAGGTTCATGGGCTTTGACGACGTGAGAGAGTATCTGAAGAGCGATACGTACAACCCGCTTGTAGGAACTGTCATCAGAGCGCGTTATCTAGGACAGACCAATGTCGACGCGTCGGCTGCCGTCATCGTGTGTGCCACAGAACTGGCTGACCGCTACAAGGGCGAACCGGTTGAAGTGGCAGGCATCAGCACGGCTGTCTGCATGGGCGGTTCCGTATTGACGCTGGGACCCACGGAACAGATGATCAGGGAAGTTTACAATCAGGCCGGCATCACGGATCCCTACAACGAGATTCAGCTGCTGAGCGTTCATGACTGCCCGATCTCGACCGTCGTTCCGGTGGGCGAAGCAGCCGGATATTTCAAGAAGGGCGAAGGCTGGAAGGCCATGCGCGACGGCGAGCTCAATTTCGACGGCAGCAAGCCGGCCAACACCTGTGGAAGCCGCACCCAGACAGGACATCCGAGATCACCTGCCTTTAACATCGAACTGCGCGAGTGCCGCATGCAGATGCTGGGCAAGGCCGGTGACAGACAGATGCCGCATAAACCGAAAGCATCACTTCTGTGGGCAGGCGGCGCAGCCTGGAACCTTGGTGCTGTTGTCTTGAAGGCTTTATAAGGAGGGTGCTGTATGCTGACGTCAATCGAACCGATAACCAGAGAATGGTACGACTATCTCAAAAAAGACAAGCTCATGGGACTTAAGTGCAAAAAATGCGGCAGAATTATGTTCCCGCCGGTGCCTGTATGCGGATCCTGTTATTCCACGGATATGGAGTGGGCGGAAATAGATCCGGAAGGTGAGCTTGAATCTTTCAATATGAATTCGACGGGAATTTTTCCGTACACCGACGCGGTGACTCTGTCAGGATATCTTCGCATGAAGGACGGCACGATATTTGTGTCGCAGATCATCGGGTACGGACCGGATGACCAGGAGAAGCTTTTTGACATGCTGAAATCAGGCACCGTCAAGGCCAGACTGGTTCCCGCGAAATTAAATGATGACTTCAATTATCCGTTCATCGAGATTGAGAACTGAGGAAAAAACCATGGCAGATGTAACTACGCAATTTATTGAAGAGCTGACAAAGTTATTCCACGTGCCGGAAGGGAAAATTACGCTGGATACGCAGTTCGGAAAAGATCTCTACACAACTTCTCTTCATTATTACGGCATGATGGCGACGATCTCAAAACTGACGGGTGTCAGGGTGACCTATCCGCAGGTTCACGCTTGCAAGACCGTCGGAGATGTTGTCAATTTGATGAACAGCCTGAAAAAGTGATTCAGGCAGATAAGAACATTAAGGAAAATGTCTTTAGGTTTCAGGAGAAAGGAGGAAAATATGAATCCTGAATTTATTGACAACCCTGGTTTTAGGTATCACAGAGACACAGATTTCAAGGCTCCGGTCGCTGCCGATGAGTCTATTGTCAAGCCGAGAAAATGGGACGACTACAAGGACCGCCATAAGCCGACATTTCAGCTTTCCCGCACGGACGACGGCGTCGTGACAGCCAAGTGGTGGACGTGCGGTGAGGACAACTATTACGGCACAGGCATGCACAGAGGCTGGGGACAGCTTCTCCAGGATCTCAATCAGGATCCCGACAATGAGCTGCTTATCATCGGCCCTTATGGCGACAACTATCTGTCGAGGATTATGCCGAAGATGATCGATGAGCGCCCCAACATGCCGTGGTGGAGTTACGAGCACATGTATTATGACGGCACGACCTATATGGAAGAGCTGGTCAATCTCCGCATCCTGACGATCGGCGTGATTGTCGGAACTGCTTTCCACTCTGAGCTTGCGCTCATGTGCGACATCACACTGATGGCGGAAGACGCGGTTATTTGTGATCCGCACTTCTAGGTTCACGGCATCGCCGGCGACGGCGTACAGATCTGCCTGCAGACCGTTCTCGGCATTAAGCGTGCCAATTACGAGATGATCACAGGAAAGCCCATCTCGGCACAGAAAGCGTATGAGCTGGGCATGGTGAGCGAGGTTGTTCCGAAGGACAAGATCTGGGACCGCGCCATGGAAATCGCTGAGACATATTACATGACAAAGGACCGCATTACCCGCCGTCTGATGAGCGAAATCTGCAAGGACCCGTGGAGAGAACCGATCGCGAAGTATCTGCGCCCGAATTTCGGCCGTGAGATGTGGACATTCTTTACCGATGCCTCCCTGGATCATGAACATGCTCTGGGCAGACGCAAGGAATGAAATTTCAGGGTGTCATCAAAACGGAAGAAAACAGGAAAGTGTCAGAGTATGATTGATGGAAAATATGATGTCAAGCTTGTGGTGATGGGACAGTTCCAGTCCGGAGCCATTACTTTGAAGCAGGAAGCGGACGGTTCTCTGTCCGGAAAACTTGAGGCGATGGGACAGGCAATGGACTTCACCGGCGGCAAGACAGACGGAAAAAATTTTTCAATTAACGTGAGCGTGCGCGGAACGCCGCTTGACATCACCGGCACAGTGGATGACAACGGCATACTGGAGGGCAAAGCCCAAAAAGGCATTATGAATGTAGCCCTCCGCGGCAAACGCGAATAACGAGAGTTTCAGGGTGCCTCCGGACAAAACAAAGGTCCGGAGGCATCATTTGACAGTGAGGTTTTACGATGGGAAAAACGGCCTATCTTTTTACGGGACAGGGCTCACAGTACGTCGGCATGGGCAAAGATCTCTGCGAAGCTTCAAAAGAAGCATCCGCGGTTTTTGCGCGCGCGGACGCGGCGCTGGGAATCCCGTTTTCCGATTTGATTTTTAACGGTGAGGAAGAAGAACTGAAGAAAACCCTCAACGCTCAGCCGGCTCTGCTGACGATGAGTCTTGCGGCTCTGGCGGCGGCAAGGGAACTGAAAGGCGATTCGCTTGGCCGTGCCTCGTATGTGGCCGGCCACAGTCTCGGCGAGTACACCGCACTCGCGGCAGCCGGATCCCTGACATTGGAAGACGCCGTGAGGCTCTCGAGACGGCGCGGCGAGCTGATGCAGAAAGCCGGCGAGGATCATCCCGGCGGCATGCTGGCCGTCATCGCTCTTGAACGCGGAAAAGTGGAGAAAATCGCCGCAGACTGCGGCGTGAGCGTCGCCAATTACAACTGCCCGGGACAGATTATTCTGAGCGGCGACCTGAATAAACTTGAAAAGGCGGGCGACGCCGCGGCGGAGGCCGGCGCGAAGTTTGCCATTCCGCTCGAAGTGAGCGGGGCATTCCACTCGCCGTTCATGGCGGACGCGCAGGAGGGGCTGAACGCGGAACTCGAAAAGACCGCGATCAAGGCACCGTCGATCCCGGTGGTCGCCAACACAACCGGAAAAGTTCTTGAAGCTTCGCCCACGGCGATCCGACGCGAGCTCGAAAACCAGCTGTGCCACAGCGTGTACTGGGAAGACTCGCTGCGCACCATGGCGGACGCCGGCGTCGATACGTTTATCGAGTTCGGGCCGACAAATGTCCTCACCAAACTGGTTCAGAGAACCATTCCGGACGCCAGGACGATTTTTATCGGAACAGCGGAAGATATCCGGAATCTTTGACTAAAGGGGCAGAATGCTATGAAAAATGCCCAGGAAGAATTAACAGAAAGAAAAAAGACGCTGAGAGCCGGCAGTGGAAAAGCGGTTGAAAAACAGCATGCCCGCGGCAAAATGACGGCCCGCGAGAGACTGGATGTTCTCTTTGACAAGGGGACATTTGTCGAGGAAGGGCTTTTTGTGCGGCACCGCTGTGTCAACTTCGGCATGGAGAAAAAGGAACTGCCCGCCGACGGCGTCGTCACGGGACACGGCCTGATCGGCGGACGGCTTGTCTATGCGTACGCGCAGGACTTCACGGTCTCGGGCGGCTCGCTCGGCGAGATGCACGCGAAGAAAATCGCGCGGGTTCAGGAAGAGGCCCTGCGCATGCGCGCTCCGATCATCGGGATCAACGATTCCGGCGGCGCCCGCATTCAGGAAGGCGTCGACGCCCTCGCCGGCTACGGTCAGATCTTTCTCAACAATACGCGGGCGTCGGGAGTCATACCGCAGATTTCCGTCATCATGGGACCCTGCGCGGGCGGCGCCGTGTATTCTCCGGCAATCACGGATTTCGTGTTCATGGTCAGGGGCGAGAGTCAGATGTTCATCACCGGCCCGAAGGTCGTGCAGGAAGTGACCGGCGAAAAGACGAATGCCGAGGATCTTGGGGGAGCCGACGTGCATGAGTCGGTCAGCGGATGCTCACACTTTACGTGTGACAATGAAAAGGAATGTTTCGCGAAGATCCGGAAACTGCTGTCGTATCTCCCGCAGAGCTGCGAGGCGTCCGTGCCGTTTGTCAGCATTGAACAGGAGAAAAATCACCGCCGCGATTACAACATGGATTATGCCGTCCCGGATGAGCCGGGCAAAGGCTATGACATGCACACGATCGTCGAACATCTCTCAGACGATCTGGAATTTTTTGAAATTCAGAAGGAATACGCGAAAAATGTGCTCATCGGATTTATCCGGCTGAACGGAAAAAGCGTCGGCGTGATCGCTTCGCAGCCGATGGTCTATGCCGGATGCCTGGATATAGATGCCTCGGATAAGGCAGCGCGGTTTGTGCGTTTCTGCGATGCCTTTGACATACCACTTCTCACCCTGGTCGACGTGCCCGGCTACATGCCGGGCACCCGGCAGGAACACGGTGGGATCATCCGCCACGGGGCGAAGCTGTTGTACGCGTACAGCGAAGCCACGGTTCCGAAGGTGACGGTCATCGTGCGGAAAGCGTACGGCGGCGCCTATATCGGGATGTGCTCCCGCCATCTGGGGGCCGACGCGGTCTACGCGTGGCCGGGCGCTGAGATTGCTGTCATGGGGGCCGAAGGGGCTGCGGACATCATTTTTGCGAAGGAGATCCGAAGTTCTGAGAACCCTGAGGAAGTGCGCCAGGCGCGGATCCGGGATTATCAGAAACTTTTCATGAGCCCGGACATCGCGGCCGCGCGCGGATTTGTCGACGACATCATCACACCTTCCGAGACCCGGGAACGCTTAAAGGAGACGTTCCGGTCCCTTGAGAGCAAGCACGGGGAAACGGTCGCAAAGCGCCACGGCAACATCCCGCTGTAAGGCTCAGGAACACAAATGACAGTTTAAACTGAAAAATCAAATATTGCCTGCCCGCTGAAAAATTCTGCCCGGGGCCTGAGGAAAGTTCTGTTGCTTTCAAGAACGGCCTGCCGGGCGGAATTTTTTTATTGCCGCACTGGCATAGTTTCCGGCATCAATCACGCAAAGCATGTTATGCGAAAGAAAATATGGAATAATAGCGGCGGTGAAGTTTACACGTTCTGCCGCACGTGGTATAAGGAAGATAGCAAAGGGGTGTGATTGATTTATGTCGGACATGAACGGAAGAAGTGCCGGCAGCGGCCGGGACGTGATTACATTTGTCAGGCATATTTTTAAGGAGCAGGAAGGTTCATATTTTACGGTTCCTTTTGAGGTGCCGGAAGGTGTGACGCGGCTTGACGTGGAATATCACTATCCGGGGCATGTGAAAGGCGCCGCGGGTGACCGGCGGCCGGTCAACACGATTGATCTCGGGCTCGAGGATGAGACGGGGAAAATGCTCGGCTGGTCCGGCAGTGCGAAGGATCACGTATACGTCGGGCCGGAGGATTCTGAGAAGGGATACCTCATGGAAGCCGTGAACGCGGGCACCTGGAAGCTGATTCTCGGTGCGTATCATGTGGCGGAGGGCGGCGTGGACGTAACGGTGACGGTGCGCTTCGGGCGGCGGAGACTGCGTCTGCTGTTCGGCGATCTGCACGTGCATTCGACCTGTTCGGACGGGGCGTATGACTGGTATGATCTCGCGAGAATGGCCAGGAGCATGGGACTTGATTTCATTGCGTTTGCCGATCACAACAACTGGTCGGAAAACCTGTGTCAGCCGCGGATTCCGGGGATGACGGTGATTCCGGCCGTGGAGTGGACGCATTATCTCGGACACATGAATCTTTTCGGCGCCGTGAATCCGTTTGAGAATTCATTCGTCGTGAACACCCCGGAGGAGAAGAAGCGGCTGCTTGAAGCCGCGAGGAAAAAGGGCGCGGTTGTGAGCGTCAATCATCCGGACTGTCCGATCTGCCCGTACAAGTGGGACGACACGGACTATGACATGATGGAGATCTGGAACGGCCCGATGACGCCGCGCAACTGGAAGGCAATCGCGCGCTGGACGGCGCTGCTGACTGAAGGAAGGAGAATTCCGGCGGTCGGCGGGAGCGATTTTCACAGGAGCGGAACGCCGGTGCTTCTCGGGCATCCGGTGACCGGCGTGTTTGCGTCGGGAACCTCACCGGAAGATATTCTGCGCGCGATTCGAAAGGGACGGGCGTTCGTGACGGAAAGCGTGCGCGGGCCGAGACTTATGCTGCGCTCCAGAAAAGTGTTCATGGGCGGTGTCTCGTCTGTGGACAGGCTGACGGTGTACGCGGATAATCTCGGGGGCTGCGACCTGACGCTGGTGAGCGATCAGGGCGAACAGAGACTGCTGGGGCCGGGACATCTTTCGTTCTGTCAGACGATCCGGCCGGGCCGTGTGAAGTTTGCTTATGTGAAGGCCGTGCTTCCCGGCATGCCGCAGATTGTGAGAGCCGTTTCCAATCCGATATATTTCAGATAAAACTGTTACAGGACACAAGTCCGGAGGTCAGGAATGTAACCGACTGAAAAAGGGGGAGGTTGTATGAGCGAAAATCAGGATGAGCCGGAACGCCGGCCGGAACAGACGGCAGAGGGCGCCGGCTCCGTGAAACCGACGAAGCCGTTCCGATACGGCATCGGAATGTTCGGAACTTCGATTCCGATCAACATGTTCAAGTCTTTTGCGGCGATCTACTATGTGGATCAACTCGGCCTGAGCATGAAAAATTATTCGTTTGTTCTTTTTATCTACACGTTTCTGGATGTGATCGACAACCCGGTGTATGGTTTCCTGTCGGACCGAACGCGGACGCGCTGGGGCAGACGCCGGCCGTGGCTGGTGATCGGAACGCCACTGCTGATACTCTCATTTGTCATGTTTTTCAATGTGCCGGAGATTGTGTCGTCCGATCCGGGACGGCTGTTCATCTACATGCTTCTTCTGTATCTGATGACCGGCACGCTCGACTCGCTGATCAACGCGAACTACGGCGCGCTGTTTCCGGAGTTGTTCCGCTCGGACAAAGACCGGGCGAAGACAAACGCGATTCGGCAGGCCTGCCAGCTGGTGGCGATGGTCATCAGCATCGCGCTGACCCCGATGATCACGTCGGCGATCGGGTATCGCCTGACATCGCTGATCTACGGCGTGATTGCGCTGGCCGTGATCCTTTACTGCGCGTTCGGGTGCCACGAGGACATGTCGTATGAAGTCTCGGCCAAGCCGAATTTCTGGAAGAGCCTGGTCGATCTGGTGCGCAACGGGCGGTTCTGGATTTACGGAATCACGGGCGCGTTTTACTCGGCGGCGTCCGCGCTTCTGCTGCAGGCGGTTTCGTTTTACGTCAAGTATTCGCTGAGCCTTGAGAGCGGCCAGACGACCATTCTTCTCGCCAGCGTTTTCGCGGTGGCGCTCATCAGTATTCTGATCTGGACATTGATTTCCCGCAAAGTGGACGTCATGAGGATATGGCGTCTGGGATTCCTGATCATGGGACTTTCGTTTGTTCCGCTATTCTTCACACAGACGCTGCTGCAGGCCCTGCCATTTGTCGCGGCTGTCGGCTTCGGCATGGCGGCGTGCCTGATCACGATGGACTGTATCGGGGCAAAGATCATAGACGATGATTACCAGAAGCATCACATCAAGCGCGAAGGCATGATGACCAGTCTGGTCGGAATGCTGAACCGCCTGAACGGACTGTACAGTTCGCTGGCTTTCTTCGTGGTTTCCGAGAGCTTCGGATTTGTCAACGGCGACAACCCCGGCCCGTCTCCGGACATCGCTTCGCGCGTGCTGATGTGCGTGTTCCCGTTCGCCGCGATGATGATCGCTTACATAATGTCCCATTTTCTTCACTTCCGGGAGGCGGACAATGCGGTATCTGATACTGAACGCGGATGACTGCGGATACTGTCCGGAAGAAACCCGCGCCGTCTCGGATCTCATGACAAATGGCCTGATCACCTCGACGACGCTTCTCACGGTCGCGGAAGATTCGGAAAACGCGGCGAAGATGCTCGCTTCGGGCGGCTTTACGTCCGGGATTCACCTCGCCGTCACGTGCGATGACGAGGAGCACCGCTGGAAGCCGTTTTCCCCGGCGCTTTCTCTGTCCGATGAAAAGGGCCTGTTTGTGAGCGGGGACAAACGCATCACGCATGCGCGCCGCAGCGATGTGAGAGAAGAACTCGAGGCGCAGTACCGATGGATGACGGCGCGCGGATGTTTCCCGGATCACGCGGATGCCCACAGCATGACGCTCTACGGACTGAACGGCCGGCGCTTTTTTCTGGATGTATTTGATTTCTGCGAAGAACATCAGCTGCCGTTCCGCTTTCCACGGGGGCTGCATTTTGCGGAACAGCAGCTGGGGAAAAGTATTCCGGCACCGCTGCGGCTTTTCGTAAACTATGTGCGCCGCGAGGCACAAAAGCGGCATCTGCTCATGCCGGACGATCTTTCGTCAAACCCGTGGAATGTGGAGCGCATCGGCAGCCTCGACAATCTGCGCAGCTATTACCTGAATGAGCTGGAAACGATGGGCGAGGGCGTGACCGAGATGTTTCTGCATCCGTCGTACGACGCACCGGGGCGCGGGCCCCAGTGGCAGAAGCGGGTGTGGGAGCGGCAGATTCTGGAGAGCGGATGTCTTATCGAGAGGGCGAAACAGCTTGATATTCAGTTGATCAGCTGGAGTGATTTCAGACAGATGAAACGCGGCGGATGACACAGAGCATGGCTGTGCAGCCGCCGCATTTTTTATAAATTCTGCGTAATGATTTTGTAAAATATGTTATATTCGCAAATCTTGACATAATATATAATAATACATATTATATAGTCATAAACGTCGTGAAATACAGATCCTGCGAAGTGCATAAGGGGAGATTAAAATGGCGAATGGAAAATATCTGTATCAGCGGATTTATGATGATGTGACGGCGGACATCCGCAGCGGAAAACTGGATATCGGAGCGCAGATTCCGACAGCATCCGAACTTGCTGAGAAGTACAATGTCAGCATGATAACAGCCAATACGGCTCTGAATTCGCTGAAGGAAGACGGATATATAGAGCGTGTGAAGGGACACGGGAATTTTGTGATGAGCCGGGATATTCCGGATGAAGACGATATGTCACAGGAACGGACAGGGGATATAGGGGCTTCTGCCGGGACAATCGGCGTCATTTTGGAACACGTTTCTTCCAGTTTTGGCCTGGATTATTTGTATGCTCTCGATGAGGCGGCCCATAAAAAGGGATATAAAATACTGATACGCTTTTCGTATGGCAGCCGTCAGCGGGAAAATGAAGAAATTTTGTACTTAAAGCAGCAGAAAGTCCGGGGATTTGTCTGCATGCCGTGCCACGGAACGTATTATAATACGGAAATCCTGCGTCTGGTCCTTGAAAAAGTGCCGGTCGTGCTCTTTGACAAGCAGATGAAAGGCATACCGGTTGTCAGCGTGCGCACGGACAATCACGGCGCTATTGCGCTGCTCGTCAGCTGGCTTGTCAGCCGTGGAAGAAAAAAGATCGGCTATGTGACGGTTGACGACGCTTACACTTCCTCTGTAAAAGCGAGAAACCGGGGGTTTCGCGAGAGCATTCAGAGAAACGGGTTGGAAAAAATGCCGGAATGCATGCTCAGGACAAAGAGTAAATTCGGGATTTATTCGGACAGCCTTGATCCGGACATCGGGCAGCAGATCATGGAATATCTGGACAAGTACCCGGAGATGGACGGTGTTGTTTTCGAAGAGTATGGATTTATGCGGCAGATTCCTCTTTCAAGATCTCAGCTTCTGAAGAGAATTGACGCCTGCTGTATTGATGAAGATTATCTGTCTCCCGGCGGCTGTTACGTGACACATGTGCGGCAGGATGAAAAGAAATTGGCGGAAAAGACGATTGAAGCGCTGGTGGCGCAGATTGACAGTGAGTCAACGCCGGATTTGACGGATTACCGGGTGCCGGGACTTCTGTGCACAGCTAAAATACCATCATATATAATAATCACAAAACTTAGTGATCAGTTCATACACTCGTGAAGGGAGAAACAATATGCGTAAGAGATGGGTGGCAGCCGGCATGGCCGGCCTTATGGCAGCAAGTGTACTTGCAGGATGCGGAAGCTCCAGCTCAAGTACGACGACAGCGGCGGCATCAGGCACAACTTCTGGTTCTGGGACGACGACAACGACAGCGGCGTCGAGCACAAGCGGTTCGTCGACATCGACGGCTTCCGGAGAAGTCAAGATTCTGGCGTCGGTTACCGGGGGTAAAGATGACGAGGAAATGCAGCTGTTTGAACAGGCTCTTTCCGACGCCACAGGTCTGACGGTGACGATTGACAAGCCTGCTTCTGACTACGACAAGGTCCTGATGCAGAAACTCGGAGCGGGCAGCGAGTACGATCTTGTATATCTGAATGCTTCACAGTATGCAAACCTGGTCGATCAGGGAGCGCTGCTCGATATCACGGACTACGTCAATTCGTCCGATATCCTGAAGAACAATATCGATCCGCAGGAGTGGGAAGATATCACAATTGACGGAAAAGTATATGCGGGATTCAACAAGAAAGAGGTTCACCGCGTTGTCGCCGTCAACAAGACACTGCTTGAGGCGGCTGGAATCGATTATAAGACGGTTGAGCCGACATTCGACGGATACTACAATATGCTGAAGGCGCTCAAGGACGCCAGCACAGATTCGGAGTTCTATCCGATGGACGCGGTGTTCTCAGAAGCTTGGGATCTGCAGCCGTACTTCGCGGCGGTCGGCGCCAAGGAAGGCGTCGTACTCGACGACAGCGGACAGAAGTACGCACCGTATGCAGAAGATTCGGCGGCGCCTGTCTGGGAGTGGTTCAAGAAGCTGTATGATGACGGCCTTCTGGATCCGAGCTCTTTTGTAGACAAGACCAAGGACATGCGTGCAAAGATGGAAGCTTCTTCCCAGAAGACAGCTGTCACGGCAGACTGGGCAGCGTGGGTAGGCCTTCATAATTCCACGGCGCAGGCAGCCGGTGTGACAACAGACGAGTATGAAATCGCTTCTCTTCCGGGCCTTCAGACACCGGATGGCAGCTACATGCTGGGCAAGGGCTCGGCGAGCCTCTTCGCCGTTCCGGCAAATGCAAAGAATGTGGACGGCGCTATCAAAGTCCTCGAGTATTTCGCGACACAGGAAGGCGGCGAGCTTCTTTCTTCCGGCATTGAGGGCTACGATTACACTGTATCCGACGGCACCTATACAATGACGGAAATCGGTGAGAAACACGGAAATGACCATGGCGCGCCGTTCCCGATCTACAAGGACTATGAGCCGCTGTTCCCGTATTCGACCGGCGTTGAGGAGGCAATGAGCTATGCTCAGTATGCTTCCATCGATATGATCATTTCGAACGAGTCCGATTACAAGGAAATCGTCGGCAAATGGGGCATCCGCATCATCAAGGGTGAGGTTTCCACATCCGAAGGCCTTCAGGGCATGCGCGATGAGCTGGTTGAAGCCGGCGTGACAGACAGGTAAGCAAGTGTCAGAGTTCCTCTCGGACCCGCTGTGAAACGAAGGCGGCGTCCGGGAGGTTTTTATTTTTCAAGGGGCGATTATGAAAAAGAAAAAAGACAAGAATCTGTGGAAGAAAGTAAAGCGCTTCCGGAGCATTTACATTCTTCTGATACCTGTTATTGTTTACTTTATTGTTTTTTCCTATTATCCTCTGATTCTCGGTATCATCAAGAGTTTTCAGAAAGTACAGCTTCTCGGCAATTCTCAGTTTGTAGGCTTTGATAATTATCAGACGGTGCTCACAGGTTCTGAGTATCACAGGGCGTTTATCAACAGTCTGATTGTCGGCGGAGGTACGTTTGTCTTTCAGTTTATCTGGGGCCTAATTATCGCTCTGACGCTGAATGAGATTCGTGTTAAAATTCTCCGCTCTTCGTTCCAGACCGTTACCTTTATTCCGTATCTGCTGTCCTGGTCTGTCGTCGGCGGCCTTTGGATAACCATTCTTTCCCCAACCGGCATGATCAACGGCTTTCTGCAGTTGATTCAGGGCGATGCGTATACGCCGATTGCGTTTATGGCGGAAGAAAAATACGCCCGCTTTATCATGATCTTCACGGGAGCCTGGAAGGGCGCCGGATACTTCGCAGCCCTGTTTATGGCTTCGATCGTGTCGATCGACAATTCTCTGTACGAAGCGGCCCGGATCGATGGTGCGACCCGCATCCAGCAGATCCGTTACATCACAATTCCTGTCATTGTTCCGACCATGAAGGTTGTCACGGTGCTCAGCGTCATGGGTATTCTGAGAAACTTCGACCAGATCTTCGTCATGATGAATGCGACGATCAGTGATAAGGTCAAGAACCTGCTGTATCTGATCTATGAAGAAGGTATTCTGAAGTTCAATGTCGGTGAAGCGACCGCCGCGGCGACAGTGGTTCTTATTGCCACGCTGCTGATCACCCAGATTGTGAGAAAACTGCTGCGGTACGACCAGATCTACGAATAAGGAGGATGAACCATGAAGCGCAATAAACTCAGCAACAATCTGAGAGGCGGATGGGCCGTGCTCTTTATCGTCCTCGGAGTTTTAACGGCAATAACCATGTTTCTGCCGATGTGGAACGTGATCGTCGTCGGCACCAGCAGCACACTCGACTCTTCGAGTTCCGGACTGAAGCTCTGGTGGCACGAATTCAGCCTGGATGGCTTTAAGTATGTATTTGAGGTCACGAAGCTCGCAAGGCCGTTCCTCAATTCACTTTTTGTGACGACGGTAGGTACAGTGATTCAGGTGTTCCTGGCCGCGCTGGCAGGCTACGTTCTGATTCAGAAAGAGCTTCCGTTTCGGAATGCGATTTCTTCCTTTATCATGCTCACCATGATGGTACCGGGCGACCTGACTCTGATTTCTGTGTATCAGTTGAATAAACAGTTAAATCTTCTCAACTCTTACACGGGTCTGATTCTGAACGGCCTTATTTCCGGATTCAGCATCATGATGATGCGCAACTACTTCGAGACGGTTCCGTATACGCTCGAGGAGGCGGCACGCATCGACGGGTCCGGAGAGATGGGGATTTTCGTCCGGATTTATATGCCGATTTCTCTTCCGGGCCTGGCCACCGTATTTTTCATGGAGTATGTGGCGCGCTGGAATTCTATCATGCTGCCGGCTACTTTGGTGACGGATGAGAGCCTGTATACCCTGCCGGTTATGCTGAAGGCAATGATCATGAGTACGGAGTCGACTTCCGGAGCGCAGCAGGCACCGAACAACGCCATCATGGCGGCGATCATCATCACGACGATTCCGCTGCTTCTGATCTATGTTTTCGCTCAGAAGTTCCTGTTAAATGGTATCTCGATGGGCGCTGTCAAGGAGTAATGATGGAAGACACAACGATTCAGGTTCAGAGATTCGTGAAGAAGACCGAAGAGGGACTGTATCTCGCTGTGCCGTTTGAAGTGCCGGCAGATACGGAAGAGTTTCGGATTTCCTATGAATATGACCGAAAATCAGCAATTATCGATATCGGACTGAACGACAGTGCCGGTGAGTTTCTCGGATGGGCCGGATCGAACCGGGCCGTTCTGCAGATCTCCGAAGTGAACAGCAGTCCGGGATTTGAGACGTGCGAGATCAAAGCGGGCACGTGGCAGATTCTTCTGGGGGCGTATCATGTGCCGGAAGGCGGTGTCATGGTGACGTACACCGTGCAGTTTACGGCCAAGAAGATCCGCCTGATGCGCGGCGACATTCACATGCACACGGTGGCATCGGATGGTGTATTTACCTGTGAACAGCTGAAGCAGATCGCAAAGAGCCAGAATCTGGATTTCATTGCGATCACGGACCACAACAACTACGCGTATCTGCGCAGAAACTTTTCGGACGACAAGGTGACAGTCATTCCGGGCGTCGAGTGGACACATTACAAGGGACACATCAATTTTCTCGGGACGCAGCATCCGTTCAAGAACTTCATGGCGAACTAAAGAGAAGAAATGCTTGCGATTCTGCGCGAAGCCAAAAGTAATGGAGCGCTGCTCTCCGTGAATCATCCGTTCTGCCCGAACTGCGGATGGAGATTTGGGCTTGATATTCCATTTGACATGGTTGAGATCTGGAACGGCGGGCTTGCTCCCAATGCCAATCTTGACTGCGTGACGTGGTGGGATTCGCTGCTTCGGGCGGGCAGAGAAGTTCCGATCGTCGGCGGAAGTGATTTCCATCGATTTGAGGCGGGACACATTCTGGCGCTGCCGTGTACGTTTACGTACGCAAAGTCAAGATCAGCCGCCGACATTTTGACGGCGCTTGCGGCGGGGCACGGGTTTGTCTCGGTTTCGCAGAATGGTCCGGTGATCGGCTTCAAGAGCGCTGATGGCGAAAATGAGATTCTGCCGGGCGAAGAGCTGGGGGCAGGGACAGAGTTCTGCGCTGCTATATCCGGCCTGAAGCCGGGCGACGGCGTCCGGGTTATTGAGAACGGAAAAGCGCGGCTGATCAAGCCAGAAGACAATGCCTGCGAGATCCGCGTTCAAATGCCGGATGACGGTTATTTCCGCTTTGAAGTGAGACGAAATATAGAAGAAATTGGAATTGAGCTCCCGGTCATGATATCCAATCCTCTTTATGTCAGGAGACATTGATGATCGAAAAGGTAATACTTGTTTTTAAAACGCATTTTGACATCGGCTTTACCGATCAGGCGCAGAATGTGATGCGCTGGTACGCGACGGATATGCTGGACAGTGCGCTTGCGACCTGCCATGCGACAGAAGACTGGGGCGGACTGCACTATGTCTGGACGCTGCCGGCGTGGCCGCTCAAATCAATTCTTGAAACCTGCGGCGGCAGACGGGCTGAGCTGGAGCATTTTATAAATAACGGTCAGATCGCGTGGCATGCTCTCGCGTTTACATCGCACACGGATTTCTGCGGAGAGGAAGAGTATCTCGAGAGTTTTCGCTATTCTAAGGAACTTTCTGACAGGTATGGCCGTCCGTATCCGAGAACTGCGAAGATGACCGACGTTCCGGGCCATGGCCTCATGCTGCCGGAAATACTCGCGGCGGGAGGCGTGCGCTTTCTGCATCTTGGATGCAATGAATTTGCCATGCCGCCGGAAGTTCCGGGGCTGTTCTGGTGGGAAGCACCGTCTGGGCGCCGCGTTCTCACGATGTATCACAAGGGCGGCTACGGATCGGGGATTCAGGCGCCTGAAAGCTGGCCGTTTCCGGTCTGGATGGCGCTGATGCCCACGATGGACAATGCCGGGCCGGACAGCCCGGAGAGGATTTTGCGTCTCAAAGAGCAGGCGCAGAAACTGTATCCCGGCGCGCAGATTCAGTGCGGCACGATGGACGATTTCCGGGAGGAACTCGAAAAGTGCGATCTTTCGGCTCTTCCGGTCGTGCGCCAGGACTTGGCTGACACCTGGATTCACGGCGTGCAGTCGTACCCGAAAGAAGTGCGCGAAGTGCGGGATCTCCGCCGGAAGGCACGGGCACTGAACCTCTCGATAGCAGCTGCGGGACCGGATGTGCTCCGTGACTTGACAAAAGAGCAGGATGCGTATTACGAAAACATGCACCTGTTCGGCGAGCACACATGGGGAGCCGACGTAAAGAGATGGCTCAACCCCGCCGGCCGCGTCTATGAGCGCGGTCAGTTTGAAAAGGCAAGAAAAGACGACGACCATTACGCTTTCATGGAGAAGTCGTGGAATGATAAACGCTCCTACGCTGCCAGGGCCGCCAAGGCTCTGGAGTCCGTGCGCGCCGCTCACCCCATGGCAAATGTGACCGGTGCGGCTTCAGATGCTGCGAAGCAGGCCCCACTCACCCTTCAGGAAGACAAGAAACAGCTTGTCGTAAGCGGCGGCGGCTGGATGCTGCATTTTGACAAAAGCCGCGGGGTGGTCACGAAGATCAGCGGAAAAAATGGCGGAGAGGTTCTGAAGGAAAGAGACGGAAAGCCGGTTTTTGACTACCAGTATATCCGCTGCGGCATGCAGCGCATGACGGATTTTCTGCGCCGCTACGCGTACCGCTTCTCGGACTGGGGAATCTTTGACTACGGGCGCCAGAATTATCCGGAGTGCGAGACGAAAATCTTTCACACCCGCTACACGTCCTGCAGCGTGAACGGCCGGGAACTGCTTCTGACGGGCGGCTTTTCAGACAGTGAGAGCTTTACGGAGTTTGGAAACGCAAAGACCGTTCAGCTGACGGTGAGATTTCCGGAAAAAGCAGATGATTGCCTGAGTGTCACACTGCGGCTTGTCGACAAAAAGGCCACGCCGTATATCGAGTCGGGTTCGTTTCTGATGCCGCTCGCGGATTGCTATGAGAACTTTCGCGTCAATAAAAACGGCGTGATGATCGATCCTGCAAAGGACATCGTGAAAAACGCGAATCACTGCTTCTATGCGATGGAAAATGGACTTGTGGCATTTACGGGCGACAAGAACACGGGCGAGAATTCGCAGCTGTGCGTGGCTTCCCCGGACGTTGCACTCGTGTCTATCGGTGAAGATGCGGTTTATGAGTTTCGAAGCGAATATCAGAAATCCGATCCGACGCTGTACTTCAATTTGTTCAACAACATGTGGGGGACAAACTTTCCGCAGTGGATCGAAGGCAGTTTTGAATACCGGTTTGCTCTGAAACCGCTTTCTGAATCCGAAAATAAATCTCTCCTTCTCAGCTGTCAGGAGCTCTCGGACACATGTGCCGGCGAGAAAAATGAAGAAGCACTAAGCCGGGATATATCGTCGGGCGCTCTGCCGGATTTTGGCGCGGACATGCAGCTGCTCGGCATTCATCCGCAGGGCGGGGGATTCCGGATTTCAGTCCGCAATGTGTCAGAGCGCGCCGGAAATCAGACCGCTTCGTGGCCCGGATATATTCTGAAAGAATGCGATTATTTCGGCCGCGGCAGAGGATCCGGAAAACAGGGCGAGAGTGTCTCGCTTGAAAAACGGCCGTACGGGCTGTATATTTTCAGCGCGGTAAGAAAATCAGACGGACCGCAGAACAATTGAACAGAGCCAGAAGCCGTTCCTTATGACTTCCCGCGGATTAAAGCCGTGACATTGCGGCCGCGCGGGGGGGTATGGGGAACGGTTTTTTGTTGTGAGAGGATGCCGGTGCGCCGGATCACAACGGCTTTTCCGGTTCATTCGTCTCGATTTGCTTTACCATTGCATTTTTCATGAAAATTTGTGTCATAATCGTTTAAACACTTAAACGAAGGAGGCGAAGCGATGACATCCGAGCAGGATATTCGGGAGTTATCCGAGGAAATCCGGGGCACGCAGAAGATCCTGACGGCGATGGGCGACGAAGTGCGGCAGCATCTGATTCTGGTCATGATGACGAGCGGCAGCTGCAGCGGGATGCGCGTCAACGATATCGCCGAGAAAACCTCGCTTTCCCGGCCGGCAGTGTCGCACCATCTGCAGATTCTAAAAGACGCGGGAATTGTGAAGATGCGCCGGGAAGGCACGAAGAATTACTACTATTTTGACGAAAACACCCGGTCTGTCGACAGACTGATCCGAATGCTGGAGCACGCGAAGCGCATCATGAATTCGCTTCCGGACAGGAGCGGCGATGATTAAAGTACATGTTCTTGCCTGCGGCAGCACAAGAGTCGACGAGGCGCTGCCGTTTTCGGACCGCTCGAAGAACCCGCTGGCGTTCACGGGACTCTTCCGCGGAAAAAAGCATCAGGTCAGAGTGCCGGTGAGGGCGTATCTCATAGAGTACGCGGAAAGGCTTGTTCTCATCGACATCGGCTGGGACACCGTCATCCGGTACGGCGCCAGGGACTACGAAGGCTTTTTCAATTATTTCGCATCCCCGGGGGTTCTCCCGGCGGGCGAGGGAATCGTCGATCAGCTGAAAAGTCTTGGGTGCCGCGTGTCCGACCTGACAAATGTTTACTTCACGCATCTGGACATCGACCACGCGGGCGGCATGAGACTGATACGAAATGTACCGGAAATTCAGTGCTCAGCTGCCGAGTGGGACGCGGCGAACAAGGTGAATCCCCGGTATTTGCGGCGCCTCTGGAAGGACGTTCCCGTCACAACTTTTCCGGACACCGAAGTGGATTTGTCAGGGAACGGGACGCTCACCGCGTTTCCGATGCACGGCCATTCCGCCGACATGACGGCGTACCGCGTCGGGACGAAGGATCATTATGTGATTATTGCGGGGGATGCCGGATACGGCAGGCGGTCTTATGAGGAACAGGTTCTGCCCGGCGTCGAGTGGAACCGGGATGAGACAAGAGCGTCCCTCAAAAAGCTCAAAGCCCTCGCGGACGACCCGCACTGCGAGGCGGTACTGATGACACACGATCCCGAACCGGGAAAGAATCTTTATATATTGTAAAATCAGGAGGCATCAATCATGGATACGATGGAAGCAATCAGAGAGAGACATTCGGTGCGGCAGTTTACGGATAAACCGCTGGAAGCGGACGCCGTCGCGGCGCTGAAGAGCGAAACGGAAAAAGTGAATCAGGAAAGCGGCATGCACATCCAGCTCATTACAAATGAGATGGAGGCATTTGACGCCGGCAAGCCGAACTACGGGAGTTTTCAGGGCTGCCGCAATTATTTTGCCGTAATCGGTCCTAAGGGCAAGGCCGAGGAAGCCGGATACTACGGGCAGCGGCTGGTGATCAAAGCGCAGGAGCTCGGAATCAACTCCTGCTGGGTCGCGATGACATATAAAAAAGGCAAGGCGAAGGGCGATGTGGGACCGGGCGAGAAGCGCTACATCGTAATCGCGCTCGGATACGGAAAGACGCAGGGCGCGGCGCATAAAAACAAGCCCATCACAGAAGTCAGCGATTTCAGGGCGGGTGATCCGGACTGGTACAAGAACGGTCTGGATGCCGCGCTCCTGGCGCCGACAGCGATGAACCAGCAGAAGTTTTATTTTACGAGGAACGGAGACAAAGTTACAGCTAAAGCCGGTTTCGGTTTTTACACGGACATCGATCTGGGAATCGTGAAGTATAACTTTGAAGTCGGCGCGGGAAAAGGCAAGGAAGTCTGGGGCTGAAAAAGCAGGTTCACAACGACTGTGCGGAAACAGTGAAGAAGGGAGCTGTTCATTAATGCAACAGCCCCTTATTTTCTTCCGCGGTTTTATGGCGGGCTATGGCGCGTGCCGGGCAGAAATTCAGCGGCTTTGTCCGGGATATGGTATGATAGGAATAAATATTTCGTGATTCAGACAGGAAAGGAACGTGTCTCAGATGACAGAAAACAGCGGAAACAAAAAGCGCAGGAGAAAAAAGCAGTACTCTGTGAGCGCGGAGGATCTGCGCAGACTGGTGCGCTGCGAGTTCACATGGACGGATATTGTCGGAAAGAGCGGCTGCGACGAGAAGGACCTGGCTTTTGATGAAAGTTATTCTCCGGATATGAACGACTGGGCGGTGGCCGTCTCAAATCTGCGGGAGAAAAAGGCCGACTGGAAGGCTTTTGCCAACTGGTTTCAGCCGTTTGTGTACAATGAAGAATTGAGAATAACACTGGGACTGCCGGACGAGCCGGTCGATGTGCTTCTGCCTGTGGGGGAAGCGTATGTGGCCGAGGATCTGTATTCTGAGATGCTGAGAGCTTTTCTTGAGTACGATGATTCGAATGATCTTGATGAACTGGTGCCTTTTCAGGACGCCTTTCCGTTTGAGGATCTTCTCGGGGAAGTCCGGTATTTCCGGGAAGGCAAAGACAAGCCGGTTCAGATGAGGAAATATACGGACCGCAGCAAACTCGCATTTGTCAGGCAGGGCAGTGACAATGAGATTTACCGGAAGTTTCCGGAAAGCCTGAAGACGCTTTGCCGCCGGATGGCCGATGAGCTCTGTGACAAAGGCGTGGCCGAGGTGCTCGAGATAAGGGGATACTGCAGCTATGAAGGCGGCGGTCTGTACCCGGCTGACTGGGTTGTGTCAAGAGACAGTCTGAAAGCGGCGTTTGAGAAAGAGCCGAAGCCATATCTGGCCAACTCGCTCGGATATATCGCATATTATGGCCGGTGCAATCGCGGTGTGCCTCAGTACGATGAGGCTTTCCGCTGGTTTTCGATCGGTGCGGCCGGCGGGAATCAGGAATCCCGCTATAAGCTGGGCGATATGTTTCTGAACGGTTACGGAGTGCCTAAGATGGCAGGCACGGCCGTCCGTCTCTACAAAGAGGTATACGACGAGACGAAGCAGGAACTGTGCAGCGGCGAGACCGATGGCAAATTTGCCGACGCCGCCCTTAGGCTAGCCGGTGTCGCGAAGATGGCCGGACCTGGGTTTGTTCCGCTGTGGTACCGGTATGCTCTGGAAGCCGACTATGCCATACGCCTCAGGCTTCCATCGGACCAGTATGGCGACAGCTCGGTATTTGCGCACATTCAGGATGAACTTGCAGAGTCTGCCCGGACATTCCACATGGCCGTGAAGAAGACGAATGTACTCCGCCATCTTACTCCTGAAGTTCTGATGCGGCCGATCAATAATTACAGGCGCTGTCTTAAGGCCGTTTTTCACAGGACGACTGAGACGAAGGCGAGACTGACCGTATTTGCCATGAATCAGGCGGCCGGGGATCCGATTGAGACGTATAAGATGCTGCTTGTGGTGCCGGACGCCGATTACTGCCGGCTCCAGGACAAGATTATCTTTGAACTCCGCTCTGTCGGCGAAGTCCATATTTTGGGAGATTCCGATTCGTTCTATTATAATTACGTATTCTGGAATTCGGAAAAGAAGGGGTTCGTGTTCTGCCACGACGAGGATGTGACGGCTTTCATCGGCGCGAAAGAGGTTGTCTGGAAAGCGCCGGGAAAGAAAGAAAATGTAAACAGCCGGATGCTGCACTTTGTGACCGTGCGCTTCAGTGAGGCAGGGCGGGGATACGATTATCTCTGCGATGACGATTCGGTGAAGGTCGGCGATCATGTGATCGTGCCCGGCCATGACGGAGAGACGGAAGTAGAAGTGATCAAGGTGTTTGACTGCCGCGAGAGTGAGACGGCACTGCCGCTCGACCATTACAAATCCGTAATCCGCAAGTGTGAGTGACAGAAAGCGCAGACGGTCATATCGGGAGCGGGCATGAAACTGGATACACCTTATTATTATAAGAAGTTCAAATGTATAGGCGCCGCTTGCCGCGACAACTGCTGCCGCGGCGAGTGGCTGGTGGAGATCGACGACGAGACGGCCGAAAAATACAGGGAGATGCCGGGATCTCTCGGCGACAGGCTGCGCACGGCTCTGTTTTCCGAGGGCGGCGCGGCGTATCTGAAGCGGCCAGACGGAACGTGCCCGCTGCTTGACTCCGACGGGCTGTGCACGGTTGTGAAAGAGGCCGGGCCGGAAGCGCTCGGCGTCGTCTGCGATCAGTTCCCGCGGTTTTCGGAGTATTTCGGGGACCGCAAAGAGACGGGAATCGGTCTGGCCTGCGAAGAGGCCGCGAGGATTGTGCTTTCCGCCGCGCCCGAGGAGGCGAGGCTCACCGAGACAAAGCTCGACGAAAAGCCGTACGATGATGATGAGTACGATGCCGGGTGGGACGGCCGCGTGTGCCGCGCGCGCTCCGTGTTTGACGCAATGCTTGAGAAGGCGGAGCGCGGCGGCGGATTTGACGGACTGTACAAGACGCTGGCGGCCATTCTGCTCGCGGCGGCGGGCCTTCAGATGTCGGCCAACAAAAATGATTTTGAGGCGTTTGACGCGAAGATAAAGAGCCTGGAGGCGAGTGCGGGTGAGAGTGAGCTTTTGGAACTCGAAAAGAGGCTCAGACCGCTTTCGACCAATGCGGCCGCGACCCGCAACGCGGCGTACATCGAGCTTTTCAGTCATCTTGAGAGCATTGGACCTGAGTGGGACGAAGAACTCGCGCGCCTGCGCCGCTTTTACGGGACCGAGCCGCGGGTGTCGCGTTTCCCGCAGACCGTGAAGGCGTTCGAGCAGGAAAACAGCGGGGGAGCCGGCACATTTGCCAGGTATGCGAGATATCTGCTGTTCCGATATCTCAGTAAAGCCGTCTATGACCACGATATTCTTGGCAAATGCAAGATGATGGCGCTGTTCACGTTGACGCTCGAGGGCATCGTTATGGCGGACGCGGGGCGGGCGGCGGAAAAGCCGGCCGGACTGGCAAAACTGACTGCCGCGGCGGTGCACCTGTTCTCGCGGCAGGTTGAGTATGACGAAGAAAACATGGAACAGATCGCGGAAGATCTTACATTTGAGCGGTGCGCCCGCACGGATGAGCTGATCAGCGCGCTCACGCACTATACGATGCAGATCGGATAAGGAGGAATTATGTCAGCGGATGGAATTGCGACGGAAATGAATCTGGATCTGGATGAGCTCGCGCGTGAAGTGAAGAGCGCCGCGCAGGAGCTCCTTGCGGCGGCAAAACTCGAAAAAGGGGACATTTTTGTGGTCGGCTGCTCGTCGAGCGAAATCGCGCATCACAGGATCGGGACATTTTCAAATGAAGAAATCGGTCAGACCGTCGTGGCGGCGCTGCACGAAGTGCTCGACCAGGCGGGCGTATATCTCGCAGCCCAGTGCTGCGAGCATCTGAACCGGGCGATCATCATCGAGAAAGCCTGCGCGCGCGAGTACCGGCTTCCGATCGTCAATGTCGTGCCGCAGCTGAAGGCCGGAGGCTCCTTTGCCACGGCCGCGTACAAGGCATGCGAGAGTCCGGTGGCCGTCGAGCATATCCAGGCGCAGGCGGGCATGGACATCGGCGACACGCTGATCGGCATGCACCTGCAGCCAGTGGCTGTTCCGTACCGCACAAAGACGCAGTACGCCGGCAGCGCACACATCGTCTGCGCCCGCACACGGCCGAAATACATCGGCGGTGAGCGCGCGCACTACGACGATACGCTGAAATAAACTGCGCGAGTCAGACTTCAAAACGCCCGGCCGCGCCGCACGGGAGAACGAGCCCGCTGTCGCGGACCGGCAGGCCGATTTCTGAAGCTTCAACCCGGGCCGTTTTGATTCCCGGATACTTCGGAAGCAGAGCGGTTGAGAGCAGATAGGTCAGCACGCCCGGCTGCAGGCCGGTCGTGTAGGCGTTGAGCACGAAGAAGAGCGGCGTGTCGCTCATGAGCTGCGCCGTGAGCTGAACGAGCTCGTAGATGTTATCTTCCATTTTCCAGATCTCGCCCTTCGGGCCGCGCCCGTAGGAAGGCGGGTCCATGATGATGCCGTCGTAGTGGTGGCCGCGGCGGATTTCGCGCTCGACGAATTTCCGGCAGTCATCGACGAGCCAGCGGATCGGCGCGTCAGAAAGTCCGGAGGAAGCGGCGTTTTCCTTTGCCCAGGTCACCATGCCTTTGCTCGCGTCGACGTGCGTGACAGAGGCGCCGGCGGAGGCGCAGGCGACTGTTGCCCCGCCCGTGTAGGCAAAAAGATTCAGAATTCTGGCCGGTCCACCCTGTGCGGTGCGGCCGGCGATTTTTTCGGCGCACCAGTCCCAGTTGACGGCCTGCTCCGGAAAAAGCCCTGTGTGCTTGAAGCTGAACGGCTTCAGGTGAAACGTGAGCGGCTGCCGGAAGACCGGATTGTCATAGGAAATCGTCCAGGTCTTCGGGAGCGAGAAAAATTCCCATTCCCCGCCGCCGCTTCTGCTGCGGTGATAGTGACCGCTGCATTTGCGCCAGCCCGGATCTTTGCGCTCTGTGTTCCAGATGACCTGCGGATCCGGACGAATTAGTGTATAATTTCCCCAGCGCTCGAGTTTCTCGCCCTGCGAGGCATCGAGCACTTCATAGCTTTTCCATCTGCTGGCTGTCCACATGTTTCTTTCCTCCGTGAATACAGTCATCATCATATCATACCGATGGAAAATGCGGGCAAAAATATGCAAAGCGGCATATCAGGAACGGATTTATGAATATACTCAATCTCGAACATATCAGCAAAAATTTCGGAACGAAAGAATTGCTCTCGGATGTGAGCCTCGGCGTGAATTCCGGCGACAAGATCGGAATCATCGGCGTCAACGGCTGCGGCAAGTCGACGCTTCTGAAAATAGCGGCCGGCATTCTGCCTCCGGACAGCGGCCAGGTCATCAGCGGGCGCGGCGTGCAGATGCGGTATCTGGCTCAGACGATGGAGGCTGAAGAGGGCGACTCGGTTCTCACATTTGTCATGAAGGAGAATCCGAAGGTCTCTGAGGCGGAGACCTGCAAATGGCTGAATCAGCTGGGGCTTCCGGACCCGGGCGCGGAGTGGGCGGCACTTTCCGGCGGACAGAAGAAGCGGGCGGCGCTCGTGCGAACGCTGCTTTCGCCGTCTGACGTGCTGCTTCTGGACGAGCCGACGAACCACCTGGACGCCGAGATGATCGAGTGGCTTCAGGACCGGCTTCTGGCGTTTAAGGGCGAGCTGCTGCTCGTGACGCACGACCGGTATTTTCTGGACGCGGTGACCAACCGCATCGCGGAGATCGACCGGGGAAAGCTGTATACCTATGAAGGAAATTATGCGCGGTATCTGGAACTGAAGACGGCCAGGGACGAGGCGGAGAGGAGCGCCGAGAAGAAGCGGCAGAATTTTCTGCGGACAGAGCTCAAGTGGATCCGGCGCGGCGCGCTCGCCCGCGGGACGAAGCAGCAGGCGCGGATTGACCGGTTTGAGGAGGCAAAGAAGGAATCGGCAGCGGCGCGTCAGAGACTGGAACAGCAGGACACAGTTCTGAAGGTGGACTCGGTGTCGTCGCGCATGGGGCACAAGACGATTGAGCTGAAGGATGTCAGCAAGTCGATGGGTGGAAAACTGTGCGTGAGCCACTTTTCCGTCATTTTTCAGCAGAATGCGCGGATCGGCGTCATCGGCCCGAACGGCTGCGGAAAATCGACGCTCCTGAAGCTGATCGCCGGACAGCTCGCACCGGACGAGGGAGAGGTCGTAACGGGCGGCACGATCCGCGTCGGGTATTTCTGCCAGGAAAATGAGCCGCTCGACGACAATCTGACGGTCCTTGAGACGGTGAAGAAGATTGGAGAATATCTCCCGACACCGGACGGACTCATGAGCGCGTCGAATATGTGCGACCGCTTCCTGTTCCCGCCGGCCATGCAGTTCACGAAAGTGGCGAAGCTTTCCGGCGGCGAAAAGCGGCGGCTCTTTTTGCTGCAGGTGCTGATGAGCCGCCCGAATGTCCTGCTTCTCGACGAGCCGACCAACGATCTCGACATTCAGACGCTCGAAATTCTCGAGGACTATCTGGACCGGTTCGACGGCATTGTGATCACGGTCTCGCATGACCGCTATTTTCTCGACCGCACGGTGCAGAGAATCTACGCGAACGAGGGCGGCGGGACGTGGACGCAGTACGAAGGCGGGTACTCCGATTATTATAGGAAGAAAAAGGAAAAGGAAGCGGCGGAGGAAGAGGCACAGAAGAGGCGTCAGATGCTGCTTTCCGGAGCCGCGGAAAGTGGTTCTGACGGTTCCGCCTCTCCTTCCGGACCGGCCGCTTCAAAGACAAATGCCGGAACGGGACACAGACATCAGCGGCGTCTTTCCTACAAAGAACAGCGCGAGTGGGACGGAATCGAAGATGAAATCAACGCGCTCGAAGAAAAGTCGGCGGCTCTGGAAAAGGAGATCGCGGATGCGGCAACCGACTATGACCGCCTCATGACCCTGACAAAAGAAAAAGAAGAGACGGACGCGAAAATCGAAGAGCGGATGAACCGCTGGGAAGAACTGAGCGAGCTGGTGGAAGAGATTGAAAACTCATGAACAGTAAAAAACTTCTTGCATCCTGTGGCGAATGCGTGTATACTGCGATTGTTGTGGCATGATAGCTGAGAAACGGAGGTTGCCTTCAGTGCGAAAGTGCTGAAAGGGTTTTCCGCGGAGCGAATGTCAAGGCCGGTCTTTTGCATCGGGCCGGCGCAAACCTGGCGACAAGTCACTGTACAGAGATCTGTTAAGAAACAGAAAACGAGTGCGTACGTTTTTCATGAAGAAAGGACACGCACGGATATGTTGTACAGTCACCGCTTGTCGTACTTACAAAAGTGCGAATATGGAGGCGACTTTTTTTATGGCAGGAACAAGAATTATCCTTAAGGCTTATGATCACAAGCTTCTCGACCAGTCAGCCAAGAAGCTGGTCGACAATCTGAAGAACGCAGGCGCTACGGTTTCCGGACCGGTTCCGCTTCCGACAAAGAAGGAAGTTGTGACGATTCTCCGCGCCGTTCACAAGTATAAGGATTCCAGAGAGCAGTTCGAGCAGCGTACTCACAAGAGACTGATCGACGTCATCAATCCGACACCGGAAGCAATGAAGGTTTTCAACAAGATTGAGCTGCCGGCCGGCGTTGAGGCAAATCTGAAGGAAATCAAGAAGTAATAAACGATCGGATCATCCGACTTGTCCGCAAAACCGATACGATGCAGCGGGATGCGCTTGAGAAGGATGTTTTGATACATGGCAGTCCGGGATTTCCCGGTAACTTTCTAGAATGACAGAATGCGCTGAAAAATATGGATGTTCATCATTCTGTCCGCTGTAGAAAACAGGAGGAGTTTTTATGAAAAAGGCTATTTTGGCAACGAAAGTCGGAATGACTCAGGTTTTCGATGAAAACGGCGTTCTGACTCCGGTAACTGTCCTCCAGGCTGGTCCCTGTGTTGTGACACAGGTAAAGACAGTCGAGAACGACGGTTACGATGCGGTTCAGGTTGGTTTCGCTGACGTAGATGAGAAGCACGTCACAAAGCCGGTCAAGGGACATTTCGACAAGGCAGAAGTTCCTTACAAGAGATTCGTAAGAGAATTCCGCTTTGAGAATGCCGCTGACTACAAGGTGAAGGACGAGATCAAGGCTGACATCTTCGCAGCTGGAGATAAAGTTGACGCCACCGCGATTTCAAAGGGCAAAGGCTTCCAGGGCGCTATCAAGCGTTTCGGCCAGTCCAGAGGACCGATGGCTCACGGTTCCAAATTCCACAGACACCAGGGCTCTAACGGCTCCGCTACGACTCCGGGCCGCGTAAAGAAGGGCAAGGGAATGCCGGGACATATGGGTTCCAAGAAGATCACCATCCAGAATCTTCAGGTTGTTAAAGTTGACGCTGACAAGAATCTGATCCTGGTGCGCGGCGCTGTTCCGGGCCCGAAGAAGGCACTGGTCACAATCAAGGAAACCACAAAGATTTCCAAGTAAGACAGTAAGGAAGGAGGAACACACAGATGGCAAATGTATCTGTATACAATATGAGCGGCAGCGAAGTCGGAACGATGGAGCTGAACGACAAAGTATTCGGCGTTGAAGTAAACGAGCATCTGCTTCATGAAGCGGTTGTCAACACACTCGCAAACAGACGCCAGGGAACACAGGCTGCAAAGAACCGTTCTGCAGTTTCCGGCGGCGGCAGAAAGCCGTGGAGACAGAAGGGAACAGGCCACGCAAGACAGGGATCGATCCGTGCTCCGCAGTGGAAGGGCGGCGGTGTCGTATTCGCACCTCAGCCGAGAGACTATTCCTACAAGATGAACAAGAAAGAGAAGCGCGCTGCGCTGTTCTCTGCTCTGACATCCAAGGTGAACGACAACAACATGATCGTTCTGGATGAGTTCAAGCTGGATGAGATCAAGACGAAGAAATTCGTTGAAGTTCTGAAGAACCTGAAGGCTGAGAAGGCCCTGATCGTTCTTGACGGGGACAATGCAAACGTTCTTCTGTCCGGAAGAAACGTGGCAGGCACCCAGATCATCGAGAGCGCAGACCTGAATACCTACGATGTTCTCAAGTACGACAAGCTGATTCTCACAAAGGCTGCTGTCGAAAGAATTGAGGAGGTTTACGCATAATGGCAGACATCAAGTATTACGACGTCATCCTCAAGCCGGTTGTGACCGAGCAGTCGATGGCCGATTCGGCACTCAAGAAATACACCTTCCTGGTAAATCCGGAAGCGAACAAGTCCCAGATCAAGGAAGCGGTTGAGAAGATGTTCGACGGCGTCAAGGTCGTCAAAGTCAACACTCTGAATGCCCAGGGCAAGAAGAGAAGAGCAAACCGCACCGACGAGGGCAAGACAGCCAGAATCAAGAAGGCTGTTGTAACACTGAGCGCAGACAGCAAGGATATTGAGATCTTCCAGGGTCTGTAATGCGTCAGTCGGATGTGTAGAAAACAATATTACACATAGTTGAATTAAAGGAGAAACAAATGGGAATCAAGGCTTATAACCCATATACCCCTTCCAGAAGGAATATGACAGGTTCCGATTTTTCCGAGATTACGAAGAAGACACCGGAAAAATCACTCATGAGAGCGCAGGCTAAGACAGCAGGGCGCAATAATCAGGGCAAAATCACAGTACGTCACGCAGGCGGCGGCAACCGTCAGCACTATCGTATTGTTGACTTCAAGAGACAGAAGGATGGAATCCCGGCCAAGGTAATCGGCATCGAGTACGATCCGAACCGCACGGCCAACATCGCTCTGATCTGCTATGCAGACGGCGAGAAGGCTTACATCCTCGCACCGGAAGGTCTGACAGACGGAATGACCGTTATGAGCGGCCCGAACGCAGAAGTCCGCGTGGGCAACTGCCTTCCGTTCGACAAGATCCCGGTTGGTGCTATGGTTCACAACATTGAGCTGTATCCGGGCAAGGGCGGACAGATGGTCCGCGCAGCCGGCAATGCCGCTCAGCTGATGGCCAAGGAAGGCAAGTACGCAACGCTGCGTCTTCCGTCCGGCGAAATGCGCATGGTTCCGATTGAGTGCCGCGCAACCATCGGCGTCGTTGGCAATGGCGACCACAACCTTATCAATCTCGGAAAGGCTGGCCGCAAGAGACACATGGGTATCCGCCCGCATGTAAGAGGTTCTGTAATGAACCCGAACGACCATCCGCATGGCGGTGGTGAAGGCCGCGCTCCGGTTGGACGTCCGGCTCCGATGACTCCCTGGGGCAAGAAGGCTATGGGTGTTATCACCCGTAAGTCCAAGAAGTCTTCTGACAAGCTTATTATCAGAAGAAAGAACGGCAGAGGAATCAAGTAAAGAGAAAGGGAGGACACACGCATGTCTCGTTCATTAAAGAAGGGGCTGTACGTTGACAGCAGCCTTATGAAACAGATTGATAAATATGCGGATTCGACCGAGAAGCCGATGATCAAGACCTGGTCCCGTGCTTCCATGGTCATTCCGAAGATGGTTGGTTTTACGATCAGCGTTCATAACGGCCGTAAGCATGTTCCGGTCATGATCACTGAGGATATGGTCGGCCATAAGCTCGGTGAGTTCGTTGAGACAAGAACCTTCCGCGGTCACCGCAAGGTTGATGAGAAGACTTCAGGCTGATCGAAAGGAGGACAAATCAATGGCTAAGGGACACAGATCTCAAATTAAGAGAGACAGAAATGCGGTCAGAGACACGAGACCGAGAGCAACCGTTTCATTTGCCAGGGTATCCGTTCAGAAGGCTTGCTACATTCTCGATGCAATCCGCGGAAAGAGTGTAGAGGAAGCTCTGGCTATCGTAACATACAATCCGAGATACGCTTCCGAGGTTATTCGTAAGCTTCTTCGCTCGGCAGCAGCAAATGCTGAGAACAACAATGGCATGGATCCGGCAGGCCTCTATGTTGAGGAGTGCTATGCGAACCGCGGCCCGATCATGAAGAGAATCCAGCCGAGAGCGCAGGGCAGAGCCTACAGGATCGAGAAGAGAACAAGCCATATCACAGTTGTTCTGAATGAGAGATAAGGAAGGAGATTTACATGGGACAGAAAGTAAATCCGCATGGCCTCAGAGTTGGTATCATTGATGGATGGAGCTCCAACTGGTATGCAAGCAAAGAGGAATTTTCTGACAACCTCATGGAGGATCAGAAGATCAGAAAGTATATAAAGAACCGTCTTTTCCTCTCCAACAAGGAAAAGGGAACGATGGGCGCCGCTCAGGACGAGCTCAAGAATCTGCTTGAGGCAAGGGCAAAGCTGAAGGCTGATTACAAGGCAGCTTCTGCAAAGCCTGCTGAGGAGCAGACCGAAGAGGACAAGGCTCTGATCGCCGGTTACGCTGACACCCTGAAGAAGAATCAGGATGATGCGTCCAACATCAGAAAAGAGATTGAGAAGGAGACAAAGAAACACTCCATTTTCGAGAGCGCAATCAGCCACATCGACATCGAGCGTACGAATTCAAGACTTAAGATCACGGTTTACACCGGAAAGCCGGGCGTAATGATCGGACCGAAGGGCGCGAATATCGAGGCTCTGAAGACAGATCTCTGCAGAGATCTCAAGATCAAGATCAAGAAGAACGGTGCACCGGAGGGCAGAAAGAGAACCTACACTTCCGTTGACATCGACATCGAGGCAATTGAGAATCCTGAGCTTGACGCACAGCTCGTCGCTGAGAACATTGCCGATCAGCTCGAGAAGCGTGTTGCGTTCCGCCGCGCCATGAAGAATGCCATTGACAAAACGATGATGGCCGGCGCAAAGGGAATCAAGGTTCAGCTTTCCGGACGTCTTGCAGGTGCTGATATCGCCCGCAAAGAGACACACAGCCGCGGCACAATTCCGCTTCAGATGCTCCGCGCGGACATCAATTACGGATTCGCTGAAGCGAACACGACCTATGGCAAGGTTGGCGTCAAGGTCTGGATCTATGAGGGCGAAATCCTTCCGACGACAAAGAGAGAAGGTCAGAACAATGACCGCCGCGGAAGAAAGTTCGACAACAAGCGCCCTGCCAGAAGAAGAAATGGTGGCAGAGAAGGGAGCGATAAATAATGTTAATCCCGAAGAGAGTTAAGCACAGAAGACAGTTCCGTGGAAGAATGAAGGGCAAGGCTTATCGCGGCGCCACAGTTCAGCATGGAAATTTCGGTCTGGCAGCGGTTGAGCCGTGCTGGATCAAGTCAAATCAGATTGAAGCAGCCCGTATCGCCATGACGCGTTACATCAAGCGCGGCGGTCAGGTTTACATTCGGATTTTCCCCGACAAGCCGGTAACCGGCAAGCCGATCGGCGTTCGAATGGGTAAAGGTAAAGGTAACCTTGAGTACTGGGTAGCAGTAGTTAAGCCGGGCCGGATTATGTTCGAGATCGACGGCGTCAGCGATGAGGATGCCAAAGAGGCTCTTCGTCTTGCAGCGCAGAAGCTTCCGTGCAAGTGCAAGATCGTTTCCCGTGCGGACCTGGAAGGCGGTGACAAACAGTGAAAACCAAAGCTTATGTTGAAGAACTGAAGACTAAGAGTGCTGCAGAACTGGCTGATGAGCTTGTAGCTGCCAAGAAGGAACTGTTCAATCTCAGATTCCAGAACGCTACCAATCAGCTTGACAATACAAGCCGTATTCGTGAGGTCCGCAGAAATATTGCCCGGATCCAGACGCTGCTTGCAGCGCTTCAGTAATGCGAGATTCCGGAGGATATAGATCATGGAAGAAAGAAATTTAAGAAAGACCCGTACCGGCAAGGTTGTCAGCAACAAGATGGACAAGACGATCGTCGTTGCTGTTCAGGATAACGTAGAGCATCCTCTTTATCACAAGATCGTAAAGAGAACCTATAAGCTCAAGGCTCATGATGAGAAGAATGAGTGCAATGTAGGTGATACTGTCAGAGTAATGGAGACCAGACCGCTGTCCAAAGACAAGAGATGGAGACTGGTTGAGATCATTGCCAAGGCTCAGTAATTACGGAAAGGGGATTTACACATGGTACAGCAGGAGACCAGACTGAAGGTCGCTGATAATACCGGTGCCAGAGAGCTTCTCTGCATCCGTGTTGCTGGCGGCTCAACAAGAAGATATGCCGGCATCGGCGATGTTATTGTAGCTTCTGTCAAGGATGCAACACCAGGCGGCGTTGTGAAGAAGGGCGATGTCGTTAAAGCAGTCGTTGTCCGCACCGTCAAGAGCGTCCGCAGAGCAGACGGTTCTTACATTCGTTTCGATGAGAACGCGGCCGTAATTATCAATGATGACAAGACACCGACGGGCACTCGTATTTTTGGGCCGGTTGCAAGAGAGCTCCGCAACAGGGGATTCATGAAGATTATTTCCCTTGCGCCGGAAGTATTATAAGGAGGTTCCGCATGTCAGCAGTCAGAATTAAGAAGGGCGACACTGTCAAAGTTATCGCCGGAAAAGATAAAGGCGCTACAGGCAAGGTGAAGAGCGTCAACGCGAAGAAGCACACAGCCATCGTTGAAGGCGTAAACATGATGACAAAGAGTGCAAAGCCGAGTCAGGCTAACCCGAACGGCGGCATCGTTCATCAGGAAGCCCCGATCGATATTTCCAACCTTATGTATTTTGCAGATGATAAGGTCAGCAGAATCGGTTATCAGTTCCAGGATGGCAAGAAGGTCCGCGTTGCCAAGGCAACCGGCAAGGTCATCGACTGACAGCGGCTTAAGGAGGAATATACATGAGCAGCAGACTCAAAGAGTTATACGATACAGAAATCACTAAGCAGCTGACAGAGAAGTTCGGTTACAAGAATCCGATGCAGGTTCCGAAGATCGACAAGATCGTCGTCAACATGCGTGTCGGCGAGGCGAAGGAGAACTCCAAACTCCTCGACTCCGCTGTGGCAGACATGGAGAAGATCACCGGTCAGCATGCCGTACGTACAAAAGCAAAGAACTCCATCGCTAACTTCAAGATCCGTGAAGGTCAGGCGATCGGCTGCAAGACAACTCTTCGCGGCGACAAGATGTATGAGTTCCTTGACCGCCTTGTAAACCTCGCTCTTCCGCGTGTCCGCGACTTCCGCGGCGTAAGCCCGGATTCCTTTGACGGCAGAGGCAACTACGCACTCGGCATCAAAGAGCAGATCATCTTCCCGGAGATCGAGTACGATAAGATCGACAAGGTAAGAGGCATGGATATCATCATCACGACCACGGCTAAGACCGATGAGGAAGCCAGAGAGCTTCTCAGAGACTTCGGCATGCCGTTCAGAAAGTAAGCAGGAGGAGAAAAGATGGCAAAGGCATCAATGAAGGCAAAGCAGCAGAAGCCTCAGAAGTATTCCACAAGAGAGTATACACGCTGCAAGATTTGCGGCCGTCCGCATTCGGTTCTCAGAAAGTACGGAATCTGCAGAATCTGTTTCCGTGAATTAGCTTACAAGGGTGAGATCCCGGGTGTTCGCAAGGCATCCTGGTAATCGACGAATTTAGGAGGAGTTAATCATGACAGATCCAATTGCAGATATGCTTACAAGAATCCGGAATGCCAACACACATCGCCACGACACCGTCGATGTTCCGGCTTCTAAGATGAAGATTTCCATTGCTGAGATTCTTCTCAACGAAGGTTATATTCAGTCCTATGAGCTGGTTGACAAGGGCAGCTACAAGGATATTCACATCACGCTGAAGTACGGCAGAGACAAGAACGAAAAGGTTATCAACGGCCTCAAGAGAATCTCGAAGCCGGGCCTCCGCGTTTATGCCGGCAAGGAAGAGCTGCCGAAGGTACTCGGCGGTCTCGGCATCGCGATCGTTTCCACCAACAAGGGCGTGCTCACCGACAAGGAAGCAAGAAAGCTCGGAGTTGGCGGCGAGGTTCTCGCTTACATCTGGTAACTTAAGAACCAGATGAAAGTCTTCCCCGGACATTTGTCAGGGAAGCAGACAGGAATTGAATAATACGCAATCCTGACAAGAACTTTTTAGTAAACCGCGGCCCCGCTTCAAGGCTGCGGCAACCCATATAGGAGGTTATGCAGGCATGTCACGTATCGGTAGAATGCCCATCGCTATCCCGGCAGGCGTTACGGTTGAGGTAGCAGAAAATAATGTTGTGACAGTTAAAGGGCCGAAGGGAACTCTCACAAGAACCTTCGCTCCGGAAATGAAGATTGAAGTAAATGGCCAGGAAGTTACCGTTTCCAGGCCGGATGACGAAAAGAAGAGCAGATCTCTTCACGGACTGACGAGAACGCTGATCCATAACATGATTATCGGTGTTACGGAAGGATTCTCCAAGACCCTCCAGATCGTCGGCACCGGCTACCGCGCCAGCAAGAAGGGAAGCACCCTTGTGCTGAACCTTGCATTCTCGCATCCGATTGAGATGCAGGATCCGGAAGGAATTGAATCTGTAATCGACGACAAGGCAAATACCATCACCGTCAAAGGCATCAGCAAAGAGGCGGTTGGTCAGTATGCTGCCGAGATCAGATCCAAGAGAGCACCGGAGCCGTATAAGGGCAAAGGCATCAAGTATGCGGATGAAGTTATCAGACGCAAGGCCGGCAAGGCTGGAAAGAAATAATAGAAGGAGGGTGCAAAGATGGTCAGCAAGAAATGCAGAGCAGATGTGCGTGAAGCTAAGCACAGAAGATTACGGAACCGCTACAGCGGCACGGCCGAAAGACCGCGTTTATCCGTATTTCGCAGCAATCAGCATATGTATGCTCAGATTATTGATGATACAGTTGGCAAGACCCTTGTTTCCGCTTCCACGCTTGACAAGGAAGTGAAAGAGGGACTGGAAAAGACAAATGACGTCGCTGCTGCAGCGGCTGTCGGCACAGCAATTGCAAAGAAAGCTCTGGAGAAGGGAATCAAGAAAGTCGTATTTGACCGCGCCGGTTTCCTGTATGCAGGGAGAGTAAAGGCACTTGCAGACGCAGCCCGCGAAGCTGGTCTTGAATTCTAATCGGAGGATATTGCAGACTATGGCACGAATCAATACGAATTCCGAGGATTCGGGATTAAAGGATAATGTAGTAGCGATCAAGCGCGTCGTTAAGGTTGTCAAGGGCGGCCGTAACATGCGTTTCTCCGCACTTGTCGTAGTTGGTGACGGCGAAGGCAAGGTTGGAGCCGGCATCGGCAAGGCTGCTGAAGTTCCGGAAGCGATCCGCAAGGGCAAGGAAGCAGCTGCCAGACATATGATTTCTGTTCCGCTTGACAAGAACAATTCCATTCCGCACGACTACATCGGTCATTACTGCGGCGCTACCGTTCTTCTCAAGAGAGCTCCGGAAGGTACCGGTATCATCGCCGGTGGTCCGGCCCGTTCCGTTCTGGACCTGGCTGGTATCAAGAACATCCGTACAAAGTCTCTTGGCTCGAACAACAAGCAGAACGTTGTACTTGCTACGATTGAGGCCCTCAAGGCCATGAAGACACCGGAGCAGGTTGCACGTCTCAGAGGCAAAGCTGTCGAGGAACTTTGATTTTGTATTTCCTGGTCCGCTCACAATTCGGACCGGGGGACTGCTTAAGAATGGAGAACTGAAATGGAAAAGAAATTAAAAATCGAACTGATCAAGTCTCCGATCAGCTGCGTTCCGAGACACAGAGCCACAGCGGCTGCTATGGGACTCAATAAGATGCACAAGGTTGTTGTGCTTCCGGACAATGCAGCGACAAGAGGTCAGATTCAGCAGATTGCTTACATGTTAAAGGTTGAGGAAGTCTGAAGACCGGAGAGGAGTAAAAATGGATTTATCAAATTTAAAGCCGGCCGCAGGCGCTAAGACAAAGTCTTTCAGAAAAGGCCGCGGCAATGCTTCCGGCAACGGCAAGACAGCAGGTTATGGAACAAAAGGCCAGAAAGCCCGTTCCGGCGCTCCGAGACCGGGATTTGAAGGCGGTCAGATGCCTCTTTACAGAAGAATTCCGAAGAGGGGCTTCAAGAACCACAACAGAAAGCAGATTGTCGCTATTGACGTTCAGTATCTGAATCGCTTCGAGGATGGTGCTGAGGTCACAGCACAGTCGCTCAGAGATGCGGGAATCGTTAAGAATTCCAGAGATGGAATCAAGATCCTTGGCGGGGGAGAACTTACAAAGAAGCTGACAGTAAAGGCTAATGGTTTCTCAGCCGGCGCAAAGGAAAAAATTGAGAAACTCGGCGGTACCTGCGAGGTAATTTAATGTTCAGAACACTTGGCAAAGCGATAAAAAACAGAGATATAAGAAAAAAGCTTCTTTTTACACTGTTTATCCTCGTTGTCGTCAGGATCGGCGCCCTGGTGCCGATCCCAGGTGTTGATACAGAGTACTTCAGCTCGCTGATAAGCGGGCTTACGGAAGGAAACCTGAGTTTCCTGAGCGCCTTCACCGGCGGTTCATTTGAGAGAATGTCGCTGTTTGCACTGAGCATCACGCCGTACATCACAGCGCAGATCATTGTGCAGCTCCTCACCATCGCCATTCCGGCGTGGGAGGAGATGCAGAAGGAAGGCGAAGACGGAAGAAAACGTCTCGCCAAGATCACCCGGTATCTGACAGTTATTCTTGCACTTGTTGAAAGTATTGCGATGGCTGTCGGATTCGGCCGTCAGGGACTGATTCTCAATAAGGCCACGATGAGCTACAAGCATTACGCGGTAACTCTTGTGGTTGTCATAGCAGTCCTGACTGCCGGCGCTGCGATTCAGATGTGGCTCGGCGAGAGAATTACAGAGCATGGCGTTGGCAACGGAATCTCTATGATTCTTCTGTTCAACATTATCTCTGGCATGCCGGAAGACTTTGCCGGTCTTTTTGAAAAATTTGTATTCGGAAAAACAATTCCGTATGCGGTTCTCTCTGCGGCAATTATCATTGGCATTGTAGTCGCCATGACGTTCATGGTTGTCATTCTCCAGGATGCTGAGCGCCGGATTCCGGTTCAGTATTCCGGAAAAATGGCAGGGAGAAGAACATTCAGCGGAAGCAGCTCCTATATTCCGCTCAAGGTGAATACAGCCGGCGTAATGCCGATCATCTTTGCTTCTTCCCTGATGCAGTTTCCGGTGATTATCGCACAGCTCACAGGTCACTCCGATTCTGAATGGGTTCGCTATCTTTCGTCCAGCTATTGGGCGAGACCGGAGTATCCGATCTATTCTCTCGGATTTATCGTCTATATGCTCCTCTGCATCCTGTTTGCGTATTTCTATACTTCGATCACGTTTAACCCGATTGAAGTTGCCGACAATCTTCGCAAATCCGGCGGTGTGGTTCCCGGAATCACGCCGGGCAAGGCGACAAGTGATTATTTACAAAAGATTATCAACAGTATCGTTTTAATCGGCGTCATCGGACTGATCATTGTCGCCGCGATACCGATCATTCTTTCAGGTATATTTGATGCTTCCGTATCATTCGGAGGAACATCCATCATCATTATCGTCGGTGTTGTACTTGAGACAATCAATCAGATCAAAGCGATGCTGTATACGAAGACGTATAAAGGATTTCTGCAATTCTGATAATAGTCTGGGCGATGTTCAGAAAACAAACAAGCCTGCGCAAAAAACGCAGGCTTGCGTTTCTGTCTGAATTCGGAAAGGAGTCTGTATGAAAGTTATCATGCTTGGTGCGCCTGGTGCCGGAAAAGGAACGCAGGCTAAAATGATCGCTGATGAATACGGAATACCGCATATTTCGACCGGCGACATTTTCCGCGCGAACATAAAGAACGGCACTGAGCTGGGCAAAAAGGCCAAGACATACATGGACAAGGGCGAACTTGTTCCGGACGATCTGGTCGTTGATCTGATCATGGATCGATTCAAAGCGGACGACTGCAAAAACGGATATGTGCTCGACGGATTTCCGCGCACGATTGCACAGGCAGAAGCTCTGGACGAGGCGCTTGAGAAAAACAGGGATCATGTCGATGTGGCGATCGACATTGAGGTTCCGGATGAGGACATCATCGCAAGGATGGGCGGGCGCAGAGCATGTGTCGGCTGCGGTGCCACCTATCATGTGAAATACAATCCGCCGAAGGTTGAGGGCATCTGTGATGTCTGCGGCCAGAAGCTGATTCTGCGGGATGATGACAAGCCTGAGACAGTGAAGAACAGATTGAATGTTTATCACACTCAGACGCAGCCGCTCATCACTTATTATAAGAAGAAAAACATCCTGAAAGCCGTTGACGGCACTCAGGACATGAAAAAAGTATTTGCCGATATCAAGGCAATACTCGGCTAAGCATGCATCAAGAGGGAGTAAGTTAATGCCGAAGAGTAAAGATATGGAACTGCAGGGGAAGGTTCTTGAAAAGCTTCCAAATGCTATGTTCAGAGTTGAACTGGAGAATGGTATTCAGATCATTGCTCACCTGAGCGGCAAGCTTCGGATGAATTACATCCGTATTCTTCCGGGTGACAAAGTCACCGTGGTGATGTCTCCATATGATCTTACAAAGGGGCGCATTATCTGGCGAGATAAATAAAATTCCTCTTGCATTCAATTTTGCTGCTGTGATACAATACGAGACGAACTTGTCTGAAAGGAGGCTTTTTCAGTGAAGGTCAGATCTTCTGTAAAACCGATTTGCGAAAAGTGCAAGGTTATCAAGAGAAAGGGCGTTGTCAGAGTAATCTGCGAGAACCCGAAGCACAAGCAGAGACAGGGCTGATTTCCTGAAGGCACAGGCCGGCGGGAATTCATATTCCTGTAAAACTGTCAAAAGGTCCGTCATACCTTTTGCCAGGCAACAAAGAAAGCGGCTGCAGCGCATCATTTCACCCGGTCCTTCCGGGCTTTTATGGCGCTGATTTTTATACGCAGGAGTGAGGGGCGCGTACCATTTCACCTCAGAAAGTACTTTTCTGAGCTACGCAAGCTGATTTTCTGCTCACAATCCAAATTTTGTTTTAACATTACGGAGGAAAGAGAGACAAATGGCTCGAATTTCAGGTGTAGATTTACCGAAAGAAAAGCGCATTGAAATTGGTCTTACGTACATCTACGGAATCGGCAGAAGCAGATCAAACAAGATCCTTGCCAAGGCCGGCGTAGACCCGAACACGCGTGTAAAGGATCTTACGGACGAAGAAGTCGGCAAGATCCGTGATGTAATTGATGAAGAAGCTGAGAACGAGAATCTTCCGGTAGAAGGTGATCTCCGCAGACAGACTGCTATGGATATCAAGCGTCTCCGTGAGATCGGCTGCTACAGAGGCATCCGTCACAGAAAAGGACTTCCGTGCAGAGGACAGAAGACGAAGACCAATGCAAGAACATGCAAGGGTCCGAAGAAGACTGTCGCTAACAAGAAGAAGTAATCTTAAGACGCTACGAGGAGATTCTTGAAAATGGCAAAGAGTGCAAATACAAAGGCCGCTTCTGCTTCCAAGAAGCGGGTTAAGAAGAATGTCGAAAAAGGACAGGTACATATCCAGTCCTCTTTTAATAACACCATCGTTACTGTAACCGATGCTCAGGGCAATGTCCTTTCTTGGGCAAGTGCCGGCGAGCTTGGTTTCCGCGGCTCCAAGAAGTCCACACCGTTCGCTGCTCAGTCGGCTGCCGAGAAGGCTGCCAAGGCCGCGATCGATATCGCGGGACTCCGCTCTGTTGACGTTTATGTCAAGGGCCCGGGATCAGGCAGAGAGGCAGCGATCCGTGCTCTGGATGCACAGGGGCTTCATGTAACCAGCATCAGCGATGTTACACCGGTTCCGCACAACGGATGCCGTCCGCCGAAGCGCAGAAGAGTCTGATCAGGGAGGTATAGAGTAAGATGGCAGTTGATAGAGTATCAGTATTAAAGAGATGCGCAGCGCTTGGTATCTCTCCGGCAGAGCTCGGAATCACAAGAAAGAGCCACAAGAGAGGCTTCAACGTTCCGGAAGACAACAGCCGCAGAAGAGGCAGAGGCCAGCAGGCGCGTCCGAAGAAGAAGAGTGAATATGGCGAACAGCTTACTGAGAAGCAGAAGGCAAAGTTCATCTACGGCGTTCTCGAGAAGCCGTTCCGCAATTATTATAAGAAGGCTGAGCGCGCAAAGGGCATGACCGGTGATAACCTTATGATCATGCTTGAGACACGTCTTGACAATGTCCTTTTCCGCATGGGTCTTGCGAGAACCAGAGCAGAGGCGCGCCAGATCATCGATCACCGTCACATCTTTGTGAACGGCAAGCTCGTAAATATTCCGTCCGCAGCTGTCAAGGCCGGCGACGTAATCGAAGTCAGAGAGAGCAAGAAGAGCTGCGACCGCTACAAGCAGATCCTTGAGGCGACAAATGGCCGTCTTGTTCCGGAATGGCTTACGGTTGACACAGAGAATCTCAAGGGAACTGTGAACGCACTGCCGACAAGAGAGCAGATCACAACTCCTGTCAACGAGATGCTTATCGTCGAGCTGTATTCCAAGTAATGAAGCTTTTGCGCTGCGCTTGACGGCGCGGCGCAATTTGCCAGTTACACAGGAAATAGGGAAGAATCATTTCCCATTGTTCAGAATAAGGAGCAGATGCGTACATGAAAGACGCAGATTTCAATTTCCAGATGCCGAAGATCGAGAAGACGGAATCTTCGCCGGACGGCAAGTATGGCAAATTTGTCGTAGAGCCGCTTGAGAGAGGATACGGCCTGACGCTTGGCAACTCCATGAGACGGATCATGCTTTCCTCACTTGTCGGCACGGCTGTTTCCAGCATTCACATCGATGGTGTTCTGCATGAATTCAGTTCCATTCCGGGCGTAAAGGAAGATGTAACGGAAATCGTCCTCAATATCAAACAGATCGTTTTCCGCAACGAGAGCGACAGCAATGACCCGGTTGAGGCTTATATCAACTACAGCGGCGAAGGTGTTGTCACAGCAAAAGATATTCAGGTCGGCTCCGAGATCAAGATCATCAATCCGGATCAGGTTATCGCACATCTCAACGACGAGAATTCCCGTCTTGACATGCGTCTGACGATCACAAACGGAAGAGGATATGACAGCGCGGAAGTCAACAAAGATCCGAGTCAGCCGGTGGGCACGATTGCGATCGATTCTATTTACACTCCGATTGAGCGTGTAAACATGAATGTCGAGAACACCCGTGTAGGCCAGAATACGGATTATGACAAGCTTACGCTTGAGATTTACACCAATGGAGCAACTACACCGGAAGAGGCACTCAGCCTTGCGGCAAGAGTAATGGCTGAGCATCTGAAGGTATTCATCAACCTCAGCGACACAGCTGTGAACGCTGAAGTTATGACAGAGCCGGAGAAGAAGCCGGCCAGCGCGGCCATGTCTATGACGATTGAGGAACTTGACCTCGGTGTCCGTTCCTTCAACTGTCTGAAGAGAGCCGGAATCAACACAGTCGAAGAACTGTGCAGCAAGACTCCTGAAGACATGATGAAGGTCCGCAACCTCGGCAAGAAGTCTCTCGATGAGGTGCTTCTCAAGCTGAAGAAGTATGGCCTTGGACTTCGCGAGTCCGAAGAAAACTAAGTTTGCATCACGCCGCACACAGTAAGACCGTAAGCGCGTGTGTGTGGTTTTTATCAGGAGGATATCATGGCTGAATACAGAAAGCTCAGCAAAACATCCGATCAGAGAAAGGCTCTCCTCAGAAGCCAGGTGACAGCTCTGATTGAAAACGGAAAGATCATCACAACCGAGGCCCGTGCCAAGGAAGTGCGCAAGATCGCCGAGAAGCTCATCACTCTTGCGGTGCGCGAGAAGGATAACTTCGAGACCGTGACGATCAGTGCAAAGGTTGCTGTCAAGGACAAGGACGGCCGCCGTCAGAAGGAAGAAAAAGACGGAAAGATGGTTCCGGTTTACGAGACTGTTGAGAAGCAGATCAAGAAGGACAAGCCGTCCAGACTGGCTGCCAGAAGACAGATGGATAAGATTCTCTATGGTCAGACCATTGTTCCGGCGGATAATTCCGGAAAGAAGAAGAACACAAAGAAGGTTGACCTCACGGACAAGCTCTTCAACGAGATTGCCGGCCGGTACACAAATCGTCAGGGCGGATATACAAGAATCGTAAAGATCGGTATGCGCCGCGGCGATGCTGCTATGGAAGTTCTTCTTGAACTTGTGTAAGCTTTATATAGTCTGTAGATTCAACAGAGCTGTTGTGCAGTAACTGCAGACAGCTCTTTTTTTTGACAGAGGTGTCATATGCCCATAGTATCTTCCCAAAACTTAAGTTTTACTTACGAGCTCCGGGATGAAGAGGGCAATGTATCGGAGCATATCGATGCCCTCAAAAATGTAAATCTCGATATTCTCGAGGGCTCATTTGTCACGATTCTCGGGCACAACGGATCGGGCAAGTCGACGTTCGCGAAGCAGCTGAACGCGCTGCTGGTTCCGACGGGCGGTACGGTTTTCGTCGATGGTATGGACACGTCGGATGAATCGCATCTGCTCGATGTGCGCAAGACGGCCGGAATGGTCTTTCAGAATCCGGACAACCAGATGATCGCCTCCAATGTCGAAGAGGAGATCGGGTTCGGACCGGAAAATCTGGGCGTTGAACCGGATGAAATCTGGAAACGGGTTGACGCCGCTCTTTCGGCTGTCGGGATGAATGCGTACCGGGAAGCTTCCCCGAACAAGCTGTCCGGTGGACAGAAGCAGAGAATTGCCATTGCGGGCATCGTCGCGATGGAACCGAAGTGCATTGTGCTCGACGAGCCGACCGCGATGCTCGACCCGGGCGGGAGACGCGAGGTCATCCGGACACTGCATGAGCTGAACAAGAAGCAGAAGATCACGATTATTCTGATCACACATTACATGGAAGAAGTCGTCGATGCGGATTACTGTTTTGTCATGCACGAGGGCGAGCTGGTCGGTCAGGGAACGCCGCGCGAGATTTTCTCGGATGTCCCGAAGATGCGCAGGCTCAGGCTCGATGTCCCGCAGGTGACGGAGGTCGCCTACGAGCTGCAGCAGGCCGGCGTCCCTCTTCCAAATGGCATTCTGCGCAGCGAGGAACTCGTGGAAGCCCTGAAAGATGTGTGCGGCGGACAGGACACCGGGAAGGCTGATGAGCCCACAGGAGGGAAAGATGATTGAGATCAGGGATCTGACCTATACCTATGAGCAGGGAACCGGCTATGAGTCGCACGCACTGAACGGCGTGAACTGTGTGATTCCGGACGGCCAGTTTATCGGGCTGATCGGCCACACGGGGAGCGGCAAATCGACGCTGATCCAGCACCTGAACGGGCTGATCAGGGCGACGTCGGGCGACATTCTCGTCGACGGCACGAGTATATATTCAGAGCACTACAATATGCGCGAACTGCGCAGCCAGGTAGGTCTTGTCTTTCAGTATCCGGAGCATCAGCTGTTCGAGACGACGGTCCTGAAGGACGTCATGTTCGGGCCCAAAAATCTCGGACTTTCGGACGACGAGGCAAAGGAGCGGGCCAAAAAGGCACTTCAGCTGACCGGACTGGGCGGCGAGCGGTTTGAGAACGCTTCTCCTTTTGATTTGTCAGGAGGACAGAAACGTCGCGCGGCGATCGCCGGAGTGCTCGCGATGGAACCGAAGGTTCTGATTCTGGACGAGCCGACGGCCGGGCTGGATCCGCGCGGCCGGGACGAGATTCTGAATCTGGTGCGCGACCTCCATGAAAAGCGCAATATGACGGTGATTCTCGTGTCGCACAGCATGGAAGACGTCGCGCAGTACGTCGAGAGAATCATCGTGATCGACAAGGGCAGAATTCACTTTGACGGAACTCCGAGGGAAGTGTTCCGACACTACCGGGAACTGGAAAAGCTGGGACTTGCGGCGCCGCAGGTGACCTATCTGATGCACGATCTGGCTGACGCCGGATTTGACGTGGACACGGATGTCATCACGGCAGCAGAGGCAACGGACAGCATTCTGAAGTGTCTGTCACAGTACGGGGGAATCGTAAAAAGGAGCGAAAATGCTGAAAGATCTGACGCTGGGCCAGTACTATCCGGCGAAATCGCCGATTCACAGACTGGACCCGAGAGTTAAGCTTGCCGGCACTCTTGTGTTCATCATCACTCTGTTTTTCGGGCAGAGTGTGTGGCTCTATCTGGGAGCCACTTTATATCTGTTTACCGTCATCCGGCTCTCGAAAGTGCCGGTGCGTTACATTGTCCGCGGCCTGAAAACGATCGTCATGCTGATCCTTCTGAGCGCGCTGTTCAATCTTTTTCTGACGCCCGGTGATCTGCTTGTGAAGCTGGGGCCGCTCACCATAACGACACAGGGCCTTGTGACGGCCATATTCATGGTTATCCGCCTGATATACCTCATCATGGGCTCATCGGTTCTGACGCTCACGACAACGCCGAATCAGCTCACAGACGGCATGGAGAAGGGATTGTCGTGGCTGAAAGTCTTTCATGTGCCGGTGCACGAAATCGCCATGATGATGACGATCGCCCTGCGCTTTATTCCGATCCTGGTGGACGAGACGGACAAAATCATAAAGGCGCAGAAAGCGCGCGGCGCCGACTTTGAGTCAGGAAACATCATGCAGCGGGCCAGGGCGATGATCCCGATTCTCGTGCCGCTGTTCATTTCCGCCTTCCGCCGCGCCAATGACCTCGCGATGGCCATGGAGGCGCGCTGTTATCACGGATCGGAAGGCCGCACCCGCATGAAGCCGCTTGTTTACTCGCGAAACGACAAGCTCGCCTATCTGGCGCTCGCCGCGTATTTCGCGCTTATGCTGACGATATACATCGTGTTTGGCAGCCGGATCATCTGACAGCCGACGAATTACGGATAAGCAAAATGGAACAAAACACTGAGACAAAAGAAATTCCCATGGCAAATGCCGCGGCTGTCGCACCGCGCCGGATAAAGCTGACGGTCGCGTACGACGGCGAGAACTACTGCGGCTGGCAGAGACAGCCGGGGCGTGAGACGATCGAAGGAAAGCTCGACGAGGCGATCTATGCGCTGACCGGTGAAAAGATCGAAGTGATCGGCGCGAGCCGGACAGACGCCGGAGTGCACGCGGCCGGCAATGTCGCGGTTTTTGACACGCAGTCTTCGATCCCCGCTGAGAAATTTGCGGCCGCACTCAACACGGTTCTGCCGGATGACATCAGCATTCAGGAGTCCAGACAGGTGCCGGACCGCTTTCACCCGCGCCACTGCCGGACCGTAAAGACCTATGAGTACACGATCTGCAACAGTGAGTACCGGATTCCGCAGCTGAGGCATTATTCCTGGCATCTGCCGTATAAAATGAACATCGATAAGATGCGCGCCGCGGCCGGGTATCTGATCGGCACGCACGATTTCCGGTCATTTGCCAGTTCCCGCACAACGGTTCCGTCGACAGTCCGCACGCTGTATTCGCTAGACATTTTCACGGATGATCCGCTCATTGTCATCCGCGTCACCGGCAGCGGTTTTCTGTACAACATGGTTCGCATTATATCCGGAACTCTTGCGATGGTGGGATGCGGGCGCATACCGGCGGCCAAAGTGCACGAGATGCTCGAGGCGCACGACCGCACGAAAGCCGGCATGACAGCGCCCCCGCAGGGGCTGACGCTCGTCGGAATCGAATACCCGGACGGAGACGATATTCTGAGATGACAGAGCGGGCGCGGAAAAATTTGTCAGAAAAGGGGAGAATTGTGCTTGACACACCCGGCTCCCCTTTGTATAATACCTAACTGTAGTGCAAATCTGAGGGCTGTTATGCGCTTTTTAAGCGCATTTGACATAGAGAAAGCCGGATGAGAACCAATTCGTTTTGGAGGAAGAAAAGACATGAAGACTTACATGGCGAGTGCTTCTTCGATCGACAGAAAGTGGTATGTCGTTGATGCACAGAATTACACATTGGGCCGTCTTGCCAGCAACGTTGCAAACGTTCTGAGAGGCAAAAACAAGCCGACCTATACACCGTTCCTTGACTGCGGCGACAACGTTATCGTTATCAATGCGGCAAAGGTCAAGGTTACCGGCAAGAAGCTTGAGCAGAAGGAATACTTCAGCCATTCCGAGTATGTCGGCGGCATGAAGATGACTTCTCTGCACGATATGCTCGAGAAGCATCCGGAGAAGGTAGTCGAGATGGCAGTCAAGGGCATGCTCCCGAAGGGACCGCTCGGCAGACAGATGATCGGCAAGCTTCATGTTTATGCCGGACCGGAGCATGAGCAGCAGGCTCAGAAGCCGGAAGAATTAAAGTTTTAAGGTGACGGGAGGAAGAGTATAAATGGCTACACAGAAGTTCTACGGAACAGGCAGAAGAAAGAGCAGCGTTGCCAGAGTTTACCTGGCACCTGGTACCGGCAAGATCACCATCAACAAGAAGCCGATTGACGAGTATTTCGGTCTTGACACGCTGAAGACAATGGTTCGCCAGCCGCTGGAGACAACCGGCACTGTCGGCAAGTTCGACATTCTGGTCAATGTAAAGGGCGGCGGCTTCGCAGGTCAGGCAGGCGCTATCCGCCACGGCATCGCAAGAGCTCTTCTGGAAGTTGACGAAGAGTATCGTGTACCGCTCAAGCAGGCCGGATATCTGAAGCGCGATCCGCGCATGAAGGAAAGAAAGAAGTACGGTCTCAAGGCAGCACGCCGCGCACCGCAGTTCTCGAAGAGATAATTCAGCCGAATATCAGAGAATTTGTACAGCCCTTGGAAATCCAGGATTTCCAGGGGCTTTCTTTTTTTACTCATCAAGAAACGCGGCAAGGATGGCGATATCATCCTGATTGTCACAGATGACTTCACTTTCCGACAGTATGTCACTGTGTCCGACAAGTGAGACAAAAACATATTGTGAGAGGGTAGATTTCAGATTCAGTTTATCCCCCTCTTTCGTCCGGAAGGTCACATCACCTCTGCACTTTTTCGCCGTGTTGACAAATGCCGTGAGGTCAATGTCTTTTTTCAGATGCATAGCTGTCCGACTCCTTTCCTCTGCTGAGCTTGTGCCCGGTGAATTAATCCGTGTCAGCCGCGATATTCTCTCGGGGATTTACCCGTCGCGTCCCGGAACACCTTGGTGAAGTAGCTTGTGTTATTGAAGCCCAGCTCTGTTGCTATGTCCTGCACGGGCTTTTCTGTCGTCGTGAGGAGTTGTCTGGCCATTTCTATCCGTTTGTTTTTTACATATTCCGATACGGACATTCCCATTTCTTTTCGGAATTTCTTTGTCAGATAGTATTCCACATATCCGGTTTCCGAAGCCATGTCTGAAATATTGATTTTCTCGTTGATGTGCTTTTGAATATAGGCGCAGCATGTCTGGATGCACAGAGAGAGATTCTTTGTCTTTACCTCGTGTACTCTGTGGACAAAGTCCTCAAACATAGCATTATTGACCTGCATGAGCTCGGAAGCGGTGTGGCACACATCGACCTGATCGTTATATATTTCTCCGATATAGTAGGCAGTCTCAGGCGAAAGTCCGCCCCGTATAGCGGCCCGGGTGCACAGCGCAATAAAAGATATCAGGGAATCATGGAGTTTCCTGAACTGCCGTCGGCTGTCGGACTGATAGGACTCACTGTAAATGTCATACGATGAAAGATCTGAAAATGCTTTTTTATAGTTCAGATCGCCGTCTTCGATTGCCTTCATGGCGGCCTGCTCAGCAGTCCAGGTGCTGTTCACCGGCATGCGTCTTAACTCTGTCTCTTTCTCTTTTCCGTTATTCGGATTTTCCGGCTCTTTGCTGCGGTAGCGGAAATCGGACACTTCCGGTTTGACTCCCGTGACCGTCAGATTGAGCATGGCCCCGATATTGAGCCAGGAAGAGAGCTGGAATACCGGAAGAGACTCGAGATTTCGTGAGAATTGCTCCGCGAGATCACCCGAATACCCTCTTGCACGCAAATCGGCTCTGATTTTCAGGCCGGAGATCGGCGAGGTGAAAACAGGTCCCACGGAGTATATGCGGCAGAGATGGCCGGAAGCGTACTCAAAAGAGGCTATCCAGCTTATGCCAAATGTATCGGTGAGAACCAGCGGATTTGTTTCACCGGTGTTTATGTATTCTTTCAGCAGGTCCATACATCCGCTCACGGAAAAGAGCGACAGTAATTCCCGCGGCTCCTGACTGGAAGCTCCTGTCAGAGCCAGTTCGGGAGAGAACTCCCAGAACTCCATTCCCGGAATGCATCCCATCATTTCCTGAAAATACTGAATTCTTCGTGCGAGCAAATCTTCCATACCATTCTCCGTCTGACGTTTCTTTGTTCATTTTCCATTGTATTTCACCCCTGTAATCTTTCCAAGTGAAAAATATCAAAAATTAGCCAAAAAGAAGAAAAATAACATTTAACACTAAAAACAAATGATTATGGCTAATAATTGCTAATACCTTTGAAGAATACCCGATATGATACAGACAAAGGGGTGTTTTTCGAAATTCTATCGGAGGATTGATTATGGCGGGAACAGCAAAGGAGAAGAAACTTCCGCTGAGTTCGAAGGTCTTTAACTCAACGGTAAAATCGGCAAATACAACAAATTCGGAACGATGGCTCGGGTATTTTCTGGGCCCGGCACTGATGTATATCGTGTATTACTGTGTGGCCGGGACATATCTGACACAGTTTTATACGGATGTGCTCGGAATGTCAGGTATATTTCTGACCCTGATGCCGGTAATATCAAAGATCATCGACGCGATTACAAATATAGTCATGGGGCGTATCATCGACAGAACCAGAACAGCCCAGGGAAAGGCAAGACCATGGATTCTTCTTTCAGGCGTTCTGGTTGCGGTTACCGGCATCCTTCTGTACACAGTGCCGAGATCTTCTTACGCGGTGCAGATAGTCTGGATTGCGGTCAGCTATAATTTGTTCTTTGCGTTTGCATTTACCATTTATAACATGAGTCACACACTCATGGTGCCGCTGTCGACAAGAAATTACAAGCAGCGCGACACGTTGGCTCTGCTCACAAACACGGGTTCATCGATGATTCCCGGCATGCTGGTGACGGTTATTATGCCGCTTTTGATCAGCAGGTTCGGCGTGGGTTCGGATGCTCAGGGCAACTGGATCACCATGATGAGCACGCTTTCCATATTTGCCATTCCTGCATCTCTTATTGAATATTACTTCACAAAAGAGAGAATTACAGAAGACAGCGAGGCCGCAGCGGGCGAGGATGAAGTTGAAACGGTTCCTTTCAGGGATCAGATGAGAGCCTGTTTCAAAGATCCCTACTGGCTGATCATTATGGGGTTCTTTCTTCTGTACAACATAGGTAATTATCTGCAGACCAACGGACTCGTATATTATTGCAACTGGGTTCTTGCGAATTCGGTTGAAAGCGGAGCAGGCATGCAGGTGCTGGTAAATGTGGTGGGCCAGGCTCCGCTTGGGGTTGGTGTCTTCGTGCTCTGGCCGGTTGTGCGCAAATTCGGGAAGCGCCGCACAATGATGTACGGGCTCGGCATCGGCGCGATCGGCTGTGTAATCGTCATCCTGGGAGGCAGGTCTCTGCCGGTCGTTCTTGGCGGACTTCTCATCAAATCAGTAGGAGCGCTGCCTACTTATATGATTATGGCGATGCTGGCAGAAGCTCTTGATCACATCGAATGGACGAATGGATTTCGGGCCGATGGTCTGTCCGCCTCCATATACAGCATTATTCTGACGGTTTCATCGGGCATCGGCCAGAGTCTCATCCTCGGCGGTATCAGTTTGTTCGGCTACATTACGCCCGGGTCATCGTCCGAAGTGATCACACAGCCGGCGGCCATTCGTATTTTCTTCATATTCTGCTTTGCGGGTGGGCCGCTTATTGCGTATCTTGTAGGTTCACTCCTCATGATCCGCTACGATGTTGAGGATAAGATTCCGCAGATCTCCGCGGATATCACGGCCCGGCACAAGGCCGAGGCGGAGGCAAAGGGACTTGTATATGTGTCGCCTGAAGAAAAGGCGCGCAGGGAACAGGAGGAAAACGACCGCATCGCCGAAGAGAAGCGCATCGAAGAGCTGAAGGAGAAATGCGCAAAGAAAGGACTGAACTTCGACGAGGAAGAGGCGAAATATCAGGCAAAAGCCGCCAGAAAACAGGCGAAGAAAGATGCGCGGGCGGCTAAAAAATAAGGAGTGCAGACGGTGAAAAAATTTGATTTTAATAAAAACTGGACCTGCAACGGATCGCCGGCAGCTTTGCCTCATGACGCAATGATTCTGGGAAAGAGACTCGCCGGGGCACCCGGCGGCAGCGCGCAGGGATTTTTCCCCGGCGGAAGCTATACGTATGAGAAGACATTTGTTCTCCCCGCCGCCTGGGCAGGACAGCCCGTGAAACTTGAATTCGAAGGCGTGTATAAGAACTCGAAAGTTTTCGTGAACGGCACAGAAAAGGGCGGCGCTGCCTATGGCTATATACCTTTCTTTGTCGACTGTGGTGTATTGCCTGAAGGAAAAAACACAGTGACAGTGACCTGTGAGAACGCCGACCAGCCCGACTCCCGCTGGTACTCGGGGGCAGGCATTTACCGCCCTGTGTGGGCCTGGGTCGGGGAAGGCATTACGGCGGCGGATGTGAGAATTACCACAGTATCCGTTTCTCCCGCAAAAGTGGCCGTCACTGTCTGCGGACGGGAAGCCCAGGCTGATATATATGACGGCGATTCGCGGATTGCGTCGGGAACCGGTGAAATTGAAATTCCGGACGCCAAACTTTGGAGCGCCGAAAATCCGCACCTCTACACATGCAGAGTTCTGGATCAGAGTATCCGGTTCGGAATACGGCAGCTCTCCTGGAGCAGCAGAGGGTTCTTTGTCAACGGAAAGGAAACTCTTTTGCGCGGCGGCTGCATCCATCACGACAACGGGATACTGGGGTCGGTTTCATACGACGAGAGTGAATGGCGGAAAATCCGAATTTTGAAGAAAGCCGGATTTAATGCAATACGCTCGGCACACAACCCGTGCTCAAGGGCTGTTCTCGAGGCCTGCGACGCGCTCGGAATGTATGTGATGGATGAGAGCTGGGACATGTGGTTTCACCACAAAAATCCGTATGACTACGCATCGGTCTGGAAAGAACATTATCTTTCGGATCTGGAGGCCATGGTGCGGCGCGATTTCAATCATCCGTCCGTCATCATGTATTCGATCGGAAATGAAGTATCAGAGCCGGCAAAGAAACCGGGAATCGCCGCGGAAAAGGAGATGGTTGAATATCTTCACAGACTTGATCCGACCCGGCCCATCACCGGCGGCTTCAATCTGATGATCATCAAAATGGCCGGGAAAGGCAAAGGAATCTACGACGATGAGAACGGAGGCCGCAAAGACGGCAGCGGCCAGAACTTTAACGGCATGAATTCAGCCATGTTCAATCTGATAACCTCAATGGTCGGCACGGGAATGAACAAGGCTGCAAACGGCAGAAAGGCGGATGAAGCGACCTCGCCTTCGCTGGATCTGCTTGATATCGCCGGTTACAATTATGCCTCCGGGCGCTATCCGGGCGAAGGAAAACTGCATCCGGACCGGGTGATTGTCGGATCCGAGACCTTCCCGAATGACATAGCAAAGAACTGGTCGATGGTGCGGCGCTATCCGTATCTTATCGGAGACTTCATGTGGACAGCCTGGGATTATCTCGGTGAGGCGGGAATCGGTGCCTGGGCATATACTTCTGACGGGAAAAATTTTAACAAGCCATATCCGTGGATGCTCGCGGATGTCGGCGCGTTCGATATCCTGGGAAACCCGAACGGCGAAGCATTTCTCGCCTCAGCCGTATGGCATGCTCTTGATAAACCTGCGATAGCGGTTCAGCCCGTCAATCATCCCGGCGTGACACCGTCGAAGGGAAGCTGGCGCGGCACCAACGCGATTCCCTCCTGGAGCTGGCGCGGCTGCGGCGGCAATAAGGCTGTGGTCGAAGTGTATTTCGACTGCGCAAAGACAGAACTTTTTCTGAACGGCAAGTCACTCGGAAGAAAAACCGTAAAGGGATGCAAGGCCGTATTTAAGACCAGATACGTGCCTGGAAAGCTTGTGGCTGTCGCTTTTGATTCGAATGGGAATGAGATTGCAAGAAATGAACTTGCATCCGCAAAAACTTTCAGCGTCCATGCGGTTCCGGAAAAGAGCATGGCAAATGTCGGGGACATCATTTACGTTCCCGTCACCATTGGCGACGGCAGAAATGTCGAGTCAAACGCAGACCGGACCTTGACGGCATCCGTTCAAAACGGGGAGCTTCTGGCCTTCGGTTCTGCGAATCCGAGAACAGAAGAGCCATTCCATTCGGGAAAGTATACGACGTATTACGGACACGCGCTGGCAGTCGTCCGTGCCGTGGCTTCCGGAACTCTCACTCTGTGCATCGACGGAACGCCGGCTGCCGAAATAAGAGTTGTGAACGAGAAGACCGGAAATTGACTTGCGAATGCAAAAAGAGAAAGTGACAATCAGATATGAAAACAGGAAATACAAGATTATGGACGAAAGAGGAGTATACCTATCCGGTGCAGGGAGATTTCATTCCGACCATTCACTGGTATCTCCATGAGGAAAATAACGCGGCCCGGCCGGCAGTAATTGTCGTGCCGGGCGGCGGTTACCGAATGGCAGCGCCGGCGGAGGGCGAACTTGTCGCATTGGAATTCTATGCAAGAGGCTATAACACATTTGTCGTGACGTATACCACGAATCTGGCAGACCGGGTTCCGCTTAAGTTTCAGCCCCTCAAGGATCTCTCCTGCGGAATTACATTTGTCAGGAAAAACGCGGAAACATTTCATGTGAAGAAAAATGAGACAGCTGTCTGCGGCTTTTCCGCAGGGGCGCATCTTGCCGGGAGCCTTGCGGTTCATCATGATGCTCCGGAAGTACAGTCTGCCGGTGAAAAATGTGCGGACAATCGTCCGGATGTCGTCATTTTATCGTATCCTGTCATTACCAGCGGGAAGTATGCACACAGGGATTCTTTTGTGGCGCTGCTCGGAAAAGATGCGACAGAAGAAGAACTGGAATATATGTCTCTTGAGAAGCAGGTCACGTCCGATACTCCTCCGTGTTTCCTGTGGCATACAGCCACAGATGAACAGGTGCCGGTGCAGAACAGTTATCTGATGGCGGAAGCATGCCTGCAGCACGGAGTTCCCTTTGCGCTTCATATCTTCTCAAAAGGCCAGCATGGCCTCTCCCTGGCCAATGAAGACTGGGCGGAGTGTAATTACGGTGGATACTATACGATGGATCAGATGCTGGAACAGCTGCAGTTTCTTATTGACAATGGAATTCCTCTTCCGGAACCGTTCAACCAGTTTGAAATTCCCAAAGGCATTGACATCAAGACAATCGCGGCGGCAGATGCAAAGGCACATATGCCAAAACAGAATCCGGTGCCTGAGGTTATGGTGTGGCCGGAACTGGCTGATCAGTTTATAAAAGAGCAGTTTCAAAAACAGTAAGGTAAATTATTCTCAGGAGATAAAGGTGAAATGAAAAAACAGGCATATAATCCGTTTTTACCTGAATATGAATATATCCCGGATGGAGAGCCGAAGGTATTTGGCGACAGAGTCTATCTGTTCGGCAGCCATGACCGGTTTGGCGGCAATGCTTTCTGCCTGGAAGATTACGCGGCATGGTCAGCTCCGACAGATGATTTGTCTGACTGGAGATATGAGGGAGTGTCCTATCGCAAAGATCAGGATCCGAGGAGCAAAGGCAAGCTGACACTCTATGCTCCGGACGTAGTCTGCGGACCGGATGGCAGATATTATATGTATTACTCCGTTCAGGACACCAGTGTCATATCCGTTGCCGTTTCAGATGTCCCCGCAGGGCCGTATGAATATTACGGAGATGTCAGAAGACCGGACGGACACGTGTGGGGAGAGTCAAAAGAGGATTATTTCGAATTTGACCCGGCGGTTCTGGTGGATGATGACGGCAGAATCTGGCTGTATTCCGGGAGCGGACAGGATTATAACCGCAGATTCGGGAGAAAAGTTGTCGGGGCTTTTGTACACGAATTAAAACCGGACATGATCACGACGATCGGGGAGCCAAAGATCATCATGCCCCATGAAAAGATGAAGATCTTCAAACCCGCTTTTTTCGAGGCTTCATCGATCCGCAAATTCAATGGCATCTATTACTTTATCTACTCGGCGACAAATATAACAGGACTGAACTATTGTACAAGTCAGTATCCGGATCATGGATTTCAGTACCGCGGCGTCATACACAATACTTCGGATATCGGGTTAAATGGCAGAAACACATTGAACCCGGCTTATCCGATTGGAAATTATCACGGCAGCGTGGCGAAGATCGGTGAAAAATATTACGTGTTTGATCACAGACAGACGAATCGTTCCATGTTTTCTCGGCAGGCGGTGGCAGAGGAAGTACAGATGAATCCGGATGGCAGCTTCGAACAGGTGGAAAGCACAAGCTGCGGATTAAACGGCGGCCCGCTTGCGGGCAAAGGCGTGTACCCGGCCTACATTGCCTGCAATCTGTTCCCCAGGAGAATCAAAGGAATTCCCTGTTCCATCCTCACGCCGTATCTCACGCAGAGAGAAATGGCGGGAAAGGACCACCCGGTTCAATATGTGGCGGACATCAGAGACGGACGGGAAGTCGGATTCAAGTACTTCAGCTTTGCGGGGGATGTCGATCGCATCGCGGTGAAGACAGCGGGAAAGGCAAGCGGAAAGCTGATCGTATCCACGGAAGAAAACGGAAAGGCGATTGCGGAAATCGAGGTTCATGCCAATCGGACAGAGCCAAAATGGAAGAGCGGAGTCATGCAGCGGTTACATGGCACATATGGCATATTTATCAGATATTCCGGACAGGGAACGCTTGATCTGTACAGCATCCGCTTCTATTCAAAAAAGGGGTGATGAGAATACATGAAAGCAGTCAGACTGCGAACCGAATATTTATATAACCCGATCTGCCTTGATATCAAGAGACCGCGATTTTCCTGGAATCTGGAAGGAGGGATTTCACAGACTGCCTTCCGGATCCTGGCGGCAGACGCTGAGAACGGCTCTGTGCTCTGGGACAGCGGCAGGGTGGAGTCTGCCTCGATGACAAATGTTCCCTACGGGGGAGTGGCTCTTCGCAGCCGGGAAAGAGTGCTCTGGCAGGTGAAAGTGTGGGATGAAAATGATTCGGCATCTGATTTCAGCGAACCCGCAGGTTTTGAGATGGGTTTATTGTCAGCCGGTGATTGGAAAGCCAGGTGGATTACCGGAAACTATGTCCCCAGGAAAGGCGTCCGCTATCCCGTCGATTATTTCAGAAAAAAATTCAGATTAAAACGGAAAGTAAAAAAGGCGAGACTGTACGCGTCGGCAAGAGGACTTTACAGATTTAAAATTGACGGCAGAAAAACAGATGACATGATCCTTGCGCCGGGCATGACAGATTATCGCAGACGCATTCCGTATCAGGTGTACGATGTGACGAATCTTTTCTCTGAAGAGAACGTGCACACACTCGAGCTGGCCCTTGCGGACGGATGGTACCGCGGGAGCACGGCGGCCTATGGCGTGACAAATGTATATGGAAATGAGACGGCCGTAATTGCCCAGCTCGAACTCACCTATGACAACGGTGAGACGGAAGTGACAGGGACAGATGAAAGCTTCTCCTGGTGCAATGACGGCCCTGTCCGCTTTGCGGATCTGAAGGACGGCGAGGTGTACGATTCCCGCCGCATGCCCGGGTTTAGTGGGAAAGCAAAATGTTCCAGAGATCAGGATACCGGGAAACTTTGCGCTTCCGATAATGTGCCTGTCAAAGAGCACGAAACGTTTACACCGGTACTTCTGCAGGAAAAGAATGGATCCGCTGTGTTTGATTTCAGGCAGAACATCGCGGGATATCTGGATATCAAAGTGCAGGGGAAGCGCGGAGAAAAAATCACAATCATCTGCGGTGAAATTTTGGATGAGAATGGAAATGTGGATTTGTCACCGGTACAGGAGACAATTCCTGCGAAGGGACTGAACACGTTTTCGACGATCGCGAAACTTTTGGGACGGCCCGTCAAGGGAAAAACCAGGCAGACCCCCGAACAGAAGATTGTAATCCGGTGCAGCGGAGAAGAGATTCATTATCACACGGATTTTGCCGTCTTTGGTTTTCAATATGCCCAGGTTATTTTTGAGGCGGGCAGCAAAATAAAAATGACGCCGGAGGATATAACAGCGGTCGCGGTTTATTCTGATATGGAGAGGACAGGAACCTTTGAGTGCTCCAATCCACTGGTGAACAAACTGCATGAAAATACACTCTGGAGCATGAAGAGCAATTTTCTTGACGTGCCCACAGACTGTCCTACACGAGAGAGGCTGGGCTGGACCGGAGACGCGCAGATTTTCTTCAAAACAGGCGCCTATCTGATGGACACGGCGGCATTTTTCAGAAAGTGGATGCTGGACATATCGGACGCGCAGTATCCGAATGGCATGATCCCTGCCGTTGTTCCGTATCAGGGCGTCGAGATGATGTACAGGCCGACCGGAACGAGCGTCGGCTGGGCGGATGCGATATATCTGATTCCGTATCGTTACTATCTGATGTACCGTGATTCCTCTCTGCTTAAGGCATACTGGCCGAATATGAAACGGTATGCGGATGCAGTCATAAAGAATATCGGACCGAAAAACAAAAAGTGGATCAAAGAGAATCCAGATCTCAGCTGCATTTATGAGAAGGGAGTGCATCTGGGCGAATGGCTGGAACCCGAGGAATTCCGTGAGACGGTATATGGCACAAGAGCATCTCACCCGGAGGAATGTACAGCTTATTTTTATCTGACGATGCGCACAATGGCCAGAATCGCCAGAATAATTGACAAGCCGGATGAAGCGCCGGAATACGACAGGCAGGCGGTGAAAGCGAAGAGAGCATATTCCGCCTATATTCACACGAAGGCGTCTCTTGACACGGACAGACAGGCGAAACTCGTGAGACCGCTGGCCGTTGGTATATTAAATGGTAAAGACAAAGCATATGCGCAGAAGAGGCTGGTGCAGGCTGTCAGAAACTTTTCTTACAGAGTCGGAACCGGTTTTCTTTCAACACCATTTCTGCTCCCGGAATTGACGGAAGCAGGCGAAGCAGAGACGGCTTACAAAGTACTTGAGAATACGCAGAAACCCGGGTGGCTGTATGAAGTAGAGCAGGGGGCGACGACTGTCTGGGAGTCCTGGGAAGGAAAGGCGAGCAGAAATCACTATTCCCCGGGAGCGGTCTGCCAGTGGCTGTATGAGACCGTTTTGGGCATCAGACTTGTGGGGGACAGAAAGTTTTTGATCGGGCCTGTGCCCGGCGGAAGCCTGACCTATGCAAAGGGTGAGTGGAAAAGCGTATACGGAACTGTCAAAGCCGCCTGGCAGAAAACAAAAGATGGCCTTAAGTTTGAGTTTGAAATACCGGTCAATACCAGTGCGGAAGTGAAACTGCCGGATGGCAGAACAAAACATCTGACCGCTGGCAAATATTCATTTTAAGGGCAAAGGGCAAGCCGTCTGCCCCGTCTGAAACCGCAGCCTGAGGCCCGGCGCATCATATCAGGATACATCCCGGGTCACCCGAACCTGCCGTACATCCCGGTTCATCCGAACCCGCCGACTGTGACAACGTCACTCATCTGCGTGATGATCGGTTTGTACTTTTCATAGACGGCCTGGTAATTCGGGAGATGCGCCTCATCCAGCTGTGAAAACGGGATGACGTCATATTCCGCGAGCGTGTCTTCCGTGTAGTAAAAATACATCAGGTCTGCGTGGATGTCCTGCAGAGAGATTTCAACAGTTCCGTCGGGCTGTGTCGTTTTCTGAATCGTCAGCCCGGCCATCATTTCGATCCGGCTCAGGTCATACTGAATTGCCACGATATTTCCCAGGGCATAGAAACAGATGGTGCGGTCATTGATCCATTCGACCGGCTGGATGCAGTGCGGGTGATTGCCTATGATTATGTCAGCGCCGGCATCGGACAATTGACGAGCCAGTGTTTTCTGCTGCTCACTTGGCTCTGTCTGATATTCTCTGCCCCAGTGCATGGCCACGATGACGACATCCGCCTTCTGTTTGGCTGCCCGTACTTTCTGAAGCAGCTCATCGACTCTGCCGTCATAACAGGCGACCAGATAGTCTTTTCCCGCCGGCGGGTCGATGCCGTTCGTGCCGTACGTATACGAGATAAATGCAAAGGAAATGCCGTTGATTTCGTGGATCGGAATCGCGTCATAGTCTTCCTGCGACAGGTACGTGCCGGACGTGATTATTTCCGAATGAGAGTTCCAATAGGCGAGAGAGTTTTTGATGCCGCGTTCACCCTGATCCAGGGCGTGATTGTTGGCCAGGGATACCATGTTAAATCCCTGGGAGATCATATAGTCGCCCCATTCCGTCACACCGTTGAATGTCGGATATCCCTGAATGCCTAAATCATTTCCTCCGAGAATGGTTTCCTGATTGTAGTACCGCAGGTCGTATTGACGGGCAATTTTGCCGATCCGGTCAAGCAGCGTAAAAGTATAGGTGCCGTCCCCGTTTGCGGCATTGGTCTCTATGCCGGCGTGCAGCACAGCGTCTCCGACCATAAACAGCGAGGCTGTCTGTACAGTCGGCTGCGGCTCGGTTTCAGCCTCCGTCTCGTTGGTCTTTTCCGGCTCTGTTTCCTGTTCAGCCGATTCTGATTCCTGCGTTTCAGAAATCTGTACGATGGTGTCGGCGCTTGTCTTGTCCAGATGATACCGGTAGCCGAACAGCCCGGCTGTTGCGAACACAGTGACGGCGCATGTAATGGCGACAAACCGGTTAAATTGTCTATCATTCATTCGCGTCCCCTTCGGCAAATTGCAGAATTGGCCGGTCCCCTTTCGCTGCATTGGATTTATTTTTTCAAATGTCAGATGCTGTTTCCACTGACACATATTTATATTTCAGTTTAACATATATGCCTTATACAAAGCTATCTGAATGTAAAGATACGCAGGCTCTTTCCGCCTTCTTCTGCGAATATATGCGGGGGGTCTCACATCGGCGCGCGTTTTCGCGCCGCTTGCCGGGCTTCGCGCGCTTTGCTATGATTAAGGAAATACGTCTGATGGAGACATTTGCCATCGGAAGTGTAAAACGTCAAGGAGGCATGTGTGATGCAGGATATTCTGGAAGTTTTGAAGACGAGACGTTCGATCCGCAAGTATCAGGACAAGCCGGTTCCGGACGAACTTCTTGAAAAAATTATCGAGGCCGGTCTTTACGCTCCGACCGGCATGAACCGTCAGGATGCCATCATTCTCGAGATCACAGATCCGGAGACGCTTCGGACTCTCGGTCTGATCAACGGGAAAATCATGGGGCAGGACAATTTTGACGGCTTTTACGGCGCACCGGCTCTGCTGTGTGTTCTCGCGGAAAAGGATTCACCGATTGCTGTTTATGACGGCTGCAGTGTCATATCCAACATGATAAATGAGGCCGCTTCCCTTGGACTCGGATCCTGCTGGATTCACCGCTGCAAGGAACAGTTTGAGACGCCTGAGGGAAAAGAGATCCTCAAAAAAGCCGGAATCGATCCGGACAAATATGTCGGGATTGACAATGTCGCCGTCGGATATACGGACGGTGAGCTGCCGGCGGCGCCCGCAAGAAAGAGCGGAAGAGTTTTCAAGATCAACTGAGCGAAAATACAAAAAATGAAAGAGACGGGAGGCCTGAAAGACGGCTTCCCGTCTTTAATTTGCCCGTGCGCGATTGCACAAAGCGTTCTCCTCTGCTAGAATAAAGTTTAATTGTTTTTACAGCATCCTATAGCTGGCGGGCAGCCAGACGGCTTGAGCCCGGGGAGGATCAGAGGTATGTACGATCATCAGAAAATTGAAGCGAAGTGGCAGAAGTACTGGGAAGAAAACAAGACGTTCAAGACAGATGCCTACGACTTTTCAAAGCCGAAGTATTATGTCATGGATATGTTCCCATATCCGTCCGGCCAGGGCCTTCACGTAGGCCATCCGGAAAGCTATACGGCGACGGATATCATTGCGAGAATGAAGCGCATGCAGGGGTATAACGTCATGCACCCGATGGGGTTCGACGCATTCGGACTTCCGGCCGAGCAGTACGCGCTCAAGACCGGCCATCATCCGGGTGAATTCACCTATGCCAACATCGATCATTTCCGTACACAGCTCAAAGGACTCGGCTTCAGCTACGACTGGGACCGCGAAGTCCGCACCTGCGATCCGGACTATTACAAGTGGACACAGTGGATTTTCCTGCAGCTTTACAAGAAAGGCCTCGCCTACGTGGCGGAAATGCCTGTCAACTGGTGCCCGGAGGAAAAAGCCGTCCTGGCAAATGAGGAAGTCATCAACGGCAAGAGCGAGCACGGCCACGTGGTTGTCCGCCGCAACATGCGCCAGTGGGTCCTGAAGATCACGGCTTACGCGGAGCAGCTGCTCGACGAGCTGGATGAGGTCGACTGGCCGGAATCCACGAAGGAAATGCAGAGAAACTGGATCGGCAAGTCGATCGGCGCGGACGTTGTGTTCCACATCGACGGGACGGACAAGGATTTCACCGTGTTCACGACCCGCTGCGACACGCTGTTCGGCGCCACTTACTGCGTCATGTCGCCGGAGCACCCATTTGTCAATGAGATTACGACGCCGGAACAGAAGGCTGCGGTTGAGGCATATCAGAGGGAAGCGGCGAAGAAGTCCGACCTGGAGCGCACAGATCTGAACAAGGACAAGACAGGCGTGTTCACCGGCGCGTATGCTGTCAACCCGATCAACGGAAAGAAGATCCCGATCTGGGTTTCGGACTATGTTCTGGCAAGCTACGGAACCGGCGCCATCATGGCCGTTCCGGCGCACGATACCAGAGACTACGAATTCGCAAAGAAGTTTGACCTTCCGATTATTCAGGTTCTGGAGGGCGGTGATATTTCCAAGGAAGCCTACACCGGCGACGGCGTGCATGTGAACTCAGAGTGGCTGAACGGCCTCGGCAAGCAGGAGGCCATCGACAAGGTGATCGACTGGCTGACGGAGCATCACTGCGGCGAGAAGAAGATTCAGTACAAGCTCAGAGACTGGATTTTCTCCCGTCAGAGATACTGGGGCGAGCCGATTCCGATCGTTCACATGGACGACGGAACGATGCGCACGGTGGACGAGAGCGATCTGCCGCTCGAGCTGCCGGCTGTCACGGACTATGAGCCGGCCGATGACGGACAGTCACCGCTCGCCAAGGCGACGGACTGGCTGAACGTGACGATCGACGGTCAGCACGGAATCCGCGAGACCAACACCATGCCGCAGTGGGCCGGTTCCTGCTGGTATTATCTGCGGTATCTGGATCCGCACAACGACAAGGCGCTGGCCGATCCGGAACTGATCCACCACTGGATGCCGGTTGACCTGTATATCGGCGGTGCAGAGCACGCAGTGCTGCATCTGCTCTACTCCCGTTTCTGGTACAAGGTTCTGCGCGACTGCGGTGTCGTATTTAATGACGAGCCGTTCCAGAAGCTGTATCATCAGGGCATGATCCTGGGTGAAAACGGCGTGAAGATGAGCAAATCGCTCGGCAACGTCGTGAACCCGGATGATCTGGTGAAGAGCCACGGCGCGGATGCGCTGCGTCTGTACGAAATGTTCATGGGACCGCTGAATGCCAGCAAGCCGTGGTCGACGAAGGGTATGGATGGTTCCCGCAAATGGCTCGACCGCGTGTACCGTCTGGCCACGAGCGATATGGTAGTTGACGCACCGACGCCGGAACTGGACTACAGCTACAACTGCATGATCAAAAAGGTCACCGAGGATTACGAGACACTGAACTTCAACACGGCGATCTCCCAGATGATGATCTTCGTCAATGACGTCAACAAGAACGGCAAGGTAAGCCGCGATATGATGGAGGGATTTGTCAAGGTTCTGAACCCGGTTGCACCGCATATCACGGAAGAGATGTGGACGATTCTGACCGGAAAGACCGAGATTGCCTATGAAAAGTGGCCGACGTATGATCCGGCCAAGACTGTGGCGGCCAGCGTGACTATTGCCGTACAGGTAAACGGCAAGATGCGCGGAAAGTTCGAAACCGCAAAGGATTCCGACAAGGAGACTCTTCAGGCGAAGGCTCTCGAGCTTGGCAATGTGGCAAAGCAGGTAGAAGGAAAGACAATCCGCAAGGTGATTGTGGTTCCGAACAAGATCGTCAACATCATTGTCGGCTGAGACTGCAGTCTGGTGATCGATCCGGACGAAGAACAGAAGACATATTAAAAATCAGGCATCGTTTTCCGGAAGCGGAAAACGGTGCCTGATTTAGGCTCAAAGTCCGGGGCTTTCTCGTCTGTGACAAATGGTGACGGTATGATTAAGAACATTATTTTTGACATCGGGAACGTCCTGATGAAATATGACCCGAGAGGGTATATTTACGGGGCTTTCGAGCGGAACACGGCGGACCGGATTTTTGACGCGATGTTTCACTCCGGATTTTGGATAGAGCTTGACCGCGGCATTATGAGCGAAGAGGAGATTCTGGACGGCTTTATCCGGCACTGTCCGGACCTTTCCGGACAGATCCGCCGCATGTACGATGAGATGGGCGGCTTTTGCAGCGCGTATTCCGGAACGCGGCCGTGGCTTCTCCGGCTGAAAGAGGATTACCATCTTTACTATCTGAGCAACTATTCGCTGCCTATGCGCCGGCGCACCGGCGAAATGCTGGATTCTTTCCTGCTGCTTCTGGAAGGCGGAATTTTCTCTTACGAAGTAAAGAAGATCAAGCCGGACCCGGCAATCTATCATATGCTGCTTGACCGGTACAGCCTTCTGCCGGAGGAATGTGTATTCATTGATGACTCCGCGGACAATGTGCGCGCCGCCGCCTCTCTTGGCATGAAGGCGCTGCAGGCTAAAGACGCGTCTGACACCCGGATCGCGCTGGACCGGCTGCTGGAAAATGCCTGAGATACTTTTCTAGGAGTTCAACGTTAGAGCCGGATTGCAGAATGGCGTGAGAGGGAAATTATGACACAGTATGAGAGGATGATTCAGGGGCTGGTTTACGATCCGGGAGATCCGGAAATCATGAAGGAACAGGTTCCCCTGCAGGATAGACTTTGGGAATTTAATCAGCTGAAGCCGTCTGACTATAAGAAAAAGGAACAGTTCATGAAAGAGCTCTTTGCCGAATGCGGCGAGGGAACGTATATTGAGCTGCCCTTTCACGCGAACTGGGGCGGTCATCATGTGCATCTGGGAGAGTATGTTTATATTAATTCCAACATGACGATGGTCGATGACGGCAATATTTTCATCGGCAGCCGGGTCATGTTCGGGCCGAACGTGATGATCGCGACGGCAAATCATCCCGTCAACCCGGAACTGCGCAGGAAGGGGCTGCAGTACAACAAAGATGTCTGTATCGGCGAGAATGCCTGGATCGGCGGCAGCGTTGTCATCGTGCCGGGCGTGCATATCGGCGCGAATGCCGTGATCGGCGCCGGCAGCGTGGTGACAAAGGATATACCGGATAATGTCGTCGCGGCGGGAAATCCGTGCCGGGTCCTGCGGGAAGTGGGGGAAAGGGACAGGCAGTTTTTCTATAAAAATGAGAGAATTGACGGCAATTTCTAATGCGGGAAAAATTTTTTGTGACTTTTACAGTTTGCGGAAGATAGTGTCGATGCGCTGAAAGCTGGGCATACAGGAATTGTATAGTATATCCGCAAAGACATCTTTCTCTACGATACAGCCGGAAGAAAGCCAGCTATGTGTGGAGGCAACCAATCCGCCTGATATGAAATCCAGAATAAGGCTGGCTTCCGAAGGAATCCGGGAGCCTGTTTTTTGAGTAATCAGTATTTCCAGTGAACTGCGCAGCCGCAGGGCGAAAGGTCCGTTGGTTTTGTCCAGCAAATTTAAGCAAAGCAGTCGGTTTTTTTTATGATGCTCAGAGCATCCCGAAAAAGATTCCGGGATGCGGATCTGTCAGCAACAGAGATCTGTTCACTGCGGGTCGCAAGATCGTTGAATAAATGCTGAAATAAGTCATCTGACAGCTCATCATATAAAGCGTTCAGATCTGCATAATAGCGATAAAATGTGGCACGATTGATGTCCGCTTCTTCGCAGAGATTTCTGACAGTAATCTCATGAAATGGTTTTTCGCCCAGAAGCCTGATGAAGCTTTCCTGAACGATTCTTTTCGTACGTCTTCTTACTGCACTCATTTTCTCATCGGACATAGCACGGTTATCCTCTCTGAAATAAAGATAATTTGGCGGGATCTGCTTCATTTTGAAACAATAACATTTTTTATGACGCAATCTGCGGCATTTTCTCAGGATCTGATGATTGAATTGTCTATATATCCAGTATATTCTCACTCATAGAAAATGCAACATGCATCTCAAAATGAGACGCAAATCTTTTACATTAGGAGTATGATTATATGAACAATTCAACTCACTATCAGGACAGACAGGATGGATATCAGACAATTCTGAAAGAAGTGAAGGAGAACAAAAAAGGGCGCAGTGATTTTGAAAATACAATCCTGTGCCGGATATATGAGTGGTGGGCCAATTGGAAACCGGATTACGAGGGGTGGCTGCAATGCGCGGATGATCTGTATGCGGATTCTGCTTGTATTGATGCCATCGGGCCCGAACCGCAGCAGTACAAGGATTATCGGAAATCCATGAAAGGCCAGAGAGATATATTTGATATGGACATGGGGGCTATTCAGACCTGTGTTGTGGAAGGAGACACGGTTGCGTTTAATTACAAAATGTACCTGACACCCAAAAAGGATATGGGAACGATGAAAAAAGGAAATACAATTGTGCTGAAAGTTGCGGAGTTCAATACATTTGCCATGGTTGAAGGATATTCGAAACCGATGGTTGTCCACCTGCAGCTTCTGACAGGCAAAATGTAACGTGTGAAAAATACTGCTTACATCATCGGACAAAATGTGATAATGTAACAGGGTTAAAACTGACAGAACGGTATAATTGGAAACGCACACTCCTTCGGGTGACACGAACAACACGTCCGGCACGGAAGGAGTGTATTATTATGCCGCAGAACAAGTTTGAGAACTTCATTTTTACGGTTATCATGGCCTTTCTCATGGTTTACGCTATGATCTGCTACAACATCGCCCTGAACATCGGTGGGATGCGCGATGCTGTATTCCGGATGGCCTTTGGTGAGCTAAGGATCATGTGGCCCTCAGCCATCATTCTGGAGATGTTCGTCATGGAGCGTCCGGTTATGGCGCTGACCGGCCGTGCGGTCACAAAGGAGATGCCGTTTTTTCTTGTGCTTCTCATCCGCTGCTCCCTCACGGTCTGCCTGATGTGCCCGGCAATGAGCTTCATCGCAACACTGCTGTTCAAGGAATATCATGAGGCGGGGCTTGTGAGCGTCTGGCTTCAGACGGCGGCGTTGAATTTCCCCATGGCGCTCGGATGGCAGATCTTCTTTGCCGGTCCTGCCGGCAGATGGATTTTCCGCATACTGTTCAGAAAGAAAGCAGATGCCTGAAATGGCCGCCCGCTGCCGGACACTAAGATTCTGGTTTGAATCCTGTGTTTTGAGAAGCTTTCCGGATGAGAAATGTCTCCAGAAAACGAATCATTTGTTCCGGTGTTTCCTGCATCCCGCGGCGGATCCACTCGTCGATCCATCCGAAAGCGGCGCCGGTAAACCATCCGATCAGGTATGCCGTACAGTTGTCCATTTCAGCAGAAAGTTTAAAAGCGTCTTGAATTTCGACTCTCAGCATATCGGAAAGACCGGCACGGTAGAGAGCCAGATAGAATTTTTTATGTGCATAGAAATGCGTCAGCATCAGCCGCATCTGTTCACTCTCCGGTGTATTGTCGTATACATCCCGCCACGTACATGTCAGGTGGTCCAGATACTGCCGGATGACATCCGATGTATCCGTGAAATGCCGATAGAAGGAAGCACGGCCGACGCCGGCTTCTTTGGTCAGCGCAGAAACCGTGATTTTCCGGAAGTCCTTTTCTTCCATCAGGGAGACCAGCGTGGATGTAATCTGCTTTTTTACGTAATGGATATCGGATGCGGGCATGAGACAATATTCCCCTTTGTGTCTTATTTTTCCAGACAGTATTGCCTGCCGGACGATTGATGTGATACAAATGTATCACCCGGGACAATCGTAAGCAAGTTGGAGAAACAGAGATGAAAAAAGGAATCCGAATAGCCCTGACAGTTGTACTTGTTCTGATTCTTGCCATGATACTGCTGATACTGATTCTGAGCCATAAGCCAGCAGCTCCGGCAGATTATCAGCGGACAACCGGAACGGGCGGCGCAATTGAAGCGGAGTATATGAAAAACGGCGCCTTCCAGGTGGTAAAGCATGAGGACGGGACGCTTCAGGAATTTGGCAAATATATTGTCTTCTATCCATCTGAACTTGAAAGCACAGACAGGAAATGGCCGGTGATTGTGATGTGCAACGGAAGCGGCACACCGCTGTCAAAGTATGAGACGGTTGCCAGGCATTATGCATCCTAGGGATTTGTAGTCATCGGAACCGAAGAAAAATACTCGTGGAACGGCTTCGGCGCCGAAATGTGTATCCGTTATCTGGAGCGTTTCAATGAGAATCCGAAAGTCGAGGATAAAGCCAGCCTTTTCTACAACAGGATTGATTTCGATAACGTCGGTATTGTCGGGCATTCGCAGGGTGGAGTGGGAGTGATCAATGCGATAACCGACACGAGCCATAAAAGCATTTATAAAACGGCCGTTTCGCTTTCCCCGACAAATCAGACACTTGCCGATAACCTGATGTGGAACTATGATGCGTCAAAAATCAATGTACCGATTTTACTTATCTCAGGAGCCGGCGGCGGAGATGACTGGGTGGTGACCGGTGAGCAGCTTAATCAAATCTATGATGCGATTCCTTCAGACAAAGCTGCTATGAGAAGAAAAGATACCGCCCATAATCAGGTTCTGTATTCACCGGACGGGTACGTGATGGCATGGTTTATGTGGCAGCTTAAAGAAGATGAGACGGCAGCAGAAGCTTTTACCGGGAATAGTCCGGAAATCATGACGAACGTGCTCTATCAGGATCAGCAGATTTCTCTTACGTTTCAGGATGAATAGGGACAAATGTCAGCCTCAGCTGTTTCAGAAACCGCTCTGCGATCGGTGTGAACGCCTGATAGCGCTTCCACGCTATGTACAGTTTCGTTTCCAGCGCCGGTGACAGCGGGCGGAAGGTAAGTCCGCTGCCTTTGAACGTGTCGATCAGGTGATCAAAGGCGAGAAGATATCCGAGTCCTTCTCTTACGAAAACCGATCCGTTGTATGCCAGACGGAAGGGACCTTCCAGAGTCAGGCCGTCAAAGGAAGCGCGCTGACGGATATGAAGTTTGAGAAACGGTGAGAGAGGGAGGACTGTATGTCAGCGCTGTGCGTGACTGACATGGAAGAAGACTGCATCTTGCCAGAATCATGCATGGGCAGTAAGATGGATTGCAGGGAAACCGTGTGTACATGAACATCGGAGGAGCTTACATGAAGAAAATGCCGCAGTGGCTGAAAAAAGCCGTATTCTACGAGATTTATCCGCAGTCCTTTTGCGACACGGACGGGGACGGAATCGGAGACATAGAAGGAATCATTGAGAAGCTGGACTACATCCGGTCTCTCGGATGCAATGCGCTCTGGATCAACCCATGGTACGATTCGCCGTTCAAGGATGCCGGGTATGATGTCAGGGACTTCAAAAAGATTGCGCCGCGCTACGGGACCAACGAGGATGCACGTCATCTCTTTGAAGAGGCGCACAGGAAAGGAATCCATGTGCTGCTCGACCTGGTGGCCGGTCATACATCCGAGGAGCATGCGTGGTTCAGGCAGAGCCAGCGGGCTGTGAAAAATGCATACACAGACCGGTACATCTGGACGGATTTCTGCTTTGAGAACGGGGACGGTATCCCGTATGTAGCCGGCGAGAGCGAACGCAGCGCCGCGTATCTGCTGAATTTCTACAAATGCCAGCCGGCGCTCAACTACGGCTTCCTGCATCCGGATCGCCCGTGGCAGCAGCCAATGGATGCACCCGGCCCGAAAGCCACGGTGGAAGCACTGGAAGACATCATGCGCTTCTGGCTTGAGATGGGGTGTGATGGCTTCCGGGTCGACATGGCGTCATCTCTCGTGAAAAAGGACAATGAGACGAAGAGCGGGACAAGGGCCATCTGGGAGCAGATAAACGGGAAACTGAGCCGGGACTACCCGGAGGCGGCCATGGTGTCGGAGTGGAGTGACCCGCGTCTGGCGCTGAAGTGCGGCTTCCACATGGATTTTTATCTGAACAAAATGGGCAACGGATACTGCGCGCTGATGCGCGATTACTGGAACGACGCGATACGAAGAGTTGGCGGCGGTGAGCGCGCGTTAGTGCCGGAGGGGGCGGCGTTTACAGGTGCGCTGGAAGATGCGCTGCAGCCCGGTTCTACCGGTGATCACTCGTATTTCCGAAAGGACACGGATTCGGACATCACCCGTTTCACAGAGGACTATCTTCCTAAGTATGAGGCGTCAAAGGACGACGGACTGTTCTGCTTCCTGACCTGCAATCACGACACGCCGAGGCCATCCTGGAATCTGGGGCCGGATGAGCTGAAAATCGCCTACGCCGTGCTTTTCACGCTGCCCGGAGCGCCGTACCTGTATTACGGAGACGAGATCGGAATGCGCTACCGCAGAGTGCCGACCAAAGAGGGAGGATATTTCCGGACGGGCGCACGCACGCCGATGCAGTGGTCAGGCGGAAAGAACCTCGGATTTTCAGCGGCGCAGGAAAAAGATCTGTATCTTCCGGTCGACCCGGCCCCGGACGCGGTGACAGTGGAGGGAGAGGAAGACGATCCGGATTCGCTTCTGACATTTGTCAGCAAGCTCCTGAAATTCCGCGGAAGCCGTGAAGAGCTGAATTCGGACGCGCCGTTTGAAGTCGTTTACGCCAGGCCGGACAGCCCGGTCTTCGCCTATCGCAGAGGGAGGCTGCTTCTTGCTGTCAATCCGAAAACAGCCGCGCACACCGTGCCGGTACCTTCTGCGGGAAAGGTTGTATTTCAGACGGGAGAGGCAGACGGAAGTGCGCAGGCTCTGACCATGGGACCGCAGTCCTTTGTCGTGATACAGATGTGATGAGTCCCTCATACTTATTATGAAAATTCCCCCGGACTGCCTTACTGTTTGGCAGTTCGGGGGAATTTGTGTCTTCAGGATTCTAAAATCAGCGTATGGAGAATACCCGTCCTTCTTTTCTCGGGCCTGCTTCCGGAATCTCACCGTCCGGATATCCCACGATCAGACTGTCGACGCCCATATACTCCCGGCTGTCGATTCCCGCCTGTTTCAGGATTTTCTTCCCTTCTTCTGTCTCAAACTGTTCTTTTCCCCGGTGGATCCAGCAGCTGCCGAGGCACAGAGAGGCAGCCTCGTTCATCATGTTGGACAGGACGCTGCAGCCGTCAAAGACTGCAGTCGGGGTATCTTTTTTTGAGAGGACACACAGAACAGCTGGCGCGCCGTAGAAGCCGTCAAGTCCCTCGCGGCCCATCAGTTTTCCGTTTATAAGACCGAGTTCCTTCACGACAGTGGGACTGGTGATCTTCAGAATAATCGTGTCCTGCCGGTTCATGCCGGTCGGCGCGTAAAGGCCTGCCTCCACAATTTCCTCAAGCAGCGTTTCCGGCACCGGATCGGGCTTGTAGCGGCGCACGGAACGCCTTTTCTTTAAAACTTCCAGTATATCCTGCATGATTGTTTGCCCCCTTTTGGCTCAGTATACCGCTTTTAGACGGATTTGTCGTGTCTGACGCTTCTTTCTTGTACGTAATATATGGTATGATAGGGACATCAGATTGTGCCACGTGATACAAGAGGGGAAACTGAATATGGATGATCGGAGCAGTGCAGGCGGCGCAAGCCGGCTGACGGTAAAGCATCTGGTCGGGTATGCCTGCGGGGATCTGGGTGGATGTATGACCTTCGCGATACTCGGGTCGTTTCTTACGCCGTATTATACGGAGATCGCAGGCATATCGATGCGCGCGGTCACAATCATGTATCTGATTCTGAAGATCTGGGACGCCGTGAATGACCCGATGATGGGTGCGCTGATGGACAAGGTGTTTGCCAGAACGCACAGTAAGAAGGGAAAGTTCCTTCCCTGGATGTTCCGCTCCGCGCCGCTTCTTTTTATTACGTCTGTCGCCATGTACACGGCGCCGTCTCTTGCGTCCGGAGGGGGCAGGGTGGCGGCTGCCTTTATCACATATCTTCTGTATGAAGCCAGCTACACGATGTTCAATATTCCGTACGGATCGCTGCTGTCGGCCATGGCCGACAACGACGCACAGCGTGCGAAGCTCTCGAGCGCGAGGGGATTCGGGTCGATCATAGGCACCCTGATCCCGATGGTGCTGTTCCCGGTCATCATTGACGATTCCGCGGATAATGTCCGCGCTGCCAGGAGTCTCGGTATGAAGGCGCTGCAGGCAAAGGAACCGGCCGATACCCGGATCGCTCTGGACCAGCTGCTTGAAGAACCGTGACTTTTTATTTTTGTTCAGCATTTGTCATCTGCCCTGTGCCGCCGCTGCGGCACGGGGCTTTTTTGGTTCCCACCAAAAAAACCACGTGCTATGCGCGTGGTTCCGAGACCGGCTTTAGCCCTAGAGATAAAAGACTCCTTTGCTTACAATAAGTGTGGGTCTCAAACCGCACTACATTGAAAAGCAAAGGAGGTATCCATGGATAAGAACACCTTATCACACACAACATGGAATTGTAAGTATCATATAGTGTTTGCGCCGAAGTTTCGGAGACAGATAATATATGGGAGAATGAGAGCGGAGATCGGAAGTATACTTGGGCAATTGTGTCGGCGCAAAGGGGTTGAAATAATAGAAGCAGAAGCAATGCCAGATCATATCCATATGCTGGTAAGCATTCCACCGTCGATCAGTGTATCAGAATTTGTAGGGTATCTGAAAGGGAAGAGCTCTCTGATGATATTTGACAGACATGCAAATCTGAAATACAAATATGGGAACCGGCATTTCTGGTGCAGAGGGTATTATGTTGACACAGTTGGCAAGAACACTGCGAAGATCAGAGAATATATTCGAAACCAACTGGCGGAAGATCAGGAATATGACCAGTTGAGTCTGAATGAGATGTATGACCCGTTCACGGGTGAGCGGGAAAACAGGAACAAGAAGTAAAAACGTTTACGTTTGAGTGAGTAAATGTAGTGCGGCTGGAGATTTGTTTCGAGGCCCTTGGAGGGCCAGGCCAGTAATCGCCACCTTTCAGGCGGAGGGCAAACCACCAGCTGAGCTGGTGGTTTTGATTGTGCTGCCTGTTACTCAAATCCGCCGACAGTGACAACATCCGCCATTTCTGTGATGATCGGCTTATATTTTTCGTAAATTGCTTTGTGATCCGGCAGATGAGCATCATCCAGCTGCGAAAAGGGAATGACATCATAGTCTGTGCCGGCTTCTCCCGGGTAGCAGAAGTAGAGCAGGTCTGCGTGAATATCTTTCAAACCGATCTCAACGCTTCCGTCCGGCGAGGTTGTCTTCTGTATCGTCAGCCCCGCCATCATTTCGATCTGGCTCAGGTCATACTGAAGAGCTACGACATTGCCCAATGCATAAAAACAGATTGTCCGGTCGTTGATCCATTCGATCGGCTGAATGCAGTGCGGGTGATTGCCGATGATGATATCCGCACCGGCGTCAGAAAGCTGATGGGCAAGCGTTTTCTGTGAATCGTTCGGCTCTGTTTTGTATTCTTCGCCCCAGTGCATGGCCGCAATGACAACGTCAGCATTCTGTTTGGCCGCCCTGACCTTCTGCAGCAGTTCGTCAACCTTGCCGTCATAGCAGGCGACAAGATATTCCTGCCCTTCCGGCGGCTCGATGCCATTCATGCCATAAGTGTAAGAAAGAAAGGCAAATGTAATACCGTTGATCTCATGAATCGGAATGGCATCGTAGTCTTCCTGCGACAGGTACGTGCCGGCGGTGATCATTTCCGGATGAGAGTTCCAGTATGCCATGGAATGCTGTATGCCGCGTGCGCCCTGATCCAGCGCGTGATTGTTGGCAAGAGACGCCATGTTGAAGCCGAGCGAAAGCATGTAATCGCCCCAGACGGTAAGACCGTTAAAGGAAGGGTATCCTCTGGCACCCAGCTCATCGCCGCCCAGAATGATCTCCTGATTGTAATACCGCAGATCATACTGACGGGCAATTCTGCCGACACGGTCAAGCAGGGTGAATTTATAAGTCCCGTCTTCCCTTTGAGCGTCATTTTCAATTCCTGCATGCAGTAAAGCGTCTCCGACCATGAACAGCGATGCGCTCTGAACAACCGGCTGAGGCTCTGTTTCCGGGATCTGGGCAGCAGGCACTGTGATGCTTTGTATGACAACTGTCTGATCGGCAGCGCTGGTATCTGCCTGGCTGAGTCTCCACTTGTATCCAAATATCCCGGCCACTCCCAGAACAACGATGGCACAGGTGATCGCAACAAACCTGTCAAATGCTTTGTCACTCATACGGTTTTCCCCTGTTGAACCGCAGAAAAAGATCTTCCTGATGCGGATGATTATTCAAATCACGAATAGATGATATGCATTCAGTATAGCCTGTAAATGGAAAAAGGGCGAGTGAGATTATCAGTAAGCTGGAAAGGTCGGGAATGATTGTGCGGACTGTTAACGAGACAGACCGGCGGACAGTGGACCTGTTTCTGAGCGAAGAAGGGCGCAAAGCGGCTGAACAGGCAGCATCGGAACGGGAAGAACGGCACAAGGAGATGTTTTCCTGCCTGTCGGACGAAGAAAAAAAGACGCTCACCACCCTGCTTGAGAAGATCAACGCGTCCTGGCCTGCCGCGGACGGTACTACGAACTGTACATGACACAGTTCGCGGGAGTGGCAGCATGAAATTTCAGTTTAACATTACATTAACAATTCATTGACGTTTCTTATACATAGCCTGTTTATATTGCGTATCGTAAGGCGAGGAGCTGAGAAAGGCAGAACCGCTCGACCTGAAAATAAATAGAAAGAGGCATATAAACATGGCAGACATTATCAATTCGTATGACAACACCGACGAACTGCTGAAACAGTTCCCTGTAGAAAACCCGACGCCGGTAAAGGAAGGTCTTGAGAAGAACATCCAGAACCGCCTTCTCACCGGATTCGCAAACTGGAATCTTGGGTTTGATGCATGGAAAGAATGGGGCGATATTCTGTACACGCCGGATTCGCTTTACAACGTACACAGCGTTCACCTGACGCTGAAAGAGTATCAGATGGCGATGTTTGGAACACTCAGAAGAGCAGACATTCAGATGGGCGCGTTCCACAACATGGTGATTGCCGACGACTGGTGCGCCATCCGCTATGACATCGCGACGACGCCGAGAAGCGGCGGCAAAACGATGCCGGGCACGGTGATGGAATTCGTCAATTTCAAGGATTACGGACCGGAACTTGGCACAAGAGTTGTAGAAGGCTGGGCTGGCACGAGAGGAGCTGATTACAGCGCGCTCCAGCACCTTCAGAACGAGCAGGAACAGGCGGCACAGAAAGACCTCGAGACAAAAGTTCTCACATTTGTGACGCCGGATGTCGTGGATCTGTCCATCAAGTATCCGGTCGTTCATCCGACCAGCATCGAAGGCGTGAATGGAAAGGCCATTCAGGCGGCTGTCCTTGGCGCTTTTGACCTGTACAATCAGGGCCCTGACAAATGGAGCGGCTCCATCGGTGAAGCTCTTACTGAAAATTTTACGGCTCATTTTGACGACAGAGACGAGGATGTGCAGACCTACATCGCGAATACAAAGAAGGAGACGTCAGAAAAGAAGACGAAGCGCCTGTACTTTGACAGCATGCTGATCCGCGGCGATTGGGCAGCCATTCATTACCGCACGGTAAGCCTGAATCTGGCCGACGGCACACGCGTTCCCGGCGAGCGGATGCAGTTCATCCGCTTTGAGCAGAAAAACGGCAAGGCACTGGCGGCCGAGATGTGGACCAAGTAAAAGACAATTACAACATTTACAGGAGGATAAACTAATGACACTAGAAGAGAGAATTGAGAAGCACAAGAAGATGGCCGAGGCGTATCACAGCGCCTATATGAAGCAGTCTGTTCAGGACGGCGCAAAGTATGACGACTGGGTTTTCGCGCCGCATGCGACATACTGGTCGCCATACTTTGGAAACAACGTCATCGACCTTGACAACAATCCGATGAGCGTGCAGAAGAGCGCGACGATGGAGGCAGCCACCTATTCCGTCACGATGAAGGACTGGGGCCCGCTCTCCTTCGAATGCTGGGCGTCCGACAGAGGATTTGTCATGAAGACGCATTTCGGCGGCCACACAGAGGACGGCGTGCTGCACGATTTCTTCGCATATGGCTTCGTGGACACCAATGACAAATGTGAGATCACACACTGGGAGACGCATGTGAGCCCGGAGTACAATGATTTCCTTGACGTTGCACTCGGTGTGCATGGCCCGTTCAAGAACGGTGCCGGCGAGTATATGGCGGCGGTCGCAAAGAAGATGCAGGAGAAAGGTGTGAAGATTCATCTGCAGTAAGGGGAAGAGACGGACTGTCTGCCCGGCTGTCAGTGTGAAGAATTGCAAGGTTAGTTATGACTGACTCATCGGATTGACGGGAAAGTGCATTTCCGGTAACATTTTCGCCGGAGGCAAGGGCTGCTGGTCAGCAAAACAGATGAAAAGCGAGTTTCCGGTGACATTTTCGCCGGAGGCAAGGGCTGCTGGTCAGCAAAACAGCCAAAAAGCGAGTTCCCGATGCTCTTTTTACCTGAATTTCCCGGAAAATGTCATCTACACAGGATTACAACTTGTTTCCGATGACAGTATGACCAGGTAAGTTCTAAAAAGCGCACCGAAAACGTGTCCAGGCTTGATTTTCGTTGACTGCCGGTCAGCTCAGGGACATCCGGGCGCACCGGAAACACCATTAACTTGTTTTCCGCTGACTGCCGGAGCTTCTGAAACTGGCGCTGCTGCGAGATGGCCGGGGCGCTGCTAGAAAACGGCCGGCGCTGCTTCGAAAAAGCCGGCCAGGTCAGGCGCCGTCAGCAGCGACATCTGACCTGAAAGATATCACGGATGTCTTTAAAGCGATAAGGCAAAGTGTTAAAATTCAAATAAATTTAATGCGTGTGACCGCGAAGGATTTCTCCCTCGCGGTTTTTGTTGACAGACGTGAAATGAGGCGAATACGATGATCCGGATTCTGGTTGTGGAAGATGACGCGGACCTGAATGAACTGCAGTGCCGCTTTTTAAACGACAGCGGGTATGCAGCCTTCGGCGTGCGCAGTGCCGGAGAGGCGCTGGACGCGTTGTACAGCAAAACATATGACCTGATCATTTCCGACATCATGATGCCCGGCATGGATGGTTTTCAGCTCGCAAAGCTCATCCGGGCGGAGAACAAGGAGATTCCGATCCTGTTTCTGACGGCAAGAGATGATTTTATGTCCAAGGAGAAGGGGTATGATCTGGGAATCGACGACTACATGGTGAAGCCAGTCAACTTAAACGAGCTGCTGCTTCACATAAAGGCGCTTCTGCGCCGGGCAAAGATCGCGCAGGTCCGCCGGATCACGATCGGCAACACGGTCGTGGACGAGGAACAGACGGCGGTGACGGTGAATGGAGAAGCGGTGAGCCTGACGCTGCGGGAATTTCAGATCCTGTACAAGCTGCTGTCGTATCCGGGCCGCACGTTCACGCGCTCACAGCTCATGGACGACTATTCCGGGGCCGAGAAGGAGAGCGGGCTGCGCACGGTGGACGTGCACATCACAAACCTGCGTCAGAAACTTGCGGACAGCGACGGTTTTGAGATCGTGACGGTCCGGGGCCTCGGCTACAAGGCCCGCCTTAAGACGGCAAAGTGAGGAAACGGAAAATGAAAGATTCAGGCGGAGACGAAAAGAAAGCCGGAAAAGATCCGCGCGTGACAGCGCGTTTCATGACCCCCGGCCGGTACATGATTATTTTCTGGTCCGCGGCGCTGGCCTGCGGCTGCAATCTGGGGCTGTATATCCTTTTTGCAGGCGCGGGGGTCGTGAAACTGACGGGAGTCCGGAACATCATCAATGCCATTGTGATCATGCTTGTCTATCTGGCCATCATGGCCGGAATCGTCTGCTTTTTTGTGTACTGGTACCGAAAAAAAATCCTCATGGAGCCGACACTTAAGCTCTGCCAGGCGGCGCAGAAAGTGGCATCCGGCGACTTTACGGTGCGTCTTGAAAAGGAACCGCGCAGTGACGGGAAAAAGGATGAATTCGATGTTCTCTACGAGGACTTCAACGTCATGGTTTCGGAACTTGCGAGCACCGAGATCATGAAAAATGATTTCATCTCCGCTGTGTCCCATGAATTTAAGACGCCGGCCGCCGTTATTCAAAATTATGTAGAGTTGCTGCAGAGCGGGAATCTGAGTGAGGCAGAGCGCCGGCAGTATCTGGACCGCGTGCATGACGCCGCCGCGCGCCTCTCCCGGATGATCACCAACATTTTGTACATCAACCGTCTGGAACATCAGAAGATCCGCCCGACAAGCAAACCGTTCAACTTGAGCGAGTCCATCGCGGCAAGCATTCTGGATTTTGATCAGAAACTCGAAGAAAAAAATATCGATCTGCAGGTCGACATGGATGAAGACCTGGAGATTCCGGGCGACGAGCAGCTTCTGCGCCTTGTCTGGACCAATCTGCTCTCTAACGCCGTCAAGTTCACGCCGGCAGGCGGCCAGATCACCGTCCGCATGCAGAAATGCGCCGAAGGTGCCGTCGTTAGTATCTCTGACAACGGCTGCGGCATCGACGCAAAGTCTTTGAATCACATCTTTGACAAATTTTACCAGGCCGACACGTCCCACTCGACAGAGGGGAACGGACTCGGCCTGGCACTTGTGAAAAAAATAGTTGATCTGTCCGGCGGCACCATCCACGCTGACAGCGCGCCGGGAAAAGGAATGACATTTACCGTGAATCTGCCGGACTAAGTCAGAGAGTTCAGTGCGTGAAAGACCGCTGATTTAGCTGCAGGAGTACATCAACGGATAAATTTCCGCCCGTATTCGAAGGCACAGCGTGAGGCGTACCAGCGGACGAAATCTTTGGAGTAGGAATAGGCGAAGCCGGACTTCAGATACGGGTCTTTCAGAAAGGAAACCCGGCGCGCGATTTTGTGCAGGAATGCATCTTCATTTGTCAGCGCCAGCTCGTAGATTTTGTGGCTGATCATGAAAGAAGGAAGCTGATAGGCTGAGTTGGAGGCCACGTCGCAGATGACGCTGCCCGGTTTCATCACGCGGGAGAATTCCTCGTTGACATAGACGGTCCCCAGGGAATTGATGCGCAGAACCTTCTGGGGATCGGCCATGGCAGGGGAAACGCCGGCGCTGTGGATGACGTTCTTTATTTCTCCCTTGGACAGAGCAAAACGGACAAGCTTCTCGACGTTCAGACGGTCGGATGTGTCGCACACGAACGGGAAAACCGTGTGACCTTCTTTCTCCAGTTCGCCGGCTGCCTTTTCCAGTTTTTCCATGTGACGGCCGGATATGATGATGATTTTCTTTTTATCGATAAAGCGGGTAGCGGCGGCTCCGATACCGCTGCCGCCGCCTGTGATCACGCATACTTCACACATGCTGTTCTCTCCTTTACGAGAATGCCGGGATCAGGTTTGCTTCCTTCATCCATACGACTTCGTCGTGGATCGTCTCCTGATACGGGCGTGTCGAATAGCCGAGTTCTCTCTTTGCCTTTGAGGAATCGAACGTGTTGTTTCTCTTCAGATTGTATACGTTGAAAGTCGTCATGAGCGGCTTCTTGCCGGTCTTCCTGGCCTTCTTTTCCTGAGATGCGGCCACGCGGCCTGCGAGCCAGAGCGGAAGATAGAACTTGATCTTCGGGCAGCCGGTCTCTTCGTGCAGCATCTCGCACATCTGCTTCAGTGTCACTTCATCATTGCCCAGGATGTAGCACTCGCCGATCCGTCCCTTGTCAGCCGCCGCGATGCATCCGGCCGCCAGATCGCGCACGTCGCAGAGGTTGAAGGACCCCTGCAGGCCGACAGGCATCTTGCCCTGAATGATCTTGATCAGCGTGGAAGTGGTCTGGCTGACTGCCATGTCGTTCGGTCCCATGATGCCGCTCGGATGAACGATGACAGCGTTCAGTCCTTTCTCATGAACGGCGTCGAGCACTTCCTGCGAAGCCTTCGCCTTGGACTGGCTGTAGCAGCCGACGACGCGGGACGGATCGGCCGGCTCGAAACGATCGACTTCAGTGATCGGCGTGCCCTTCGGCTGCTCCGGGATCGCGCCGGTACTGCTGACATAAACCATTTTCTGGCATTCCTTGTGAGCCAGGCAGGCGTCGATGACATTCTGCGTGCCGCCCGCATTGACCTTCATGACGGTCGGGTTATACTCCGGATTCAGCGAAATGATGCTTGCACAGTGGATTACAATCGACTCCACGCCTTCCGGAACCGTGAGAAACCGGTCCACGTCATCCTTGCTGCACAGATCGCCGAAGCAGATCTCCACTTCCTTCGGTACGTACTTCACCGACTTGTCGCCGTTGAGCACGAATGCCCGGACCTTCTCGCCTCTCTCCAGAAGCTGCCTGCACACATTACTGCCGAGATACCCGGCCGCCCCCGTAACCAGATACATTCTTTCCATGACAAATGTCCTCCTGTATTTACATTTCAAATAATTTTCTGTTTTACTGCCAGATGTTTTTCATCGGATGGTTGTAAGAATACAGGGGGAATATTTATACGGTGTCAGCGATATGTTAAGGAATTGTTTAGTTTGACTGTGCAGATAATTATTGTCGAATATGATCGACAAATATCAGGAAGAATAGCAAGATATAATCGATAGACCTTGATAAATCGACTGCAATACAACTGATTGACATGTACACGAAATACGTATATATTTTAAATATGATAAAAACTTTTGCTGATAAAGAAACAGAAAAAATATATCATCAGCAGTTTTCACGCAAACTTCCGGAGTCTATACAGAAAATTGCGCTTCGAAAATTAATGATGATCCATGCTGCCAGATCATTGAATGATCTCAGAGTGCCTCCTGCAAATCATCTGGAACTGCTACAAGGCGATCGTGCAGGGCAATACAGTATTCGGATCAACAATCAATATCGAATCTGTTTCAAAATAGATGGAATGGATTTTATTGATGTAGAAATAACAGATTATCATTGAGGAAAGTAAAATGATTGATTATATTGAAACTCCAAAAATCAGTGAAATCCTTTCTGAAGAATTTATGCAGCCCTTGGGAATTAGTGCATATAAGCTGGCACAGGACATTCATGTTCCGACTTCTCGTATTCAGGATATTCTTCATGATCGCAGGAAGATCACGGCTGATACTTCTATCCGGCTCGGCAGATATTTTGGCGTGTCTGATGGGTACTTTTTAAATCTTCAGAACGATATCGACATACGAAATGCAGAGCATGACATGGGATCCGAGTTTTCTCAGATTAAGAAGATCCAGTATGCCTGAATGGATTGCACGCTGTTCAACCAAATAAGTTCGACTAAACAAGGCAGCAGAAATCATCAAGCTGTTGGATGATTCCTGCTGTTTCGTTTATTGTTATTCAGTTGTATCGTCCCAGGCTTCTGTTTTTACGATGCTGCCCATGCCGTTAGCCAGCGTTTTGTCAGCGCCGCAGTATTGCAGCACGGTTCCTTTCTTTACAAAAATAGGCAAGGTTTTCAGCTGAACGGTTCGCTGGATCCATTCTCCCGCAGAAACAATCTTTTCTTTTGTAAAGTAGTCATACCAGGTCCCACGGGGCAGATATACAGACCGAATTTTACTTACCTTCATCGGTTTCAGGACTGGCGCGATAAGCAGCTGGCTTCCGAACAGGTATTCATCCTGTATCTGCCATACATTCCGGTCCTCGGGGAATTCCAGGTAAAGAGCCCGCATCATTGGAAGACCCGTTTCGGTGCATTTTTTCGCCTGGTCGTAAATATAAGGCATCAGGGAATAGCGCAATTTGTCATAGAAGCGGAAGATGTCACAGGCTTCTTTTGAAAAGGACCAGGGTTCACGGTGCGTGTGATCTCCGGCGCCATGGCAGCGGGAATGAGAGGAGAACAGCCCCAGCTGCGCCCAGCGGACATACAGTTCATCATCCGGTTCTCCGATAAATCCGCCGATGTCGTGTGAGAAGAACGGGATGCC
>JBMNQX010000004.1:0-192392 GCA_050944355.1 Lachnospiraceae bacterium
CGAGTGGAAGTGCCGCGAGGCACGGAGCGGAGCAGTACTAATAGGTCGAGGGCTTAATCAGAAAGCGCAGAAGGCGGTAAGGAAAAGAAGGATATGTTGACATGTGCAGTTTTGAGGGAACAGGAAAGTGAGTTCCCCGACATTTGTCATACAGGGGTGTGGTGAAGTGGTATCATAGGGGTCTCCAAAACCTTTGGTGGGAGTTCGATTCTCTCCACCCCTGCTTGTTTTTACCGTCTGTCGTCTGACAGGCGGTGTTTTTGTATTCTTTCTTCGGAAATTCTCTGCGCATGAATTTCGAAAAAAACGGGGCTGTGGCACTTTCGCGCCGCAGCCCCGTGATGGCCTGAAAATTTCAGCCCTTTAAGGTTATTTCGTGATTCTTGTTCCGGTTGTTCCGGCAACAGCTTCTTTTGCCTTCTCAAGGCTTGAGATGATAGCCTGACGGTCCGGATCATCGTTGACGAATCGGATGGAAGCGTCGACTTTCGGCAGAGTGGTGATGGCCGGGAAGACGCCTTCTTTCATGAGCTTCTGCAGATCGTGTGCCTTGACCGCATCAAAGCATTTTTCCTCAGGGGTTCCTTTGCCGATTGTGAGTTTCTCATAGCCGGTGAGGAAGAGAAGCGTCGAGGCGCCCAGCTGAGACGCGAGTTCCATGGCGGTGTAATCTTTCTCAATGATGGCGCTGGCGCCTTTTAAGTGCGTGCCCTGCTGAATGACCGGGATACCGCCGCCGCCGGCTGCGATGACGATCTGTCCCGCGTCGGAAAGTGTGCGGATGGCGTCGATTTCATAGATATCGATCGGCATCGGAGAGGCGATGATGCGCTTCCAGACACCCGGCTCGACTTCCGTCACATAGTTGCCCTTTTCCTCCTCTGCTTCCGCTTCTTCTTTGGTGAGCGGGAGGCCGATGATCTTTGTCGGCTCACTGAAGGCGCTGTCGAACGGGTCCACACGCACCTGTGTGATGATGGTGGCGACCGTCTTGTAGATGCCGCGGTTTAAGAGCTCTTCGCGGATGGCATTCTGCAGGTCATATCCGATATAGCCTTCGCTCATCGCGCCGCAGACAGACATCGGAGCTTCCGTGCGGCCGCTGTTCTTGTCAAGCTTGGCGTATTCACTCATGGCGGAGCGGATCATGCCGACCTGCGGACCGTTGCTGTGCGTCACGACAACCTGATACCGCTCTTCCACGAGATCCGCAACGGCTCTGGCCGCCTTTTTGACATTTTCCTTCTGGGCCGCAAACGTCTCGCCGAATGCATTCCGGCCGAGAGCGACGACGATTTTCTTATTATCCATAGACTTCTCCGATCTTTACGATTGACAGAATTTCGTGGACAGCAGCGTCCCTTTCCGATTCATGACAAATGTGCGCCCACGATCGATTTCTGTTAAAGATTATAAACAACCGGGGTGTGAAATGCAATGAACATGGGCATTTCGTCCGCTTTACATGCCGGCCGGTTCAGTGTAGAATTTAATTATCTATGCAATAAAGGAGAAAATTACTATGATCAGCGCTGACAACGTAACCTACCGGGTTGGCAAGAAGGCCCTTTTTGAAGATGTGAACATCAAGTTCACCGAAGGAAACTGCTACGGCCTGATTGGTGCCAACGGTGCCGGCAAGTCCACGTTTTTGAAGATCCTGTCCGGACAGCTCGAGCCCACAAAAGGCGATATCAGCATGACGCCGGGGCAGAGACTTTCATTTCTGGAGCAGGATCATTTCAAGTACGATGAGTACAAGGTACTGGACACTGTCATCATGGGCAATAAGCGCCTGTATGACATCATGAAAGAAAAAGATGCGATCTACGCGAAACCGGATTTCTCGGAAGAGGACGGCGTGAAAGCGAGCGAGCTCGAGGCAGAATTTGCCGACATGAACGGATGGGAAGCGGAATCCGACGCGGCGACGCTCCTGAACGGCCTTGGCATTCCGACTGAGTTTCACGAGATGCAGATGAAAGAGCTGAACGGCTCTCAGAAGGTCAAGGTTCTGCTGGCCAAGGCACTGTTTGGAAATCCGGACATTCTGCTGCTCGACGAGCCGACCAACCATCTGGATCTGGATGCGATTCAGTGGCTTGAAGAGTTTCTGATCAACTTCGACAACACGGTCATCGTGGTCTCACACGACCGCTACTTCCTCAACAAAGTCTGCACGCAGATCGCGGATATCGACTACGGAAAAATCCGCCTGTACGCCGGCAACTACGATTTCTGGTATGAGTCCAGTCAGCTGCTGATCCGTCAGATGAAGGAAGCAAACAAGAAGAAGGAAGAGAAGATCAAGGAACTGAAGGAATTCATCTCCCGTTTCTCGGCCAACGCTTCCAAGTCCAAGCAGGCGACTTCGAGAAAGCGCGCCCTCGAGAAGATCGAGCTCGATGAGATCCGGCCCTCAAGCCGCAAATATCCGTACATCGATTTCCGCCCGGCGCGCGAAATCGGGAATGATGTTCTGGAAGTTTCCCATCTCTCGAAGACGGTTGACGGCGTGAAGCTTCTGGACGATGTGTCCTTCATTGTGGGACATGACGACAAAATCGCATTTGTCGGGGCGAACGAGCAGGCGACGACGGAACTGTTCAAGATTCTGGCCGGCGAAGAAGAGCCGGACGAGGGAATGGTGAAATGGGGCGTCACGACAAATGTGGCGTATTTTCCGAAGGACAACACGAAGATTTTCGACAACGACATGACGATCGTGGAGTGGCTGACGCAGTATTCACCGGATCCGGATCCGACGTATGTGCGCGGATTCCTGGGCAGAATGCTTTTTGCCGGCGAGGACGGCGTCAAGAAAGTGAAGGTTCTGTCCGGAGGTGAGAAGGTGCGCGTGCTGCTCTCCAAGATGATGATTATGGCGAGCAACGTGCTGATTTTCGACGATCCGACGAACCACCTCGACATGGAGTCGATCACGGCGCTGAACAACGCGGTGATCAAGTTCACGGGCGTTGTGCTTTTCACATCGCACGATCATCAGTTTATTCAGACGACGGCCAACCGGATCATGGAAATTGTTCCGGGCGGCAGGCTGATCGACAAGATCACGACATATGACGATTATCTTGCCAGTGATGATATGGCACGCAAGCGCCAGGTTCTCTCGGCAAGTGAGGATGACGAAGACGTCGACTGACAAGAGAGCCAGGGGCTCTTTTGCGGCGTCTGATTTCAGAATGGGAGGAAGAATGAGCACAGGCAGCAGCAGACAGACAAAAAAGAAAGCCGCTGTCAGGCAGTCAGGTTCCGGAACAGCCAGAAACACCGGAAGACGTACGGAGACAGGGAGCAGAAAAGCACAGGGGAAGACCAGACAGTCAGAGGCTGCCGGGAGTGTTTCCGTGCAGGAGCCGGTCCGCCGCGAGGTCAGTATACTCGTGGCAGGGGCAGTCCTCCTGCTGCTGCTGCTCAGTGTGTTCGGAGTCGGCGGTGTGGCCGGAGACTATATCCGCATGGTGCTTTTCGGGCTGACAGGCGTCCTGGCCTATGTGCTGCCATTTGCCATCGGGGCGGCTCTCTGGTACGGCATGAGCTGTCAGTTTCCGCATGTCGCGAGGGTGAAGATTATTTCCGGTGCGGTGGGGCTGGCCGCCATTGACGGTCTGATCAGCCGGATCTGGAATGTACCCCCGATAAGCGGCACGCCTGTCGTTGAATTTTATACGGACTCGGCGCAGTATCTGCGCGGCGGCGGTCTGATCGGAGGGCTGTTCAGTCTTCTGCTCAGCCCGCTCGGGACGCCGGGCACGATTGTCATTGAAATTGTTGTTATTCTCATCTGCCTTGTTCTCATCACGGGGCAGACGATACGGTCGCGGATTGAGGCCGGGCGCCGCCAGGCCCGGGAGGCCGCAAAGCGGAACGCGCAGGAGCGGGAAGATTATCGCGAATATGCGGACCGCCGGGCCGAGGAGCGGCTTCAGGCGAGGCAGAACGAACGAGAGATGCAGTTCAAACGCCAGGTTTCACAGACGACGCTTGACGGCGGCGCGGCCGGAAGCGGCGAGATTCTGGGAGCTCCGCAGGGAGAAGGCGCGGAGGTTCCGGTTTACGATCAGTATGACAGTGTCCTGAAGGCGAGGAAGTCTTCGGCTTCGATCATGCGTCAGAAGAGCCGGAATCAGAAGCTGACGAGGCAGGAAAAGAACGCGAGGAAACTTTCCGAGAGAGAAAAGCAGGAGCGCATGAGACAGCTTGAGCGCACGCACACCGGCATTGCCGGCACGGACATTCTGCCGCCGCCGGAGCCGCTCAACCAGGACATGCACGAAATCCTGAACACGCAGGAAAGCGGCGGGCGGATTCTCGGCCCTGAGCCCATGGCAGATGCTTCGGCAGACGCATCCGGTGAAACGGCATCCGCCGCAGCGGCAGAACCGGAAATCTCAGCGGCGCAGAGAAATCAGAGAGCAGCGGACGCAGAGGACGATGAGTGGACGATTCAGGATCTGCGCGGAACAGAACCGCAGACGGAGGCTCAGGAAAAGCCGGCCGCGGACAGACTGCTGAAGACAGATTACCGCACTCCGGTATCGACAGAGACGGCTCTCGAGGCGGCCGGAGCCGGCGCGGCGGCGCGGGCTTCAAAAGAGGCAAAGCAGCTTGAGGCGGCGGAAGCCGCACAAAAAGCGCAGGAAGCCGAGAAGGAAGCGGAGGAGGGAGCGGCCAGAAAACAGAAGCCTTACACTTTCCCGCCGCTGTCACTTCTGAAGAGCGGAAAGAACGGCGCAAATCAGGCGCAGGCCGCCGAGAATCAGGCGACCGCCCGAAAACTCCAGCAGACGCTGCAGAACTTCGGCGTGCAGGCGACGATCACGAATATCGCGTGCGGGCCGGCTGTCACAAGATATGAAATTCAGCCGGAGATGGGCGTGAAGGTCAGCAAGATTGTCAGCCTGTCAGACGACATCAAACTCAACCTCGCGGCGGCGGACATAAGAATTGAAGCTCCGATTCCGGGCAAAGCGGCCATCGGCATCGAGGTGCCGAACAAGGCGCCGAGTGCGGTTATGATCCGGGATATCTTCGAGTCGGAGGCATTCAGGACGAGCAAGTCTCCGATTGCCTTTGCCGTCGGCAAAGATCTGGGCGGCAAGCCGGTCGTGGCCGACATCGCGAAGATGCCGCACCTTCTGATCGCGGGAGCCACGGGCTCCGGTAAATCGGTGTGCATCAACTCTATCATTGTGAGTATTCTGTATCATGCGACGCCGCAGCAGGTGCGCATGATTCTGGTCGACCCGAAGGTCGTAGAACTGAATGTATACAGCGGAATTCCGCATCTGCTTCTCCCGGTCGTGACGGACCCGAAGAAGGCGTCGGGCGCTCTGAACTGGGCGGTGGCGCAGATGGACGAGCGGTACCGCAAATTTGCCAAAGCCGGCGCCAAGAACCTGAAAGATTACAACGCGAAGGTGCCGTCGCTGCCGCCTGACAAGGACGGCAAAAAGCCGGAGAAACTGCCGCAGCTTCTGATCATCATCGACGAGCTGGCAGATCTTATGATGGTGGCGCCCGGCGAGGTGGAGCAGGCGATCATCCGTCTGGCCCAGCTGGCGCGCGCGGCCGGAATTCATCTGATCATCGCGACGCAGCGGCCGTCGGTCAACGTCATCACCGGCCTGATCAAGGCCAATGTTCCGTCCAGAATCGCATTTGCCGTGTCTTCGGGCGTCGACTCGCGCACGATCATCGACATGAACGGCGCGGAGAAGCTTCTGGGCAAGGGCGACATGCTGTTCTTCCCGACGGGATATCCGAAACCGAAACGGGTGCAGGGTACATTTGTCAGCGATGAAGAAGTGACGAGAGTTGTGGAATACGTCAAGGCACACAACGCGGTGGAAGACGCGGGACAGCAGCAGGCAGCGGTTGAGCAGGCTGTGGAGGCCGCGGCTTCGCCAAAGGACGACAAGCGGTCGGAAGTCGACGAGCTGTTTGAAGAGGCCGGGCGTTTCCTGATCAAGCAGGATCACGCGTCGACAGGCAGTCTGCAGAGAAATTTCCGCATCGGGTTTAACAGGGCCGGCCGGATCATGGACCAGCTGGCCGCAGCCGGTGTCGTCACGGAAGGAAACGGCACCAAGGCAAGAGAAGTTCTCATGAACGAGGAGCAGTTTGAGGAATATCTTAAAACTAAGAATTCCTGACAAATAAAGGAGGCTAGGGATGACCGATATTGAAATCGCGCAGGCAGCGCACATGGAACACATCCGGGATGTTGCGGCGAAAGTTGGAGTCCGCGAGGATGAGCTCGAGTTCTACGGTAAGTACAAGGCCAAGATTTCCGATGAGCTGGAAGAAAGGCTGAAATCGGAACCGGACGGTAAACTGATTCTTGTGACAGCGGTCAATCCGACGCCTGCCGGTGAAGGAAAGACGACGATCAGCATCGGACTTACAGAGGCACTGAACAAGCTCGGGAAAAAGGCCATCGCGGCACTTCGCGAGCCAAGCCTTGGTCCGTGCTTTGGCATAAAGGGCGGCGCTGCCGGCGGAGGCTTCGCTCAGGTTGTCCCGATGGAGGATCTGAACCTGCATTTCACCGGTGACTTCCACGCGGTGACCAGCGCCAACAACCTTCTCTCGGCGATGCTCGACAATTCGATGATGCACGGCAATCCGCTTCACATCGATCCAAAGCGGATCGTCTGGAAGCGCTGCATGGACATGAATGACAGAGCGCTGCGCAACATCGTCATCGGACTTGGCAAGAAGAGCGACGGCGTTGTGAGAGAGGATCATTTCATCATTACGGTTGCCTCCGAAATCATGGCGATCCTGTGCCTGGCCAGCGACATGAAGGATCTGAAGCAGAGACTGTCGCGCATCGTAGCGGCGTATGATGTGGACGGCAACCCGGTGACGGCGGGCGATTTGCACGCCGCCGGTTCGATGGCGGTGCTGCTCAAGGACGCCATGAAGCCGAACATGATTCAGACACTCGAGAACACGCCGGTACTGGTTCACGGCGGACCGTTCGCCAACATCGCACACGGGTGCAACTCGCTGCGCGCCACCAGAATGGCCCTGAAGCTCGGTGATTACTGCGTCACCGAGGCAGGATTCGGTGCGGATCTGGGCGCCGAGAAGTTCTTCGACATCAAGAGCCGTTTCGGAAATCTACATCCGGACTGCGTCGTGCTCGTCGCGACGACCAAGGCGTTCAAGTACAACGGCGGCGTTCCGAAGGCGGACGTGAGCAAGCCGAACATGGAAGCGCTCAGGGCCGGCATCTGCAATCTCGACAAGCACGTTGAGAACATGAAGAAGTTCGGCGTTCCGATTGTCGTGACGCTGAACCACTATATGACCGACACGGAAGAGGAACTCGCATTTGTCAGGAAGCACGTCGAGGACATGGGGTGCGAGTTTGCGCTGTCCGATGTCTGGGCGAAGGGCGGCGAGGGCGGAAAAGAGCTGGCCGAGAAGGTCCTGAACACGCTTGAGACGAAGAAGTCGGATTTCCATGTGCTGTATCCGGACGATATGCCGCTCAGAGACAAGATCGTCACGGTCGCGAAGGAAATTTACGGCGCGAAGGATGTCGAGTTCGAGCCGGCGGCCATAAAGGAACTGAAGCATATCGAGGACATGGGCTTCGGGAAATGCCCGGTGTGCATGGCCAAGACGCAATATTCGCTGTCCGACGATCCGAAGAAGCTCGGACGTCCGGAAGGGTTCACGCTTCATGTGAGAGAAGTTTCCATGAGCGCGGGCGCCGGATTTGTCGTGGCGCTGACCGGTTCGATACTCACAATGCCGGGGCTTCCGACAAAACCGGCGGCGGAGAACATTGATTTTGACACAGAGACCGGCAGAATTGTCGGACTGTTCTGACAGGACGGTACATGTACGCGGATATAATTCTGGACATCAGCCACGAAAAGCTTGACAAAACATTTCAGTACAGAATCCCGGACGAGCTCGCGGACGCCATCACCATAGGGACCATGGTAAATGTTCCTTTTGGCCGCAGCAGCCGCGAGCAGACAGGGTATGTCGTCGGACTGTCCGAAAAGGCTGCTCTGGCGCCGGAAAGAATCAAACCCATCACGTCCGTGGTGAGCGGGCGCGTGGGGCCTGTCTCCCGGATGATCGAACTGGCGGCGTGGCTGAGGAGAAATTACGGTTCCACCATGAGCCAGGCGCTGAAAACCGTCATGCCGGTCAAGGCAAAAGTCACGCAGCGCTATAAGCGTACGCTGGTACTGGCGGCGGATGATGAGACGGAGCAGCAGGCGCTCGAGACATTTCACAGGAAGCATGCCGTCGCCAGGGAGAGACTGCTGCGGCAGGTGATGACCGACGGCCGGGTCGATTATGATCTGGCGAGGACCAAACTGAACATTCAGCCGTCCACCATGCGGGAACTCGAGCAGATGGGGCTGATCGACATTGAGGAAAAAGAAGTCTTCAGGACCGGCATCACGCCGGAAATGAAAGGCGAAGAAGGCAGAAGCGGACACCTTGAACTCAATCCGGACCAGAAACAGTGTGTGAACGCGGTGATTTCCGATTATGACGCGGGACGCCGGGGAACGTATCTCCTGTACGGCGTGACGGGCTCGGGCAAGACGCTTGTGTATCTGGAACTGATCGGGCATGTGGCCCGGGCCGGACGGCAGAGCATTGTTCTCATCCCCGAGATCGCGCTGACATATCAGACGGTCAGGCGGTTTACGGAGCGGTTCGGCGATCGGGTCGCGATTCTGCACTCCCGGATGGGACAGGGCGAGCGGTATGACACGTATCTGCGGGCGATGAAAGGGCAGGTCGATGTGGTGATCGGGCCGCGCAGCGCCCTGTTTGTGCCGTTTCCGAATCTCGGTCTCATCGTGATTGACGAAGAGCAGGAAGAATCCTACGCGAGCGAACAGTCTCCGCGCTATCACGCGCGGGAGACGGCGCAGCATATCGCTGAGATTCAGAACGCAAGTCTTATCCTGGGATCGGCGACGCCGAGCCTGACAAGCTATTACCGCGCGCAGACGGGAAAATACCGTCTTCTGAGACTCCCGGAGCGGGCGACGCAGCAGACGCTTCCCGCTGTGAGCGTCGCGGATATGCGCGAGGAACTGAAGAAAGGGAACCGGACACCGTTTTCCGTGGAGCTGGCCGAAAAGATCCAGGACCGGCTAAAGCGGGGCGAGCAGACAATGCTGTTTCTCAACCGGCGGGGATATCTGGGACACTTCGCCTGCTACAGCTGCGGCCAGCCGATAAAATGTCCGCACTGCGACGTGGCGCTGACACTTCACAGCGTGCGCGGCCGTCAGTGGCTCTCGTGCCATTATTGCGGCTACACGGCTTCAGTCCCGAAAATCTGCCCGAAATGCGGATCGCCGCACGTCGGCGGCATGCGAGCCGGCACGGAGAACATCGAGAAGCAGGTGAAACAACTGTTCCCGCAGGCGCGGGTGCTGCGCATGGACGCGGACACGACCGCCGGAAAAGACGGCCACGAGAAGATCCTGTCGGCATTTGCCAACCATGAGGCGGATATTCTCGTGGGGACGCAGATGATTGTGAAGGGACATGATTTCCCGGATGTCACGCTTGTCGGCATTGTGAACGCGGATCTTTCGCTGTTTGCTCCGGATTTTAAGGCCCCTGAGCGGACATTTGACCTGCTGGTGCAGGCATCCGGACGGGCCGGACGGGGAGTGCGGCCGGGCGAGGTCGTGATTCAGACGTACAGCCCGGAGAATTACGCGATCGTGGCGGCGGCGGCTCAGGACTATGACGCGTTTTATGCGCAGGAGATTGAATACCGGAAGCTGCTCGGGTATCCGCCGGTGCGGAGTATGCTCAAAATTCTGCTGTCGGGCGGCGACGAGAAGAAACTCGCGCGCTGCGCCGGCAAAATTGGCGATAAAATAAAAGAAGCAGTCCGGAAAAGAAATGACACAGACATCACCGGCCCGGCACCGGACTCGGTGGCCAAAGTCAAGGATGCCTGGCGGCAGGTCATCTACTGCCGAAGCGATTCGCGGGAAGAACTGGTGAATCTGAAGGATCTGGTGGACGCGTATCTGCTGTCGGATCCGGAATGCGCGAAAATATTTGTACAATATCAGTTTGACGACTGATGAAAGGAACAAGGTATGGCATTACGAGAAATCCGCACACTGGGTGATGAAATTCTGCGCAAGAAAGCCAAAGAGGTCAAGATCCTTACCCCGCGGCTCAAGCAGCTGATCGGCGACATGTACGACACGATGTACGACGCGAACGGCGTGGGCCTGGCCGCCCCGCAGGTCGGCGTTCTTCGCCGGATCGTAGTCATCGACTGCGGCGACAATCCGATCACGCTGATCAACCCGGTGATCGTCGAAAAAGACGGAGAACAGGTCGGCGAAGAGGGCTGCCTCTCCGTTCCGGGAAAAGTCGGGGTCGTGAGCCGCGCCATGCACTGCAAGGTGCGTGCCCTGAACGCGGATATGCAGGAGTACGAAGTCGAAGGCGACGGTCTTCTGGCGCGCTGCCTCCAGCACGAAATCGATCACCTCGACGGAAAGATGTACGTCGATATTGCGACGGAGATGCACGACGTCAGCATGGAGCCCGAGGATGAAGAAGAAGAAAAGGAATCCTGACAAATGAAAGTGATTTTCATGGGAACGCCGGATTTTGCGGTGGCTGACTTAAAGGCGCTGCACGAAGACGGGCAGGAAATCCTGGCCGTCGTCACACAGCCGGACCGCCCGAAGGGGCGCAGACACGAGCTGGCCGCCTCGCCGGTCAAGGAGGCGGCGCTGGAAATCGGCGCGCCGGTCCTGCAGCCGGAAAAGGCATCGGCGCCCGAATTTATTGACACCATACGGCAGATGAAGCCTGACATCATTGTCGTGTCGGCGTTCGGACAGATCTTGAGGCAGGCACTGCTGGACATTCCGGAATACGGATGCGTGAATGTGCACGCGTCGCTGCTGCCGAAGTACCGGGGCGCAAGCCCGATTCAGTGGGCCGTGTGCAACGGCGAGGAATATTCCGGCGTCACGACGATGCTGATGGATGCCGGTGTCGATACCGGCGATATCCTGATGCAGGAAAAAGTGAAACTCGCGGATGACGAGACAGGCGGAAGCCTGTTCGACCGGCTGGCACCCGTCGGCGCCAGGCTTCTGATCCGCACGATTCACGGTCTGCAGGACGGCACGGTAAAGCCGGTGCCGCAGAACGCCGCTGAGGCGACGACGGTGAAGATGATCCGCAAATCAGACGGTGAGATTGATTTCAGCCGCCCGGCCGCAGAAATCGAACGGCATATCCGGGGGTTCAATCCGTGGCCGAGCGCGTTTACGTACCGGAACGGAAAGCTGCTCAAGATCTGGAAGGCCCGCCCGATTCCTGAGAGCGGGAGCGGGGACGCCGAGAGCGGAACCGTGACGGATGCGAACGCGGATACATTTGTCATCCGGTGCGGCAGCGGGAGTCTTGAAGTTCTGGAACTGCAGCCGGAAGGGCGCAGGCGCATGGAGGCGGCGGCGTATCTGCGCGGCTACCCTCTGAAGGCGGGCGAGAAGTTCGGCGACCGTGACGGAAATGTCTGATGCGGTTCTTTTCCCGTTCTGAAGAAAGGAGAACGAGATATGTATTATTATCTGGATCCGAGTTATTGGCTGATTATGATAATCAGCATCGTCCTGGCGGGCATCGCGCAGGGACTTGTTTCGTCCCGCTTTTCCCGCTACAGCCGCGTGACGGCGTCCTCCGGGCTGACCGGAACGCAGACGGCACAGCGGCTTCTGGGCTCGCAGGGCCTCTACAACGTGATGACGGGCCGTGTGTCCGGGAAACTGACGGACCACTATGACCCCAGAACCAATACGGTCAATCTGTCCGACAGCGTGGCAAATTCAAATTCGGTCGCGGCTGTCGCGGTAGCCGCGCACGAGTGCGGGCACGCTGTTCAGCAGGCGAAGGGCTATGTGCCTCTGCGCGTGCGCTCGGCGCTGGTTCCCGTCGTCAATTTCGCCTCACAGGCCTCCTGGTTTTTCATCATTCTGGGGCTGATTTTCGCCGGCGGCGGCCAGATTCTGGTTGAAATCGGAATCATTCTGTTTGCCGTCTGCGTGCTCTTTCAGCTCGTGACTCTGCCGGTTGAATTCAACGCTTCGCACCGCGGTCTTCAGATGCTGACGGAACAGGGCATTGTGAGCGGAGAAGAAGAAAAGCAGGCGAGAAGTGTTCTCGTCGCGGCTGCGCTCACGTATGTGGCCTCGGCTCTGACGGCCATCCTGCAGCTGCTGAGACTGATCCTGATTTACGGAAGAAGGAACCGCGATTGAGAGAAAACGGCGAACGCGCCATTGTTCTTGCGGTCCTCACGGATGTATCTGACGGGCAGATGGCCGATCAGGCGCTGCACCGGGAACTCGCGGGGCTTGCCGGCCCTGAGAACGCTCAGAAGCGGCGCTTTATCTCCCGCCTCACGCGCACGGTGATCGAGCGCACCATCACACTGGACTACTTTCTGGATTTTGTGGCCGAAAAGCCCATGAAGGAACAGAAACCGGAAATTGCCTGGATTCTGCGCATGGCGGCCGCACAGATCCTGTATTTTGACAGTGTCCCGGACTCAGCCGCCGTCAATGAGGCCGTGAATCTGGCGGCCCGGTACGGACAGGGCGCAAAAGCATTTGTCAACGGGGTTCTGCGCAGTTTCCTCAGGCGCCGCGGAGAGTTTGCGCTTCCGGACCCTCACATTCATCCTGACAAATATCTTCAGATCCGCTATTCTCTGCCCAACTGGATCGAACAGGAAATTGTGCGGGTGAGCGGAGACACTGCGCCCGAAGAGGTAATGGCCGGTTTTCTGGCGGAGGCCCCGCTTTTTATCCGCGTCAACACTTCCAGGATTTCCGCTGAGCGTCTCAGGGAAAAGCTGACGGCGTCCGGAATTACGGTGAACGGCGAGCCGCTCCCGGGACTGCTTTCTGTCTCGGATTTCGGGTCTGTAGAGGCGATGCCGGGATTTTCGGACGGAGAGTTCTATGTCCAGGATATCTCTTCGGCAGCGGCATACCGGTCGGCCGGCTTTGCGCCGAGGTCCCGGGTGCTCGACGTGTGCGGCGCGCCGGGCGGCAAATCCGTGCAGGCGGCACTTGCGATGCGCGAGGGCGGCCGTGCGGGTGAGATCTGCTGCTGTGACATTTCTGACGAGCGGCTTAAGAGAACGCGGGACAACGTCAGCAGACTCGGTCTGACGGAAATCGAGACCAGAAAGCGCAGCGCGGCAGAAGAGCATCCGGAGGACGCAGGACGGTTTGACGCGGTGATCACCGACGTCCCGTGTTCGGGGATCGGAGATCTGAGGCGGAAGCCTGACATCCGGCTTCGAATCACCCGCGCGGACAGCAGGGAACTTGTTCCGGTTCAGAGGAAAATCATGGCCTGCGCGTTTCCGGCCGTCAGACCCGGCGGGAAGCTGATTTACAGCACCTGCACCATCGTGCGCGCGGAGAACCAGGGAAACGCGAAATGGTTTGAAGAGCATTTTCCGGTGAAACTGTGCTCTGAGAAACTGTATCTGCCGTCGGAAAAGTGGCCTGGCGACGGATTTTACGCGGCACTTTTTGAGAGGCTGAAGTGATGGATAAAGCGGATATCAGTTCCATGACGCGGGATGAACTCGAGAATTTTTTTGTCTTAGCGGGCGAGAAAAAGTTCCGCGCCGCGCAGGTTTTCAACTGGATTCACGGGAAGCATGTTCATTCTTTTGAAGAGATGAGCAATCTGCCGGAGAGCCTGCGGCAGCGGCTCGACGAGACGGCCCGGCTCACGGATCTCGAGATGGTGAAGGTTCAGGTCTCAAAGATTGACGGCACAGCCAAGTATCTGTTCCGTCTCGCTGACAACAATGTGATTGAGAGTGTTCTGATGCACTATCATCATGGAAACTCGGTCTGCATTTCCTCGCAGGTCGGGTGCGCCATGGGGTGCCGGTTCTGTGCTTCGACGCTCGGAGGCTGTGTGAGATCTCTCACGGCGGCGGAGATGTGCGGCCAGGTCTATAAGATCGCGCAGCTTTCCGGAGAGCGTGTCGACAGCGTCGTTGTCATGGGATCGGGCGAGCCGTTCGAGAATTTCGATGCATTCTGCCGGTTCGTTGAGATCATAAATGACCCGCAGGGGTATAATCTGTCCCGCCGCGCCGTGACGGTTTCGACCTGCGGCATCGTGGAGAAAATCCGGGAACTGGCGGACAGAAAGACGCAGGTGACGCTTGCGGTTTCCCTGCACGCGCCAAACGATGAAATCCGCCGGAAGCTCATGCCGATTGCGAAACGGTATACAATTGATGAAATTCTTGACGCCTGCCGGTATTTCTTTGAAAAAACCGGGAGACGTGTCAGTTTTGAGTACAGCCTGGCGGCCGGAATCAATGATTCGCTCGCGTGTGCGGACGAACTGGCGGCGCGGCTTGCCGGATTTCCGTGTCACGTGAATCTGATTCCGGTCAACCCGGTGAGAGAGCGCACAATCAGGCAGAGTGCGGCTTCTGACATTCAGGCCTTTAAAAGAAGGCTTGAAAAACACGGAGTAAATGTTACTATTAGAAGGGAAATGGGCCGGGATATAGACGGCGCCTGCGGTCAGCTGCGTAAAAGCTACCTGGACGAGTCGGGCTCATCACTGAATCTGAACAACAGCGGAGGAATGAAATGAACGCTTACGCGCTCACAGATGTGGGCCGCGAAAGAAGCATGAATCAGGATTTCTTCTTCTACACGCTCGAACCGGTCGGAAATCTTCCGAATCTGTTCGTCGTCGCCGACGGTATGGGTGGTCATAAGGCCGGCGATCTCGCTTCCAGGTACACGATTGAAACACTTCTTGAGCTGATCAGGGACTCATCGTACAGAGACCCGGTCACGATCATGAGTCATGCAATCCGCACGGTCAACGGGAAGCTTCTGGAGAAGGCTGCGGAATCGCCTGATTATGCTGGAATGGGAACAACACTTGTTGTTGCCACGATTGACGGTCAGACACTCAGGGTTGCCAATGTCGGTGACAGCCGGCTTTACGTCATTTCTGACGACATCACGCAGGTCACCAGAGATCACTCTCTTGTAGAAGAGATGGTGTCCATCGGCGAGATCGACCGCCAGGAAGCACGGCATCATGTGAACAAGAACATCATCACGAAAGCGATCGGCGGTTCAAAGGAAGTAGAACCCGATGTGTTTGCGGTTGATCTGTTCCCGGGGGACAAAGTCCTGCTCTGCACGGACGGTCTAACAAATATGGTAGAAGATGCGCGGATCAAGAGGGTTGTCCAGGATACGGACAATCTGGAGGATACGTGCAGGATTTTGATTGATCTGGCAAATGATGCCGGTGGAAGAGACAACATCACAGCAATGCTTGTGAGCGTCTGAATTCCCGATTCATGAGGAAAAATTTATGCTGGGAAGAGGGATGTACCTTGCGGACAGATATGAGATTGCCGACCGGATCGGCGCGGGCGGAATGTCCGATGTCTACAAGGCTATGGATCATAAATTGAACAGGTACGTGGCTGTGAAGGTGCTGAAGCCGGAATTCTGTTCAGACAAGACATTTGTCCAGAAGTTCCGCGTTGAGGCGCAGAGCGCCGCGGGGCTGGCTCATCCGAATGTCGTCAACATCTTTGATGTAGGCGAGGAAAATGGCATTTACTATATTGTCATGGAACTCGTCGAGGGCATCACGCTGAAGAAATACATCGAAAAGAAAGGGCGCATTCCATATAAAGAAGCTGTTAGCATCGCGATTCAGGTGGCCAAGGGCATTGAAGCGGCTCACAGCCATCACATTGTTCACCGCGATATCAAGCCGCAGAATATCATGATTTCCCGCGAGGGAAAGGTCAAGGTCACAGATTTCGGCATCGCAAAGGCGGCGTCCTCGACGACGATAACGTCTACCGCCATGGGCTCGGTGCATTACATTTCGCCGGAGCAGGCGAGAGGCGGATATACAGACGAGAGAACCGACATTTATTCGTTCGGCATTACGCTTTACGAGATGCTGACCGGAACGGTTCCATTTGACGGCGACACAACGGTTGCCGTGGCTGTGCAGCACATTCAGCAGCAGATTCAGCCGCCGTCAGCTCTTGTGGCCGGAATTCCGAAATGTGTCGATGACATTGTCATAAAAGCGACGCAGAAAAAGGCTGATTTCCGCTATCAGTCCGCGACGGAGCTGATCGAGGATCTGAAGAAGGCGCTGATCATGCCGGACAGAGATTTTGTCAAGTTTGTTCCGGGATCGGTCACGCCGGACGGTATTGTGCAGGCGGGAAGCCCGCAGGCCGACTCGCTCGCAAAAGCCGCAGAGGCCGCGGAAGCCGCCAGAAGAGTCAGTGCGGTCAGAGATGACCACACGGTGTTCCTCAATAACGGCGGAGATATTCTGAGCGGATCCGGCAGCGGCACGACGACGGGCATCAACACCGACGGCACAGGCAGTGGCACAGACGATGATTTTGTCGATGACACCGGATATGATGATGATACCGATGATGAAGATTTTGACGACGCGGACATCGATGACGAGGACAACTCCAAGCTGGATGCCGTGATGAAATGGATCGGCATCGGCATTGCCGCGGCTATCACAGTCGTGGCGGTGTTCATACTGGCCCGCTTTGCCGCTTCCGGCTCGCTGTTCAGCATTTCCGGCACAACAGCTGAGGTCGCAACCTCCAGTGAGGCGCAGATTGTCACCATGCCGAATCTTGTCGGAATGACGCTCACAGACGCGGAGGCGACTCTCGACAGTCTCGGTCTGAACTATACGACGCTCTCGCAGTACAAAGAGGGTGCGGAAATCAACGAAGTCATTGACCAGTCCTATGAAGAAGGAGCGAAGATCCGTCAGGGCGCGACGGTTACGCTGACGGTCAACTCCGGAACGACAACGACGACAACAACGACGACGGAATCCGCGATTACGATCACCAGCGTGGTCGGACTTACAGAGTCTGACGCAGAGGCGGCACTGATTTCACAGGGCTTCTCTGTAAACATCAGCTACCAGAACAGCGACACGGTGACGTCCGGCGTGGTTATCAGCCAGTCTCCGGAGGCGGGCAGCAAGGCATCACGCGGCTCAACGATTACCATTGTGGTAAGCTCGGGTCCGGCGACAACAACGACGACCACGACGACTACGACAACAACAACGACGACTGCGCCGACAACAACGACAACGACGGCGGCACCGACGACTACGACGACAACCCAGGCGCAGACGACGGCGGCCGGGACGCAGGCACAGACTCAGCAGTAATACGATATGCAGGGAATTATTGTAAAAGGCATTGCGGGTTTCTACTACGTGTACACAGATTCCGGGATTCTGGAATGCAAGGCCAAGGGAATCTTCCGAAACCGGAAGATCAAACCTCTGGTCGGTGACCGGGTAGATGTCGTGATGCTGGATGAAAAAGATATGACCGGCAGCATTGAGGACATTCTTCCGCGGAAGAATGTCCTTATTCGTCCGGCCTGCGCCAATATCGATCAGGCGGTCATTGTCTTTGCCATCAGCCGGCCGAAGCCGAATCTGTATCTCCTTGACAAATTTCTTGTGATGATGCAGGTGCAGGAAGTTCAGACCGTCATCGTCTTCAACAAGATCGACGAAGCGGAAGAAGTGGAAATGGACGCCCTGCGGGAAAGATACCGTGGCGCCGGGGCGAAACTGCTTTTTGTGAGCGCGAAAGACGGACAGGGTATCGAAGATCTGCGCGGGATTCTCGGGGGCAGGGTATCGATATTTGCCGGACCGTCCGGTGTGGGCAAGTCGACACTCACGAACTGTCTCATGAGAGAAGACTGCATGGAGACGGGAGATGTGAGCCGGATCGGACGCGGGCGGCAGACGACGAGACACTCGCAGATTTTCAGCATTTCAAAAGGCACCTATCTGATGGATACGCCGGGATTCACATCCTTTGACCTGCCGGAATTGTCGAAAGAAAATCTCCGCTATTGTTTCCCGGAGTTCTCCCCTTATGAAGGCAAATGCTACTTTGACGGATGTGTTCATCTCGCGGAGCCGGACTGTGCGGTCAAGGCCGCTCTTGAAGAGGGGAAAATCGCTCAGGGGCGCTACGACAGTTATGCGCAGATGTATGCGGAACTGGCAGAGCGCGAGCGCAGAAAATACAGCTGAGGAGAACAGAGTATGAATTACCTTGCACCTTCTATCCTGGCAGCGGACTTCAGACAGCTGGGAAATGAGATAAAGACGGTTGAGGAGGCCGGCGCCGACTGGCTTCATCTGGATGTGATGGACGGCGTCTTCGTGCCGAATATTTCGTTTGGCATTCCGGTGATTCAGTCTGTGCGCAAAGACAGTCATCTGTTCTTTGACGTTCATCTGATGATCACAGATCCGATCCGCTATGTGGACGCTTTCAGGAAAGCCGGCGCTGACGGGCTGACCGTACATTATGAGGCATGTCCGGACACGGCGGCTGCGCTGAGAGAAATCCGTCAGGCAGGCATGAAGCCGGCTCTGGCGATCAATCCGGACACGCCGGTTGAAAAAATCAGAGAGTATCTGCCGCTCGCCGACATGATTCTTGTGATGAGCGTCTTCCCTGGTTTTGGCGGCCAGAGCTTTATTCCGGAGACACTCGGGCGGGTGCGCGAGCTGTCTGCTATTCTTAAGAGCATGAATCTTCATCCGGACATCGAAGTCGATGGCGGTATCGGAACCGGCAACCTGAGACAGGTGCTCGACGCCGGCGTCAATGCCGTTGTGGCGGGATCAGCGGTATTCAGAGGCGACAAAGCCGCAAATGTCAGGGCGTTCAGAGAAATTCTGGATGCGTGAAATATTCCGGCTTTATCGGGACGTTGATTGCTTAAGCTTATTGAAAAACGAATTGACTGCAGACAAATACAACTGCTTCAGGAATAATACTCCTGAGGCAGTTTTTTTACGTCTTGAAAAGGAAATATTATGTTTGTGCTTATACATAAATGCGGTAACATTATCTACAGCAGGAAATATTTGAAGTAATACCATGTGGGAGGTAACGATGGCATTTCCGGCGGGCTTTTTATGGGGCGGCGCGACAGCGGCCAATCAGATTGAAGGCGCTTATAACGAAGACGGAAAGGGACTGTCTGTCGAAGACGTGACGCCGCGCGGCGTCAGATATCCGCGCACAGAAGGGCCGACGAAAGACAATCTGAAACTTGTCGGGATCGACTTTTACCATCGTTACAGAGATGATTAAAACTTCTGTCCGGCATGGGATTTTCGGTATTCCGGCTTTCGATCGCATGGAGCCGGATCTTTCCGAATGGCGATGAGGATACGCCGAATGAGAAAGGTCTGGAATTTTATGACAAGGTTTTTGACACTTGTCATGAATTTGGCATGGAACCGCTCGTCACAATCTCTCACTACGAGATGCCGCTCCATCTTGCCGAAGCGTATAATGGCTGGACGGACCGCAGACTGATAGGCTTTTTTGAGAAATATGTCCGCACAATTTTTACCAGGTACAAGGGAAAAGTGCATTACTGGCTGACGTTCAACGAAGTCAATTCAATTTTGGAGACGCCTTTTACAAGCGGCGGCATCTGCACGCCAAAAGAGAAACTTTCCCAGTCAGACTTGTATCAGGCTATACACAATGAACTGACAGCCGGCGCGCTGGCCGTTCAGGCAGCACATGAAATTGATCCGGAAAATAAAGTTGGCTGCATGATTCTCTCGATGCCGATCTATCCGCTGACCTGCAGCCCGGACGACGTAATCGCCGCAATGGAGGAAAACCACAAGAACGACATGTTCCTGGAAATTCAGGCGCGAGGCCGGTATCCGGGATACATGAAACGGTATATGAAAGAGAATGGAATTCATATCACGGCGGATGCGGAGGATGAGAAAATCCTGCGGGAGAATACAGTCGATTTCATTTCATTTTCCTATTATGTGAGCGTATGTGCGACGGCGGATCCGGCGAAACGTATCCGCGGCGAGGGAAATCTGCTCGGCGGCGTGCCCAATCCGTATCTGAAATCTTCGGAGTGGGGCTGGCAGATCGATCCGCAGGGCCTGCGCTATACGCTGAATGAGTACTGGGATCGCTATCAAAAGCCGCTGTTCATCGTGGAAAATGGTCTTGGTGCCCAGGATAAGCTTGTTCCAGGCGGGCCGGATAAGCTGACGGTGATCGATGACTACCGGATTGAGTATCTCAAAAAACATCTGCTGCAGGTCGAAGAAGCCATTGAGGACGGTGTGAATATCATGGGCTATACGTCCTGGGGACCGATCGACCTGGTCAGCGCGTCCACGGCGCAGATGTCGAAGCGATATGGATTTATTTACGTCGACCGAAATGACGACGGCAGCGGCAGTCTTGCGCGGTACCGCAAGAAAAGCTATTTCTGGTACAAAAAAGTGATTGCCACCAACGGAGAAGCGCTCCATGAAGACTGAGCAGATGACAAATTCTCAGATTCCCGCCTGTTTAATTATCAATGTCAGTCAATTGCGGCCAGAAATACATGACAGGTGAACATTTTTATTCTGCTGTGATATAGTTTCAGAGAGACAACAGTTCAGGCAGGAGGAGACATTTGTCATGAAACTTGAGGGAACGAAAATCAATTTCCTCGGCGACAGCATCACGGAACCGTACGGAACTTCGAGCATTGAGCATGCGTACTGGAAGCTTCTGGAGAGCCGGGACGGCGTGATCGCGAGAGGATATGGAATCGGCGGAACGCGGATCGCAAGGCAGCAGGTGCCGATGCCGCCGGAGCACGCGAAATGGGATCAGTACTTTGGTTCCCGCGTGGCGGACATGGATCCGGACGCGGACGTGATAACCGTTTTCGGCGGGACCAACGACTACGGCCACGGAGACGCGGCGATCGGACACTTCACCGACCGCACCGACGACACATTTTACGGCGCCCTGCACAATCTGTACCGCGCGCTGATCGTAAAATATCCGGGCCGGCCGATTATTGTCATGACGCCGCTGCACCGGGAAAATGAGCACCGCGATTACAATGAGCTCGGCCTGCGCTGTGTGGGATGTCTCGAGGATTATGTCAACATCATTCAGGAAGTGGCCGCATACTACAGCCTTCCGGTTCTGGATCTGTACCGCACCAGCGGGATGAATCCGAACATTCCGGAGCTGAAAGAGCGCTACAACCCTGACGGCCTGCATCCGAACGATGCCGGCCACGAGCTGATTTACAACAAGTTAAAGAGTATGCTGCTGAGTCTGTAACAGAAGTGACGGACGGGCAGGCCGCCCGCAATAAACGCCCCGCAAACCTGACTTTCAAGGCTTGCAGGGCGTTTTTTCCGCGTCTGGCTTGATGGTGATCTTCACTTCAGGCAACACTGTCAGTTCAGATATTTTTTCAGTGTGTTTCGCACGGCGCCTTTTCCCGCGATTTCTTCCCGGAACATTTCCTCAATCTTGCTTCCGATGCCGGCTTTGTACAGATCACAGCCGAAGATATTCTCATTCGAAAGAATAGGACGCAGGGAATTGTCCACACTCTCAGGGTCTCCAAAACGGATCGGCATCATCTGCCTGTGCAGTTCCGGAGTCATAGGATCCGGCGCCAGTTCCATCGCTTTTCCGTTGTCATCCAGCATCATATGATATCGCAGCCACCCTGCTATGGCGAGCGGAATGCCCACCAGCTGAGCGGCGCTTCCGTCGCGGTCAACATAAGACTGTATCGTCTCACCAAAGCGGATGCCGATCATCTGTGAAATATCTACCGCAATCCGCTGCGACGTGTCCCCGAGATACGGATTTGGCATCCTTTCGTGAATTACCTCGTCGAGAAACGCTTTTGGAGAGATAATTCCCGGGTCTGTGACGACGGGAAGTCCCTCTGTATAGCCGATCAGATCCGCCAGCCTTGAGAGCTGCGGATCTTTCATGCCGTCTGCAAACAGATCATATCCCAGCATACAATCATAGGTGCACAGAGCCGTATGAATCGGGTTCAGGCAGGTGCAGACCTTCATGCGCTCACATTTGCTCACGGTGACTCTGTCGGTCATATAGACGCCGGCGTCCTCAAGCGGCGGCCTCCCGTTCGGAAAGTCATCTTCGATGACAAGATACTGAACTTTTTCCGCGTTGCCGAACGGGGCAATATATGTCTTCTTATCGGTCGTCACAATATTCATCCCGTCAATGCCGAGGGACTTAAGAGCTGCGGCGATCTCTGGTTCCGGTCGCGGCGTTATTTTGTCGATCATGGTCCACGGGAACGTCACACGGGATTCATCGCTGATATATTCCAGAAATTCTTTCGGACAATACCCTCTCGAAACCCATGCATTTCCCATTGTGAGCACGGCATCCCTGAGACGTTTGCCGTTGTGTGAGCAGTTGTCCATGGAAACCAGCGCCAGTGGATATTTTCCCGCCTTGTACCGTTCATAGAGCATGGAGGCAATAACAGCCATTGCGGATGCTGCATGCTCCGGCCCGCTGTCAAAATCTGCCAGGGCGGCAGCGGAGTACTTTCCGTCGGAACTTTTCAGGGAATATCCTTTTTCTGTGATGGTAAATGAAACCATCTGCAGACTTTCCGCGCGGAATATCTGCTGCAGTCTTTTCCACTGCTCTGCAAACCGGGGAGAAGCGCATACCGCCTCCGCAAATGGAGCCAGCACCCTCTTGTCCTGTGTTCCGTCCGGATTCAGGATTACACTCAGTGCGAGATTGTCATATGGCCGGTATATTTTGTCGACCACTTCAAAATCATATGTCTCCGCGCAGACCAGTCCGGAAGAAAGTTTACCTTCCGAGATCAGCCGGTCAGCGATGCCGCCTATAAAAATCCGGAAAATATTTCCAATTCCAAAGTGGACCCATACAGGCGCATTTTCCGCATTCCGGCGGATCGCGTCGATCGGATAATCCGGAAGCTTTACGCCCGCCCGATTCCATTTTTCCGTGTCTTTCAGATCTTTCAGGGACAACCGCATCGTTATTAACCTCTTTCATGAAAGGATAGAAACCTGCCTGCGGCAGCGATATAGATAACACAGCTGTTTATATTTGAAATATACGCTGTCGTTTCTGACAATTCAATCAGAGGGATATGCGTTTCGAGCATAAAAAAAGCCCGGAACTTCTGCAGGGTCTGGCTCAAACAATAGTTCCAATGCCTGCAGAAGTGCCGGGGCTTATCAAAAGATGAAATTCAGTGGTATAAGATATCGCGGTTCTGAGCCATCAGATCGTGGAAGCTGCTCCAGCGGCGGTAGATTTTCTCATACTGTCCGCTGTGGGCGCTGTCAGGCAAAACTGTCCGGAAACGTCTGCGGCACCTGATTTTTGATAGACCAGTCGGGCATATCGCCCATGCACGGGCTTCCGGCATCATAGCACGCTTTTTCGGGCAGATATCCGCCCCACACCACACCGTTTATCCCGCTCATCGGTATCAGTTCATCCATGACAAATGATGTGCCGACCGATGTCCCGAGAACTGAGACGATGGCATGCGGATGTTTTCCGCAGAAACAAAGACCGGTGATGTTGCCGTCCCCCATCGGGGTGGAGACGGGAATCCCCGCCGTAAGACCGAGTTTCTCCGCGGCTTTCCCGGTCAGAAAACCGCAGGGAGACTCGAAGTAGGAAGGAAGGAGGAAAAATTTGTCATATAGTGCCCCGGCAAATCCGTCCGCGAGCTGATTGAGATCGTCACAGGACGGAAAACCGAGATCGTCTGCCCACATGTTGTTGAAGCCCAGATAGTACACGCTGGCGACAGGGCGATTGATGCCGTGGATTTTCTGCCCGGCAAGAAGGATGCGCCGGACCGCAATGTTCATGTCATCGGCGATGCCGGGAAGGTTGGAAATCTGCGCAAGGCAATCTGGGGCGCAAATGACCTGGTTGTAGAACTCTCGAAATAAAGAAAACAGTATAAATAACAGACCTCCGCTCACAGAGCGGAGGTCTGTTTTATTTTGAAATAATATTTCTTTTAACACTTAATTGGAATTTTTCCGGAAATTATGGCCGGTCTTATACATTGAACCGGAATACAACGACGTCGCCGTCCTGCATGACGTAATCCTTGCCCTCGAGACGGATCAGGCCCTTTTCGCGCGCCACGGCCGACGAGCCGCAGTCGAGCAGATCCTGATAGTTGATGACCTCGGCGCGGATGAAGCCGCGCTCGAAATCCGAGTGAATCTTGCCGGCCGCCTGAGGAGCTTTTGTTCCCTTCTTGATCGTCCACGCGCGGGTTTCCTTTTCACCGGCGGTGAGATAAGAGATCAGACCCAGAATCCGGTAGCTGGCCGCGATCAGTTTGTCGAGGCCGGACGACTTCACGCCCATGGCGTCCAGATAATCTTTCTTCTCGTCGTCCTCCAGCTCGGAAATTTCCTCCTCCATGCGCGCGCAGATGACAAATACTTCGCAGTCCGCCTCTTTTGCGTACTCGCGGACTTTCTGGACGTACGGATTCGATGCGCCGTCATCGGCCATGTCGTCCTCGGCCACGTTGGCCGCGAGGATCACCGGTTTTGCGGTGAGAAGGTTGTAGTCTTTCATCCAGGCTTCTTCCTGATCGCCCTCGCACGGGAAGTTCTTCGCGAGCTTTCCGTCCTCGAGAAATGCCTTCAGCTTTTCGATGAAGGCGACTTCTTTCGCGATGTCTTTGTTGTTGAACGCTGCCTTCTTCTGCTTGGAAAGGCGGCGGTCCAGGACTTCGATATCTGAGAAAATAAGCTCGAGATTGATGGTTTCGATGTCGCGGAGCGGATCGATGGAGCCGTCCACATGGACGATATTGGTGTCCTCGAAGCAGCGGACCACATGGACGATGGCGTCCGTCTCGCGGATATTGGCGAGGAACTGATTGCCGAGGCCTTCGCCCTTGCTGGCGCCCTTGACAAGTCCGGCGATATCGACAAATTCGATGACTGCCGGAGTAATTTTCTTCGAGTTATACAGAGCCGCCAGCTTGTCGAGCCTCTCGTCCGGAACCGCGACGACGCCTATGTTCGGGTCGATTGTGCAGAACGGATAGTTTTCCGACGGCGCTCCTGCCTTGGTCAGAGAATTGAAAAGTGAACTCTTGCCGACATTTGGCAGACCAACAATACCGAGCTTCATTGAGGTACCTCTTTTCAGATTTACATTCTTTTGACGCGGCATCGGATGCAACGCGTCAAATTAAAATCTACCATATTTGAGCGGGAATGTAAATGAGACGGAGGCCGGCTTTTCCCGGTGAGAATTTACAATTTCAGGTCGCCGTCTTTTACCCATCCCGCTTTGCGGCAGAAGTGGTTGATGAGCGGCGCCAGAACGGCCGGGAGAACAAAACTGATGAGAATCAGGCCTGTGACGTCAAAGGCTGTGATGCCGCTCATGGTTCCGGCTTCGATGTCGCTTATCCAGCCCTGAATGACGCCGATCTGCCCGACAAATCCGCAGGTTCCCATGCCGGAGTCGATGGCCGGGCCGTTCATCTGCAGATGGAACACGCAGGTCGCGATCGGACCAGTGATGGCGGACGTCAGGATCGGAGCGATCCAGATGCGCGGATTCTTGATGATGTTGGGCATCTGCAGCATCGAAGTGCCGATTCCCTGAGACACGAGGCCGCCCCAGCGGTTTTCACGAAACGACATCACGGCGAAGCCGACCATCTGCGCGCAGCATCCGGCGAGCGCCGCTCCGCCGGCAAGACCCGTGAGTCCCAGAGCCGCGCAGATCGCCGCGGACGAAATCGGAAGCGTAAGAGCTATGCCCACCGCGACAGACACAAGAATTCCCATCAGGAAAGGCTGCAGCTCTGTCGCCCACATGATAAATGTGCCGACCATCATGGCCAGATTTCCGAGAGCCGGCGCCAGAAGCCAGGAAAGGAAAATGCCGACGCCGACGGTGACAAGCGGCGTCACGAGAATGTCGACCTTTGTCTCGCCGCTCACCATTTTTCCGATTTCAGCGGTGATGATGGCGACAAACAGAACAGCGAGCGGTCCGCCGGCGCCGCCGAGCGCGTTGGACGCAAATCCGACGGTGACGAGAGAGAAGAGCACAAGCGGCGGACACTGCAATGCGCGCCCGATGGCGACGGCCATCGCGGGCCCGCTCATGGCCATTGCGAGAGACCCGACCGTGTAATCCGTGCCGGAGATCGAGGCAACCGGCGTTGTCAGAAACGGCAGATGGAAGATTGTGCCGATCGTGTTGATAATGGTGCCGATCAGCAGGGAACAGAACAGTCCCTGCGCCATGGCCCCCAGGGCATCGATCCCGTAGCGTTTCAGCGAAATCTCAATGTTTTTTCTCTTGAGAAAGGCTTTGAAGGAATTCATAGTTTTCCCCTTTCAAGGCAGCAGACCGCCCACATGGTCTGACTGTTTTCTAAATACGCGTCTTATTGTAAATATATGACATTACATGTGTCAAGACATAAAATGACAAATATTTAAGATCGTCCTGAAAACTGTCCGGGGCTGACGGATGGCCCGGAGTTGTCAGGTACAGGCAGAGATGTGTTATACTTTGCACATGCATGGATGTGGGAGGAAATGAAATGAGTGGAAGCCGTGCGGCTGCGAGGATAAAATCAAATAAAGTTCCGGTCTGCACGGGAATTATTCTTGCTGTTGTCCTCATTCTCTGCGCGGCGGTGCCTGATGACTTCTGGAACCGTTACACGGCCGCCGGCGCCTGCTTTTGGGCTGCCGTAGTCATGGCCGTGTATATATTCAGGCCGGGCTCCTGGCTGAATTCTTTTGCTGTTTCCGAAGAACATTCGTGGAAGAAGCTGATCACAGCGGTGTCGGCGGCCGCGCTGATTCTGGTTTGTGTTCTCCCGATGTCTCTGTCCCCTGCCTGGAACGGTCAGGCTCCGAAACACCGCAATGAGTACGAGGTGATGACTGAGTCGCTTCTGGAAGGCCATTTGTATCTGGATTATGACGATATCGATCCGAAACTGCTGACCATGGACAATCCGTATGATCCGGAGGAACGTCAAAAACTGCATGTCAGCGTACACTGGGATCACGCCTGGTACAACGGGCACTATTATATGTATTTTGGCATAGTGCCGGTCATCATCACGTTTCTGCCGTACCGGCTTATAACAGGACATGAGCTGACGACATATCACGCGACGCAGTTGTATGTGATGCTTTTGATTCTGGGATTTTTTATTCTCTTTCGGGAACTCTCAGACCGCTTTTACCGGAAACTTCCATTCGGGGCGTATCTGGCGCTGTCTCTTTCTGCCGGCGCCATCAGTTCGTGGTACTGCGCCGAGGCGCCCGCTCTGTATTGCACGGCTATTTCGGCAGGGCTGTTTCTGGAAGTCTGGAGTCTGTACTTTTTCGTGCACGCCGTATTTGGCATGAAAGAAGGAAAGAAGCGTGTCGCATGTGCCTCGTTCGGGGCCCTGCTCGGGGCTCTCGCATTCGGGTGCCGGCCGCCGGTGGCGCTCGGCAATCTCGTGGCGCTGGGGCTGATCGTGCCGTATGTAAAAGGACGAAGACCTTCAAAGAAGCTTTTTGGCGAACTTTTTGCCATAGTTCTTCCCTATATACTTGTCGCGGCGGCTCTGATGTGGTACAACTATGCGCGCTTTGACAATCCGTTTGAATTTGGCCAGAGTTATCAGCTCACGGTGGCCGATCAGCACACTTACTCAAATCCATTGTCCAACTTCAACGGGATGGACACGATCCTGACCATACTTGGTAATTTCTTTGAAGTGAGTGGCGGCATTTCTGTATTTCCGTATATCGGATTCAACGGCGCATTCATCAATTTTCCGCTTTTCTTCCTTATATTTATTCTGCTGCGGAAAGAGGTGAGATCGGATGTGAAGGAGAACTGTCTGAGAGGATTTGTCATCGGGACAGCTCTCACGCCAATTCTTGTGACGGTGTTAGATGTGCTGTACTCGCCGTATCTGATCGAGAGGTATCGGCTGGACATTTATTATCTGCTGTCGATTCTGACATTTGTCACGGTGGCGTCCGGCTTCAAGGTGCTGACAGGCCGGGAAAGAAAGCGCCTCGCGTGGGCCGTCTGCCTGCTCTCTGTCCTGGCGCTGGTGGGATCTTTTCTGCTTTTCCTGGTGCCCAACGACAGCAACATCACCGACCTGTATCCCGGACTTTCCGATATTTTCCGCCGTATCATTTTGTTTTTCTGACAAATTTTATCAGGAATTGCCGCGCCGCTGCCGGTTGAGAAAAAATCTCATCCGCGGCGGCTCTTTTTTGCGTGATCTCTTGAATTCGAGGGGAAGATGGGGTAATATGAGCAATGAAAGTGGTGATTTGTACCACAAAGTGTAATTTTGTGGGAGTGACCGGAGGAAACGCGTCATGTTTATGGGACAATATAATCATAATCTTGACGCCAAGGGACGTCTTATCGTTCCGGCGAAGCTCCGGGAACCTCTGGGCGATCACGCTTTCGTGACGAAAGGACTGGACGGCTGCCTGTTTGTCTACACAGAGGCTGACTGGAAGGTCTTTGAGGAGAAGCTGGGCAAGCTCCCGATCACGAGCCCGGATGCGCGCCAGTTCGCGAGATTCTTTCTCGCCGGCGCGGCTGACTGTGAGTTCGACAAACAGGGGAGAATCCTGATCCCACAGGTGCTGCGCGATTATGCGGACTTGAAAAAGTCGGTTGTTCTGGTGGGCGTCGCGAGCCGAATTGAGATCTGGAGCGAGGAGCGCTGGAATGAGCGCGAGGCAGCGTACAACGAGAACATGGATGAAGTGGCCGTAAATCTCGGAAATCTGGGATTCAGCATCTGATCGGAGAGAAAGATGGAGTTTAAGCACACGCCGGTCCTGCTGAATGAGGTGATTGAGAATCTGAATATCCGGCCGGATGGGATTTACGTCGACGGAACGCTGGGAGGCGCCGGGCACTCCGAAGAAATTGCCAGGCGGCTCGACGAAAACGGACGGCTGATTGGAATCGATCAGGACGCGGATGCGATCCGGGCGGCCAGCGAGCGGCTGGCACCTTACGGGAAAAAGGTATCCATTTTCCGCAGCAATTATGAGAATTTTGCGGATGTGATGCGGCAGGCCGGGGTCGAAAAGGCGGACGGCTTTCTCCTGGATCTGGGGGTTTCGTCCTATCAGCTGGACACGGCTGAGAGGGGATTTTCCTACAGCGTCAATGCGCCGCTGGACATGCGGATGGATGACCGGCAGAGCAAAACCGCAGCTGACATCGTCAACACGTACTCGAGACAGGAGCTGACGAGGATTCTGAGGGAATACGGCGAGGAGCGGTTCGCACCGCAGATCGCAGCCGGAATTGAAAAGGCAAGACAAAAGAAAAAACTGGAGACCACATTTGAGCTGGACGATGTGATCCGGGACTCGATTCCCGCGCGGTTCAGAGAGCACGGCGGGCATCCGGCCAAGAGAACATTCCAGGCTATCCGGATCGAACTCAACCGGGAGCTGGAAGTCCTCCAGGATTCTGTCGGGGGCATGATTGACAGTCTGAGTGAAGGCGGTCGGATCTGCATCATAACGTTCCACTCACTCGAAGACAGAATTGTAAAAAATGCATTTAAGACAGCCCAGGATCCCTGCACGTGTCCGCCGGATTTTCCGGTCTGCGTGTGCGGAAAGATTTCGAAGGGCCACATGATAACCCGGAAGCCTATTCTTCCGAGTGAAGAAGAACGGGAGAAGAATCCGAGGGCCAGAAGCGCAAAGCTTCGCGTGTTTGAGAAAAGGACGGGTACAACAGGAAAATGGCAGAGAGAATGAGCAGACAGATGTATATTGACGGAAACACCGTACTGCAGCCGGTTGAAGAGCCGCGGAAGGCCAGACCGGCCAGAAAGCCCAGAACAACGCTTCACAGCAGATACGTGCGCCGTATTAACGCGCTCAATTTTCTGTACACACTGACGGTGATCGGCGTTGTGGCAGTCATCTTCGGCTTCTGCGTGTCGTATCTGAATACCAGAGCGTCCTTACAGGCCAATGAGGCGAAGATTGCCAGCCTTCAGGCTGAGCTTTCTACACTCACATCGGAGAATGACGACAAAGCCATGAAACTTTCGGCCGACGTAGATTATGATGAGATTTACCGGCAGGCGACAGAAGAGCTCGGCATGGTGTACCCGAGTGAAGGACAGGTCGTGGAGTACAGTGCCGGCGACAGTGAATATGTAGAACAGTACAGTGATGTTCCGTCGGGAGAATAACAGAAAGACCGGATGCCGGAGGGGAGCGGAAGAATATCGGAACGGTGAAGGATGAAGCTTAGGAATTGAGGATTTACACATGACAGATATCCGCAGCAGAAATCGGAATAAGAAGAAGGCGGCGCGGCGTGCAATCAAGAAGTCGACGTTTGCCTTCTTTCTTGCTGCCGTCCTGCTTTTTGCACTTGTGGGTAGAATCATATATATAAACGGCACAAAAGGAAGTGCCTACTCCAAAATTGTTCTGAATCATCAGTCATATACATCGGAGACTCTGACGGCCAAACGAGGAGAAATCACTGACCGCAACGGCACGATTTTAGCCTACAGCGAGAAAGTGTACAACCTGATCATTGATCCGCAGATGATTCAGTCAGACTCATCGTACATTCAGCCGACAATTGACGCTCTGGTAAGCCAGTTTCCGCAGCTTACCGAGGAAGATATCCGCCAGGTTCTGGAAGAGTATCCGGATTCTCAATACCGCAAGCTTCTCTCGAATCTGACAGAGAGCGAAATCGCGGGGATGAACGCCATTCTGGCTGACACGGTGAATTATCCGAATGTAAAAGGAGTGTATTTCGAGACAACTTATCAGCGCAAGTATCCGTTTGACACGCTGGCGTGCGATACCATAGGGTTTGCGGATTCCGGCGGCGGTGAAATAGGACTTGAAAGAGAGTATGACGATGAGCTGACCGGTGTGAACGGTCAGACCTACAATTATATCAATGAAAATCTGGACTCGGAGGAAGCGACGGAGCCGGCGCAGGACGGCCTGACCGTCGTCACGACGATAGACTATCAGATTCAGAAGATCATAGACGATTACCTGGTTGAGTATAACGGCAACTCGCCGGCAAAGGGCATGGCGGTTATCGCGATGAACCCGCAGAACGGCGAGATTCTTGCAATGTCGAACTGGCCGTTTTTTGATCTGAACAGTCCCCGGGACCTGAGCGTGAGCGGTATGTACACGCAGGAAGAAATCGATGCGATGAGTGATGAAGAGACGATGACCGCGCTGAACTCGCTGTGGAACAATTACACGGTTTCACAGATTTATGAGCCGGGTTCTACATTCAAGCCGATCACGCTTGCGTCCGCACTGGAGGAAAACCTCGTCGATTCGAGCACTACGTTTTACTGCGGCGGTGCCAAACAGGTGGAGGATTATCTCATCAAGTGCGTCGCGTACGACAAGGGCGGCCACGGCTCTCTGACGCTTGAGGAAGCTCTCGGCTATTCCTGCAACGTCGCGTTCATGGACATCGGCGAATCGCTCGGCGCCGAAAAGATGCGCAAACATCAGGACGATTTCGGCTTCGGTTCCAAGACAGGCATTGATCTGCCGAGTGAAGAGCGCGGACTTGTCAAGGATGTCGATACAATGGACGCGACCGACGTCGCGACGAACGCATTCGGCCAGAATGTCAACGTGACCATGATTCAGATGGTATCTGCTTATGCATCCCTGATAAATGGCGGCAATTACTACAAGCCGCATCTGGTCAGGGAGTTTCAGAATTCGGCCGGAGATACGGTCAAGACTGTCGATCCGATACTGGTGCGCCGGACGGTGACCGAGGAGACTTCGGCTACCATCAGACAGTACCTGGAAGACGCCGTCAATATGTACGGCGTGCAGGAAATGAAAATTTACGGATACCGCATCGGAGGCAAGACCGGAACCGCGCAGAAGAGCCCGCGTTCTGAGCTGAAGTGGGTTACGTCTGCCATCAGTTTTGTGCCGGCGGACAACCCGCAGTTCCTTCTGTATGTCGTGATCGACGAGGAAAACGGCACGACGGGAACGACAAGTGCCAATGCGAACGAAGCGCAGCATATCACACGAACGCTGTATGAGAGGCTTCTGCCGTATCTGGGCATCGAGTACAGCTCGGATGTCGAGACGGCGCAGGACGAAGCTCTGGCGCAGGTGAATCAGAGCGAGGCGTCCGCCAGCACGGAGTCGGCCGTTGACTCCCCGGAGAGCGATACGACCGATACGACGAATGCGGAATATGAAGCGGGATAAGAGAGAAGAAAGGCCAGGAACATTTGTCATGGAGTTGAAGGACAGAAAAGTTACCGTTGTCGGAACGGGCATCAGCGGAATCGGGGCTGCAAAGCTGCTGAGCTCCGTGGGAGCGGACGTGCTCCTGTACGATGCCAATCCGAATATAGATCCGGCATCTGTTGATAAGAAGCTCGGCGGCATTAAGGTGAAACTGCTTCTGGGCGAGATGACGCCGGAGGCGGTCGAACACACGGAGCTTCTGGTGAGCAGCCCGGGCGTTCCGATCGACAGTCCGCTGGTGGAGAGATTTCAGCAGAAGGGAGTGCCTGTCTGGGGCGAGATTGAACTTGCCTGGCAGTTCGAAAAGGGAAAGGTCATCGCCATCACCGGCACGAACGGCAAGACGACCACGACGGCGCTTACCGGCGCAATTATCGGCGCGGCGGTGAAAGATACATTTGTCGTGGGGAATATCGGCCGTTCATACACGAATGAGGTGACGAAGACCAGCCGGGAATCTGTCACGGTGGCGGAAATCAGCAGTTTTCAGCTGGAGAGCATCCGCACGTTTCACCCGGTGATCAGCGCGATTCTGAATATCACGCCGGATCATCTGGACCGCCATCACACGATGGAGTGCTATACGCAGACGAAGGAAAAGATCTGTATGAATGAGGGACCGGACGACGCGGTTGTTCTCAATTATGACGATGAGAGACTGCGGGAATTCGGCGAAACGGATGCAAAGTGCCGTGTTGTATGGTTCGCCAGGACGGAAATTCCGGAAAAGGGTAGTTTCGCGTATCTGAAAGGCGACGAGATATGGCTTGGCAATGACGGTGAACTTGGCTGTCCGTTCATGAACGTGCACGATATGCAGCTGATCGGCGCGCACAACTATGAAAATGTCATGGCGGCGATCTGTATGGCTAAGCTGTATGGTGTAAACGACGACATCATACGGGAGCAGATCCGTCAGTTCAAGGCCGTAGAGCACAGAATAGAATTCGTCCGGGAAAAGGACGGCGTCGTGTACTACAACGATTCCAAGGGAACAAATCCGGATGCTTCCATCAAGGCGATCGAGGCGATGGACCGCCCGACTGTCCTGATCGGCGGCGGCTTTGACAAGCAGCTGGCATTTGACGAGTACGTTGAGGCCTTCAAAGACAAGGTGAAGGTCCTCGTCGTACTCGGGCAGACGGCGGACAAGCTGGAAGCCTGCGCGAGAGCGCATGGATTTACGAATGTCATCCACGCAAAGGATATGAAGGAGTGCGTTGAAATCTGCGCCCGGGAGGCAAAACCGGGATACGCGGTTCTGCTTTCTCCTGCCTGCGCGAGCTGGGGTATGTTCGACAACTATGAACAGCGGGGACGCATCTTTAAGAAATATGTCAATGAACTTTGATGAAAAGGCCTGATGGACGTATAAGGCCGGTGAGGAAATGCGATGGCTGATACTACGATGACCCGGGATGGCAGGCGGGCACAGAAAAAAATCAAATATCCGAAATCCTTTGATTATACTCTGCTTTTCCTGCTGGTCTTCATCATCGGATTCGGGCTGGTCATGATCTGCTCGACGAGCTCGTACTCGGCCATGATCCAGTACGGGGATTCGCTGTATTACTTCAAGCGGCAGCTTCTGTTCACGATTTTGGGCGCTGTCCTGATGCTGATCTTTTTTCACGCCGGCTACTACTGGGTAAAAAAGCTCGGACCGCTGGTATACGGAATCGGATTACTAATGACGGCTCTTCTCCCGGTACTCGGACGAGAGTCACACGGCGCGAAGCGATGGATTTATATCGGATCAGTCAGCATTCAGCCGGCAGAAATCATGAAATTCGGCGTGATCTGCTTCGGTGCCTGGATGATCAGCCGGGCGGGCGGACGTCTCAGGGGCAGGGCACAGATAATAACGTTCCTCTTTTGGGATGCTCTACTTCCGGCTGGAATGGTGTATTTTTTGTCTGATAACCTCAGCTCCGGCATAATTGTCTTCCTGATCGGGCTGTTCCTGTGCTTTCTGGCGACAAAGAACGTCAAGGCCTGGGTGTTCGGCGGTCTTGCGGTGGCCGGCATCGCGGTCATTGCTGTGGCTGTGATCGCAAATCTGCCGGCGGACAGTGCTTCCAGTTTCCGCCTGGAACGCATCATAACGTGGCTGCATCCGGAATCCGATCTGACCGGCACGGGCTATCAGACGATACAGGCACTGTACGCAATCGGCTCCGGAGGAATTTTCGGGAAAGGGCTCGGAAAATCTCTTCAGAAACTCGGCTATGTCCCGGAATCACAGAACGACATGATTTTCGCCATTATATGCGAGGAACTCGGAATATTCGGAGCTGTCTGCGTAATCGTACTGTATATGGTTCTGCTCTACCGGATTTATGACGTGGCCAGACACTCAAAAGACGCTCTGGGATTTTATTTGTCTATGGGCGTTTTCGCGCAGGTGGCAATTCAGGTGATTCTGAATATTGCCGTTGTGACAAATGTCTGTCCGAACACCGGCGTGTCGCTTCCGTTCATCAGTTACGGCGGAAGTTCGGCTGCGCTCCTCATGGCGGAATTCGGAGTTGTACTGGCGGTATCGTCCAAGCGGTATGAGGCGGCAGCCAAGGAAGAAGGGCAGCGGTCGTGAAAAAGAGAATCATAATTCCGACTGTCTGCACCGTTCTGGCGGCGCTCATCATCCTGGCATTTTATAAGGGAAGAATTGAGACGATTGTCTATACCGGCAATACGCAGAACGAAGAAAGTACGCTGACAGATTTGATTTTCGGGAAATTTCCGAACCGGGTCACGTACTATCTGTTCCACAGCAGGGAGACATCGATTCCGAATGTGTACAGCTACCGCGTCAGCTTTAATGATACGGAAGCGGATGTCCAGATAAATGAGAAATCAAAAGTCGGATATATCCGTTTTATGGGAGCCAATATGTATTTCGACAGTACAGGGACGATTGTCGAGAGTACGGACGAGATATATGAAAATGTTCCCGAGATAACCGGACTTGATTATGACTCACTCATTGTCGGGCAGAAGATCGACACGCAGGAGGAGATGGTCCTGAAGTCAGTTCTGACATTTGCACAGAACTTTTCAGAATATGATCTGCCGGTCACGAAAGTGGATTTCACGGATACAGGCGATATTGTTCTGACCATGAACGATGTGGAAGTTCAGCTCGGCACAACCGATCATCTCTCGGACAAGCTGTATCAGCTTAGTGTATTGTATCCGGAACTCGAAAATCGTTCCGGGACGCTCTACCTTTCCAGTTATGACGGGACGCAGAGCCGGATCGTGTTCCGGGATAACACAAAGTCGACGCAGACGGAAACCGAAAGCGAGACAACTGCCACGGAAGAGACGCAGACGACTGAAGAGACAGCGGCAGCGGAAGAGACAGCAGCAGACGCATCTGCAGAACAGACTGACACAGAAGCGCAGACAGAAGCGCAGACAGAAACGCAGGCAGAAACGACTCCGGAAACGACGGCGGAAGAGCCGACGGAAGCGGCAGCGGAAGAGACGGCAGAAACGTTGGCAGAAGAGCCGGCAGAAGCGGCAGCAGAGGAAACATCTGCAATTGATTCCGAAACAGAAACAGAAGCCGCTGATGCAGAGGCTTCCGGATAAGTCAGATAGCAGGCGGCTTAGCGGATATGCGGCTGAAGTGTATATGAATTGATGAAAAATGGTTTTATAAATTGATTCCATTTTGTCATATTTTTGGGGTTGCTTTTTGGACGACCGAATCATATTATAAGAAAGAGTTTCAGCTCTTTAGGATGGCAAGGAGGGCAATAAATTGGTAGAATTAAAATCGAATGATACGGATACTTCCGCAAGAATCATCGTCGTCGGTGTAGGCGGCGGCGGCAACAATGCCGTAAACCGCATGGTTGACGAAAACGTAACCGGTGTTGAATTCATCGGTGTCAATACGGATGCTCAGGCACTGCAGATGTGCAAAGCACCGACCACAATCCAGATCGGCGAAAAGCTGACCAAAGGCCTCGGCGCCGGCGCGCAGCCTGAGGTTGGTCAAAAAGCCGCCGAGGAGAACACGGACGACCTCACAAACGCTCTTAAGGGCGCAGATATGGTATTTGTCACCTGCGGCATGGGCGGCGGCACCGGTACCGGCGCGGCTCCGGTTATCGCAAAGCTCGCCAAGGACATGGGCATCCTTACGGTCGGCGTTGTGACAAAGCCATTTAAGTTTGAAGCGAGAAAAAGAATGTCCAATGCCATTGAAGGCATTGAAAAGCTCAAGACATGCGTCGATACGCTGATTGTAATCCCGAACGACAAGCTTCTTGAAATCGTTGACCGCCGCACGTCGATGCCGGATGCACTGAAGAAAGCCGATGAGGTTCTTCAGCAGGCTGTCCAGGGCATCACAGACCTGATCAACGTTCCGGGACTCATCAACCTCGACTTTGCCGATATCAAGACCGTCATGGTTGACAAGGGCATCGCCCACATCGGTATCGGTGAGGCGAGCGGCGATGACAAGGCGCTCGAGGCAGTAAAGGAAGCCGTCACCAGCCCGCTGCTTGAGACGACAATCGAGAACGCAAGCAACGTCATCATCAACATTTCCGGCGACATCAGCCTGCTTGAGGCGAATGACGCGGCTACTTATGTCCAGGAACTGGCCGGCGATGACGCCAATATCATCTTCGGTGCCATGTATGACGAGAACGCACAGGATACCTGCAAGATCACCGTCATCGCGACAGGACTCGAAGATGAGAATATCAATCAGCAGATGAATGTGTTCAATGTGAAGAACAGCCTGAACAGAGGCACAGCGCAGAACAGACCGGTTCAGAAGACCTACACGGCTCCGACTCAGCAGACACCGAAGACGGTCGTTACACCGACGCCGTCACAGAACATCCAGTCGTTCAACACGACTCCGAACACCGGAAACAATTCCGGCTCAAAGGGAGGAATCAACATCCCGACTTTCCTGCGCAGAAAGTAATCAGAGCTGCTAAAAGGGAATTTCTGCCCGGTGCCATCATCTTATAATAAGCACAAGAGACTCTCATATTCCTGCGGGGGATGAGAGCCTCTTTTTTTAGAAAGGAATATACAAATGAAAAAAAAGAGACAACGCAGAAAAAAAGGACATGCGGGATTTACGCTGGCCTGGATTATTGTCCTGATCGTCTGCCTGCTGGGAATCAGTGTCGCGCATTACGGCTCTTTCGGAGCCTGGTTTCAGGCCATTTCAGGCGTTTTCAAGACCGGACCTGTGGTTGTCATCGATGCGGGACATGGCGGGGATGACATCGGAGCGTCGTCCGGCGATCAGATTGAAAAAGAGCAGACGCTGAAAATGGCACAGCTCGTCGCCGCTGATCTTGAGGAAGACGGCATACAGGTCGTCATGACGAGAGATGACGATACCACGACAAGTCTTGAGTCCCGGGTTCAGACGGCCAACGCCGCGAATGCCGATGCATTTGTCTCGATTCACAGAAATATGTATACTGGCACCAGTACGGACGTGAAAGGCGTTGAAATATGGACCAGCCACGACGCGACAGACGCGGAGACAGAGCTGGCCACTCTCGTCCTGAATCGTCTGATTGACACAGGATATATCACAAGCCGGGGAGTCAAATACGGCACGATGGACGATACCAGCACAGACTATTATGTCATCGGCAACACAACGATGCCGGCGATTCTGATCGAACTGGGATTCCTGTCAAATGAAGACGACAGGGCCATGGTGGAATCGTATGCCGACGTGACCGCGCGGGCGATCGCGGACGGAATTGAAGACTGGCTTAATGAACAGGAAGAAACGGAGAGTACCAGTGGGTGATTTAAGCGAAGACATCCGTCAGGATCATATCAGGAATTTCTGCATTATTGCTCATATCGATCATGGCAAATCCACTCTCGCGGACCGCATCATTGAAAAGACCGGACTTCTCACGAAGCGCGAGATGCAGGACCAGATCCTCGACAACATGGATCTGGAGCGGGAGAGAGGCATCACGATCAAGGCCCAGACGGTCCGCATTATTTACAATGCCAAAAACGGCGAGGAATATGTTCTGAACCTGATCGATACCCCCGGACACGTCGATTTCAACTACGAAGTGAGCCGCGCGCTGGCGGCGTGTGACGGAGCGGTGCTGATCGTGGACGCTTCGCAGGGCGTGGAGGCGCAGACGCTCGGCAATTACTATCTCGCCATGGAGCACGATCTGGAAGTAATTCCGGTCATCAACAAAATCGACCTGCCGAGCGCAGAGCCGGAGAGAGTCAAACAGGAAATTGAGGACGTCATCGGACTGGACTGTTCGGATGTCCCTCTGATTTCCGCGAGAAACGGAACCAATATTGACCAGGTTCTTGAGGCGATTGTGCATAAAATTCCGGCTCCGGGAGGGAACCGGGACAATCCGCTTCAGTGTCTGATTTTTGATTCGCTCTATGATTCTTACAAGGGCGTGATTGTATTTGTCAGGGTCTTTGAGGGCACTGTAAAGAAAGGAACAAAGATCCGGTTTATGGCGACGGGTGCCGAGGAAGAAGTGGTCGAGGTCGGCTATTTCGGACCGGGCCAGTTCATTCCGTGCGGGGAACTGCGGGCCGGCATGGTTGGCTATTTTACAGCCAGCATCAAGAATGTCCGCGACACGCGCGTGGGCGATACCGTGACGGAAGCTGAAAGGCCGTGCGAAAAGCCGCTGCCGGGCTACCGCAAGGTGACGCCGATGGTGTACTGCGGGCTGTATCCGGCCGACGGCGCGAAGTATCCGGATCTGCGGGACGCGCTGGAAAAACTGCAGCTCAACGATGCGTCGCTGCAGTACGAGCCGGAGACGAGCGCCGCGCTCGGATTCGGATTCCGGTGCGGTTTTCTCGGACTTCTGCATTTGGATGTCGTCCAGGAACGCCTCGAGCGCGAGTACGACCTCGATCTCGTGACGACGGCGCCCGGCGTCGTGTACAGAATCACAAAGACCGACGGCACGGTGCTGATGCTCACGAATCCGTCCAATATGCCGGATCCGTCGGAAATCGCTCAGATGGAAGAGCCGATTGTGAGCGCCGAGATCATGGTGACGAAAGAATTTGTCGGCGCGATCATGAAGCTCTGCCAGGAACGGCGGGGTGTCTATAAAGGAATGGAGTACATCGAAGAGAACCGGGTGCTCCTGCGCTACGATCTGCCGCTCAACGAGATCATCTACGACTTCTTCGACGCGCTGAAATCGCGCTCGCGCGGATATGCTTCCTTTGATTATGAGTTCAAGGACTATGAGCCGAGCAAGCTGGTCAAGCTCGACATTCTTGTCAACAAAGAACCGGTTGACGCGCTGTCCTTCATCGTCTGGGCGGGCAGTGCCGAGGAGCGCGGACGTAAGATGTGCCAGAAGCTGAAGGAAGAAATTCCGAGGCAGCTGTTTGAGATTCCGATTCAGGCGGCCATCGGGAGCCGGATCATCGCGAGAGAGACCGTGAAAGCGCTGCGCAAGGATGTCCTGGCCAAGTGCTACGGAGGCGATATTTCCCGGAAGAAGAAGCTGCTCGAAAAACAGAAGGAAGGCAAAAAGCGGATGCGGCAGGTCGGCAATGTTCAGATCCCGCAGAAGGCTTTCATGAGTGTGCTGAAACTTGATGACGAATAAAGATCAGAGGGGAATTTACATTCACATTCCCTTCTGCGCGAAAAAATGTGTGTACTGCGACTTCCTCTCCGCGCCGGAAACGGACGCGGTGATGAAGTCGTATTTTGACGCCCTGAGGCGCGAGATCCGGCTTGCGGCGCGGGAAGCGGCGGGAGACGGGACATTTGCCACGGTCTTTTTCGGCGGCGGAACACCGGGACTGCCGGAGGCCCCGTATATCGCGGACGTGCTGGGAGAAATTCGAAACTGTTTTGATCTGAGCGCTGACGCGGAGATCACGCTCGAGACAAATCCGGGGCTTGTGAGCCGCGAGAAACTTGCCGTGTACCGCGAGGCGGGCGTAAACCGCCTGTCGATGGGCGCCCAGTCCATGGACGACCGGGAACTGAAGCTGCTCGGCCGGATTCACACGGGCAGAGATATACGGGAGGGTGTGGCGCTGGCCCGCCAGGCCGGGTTTGAGAATCTGAATCTCGACCTCATGGAGGCGCTGCCCGGACAGACTCCCGGGCAGCTTGAAAAGAATCTGACGGCGCTCACGGCGCTCTCGCCTGAGCACATCAGCGTGTATTCGCTGATTCTGGAAGACGGGACATATCTCGCAAAACACCTGAAAGATTTCCCTCCGCTTCCGGACGAGGACACGGAGCGGACCATGTACTGGCGGACGGTTCAGTTTCTGCGGGACAAGGGATATGAACAGTACGAAATATCCAACTTCGCGAAGCCCGGGCGCTTCTGCGTCCACAACACATCGTACTGGGAGCGCCGTGAGTATATAGGTCTCGGCCTCGGCGCGTCTTCCCTGCGGCGCGAAACGCGCTGGTCCAACACCCGGAATCTGCAGCAGTATCTTAAGTTTTCATCTCTTGCGGACATTCGGAGAAATGTGACAGCCTTGAGCCGTGAAGACGCGATGGCTGAATTCTTTTATCTCGGACTGCGCAAAACGGAGGGCGTTGCTCTTTCGGAATTTCAGGACTGCTTCGGCGTGCCGGCCGAATCGGTGTATGGGAGCGTCCTGTCCGAACACGAAAAAGACGGCACACTCGCCGTGACAAATGGCCGTCTGACCCTCACAAAACGGGGACTTGATGTAAGCAATTACATCCTCTGCGATTTTCTCAAATAAACCGCTGGCTTTTTTTGGATACAATCGGCAAATTGTTTGAATGCTTTATAGGTTCGTGTTAGAATGACAATAGATTTTGCGTATGAACGTGGCACAATGCGCGGGATTGGCGCAAAAATATTCAGGAGCAGTTATGGTTGAGAAGTTAGCAGGAAGCAGCGACATTTATCTTCTTGGTGTGGATGACACCACTCTTGATTTGTTCGAGAGCCAGTACAAAGTTCCGCAGGGGGTATCCTACAATTCCTACCTGATCCGCGATGAAAAGATCGCCGTTCTCGATACGGCGGATCACCGCGCGACCGATGTGTGGTTTGATCATCTCGAGGAAGCGCTTGACGGAAAAGCGCCGGATTATCTGATCGTTCATCACATGGAGCCGGATCATTCCGGCAATATCCGGACATTCATGGAAAAGTATCCGGACACAAAGATCGTAGTCAATCCAAAGATCAAAGTTATGCTCCACCAGTTCATTGATGTGAACTATGATGACCGCGAGGTGATCGTGAACGAGGGCGACACCCTGAATCTGGGCTCGCATTCTCTGACATTTTACACGGCTCCGATGGTGCACTGGCCGGAGGTCATGGTTTCGTACGACGCCAAAGACAAGGTGCTTTTCTCGGCGGATGCCTTCGGAAAGTTCGGCGCTGTGGGCGATAAACGCTATGCGGAACCGGAGTCCTGGACGGACGAGGCGCGCCGGTATTATCTGAACATCGTCGGCAAATACGGCATGATGGCGCAGATGCTTCTGAAGAAAGCGGCTGGACTTGATATTAAAACCATCTGCCCGCTTCACGGACCGGTGATCAACGAAAATCTCGGATATTATCTGGACAAATACAACACCTGGAGTTCTTACAGGCCGGAAGAAGAGGGCGTCTTCATTCCGTATGCCTCTGTTCACGGAAACACGAAGGCAGCGGCCCTGAAGCTGGCAGAGCTCGTAGAGAAGCGCGGCGTAAAGGCCGTTCCGTTTGATCTGACGCGCGGCGACGCGGCGGAGGCAGTGGCCGACTGCTATCGGTACGACAAGATCATTTTCGTGTCCGTCACGTATGACGGCGGAATTTTCCCGTGCATGGAGACGCTGCTCTACAAGCTGTCTCTCAAGAACTTCCAGAACCGGAAAGTGGCACTCATGGAGAACGGTTCGTGGGCGCCGCAGGCGGCCAGAATCATGGGCGAAGCTCTTTCCAAAATGAAGAACATCACCATCTGCAGCAATAAGGTGACGATTCGTTCCGCCATGAAAGAGGCGGATGTACAGGCGATGAACGCGATGCTTGACGAGCTTCTGGCTTAAGACAGAGTGTTCGGCGCCTGAGAGTATCATTATCGTGTGTTCCCGGACAGCCTTCCACTTCCGAAAGGCCCGGCACAATATATATTTTAAGCGAGGTAGACATTATGGCAAGAAAGATGTTAACCATGGATGGTAACACCGCTGCCGCACACGTATCCTATGCGTTTACGGAAGTCGCTACCATCTTCCCGATCACGCCTTCTTCCCCGATGGCTGACTACACTGACCAGTGGGCAACACAGGGAAGAAAGAACATCTTCGGCAATCCGGTAAAAATTGTCGAACTTGAGTCTGAAGGCGGCGCTTCCGGATCCTTCCACGGATCTCTGGCTGCCGGCGCTCTGACAACGACCTATACCGCTTCTCAGGGCCTCCTTCTCATGATCCCGAACATGTACAAGGTAGCAGGTGAACTGCTTCCGGGCGTTATCGATGTAGCAGCTCGTGCCGTTGCTTCTCACGCCCTCTCAATTTTCGGTGATCACTCCGATGTTTACGCATGCCGTCAGACCGGTTTTGCAATGCTTTGCTCCGGCAGCGTACAGGAAGTCATGGACCTTGGCGCCGTTGCCCATCTGTCAGCGATCAAGGGCCGCGTACCGTTCGTTCATTTCTTCGATGGTTTCCGTACCTCTCACGAAATCCAGAAGATCGAAGTCTGGGACTATGACGATCTGAAGGATATGGTAGATATGGACGCTGTCCGCGCGTTCCGTCAGAGAAGCCTGAACCCGAACCATCCGGTACTCCGCGGTTCTGCGCAGAACCCGGATATCTTCTTCCAGGTAAGAGAGTCTCAGAACAAGTATTATGAGGCTGTTCCGGACATCGTTGCGGACTACATGGACAAGGTAAACGCAAAGATCGGCACAAACTACAAGCCGTTCAACTACTATGGCGCACCGGACGCTGATCATGTAATCATCGCGATGGGTTCTGTATGCCAGACCATCGAGGAGACTGTTGATCATCTGATGGCTGCCGGCGAGAAGGTCGGTGTCGTAGAAGTACATCTGTATCGTCCGTTCTCTCCGAAGTATCTGACGGCAGTTCTTCCGAAGACAGTAAAGACAATCTCCGTAATCGACCGCACGAAGGAATCCGGTTCGATCGGCGAGCCGCTGTACCTCGATGTTGTCGCTGCACTCCGCGGCACAGAGTTCCAGGATGTCACGATCCTCAACGGACGTTACGGCCTCGGCTCCAAGAACACGACACCGGGCGACATCGTTGCCATCTATAACAACAAGACAAAGGCGAACTTCACTGTCGGCATCGTCGATGATGTTACGAACCTTTCTCTTCCGAGAGTTGACATTGATACTTCCGCAAAGGGCACAACCTGCTGCAAGTTCTGGGGTCTCGGATCCGATGGTACCGTAGGTGCCAACAAGAACTCCATCAAGATCATCGGCGATCACACACCGATGTACGCTCAGGCTTACTTCGACTATGACTCCAAGAAGTCCGGCGGCGTTACCATTTCCCATCTGCGTTTCGGCAAGACTCCGATCAAGTCCACCTACCTGATCGACAAGGCTGATTTCGTAGCATGCCACTGCCCGGCATACGTCAGAAAGTATGACATGGTACAGGACATCAAGGATGGCGGTACATTCCTGCTGAACTGCGAGTGGTCTCCGGAAGAAGTCGGCGAGCATCTGCCGGGCCAGGCCAAGAGATACATGGCTGAGCACAACATCAAGTTCTATATCATTGACGGTATCAAGATCGGCAAGGAGACAGGACTTGGCAATCGTATCAACACAATTCTGCAGTCCGCATTCTTCAAGCTGGCGAAGATCATCCCGGAGGATGAGGCTATCCAGTACATGAAGGAAAAGGCCAAGGCTTCCTACTCCAAGAAGGGCGACGATGTTGTTCAGATGAACTACAGAGGCATCGATGCCGGCGCCAACGCTGTTGTCGAGGTTCCGGTTCCGGCAGAGTGGAAGAACTGCAAGGACGAGGATCTCGAGGCCAAGGTATCAGAGGGCCGCAAGGAAGTTGTCGACTTCGTCAACAAGATTCAGAAGCCGGTTAACGCTCAGAAGGGCAATGAACTTCCGGTATCCGCATTTGCAGATACAATCGACGGCACATTCCCGCAGGGCACAGCTGCTTACGAGAAGCGCGGCGTTGCAGTTGATGTTCCGGTTTGGGATCCGGCTCACTGCCTGCAGTGCAACCAGTGCTCGATCGTCTGCCCGCACGGCGTAATCCGTCCGGCGGTTATGAACGAAGAAGAAGTAAAGGCTGCTCCGGAAGGCATGAAGTATGCCGCTATGACCGGTATGCCGGGACTGTACTTCGCAATGACCATTTCCGCGTTTGACTGCACAGGCTGCGGATCCTGCACGAATGTATGCCCGGGCAACAACAAGTTTGACGTTCTGAAGATGGCTAACTTCGAGGCAAATGAAGGCGAGCAGAAGTTCTTCGATTATGGCCTCAAGGTTTCCGACAAGCCGGCTGTAACCGACAAGTTCAAGAAGGATTCCGTCAAGGGATCTCAGTTCCAGAAGCCGCTGTTCGAGTTCTCCGGCGCCTGCGCAGGATGCGGCGAGACACCGTATGCAAAGCTCATCACTCAGCTGTGCGGCGACCGCATGATGATTGCCAACGCAACAGGATGCTCATCTATCTGGGGCGGTTCCACACCGTCTACACCGTACACCGTTAACGCAAAGGGCAGAGGTCCGGCATGGGCCAACTCTCTGTTCGAGGACAACGCAGAGTACGGCTTTGGTATGCAGCTCGCTGAAGAGACAATCAGAGAGAATCTGATGGTTAAGCTCGACGCTCTGAAGGAAGCTACCGCTGACGAAGACCTGAAGGCTGCCATCGGCGCTTACGCTGATACATTCCATGACGGCGAGGCCAACGGTCCGGCATCCGATGCTCTGATCGCTGCTCTTGAGAAGGAAGGCTCCGATGCGGCCAAGGATATTCTGGCCGACAAGGATTTCCTGTCCAAGAAGTCACAGTGGATCTTCGGTGGTGATGGATGGGCTTATGATATCGGCTACGGCGGCCTGGATCATGTTCTGGCTTCCAAGCGCGATGTCAACGTATTCGTCTTCGATACCGAGGTTTACTCCAACACAGGCGGCCAGGCATCCAAGTCCACGAACCTCGGCGCTATCGCGCAGTTCGCGGCAGCCGGCAAGGATGTGAAGAAGAAGCCGATCGCAGACATGATGATGGCTTACGGATACATCTATGTTGCTCAGGTATCCCTGGGCGCCAATATGGCTCAGACCGTAAAGGCGATCAAGGAAGCTGAGAGCTACAATGGTCCGTCTATCGTCATCGGCTACGCACCGTGCATCAACCACGGCATCCGCAAGGGCATGGGCAAGGCCATGGAAGAAGAGAAGCTTGCCGTTGAGACAGGCTACTGGAACCTGTTCCGTTTCGATCCTCGCCGCGCAGCGGAAGGAAAGAATCCGTTCCAGCTCGACTCCAAGGCTCCGACCAAGCCGTATGAGGACTTCATCATGGGCGAGAACCGTTACATCAACCTCAAGAAGAAGAATCCGGCGAGAGCCGAGAAGCTCTTCGGCGAGGCTATTGAGAACGCAAAGACCCGCTATGAGAAGTATGCTGAACAGGCAGCACAGGAGAAATAATCTGCGCCTGACTGACACAGACTGAGGCGAAAGGCCGTATCCGGGATTTCCCGGGTACGGCCTTTTTTTGGTGATTGTAAACGCAGAAAATCAAATGACGAGTTCCAATCCGCTGCCTATATTCTGAAAATCAGATCGTTCAGCTGATCATTTAACAAAAATATAATTTTTGCATAACACAGTATACAGACAAGTGTTTCGGCCGGTATGATAAAATAGTCACAGTATTCTGACAGACAGAGGTTACGATATGTCAAAGGTTATTGGAATTGATCTGGGAACGACTAACAGCTGTGTCGCGGTTGCCGAGGGCAATTCGCAATTTGTCATCACGAATAAGGAAGGATACCGCACCACGCCGTCTGTGGTCGCATTTCAGCGGGATGGGACGAGACTTGTCGGCGCGCCGGCGAGGCGTCAGGCGGCCATAAACCCGGACCGCACGATTTTTTCGATAAAGCGCGAGATGGGCTCGGACTATCGCAAAAAGATCGACGGCAAATCGTACACGCCGCAGGAGATTTCGGCTTTTATTCTGCTGAAGCTCAAGAAAGACGCGGAAGATTACCTGGGTGAGGAAGTAAAGGACGCGGTCATCACGGTGCCGGCGTACTTTACGGACGCGCAGCGGCAGGCCACGAAAGACGCGGGGCGCATAGCAGGGCTCAACGTTCTTCGTATTATCAACGAGCCGACGGCGGCCGCGCTCGCATACGGACTTGACAATGGGCAGCCTCAGAAAATTCTCGTCTATGATCTCGGCGGCGGAACATTTGATGTGTCGCTCATTGAAATCGGAGATCATGTAATTCAGGTGCTGGCGACGTCCGGCGACAATCATCTGGGCGGGGACGATTTTGACGCGCGGATTGTCGAATACCTGGTGAGCGTCTTTCAGGAAAAAACAAAAGTGAACCTGCGCAAGGATATGGCTGCCATGCAGCGTATCCGCGAGGAGGCGGAGCGTGCGAAAAAGGAACTCTCCTCGGCGCAGACAACAAATATCAATCTGCCGTTCATCGCGCAGACAAAGAGCGGACCGCTCCACATGGAAGAGACGCTGACGCGCGCGAAGTTCAATGAACTGACGGCGGATCTGCTCGAGAGGACGACGCTCCCGGTTCAGAAGGCGCTTAACGACGCGGGACTCCGCGCGTCTGACATTTCGACGGTGCTTCTTGTCGGAGGCTCGACCCGAATTCCGGCCGTTCAGGAACACGTCCGGAAGCTGATGGGACGGGAGCCGTCGCACAGCGTCAACCCGGATGAGTGTGTTGCGCTCGGAGCCGCGGTGGAAGGCGGGAAACTCGGTGGTCAGCTGATCGCCGGCACGGAGGCATCGGAAATTCTGCTGATGGATGTGACGCCGCTGTCCCTTTCGATTGAGACGGTCGGCGGCGTGGCGACGCGGCTTATTCCGAGAAATACGACGATACCGACCCGCCACTCTCAGATTTTCACGACGGCCGCTCCGTTTCAGACAGCCGTGGACATCAAGGTCTATCAGGGCGAGCGTCAGTTCACCCGCGACAACAAGCTGATCGGAAACTTCCGGCTGACAGGCATCCGCCGTGCGCCGGCCGGTGTGCCGCAGATCGAGGTCACATTTGACATCGATGCGAACGGGATTGTATCCGTCTCGGCAAAGGATCTGGGAACCGGCAAGGAGCAGCACATTACGATCACGTCGAGTTCCAATCTGTCGGACGAGGAGATTCAGCAGGCGGCTTATAACGCGGCGCACTTCGAAGAGGAGGACCGGCAGCGCAAACTGCGGTTTGACACATATATGCTGGGCAACGATGCCTATGTGAAGACGGAGGAGCTCCTGAACACCAACCGCAAGACCTGGCCGGGCAGCAAGCGCAAAGAGATCAAAGAGGCGGCCTCAAAACTGCGCAAGACCGTGGGAAGGGCGAAGCCGGAGACGATCACAGAAGAGCAGTACCGCGACATCCGTGAAGCTCTGGACGGCCTCAACCGCGTTCTTGAAAAGAACGGGGAAACCGGATATCATATGGAAAATTGACGGGCAGAGGAAACAATATGGCAGGATCGACATTCGGCAGCATTTTCAGAGTGACAACATGGGGCGAGAGCCACGGTATCAGCATCGGCTGCGTCGTCGACGGCTGTCCGGCGGGGCTTCCTCTTTGCGAAGAGGATATTCAGCCGATGCTTGACAGGAGGAAACCCGGGCAGTCAAAGTTCACCACGCAGAGACCGGAGTCGGACACGGTTCATATTCTGTCCGGTGTGTTTGAAGGAAAGACGACCGGCACTCCCATCGCGATGGAAATTCTGAACACATCCCAGCGCTCTCAGGACTATTCCCAGATCGCCAATATCTACCGCCCGGGTCATGCGGATTACACATTTCAGCAGAAATACGGAATCCGGGACTACCGCGGTGGCGGGAGATCTTCGGGGCGCGAGACAGCGGCACGCGTCGCGGCCGGAGCGGTGGCAGCAAAGCTCCTGGCGCACTTCGGCATAAGTGTTTTTGCCTACAGTGAGAGAATTGCGGGTGTGTCGATCGATCCGGACAATTTCAGCCGGGAAGAAAGAGACAGAAACAGCCTCTATATGCCGGACGCAAGTGCGGCAGAAGAGGCGGCCGCGGCGATTGAGGCGGCAAAAGCGGATCAGGACAGCGTCGGAGGCATCATCGGATGCTTTATCGACGGCGTTCCGGTGGGACTCGGCGAGCCGGTTTTTGACAAATACGACGCGAAGCTCGCCCAGGCCATTCTTTCGATCGGGGCCGTGAAGGGCTTTGAGATCGGAGAGGGCTTTGGAGCCGCTGATCTGCGCGGAAGCCTTGACAATGACGGCTTTGAGATGGCGGACGGCGCCGTGCGCAAGCTGTCGGATCACTCCGGCGGCACGCTCGGCGGCATGAGCGACGGCGGGAGAGTATATTTCCGCGCCGCGGTAAAGCCTACTCCCTCGATTTCAAAGGAGCAGAAATCGGTCAGTCTGGACGGCGAAAATGTGACGGTGAGCGTCCACGGGCGCCACGATCCGGTGATCGTGCCGCGGGCCGTTGTCGTGGTGGAAGCCATGGCGGCCATAACGACGGCGGACATGCTGCTGGCTGGCGTGTCGGCAAAACTCGGGAATCTCGATAAAATTTACAAAGCGTAAGGGGACTGTATGAGCGTTTCTTATAAAATCATCGCAGAGAGCGGCCGCGCCAAACACGCGGTCGTTTCTACTGTTCACGGGGAAATACAGACGCCTGTGTTCATGAATGTCGGCACTGTGGCGGCGATAAAAGGCGCGGTGAGCACGGTCGATCTGCATGAAATCGGCACGCAGGTCATGCTCTGCAACACATATCATCTGCATGTGCGCACAGGGGACGACCGCATCCGGCGTCTGGGAGGCCTGCACCGCTTTATGAACTGGGATCGGCCGATTCTCACCGATTCCGGCGGATTTCAGGTTTTTTCGCTGGCAGATCTGCGGAAAATCACCGAAAAAGGCGTCGCGTTCAAGTCTCATATCGACGGCCACCGAATTTTCATGGGACCGGAGGAGAGCATGCAGATTCAGAGCAATCTCGGGTCGACGATTGCCATGGCGTTTGATGAGTGTGCGCCGGCGCTTGCGGACCGCGAATACGTGGCAAATTCTGTCGCGCGCACAGAGAGATGGCTCGTCCGCTGCCGGGACGAGATGAACCGGCTGAATTCACTCCCGGATACGATCAATCCGCACCAGCTGCTGTTTGGCATCAATCAGGGCGCGATTTACGAGGACATCCGGACCGCCAACGCAGACCGCATTTCCGAGATGGATCTGGACGGGTACGCCGTCGGCGGCCTGGCGGTCGGCGAGAGCACGGAACAGATGTACCACATTCTGGATGTGACAGTTCCGCATCTTCCGAGAAACAAGCCGACGTATCTGATGGGCGTCGGAACGCCGGCCAATATTCTCGAGAGCGTGGACCGGGGCGTCGATTTCTTCGACTGCGTGTATCCGAGCCGCAACGGCCGGCACGGCAATGTGTATACAAAGCACGGAAAACTGAACCTGATGAACGCCCGCTTCGCCGAGGACGAGAGGCCGATTGAAGAGGACTGCACCTGTGAGACGTGCCGGCATTATTCCAGGGCGTATATCCATCATCTGCTGAAAGCAAAGGAAATGCTGGGCATGCGGCTCTGCGTGATGCACAATCTGCGGTTTTACAATCACCTGATGGAAGACATCCGGGACGCGATTGACGCCGGAAATTATGAAGAGTTCAAGAATGAGCGTCTGGATATGCTGAAGGACGAGGAGCGCGGCTCAGACTGAAGGTGAACGCTCTTCAGAATACTTTGACACCAGCCGGTAATTTGTGTATTATATTTCTATTGTTTTGCAAGAGAATTTCGGAGGTACAAACAGTATGAGTGAAATCATGGTTATTATCGTATACATCGTCCTGATCGGCCTGATGATATACTTCCTGATGGTCCGCCCGCAGAAGAAACAGGAAAGAGAAAGAAAGGCCCTGTATGATTCCATGGCCGTCGGCGATTACGTCTGCACGACGAGCGGTTTCTACGGTCAGATCATGGACATCCAGGATGACACCGTCATCGTAGAGTTCGGCAACAACAAGAACTGCCGGATCGCCATGAAGAGATCGGCCATCGAACAGGTTGAAAAAGCAGGAGCGGCAAGCGAGGCTCCGGCTGAGAAGACAGAAGAAAAGAAAGACGACAATAAGGACGAAAAGAAGAAGACACTCAAGACAAAATAAATTTTACTGTTCGTACTTGAATAATTTCAGTTTTAAAAAGCCGGAGCCCAAGCGGGTTTCCGGCGTTTTTCTTGAAAGAGTGAAGTATTTGCGATATTATCAATAAAATTCACGTTTAAAGAAATGGAGGCACGGCGGTATGGCAGAAAAGACGATTACCCTGATTCCCGGAGACGGAATCGGCCCCGAAATAGTGGCGGAGGCGGTCAGGGTCCTCGATGCGGTGGCGGAAAAGTATGGCCACAGATTTTCCTATAAAAAGATTCTGATGGGCGGCTGTTCGATTGACAAATACGGCGTCCCGCTGACGGATGAAGCGATTGAGACAGCGAAATCTTCTGACGCGGTTCTGCTCGGAGCGGTGGGCGGCAAAGTCGGCAATTCCCGCTGGTACGATGTGGCTCCGAATCTGCGCCCGGAAGCAGGGCTCCTCAAAATCCGCAAATCACTCGGCCTTTTTGCCAATGTCCGCCCGGCGTATCTGTATCCGGAACTCGCGGACGCCTGCCCCCTGAAACAGTCTCATTCCGGAGGCGGTTTTGATCTGGTCATCATGAGAGAGCTCACCGGCGGCCTGTATTTCGGCGCCCGTCACACAGAAGTTGTGAACGGACTGCGCACTGCCACAGACACACTTGTCTACAATGAAAACGAAATCCGCCGCATTGCGGTCCGGGCTTTCGATGTGGCAGGCAAGAGACGGAAAAAAGTGACCAGCGTCGACAAGGCCAATGTTCTGGACTCATCCAGACTGTGGAGAACGGTTGTCCATGAAGTCGCGAAAGACTATCCGGATGTCGAGCTCGAAGATATGCTCGTCGACAACTGCGCCATGCAGCTGGTTCATGATCCGGGACAGTTCGACGTCATTCTGACCGAGAACATGTTCGGAGACATTCTGTCGGACGAGGCCAGCATGATAACGGGTTCCATCGGAATGCTGCCGAGCGCCTCTCTGTGTGAGACCAGTCTCGGACTTTACGAGCCGAGCCACGGATCTGCGCCGGACATCGCGGGTCTTGGCGTGGCAAATCCTCTTGCGACGATTCTATCAGCGGCGATGCTTCTGCGGTATTCATTTGACATGGATGCGGAGGCGGACGACGTGGAAGCGGCAGTAAAGAAGGTACTGAAGAGCGGAATCCGCACGCCGGACATCTGGAAAGAAGGGGACAAAAAGGTCTCCACGTCCGGAATGGGCGACGCTGTCATCGCGGCACTGTAATCATATATTGCGCGGCAGCCGGACACGGGCTGGAGCGTCAGGCAGAAAGTCCCTGAGGATAAGGGCAGGAGGTTCAGATGAAAAGTGATGTTGTAAAGAAAGGAATGCAGGCGGCACCGGCGAGGTCTCTGTTCAACGCGCTGGGGTTCACAAAAGAAGAGATGGACAAGCCGCTTGTCGGCATTGTCAGCTCGTACAATGAAATTGTTCCGGGACACATGAACATCGACAAGATCGTGGAGGCCGTCAAACTCGGAGTGGCGGAAGCCGGCGGAATGCCGGTCGTTTTCCCGGCCATTGCGGTGTGCGACGGTATCGCCATGGGGCATATCGGCATGAAATATTCGCTGGTGACCCGCGATCTGATTGCGGATTCCACCGAGGCGATGGCCCTGGCGCATCAGTTTGACGCGCTGGTCATGGTTCCAAACTGCGACAAGAACGTGCCGGGACTGCTCATGGCAGCGGCCCGCATCAACGTGCCGACTGTATTCGTATCCGGAGGCCCGATGCTTGCCGGTCACATCGGCGGGCGCAAGAGAAGTCTCTCCTCGATGTTCGAGGCCGTCGGTTCATATGCGGCGGGGACGATGACAAAGGATGAGGTGACCGAGTATGAGGAAAAGGTATGCCCGACCTGCGGCTCCTGTTCCGGCATGTACACGGCCAATTCCATGAACTGCCTGACTGAGGCTATCGGCATGGGACTGCGCGGCAACGGCACGATTCCGGCCGTCTATTCGGACCGCCTGCGTCTCGCCAAGCACGCCGGCATGGCTGTCATGGACATGTTCCGCAAGAATATCCGCCCGAGAGACATCATCACGAAGCAGTCGATCATCAATGCGCTGACAGTTGATATGGCGCTCGGCTGTTCTACAAACACAATGCTGCATCTGCCGGCTATTGCCCATGAAATCGGTTTTGATTTCGATATCCGCGAGGCGAACGCAATTTCCGAAAAGACGCCGAATCTCTGTCATCTGGCGCCGGCCGGCCCGACATATATCGAGGATCTCAACGAGGCCGGCGGCGTGTACGCTGTCATGAAGGAACTCGCCGATGCCGGTCTGCTGGACACCAGCTGCATGACCGTTACGGGAAAGACGATCGGCGAGAACATCAAAGACGCCGAGAATCTCAATCCGGAAGTCATCCGCCCGCTGTCCAATCCGTACATGAAGACGGGCGGCCTGGCGGTTCTCTCCGGCAATCTTGCGCCGGACGGTTCTGTCGTAAAGCGCTCGGCCGTCGTTCCTGAGATGATGGTTCACGACGGGCCGGCGAGAGTCTTCGACTGCGAGGAAGACGCAATCGCTGCCATCACCGGCGGCAAGATCGTTCCGGGCGACGTCGTTGTCATCCGCTATGAGGGCCCGAAGGGCGGCCCGGGCATGCGCGAGATGCTCAATCCGACTTCGGCCATCGCCGGCATGGGACTCGGATCTTCCGTCGCGCTGATCACCGACGGGCGTTTTTCCGGCGCCAGCCGCGGCGCATCGATCGGACATGTATCTCCGGAAGCGGCTGTCGGCGGACCGATCGCGCTCGTGCACGAAGGCGATCAGATTCACATCGATATTCCGAACTGTAAGATCGAGCTCATGGTTTCCGACGAAGAGCTCGCAAAACGGCGCGCCGCCTGGACTCCGAGGGAGCCGAAGGTGACAACCGGATATCTGAAGAGATATCAGTACCTCGTGACCAGCGGAAACCGCGGCGCGGTACTGGAAATCCCGGGCGAGAAAAGTGAGCAGGGATGACGGACGTTTTCACCAGGAGTATGAAATGAAACTGACAGGGGCAGAAATCCTCATTGAAACACTCAAAGAGCAGGGCGTTGACACCATCTTCGGGTATCCGGGCGGTGCCATACTGGACGTCTACGATGCTCTTTACAAACACAGCGATGAAATAACGCATTATCTGACGAGCCACGAACAGGGAGCGGCTCATGCGGCGGACGGATATGCGCGCGCGACAGGCAAGGTCGGCGTGTGCTTCGCCACGAGCGGCCCCGGCGCGACGAATCTCGTGACCGGCATCGCGACTGCCTACATGGATTCCGTTCCGATTGTGGCGGTCACCTGCAACGTCGGCATCAGTCTTCTCGGAAAGGATTCTTTCCAGGAGATCGACATCACCGGGGTGACGATACCGATCACAAAACACAACTTTATCGTAAAGGACGTCAGGGATCTGGCGCGCACGGTTCGCCGCGCATTTGCCATCGCCAAGTCCGGACGCCCCGGCCCGGTGCTGATCGATATCACGAAAAATGTAACTTCTTCGGTCTGTGAGTACACTCCGAAGAAGCCGGAACCGGTTCTCCCGGTCACGGACACGATAACCGACAAGGATCTTGACAAAGCGCTCAAAATGATTCAGGCCGCGAAGAAGCCGTTTGTCTATGTGGGCGGCGGCGTCGTGCGCAGCGGCGGATACAGGGAGCTCAGGGAATTTGTCAGCCGGATCGACGCTCCGGCCTGCGATTCCCTGATGGGCAAAGGGTGTATCGACGGAAATGACCCGCACTACACGGGCATGATCGGAATGCACGGCACGAAGACGAGCAATTTCGCGGCCAGCGAGTGCGATCTTCTGATTGCGGTCGGCGCGAGATTCGCGGACCGCGTCACGGGCAACGCGAAGAAGTTTGCTCAGCACGCAAAGATTCTCCAGTTTGATATCGATCCGGCCGAAATCAACAAAAATGTCCGCACAGACGCCAGCGTCGTGGGCGACGTGCGGGTGATCCTGCAGAGGCTGAACGAAAAGCTCCCGCAGCTCCATCACGACGAGTGGATGGACCATATCCGGGAGGATAAAGAAAAATACCCGATGGCCTGCGACAGAACGACGCTCAACGGCCCGTCCATGGTGGACGCCATGTACCGGCTTACCGGCGGCGACGCGATCATTTCGACAGACGTAGGGCAGCATCAGATGTGGGCGGCGCAGTACTACAAATTCAACCGCCCGAATCAGCTGCTGACGAGCGGCGGCCTGGGAACTATGGGATACGGTCTGGGGGCTGCCATCGGCGCGAAGGTCGGCCGGAAGGACAAGGTCGTCATCAACTGCGGCGGCGACGGATGCTTCCGGATGAACATGATTGAAGTCATGACCATGGCGCACTACAATATCCCGGTGATTGAAGTTGTCTTTGACAATCAGGTTCTGGGCATGGTCCGCCAGTGGCAGGATCTGTTCTACGGGAAACGGTATTCCCAGACCGTGCTCGCGCAGAACGCGGATTACGTGAAGATCACGGAAGGCATGGGCGCGAAGGGATATCGCGTGACGACGCTGCCGGAATTTGAATCGGCGCTCAAAGAGGCGCTGAAGCTCAATATTCCGTGTGTCATCGACGCCGTCATCGGAAAAGACGACAAGGTATTCCCGATGGTGAGCCCGGGAGCGGCGATTTCCGAGGCATTTGACAAGAAGGATCTCGAGGAAAACGGCGGAAAAATCCCAAAACATGAGAGCGCAGGGAAAAAAGAAATTTAATCCTCTGGTTTCTGCGTTATAATAGTAACAATCATTTTATAAATGGAGGGACAGAATATGGGTCGAGTTTACAACTTCAGTGCAGGACCGGCAATGCTTCCGTTAGAAGTTCTTCAGGAGGCTCAGGCTGACATGCTTGATTACAAGGGGTCAGGCCAGTCAGTCATGGAGATGAGCCATCGATCTAAAGTCTTCGACGATATCATCAAAGAAGCAGAAGCTGATTTCAGAAAGCTTGTCGGAGTTCCGGACAACTATTCTGTTCTCTTTCTGCAGGGCGGCGGCTCGCAGCAGTTCGCGGCAGTTCCGCTGAACCTTTACAGGAATCGCAAGGCCGGATACATCAATACCGGCAACTGGGCCAACAAGGCAAGACAGGAAGCGGCCCGCTACGGCGAAGCCGTCGAACTGGCCTCTAGCAAGGACAAGAATTACACCTACATCCCGGACTGCTCGGATCTGCCGATCACGGACGACATGGACTATGTCTATATCTGTCAGAACAACACTATTTACGGCACGAAGTATCCGGAGCTCCCGAACACCAAGGGCAAGATTCTGGTTTCAGACGTTTCGTCCATGTTCCTGTCGGAGCCGATGGACGTCACAAAATACGGCGTCGTGTACGGCGGCGTTCAGAAGAACGTCGGCCCGGCGGGCGTCGTGATCGACGTCATCCGCAAAGACCTGATCCGCGACGACGTGATGCCGGAAACTCCGACAATGCTCAAGTGGAAGACGCAGGACGACAAGGGCTCTCTTTACAACACGCCGAACTGCTGGGGCATCTACGTCTGCGGCCTCGTATTCAAGTGGCTCATGAAACAGGGCGGACTTGAGGCGATGAAGGAGAGAAACGAGCACAAAGCCGCCATTCTCTATGATTACCTGGATCAGAGCAAACTGTTCCATCCGACCGTACAGCCGCCGTACCGCTCGGTGATGAATGTGCCATTTGTCACGGGCGACAAGGAGATGGACGCGAAGTTTGTGGCTGAAGCGGCAGAACACGGCCTCGTCAATGTCAAAGGCCACCGCACCGTCGGCGGCATGAGAGCGTCGATCTATAACGCGATGCCGGAAGAGGGCGTCAGGGCTCTCGTTGAGTTTATGGACAAGTTCGAGAAGGAGAATGCATAATGATTCAGGTAGCCTGCCTCAACAATATTTCTGAGAAGGGGCTCAGTCTCTTCCCGGACAATTACAACACCAAAGCAGAGCCCGCTGATGCGGATCTGATTCTGGTGCGTTCCGCGAAGATGCATGACATGGAACTCCCGAAGAAACTGCTCGCCATCGGCCGCGCAGGCGCTGGCGTCAACAACATTCCTCTTGACAAATGTGCGGAAGCCGGCATCGTCGTGTTCAACACACCGGGTGCGAACGCCAACGCGGTAAAAGAGGAAGTCATCGCGGCCATGCTTCTGGGGTCCCGCGATTACGTGGACGCCATGAAGTGGGTCGAGGCAAACAAAGAAGACGCCAACATCGCGAAAGATGCGGAGAAGGCCAAGAAAGCGTTCGCAGGCCGCGAGATCCGGGGCAAGAAGCTCGGTGTCATCGGCCTGGGCGCTATCGGACAGCTTGTCTGCAACGCGGCCATTTCGCTCGGCATGGATGTGCTCGGATATGACCCGTATCTTTCCGTGAATGCCGCCTGGAATCTTTCCAGCCGGGTTGAGCACATCGTCGATGTGAATGAAATCTATCGCCAGTGCGATTACATCACGATTCATGTGCCGGCAACGGATTCGACGAAGGGCATGATCGACCAGAAGGCATTTGACCAGATGAAGGAAGGAGTCGTGCTGATCAACTGCGCGAGAGATACGCTCGTCGACGAGCCGGCTCTGATCAAAGCCGTGAAGAGCGGCCGCGTCGGACACTACATCACGGATTTCGCGACGCCGGGCATCACAGGACTTGAGCACACGATCATCTTCCCGCATCTTGGCGCTTCCACGGAAGAAGCGGAAGAGAACTGCGCGAAGATGGCCGTCAGAGAGCTGCGCGACTATGTGGAGAACGGAAACATCACACATTCCGTCAACTTCCCGGCCTGCAGCATGGGCACGTGCCAGACGGCTTCCCGCGTGGCGGTTCTGCACCACAACGTTCCGTCCATGATCAGCCGGATCACGGACGCCTTCGGCGACGCGGGCTGCAACATTGCCAATATGTCCAACCAGAGCTGCGGATCTTACGCGTACACGCTGCTGGATCTTGACTCTGCCGTGCCGCAGGATGTCATCGACAAAATTCAGTCCAACAAAGACATCATCCGCGTCCGCGTGGTGAAATAAAACAATCTCTGACAAATGTTCATGAAAAGAGGCGGCTGCATTCCTGCTTAATCAGCACTGAATGCAGCCGCCTCTTAAATTTTGCTTTCGGGCGCGTTTTTCCGGGCAGGGCTTTTTTGTGTCCGCCGGCGTTTTACATGCAGCGCACGCGTGACAAAGGGGCAGATATCCTTTATAATGAGTTTATAAAAATTTTATAGGAGGTATCCGTTATGCAGACTATGTATTTAGTTGGCATAGGCGCCCTTCTGGCTCTGCTCTTTGCGTTCCTGAACTTTGAGCGGGTTAAAAAAGAGCCGGAAGGTACTGAGGCGATGATCCGCATTTCCGGCGCTGTCCGGGAAGGCGCCAACGCGTATCTGAGCCGGCAGTACAGGGGCGTAGCTGTTTTCTTCGCGGTTGTGTTCGTGATTCTGCTCATTATGGCCGCGGCAGGATATCTGACATTCTTCACGCCGTTTGCTTTCCTGACAGGCGGTTTCTTTTCCGGACTGTCCGGTTTCATCGGCATGAGAACTGCAACCATGGCCAACTGCCGCACGGCCCAGGGGGCGAGAGAGAGCCTGAACAAGGGGCTTAAGGTGGCATTTTCCGCCGGCTCTGTCATGGGCTTCACCGTTGTCGGACTGGGACTTCTGGATCTGACTGTCTGGTTCTTTATTCTGAACTACGCGTTCCGCGATCTGGGTGAGGCTGAGAGAATCTCCCAGATCACCGCAAACATGCTGACATTCGGAATGGGCGCCTCGTCGATGGCTCTGTTTGCCCGTGTCGGCGGCGGTATTTTCACAAAGGCGGCCGACGTCGGCGCCGATCTGGTCGGCAAGGTCGAGGTCGGAATCCCGGAGGACGATCCGAGAAACCCGGCTGTCATCGCGGACAACGTGGGCGACAACGTGGGCGATGTGGCCGGCATGGGCGCTGACCTGTACGAGTCCTACGTCGGATCGATCGTATCGAGTTCGGCGCTTGCCGTCGCGGCCGGCTTCGGCATGAACGGCGTCGCTGTTCCGATGCTCCTCGCGGCGATGGGCGTTCTCTGTTCGCTCGTCGGGACATTTTTCGTCAATACAAAAGAAGGCGCTTCCCAGAAAAATCTTCTGGCAGCTCTGCGCCGCGGCACAATGATCAGTTCTCTGCTGATCGTCATTGCGGCATTCTTTGTCGTCCGGTATCTTCTTCCGGGCAGCACCGGTGTGTACATTTCAATTCTCTCGGGTCTGATCGCCGGCGTGCTGATCGGTGAGACAACAGAGTACTACACATCTGACACATACAAGCCGACGAGAGAACTCTCGGCGTCTTCGAAAACAGGCGCGGCAACCGTCATCATCAACGGACTGTCGCTGGGCATGCGCTCCACGGTGGCGCCGGTCGTCATCGTCTCGATTTCCGTGCTGGTGAGCTACTTTGCGGCGGGCGGTTCGGCCGATTTCAACAGCGGACTGTACGGCATCGGCGTCTCGGCCGTCGGCATGCTCTCAACACTAGGCATCACGCTGGCGACGGACGCCTACGGACCGGTCGCGGATAACGCGGGCGGCATCGCCGAGATGACCGGACTTCCGGACGAGGTGAGAGAGCGCACCGACGCGCTCGATTCGCTGGGCAACACGACGGCCGCGACCGGCAAAGGATTTGCCATCGGTTCCGCTGCTCTGACGGCGCTGGCGCTGATCGCCTCGTATCTCGACAAGGTGCGCACGATTGACCCGCAGATGGAACTGGATCTCACGATCACGAACCCGACGGTTCTGATCGGCCTGTTCATCGGCGGCATGCTGCCGTTCCTGTTCGCTTCGCTCACCATGAAGGCCGTCGGCACGGCGGCACAGTCTGTCGTCGTCGAAGTGCGCCGGCAGTTTAAGGAGATCAAGGGACTGCTTGAGGGCAAAGCGGAGCCGGATTACGGCAAGTGTGTCGACATGTGCGCGAAGAGCGCGCAGCATCTGATGCTGGCTCCGGCCCTGATCGCCGTCATCATTCCGATTGTCGTGGGTCTGCTTCTGGGACCGGAAGGCGTTTCCGGACTTCTGGCGGGCAACACCGTGACCGGTTTCGTGCTCGCCGTCATGATGTCCAACTCAGGCGGCGCGTGGGACAACGCGAAGAAGTACATCGAATCCGGACACAACGGCGGCAAGGGCTCGGAAGAGCACAAGGCTGCTGTCGTCGGCGATACGGTGGGCGATCCGTTCAAGGATACGTCGGGCCCGTCGATCAATATCCTGATCAAGCTGACATCGATGGTTTCCATTGTCTTCGCCGGACTGATCACGGCCGTTCATCTTCTGTGACAGCCTGTAAGTCCGCGTGTGACAGAATAGCGGATATTGTCGGTCCGGGAGGGCAAGGAAGTGTCTTCCCGGACCTCTTTTTGTGCTATACTTTTTATCAGATATATTCGTGAGGAGGGACGACGGGGTGATATACAGAAAAGTCGAAATCGACATTGATTATGAGGCTCTTGGAATCAGGCGCAGCGGGGATAAGGCGTATTTTATCATTTATGCTCACGCGATGAATCCGGACATTCACGCGCCGTTTAACCGCCCGATGATTGTCATCTGTCCGGGCGGCGGCTACAGTCACCTCTCGCCGAGAGAGGGCGAACCCGTCGCGTTTGAGATGCTGAAACAGGGCTTCAACGCGGCTGTGCTCCACTACAGTCTCGCTCCGAATACCTTTCCGTGCGCGCTCTACGAGGCGGCGTGGACGATCGACTGGCTGCGGGATCACGCGGCAGAACTTGACATCGCGCCTCACCGCATCGTCATGGGCGGATTTTCCGCCGGCGCTCACGTTGCGGCGTCACTGGGAACGCTTTTTGACGAGCCCGAGATGGCCGCCTACAGCCGCAATTATCTGAAGCGCGAGCCGGAAGACTTGAGACCGGACGGACTTATGCTCGGGTATCCGGTGATCACGTCCGGAAAATACGCGCACCGGAATTCGTTTGTAAAACTTCTCGGAGAACGGTACGACGAACTCGTCGACAGCGTGTCACTGGAAAAGAGAGTCGACAAAGACACGCCGAAGACGTTTTTGTGGCACACATGGGAAGACAACGGGGTGCCGGTCGAAAACTCTCTTCTGTTTGCGAAAGCCCTGCGCAAGGCGGGCGTGTCGTGCGAACTGCATGTCTTCCCGCATGGGCTTCACGGCATCGCCCTCGCGACGGAAGAGACCAACACCCTGACGGGAAATATGATCGATCCGCAGGCAGCTGTATGGCCCGTCCTGTTCGGAAACTGGGTGAAGAACAACATCTGATCCCATGACAAATGAGCACAACTGCCTGCAGTGACAGGCGGAAAGGAGTTCCATGGACAGAAAACTCTATGAGATGATGAACTGGCCGGAAATTGAGGCTATTGCGTATGCGGAATGCCAGAATCCGGAGAAGCTTCTTGGCGGCCACAAGGTCCGCGGCGGGTATCTGATTCAGGCATTCTGGCCGGATGCCGTGACCATGAGCGTCAAGGCGGACGGCAGGATCACAGAAATGGAGAAGACCGACGAGTCCGGCTGGTTTGCCGCGCTGTTTCCGGACAAGAAGGAAATGAAATACACGCTGATCCGCGAGGACAAGAACGGGAAACAGACAGAGTTTCTGGACCCGTATTCTTTTACGCCGCGAATCACCAACGAACAGCTCGGGAGCCTGGCGGCCGGCAACTGCGAGAACGTCTGGGAGATCCTCGGAAACCGGGTGAGCGTAAACGGCGGACACAGGGGCGTGACATTTGCCGTGTGGGCTCCGGGCGCCATCGGCGTGAGTGTCGTCGGCGAGTTCAACAACTATGACAGACGGGTCCATCAGATGGAGAGACTCGGGGAGACCGATGTCTATGCGCTGTTCATTCCGGGCGTAAAAGCCGGTGAGAAATACCAGTACGACATTTCTGTGCGCGGCGGAAGAAGATTCCGCAAGACGGATCCGTTCGCACAGGAAAACGCGGGACTGCCGGACCCGGCGTCGCTGACAGGACGTCCGGCCTCTTACAGCTGGAAGGTTCCGGCCTTTCACAAGACAAGAGAAAAGCTTTACGGCGAAGGCAGGCCGACGGCCGTTCTGGCAGTCAACCCGGATGACTTTGAGGCGCCCGCTTTTGTGAACATCGCAAAGACACTGGTTCCGGAGGTGAAGAAAGCCGGATACAGTTATGTACAGTTCCCGCTCTTAACGCTTCACTCGCGCGGCGGCGTGGGCTGCATTTCCTGGTTTGCGCCGGAACCCCGCTGGGGCAGCAGCCGTCAGCTGAAAGAGATGGTGGATGCGTTCCATGCGGCCGGAATCGGTGTGATCGCTGACTTCCCGGCGGCTTTCATCCCCGATGACCCGGAAGGTCTGATTTCGTTCGCGGGCTCACCGCTGTTTGAAGTCTCACAGACCCGGATCGACGCGTACGCGGGCGTTCCGCTCTATACGTTTGATTTCGGGCGGGCACAGGTGAGAATGTTCCTGAAAAATGCGGCGCTGTACCAGGCTCAGGAGTTCCATCTGGACGGTCTGCGCATCGGGGATATCGCATCTATGCTGTATCTCGACTACGGCAGAAATCCGGGCGAGTGGCAGCCGAATCTGTATGGCGGCAACGAAAACATGAATGCCGCGGCATTTCTCAAGAGCCTGAACAAGAGGCTGCATGAGGCCGGAGGATTTGTCACGGTGGATGACGATTCGAGCGCCTGGAGATCGTCGACGGGCGACACGGAGGAGTCTCTCGGATTTGATTACAAGGAAAATCGCGATCTCACCGCGATTCTCGAGGATTTTGAGAAGACGGATCCGCTGTTCCGCAAGGGCAAATATGATCGGCTTTCCGAGACAATGCTCTATCACTACATGGAAAATTTCGAGCTCGTGTTCCCGGAGTTCAAGGGGCAGAAGGCGGGGCCGTCTGAGGCTCTTCCGGAGCAGGATGAAAAGCAGCGCTCCGCGGATCTTCGCGCGGCTCTTGGCTTCATCATGACGATGCCCGGCACAAAGCGGCTTTCGTATTTTCCGCAGATGGAAGCGGACGCGGGATGGCAGAAGCTGACAGCTGATTTTGTGAAATTCTATAAAAACACGCCGGCGTTTTACGAGCTGGATCAGGATGAAAAGGGATTCTCCTGGGTTCAGGCCGATGACGGCGATCAGACGGTTCTCATCTATGAGAGACGGGACCGGCACGGAAAGACGTTTCTTGCGGCCTGCAGCTTCACGCCGGTTGACCGGGAAGGCTACCGCTTTGGAACCGGCCGCTGCGGACACTACAAGGTTGTGTTCTCGACCGATGAAAAGCAGTACGGAGGCGCCGGAGAGCACATCGGCGAGACGTATGACACGGGATTTGAAGCGTTCGGAGGCTCCGATTACTCGATTTCTGTAAATCTCCCGGGGCTTTCCTGCACTGTTTTCGAGTGCATTCCGTATACGAAGGCGGAACTCGAGGACTTCCGGATCCGCTCCGAGGCGGACAAGGCCAAGAAACAGGCTCTCAGAGAAGCCGAAGAGGCGAAGAAGAGGCAGGAGCAGGCCGAGGAAGCGGCTGCGGCTGCCAAAAAGAGAGAAGAGCAGACGCGCATTGAGGCGCAGAAAGCTCTGAAGCAGGCCGAAGAGGCGGCGGCGGAAGCCGAAAAGCGGGCTGAGGAAGCGGCGAAAGCTGCGAAAAAGGCAGCCGGGCAGATTGAGAAGATCGAGAAGAAGGAAACAGAAGACCTGAAACGGCTGAAAGAGGGAAAGATCCCTGAGGCGGCCGGAGAGGAGACAAAAGCTTAAGGAATGAGTACCAGTACATCAGATGCGGCTGAAGAGCTGGCAAATACCTGGAGCGAGGATATCAGGAATTTCTTCCTGAATACGGGCGGGAGTCTTTCGCAGTGGGCCATCACACTCGCCGGAAAAATTATTCTGGCGCTTGTGGTCTGGTGGATCGGCCGCAAGCTGATCCGTTATATTGCGGACACGATGCTCCCGAAGTTCCTGCGCAAGACCAAGGCCGATCCGGACGTCGACAAATTCGCGGTGTCGGCCACGAGAATTGTCCTCTATATTCTGCTGTTCCTTGAAATTCTGAGCATTCTCGGGATCAACACGACCTCATTTGTCACGCTGCTCGGCTCAGCGGCGCTGGCAATCGGCCTCGGCCTGCAGGGAGCGCTGTCAAATCTTGCGGGCGGCGTGCTGCTGTTGATTTTCAAGCCATTCCGCAAAGGAGATATGATCAAAGTCGAAGACCTTACGGGGACGGTGGATTCGATCGGCATTCTCTACACGAAGCTGATCACATACGATGACGTGTCCATCAATCTGCCGAACGGCAATCTGATGAACAGCAACATCCTCAATCTGACAGATCAGGGCATCCGCAGGCTTGATGTCGACATGAGCGTGCCCTACAGCGTCAACCTGAAGCGCGTCCGGGACATTTTCCTCGCTGTCATGGAAAGCGAAGAGAAAATCAGGAAGGACGCTCCGATGGAAGTGGTGCTGAAGGAATTCGACGACAGTGCCGTGATTCTGCAGAGCCACTGTACCGTGGCGTCGTCCGATTATTACGAAATGCTGTGGAAGCTGCAGGAGAGGTATAAGGAAGAACTCGACAAAGCGGGCATCAGCATTCCCTTTCCGCAGGTCGACGTGCACGTCCAGAATCAGACACCGCAGACATAAAAGACCCATCGGAAATTTACACAGAGCGCTGCCGGAAATTTTTTCCGGCGGCGCTTTTTTCACTTTCCGTTCACAACTTGCACCTTTTTTGGTCACATTCCCCCTTTACACTTCCTTTACATAAAGACAAGAACAACAGACAAGGGAGGTGTGAGATATGGCAATTGAAATTTTTAACCGCACGGAGGAAAAATACCTGCTGACCGAACGGCAGACCGCGAAACTTCTGGAAATGTCCGAAGGGCGGATCAAGCCGGATCCGTACTGCGTAAACGGCAGAAAATACCTCGTGGAAAATATTTATTATGATTCGGCGAATGACGACATGATCAACCGGGCGATCGAAAAGCACATTTACCGCGAAAAGATGAGAGTCCGCAGCTATGGCATCCCGGCGTCTGATGGAACAGTGTTTCTCGAAATCAAGAAAAAATATAACGGAAACGGAAACAAGCGCCGCACAGGCATGCCGCTTCCTGTGGCAAAGGAGTATCTGGAAAAAGGAAAAATGCCGGATCCGGACACGCCCGGAATCAATATCCAGGTATTCAAAGAAATCGATTACATGAGAAAGATCTACGGCCTCACGCCCAAAACCATGATCACCTATGAACGGCAGGCGTGGTTCTCGGAAACGGACCCGGGGCTGAGACTTACATTTGACCGGAACATTCTTGCCAGAGAGGATAATCTGGATCTTCAGGCAGGACCGGGCGGGCGCAGCATTCTTCCGCGCGGAAAAGTGCTGTTTGAACTCAAGGCAGAGGGAGCTGTTCCGCTGTGGCTGGTGAACGCCATGTCCCAGATGCGGATCTGGCCGGTCACATTTTCCAAGTACGCGAGAGAATATGTTTCGCGGGACCCGGAAGAGCTTCGGGTTGTCGTGTGATTCAGAACAGGAGGAAGGATTATGTTAGAGTCAATTATTTCGACCACATCGACATTTGATGTGGGCAGCGGGCTTATCGCCGTGGCGGTTGCACTTGTCTACGGATTTCTCATCGGACTTATGTATATGAGATCATGCCGGAAACAGGGATATTCCAAGAACTTTATCATCGCGCTGATCATTATTCCGGCGGTCGTGGCGGGCATCATTCTGATGATCGGAAGCGATATCGCGAAAGCACTTTCCATGGGCGGCGCATTTGCACTCGTGAGATTCCGCAGCGCTCCCGGGACAGCCAAAGACATCGCCGCCATATTCTTCAGCATGGCCGTCGGACTGGCGTGCGGCCTCGGATACATTTTCTTCGCCGGACTGTTCGCACTGCTGATCGCGGTGGTGTTCCTTGTCATTTCGCTCACGCCGTTCGCTGACCGGAACGCCGGAGTCTATCAGCTGAAGGTCACCTGCCCGGATGACCTGAATTACTCGGAAGCATTTGACAGCGTCTTCTCGACCTATACAGTCAGCGCGGAGCTCAAGAGAGTGCGCACGACACACATGGGCACGATGTTTGAGAACACCTATGCGGTGAAGCTCAAGGACGGCATTCAGGAGAAGAAATTCATCGACGCGCTTCGGACACGCAACGGAAATCTTCCGGTTGTCCTTTCCGAACTGAGCGACTCGCCGGAGACCCTGAATTCCAATGTCTGAGAGCATAGATAGTTTGAATATAAGCGGTTCGGCAGGTATTGCCGGGCCGCTTTTTTTGCGGATGTGACTCCGCATGTAACACGGTCCGGGGCACTGTAATTGACACTCTGAGGGAGAATTTTTATAATTTCTGATATCTATCCGTCTCTTGCCAAAGGCGGAGAAGAATCCGGAAAAGTCAAGTTTCTTGCATTTATATGCGTTTTGTTATAAAATCGATACCAAATGGAAAAGGAGCGTGAGGACAGAGATGATTGATAACAACACACAATACTTCAGAAAGCAGCCGGAACGCTCAGTATCCGTTGAACAGATTCTTGAGCAGGTGTACCAGGCGCTGAAGGAAAAAGGATATAATCCGGTGAACCAGATTGTGGGATATATCATGTCGGGAGATCCGACGTATATAACGAGCCACAACAATGCCAGAAGCCTGATCATGAAGGCTGACCGCGATGAACTCGTAGAGTATCTGGTCCGCTATTTTATTGAGAACAAGGGCCTGTGATTTGGTATATATCGGACTTGATGTAGGGACAAAGACGGTGGGTGTTGCGGTTAGCGACCGGAAAGGAAGCTATGCACTTCCGGTGGAGACCATCGTCCGCAAGGAGGAAAACAAGCTGCGCAGAACATACGCGCGGATTGAGGAACTTGTCCGGGAGAACGGCGCCGGAGCGATAGTCGTCGGTCTTCCCCGAAACATGGATGGGAGCGAGGGCGAGCGCGCTCTTGCCTGCCGGAAATTTGCGCAGGATGTGGCCAGAAGAACGGGGCTCCCGGTTGAAATGTACGATGAGCGCCTTACTACCGTCGAGGCAGAGGAGTCTCTGATTCACGGCGGTGTGAAGAGAGAGAACCGGAAAGCGGTCATTGATCAGCTTGCCGCTTCGATTATTCTTCAGGATTACCTGGATGAGAATAACCGCCGGAACAAGGCTTGAGTGATACAGAACAGTGATTTCCCCGGCCATGGCAGACAAGGCCGGGGAATGATTTTCTTAAAATACACATTTGCCGCGGACGGCTTATCCGGCGCGCTTCAGACACGCAGCTGACAGGAAAAAAGACTAATGGAGAAACTCGAATTTACGGATGAGGAAGGAAACAAGGAGAGCTGGTATGTCCTTGAGGAGACAAGACTCGGAGGGAAGACGTATCTTCTTGTGACAGAAAGTGAAAGCGGCGACGGCGAAGCCATGATCCTGAAGGATCAGTCCTCAGACGGCGATCCGGAAGCGGATTTCTGTCCGGTTGAGGACGAGAATGAGCTGGCTGCCGCCGGACAGATATTTGGCGAAATACTGAAAGAACATGGGATTACAATCGAATGAGCACAGAGAATAAGAACGAAGAAGAAAAGATAACAAGCGGCAGAAAAAAGAAAACGGCCGCTGAAACATCTGCCGTCACGGCGGCGGAAGGTATAAAGGAGCCGTCGGAAGAGACGGCTGATAAACCAAAGAGAAAGAGAAGAACCAGAGTAAAGACAGAGGAGGTGTCTGAGACAGTCACGGTCCTCACAGAACCAAAGAAAAAAGCTGCGAAGGCAGCTCCGAAAAGGACGGTGAAAAAAGAGGCAGGAAAAGTAAAGGGTACCGGCACGGGGGAAGAACAGCAAGGGGATGCAGCGGCTGACGCGGAGATACAGGAAACCGCGAAGCCGGTCCGCCGCAGTGCCGGCAGAAAGGCTATGGTGAAGAGCACGAAAAAAGAACATTTGCCTGTGCGTATCATACCGCTGGGGGGACTTGAACAGATCGGTATGAACATGACCGCATTTCAGTACGGCGATACGATCATCGTCGTGGACTGCGGCCTGGCGTTCCCGGAAGACGACATGCTGGGCGTCGATCTGGTGCTTCCGGACACAACGTTTCTGGAAGAAAACCTGAGCAAAGTCAAAGGATTTGTCATCACTCACGGACACGAGGATCACATCGGCGCGATTCCGTATGTCCTGAAGAAGGTAAATGTGCCGATATACGCCACCCGTCTCACCATGGGTCTCATCGAAAGCAAGCTGACAGAGCACGACATGATGAATATGGTGACCCGCAATGTGGTGAAGTACGGACAGACGGTGACGCTGGGCGATTTCAAGGTCGAGTTCATCCGAACCAATCACTCAATTTCGGATTCGGCGGCTCTGGCCATCACCTGCCCGGCGGGCGTGATCGTGCATACCGGCGACTTTAAAGTTGACTTTACGCCTGTATACGGCGACCCGATTAATCTGCAGAGATTCGGCGAACTGGGCCACAAAGGTGTTCTGGCGCTCCTCTGCGATTCGACAAATGTGCTGCGCCAGGGCTTCACAAGTTCCGAAAAGACGATCGGCAAGGTGTTCGAGAAGATCTTCACGGAGAACCAGGAAAGCCGTCTGATTATCGCGACATTTGCCAGCAACGTGGACCGCGTGCAGCAGATCATCAACACGGCGGTGCAGTTCCACCGCAAGGTCTGCGTGGAAGGCCGCAGCATGGTAAATATCATCAATGTCGCCCAGGAACTCGGATATCTGAGGATTCCGGACGGCGTGCTGATTCAGACGGAAGAGATGATCAATTACCGCCCGCAGGAAATCGTGCTGATCACGACCGGTTCCCAGGGCGAGACAATGGCGGCGCTCTCCCGCATGGCGGCCGATGTGCACCGCAAAGTGCAGATCCGCCCCGGCGATGTCGTCGTATTCTCGTCCAACCCGATCCCGGGCAACGAGAAATCGGTGGCAAAGGTCATCAATGAGCTCGGCATGAAGGGCGCAAAGGTCATCTTCCAGGACACCCATGTGTCAGGACACGCCTGCCAGGAAGAGATCAAGCTGATCTACACGCTCGTCAAGCCGAAATTCGCGTTCCCGGTGCACGGTGAATACCGGCATCTGCAGGGACAGCATGACCTGGCAAAGCAGCTCGGCTATGACGAGGATCACATCATCATGGCCAAGTCCGGCGATGTGGTCGAAATCACGGACGAGTCGGCGAAGATCGTCGATCACGTTCAGGCCGGCCGCATTATGGTCGACGGCCTTGGTGTCGGCGATGTCGGCAACATCGTTCTGCGCGACCGCCAGAATCTGGCGGAGAACGGAATCGTCATCGTCGTCATGACGCTGCAGAAGTACACAGGAAATCTGGTCGCGGGTCCGGATATCATCTCGCGCGGATTTGTCTATGTCCGCGAGGCTGAGGATCTGCTGGACGAGGCTCACTCGGTCGTCGAGAAGACGGTCGACGAGTGTCTCGTGCGCCGCATCAGCGACTGGAGCAAGATCAAGAACCTGATCAAGGATGACCTCAGCGAATACTTCTGGAAGAAGATGCACAGGCATCCTGTTATCCTGCCGATTATTATGGAAGAACATGGTTGAGGCATACGTTGAACGAGAATGAAGAATCCGCGCGCCCGATCGAAGATATCGTGGAAGAGCTGAAGCGTGCGATTATGAACAGCAGTGAATATAAGGAATTTCAGGAGGCGGGCCGCGAGCTGAACAAAACTCCGGATCTGAGGCGACAGATGGATGCTGCGAGGCGCGAGCTTTTCAAGGCGCAGACTTCAGATGACGGCGGAAATCCGGAAGACGTTTACAGGAAATACAAGGAATTGCTCCAGCAGAGACCGGCATTCCAGTACCGGAACGCCGAAGTGCGGCTTTCCCGCCTTATTCAGCAGGTGTGCCGCGATCTGGTGCGGGACCTGAACTTTGACACTTCTTTTCTGGAAGAATGACGGAAACATGAGACAAAAGGCCGCAGACAGCGCACAGCAAGAAAGGCTGCCGGCGGCCTTTTCATGCATTTGTCATGGGAGGGCGGAATGATCCTTGACGAAAGGCTGTACACATATATTGACTCGCTGGATGCCGGCGAAGAACCGTTCCTCGAGAATCTGCGCGCCGATGCTGAAAAGAGAGGCGTCCCGATCATCCGGCGGCAGGCGCAGAAGCTGCTGGCGGTTCTGCTTCAGATGAAGCGGCCGAAGCAGATCCTTGAAGTCGGGACGGCGATCGGCTACTCGTCGCTTTTTATGGCCGGCGTGCTGCCGGAGAGCCTGATTACGACGATAGAGATCTCAGAGGAGCGGGCCGCGGAGGCCGAAAAGAATATTCGCGGCGCGGGAAAAGACCGTCAGATAGCGGTTATCCGCGGCGACGGCGCCGAGGTTCTGCCTGAACTTCAGAGCGAGGGAAAGACATATGATTTTCTGTTCCTCGACTCGGCCAAGGGGCAGTATATCCGGCTTCTGCCGGTGATCAAAAAGCTGCTCACCCCCGGCGGCGTGCTGGTGACGGACAATGTGCTGCAGGACGGGACGATCGTCGATTCCCGTTTTCTGATCGAGCGGCGGGACCGGACGATTCATGAGCGGATGCGGGATTACAACTGGGCTGTCATGCACGACGGTGGATTAATGAGCTGTCTGCTCGCAACAGGCGACGGCATGACAATCAGTGTGAAAAAGGATGAGTGAGATGAGAAGAAAAGTTGAACTGTTAGCTCCGGCCGGTAGTCTTGATGTGCTGAAGACGGCGGTCATTTACGGGGCGGATGCGGTGTATTTCGGCGGCGAGGCGTTCGGACTGAGAGCCAACGCAAAGAATTTTACGCACGACGAGATGAAAGAGGGCATCGAATTTGCTCACGCGCACGGCGTGAAAGTCTATGTGACGGCCAATATTCTGGCGCACAACTATGATCTTGAGCCGGCGAGAGAGTATTTCCGGGAACTCGAACAGCTGCGCCCGGATGCGGCTCTGATTTCCGACCCCGGGCTGTTTGTGATCGCGAAGGAAGAAATGCCGGATGTTGCGATTCACATCAGCACGCAGGCCAACAACACCAACTACGGAACGTATAATTTCTGGTACGGTCTGGGCGCGTCGCGGGTCGTGGCAGGCAGAGAGCTCTCACTCGCTGAGATCCGCGAAATCCGGGAACATATCCCGGCGGACAAGGAGATCGAGGCATTTGTCCACGGGGCGATGTGCATTTCCTATTCCGGCAGATGCCTGCTCTCCAACTTTCTCACGGGGCGCGACGCCAACCGCGGCGAGTGCACGCACCCCTGCCGCTGGAAGTACCGGGTACAGGAGGAGACAAGGCCGGGAGAGTACATGGACGTGGACGAGACCGACCGGGGGACTTTTATCTTTAACTCCAAAGATCTGTGCATGATCGAGCACATCCCGGAGATGATCGACGCCGGAATCGACTCGTTCAAGATCGAAGGCCGCATGAAGACGGCTCTGTACGTGGCGACGGTGGTCCGGACGTACCGAATGGCCATCGACGCGGCACTTCGCGACCCGGAAGAGTACAGAAGACAGCTCCCGTTCTATCACGAAGAAATCCGCAAATGCACATACCGCCCGTACACGACCGGCTTTATGTTCGGCAAGCCGGACAGCGGAGCTCAGGTATATGAGGATGTCCCGTATCTTCACAACTATGTTTACATCGGGACGATCAGAGGCACGGATGAGGACGGGCGCGTATACTTCCCGCAGAAAAACAAATTCCTGGCCGGCGAGACTCTTGAGCTCATGAAGCCGGACGGCCGGAATCTGACGGCGCATGTCCTGAGCATCAGAGACGACGAAGGCAGCGAAATGGAGAGCGCGCCGCATCCGAAGCAGATGCTGCACGTAAAGCTCGACGTACAGGCGGACCCGTGGGATATTTTGCGCCGGAAGAGCAGTGAAGATCTTGAGGCGAAAGAAAAGGAAGTGTGAGCGATGCCAGTCATAACAGATCCGGAAATTACGAGGAGCCGCCTTGCGGCCGTGCGCGAAAACATGCGCCGCGCCGGTGTCGATATCTGTGTCGTGACGACCGACGATTATCACCAGTCGGAGTATTCAGGAGAGTATTTTCAGGCCCGGCGCTATCTCACCGGTTTTACCGGTTCGGCCGGGACGCTGGTTTTGAGTGATACGGACGCCGCGCTCTTTACGGACGGGCGCTATTTTGTCCAGGCGGCGCTTCAGATCCAGGACACCGGCATTACGCTCATGCGCATGGGGCAGAAAGGCGTCCCGAATATTTATCAGTATCTGTCGGGCAAGAGCGGAAATAAAGCCGTCATCGGATTCGACGGCCGCACAGTGGCCTACCGCGCCGGGGCGCGCATGGCGCAGATTTTCGGCGGCCGCGTCAAAGAAGATTTTGATCCTGTTAAAGGAATCTGGCCTGATCGCCCGGCTTTCCCGCACAGTAAAGTTTTTGAGCTGGATGACAAATGGACCGGCGAGAGCGCCGATTCAAAGATCGCGCGCATCCGCGGGGACCTGAAGCGGGCCGGATGTGGCGCCACACTCGTCTCGTCTCTCGACGACATCGCGTGGATTCTCAACCTGCGCGGAAATGACGTAGAATGCAATCCGGTGTTCATGGGATATCTCTGGCTCACCGAAAAGGACGGCGTGCTGTTTGCGAACGTCGACTCATTTGCCCCGGAAATCCGCGAAAAGCTCGCGGGTCTGGGGATTTCCCTGAGACCGTATGACGAAGCCTATGAGCGGATCGGAGAACTGGCGGGAAAAGTTTCCTGCGTGATGCTGGATCCGCGCCGCACGAATTTCCGGCTTTTTTCGATCGTGGCCGGCGAGAGCGGCGTGTATCAGTGTGAGAATCCGTCGGTCATGATGAAAGCGGTAAAAAACGCGACGGAGATCCGGTGCCTGAGAGATGTCCACATCGACGACGGCGCGGCCGTGTTCCGTTTTTCGCTCTGGCTAAAGGATCAGATGAGGCGCAGGGCTGCGGGAGAAGATATTCATATCACGGAGCTTGACGCAGCGGAAAAGCTCGATTCACTGCGGGCGCAGATCCCGGATTTCATCGAGCTGAGCTTTTCGACGATCGCGGCCTGCGGGGCCAACGGCGCGCAGCTTCACTATGCTCCGACGAAGGAAAACTGCTCGGAGCTTGAGCCGGAAGGCATGCTCTTAGTGGACTCCGGCGGGCAGTACGCAAGAGGCACGACAGATATCACGCGCACCTGGGCGCTGGGCCCGGTGACGGACGACATGAAACGGCACTTCACGCTGACGCTCGACGGAATGCTCGCTCTCGGGAACGCACACTTCCTGCAGGGCGTCGACGGATACGGTCTCGACATTCTCGCCCGCGGCCCGCTCTGGAACGAACATGTGGACTACCGCTGCGGCACGGGGCACGGCGTCGGCTTCTGCCTGAACGTACACGAGGCCCCGAACGGTTTCCGCTGGCACCGCATCCGCGGCGTAAATGAGCTGGCTGTCCAGGAGCCGGGCATGGTGACAAGCGACGAGCCCGGCGTCTATGTGGACGGACAGTACGGAATCCGCATCGAGAACCTGATTCTCTGTGAAAAAGATCTGGAAAATGAATACGGAACCTGGCTGAAGTTCCGCTTCCTCACGATGGTGCCGATTGACAGAGACCTGATCGACAGGAAATACATGAGTGAACAGGACATCGTCCGCCTGAACGACTATCACAGGCAGGTTTACGAGGCTCTCGCGCCCAGACTCACAGAGGCCGAGCGAAAAGAGCTGGCGGCGCAGACAGCGCCCATCTGAAAGGCGCCCGCAGGCGAAAAAACGTAAGGGCAGGAAAAACCATGAAGAAAGGCAAATACTACATCGGGACGGCAGAATCCGTGGCCTATCCGAACCGCGCGGCCGTGCGGGTCACCGGGAGTGACGATCCGGAGGATATCGGCCGGATTGTCACCGTGAAAAATGTAATTCCCGGCCGCCAGATCCGTTTTCTGGTGAATAAAAACCGTAAAGATAATCCGTCCGGCATCTGCAAAGAGACGATCGCAAAGTCTCCCCTTGAGACGCAGATGCCGTGCCCGCACTACGGCGACTGCGGCGGCTGCCTGTATCAGCCGGTCGGTTACGATAAACAGCTGGAAATCAAAGAAAACCAGGTCAGAAAACTGCTGGACGGTGCCGTGCGCGAGCCCTATATGTTTGAGGGAATCCTTCCGAGCCCGGACAGAGAATATTACCGCAACAAGATGGAATTTACGTTCGGCGATTCCGTCAAGGACGGGCCGCTTGTCGTCGGTCTGCACCGCGCGAACAGCATGTACGATGTCATTTCCGCGGAAGGGTGCCGGCTCTGCAGTCCGGATTTTTCCGTGATTCTGCAGGCCGTTACGCAGACGGCTCACCGCCTGAATCTGTCATTTTACAAGAAGATGACATTCAAGGGTTATCTGCGCCATCTGCTGGTGCGCCGCTCGCACACGAACGGCGGCATCATGGTCGACATCGTGACGTCCGGTCAGGAACAGCACGATCTGACGCCGTTCGTCGAGGACATTCTTGCGCGCGGGGACGAATTGGAGGGCCATATCAGCGGAATTCTGCACACGACAAATGACTCGACGGCGGACAAAGTGACCGATGAGGCGACAGAGGTGCTGTACGGGCGGCCGGAGCTCACGGAAACAGTGCTGGGGCTCGATTTTACGATCACGCCGTTCTCATTTTTCCAGACCAACACGGCGGGCGCGGAGGTGCTCTACCGCAAAGTGAGAGAGTATGTGGGCGGAACAGAGGGCAAAGTGCTCTATGACCTGTACTCCGGGACCGGAACCATTGCTCAGATTCTGGCTCCGGTCGCGAGAGAAGTGATCGGAGTGGAAATTGTGCCCGAGGCGGTCATGGCCGCGAAAGAAAACGCGGCGCGAAACGGTCTCGGCAACTGCCGCTTTCTGACTGGCGACGTGCTCAAAGTACTCGATGAGATCGATGAGAAGCCGGATATCATCGTGCTGGACCCGCCGCGGGACGGAGTGCATCCGAAGGCACTGCAGCATATCTTAAGCTATGGAGTGGATCACATCATTTATGTTTCGTGCAAACCGACGTCACTCGCGCGCGATCTGGGAATGATTCAGGACATGGGGTACCGACTCGTCAAAGCGGCGTGCGTGGACCTCTTTCCCTCGACGACCGGGGTCGAGACAGTTTGTTTATTGTCGTCCTGACGGACGGCACAGGCCAGAATCACAACAAATATTTCAGATAAAAGGAGAGAATAATGAGCAAGCAGGCGATCCTGATCATGACCGATTCGACAAGAAAAGATATGCTTGGATGCTACGGCAACAAGAACATGATCACACCCAATCTCGATCGAATGGCTGAGGAAGGAATACGGTACGAAAATGCCTATACCTGCCAGCCGGTGTGCGGACCGGCCCGCAGCGCAATTTTTACCGGAATCGCGCCGCACAGCAACGGCGTGGTCGCCAACAGCGTTCCGATGGGCGCCAACGTGAAAACCATCGGACAGCGGCTGACGGATAACGGTATTCACTGCGCATATATCGGAAAATGGCATCTGGACGGAGGAGACTATTTCGGACTTGGAGTCTGCCCCGACGGATGGGATCCGGAGTACTGGTATGATATGCGCTGCTATTTGAATGAATTGTCGGAAAAAGAACGGGTGCTGTCACGCCAGCCGGAAACATCCTTCAGAGAGGATATGACGGAAAAATTCACGTATGCATACCGGTGCACGCAGCGCGCCCTGGATTTTATTGACAAACACAGTGATGAGGATTTTTTCCTTACCCTGTCTTACGATGAACCGCACGATCCTTCCATATGTCCGAGTCCCTTCAATACAATGTATGAAGGATTCCAGTTCGACGACAATCCGGGTTTTCATGATGATTTAAGCAAGAAGCCATTGATGCAGCAATTGTGGGCAGAGGGGACAGCTCCTCAGAGCAATCAGCCATCGAAAGCACTGACTCTCTTCCTCGGCTGCAATTCCTTTGTGGATTATCTGGTTGGAAGCGTACTTGAGAAAGTTAAGGAAAAGCTTGACAATCCGCTCATCATGTTCACGTCTGACCACGGTGAAATGGGTGGTTCGCACCATTTGCGGGGAAAGAACGCGGCGGTTTATAAAGAAGTGGCAAATGTTCCGCTGATTATCTGCGGCGGGCAGAAAGGCAAAGTGGAAAATCATGTCGCTTCACATATCGATATCACACCGACCATTCTTGATTATGTGAATGTGCCGATTCCCAGACTGCTTGAAGGGAAAAGCATGCTGCCGCAGATCAACGACACGCAGGTAAGCATTAATGACGTAGTATACACGGAATTCACAAGATACGAAATAGATCATGATGGATTCGGCGGCCTTCAGATGATGCGCGCTGCCATAACAGAAGATTACAAACTGGCGATTCATCTTTATGATACGGATGAATTTTATGATCTGAAAAAAGATCCGTATGAAGTCGACAATCTGATAAATGATCCGGCGTATGCTGAGGTTCGAAATCATCTGCACGATTTACTGCTGAACCATATGAACGATACCCGTGATGTCTATCGCGGCTATCAATGGGCGGCAAGGCCGTGGAGAAAAGACAAACAGCCGGGTTGGTCAAATGACGGGTATACAAGGCAGAGAGAAAACGAAGAATATGAGCCGAGGCAGCTTGACTATGATACGGGTCTTGAAATGGTCAGTGCCGTGCGCAGGAAGAAAATTGGAAAATGAAAATGAGTGCCGTGTGAAATGGATTGATTTCTGACACATAAATACAAAGATCGGGATGTCGTCAGCCGGAATTTTTCCGGCTGACGATTTTTGCTATGTCAGAATCGTGCAGCATTCTCAATGCATATCCTGATCTTCGCTGATTTCCCCGCCGGTCATGCAGAACAGGAGAGCCAGCAGTCCGATTCCCGCAAGAACCCACGGGGATGCGGCTGACCAGAAATCCCGAAAGGCACCGCCGACAGTGCCGCTGATGATCAGAAGTACAATGTCAGCAATGGCCAGCAGTGCGCAGACAGCAGCGGCGCGCAGCGCCGGCGTCATATTCATTTTCAGAGAATATTTGCTGAGAAGTTTCCGAAATCCCACACCGCAGTAAATCATGGCAAATGCGTAAAGCCCGGCCAGAATGATCCAGGAGGCAGCAGCCGTGTCTGTCCGCCCGCCGATGACGGAAGTGACGATCTGCGGAATGATAAGAAAAATCAGCACCAGGGCAAGGAACAGGTAGCGCCTCTGAAAAATTCTGCGGATCATGGACAGTCTGGATGCATCATCCGTAAACAGCTCGTTGCTGTCAGCTTCCTTTTCCGTCGGCTTTGCGAAGTAGTTCCAGCCCGAGCATGACCCGAGGCACTCCCAGCCGTAATCATTGAGCATCATCTCATAATCAGGGCGGGATTTCAGCGGGTCGTCACTGTATTCAAGCCGCACACTCATGTCTGCCGGTTCACATTTTTCAAATGTATAGATGCACTGGAAACGCACGCCTGTCAGTTTCCATCCCTGCAGAAACATGTCGTGGATCCATTTTTCTTCTTTTTCATAACCCGTAATCGAAAAAAATCTGAAACATGTTCTGGTCATTTTCTGTCGTCCTCCTCAACCACCTGGTATAAATGGCGGATCCGTTCTTTTTCCCGATCCAGTACTTCCCGGCCGAGCGGGGTGATTCTGTAATATTTTCGCTTGTCCTTTTCACGTGTGAATTCAATGAGACCGTCTTTTTCCATTTTCGAGAGGGTTCCGTACATGGTGCCCGACCCGATAATGAGATGATTGTCCGTCAGCTCTTTTACGCGCTGTCCGATTCCGTATCCGTGCCGTTCCTCCTGCAGTGACAGCAGGATATAAAACGCGGATTCTGTCATGGGGGAATAAATTTTTTCAATCCGGCTGTCCATTCGTTTCACCTCCAGACAGGGCGATGAGGAACTCATACAATATATCGAAGCGCGATATATCCTGATTTGACTATATCAAGGTTCGATATATATGTCAATAGCGGAAATCACAAAAAGAAATCCGCCGGCAGCTTTCACTGTCGGCGGTATTTCGGCTGTTTTTCGAAAGTGTACCACAGAAACGCTGGCAGAAGCCTGCGCTGATCATCAATAATTTTCTGCCTTGACTTCAAAGAAGCTCTGCGGATGCTGGCAGACAGGGCATACCTCCGGGGCCTTTGTGCCGATCACGATGTGGCCGCAGTTTCTGCACTCCCATACTTTTACGTCGCTCTTTTTGAAGACTTCCTGCATTTCCACATTTTTCAGGAGCGCGCGGTACCGTTCTTCATGATGCTTTTCGATAGCTGCCACAAGACGGAATTTCTGCGCAAGTTCCGGGAAGCCTTCTTCGTCCGCCGTCTTTGCAAAACCGGCGTACATGTCGGTCCATTCATAGTTTTCGCCGTCGGCAGCGGACGCGAGATTTTCAGCTGTGCTCCCGATGCCGTACAATTCCTTGAACCACAGCTTTGCGTGTTCCTTTTCATTGCCGGCAGTTTTCAGAAAAAGATCTGCGATCTGCTCATATCCTTCCTTCTTGGCTTTTGAGGCGAAATATGTGTATTTGTTACGGGCTTCCGACTCGCCCGCAAATGCCGCCATCAAATTTTTTTCGGTCTGAGTGCCTTCGTATTTGTTTGCCATAATTTGTTCCTCCTTTTCAAATATATATTTTACTATATATTTTCCGTGAATGCGACAAATATCGATCTGCACTCAGGCGTTGTGTTGAAATGAAAGCAAAATTCGTGCTAAGGTATTGCTATAGCTCTGTGAACAGGGCTTTTTCGTGATGAAAGCTGAATAACAGCAGTGACAGAGGAAGTAAATGGCAAAAGAAATGATCTGTGAGACAGTCGGCGGCGAGGGCTGCGGACTGAGAAAAGTACTGGACCTGATTGGCGGCAAATGGAAAATTCTGATTCTCTGCGCAATGAAAGACCGCGGAACCATGCGGTACGGCCAGATCCGAAAGACGATTGTCGGAATCACAAATACAATGCTGGCGCAGTCGCTCAGAGAAATGGAAGAGGACGGGCTGGTGCTCCGCAGGCAATATGACGAGATGCCGGTGCGGGTTGAATACTCGCTGACGGACAAAGCGAAAAGCCTGCTCCCGATTCTGATGGAACTGAAAGCCTGGGGCGAAAAAAATATTCAGCAGGAAAGAGACTGTGAACAGACAGGCTGAAGAAAGGGGCCGTCACCACACGGCGACGGCGCCCCGCATGACATCAAAGCTGGCTGTGAAGGTTGACCAGGAAACCCACACCAGACCGGAAGAGGTTCCGCCCGGTGCCGGATCCGCGATATAGAATTCTTCTGTATCCGGGTTGAAACCGCACAAAAGCATGACGTGGCCATTTGTCTTGTATGTACCCCACCAGTATTCCTCCGGTTCTGTCGGGCCGAACTGATAGGAGGTCCACACGACGACCGGATGACCGATGTACAGCTGATATATCAGTTCTTCTTCGCTGCAGCCGGTTATATCGGCTGTGTTTGCGTATTCGGCGCCCCAGCTTGCGACAGCCGGCATGTTGATGCCGTCGAAATTTCCGTCGTTCGCGTACGGTGTGCCGACAAATCCATGGTTCGGATTTCCGTCCGTCGCATAGGGCATTGTCTCAAGGAACTCCTGGTATGTCATGTCCGTGCAGTATCCTTTGGCCCAGAGAGCCATGAGGAGCGAAGCGGCCTCACATCCCATCGGTGCTCCTTCGGCAACCTGATCGATGTAGCGGTCTACCGGGATAACAACTGTCGGGCAGACTTCGGCCGTGCCGTCAGACCCATAGAACAGGTATTCACCGAGAGTGGAGTCATAGACGACCGTGTTGTAATAAACGGGCGGAGTGTAGGCGGCTGTGGTGGTTTCGGCCTGCGTCTCTGCTTCCGTTTCGGCCGCGGCTGATGTGTCCTCTGAAGAATCAGCCTGCGCAGTGTCAGAATCGGCAGAAACAGCTGTCTCAGCAGCTTCGGTCTGCGGAGTTGACGCTATCGTGGTCTGCGTGACAGCAGCGGCAGCGGTCTCTGTCTCGTCCGCGGGTTCAGCGGCAGACTCTTCTGTCTCAGATGACTCGGTCTGTCCGGTCTCCGACGTCTTCTGTTCTGCAGTAGTGCTCACGGCAGTGGTCCGTGATTCTGACTGCGCAGTGCTGGCAGCCGCGTAGGTGCCGGAAGAAGATGTGACCGTGGCAGAGTTCTGTCCGGAAGCGGAAGATCCGCAGGCAGTACAGGTCAGAGCGAGTGCCAAGGCAATGCAAAGAGCAGCGTGTTTGTTTATTTTATTCATAATGAAATTGACGGCCTCCTGACAGACAGTTCAGGATGGGAAAGTTTTACAATTTACTGTTATTATATAGTCGCACACATTTGAATGCAAGAAAAAATATACATATACGATAGAAGCCCCGCACTTACTATGTGCGGGGCTTCCTGATATCAGATACGGCAGTTTATCTGTACTTGTAGAATCCTTCGCCTGCGTTGATTCCGGTCTTGCCTTCGTCGATCATCTTTTTCAGCATGGCCGCGATCTTGCCCGGCGTGGTGTTCGTGTCCTTTGCCTGCGGATTCATGATGACGATGTTGTAGGCTGTCGTGAGTCCGACAACGTCCAGGATACGGAACGGTCCCATCGGAGCACCGGTCGCCAGCATCCAGGTCTTGTCAATGGTCTCCGGATCCGCCACACCGTTGGCCGCGAGCGCCTCGGCGGCAGAGAGGAACGGAACGAGCATTGAGTTCAGGATATAGCCCGGTTGTTCTTTCTTCACGAGAAGCGGAACCATGTTGATCTGCTTTGCAAATTCAACGACCTCATCGATGTACTTCGGATCGGTGCCCGCATGTCCCATGATTTCGGCTGTGTTCATCCGGTAAATGTCGTTTGCGAAGTGGAGCGCCAGGAACTTTTCCGGACGGCCGGTGAACCTGGCAAATGTGCTCGGAAGAAGAGTGGAAGAATTCGTGCAGATGACAGTCTTTTCCGGAAGATGCTTCTGCAGTTCCGTGTAGAACGCTTCCTTCTGCTCGATATTCTCGGCGATCGCCTCGATAACGAGATCGGCGTCCTTTCCGGCTTCTTCATAGCTTGTTGTCAGCCTGAGACCCTTGTAGGCGTCATCCGCGCGCTTCTTCAGCTCGTCGATCTGCTCGTCGGTGAGCTTCTTCTCGCCTGTCAGGCCGCGGCAGTACGCTGCCGGATTCGTCTTCATGGCTTCCAGCGTCTTCAGATAGATGCCGTGCAGCCGGTCGAGCTTCGGCTGGCAGCGTCCGATCGATGCGTCCGTGCGCAGCCAGATCGTAACATTGAAACCGCAGTACGCAGCCTGATAGGCGATCTGCGAGCCAAGTACGCCGCCGCCGGCAACTGTAACATTTTTGAAAGACATACAATAAATCCTCCTTGACAAAATGTATGAAATTACACAACATTAATTTGTCATAATCATAACATCACAAATGTATCATTACAAAGGATAAAATTTATCATTTGCACAGGCAGGAGGAATCGGCATTGTCAGAAGATCCCGGCAACGAAAAGATTGAGGAATACATCGGATATCTCCAACATGAGCCCACACAGGAAATGCTGGCAGTGACACTCTCCGCCATCCGCCGGCGCATGAAGGCGGGCGGTCAGTTTGTAATGGCTGTGAGCCCTTCGGCGGACAAAGGACTGGAGGTTCAGCTGATGCAGCTGCCTGACGGGGGCCGGTGGGCCGTGGCGTACACAGGATTTGACGAACAGAGCAAAGGCGGAGAGCGGGTACAGTCGACGTTTCTGGCGGACATGAATCAGGTCCTGACGAAAGTGCTTGCCATGGACGGCGTGGACGGCCTGATTTTAAATCCGTGGAACCGCACGATGCGTCTTGACAAATCTCTGATACGGTTGATTCTGGGAGAGTGAAAAGACAGTGTAAACCTGTGTTTTCAGATTTTCAGAAAACTTTACAATGCGGCTCTGACGCGGGAGCTGAGAGGGTTCTGGCTGTTGCAACCAATTATCGGTCATGTTAAAATGTAAACGTTTGAAAGCATGCGGGACGCGGGTCCCGGTTACAATGCAAGGAGGTTAAACATGATTTATTCAGCAGAGGTCAAGGAAATGTGCCCTGTAACCCAGGCAGTACATCACGGCGCCGCTCCGATCCCGGAGGAGGCAAAGTGGGTAAAGTCCAAGGAAATCAAGGACATTTCCGGCTATACACACGGTGTGGGCTGGTGCGCTCCGCAGCAGGGCGCCTGCAAGCTGTCTCTGAACGTCAAGAACGGCGTGATTCAGGAAGCTCTTGTCGAGACAATCGGCTGCTCCGGTATGACACATTCCGCGGCAATGGCAGCGGAAATTCTTCCGGGCCTCACTGTTCTGGAAGCTTTGAATACAGACCTCGTATGTGACGCAATCAACACCGCTATGCGCGAGCTTTTCCTTCAGATCGTCTACGGACGTTCGCAGAGCGCATTCTCAGAAGACGGCCTTGCAATCGGCGCAGGTCTTGAGGACCTCGGCAAGGGTCATCGCTCCATGGTCGGCACAACATACGGAACTCTGGCCAAGGGACCGCGTTATCTCGAGCTGACAGACGGCTATATCACTGATCTGGCGCTTGATGAGAACGATGAGATCATCGGCTACAAGTATGTGAACTTCGGCAAGATGATGGATTTCATCAAGGCTGGTGACGATGCAAACGAAGCACTGAAGAAGGCATCCGGTCAGTATGGCCGCTGCGCTGACGCAGTGAAGTTCATCGATCCCCGCAAGCAGTGAGAAAGCAGACCGACGGAGGGAAAAATAATGGAAGAATTATTTGAATCTTATGACAGAAGAGAGAAGCAGATCCTTGCAAAGCTGAACGAGTACGGAATCAGCTCTATCCAGGAAGCTGCTGACATCACGAAGGCCGCCGGCCTCGATGTATATCACATGGTTGAGGGCATTCAGCCGATTTGCTTTGAGAACGCAAAGTGGGCTTACACAGTCGGCGCCGCCATCGCCATCAAGAAGGGCTGCCGCAAGGCGACCGACGCGGCCGCTGCCATCGGCGAGGGACTTCAGTCCTTCTGCATTCCGGGTTCGGTAGCGGACCGCCGCAAGGTAGGTATTGGCCACGGCAATCTCGGCAAGAGACTGCTCGAAGAAGAGACGGAGTGCTTCTGCTTCCTGGCAGGCCATGAATCCTTCGCAGCCGCTGAGGGCGCCATCGGCATCGCAACAATGGCCAACAAGGTCCGCAAAAAGCCGCTCCGCGTCATCCTCAACGGTCTCGGCAAGGACGCCGCTCAGATCATTTCCCGTGTCAACGGCTTCACATATGTTGAGACAGACTATGATTATCACACCGGCGAGCTGAAGATTGTTTCCGAGCACTGCTACAGCAAGGACCCGAACGGCCCGCGCGCAAAAGTTAAGTGCTACGGCGCAAATGATGTTCAGGAAGGTGTTGCCATCATGTGGCATGAGAATGTCGACGTATCCATCACCGGCAACTCCACCAACCCGACCCGCTTCCAGCATCCGGTAGCCGGCACGTACAAGAAAGAGCGCCTCGAGGCAGGCAAGAAGTACTTCTCCGTTGCTTCCGGCGGCGGCACAGGCCGTACACTTCATCCGGACAACATGGCAGCCGGCCCTGCTTCTTACGGCATGACCGATACGATGGGCCGTATGCATTCCGACGCTCAGTTCGCCGGCTCTTCATCCGTTCCGGCTCACGTAGAAATGATGGGCCTGATCGGCATGGGCAACAACCCGATGGTCGGCGCGACGGTAGCTGTCGCCGTTTCGGTCGAGGAAGCTGCCAAGGCAGGAAAGTTCTGACAGATGACAGTTCCCGCCGACTGCGCGGACACATCGTCACAGCCGGATTAAACTGAAAAAACACAGAAAGAGGATCCGTTTCTGGCAAATTGGGTCCTCTTTTTTATATGCAGCATAAAAATGCAGCCACCTGGCGGCTTGCCAGATGGCTGCATGAGACTTCCTTTGAGCTTTTTTTGCTCTCCCCTGATCTTAAACGATGCCGGGGCTGTCAGGCCTTTACGTTCTTTCCCATGGCGTCTGCCTGGATGATTGCACTGTACAGTTCGATCGGCGTGACGTCGCCGGCGACATCACGAAAAGATGGCTTTGACCGCTTCTTTTGTGGAGTGCAGAGGAAAAAGCTCATATCCGACGATTCCCTGATATCCATTTTCCATGAGCGCCTGGTAAACGTAATGATAATTAATCACCCCGGTTCCCGGTTCATGTCTTCCGGGGGCATCCGCTACATGGATATGTCCAAACTGGTCGCAATAGCTGCGGATCGTGTCCCCGATATGTCCTTCATTGAGTTCCATATGATAAACGTCATACAAAACTTTGAGATTGGGGGATCCGATCAGACGCGTCATTTCCGCGGCCATCTGCGTCGTCTTCAGGAAATTGCCGACGTGATCGGTTATCACATTCAGGGCTTCAAGGTTTAACAGTATGCCGTTTTTTTCCGCAAGCGCGGCGCATTCTTTCAGGCAGTCGAACATCGAGCAGATTTTGATCGTATCGGAGACGGAATCATAGTGATTTAATACAACGCCCCCTTCGCCGAGCGCGTTGGAGTGAATGGTCAGACTCCTGGCCCCGATTTTCTGCGCGGCCGCAATGGATTGCTTCAAAAATGACAAATAATCAGCCTTTTGAGTGGGATCGATCAGAGAGTAGCCGGCGTCCCCGTTGAACCCCGCGATGCCTACGTGGGCAGCTTCAGCGGCGTCACGGACCTCATCGAGATTCTTATCCGTCCAGCTCCAGAATTCAATATAATCGAACCCGTCGTCCGCCGCGGCCTGAAAACGGCTGTAGAAAGGCAGTTCCGTATAAAGTGTTTCAATACATGCGGATCTCTTTAAGTTCATAGTTTCCTCCCAAACAGTAAAGAAGTAAGTAAATATCAGTAATACAGAGTTATCCCGATATGCGGGAAAGGTCTGCCGCCCAGGACGAAGAGTCCAGGGTGACTTCGTAAGTCTGACCTGACAGCGAAAAGTCAAGGACATACTGATTATCTTTCGGAACAATCCGGAGATTTTCAGCATAAGCGGCATCCGGTTTATCTCGGCAGCACACGATGCTCAGGATCAGCTGTTCGGATTTTCCGCCTGCGCTCAGGCACAATCTCCTGGCGTTTCTTTCGCTGTCGACAACTTCCGAAAGACGTCCGGCGAGTATAGCTGCCGTGTCATTACCCGTATAGGACAGATGCGTGACAAGTTGTCCGTCCGGCGATTCGGCGCGGAATAGCCCCGGCTTCAGCTGCGCATTCAATGTATCAAACAGAAAATAATCACTTACGATATCATCGCGCCGCAGGCCTTTTACGATGTCAAAAACCAACAGAAAAGCTTCGGAAAGCAGTATTAAGCGAATGTGCCTGGCCGGAGCAAAGTTGTCGTGAAAACCGCATGCATAGGAAAATTGATCCGTATGTCCGGCGGAGAGAATTCCCCCCTGCTTCTGCGGTCCGTATGCCCAGGTGCCCAGATATGGAAAGGCGTCCCGGCCGTTGACGGTCAGTGTATTGTGAGCCTCTGTCGATTTGTAGTAATGGCGGTCGCCGCCTTCCCGGTACGAATACCGTCCGGGATCCGGCATAACGGCATAACCGTGAGAGTAGTATTCAAATGCGTTGGGATCGATGTGCGCGTGGTCGTTGTGCACCGGGCTTCTGGCAGAAAAGAATACGCTGTCCGCCGAGGCGCTCCAGGATGTGCGCATCATGACCTGCTTCATGTCGGCATCGTATTTGAAAACGGGCAGACTGACCTTACAGGGGTGAGTGTCTTCAATGATCTTCCTGGCGCCGGGTACATCATTCAGAAACCAGATCTGCCTGTCAAACTCTTTGAGCAGTCCTTCTTTTCCGAATATTGCGGCTGTGTCTGACAATGCGTCGGTCTCATGAAACGCTCTGTAATGACAGAAAGCAGAGCGGAATACCAGCGGGTGAGCATCAGAATCTCCCCATGGCACCTGACTGCCGTCCGGACGGGTTGTATAGATACTCCGTTCCAGCATAGAATGTACCAGTGAATGATATCCTCTGGAAAATGCGAAATGATATTGTTCGGCGAGTTCTATGCTGTAATCCAGCTGCAGAAGGCATTCGTTGTGGTATTCCGGGGCACCCTCAATCTGTGCTCCTGTGCTCACGATCTGATTTTTTGCGCACCGCTCCAGTTCGCGCAGCGCCTGTTTCTGCCACAGTCCGGCATCTTTCATGAAGCTGCAGATACAGCTGATTTCCAGAAGCCCCAGACATTCTGTGAGATAGTGATTGTGATCGGCCCTGGGCCACAGAACCGGGCTGACCTTATAGAGAATCTGAGCCTGCTCGTAAAAACTGAGCATCATTTTCTGATACACAGATTCCGGAAAGACGTCCCGGCCGGCCAGCAACTGTAAAACGATATTCCAGCTTCTGTTGGCGCGGAACCCGAGTTCCAGCGGCCGCCAGGGAGTCGGAGCGTCAAATCTGGGCTTGGCTATGCTGTAATCTGTTGAAATTTCAAGCGGTTCACAGGTGTCAATCCAGTTCTCGAGTTCCGACACGACTTTTTCTGCATAAGCGGTTTTGCCCGTGAGGTAGTAGGCGTGGAGCAGCACCGGCCAATGTTCCATGCGGTTCAGCATGAAAACATACTCGTTGTCGCCCACCGGATTTTCTGTCCATTTCGGAGGGCATCCGACGAAGAAAGGGCGTCCCATTGTGCCGCAGAGAACCATCATGCCCTGCATAAACTGATCCGCCTGTTTTATCACGTCGGAAGCAAGATCCGGTTGGTTTTTCAGGATGTAATCCGACACGCGTCTTGTGCGGTCCTGAATGGACCGATACCGTATTGCGGCATCCTGGTAACACTGTGAAACACTTACAGATTCATTGACGACATCTGTCCAGACAGGTAAATGTTCCATATTGTTTCGGTTATCCTTCTTCAAATTTGCCAATCAGGAATCTGCCGATGTCCACCAGATGTCTTGTCTGTGTATCTCTGAGTTCAGCCGGCAGAGGGTTGGAAAAAGCCTGGACTTCATAGGTGAAGTTGCCTTTGTAGTCGATTTCCCGCAGGGTTTTCATCATTTTAAACCAGTCGACATTGCCGTAGAAAGGAGCGAGATGTTCGTCTTTCAGTCCGTGGTTGTCAGCGATATGGGTGCTCTTCAGACGGGAACCGATTTTCTTCAGTTCAGCTGCCTGATCGGCGACCGAAATATTCGCATGTCCGAAATCCCAGTTGATTCCGACATTGGACATGTGAAAACCGTCAACTAATTCAATCAGATCGTCCGCGTTGCAGGCGAATTCATATTCTGTGCCCGGAAACTGCACCATGTTTTCAAAGGAAATGCCATATCCGAGTTCGGCTGCCCGCTCTACAATGGGACGATAGTACTCGAGATTCAGCTGCAGATAGTCTTCACGCGTAAATCCCGGACGGCGCTGGTGGAGCGGATGAGCCACGGCCCACTCCGGTTTTAAAATTCCGGAACCTTCGACGGTGCGCCGGAGCATCTCTCTTTCCCAGCCGTGATCCTCGATTCTCGGATCGGCAGGGTCATACATATGCAGGTGTGTCTGAGTAAAAACAATGTCATTTTCCCCGCAGAATTCCATAAATTCTTTCAGGAAAGTTTCCCAGTCAGCCAGCGCGACGGGATGTCCCGGACGACCCTGATCGCAGAAATTGAAATCAAAGGTGTCAAAACCAAGCGCTTTGCAGCGAGTAACGCTTTCCCGGACAGGAATGACACCGAAAGAATCACCCACTTTGTCCATAAGATTCGTCGATGTTGACAGTTTCATAGTTTGCCTCCTGAATAAAATCACGTTCGGATTTCTATTCATCATTATTGCAAACTTTTTCGGGCCGGCAATCTCAAAAATTGGTGTTCTTTCGCGATATTCACTATTATTTCAGATGAAGCTCATTTGCCCCGGCGTCGCGGCTGAGTTTACTTACAGGGAGCCGGACCGTGATGACTGTTCCGGCGCCAGGTGAAGATTTGATGATCAGTCCGGAATCGGATCCGTAGTACAGCTTCAGCCTCTGATGCACGCTGGCCAGACCGAAGTGTTCGGTGTCGCGCTCAAAGTCATAGTTATCAAGATAATTGAGCAGAGAGGCGACCTGCTCTTCCGACATTCCGTTTCCGTCATCTTTTACGGTGAATACCAGAAAATCATCCTGTATGACGCCGCGGATCTGTATGCTGCCCTTTTCCCGGCCGGTAAAAGCATGTTTGAAGCAGTTTTCGGCCAGGGGCTGAATCAGAAAACTCGGGACTCTCCAGTTTTTTGCTGCCGGGTCGAATTCGACGGACCACTGTATCGAGTCATCTTTAAGGAATGAGGCGAGCGTGCAGTACGTACTCAGTTCTTCGTGCATGGAAGACACCGAAATAAATTCTTTGTTTGAATTCAGCACATGATGGAGGAAGACAGATAGATTCATCAGAATTGTCTCGGCCTGCTCATAGTTCCCGAATTTGATGGTCCACACGATAGAATCCAGGATATTGTACAGAAAATGAGGGTTTATGCCGTTGCGGTAAATTCGGATCTGAGTTTCCTTTTTATATAGTTTTGATTTGTATTCTTCATCAATCAGACGGTCGATTCGCGTTGTCATGTCCTGAAGACTCTCATACAGATATGCGAATTCGTCTTTTCGATTCGTCCTGAAAGACCCCTTCCATATCTGAGTCTGATTGTGCTGCCGGTAGCTGCGCACTTTTTCCGACAGGTCATATATAGGATCGGTAATGTAATTGAGCGTCTGAAACATGGATATGAAAACAGCGACGCAGAACAGCAGCAGTATTACGATAAGTTTTTCCAGAAGCTGATATACTTCTTTGAAAATTTCATCTTCCGGGATCAGTTTGTAGTATTTCCATTGGTATATATCGGTCCCTGATGAAATGACAAGCCATTCATCGTCGTTGTATGTCACAGTGCTGCCCGAAGAAGTGTTCAGAGCAGCCTGCAGCAGCTCGGCGGAAGGTGTTTCAGGATAGGAAGTAATAATGTTGTTGTCCTGATCGACAATAAAACGGGGACACTCCGTATCTTCAAAATCTTCCTCGAGGATGTGGGTGAATACGCTGAGCTGTGTGTTTACCGAGAGCCAGCCGATCGGATCGCCGAAGTTTTCCTGGTAAATCTGGCCGGTCAGAGAAACCAGTACGTCATTGCTGGTCTGTGAAAACGAAGAGCGGACAATAACTTCCGGGCTTACGAATCCGTCCAGAGTGGAAGAGAGCAGTGGGTCATTGTTGTCCTGCCATGTGCGGAAATCGGTGGTGTATATCTGACCGGTGGAATTACTGGTCAGATAGATAGAATATATATTGTAATTGCTGGACATCAGTACTGTATCTATTTTTGCCCCGATATTCTGGTAAAACAGATCGTCTTCCGGATGCAGGACGTAATCCTGAATCTGAGAATCAAAGTATATGGAAAAATAGGCCTGCCGCAGATAGTACAGCTGATCCTCGATGTGGCGCGACATCAGCTGCGCGTTGAGTTCTTCTGAGCCTATTGTCTCTTCCTTCAGCTTTTTTTCTACGATATTTGTCAGAAGAGCACCGCAGAGAGTCATGGATATCACGATCACAGCGACCGTGATCAGGCTGGTTTTTAATTTTAACGAATGGCGGATCGATTTAATTTTCTTAATGGTGGATGTTTTGCGCCTGCCAGGTTTTCGGCGTCATACCGGTGTATTTTTTGAACAGACCGTGAAAGTTTTTGAGCTCCAGTCCCACTTTTTCGCACACTTCATACGCGTGGATGTGGGGGTCTTTCAGATAATCTTTTGCCAGTTCGATGCGGTAAGAGGATATGTATTTGCTGAATCCCTCGTGAATGTCTTCTTTGAATGCCTTGCTGAGGTAAACATAACTGACGCCGAGCTTTTCGGAAATGAACTTCAGATTCAGGTCCGGTTCGTCGATATGTTTGATGGCGTATTCCAGGACGAGCTGCACGATAGGCCGGATTGTCTTGGACCGGTGCTCGGCGGCCTCTTCGAACAGAGACTTTAGTTCGGCGGCTGTCAGATTCAGCAGCGCATCGCGGGAAGAACATTCTTTTATCTGATTATGGAAAGAAGACGCGTCAAATGAACAGCTGCCGGAATCGGCGAGCCACTGCATGGTCTCCTCAAAATTTCCTGTCACGGACTGAATCGTGCAGTTGCCTTCCGTGCAGGTGTTCAGCGTTTCTTCGATATGCTGGCCGGCGTCTTCCAGATTGTTGCTGAACAGATCCTTTTTTAATTTTGCGTAATCCAGGTGGATGGCCTGAGAGGTCGAAGACGGTACTGTGAGATCTGAGTCTGAATAGATCCCGGGAGGAGTATTCTGCCAGAAACTTGCCGCAAAAATCCGGCGCGCCTGCTTAAAACAATCCTTCCACGAAGCATAGCCGTCAGGGGATGGGGCACTGACCGCCATCCGGTAGGGAGGATGCAGATTCCATTCCCCCATCAGCTCATGCAGGCTGGAGTCCGATGCGGGGTATGTTCCCGAGAGTATTGCACAATAACAGTTTCCTACAGGAAAGACAATCACGGGAAGATGATGGATATTGGCCTGGTCTCTCAGTCTCTGACAGGAAAGTGCAGAATTGCGGTAAACCTGAAAATACAGGATTCTGGATCTTACGGTTTCAAAATCCGAACCGAGTTTTTGCAAAGAATCACTGGCCGACGCGGCAGCGTCTTCCGATTCCGGTTCTGTCAGACAGCGGCTGAGAGCATCGCCCGCCATACCCCATTTGAGCAGACTTTGCTGAGATTTGATCTGATCCGTGTTTTCGAAACTGTCAAATGCGCGTCTGGCTTCAGTCAGCAGTTTTTTTGTATCGACTGGTTTGAGAAGATACGCGGATGCGCCCATCGACAGCGCCTCCTGAGCGTATGAGAATTTCTCGTAAGCGCTTAAAATAATTACTTTTGTTTCTGGGGCTTTTTCAGAAACATATCTCAGCAGATCGAGTCCGCTGCCATTTTCCATTGCGATATCCGTGACGATAAGGTCCACTTTGTGCGCCGAGAGATAATCGATGGCGGCGTTCCCGCAGTCAAATCCTGCCACAGCCTGTCCTCCGATACTGTTCCAGTCGACCATTTTCACGAGACCTTCCCGCGTGATTTTTTTGTCTTCTACAATAATAATCGGATGCATATATCTGCCTCTGCCATAGTAGCCGGTTTCCGAAAGTGAGCGCAGAAAAACAGCTGATCAGAATGAAAGAAACACAGAATCATTCCAAACGCTGTCCGCAAGGCCGGAGAAACTGACAAATACAGTAAAACCGGCCGCACTCTCAAATTACAACAATATTAACTATGTACATTATATCAAAAACTGATTACAAAGACAGCCTGTTAAAAGACAGGTGGATTTTACCAATCCATAAAAATCAAAAGATAATTTTTTGGATAATCTGCTGATGTTTTGGATTGTTCCAAAAGGCTTTGACCGATAAACTCATGAGTAGAAAAAGACGTGAAGAATCATATATTGGGATGGAGACAGCATTATGGAAAGTATGAATGGGAAAACAGACGCGGTCGTCATCGGAAAGAAAAAGAGTAAGTCGAGGAAGGTTTTACGGCAGATCTATCAGCAGCGTCAGCTGTATCTGATCATGCTGATTCCGCTTGCCTTCTATATCTTGTTTGAGTATGTTCCTCTGACAAAACTCCCGTGGGCTTTCACGAATTATGGCGAAGTTCCGGCGTCACAGACTGAGTTTATCGGACTGGACAATTTTAAGAAACTGATGGGCTCTACGGCATTCTGGAATGCCTTTCGAAACACCATCATCATCAGCGGAATGAAACTTGTGTTCGGATTCCCGATTCCGATTATCATCGCGCTGATGCTGAATGAGATCACGAATAAAATCTGCAAGAAGACGATTCAGACAATCATTTTCTTCCCGCACTTCCTGTCGTGGGTTGTTATCGGCAGTATCTGGTTTGTAATTCTTGCGCCGCAGGACAGTATCAACGCACAGATAGCTAATTTCTTCGGAGTTGAACCGGTTTACTGGTTTGCAAGCAAAGATCACATCCGCTCGCTGCTCGTACTCACCGATATCTGGGCAGGCGCCGGCTATTCTGCCATTGTATATCTGGCGGCCATCACAAATGTCGATCCTACGCTGTATGAAGCGGCAAAAATCGACGGAGCCGGCAAGTTCCAGCAGATCTGGCATATCACCCTGTCCTCCATACGGTCGACAATCGTAATCATGCTGATCTTTCAGCTTGGTAAAATCCTTAATATTTTCGATCAGGTCCTTGTTATGGCCCAGCCGGTTGTATATGAGACAGCGGACGTTATTCAGACCTATGCGTATCGAACCGGTATCAGCGACATGAAAGTCGGATATGGTATGGCCGTCAGCGTTTTCAAAGCTGTCATAAGCTTTGTACTGGTTCTGATAACCAACGCGATTGCCAAGCGTATCGACGATCAGGGCGTATTCTGACAGCATTGCAGAAAGGAGGGTGAATTGTTATGGCCGTCGCGGCAGCTGCAGCACGTAAAGAAACTCATCGCAAAGGGGCTCCCCGCTCAAAAGGCGAAAAGGGGTTTACGATTGTTTCCTATGTGTGCCTGATAATATTTGCACTATTGATCCTGATTCCGCTGCTGTATATCTTTCAGCTCACATTTTCGGCAAATCCGGACACATCGTTTCGGATTATTCCGCAGGAGTTTACATTAAACAATTACAAGTATGTTTTTGAGAATAACCTGATTCAGCGGCCGTTCTTAAATTCCTGCTTTGTGACAGTATGCTATCTGGCCGTATCGATGACTCTGTCGGTCTGCATGGCATACCCGATATCAAGAAAGGAACTGAAAGGAAGAAATATTTTCAATTTCATCGTCGTGTTCCCGATGCTTTTCAGCCTGGGATTCCTTCCGAAATATTTCCTGGTAAGAGATCTCGGCCTGTTGAATACATATGCTTCTCTGATTTTTCCGGCGGCTATGAATACGTTTAACATTATTGTGCTGCGGAATTTCTTTGAAGGCATTCCGAATTCTCTCGTGGAGAGCGCGAGAATCGACGGCGCGTCCGAGCTGACAATTCTGAGGAAAATCATACTGCCGCTTTCCAAGGCGGCGCTTGCGACCGTCGGCCTGTTCTACATGGTTCAGTCCTGGAACAGTTACCAGGATGTACTTCTGTATATCAATGACACCAGCAAGCAGACGCTGCAGCTCGTACTGCGGACGATGGTCATGGAAAATTCCATGGATTCGTCATCGCTTGAGCAGTCACTGATTAAGAATGTGCAGTACACGACGATCGTCGTTGCACTTCTTCCGATTATGGTAGTTTATCCGTTCATGCAGAGATACTTTGTAAAAGGCGTCATGATCGGATCTGTGAAAGAGTAACAATTAAAAAGGCAAACAATGGAGGTTACGAAGTATGAAAAAATCAGCAAAGAGAATCATGGCGGCATCCATGCTGGCGCCACTGCTTCTGGCAGGATGCGGAGGCACATCTGATTCGTCGACAACAGGCAGCAGCGGTACATCTGCCAGCACGTCGGGTTCTGCCAGCACGTCGGCATCGACTACAGGCTCGAGCAGCAGCGGTACACTGGAATCCATAACCTATATGAGCAAGGATCTGTACTCTGATGCTGACTACACCACGAAATTTGCGGAGCTGTTTGAAGCGGATACCGGCGTTGCACTCGAGACCATCGCGATCCCGAGCAATGGATGGGAAGACAAGGTGACGGCGACATTCATGTCCGGCGAGCTGCCGGATATCGCGCGTCTCCCCACAGACTTGTATCCGTTTGTAAAGCAGGATATGCTTCTGCCGCTTGATGACTACATCAACAACAACGAAACCATTAAACAGATCCTCGAAGACAACCCGGGAGCCATCACCCCGTATCAGTATTTCGGCAAGACTTATGGAATTTCCATCAGCAACGCGAAGTATATGACGATCTGGGTGCGCAAAGACTGGCTGGATACCCTGGGCATGGAGATGCCTACGACGCTGGATGAATTTGTCGAGATGCTCCGTGCGTTCAAGACAAGCGATCTGGATGGAAACGGCGAGGATGACACAATTCCGCTCACAATGCCGGCGACCCTTCAGCCGATGGATACCATCGCGGCGTATTTCAACACGAGAAATGAATGCTATATGGTAGACGGCGAGCCGGTTGTGCCGTTCCGGACAGAAGAGTACAAGAACTTCATGGAATTCATGAAGTCCCTGTATGACGAAGGGCTGATTGACCAGGAAATTCCGACCAACACAGCGTACAGCACGATTCGTGAAAAATTTAATACCGGAACTGCGGGTGCGGCCGTAATGTGGGACGACAGTTCCAGCTCTTTCATCAACGGTCTGGCAAGCAGCGGCATCGACGGAGAAGTTGCTTACCTTCCGGCGTTTTCGAATACGGATGGGAACGGCGCTCTGGGACTTTCACAGTTCATTGCGGACTCCCCGATTTCGATAACAACGGCGTGCGAGAACCCGCAGGAAGCATTTGACACATTCTTCGAGTGGTATCTGGCAAGTGATGACGGCATTATTTCGACGTCTGTCGGTATCGAAGGCTACAACTTCACGATTGAAGACGGCAAGGTAGTTGCGGATGCTGACAAGGGAATCGGCTTCCACGGCCAGAGCTTCCCGCCGGTTGACATGGACTATGAGTATCCGTTTGAATTTGACGATGTCTATACTTTCAAGTATGAGTGCATCCAGGAACTGGCAGAATCCGGATCGACCCTTGGCGATCAGGTAAATACGACCGTAATTCCGAACGACTACACGGATTACGCCAATATTTCCGGAGATCTGACATCGAAGATGCAGGAACTGTTCCACAGCTATCTCGTCGGCAACATGGATTACGATGAGTATCTGTCGCAGTTCGAGGCGTATGCAAGCGAAGTAGGACTTGATGACGCCCTGTCACAGTGAGTAACGGGATTTGATGAAACAGGCTGAGCCTGTCGGCGGCTCAGCGGCATAAGGAGCTCCGTTCAGGAGAAGCGATATTATGATTACAGGGAAGATGGATCCAGGTGTTCTGGCTGATATCTTCCCTTTTCTTTTAGGGAGAAAGATATATGCTGAGGGAATTAGTATATGAAAAAAAGGATGGGGCATACAGAACGAAAAAATTTTCCGTGAAGAGCAAATCGGAATTCCATCCGTTTCCGCGGTATGAAGAGCGTGATTTCTGGAACAATTGTGACAGAGAAATCGCACAGTGTATTCTTGATGACGCCGAGCCATACGCTGACTTCAGGTATCCTATGCTGCCGGCTTCCGAATATCGGGAATACTACAAGAGCGGCGACCGGGATGGGTTTGAAAAGCTGTATGATGAGAGACGGAAAGTTCTGGCGTCCTGTGTGATGGCCGAATGCGTCGAGGGAAAAGGACGTTTTATTGAGAGCATTATCAACGGAATCTGGTGCATCTGCGAAGAGAGCACATGGGTTCTTCCGGCCCACAATTTCATATACGAGCCGGAAATGATCAACGGGGAAAGAACACTTCCGGACCCGGATCTTCCGACACTTGATATTTTCTCCAGCGACACAGCCATGCTTCTTTCTACAGCGTATTACCTGCTGAAAAATCGTCTTGACGAAGAAGAGCCGATTGTGTGCCGCCGGATGCTGCGGGAACTGAAGAGAAGAGTCATCGATCCGTTTCTCACGCGCTACGATTACTGGTGGATGGGGTATTCCGAGAGAAGAGATCTGAACAACTGGGCCCCCTGGTGCATTATGAACTGTGTCACGGCCGTTTTATTCTGCGAGGAAGAAGATGATCTGAGAAAACGGGCCTGCGTGAGAGCCATGGACATGCTGGATATTTACCTGAAAGGCATACCGGAGGACGGCGGGTGCGACGAGGGAGCGACATACTGGGGACGCTCCTGCGGAATGCTGCTCGAGGGATTCGAGATGCTCTATGAAGCCACTGACAAACAGCTGGATCCGTACGGGTTCACCAAACTGCGCAATTTCGCCAACTATATCCGCAGAATGTATATTGGGAACGGCTATGTCGTGAACTTTGCGGACGGGTCCGCAAAAACGGTTCCTGCCGCCGAATTGCTTTTTACGGCCGGAAAACGCATGAACGACAAGGGGCTTGAGACTTTCGGCGCGAACTGTTTTGTGGATCAGATCAGCCATCACAATTTCAGCGAAAAAGATCTTGTGAGAGCGATGCTGACCCTGACAAATGCAGCTGACATGCGGGCGTCGGCGGCATCCAGCAGTCCGGTCGAGAAGAGCTGGTATTTTCCGAGTATAGAAGTGTTGGTTTCCCGGGAAAAGGCCGCGGCGGGCGAAGGACTGTTCCTGTGCGCCAAAGCCGGCGGAAACGGAGACAGTCACAATCACAATGATGTGGGCAATTTTGTCGTCTACCAGAACGGCATGCCGGGCCTCGTCGATGTAGGCGTCGAAGTATACCGCCGGTATTTCTTCTCGGCCGACCGATACAAAATATGGACCATGCAGTCCCAATACCACAATCTCCCGACGATAAACGGATGCATGCAGGAAGCGGGAAAAGAGTACCGCGCAGAAAATGTCCGGTATGAATGCACAGAGCAGGCGGACAGCATTCAGATGGAACTCCAGAAGGCCTATCCGCCTGAGGCGGGAATTGAGAAGTACTGCCGCAGACTGACACTGGACCGGGAATCAGAAAAGGTGATTCTGCAGGATCAATGGGAATTGAATACATGCGAGTCGCTGACTATGCATTTCATGACACCGGCGCATCCGGAGCTTTCAGACGGCAGAATATTCATCCCCTGCGGCAGGAAGCGTCTGGTCTTGAAATATGACGAAAAGACCTGGAAACCGACGCTGGAGACCAGAAGTCTCACAGACCGAAAACTCACGGCGAGCTGGGGCAGTGAAATGAACCGCATTTCATTTGCGTGCATCGCTCTTGCAGAGGAAGGCTCCTGCATTTTTGAAATATATCCGGAACAGACGGAGTCAGATGAATACTTACAATAATTTAGCGATCAGGCTTTCCGGGCTGCGCAGCGGCAGACCTTCAGATTTCCGACAGGTTGTGACTGCGTCATTTCCTATTGTGGCGGAAGGTGTTCTCCGCATCCTGCTCGGCAATGTCGATCAGCTCATGCTCAACAGTTATTCCCCAACCGCCATGCCGGCAGTGGGGAATGCGAACCAGATCATGAACATGGCAATCATGATCCTGGACATGATATGTACGGCCACTGTGATTATCATGGCCCAGTATATCGGCGCGGGCGACAAGGTGAAAACCAATGAGTTCAGTCATTTGTCATTTTTGATGATTCTGATTCTCGGAGCTGTCCTGTCGGTCATTCTCGTTGTATTCCGGAATCCGATTTTCAATGTGATCCACATTCCGGACAATCTGAGGGCAGATGCGGAAACTTATCTCGTCGTCGTGGGCGGAAGCCTGATTTTCCAGGGCATATTTATGGGCGCGAGCGCTGTGCTGAAGAGTTTCATGCACATGCAGGACATCATGTTCGGATCGGCCATCATGAATGTACTGAACATTGCGCTCAATTTCTGTCTGATCAACGGTTATGGGCCTTTTCCGCGCCTGGGTGTTCTCGGCGCGGCGATTGCCACGGCTCTCAGCAGAGCGGCCGGCGCCGCGTATCTGATTGCGGCAGTCAGAAAAAAGACGGGAATTTCGCTGATATCCAGGGGGAGCGGCCGGCCTCCGCTGGAATCGGTTAAGATGCTTTTTGTTGTCGGGCTTCCGGCGGCGGGGGATTCCATTTCGTATAACTGCATGCAGTTTGTTCTGCTAGCTCTCATCAATACGTTTGGAACCATGGTGGTTCAGGCCAAGGTATACATGAGTTCTATTCTGCCTTTCGTGTATATCTTTACGTCGTCGCTCGCCGTATCCACACAGATCAAAGTGGGATATTATGTCGGCGCCCGCAAACCGGAAAAAGCTAAGCCTCTTGTTCTGAAAAGCAGTGTTCTGGCCGTATTTGTCTCTCTGACGCTGAGCTTTCTGCTGCTCCGCAATTCGGACCTGGTTTTCGGAATTTTCACCCATGACCCGGAAGTGCTCGATCTGATCGCAAGTGTATTGGTCATTGACTTCTTTCTGGAGTTCGGCAGGGCCGTGAATATCATACTGATTCACGCGCTGCTCAGTTCCGGCGATACAAAATACCCGCTGTACTGCGCCCTGCTCTCGATGTGGGGGATTGGGGTCACAACGTCATTTTTGTTCGGAAACGCCCTGAATATGGGCCTTCGGGGAGTGTGGATCGGTATGGCGCTCGATGAGTGGTGCCGGGCCCTGGCATTCCTTGTCCGCTGGAAAAAAGGAACCTGGATGACAAAACGCCTGACGCGGTGAGCGAAAGATGACACAATAAACTGCTATTTGTAGTTTTATACGTTTTTGAGTATACTGCATATATAGAATCGGACTGGATAGTTGATAATAGCTATCCAGTCCGATTTTCATATATCAAAACACTCTATATACTATCTGGGATTTTTTTATTCAGCAGTTAATTTCACCTGCCCGTTAACTGTCAGTTCCAAATAATAACCGTCAAGAACGCTGATTTCAGCTGTATCACCAATTGAATCGAAATCAGCAATAAAAGTGTAGTCTTCTTCATCATTAATGTTTACTTGCGCAATTTTTACATTCCCACTGAGACTTTCTGCAAGATACTGTCCAGCGGGAACAATAAAATGTACGTATCCATCATCTGATAACTCACCATATTGCCCTGTATCTCCATCTGTCAGAATAATAGCATCATCATCAGATGTTTCTTCAGAAAAGTCTTCTACTGTTTCACGACTCACGTTGGCATAATAGTCAGGGTTGTTTTCTACATCAGCATAGTTAAAAGGCTCATAACCTTTTTCATATACCTTTAGATCTGTAGTTTCACAATTTATACTTTCAATGGAATTATCCTGATTAACGTAAATGTAGTAACGAGTTCCCATATCGCCGTATTGAAAAATATATCTATGGCCGTTTGCCCAATCTGGTGCTACATAGAAACCATCAATCTCATTTGGATCCATTCCGATTTCAGTAATGGCTTCCTGCATATTTCCCAGAAGTTCTGAATCTGGAAAATCTTTAGTAAATACGAAATCATCGTCTTTCAAATCATCTAATGAGTCAGGTTTAACAGCTTTCTGACAAGCAGTTAAACTGCAAATAATAGCAGAAAATAATAAGACAATAACAATATTTGTTTTTTTCATACATTCTCCCCCTGTTTTTGATTAAGAATTATTATCACTAATGTTGTATTTTTCTATGATCATGTGCATCTTTTGATCCAATTTCTCCCATTCTTTTGAAATTTTATTGTCGAACATTCCTGTTCCAGGAAATTCAATTTGGAAACCTTGTCCGTCTTTTGTATCTACTTCATAGAAAAAATCTTTGAATACTGTTGTGGTATCGGTTGTGGATTCAGAGCCCGCGGAAGCTGCGCCAACAATAGCGCCAACTTCTCCTGCAACCATACCGCCTATGATTGCACGTGAAACAGTGCCTTTTTTCTTAGTAGTTGTATATGATTTTTGAATGTTATGTTTAAGGAACATAGCATTTTTAATGTCTTGATATGGAATTATTTTACCGCCAAACCATACAACTTGATTGTCATCGCTAAACATTATCATTTGGTTTGGATTATAGGCACTTGAGAAGAATCCAACGCTGCCAAATATCTGACATGAATTGAATAATTTTGCATTTTCCAAATCCTTTTGTGCCAGTGCAATAGCAAATGTATCCGGTTTCCTTTTCTTTTTTAACTTTACCAGCGCTTTTTCAGCGGCTTTAATTTGATATGCATTGTCGTAATTATCATATTGCCCCATGATTTTTGATACCCCCTAATTAAAAAAACAATAAAAAATATTAACAGACGCAATTTCCCAAATTACGATCTGTTACAATATTTTATAAACACGATTTATTAGTTCTATTATTGTATAAATGGTAGAAATGTCAAGCGGTTACATATTTGTATTCTGCGCCTGAATATCGATAGTTCTTGTATTCTGCTGATTATAATTTAGAGAATTGTAAAGATTGTAAATATTATTATATATATTATTAAATCATCTTTGCGTGTTTGAAAAATAAAAGTTGTTTTATTAGAAAAGGAATGTAGTAGATGAAAAAACAAAAGTTTCAGTGGCCCGTTAAGACTATGGGTGTTGATTATTATCCGGAGCAGTGGGACAAGGCGCTCTGGGAGTCGGATCTCAGGCGGATGCGCGGGGCCGGGATTTCCTGCATACGCATTGCGGAATTCGCCTGGAATAAGGTCGAGCCGGAGGAAGGGCACTTCACGTTTGAGTTTTTCGATGAATTCCTGGATTTGTGCGCAAAACAGAAGATGAAAGTGATCTTCGGAACGCCGACCGCGACGCCGCCGGCCTGGCTGACAGAAAAGTATCCCGAAGTGCTGAATGCCATAAAAGAAGGCGTGCTGTACCGCCACGGCGGCAGGCGGCATTACAATTACAATTCGCCTGTCTATCAGAAATTCGCGGCGCGGATCGTAGAACAGGAAGCTGCTCACTACGGAAAACATCCGGCTGTTGTGGGGTGGCAGATCGACAACGAACTCAACTGCGAAACGGCGGACTTTTACTCAGAGTCGGATGACAGGGCTTTCCGCGCATTTCTCAGGAAAAAATACGGAACCCTCGAGGAACTGAACCGCGCGTGGGGGACAGCATTCTGGAATCAGACATACACGGACTGGGAGCAGGTTCACATCCTGCGTCCGGTCTTAAACGACGGCGTCAATCCGCACCAGCACCTCGATTATCTGCGCTTTGTCTCGGAAAGCTGCCTGCGCTTTGCCGCGATGCAGGCCAATATCATCCGCAGATACAAAAAGCCGGGGGATTTCATCACGACAAACGGGATGTTCGGCCATCTGGACAACCACATACTCGCCGGTGATATTCTCGATGTCTACACATATGACTCGTATCCGAATTTCGCGTATCAGATCGGACAGAAGGCGGGCGGCGCGGACCCGGAATCGCTGAAAGACCGAAACTGGAGTCTGAATCTCACACAGGTACGCTCAATCTGTCCGCATTTCGGCATCATGGAACAGCAGGCCGGTCCCGGCGGCTGGACGACGCGCATGGGACAGCCTTCTCCGCACCCCGGACAGCTCACACTCTGGGCGATGCAGTCCGTGGCTCACGGCGCAGACTACATCAGCTTCTTCCGCTGGAGAACGGCCACGTTCGGCACGGAAATCTACTGGCACGGGATTCTTGACTACGACAGCCGGGACAACCGGCGGCTGGCTGAAGTCCGCGATTTCTACAAAAAGCTGCGCACGCTTGACGCGGCTGCCGGGGCGGAATACTGTGCCACATTTGCCATGGTGACAGATTATGACAATACGTTTGACGCGGAGGCCGATCATCTGCACGGAAGTGTGGCCGAGCCGTCAAAGCGTGGAATTTTCAAAGCCGCCCAGCTCACGCACACTCCTTTTGATATGGTAAATGTGACCGATCAGACTGACATTTCTGAGCTTGCGGCCTATCCGGTTCTGCTTTATCCGCATCCGGTGATCATGGATGAGGTGCGCGCCGCGCTGCTGGAAACGTATGTGCGGGGCGGCGGGACGCTGGTGCTCGGGTGCCGAAGCGGGTATAAAGACATGAACGGCCACTGTGTGATGATGCCGCAGCCGGGGCTTCTGTCCCGTCTCACCGGTACGACGGTAAAGGATTTCAGCTTTGCCTGTCCGGGCGAAGAGCCTGTGCGCGCCTGCATGGCGGACGGTGAGCATATCCCGATGCCGGTGTGGAATGACATTTTGGAGCCGGAACCGGACACGAAGGTGATCGGGCGGTATGAAAACGGATACTTTCAGAACGAGGCGGCCGTCACAGAGCACGCGCTTGGCGCCGGGAGAGTCATTCATGTCGGCAGCTGCTTTTCGTCGGAGACAGCTGAGTATGTTCTTAAATATCTCGGGCTGACGGAGCCGTTCGCAGATGTGATCAAGGCTCCGGCGGAAGTAGAGATAGCTCTGCAGAAAAAGGACGGCAGGCATTTCCTTTTTGTGCTGAACTTCGCGCATGAAGAAAAACAGATTTCGCTGCAAAGACCTGTGCGTTTTCTGTATACCGGCGAGACGGTTCAGGGCGAGGTGACTCTGAGCGCATGTGGAACCGCGGTTTACGAATACGGAAGCACCTCCTGAGAACCGGAACAGAACGGACCTGAAGCATTTGCCAATTGAATTTCCGAAAATGATAAGAATCCTTTGTGGGATTGACTTATAGTAGGATTCAGGAGGACACATGGATTCTTATTTTACGTATGGTGACGAGGCGGTCCGATATCTAAAGTCGAGAGACAGAAAGCTTGCCGCAGTTATGGACCAGATTGGTCATATAAACCGGCCGGCGGACACCGACGTGTTTTCTTCGGTGGTTCATCAGATCATCGGACAGCAGATTTCGACAAAAGCGCAGTCGACCATCTGGAACCGCATGCTGGATGATCTGGGCGAGGTGACGGCGCAGAGCGTTTTGAGAGCCGGTACGGACAAAATTCAGTCGTATGGCACGACGTTCCGAAAAGCATCCTATATCTGTGATTTCGCGGGAAAGACAGAAGACGGGAGCTTTGATCTGGCGGTTCTTGGAAGTCTGCCGGACGATGAGGTGATAAGAAGACTCACTTCGCTAAAGGGCGTCGGCACATGGACCGCGGAAATGATCATGCTGTTCGGAATGCAGCGGCAGGATATCCTGAGTTTTAACGATCTTGGCATTCTGCGCGGGATGCGGATGGTTTACCGGCACAGAAGCATTGACAGAGATCGTTTTGAGAGATATCGGAGACGGTACAGCCCGTATGGAAGCGTCGCAAGTCTGTATCTCTGGGCTGTGTCGGGCGGCGCGGTTCCCGGCCTGAGAGATCCGGCGGACAGCCGGAAAAGGAGAACATGATGCAGTATATATCCGAATATGATTCACCGCTTGGAAAGATCACCCTTGCCTCTGACGAAAAGGGGCTGTTCGGACTGTGGTTTGAGGGCCAGAAATACTTCGGCCGGTTTCTCGATGACAAATGTGAGAAAAAAGAGACAGAGGCCATCCGGTCCGCCAGGCAGTGGCTCGATGTGTATTTTTCGGGCAGAGAGCCTTCGTTTTTGCCGCCGCTTGACAGAATCGGTACGGAATTTCAGATGATGGTCTGGGATATACTGCTTGAAATTCCGTATGGAACGACGACAACGTACGGAGACATTGCCGCAAAAATAGCGGCAAGGTGCGGCCGCGCTTCTATGTCGTCACAGGCAGTCGGAAACGCTGTTGGGCACAATCCTATAAGCATAATTGTTCCGTGCCACAGGGTTGTCGGGAGCCAGGGACAGCTCACGGGATACGCCGGAGGACTGGAGCGAAAGCGCAGTCTTCTCAAACTTGAAGGAGCGATCAAATGAAGGCATTGTCGGAAGATGAAATGTACGACGCGCTCGTCCGCAATGACGCGGAGTATGACGGAATATTTTTCTACGCCGTGAAGTCGACGGGGATATTCTGCCGCCCTTCCTGCCCGTCGAAAAAGCCAAACAGGGACAATGTCGAATTCTTTGCGACGGCAAAAGAGGCGCTGGAGGCGGGGTATCGGCCGTGCAAGCGGTGCCGGAGCGATCTGCTCATGTACTATCCGATGAAGGAGATCGCGCAGGAGATAAAGGAGCACATCGAGAGTCTGTTTGCCGAACAGGCGAAATGGCGAGACCACGTGGAAGAGCTCGGCCTTTCAGACCGCAGAATGACCGACATTTTCAAGGATGCTTACGGGATCACTCCCAAAGCCTATATGGATCAGCTCAGGCTGAAAGAAGCGGAAAGACTTCTTGCGGATACGGATGAGAAGGTGATTGATATCGCGGCAGCGGTCGGTTTTGGAAGCGTGTCGGCTTTTAACCGGTTTTTCAAGAGCCAGACCGGAGGCACGCCGACAATGTATCGGAACCGGAAGAAAAGTAAATTGGAAGCTCAGACCTGAAGTTCGGGACGCGCAGCAGCGTCAACAGGAAAAAACAGTTGCAACTTTCTTCGTATACCTGTAATATAACTTCATCGGGGCATTAGCGCAGTTGGGAGCGCGTCTCCATGGCATGGAGGAGGTCACGGGTTCAAGTCCCGTATGCTCCAGAACAAATATCCCGGAAGGCCGTAACTATGTTGCTTTCCGGGGCTTTTTATCTTTATTTGACAATAGGCAGAAAAGAAAGCATTTTCAATAATCAATCGAACATTGCTTTGATCGATTGGAACCGATTCTCTTTAATTCTATAGATCTAGCTTTGTGGCATGCGGTTTTTTCCTCCAACCGATTTTATTCCATATTGTCACGATTTCAAGCTCACTGTTATTTGATAATCATTTGAGATATGCAGTGAACTTTGTAGCAGATTCTTGCATTTTCTTTACCGTGTCGCTATTTGAGCACATAAGCTCAATATTTAAGCCAGTTCCTGAGTTAATCAGCACTTTGCCGTACTCGCAAACAGGAATTTGCCTGTTATTTTTAAATCTTTTATCGGGGGTGCCATTTTTATTTACCTTGAGCCAAGTTTGACCTACAATGTGTGCATCTTTAGGCACCGCATCTGTTTCGACAAAGTAAGTCGTGCCAAAGTTCATGTTTACATCTGAATAGTTGAGAGCACCAACATTTGTGTGTGAAATAATCAAGAGTTTATCTGGTAAGAAATAAACTTTCTGCTTGCGCAGCTTGAGACCAAAAGGTTGTATATTTGATCTGATATAGGAAGGCAGCTTACCGATTGCTTTTGCAGATATCCTATTCACACCGCGTGATGCTCCGCCGTTTATTTTTATATTTAGAGTATTTTCTGAAATGGTCTGCCAGAACTTTTTGTTCTTGTTCAGGCTCATCCAAATTGCTGATAGATTTTCATATGCTTCCTTTGACTCATTGTCAAAAGAATACTCCATTGGCACTTTCATTTTGATGCGAACAATAATCTTTAATACTATGCCAGCGATAGCAGTACAGATGAAAAGTGGGTATGCTGCAAGAATAATTGTGATAATTAACCAGGTGCTGAGATAGTCGAGCCTTTGAGTTTTTTTTAACTGGTTAAGCAGCTCCTTATATTCCGTAGGCTGATAATCGCTAACTTTCACATTTTCTGTACTGACTACGCTGCTGGATAATGGCTGCTGTATTTGATTAACGTTCCTATTTTGCTTTGAAATACCGGGGGCCTTTCTTTTTCTCCCACTTTCTTCGACATAAGACAGTCCTGTTCCCGGTATTGAATATGTCTTCCTCGTTGTGCCTTTGGCGGTTTTTGTAAAGCGTATACCTTTAGTGCCCCAGCTGTAACCAACTCCGCTCTTACTTATGTTTATACGAAAACCGCCACCCAGATTGATGCTCTTTCTATATCTTATACCCATACTATTAGCCCCCCATCTAATAATTAAAGTAACGTTTAAATGTATCGGTGAATGCAGTTCATCTTGTGAATCTCATTTTACTTGAACATCATGGCAAGACTTCATTCTTCTCAAAACGGTGTCTGCATCTGTTGTTTAAGATCTTATATGTCTTTTAGTAACTCTTTTCCACTCGTTGAATTCTTTTATGTATATTCAAGAAGACATGTATTATGCCTCGTTTATTGTTTATGTTTTCTGTTTCATTGTCTCAAATGTCAGTAATTTATAGATTACTTCCTGAATACGCAATACTGCATTTTTTCACGAAACTATTCTGCCCGTTGCATTATTGCATACATCCGATTTTCCACACTGAGTGTTGCTTTGATACTAAAATTACTGTATATCTAAAGTTTCTTGCCAATATCTTTTCTACTTAGTATTACATAACTACTTTGTAAGTCAAGTTTTGATATGTAATACATTTTATATAGCACATTAGAATTCAGTGTGAATCTTCACGCTTGCAATATTATTTTCGGATTTGCAGTGTGCCGGTGAACTGAAGTATAATATCGGCGTTCTTACGGGCGCGTTTATTATCGCGTCTGGGACAGAAACGAAACCGCCTGAGTATCTCCTGAAGCGGCTTTTTATAAATGATGCCGGTTCTGCAAAGATGTGTCAAACCGGTAAAATGGCAGGAGAAGTGTGAGAGGAGTATGACATGAAAGCAATTCGTCTGGCAAAACCACAGGATATTGCCTGCATTGAAGTGGAAAAACCTGTTCCGAAGGACAATGAAGCCCTGATCCGCATCGTGACGGCCGGCATCTGCGGCAGCGATATCGGTGCATACAGAGGGACAAACGGGCTTGTCACATATCCCAGAATTATCGGCCATGAGCTGGCCGGCGTGGTTGAATCCATTCCGGAAAACAACAAAAAAGGGATCAAACCGGGCGACCGCGTTGTGGTAGACCCGTACATTTACTGCGGACACTGCTATCCCTGCAGCATCGGCCGGACAAACTGCTGCACCGATCTGAAAGTGCTCGGTGTCCATGTGGACGGCGGCATGGCGGAGTATTTTACGCATCCGGCGGATCTGCTGGTCAAGGTGCCGGAGAAAATGACCTGGGAGGAAGCCGCGATGGCGGAACCCCTTACGATTTCTCTGCACGGCGTTCACCGCGGCGGACTGAAAGCCGGCGAGTATTGCGCGATTATCGGCGCAGGTCCGATCGGACTGGTGGCCGGTCTGGTGGCGCAGGCATACGGCGCTCATGCGATTCTGCTCGACCTGGTGCAGGAACGTCTCGATTTTGCCAAGTCAATCGGCATTGAGTACACGATCAATTCCGGCAGCGAAGACGCCGTCAAAAGGATTGCGGAAATCACAGACGGCGTGATGGCGCAGCAGGTCATGGAATGCTCGGGCGCTAATTCGGCGATCCGCAGCACGCTCGACTATGTTTCCAACGCGGGCAGAATTACCCTGACCGGCTGGCCGCACAAAGAGACTTCCATTCCGACGGACGTGATCACCAAGAAGGAAGTGGATATCCGCGGCGCCCGTACGAGTGCGGGTGAGTTCGAGGAAGCTCTGGATCTGATCGACAAGAAGAAAGTAGATATGAGAAAGATCCTGACAAAAGTGATTTCCATGGAAGAGGCACCGGAGACCATTGCGGATATCTCGGCACATCCGGGCAACTATATGAAAGTCGTCGTCCGCGTGGCAGATGATGCCAACCCCGTCTGATGACCGATAACCGCAATATCAGGTAAAAATTTGTCATAAATTCAAAAGCTGCTGTGTCCGGCAATACCGGCGTCACGAATGAATCAGCGAAATTTCGTGACCCGTATTGTAAGAGGAACGACAGCTTTTTTTCGTATTGACATCTATGTGATTAATGTATATAGTGTGCATATACTACATGCACAGTTGGGAGGTGCCGGGATTGAATATTATCGTATCCAATTCATCAGATGTTCCGCTGTATATGCAGATCGAAGAGCAGATCAAAGATGCCATCCTTAAGGGGGAATTGAAGGACGGGGAACTGCTGCCGTCCATCCGGAATTTTGCAAACGATGTTCACGTCAGCGTGCTCACGATCCGCCGCGTCTATGATGATCTGGAAAGAGAAGGCTTTGCGGTGAGCAGGGCAGGCAAGGGGACCTTTGTCTCGATGGGAAATCCGGAACTGCTTCGGGACTCGCAGCGCCGCATGGTTGAACAGGATTTACAGAAAGCCGTTCACAGTGCAAAGCTGTTTGGCATTGCGAAAGACGAGATGCTTCAGATGCTCGACATTCTGTATGAGGAGGAATAAGCATGGACAACATTCTTGAGGTGAGCGGCCTGGTGAAACGGTATCCGAAATTCACTCTCGATCATGTTTCTTTTACATTGCCAGAAGGATGTGTGACCGGTTTTATCGGCACCAATGGCGCGGGGAAAACAACCACGATACGTTCCATTCTCGGACTCGCAAAAAAAGACGCCGGTTCGATCAGAATTTTCGGACTGAACGCGGACGAACATTTGCCGGAAATAAAAGACCGCATCGGCATCGTGATGGATCAGAGCTATTTTTATAACGACCTGTCCATGAAGGAGATGAAAAGCATTTTGGCCCCGGCATATTCCAGATGGAGCGATGAGAACTATCAGACAATGATGAAAAAATTCGGACTGGACCCGTCGCAGAAAATAGCAACGCTCTCAACCGGTATGAAAATGAAATTTGCCCTGGTGCTGGCTCTTTCGCATCAGGCAGAACTTCTGATCATGGACGAGCCGACAAGCGGCCTTGATCCGCTGGTCAGAAGTCAGTTTCTCGATATTGTCATGGACTATATGAGGAACGGCGGAAAAGGAGTCTTCTTCTCCACACATATCACCTCAGACCTGGAAAAGACAGCGGACATGCTGATTCTTATCCATGAAGGGAAAATTCTGTTTGAGAGAAGTAAGGATGAACTGCTCGACTCGTTCCGCATCGTCAAAGGCAATGGCGATTGGCTCGATGATCAGAACAGACCGCTTATAAAAAATCTCAAAGTCTCACCTTATGGTTTTTCGGGAATTACCGATCATGCCGCAGAACTGAAGCAGGTAATGCCTGAAGCGGTTTTTGAAAAGCCGACGATTGAAGACATAATGATTGCGTACATCAGGGGGTAAACATGATGATTGTCAATCTGATCAGGAAAGAGTTCCTTCTGGCTCAAAAAGCTGTCGTCAGAACAGCAGTGCTCTGCCTGCTTATGATCGTGGTGCTGATCGCCAGTGATGGCAGCAGTTCTTTCCAGAATAACAGATTCGGATTTTTGATTTTCTTGTATTTTCTGCTCCTGGTGGTAGTAACCTGGCTGTCGCAGGCTGCCGTGGAAGAAGAAAAAAATCCGCATGCGGCAGCCTTGCTCTGTGCCGCTCCCTATTCGCGAAAGAACTTTGTTGTCGCAAAGTATATCTGCTATCTGATTCTTTTTGCGGGATCTGTCGCCCTTTACTCGATAATAGCGGCTCTGCATCCCGGATTAAATTTCCTGAGTGCCGCTGAGCTGCTGCTTGGCTTTTTGGTGGGAGCATTTTTATATGGATTGTATACAAATGCCGCCATTCGATACGGCATGGCAAAAGCCCAATACATAGTCACTGCCACGATACTCATTATGGTATTTGTACCGATGATTCTGGTAAGATTCTTTCGCCCTGAATTAATATTATTCCAGCTGTTTTTGGATGGATCCGGTGCTGCCGTACCGGCCATTCTGGCTGGTGCCAGCGTGTGTGTCTTCTTTGTATTCCTGTCTGCCTCAATTCATTGTTTTGAAAAAAAGGAATTGTGAGTGCTGACAACTGAGTCACAGCCGCGGTGGCAGAGTCCGCTCTAAACTGGTAGAATGATGACAAATTTTGAACATTATTAAGGTCAGGTATTGTCAGAGGTTCAGGTGGAAACATACGAAACAAAACACGCGGAACTTGTCAGGCGCCTGGCGCCGGGCGGAACGCTTCTGCTTGCGAAGGACGGAAACTTTCCGCTCACAAAGCCCTGTGAGATCGCGCTGTTTGGCAGCGGCGCGCGGCACACGGAATACGGCGGCAGAGGTTCGGGTGAGGTGAATTCGAGAAAGCGCGTGTCCGTTGAAGAGGGCATGAAAGAAGCAGGCTTTCTCGTGACAACCAGGGGCTGGCTGGACCGTTATGATCAGATCCGGGCACAGGCCGGTGAAGCGTTCCGGAAAAAAATCATCCGTGAGGCGCGGGCGGCGCATGTGAGTCGGTTTGTCTACGGCATGGGCGCGGTGATGCCGGAACCGGAGTACGATATTCCGCTTGTCCGCCCGTCAGAAACGTGCATCACGGCGGTTTATGTGCTCTCGCGCACTTCCGGCGAAGGATCGGACAGGAAAAAAGTAAACGGAGACGTTCTGCTTACCAAAACAGAAGTGCGGGATATTCTGGAGCTGAACCGGATGTATCCGAGATTCATTCTGGTGCTCAACGTGGGCGGTCCGGTGGATCTTGCGGAGCTGACCGGCGTAAAGAATATACTGTTGCTCTCGCAGCTCGGCGCGCAGACGGGAACGGTGCTTGCCGACCTTCTTCTCGGGAATGCGTATCCGTCCGGAAAACTCACGGCGAGCTGGAGCGCGTCGGCGGATCTTCCGGGAATCGGCACGTTTGGCGATCCGGACGATACCTGTTACCGGGAAGGAGTTTACGTCGGATACCGGTATTTCGACACGGCCGGCGTGAGACCGCTGTATCCCTTCGGATTCGGGCAGACGTGGACAGATTTTGACGTGCAGGTGATGGACGTGTCGCTGGGAAAATCAGCCCAGACCTTTGCGCCGCGCACATCACTTCAGACCGTCACGGCCCGCGTCCTCGTGACAAATGTCGGCAGACACCCGGGGCGGGAAGTTGTGCAGGCGTATTTGTCTTTTCCGTCGGAAAAGCTTGACCAGCCGTTTCAGGCGCTGGCCGCATTTGTCAAGACTGAGGAAATTGCGCCGGGCCGTTCGCAGGAGGCTGTGCTTTCATTCTGTCCGTCACTGATGGCTTCGTATGACGCGCAGGAGCGGGCGTATGTGCTGGAGCGGGGTGAGTACGTTCTGCGGATCGGCACGGACAGCCGTCACACGGTGCAGGCGGCCGCGCTGACGCTCGGGAAGACCGTGCGCGTAAAAGAAGGCGGCGCGGATATCGGCGATCCGGGTTTTGAGGACTGGAAGCCGGGAAAATCGCCGCTCTGGCGGGATCCGTACTTTGAAGTGAAAGCCGGCTGTTATCAGAGACTGGCGCTCGATCCGGATGCGCTTGTGTGGCCGGAGCCGGAAGATCCGGATGCCGCCGGTGCCGGCGTCAGAGAAGAGACTGAGGAAGAAGTGAGGCGTCTCTCAGATTCAGAGGCGGCGCAGCTTCTTATGGGACGATTTGATGAAAAAGGCGGACTGAAGCAGTCAGTCATCGGCAATTCGTCGCGCCGGGTCGCGGGTGCTTCCGGAGAGACGACGGATATCTTTGAGGCGGAGGGGGTTCCCGGCCTGATCATGGCGGACGGCCCGGCGGGGCTTCGCCTGGCGAAGGACTATTACAGGGATGAAAAGGGAAATGCGCACTCGCTTGCGGGGGCTGTGCCGCTTTCTTTCCTCAGGGTTCTGCCGGCATTTCTGCGGCGCGCGCTGAGCCGGATTTCCGTCAGGAAGCCGAAGAACAGACCAATGCGTCATCAGTACTGCACGGCGATTCCGATCGGAACGGCCATCGCGCAGAGTTTTGATGAGAAGGCTGCCGAAGCGTTCGGAGATATGGTCGGAAGTGAGATGGAGCGCTTCGGCGTGAATCTGTGGCTGGCACCGGCGCTCAATATTCAGAGAAGTGTCCTTTGCGGGCGGAATTTCGAGTATTTCTCAGAGGATCCGCTTGTGTCCGGCCAGATCGCGGCCGCCATTACCCGCGGCGTGAACCGGCACGCGGGGCGCGGTACGGTGATCAAACACTTTGCGGCCAACAATCAGGAGACAGGCCGGTATACGAACAACAGCCATGTCAGTGCGCGCGCCCTGCGGGAGATCTATCTCCGGGGGTTTGCGGTCTGCGTGAGGGAATCGCGTCCGGCGGCGGTGATGACATCCTACAATCTCATTAACGGCGTTCACACGTCCGAGAGCCTGGCGCTTGTCACGGGAATCCTCCGCGGCGAGTTTGGCTTCAAAGGAGTCGTGATGACGGACTGGATTGTCGGCGGCATGAAGAGCGGACATGAAAAATATCCTTTCCCGGATCCGGCGGCCGTCGCGACTTCCGGAAACGATCTGTATATGCCGGGATCCAAAAAAGATTTCAGCCGCCTCTTGGAAGGCCTGGAGGCGGGAAGAGTGAGCCGGAATGAGGTCAACGAGTGCGCCGCGCGGGTATTGGAACTGATGAAAGAGATGGGCTGAGCGGCCGCATTTGCCATGAAAAGCACATCGTCTATTGCAATTTGCCCGGCAAAAGACTATCCTGATTCTCGGAGCAGTCATTTGCGGCTGCCGAATATAGTCAAGCAGAGTAGGTTTCGATGGGTCAAGTGTCTGACGGACGGAGAGTTGCCGTCAGAACGAAGGGTCCGCCGTCAGGAAAAGCTGACGGGAGAGAGGATCCGCCGTGTCGATTCCGCATCCCGCTGCTGCATATTGGGTGAACACACCTCCTTATGTGGTACGAGATACTGCGAAGGAGGTGTTTTTATGGGTTCTGTAAACATCGTCAGCAGTTTCGCGAGTTCCATCAAAGAATTTCAGAAGCTGAGGGTCGTCGTGTGCTGCGGCCTGATGGGCGCGCTGTCCATCGTACTGGGATCCGTCGCCAGCATTTCGCTTGGGCCGTATCTCAAGGTCGGATTCAGCGCCATTCCGAACATCATCGTCGACGCATTCTTCGGCCCGGCCGTGGGAGCGATTTTCGGCGGGGCGATGGATCTGATCAAGTTCTTCATCAAACCGGACGGCGCGTTTTTCCCCGGCTACACGCTGAGCGCCATCGTCGCCGCCATCATCTACGGCATGATGCTGTACAAGAAGAAGCTCACGATTCTGCGCTTCTTTTTTGCCCAGCTGCTTGTCAAGGTGATCGTGAACATCGGAATGAACACGCTCTGGGCCAACATGCTCTACGGCAAGGCTTTCTCCGCGATTCTGCCCGCCCGCATTTTGTCCAACATGATTCAGCTGCCGATTGACACCATTGTGTACTTTATCATCCTGAAGGCGCTGTATCAGGTGATCCTTCCCATGTTCCGGACAGACGGCAGATGACGGTGCCCCGGTGCTGTTATAGTCCGGAGCTTTGAGCAGATGCAGCATCTGTGAATAATGCGCTTCCTTCTTTTCGTGTTATAGTGAGAGGAAAAAGAAAGGGAGGAAACTATGGAAGACAGGCTGTATTCGTCGATCTGCGAGCTTGTGGGGCACACGCCTCTTGTGGAACTGTCGGGATATGAAAAAGAGCACGGGCTCTCTGCCAGGATTCTGGCGAAGCTCGAGTATTTTGAGCCCTCGGGGTCAGTGAAGGACCGGGCTGCGTATTATATGATCCGCGAAGCCGAGCGGGAAGGAAAGATCAGCCCCGGCGATGTGATTATCGATTTTACGAGCGGAAACACCGGCATCGCGCTGGCGGCGTACTGCAACGCGCTGGGCTACCGCTTTGCGGCGGTGCTGCAGCCGGGCGTCTCGAGAGAGCGCACACAGATTCTGAAAGCGTATGGCAGTATTTTCCTGGAATTCAGGGATATTCCGGGTGTGGAGGAAATGATCCGCTCCGAAGGCATGAACTTCGGAAAATTCTATGTGCTTATCCAGAAATACGCGGACGAGCACGGCTATTATTTCATCAATCAGGGCACGAATCCGGCCAATGTGAAAGCGCACTACTATGGAACGGGCCCCGAGATCTGGGCAGCGGCAAAAGGAAAAGTGGATTATTTCACGGCGCTGGCGGGTACGGGCGGAACGATTGCCGGATGCGGACGGTTCCTGAAAGAAAAGAATCCCGCTCTCAGAATCATCGGCGCCCAGCCGGCGCCATCGTCCCGCAAAGACAGCGCGCACCCGGAGCGGAACACGATCGACGGCGTCACGGCATTTGCGGGCGTCGACGAGGACAAGGTCCCGGCGTTTTTCGGGCAATATCAGATTCACTGCGACGAGGTGCTCGACCTCGATGCAAATGAGGCGTACGCGACAGGACGCGATCTGGTGCGAAGCGACGGCATCTTTCTGGGACAGTCGGCAGCGGCCGCGGTTCTCGCCGCCCGCAAAATCGCCGAAAGACCGGAAGCCGCCGGCAAGACCATCGTCTGCGTCTGCGCGGACAGCGCGTACAAGTATTTGTCGACGAACATTTACCGCGAGGATTCGTAATACGGAAAGTATCCATGACAAATTATCTGTTTGTACATTTCAGGGAAAAGAAGACGCCGGACGGAGAGCAGAGACTGCACTTTCCCGTACGGGTTCAAGCACGGAACAATTCTTCCCATATTCGGAAGAGGAATATCAGAGACTGAAAGAAAATACATAAAAAACCGGCGCCGCCTGAAAGCTGCTTAAAGACAGGGGCGCCGGCATTAATTTTGTTCAGATTCTCGCCACACCGGATTCGTGAGCGGCTTTGTTTACCGCTGCCGAGACAGCTCCGGCAACGCGCGGGTCAAAGGCTTCCGGGATGATGTAGTCGGCGGAGAGTTTGTCTCCCACAAGGCCGGCCAGTGCGTCGGCCGCTGCGATCAGCATGGCATCGTTGATGTCGCTCGCGCGCGCGTCGAGAGCGCCGCGGAAGATGCCCGGGAATGCCAGGACATTGTTGATTTGGTTCGGGAAGTCGCTGCGGCCGGTCGCCACGACGGCGGCGCCTCCCTCCTTTGCGTCGTCCGGGAAAATTTCCGGCGTCGGGTTGGCACAGGCGAAAACAATGGCGTTTTTGTTCATGATCCGCACCATATCAGATGTCAGCACGCCGGGCGCGGACACGCCGATGAAGACGTCGGCGCCTTCGATGACGTCGGCGAGAGTTCCCGCGCGGCGGCCGCGGTTTGTCACTTTTGCCATTTCCGATTTGATCTCATTCAGGCCTTCGCGCCCTTCGTAGATGGCACCCCTGCGGTCGCAGAGTGTGATGTCTGTGGCTCCGGCCGAGAGAAGAAGCCTGCTGATGGAGATGGCGGCAGCGCCGGCTCCGTTGACGATAATGCGCACGTCGGATAGCTTTCTGCCGGTGAGAGTCAGGGCGTTTTTCAGGCCTGCGAGCGTGATGACAGCTGTGCCGTGCTGGTCGTCGTGGAACACCGGAATGTCGCAGCGCTCTTTCAGGCGGCGCTCAATTTCAAAGCAGCGCGGCGCAGAGATGTCCTCCAGATTGATGCCGCCAAATGATCCGGCGAGCAGTGCCACGGTGTTCACGATTTCATCGACGTCCTTGCTGCGGATGCAGAGCGGGATGGCGTCGACGCCTCCGAACGATTTGAAGAGCACACATTTGCCTTCCATGACCGGCATGCCGGCTTCCGGACCGATGTCGCCGAGGCCGAGGACAGCGGTGCCGTCTGTCACGACGGCGACGGTGTTCCACCGGCGGGTGAGTTCAAAACTTTTATTGATATCTTTCTGAATTTCAAGGCAGGGAGCGGCGACGCCGGGCGTATAGGCCAGAGACAGGTCTTCTTTGGTGTTCACCGCGACGCGGGGCTTCACTTCCAGCTTTCCTTTCCACTCGTTGTGGAGCCGCAGGGATTCTTCTGCGTAATTCATAGGCACATCCTTTCTTTCATACAGAGTATAACTACAGCCTATTCATAGCATATTACTAGGAAATAGGCAAGAAAAATCCCGGCGGTCCATTGCGGGCTGCCGGGATAAATTCTCAGATTTGTTTACCTGATATATGCGCTGCGGGCTCTTACGCGTCCAGCTCTTTTCCCGTCAGAAGCTTGTAGGCTTCCTTGTACTTGGCGATCGTCTTGTCGATGATATCCTGCGGGAGGTTGTAATCGCTGTCCGGATGCGCCTTGAGCCAGTCGCGGACGAACTGTTTGTCGAAGGAAGGCTGGCTGTGGCCGGCCTCATAACCGTCGAGAGGCCAGAAACGGCTGCTGTCCGGCGTGAGCATTTCGTCGCCCAGAACGACGTTTCCGTTTTCATCCAGCCCGAACTCAAACTTGGTGTCGGCGATGATGATGCCGCGGGAAAGAGCGTAGTCCGCGCACTTCTTGTAAAGAGCGATCGTGTAGTCGCGGATCTTGGTCGCGTACTCGCGGCCGTGTCCCGGGAACTTCTTTTCCAGTACGTCGATGCTCTTTTCATAGCTGATGTTTTCGTCGTGGTCACCGAGCTCGGCCTTGGTGGACGGTGTGTAGATCGGCTCCGGGAGCTTCTGGCATTCTTTCAGTCCTTCCGGGAGCTTGATGCCGCAGACGGTGCCGTTCTTCTGATAGCTTGCCCAGCCGCTGCCGGTGATGTAGCCGCGGACGATGCACTCGATCGGGATCATCGTCAGCTTCTTGCAGAGCATGCTGTTGCCTGTAAATTCCGGCTTGCGGAAATATTCCGGCATGTCGTTCACATCGGTGCTGATCATGTGGTTCGGCATGATGTCCTTTGTGTAATCGAACCAGAACTTTGACATCTGTGTCAGAACAGTGCCCTTTTTGGTGACCTTGTTCTTCAGGATAACGTCAAACGCGGAAATGCGGTCCGTGGCAACCATGATCAGCGCGTCGCCGATATCATAGATTTCACGCACCTTGCCTTCTTTGATGGGGCTGTACTCTTTCATAGCTTCCTTCCTGGCCGGATTCACGCCGGCTGCCGCTTGAGAATAATTGTTTTCCGCAGAGAAGTCTGCCCGTTCAGTATAAAACAAAAATAAGCAAACTTAAAGCATGAATGGCAAATGCCGGCATTGCGCTGAAAACATTTGTCATGGATTCGGTATGAAATGTTTGTATAAAAGCGGAAAGGCGGTATAATACTAAAAAGCCCGCCGGTTCGGATGAGGGTGCCCGTGTGGTGTCTGGCCTGCATCCAGTGCACACATATTAGACGAGAATGGTAATGCGAGGCCGCCGGCGGCTTTTTTATTTTGAAGAGGGGCTTCAGGAATCTATGAACATCACGTACGAAAGGCTGATGCCGGATCCGGAGGTGATCCGGGAGATGTATCCGGTGACACCGGAGATCACAGCCAACAAGACGAAGCGGGATCAGGAACTCAAGGATATTCTCGCGGGCAAAGAAAACAAGTTTATTCTTGTGATCGGGCCCTGCTCGGCGGACAATGAGGACTCTGTGCTGGATTACTGCATCCGTCTGTGGAAAGTCGCCGGGGAAGTGAAGGATAAAATCTTTATTATTCCGCGCGTATATACCAACAAACCGCGTACGAGAGGAACCGGATACAAGGGCATGCTGCACCAGCCGGACCCGGAGGGCAAGGCGGATATGCTCAACGGCCTTGTCGCCATCCGCAAGATGCATCTGGATGTCTGCAAACAGACAGGCTTCACCACGGCTGATGAAATGCTGTACCCGGAGAATCACAGTTTCCTCGATGATGTTCTGTCTTATGTGGCGGTCGGCGCCCGGTCAGTTGAAAATCAGCAGCACCGGATGGTCGCGAGCGCACTGGACGTACCGTGCGGCATGAAGAATCCGACGTCGGGCGATTTTTCCGTGATGCTCAACGCAATTGTGGCCGCGCAGGCTCCACAGACGTTTATCTATCGGAATTATGAGGTGCATTCGACGGGCAACCCGTACGCGCATGCCATTCTGCGCGGCGCCATCAGCAAACACGGGGCGGCGGTTCCGAATTATCATTTTGAGGACCTCATGCGCCTGTATGAGATGTATCAGCATGTCGACGTAAAGAACCGCGCGGTCATCGTCGACTGCAACCACAGTAATTCCGGAAAACAGTATATGCAGCAGATCCGGATCGCAAAGGAAGTTCTTCACAGCATGCGGCAGAGCAAAGAGCTGAGCATCATGGTGAAGGGGCTGATGATCGAGAGTTATATCGAGCCGGGATGTCAGAAAATCGGCGAGGGAGTTTATGGCAAGTCCATCACGGACCCCTGTCTCGGCTGGGACGATACGGAGAAACTGATCAAAGAGATCGCGGATACGCTGTAAATAAAACCAGCAAAGAGGTTTGATATGGGTAAAAAATTCAAGAGGGCGCTTGCTGCGGCGGCATTCTTAGGTGCGGCGGCGTACGGCGGCGGCTGTGAGATGCTGTTCCGGCTGGCGGTCACCAGAGAGAGTCTCAACCTGCACGGCCCGCTCGCCCGCTTCAGCGGGAAGAGCAAGGACGAAAAGGAAACCGATTACAGCCGCGGCAAGAAGATGGGTGTTGCCTGGTGTGAAGCGCAGCCGATGAAGGATGTCTGGATCACGGCGGATGACGGCGTGCGGCTTCATGCGAAGTTTTTCCCGGCGGGCGCCGGCGACGGCGCGACCGAGAGGACACCGAAGCGCGCGGTTCTCTGTGCGCACGGCTACCGGGTGAGCGGTTTCTGGGATTTCGGCGGACAGGTCCGCTGGCTTCACAGAATCGGCTGCGACGTGCTTCTGATCGATGAGAGAGGAACAAATCAGAGCGGCGGCGATTACATCACTTATGGCGCTCTGGAAAAGCGCGACATCGCCCGCTGGGCGGTGTGGCTCGACAGCCACGAAGGCGGAAAACTTCCGATTTACCTGTTCGGTGTGTCGCTGGGCTGCGCGAGCGTCGAGCTCGCCACGGCCCTGCCGCTTCCGTCCAGCGTCAAAGGCGTCATCGCGGACTGCGGCTACAGTTCCGTCCGGGATATCTTTGCGGATCAGGCGAGACGCGTTCTGCATCTGCCGCCGTATCCGCTGCTGTGGATCGAGGAGCTGAACTGCCGCCTGAGAGCGGGATTCTCATTCGCGGACGCCGATGTAGCGGCTGCTCTGGAAAGAAATGAGAACATCCCGGTTCTGTTTATTCACGGGACGGCTGACCAGTTTGTTCTCCCGGAAAATGGCGAGAGAAACTATGTCGCCTGCAGCGCACCCAAGCGGATCGTCTGGGTGCAGGGTGCCGGCCACGCCGCTTCCTATCTGACAGACAAAGAGCTCTATGAGAGCAGCGGCGAACAGTTCTTTGAAGAAGTTGAAAACGGAACATTCAGGTGATTCCGTCAAAGGTGACGGGCAGCAGCGGCTTGCAAACATAAGCCGCTCTGCCCGTTTATTTTAAACTGCAGTGCAGAAAGGAGTGGATCGATATGGCATTTCAGCTGAGAAAGTATTATCCGCCGGATTTCAGTGAAGAGCGTTTTGTCAAAGCGCCCGACGTAAAACTGGAGGGGGCGCCGAAGGACGCTGTGGCGCCGGAACACTATCACGCGATGAGCATTTACCCGGAATACTTCAAAGTGGACGGCAAATGGCTCCTCGCGGAAGACAGCCGGATGGACTGCGTCCCGGTCTATGAAGGCGGAAAGATCATCGTGCGCGAGCCCCGTCTTCTGAAGAAAGGCGACCAGGTCATTGTAGGCCGCACAGAAGACGCGAGCGAGGGCATTTACGTGTATCCGGAAGGCTTCCATGAAGAAGGGAAGCTTGATCAGACATTCGCGTTCCGTCAGGGACGGTCCAGAGAAACGGCATTTTCAAGAGACTATGACGAACTGTATGAGCTGCTGAAATACGAGAAAGAACACGGATATGTCGTATGGGTTATGGGACCTGCCTTTGCGTTTGACCACGACGCGCGCCGGGCATTCTCGCGGATTATTGAGGCGGGATATGCGGATGCGATCATGGCCGGCAACGCGCTGGCGACGCACGATCTGGAAGGCGCCTATCTGCACACCGCGCTGGGACAGAATATTTACACGCAGGAAAATGTGCCGATGGGGCATTACAACCATCTGGACACGATCAACCGCGTGAAGTACTATGGCTCGATTCCGGAATTCATCAGACAGGAGCACATCGACAACGGAATCATTTACACCTGTGAGAAATGTCACGTGCCGTACGTTCTGGCCGGTTCGATCCGCGACGACGGACCGCTGCCGCCGGTATACGGAAACGTCTATGAGGCTCAGGACGCGATGAGAGCGCAGGTCCGCAAGGCGACGACAGTCATCTGTATGGCGACGATGCTGCACACGATCGCGACGGGCAATATGACGCCGTCCTACCGCGTACTCGCTGACGGAACCGTGCGTCAGGTTTACTTCTACTGCGTGGATATCTCGGAGTTCACGGTGAACAAACTCACCGACCGCGGTTCGCTCTCCGCGCACGGCATCGTGACCAATGCCCAGGACTTCGTGGTAAATGTCGCCAAAGGCCTCGGGCTGATGTGACGTCTTGTTTCTCTGATTCCCTGTCAGGAACGGCGCGGACCTGACGCGCTCAGACATAAAAGCCGCAGGAACCGGAAGTGATTTTCCGGATCCTGCGGTTTTTTCGTGTCAGATCAGTTAAGCTTTGCACTCAGGCGTTTTACTTGTCGCCGAATGAGATCCCGATGTCTCTTGCCGTCTGGATCACGTCGCTGTCGAGCGGTACATTCTTGAGCTTTCCGGCCACTTCTTTGAGCGGAACCGGAACGATGACTCCGTCGCGCATGCCGACCATGTTGCCCCAGTTCTTTTCGGCGATGAGTCTTGCGGCTGCGGTGCCGAAGCGGGTCGCCAGAACGCGGTCATACGGGCACGGGCTGCCGCCGCGCTGGATGTGACCCGGAACAGCGACGCGGACTTCATGTCCGGTGAGCTGTCCGAGTTCATCGGCGAGCTGGTAGGCGACAGACGGATATGCCTGCTGTTCGCGCTTTGAGCGGAACTCGCTTTTTTTCATCTTGGACTCTTCTTTTGTCATCGCGCCTTCTGCGATGGCGACGATGGAAAAACGCTTTCCGTTCTTGCTGCGCTTTTCGATCATCTTGGCAAGTACTTTCGAGTCATACGGGATTTCCGGCAGAAGGATGGCGTTGGCCGAGCCGGCGATTCCGGCGTACAGCGTCAGCCAGCCTACTTTGTGGCCCATGATCTCGACGATAAATACACGGCCGTGGCTCGTCGCCGTGGTGTGAATCGAGTCGAGGACATTGGCCGCGACAGCCACGGCGGACTGGAAGCCGAACGTGACATCCGTTCCCCACAGATCGTTGTCAATCGTCTTGGGAAGCGTGATCACGTGCATGCCCAGCTCGGACAGAAGATTGGCGGTTTTGTGCGTCCCGTTGCCGCCGAGAATCACAAGGCAGTCCAGCTTCAATTTCTTGTAGACGGACTTCATGCCTTCGATCTTTTCTTTGGCTTCCGGCGTCCCGGAGATCAGCAGCTTATATGGTTCACGGCTCGTTCCCAGGATCGTTCCGCCCAGATTGATGATGCCGGAAAAGTCATTCGGTGTCATCTTCCAATAGTCACCGGTGATCAGCCCCTTGTACCCGTCGCGGATGCCATAGATCTCGACATCTTTCCCGAATTCGAGGTACAATGCTTTGCCAACGGCGCGAATGGCAGCGTTAAGACCCTGACAGTCGCCGCCGCTCGTAAGAATACCAACTCTAAGCATACTTTCCTCCTTGAATTTTAATCAGATTTCATCTTCATCCGCCGAGCGCGGCGTCTCTTTCGGATGCGCCGGACTCGCGTCTTCTGCGGCCTTCAGTTTCTCAAACTCCTCGCGCGCAGAGCGGATGAACTCCTGCTGTGAGTTTACCGCAGGTCTGCCCCTGTGTTCAATATGGACATATTCTTTGTTCGACATCATCTGTCTTGCGTTCACGTTGTCGGACCACATCGTCTCCAGGATGGCAAATGCCCGTTTTTTCAGATCTTCGTCGAGAATCGGGAACACCAGCTCGACGCGGCGGTCCAGATTGCGCGGCATCCAGTCGGCAGAGCCCATGAAGATCCGCGGACTTCCACCGTTTTCGAAGCGGAAGATACGGCTGTGCTCAAGCAGCTGTCCTACGATGGAGATGACTGTGATGTTCTCGGACACGCCGGCAAGTCCCGGGATCAGGCAGCAGATGCCGCGGACAATCAGACGGATTTTTACGCCGGCGCGGCTGGCGTCGTAGAGAAGATTGATGATATCCGGGTCGACCAGTGAGTTGACTTTGGCCGTGATGCCCGACGGAAGTCCTTTTTTCGCGTTTTCTGTCTCGCGCAGAATCAGATTTTCAAAAGCCCCGCGCATGTCGTGCGGTGCGACGATCATTTCGCTGAATACCGGCGGCCGCGAATAGCCGGACAGAAAGTTGAACAGACCGGAGGCGTCCACGCCGAACGGCTCGCGGCATGTAAACAGACCGATATCGGTGTACAGCTTGGCGGTTGAGTCGTTGTAGTTGCCGGTGCCCATGTGCAGATAGCGGCGGATTCCGTCTTCCTCGCGGCGTACCACCAGCGTGATTTTGCAGTGCGTTTTGAGGCCGACGAGACCGTAGATGACGTGGCAGCCCGCCTGTTCCAGTTTCAGGGCCCAGTTGATATTGTTTTCCTCGTCAAATCTCGCTTTCAGCTCGACCAGAACGGTGACCTGCTTGCCGTTTTCGGCCGCGCGGATCAGCGCGGCGATGATGGGCGAGTGGCCGGACACGCGGTAAAGCGTTTCCTTGATGGCCAGTACATCCGGGTCGTCGGCAGCCTGTTGTACAAATTTTACCACAGAATCGAAGCTCTCATACGGATGGTGCACCATGCGGTCCTTCTCGCGGATAGCCTGGAAGATATCGGTGTATCCGTAAAATTCTGCCGGCGGATTGACCGGGGTGAGTTTCGGGTAGCGCAGACGGTCTTCACCCTCGATGTTGGCAAATTTCGAAAACAGCGTGAGGTCGAGAGGACCATTTTCCATGTAGATGGCTTCCTTTCGGACGTCCAGCTGTTCTGTCAGAAATTTCAGTGTGGCGCTGTCGCATCCGCTCATGAGTTCGAGGCGCACCGGTTTGCCTCTCTTGCGCTTTTTGATGGACTCGCGGATTTCGATCAGAAGATCTTCGGCCTCTTCGTCGATCTCGAGGTCGGAGTTCCGCGTCATGCGGAACGGGCTGCAGCAGAGAATTTCGTTGCCCTGGAAGAGCTTGTCCATGAAGCAGATGATGATGTCTTCGAGAAGGCAGTACGTGTGCTCCGCCGAACCCGGAACTTCCACGAATCGCTGCATGATTCCGGGCACCTGAACGACGGCAAATGCCTCCTGCGGCTCTTTTTCTTTGCGCTTCTTGTTTTTGTCCTTGCCTTTGCGCTCATCCTCGGTCGTCTCGTCGACTTTGAGCCTCACACAGATGTTGAGACTCTTGTTGGCCAGAAACGGGAACGGCCGGGAGTTGTCGACGGCAAGCGGCGTGAGGACCGGAAACAGCACCTTGTCGTAATAGGTCTGGATGTATTTCATCTGTTCTTCGTTCATCCGGGACGGCCGGATAAATTCGATCCCCTCGTGCTTAAGCGTCGGCAGGATGGAGTGGCGCAGGCAGGAGTACTGCTTTTCGGAAAAATCGTGTATTTTTTTCGAGAGCTGTGCGTACAGCTGTTCCGGCGTCAGTCCGGACGCGTCGCGTTTGTTGTATTTGTGTTCAACCTGCATCTGAACGCCGGCCACGCGGACCATGAAGAATTCGTCCAGGTTGCTGCCTGTGATTCCGAGGAAACGGCAGCGCTCGAGAATCGGGTTCTCCGCCTCATACGCTTCGTCCAGGACCCGGGCATCGAAATCTACCCAGGAAAGCTCACGGTTGTAGTACGGATACGGATTTTCAGGCTGCGCGAGCGGCCTGACGCCGGCGAGTGTCACATCTTTTTTGGCCGTCGGGTAGGCAGCCCCGGGAATGGTCTCATTCAGAGGCTTCATGACGGTTTCTTTTATTTCCTTTTTGGTGTTCTCTTTTTTCTTTTCGGTTTTGTCCTCGGGCATAGTTTCTACCCCTCCTATTGCTTTCTTATCTTAGAATATCTTTGACGCGCAGACGGATGCCGATTCCGAATACGTCCGAGAAGAATACGGCGCACTGTTCAAATGCGTATTTCTCGAGATACATGTTCTCGCCGGTCCGGCCGGAGATTTCCATGGTCTCGTCGCGCATCCGCACTGCGATGTCGGAAAGCTTTTCGGTGTGCGTGTTGTCCAGCGCGTTGGCCACCCGGAATATGGCTGTCAGTTTGGCGGCCTTTCCCCGGACATCTTCCGGCAGAGTCATGAATTCCGGATCGGTCATGTCCGGTTCTTCCAGTTCGTTGTAGCGGGCGATCGTCGCGGCCAGCAGTATATCCTGCTTTGTGGCGCCGATCAGATCGGTGTGCCGGATCACATCATACCCGGACTGGAGATGATGGCGGGCTGATACGGCGTGTCCGCACTCGTGCAGCATGCACGCCAGTTCAAGGACCGTGCGGTCGCGTTCACTCAGGCCGTGCTTGACCGAAAGCCTGTCAAACATCTTGAGACAGATTCCGCGGATGTAGCTGGAATGGGCTTCATTGCAGTGATAGAACCGCGCGGTGGTGTCCGCGCAGGACAGAATGATCTCGTGAAGATATTTCCTGTATTTTTCCTGTTCCGCCGGAATCAGAATGCCGCGGATCAGGCAGTCGCTCATGTCCGAGCGCGGTGAGAGAATCATGTCGGCCTGTGTAAAGCCGATCAGCGACAGATACAGCGCCAGCGAGAGGTAGAGAGCCTCTGCTTTCCGGATGCTGATTTTATAGCGCATCGCGATTTCTTCCGGCCGTTGCGCGCGGATCTGATCAAAGAGATCCCGCATTTTCGCAACCGGGATCCGGTACATGTTGTCGGCAAACGGGCAGTCTGTCAGGGCTGCGATGACGTTGATCATACTGCCGGTGAACACGGCGCTCTTTATGTTGCGGCAGTCCGCTTCCAGGTTGTCATATGTGAGCATGGAGTGGATGTAATCGGCGATCACATGCCCGAAGTCGTCGGTCGCCTGCTGAATGCTGCGGAACATCTCTCCGAGCTGCAGGGCGCCCGTCGGAACGGTCATGGAATCGTACATCGTTTTCCCGTTGTAGAATGCGATTCCGACGCTTCCGGCCCCGACAAATGAAAACAGTGTCGTGTCTTTCGGCGGCGTCCCGGATTCGCGGAGTGTGCGGATCATTTCATAGTAAATGAGTGATTTTTCCTCGTTGTCTTCCAGAACCTCCACGTCAAGCCCTGTGCGGATCTTGATCTGATCCAGCACAAAAGCGCGGTTTTCTGCGCGCCGCAGGGCGTTGGTGGTCACGGCGAGCGTCTGAACGGTGCCGTATCCGCGGATGACACTCTGGAATCCCTCCAGAGCTTTGATCAGCTCGCGGACCGTTGCCTGGCTGACCCGTCCGACAGAATATACGTCGTGTCCGAGCGCGATCGGATAGGACAGAGCCTCCAGCCGGTCCAATTTCCCTTTCCGCACCTGCGCGATCTGCATTCGGGCTTCGCTGCTGCCGATGTCGATCAATGCGGCGACTTTCGGATACCTGTCTGATTTCAAATGGTGCCTCCTTTAATGCTTCCTGATAACAGGACATATCTGTTTTTATTATATCATCGGCTATTGTAAAGTTGCTGTGAAATGGGGTTCATTCTATGTAAAATTTTGGCATTATGACTTTTTTTCAGACGGACGCTGCTCTATAATGGGTACAGATTATGGGAACCCGGAGGCAGGGTATGGGTTTCCAAATATTGATATTGAAAGAGGCTGATATGCAAAAGATAAGCGGCAGAAAACCGTCCAACAGTCTGGGCGCCCAGATGCTGTACGGTATGGCGGAATTTTCAGGCGGCGGCGCCTTCGTCATCATCAACACCTTCTTTACGGTGTTTATGACCAAAGCGCTCGGAATGCCGGCGGCACTGGCAGCGTTCATTCCGCTGATAGGACATGTATGGGACGCCGTGACGGACCCGATCATGGGCAACATTGTGGACCGTTCCACATCAAGATTCGGCGCGAAGCGTTTTTATATTCTTGTCGGCGGTCTGCTCACGTCGGTGGCGTTCATCCTGCTGTGGCTGACGATTCCGACCGATAACCTGGCAGTCGAGTTTATATTCTACGTGCTGATGTATGTGCTGTTCTCGACAGCATTTACCATCATAATGGTTCCGTACAACGGGCTGCTGCCGGACATGGTCGAAGACTACGCGATGCGCTCGAAGTTCTCGAATGTGCGCATGCTGTGGTCGACATTCGGCTCCATGGTCTCCGGCCTCGTTCCGTCGCTGATGATCAAGGACAACACGGATGCCGCGTCGTATCTGCAGGTCGCGTTTCTCTTTGCCATTCTGTACGGCGTCACGTCGCTCGGGACATTTGCCGGGACGTGGGAAAAGCAGAAGGAGCCGGTCAAGTCGAGTCTGGGCGAGAGTTTCGTGCAGGCGGCGAGTGTGTTCAAGAGCCGGTCGTTCAGGATTTTCGTCGGCATTTATCTGACGGGCCAGTGCGGAACGGACTTCGTGTCTGGCATGGCGGTCTACTATGTCGACGATGTTCTCAACGGATATTCCAAAAACTATATGGTCTACCTGATGGCGACCATGCTGATCGCGCAGCTCATCGGCATGCTGATTTTCGGGCCGATCATGGCAAAGACTTCCAAGCGGACCACAATTCTCATCGGCGCGCCGATCCGCATCGTGGCCATGCTTTTGCTCCTGTTCTTCTCCTATGAAGGAGCCGACATCGTTCCGATTCTCATTCTGACATTCTTCGTGGGCGCCGGCAACGCGGCGACTCTGACCAGTATTTTCGCGATCATGGCGGACATGGCGGATGTGGACGAGCTGATGACGTCGGTGCGCCGCCCGGGCACGGTTTCGGGCATGGCGACATTTGCCAGAAAGATTTCGTCGGGACTGTCCTCGGCCTGCATCGGATGGCTGATCGCGGCGGTCGGATATGACTCGTCCCTCGCTTCGCAGGGGCTGCGCCAGTCGGCGTTTACACAGCGGGGCATCGCGCTTATCTATGTCTTCGTTCCGGTAATTCTGGTGACCGGCCTCTTTATTCTCGGCCTGCGTTTTCCGATTCAGCGCCATGAGTTTGAGGTGGTTCAGAAGGAAATTGCCCGCCGCAGAGGCGAGGATTCCTCCGTGACGACAGAGGAAGAGAAGAAGATCTGCGAGCGCGTGACCGGCATCGCGTACGACAGGCTCTGGAGCAGGGACAACATGACATTCAGGAAGTCCTGACCGGTCTGCTGCCGCGATGACAAATGTGCGGACGTCCCGCAAATCTGGTTATATAAAAATATCAAAAACTGGTAATTGCCATAATACCAAATCCGGATATACTTGGATACATAATCTGCGAGAGCAGAAATCAAGTGAAAAGAGAGGGTTTGAGTATGGCATCTACAGCAGCAGGCACGGCAAAGCCGCATGAAAAATCTGAAAATCTGAAAAAACTGGCGTTTGCGGCCGTTTTCGCGGCAATCACATATGTAGTATTTACATTCCTTTCCATCCGGATTCCGACGCCGGGAGGCGGGCAGGTTTCCGTACATCTCGGAAACGCATTTGTCGTTCTGGGCGCCCTGTTCCTGGGGAGCGTGTACGGCGGTCTCGGCGGCGCCATCGGCCTGACGATCGCGGATCTGATCGATCCGGTTTACATTGTCGAGGCTCCGGTGACGTTTATCGTTAAATTCCTGATGGGCGTCATCGTCGGACTGATCGCCCACAAGGCAGGCCACATCACGACCCGCACCGACCGGAAAGGAATCCTGGGCTGGGTGATTGCGGCGACCATCGTCGGACTTCTGTTCAATGTATTCGTCGATCCGTCGCTCCGCTACGTGTACAAAATCGTAGTTCTCGGAAAAGCGGCTGCGGATGTGTCATTTGCCATCAATTTCGGCGTGACGGTCATCAATTCAGTCGTATCCGCCGTGATTGTCGTAGTGCTCTACATGGCGCTGCGCAAGCCGTTCAAGAAGATGGGACTGTTCTTCACGTTCTGAGATTTTCCTGCGGGGCAGCAGGATCCGGGACGTGCGTATTTCAGATAACATATGAAACAGGACTGTTGTCAGAGGGGCAGCGGTCCTGTTTTTGTCATTCCGGGATTGTTGTCATCGTTGCCGCGGAGGCGGAAAGCGATTATAATACTCTCGTTATGTCAGGGACCCGATGGAACGGGGCCGGCTGCGAGGAACGATATGGAACTGAGAGAACTTGTGAAAACGGAACACTGCAGCTGGGATCAGCTGGATGAAGTGCCGGAGACCTCATATCTGCTGCTGGATATCCGGGAGGACGATCAGCTGCATTATGGAGTTGTGCCGGAGGCAGTGCACGTGGCGCAAAGTCATTTCCCTGTCGAAGCCGGAGGGTATCAGAACGACGAGCAAGAGACTGCCCGGATTCTGAAAAAGATCATCTATGCGGCGTCGGGCCGCCCGGTCTGCGTCTTCTGCGCGTCCGGGGTGCGCTCGGGTGCGGCGGCGGAGTGGCTCGCGCGGGAAAGCGGCCTCACGGTGTACAACATGCTGGGCGGCTATGCGTCCTGGGTGCTCCACGCCTTTCACACGGAAGAGCAGAACAGCCCGGAAGCGCGCCTTGAGCGGACAAGACAAATCGAGCAGAGCATCCGCAAGACCTTTCACAAGCCGATCCTCTCGAAATTTACAAAAGCCGTGCGGACCTATGAGCTGGTCAGACCGGGGGACCGGATTGCCGTCTGCATATCGGGCGGCAAGGACTCGATGCTGATGGCCAAGTGTTTTCAGGAGCTGAAGCGGCAGAACAAGTTCGACTTCGATGTGACGTATCTGTGCATGGATCCCGGCTACAATGAGACGAACAGGCATATAATAGAGAGAAATGCGCAGATTCTGGGGATCCCGATCGTCTATTTCAAATCGGACATTTTCGACACGGTTGACAAGGTGCCGAAATCGCCCTGTTATCTCTGCGCCAGGATGCGGCGCGGGTATCTTTACAGCAAGGCGCAGGAGCTTGGCTGCAACAAGATTGCGCTGGGCCACCACTACGACGACGTCATCGAGACGACGCTCATGGGGATGCTCTACGGCGCTCAGATTCAGACCATGATGCCGAAGCTTCACAGCACGAATTTTCCGGGGATGGAACTGATCCGGCCGATGTATCTGGTCCGCGAGGATGACATCAAGCGCTGGCGGGATGCCAACAACTTACATTTCCTGCAGTGTGCCTGCCATTTTACGGAAACGTGTACGACCTGCGCGTCCGACGGGACGACCAATTCGGCGCGCCTCGCCACGAAAAAACTCATCCGGCAGATGAAGAAAGACAATCCGTTCGTGGAGAGCAACATTTTCAACTCCATGACAAATGTGAATCTTTCCACGGTTCTGGCGTACAAGAAGGACGGCGTCACACACAGTTTTCTGGACGATTATGATAAGAAGGAAAGCGGAGCGGAAGACGGGAACGCGAAAGAGGAGATGAGCGAATGACACTGCAGCAGCTTCGATATGCGGTCATGGTGGCCGACCAGCATTCCATGAACAAGGCGGCCGAGAAATTGTTCATCACACAGCCGAGCCTCAGCAATGCCATCCGGGAACTCGAAGAAGAGCTTGGAATCGAAATCTTCATCCGGTCCAACCGGGGCGTGATTCTGACGCCGGACGGCGAGGAATTCCTCGGTTACGCGCGGCAGATGATGGAGCATTACCGGCTGATTATGGACCGCTTTGTGAGCAAGTCGGATTCCAAAGAGAAGTTCTCTGTCTCGGCGCAGCATTATTCATTTGCCGTGGAGGCGTTCATCAAGCTGGTCCGCGAATACGGATTCGGCAAATATGAATTTGCCATGCATGAGACGAAGACAGGCGAGGTGATCAGCAACGTCAGGACGCTGAAGAGCGAGGTCGGCGTGCTGTACGAGAACGATTTCAACCGCGAGGTTCTCGAGAAGATCTTCCGCCGCGATGAGCTGGAGTTTGTGCCGCTGTTTGACTGTCACATCTGCGTCTTTCTCGCAAAAAATCATCCGCTGGCTTCCCAGAAGAAGATCACGATGGAACAGCTCGCGGATTATCCGTGCTGTTCGTTTGAGCAGGGCGACAACAATTCCTTTTACTTCGCCGAGGAAGTCATGCCGACGTATGACTACAAGAAAGTGCTCAAGGCGGATGACCGGGCGACGTTCCTGAATTTCATGGTCGGCCTGAACGCATACACCCTCTGTTCAGGTCTGATCTGCGAGGAACTGAACGGCGAAGAGTACACGGCGATTCCGCTGGACACCAAAGAGACAATGACGATCGGGTACATCAAGCTCTCCCGGATGCCGCTTTCGTCGATCGCGCAGAAATATATCGCGCTTCTGGAAAAGTATCAGGACAAAGTGGTATCATAACAATCAATGCCTGAGGAAAGGAGATCACGCATGAGCACAGCCGAACTGCTGGATGAACTGAACAGACGCACGAAGTCCCGGCTGGCTTTCCGCGACATTCTTCTCGCCGGATATGGTCTCGCGAGAGACGACTGCCTTTTCTGACTTCAGAACGTATGGCGTTTTACGCTCAATCCATCTGAATTCAGAAAGGCACAGAATATGAAACTGGCAGCACTTATTATATTTGTGACTATGTATGTGCTCATGATCATCTTCATGAAGCACATGAGAGTCCGCACCGGCATTGTACTGGCAGCGGCCGTGATCTTCATCGCCACCGGAATTCTTCCGCTGCGTGATATCGCCGGATCCATCAACTGGAACGTTCTCCTCATGATGGCCGGCACCATGATCCTGGTAGACTACTTCATCGACTCGAAGATGCCCAACCGCATGGCAGACATCATCCTTGACAAATGCAAGAACGTCTGCTCGGTCATCATCGCCATGTCCATCTTCGCTGGCGTGATTTCCGCGTTCATCGACAACGTGGCGACAGTTGTCATGGTCGCCCCTGTCGGCCTTGCGATCTGCAAGAAACTGAAGATCAATCCGACCGGCATGATCCTCTCGATCGCGGTTTCCAGCAACCTGCAGGGCGCGGCGACGCTGGTCGGCGACACCACGTCGATCATGCTCGGCGCCTACGCGGGCATGGACTTCACGAGCTTCTTCTGGATGAACGGCCGTCCCGGCATTTTCTTTGCCGTCGAGCTCGGAGCTCTGGCGACTGTCCCGATCATGATGTTCCTTTTCCGGAAGGAAAAGGATCCCGTCGAGGCGACGGAGAAGACGGAAGTCAAGGATTATTTCCCGACGTTTATGCTGGTCGGTCTTGTGGCGGCACTGATCGCGGTGTCCTTTGTGCCGAACAAACCGGACATCACCAACGGCGTGATCTGCTGCCTGTTTGCGGTCGTCACCGGAATCTACGAGGTGATCCGCACCGGCAGCACGGAAAAGATGCTGCACGCGATCGCGAGCGTTGACGTCGAGACCCTGCTCATGCTGTTCGGACTGTTTCTTGTCATCGGCGGCGTCACCTCCGTCGGCCTGATTGACGACGCGGCCGATCTCATCGCGCAGCTGGGCGGCAATAACCTTTTCCTGCTCTACACCATCATCGTGTGGGGATCTGTGCTGATTTCCGCTTTCGTCGATAACATTCCGTATGTCGCGACGATGCTCCCGGTCATCGAGAGCATTACAGGAACGCTCGGAATCGAGCCGTATCTGCTGTATTTCGGCCTGCTCTCCGGCGCGACGCTCGGCGGCAACCTGACGCCGTTCGGCGCTTCCGCCAATATCGCCGCGAGCGGAATCCTGAGCAAGGAAGGATATACGCCGTCATTCAAAGATTTCGCGAGGATCGGCATTCCATTTACACTGACAGCTGTCCTGGTGGGTTATATCTTCATCTGGGCTGTCTGGCACTGAGACAAACCGGCGTTCGCGCCGGTGAGATGAAAGAAAAAACATATGAATACTGACGACAAAAAATACGCGGTTCTGGTGGATTCGGACAACATTTCGTCCCGCTATCTGCCCTGCATCATCGACGAGATGACAAAGTACGGAACCGTGACTTACAAACGGGTCTATGGCGACTGGACGAGCCCGCAGAACGCGAAGTGGAGGGAAGAACTCCTTGAGAATTCTTTCACGCCGATTCAGCAGTTCCGCAACACGGTCGGGAAAAACGCCACGGACTCGACGCTGATTATCGACGCCATGGATATCCTGTACTCGGACCGGGTTGACGGTTTCTGCATCGTGTCCAGCGACGGCGATTTTACACGACTCGCCGGGCGCCTCAGAGAGTCCGGCATGGATGTGATCGGGATGGGCGAGAGCAAGACGCCGCGGTCTTTCCGCGCGGCCTGCTCGGTCTTCACCGATCTGGAAATTTTATACGACTCCGGAAACGACAATTCCAATGAGAATATCTCGACCGGAAACAGCCGCAAGCGCAACGTGGTGAAGCAGAGCAAGATCGAAAACGCGATCATCGAGATCATCACGGAAAATGACAACCGCGGCCGTTCCACGGCACTCGGCGAAATCGGGAGCCGTCTTCAGAAGAAATATTCCGATTTCGACGTCCGCAATTACGGTTACAGTTCGCTCTCGACGTTCATCGGAGATATGAACAGCTTCACGCTGCGCAAACGCAATTCGACATTTATCGTGGAGATGAAAGAGGACGATTCAGCCCGCCGGGAACTCGTAAACTACATCGTAAAGACCGCGAAGAGCGGCGGAGCAAACGGCGTGGATCTTGGATCGCTCGGGCAGAAACTGCACAAGCAGTTCCCGAAATTCAAAGTCAGGGAATTCGGCTACGCAACGCTTGGCAAATTTATGTCCGCCCTTCCGGAGGTCGACATCGTGGATGTTGATGAAAATCACAAAAATGTGGTGGTGAAAAAGGAAGTGCAGGAGTCATGAGCGGCAAAGGGTACGGATGCGAGTACTGCGGGAATTATGTCTACGACGGGGATCTTGAAAGCTATACCTGCGGCGTGGATATGGATGAGGACGACTATGCGATGCTGATGGAAGGAAGACACGACAGAGGATGCCCTTACTTCTGCGCCGGCGACGAGTACGAGGTCGTAAAGCATCAGGCGATCTGAATGCCGGCAGGAGCTGCCGAAAATTAAAGGATTATGAGGTGAGGATCGATGGATAAAATTGCAAGTTTCACAGTGAATCATGAAAAGCTGCTTCCCGGCGTGTATGTTTCGAGGCGGGATGTGTTCGGAAGCACCGTGCTGACGACGTTCGACCTGCGCTTCACGCGCCCGAACGTCGAGGCGCCGCTCGACACGGCCGGCGTTCACACGATCGAGCATATGTGGGCGACATTCTTCCGCAATCATCCGATGTGGGGAAGAAGAACGGTCTACTTCGGTCCGATGGGCTGCCGGACCGGGTTTTATCTGATCCTTGAGGGTGAACTGACACCGCGCGATATTCTGCCGCTGCTTCTGGCGGCTTCCGAGTGGACTCTTTCCTATGAAGGGGAAATTCCGGGCTATTCGCCCCGCGACTGCGGCAACTATCTGGACAACAACCTGACGCTCGCAAAGCTTTACGTGAAAGAGTACAAAGAGCGCGTGCTCGACAATCCGAAGCCGGAACAGCTGGTATATCCGGAGTGAGAGAAAAACTTTTTGATATTTACCTGAAATTGAGCTGAAAATGAAGAGGAGGATCAACCCGGATATCGGGGTGATCCTCCTCTTCGTCATTAAATTTCTGGGGCTCTTCTTACGCTGGGGCGTAAAAAGCGATTCAGACTTCAAACAGCAGATCGCCGTAAGACGGGAACGGCCAGTAGTCTTTGTCGACGATCATCTCGAGCTTGTCGGCCGGCGCTCTGAGCGCGGCCATGTCTTCGGTGATGGTGTCGTGATAGTACTTTGCCTTGGCGCTGTCGTCTTCAATTGCCTCGGCTTTTCCGAGGTCTGCGATCAGCGCGGTGCGGGCCGCCTGCATCTTCTTCAGGTTTTCGTTTGTCTCCTTCAGGATTTCTGTCTGTACCGACGGGTCTTCGCCGAGATCCTTGACGGCTGCCGCGCTTGCGGCTATATCGCCCTCATAGGACATGACGGCCGGAATGATCTGTTTGCCGGACATGTTGATCATCGTCTTGGCTTCGATCGCGGTCTGCTTGGAGTACGCTTCATATTTGATGTCGGCGCGGGACATCAGCTCGTTCTTGGAGAAGACGCCGAACTTCTCGAACATTTTGATGACGTCGTCTTTCTTCAGCACGTCGATGGCGTAAGCCATGCAGTTGATGTTCGGAAGTCCGCGGCGTTTTGCCTCTTCCTCCCATTCCTTCGTGTAGCCGTTTCCATTGAAGATAATTCTCTGGTGCTCGGTGAGGAGTTTCTTGATCAGGTCGTGGCACGCCGTTTCAAAGTCATCCGCACCCTCGAGTTCATCGGCGATCTCGCAGAAGCTTTCCGCGACGATCGTGTCGAGCACGACGTTTGGCGGAGCGATCGAATCGGAGGAACCGACCATGCGGAATTCGAACTTGTTTCCCGTGAAGGCAAACGGCGAAGTCCGGTTGCGGTCTGTCGCATCTCTGCGGATGTTCGGGAGAGCCGAAGTGCTTGTCTTGAGCGTTCCGCTCGGAAGAGAACTCGTCGCGTTGCCGGTGTCGATCAGCTGCTGGACGACGTCCTCAAGCTGGTCGCCCAGGAAAACGGAGATGATGGCCGGCGGCGCCTCGTTGGCGCCCAGACGCTGGTCGTTTCCGACGCAGCTGGCTGATTCGCGCAGCAGATCCGCGTGAACATCGACCGCCTTGAGAATGCCCGCCAGAATCAGCAGAAACTGGATATTCTCATGCGGCGTCTTGCCCGGATCCAGCAGGTTGATGCCGTCATCCGTGGTGAGAGACCAGTTGTTGTGCTTGCCGGAACCGTTTACGCCGGCGAACGGCTTCTCATGGAGCAGGCACGCAAGACCGTGGCGGTAGGCCACCTTTTTCATGACCTCCATGGTCAGCTGGTTGTTATCGGTCGCGATGTTGACCTCCGCATAAATCGGAGCCAGCTCGTGCTGAGCCGGAGCCACCTCATTGTGCTGTGTCTTCGCGGTGACGCCGAGCTTCCAGAGCTCTTCGTTGAGATCCTTCATGAAAGATCCGATGCGCTCGCGAATGACACCGAAATAGTGATCGTCGAGTTCCTGGCCCTTTGGCGGCATTGCGCCGAACAGCGTGCGGCCCGTATAGACGAGATCCTTGCGCTTCAGATATTTCTCGCGGTCGACCAGGAAATATTCCTGCTCAGAGCCGACCGACGGAGTGACGCGTTTTGAGTGCGTGTTGCCGAAAAGCCTGAGGATACGAAGCGCCTGCTTGTTCAGAGCTTCCATTGAGCGCAGAAGCGGTGTCTTCTGGTCCAGAGCCTCGCCGGTATAGGAGCAGAACGCTGTCGGAATGCAGAGAATCGGGCCTGTCGAGCTCTCCCTGACAAATGCGGGACTCGTCAGATCCCATGCTGTATAACCGCGCGCCTCAAATGTGGCGCGCAGGCCGCCGGAGGGGAACGAAGAAGCATCGGGCTCGCTCTCGATCAGTTCCTTGCCGGAGAACTGCTGGAGAACCTTGCCGTTCGGCAGCGGTGCGGAAATAAAAGCATCGTGCTTTTCGGCTGTAGATCCGGTCAGCGGCTGGAACCAGTGCGTGAAATGGGTAGCGCCTTTCTCGATCGCCCACTCCTTCATTTCATGTGCGATGACATCGGCATCTTCCATCGTCAGCTCACGTGTTCCATCGATCGCGGCGTGGAAATTCTTGTAAGTGTTCTTCGGAAGACGGGCTCTCATGACAGAGTCATTGAAGACGTTTTCGCCGAAGATTGCAGATACATCGGTCTTTTCGCTCATATTTTTGCTCCCTTCTTGTGACAGGTACATTTCCATCAGAATCAGAGCCGCCTGAAAACAAAAAAGCGCTCCAAAAACATTGGCATTATGCCAAGGTTCCGGAACGCCATTGTTCTCTGCTGCAATATTATTCTGACTTAAAAAGTCTATCGCATACACCGGACAATTGCAAGTTCTTTTTCATTTATTTTGCAAAAGGTAAGCACAACTCCCACATCAGACCTTAATAAAATTAGGAAGGGTATCGCGGATATGAAAAATTCAAATAAAAAAGCAGGCGGATCTGCTGACTCCCACTCTGCAGGAGGCGGCAGATTTCCGTCTGCTTTCCGATGCTTTTTTGATCGCTCAGCGGCCGGCTTCAGGCCTTGCCGTCAGAACCAAAGCACTTGATTCTGTCTTTGCAGGTCTCGATCATAGCGTTGTAGCCCGGCAGCAGGAGCTTTCTCGGATCATAGCCCTTGCCGATCTTGTCCTTGCCGGCCTCGATGTACTCTCTGGTCGCTCTCGCAAAAGAGAGCTGGAGCTCGGTGTTTACGTTGACCTTTGCCACGCCCATGGAAATCGCCCTGCGGACCTGATCGTCCGGAATGCCGGAACCGCCGTGCAGAACAAGCGGAATATTGCCGGTCTTCGCGCGGACTGCTTCCAGGACATCAAAGCGCAGGCCCGGCCAGTTAGCCGGATATACGCCGTGGATATTGCCGATTCCGGCGGCGAGCATCGTCACGCCCAGCGACGCGATCTTTGCGCACTGATCCGGATCCGCACACTCGCCCATACCGACTACGCCGTCTTCTTCGCCGCCGATGGCGCCGACTTCGGCCTCGACAGAGATGCCTTTTTCCTTTGCGATTTTTACAAGTTCAGTCGTCTTCGCAATGTTCTCGTCGATCGGAAGGCTCGAGCCGTCGAACATGACGGATGAAAATCCCGCGTCGATGCATGCCAGCGCGCCGTCATATGTGCCGTGATCCAGGTGCAGGCACACCGGAACGGTAATGCCAAGCGAATCAACCATGGCCTTGACCATGGCGGCGACGGTCCTGAAACCGGTCATGTATTTTCCCGCACCCATGGATACGCCCAGGATAACAGGTGATTTCATCTCTTCACATGCGTTTAAAATTGCCTTTGTCCACTCAAGATTGTTGATGTTGAACTGCGGAACACCGTAGTGTCCGTCTCTGGCCCTGATCAGCATTTCTTCCGCTGAAACTAACATGGAAAATTCCTCCTGTATTTATCTGTTAAACTCCAGACACATTTCATTTTGATTATACACATTCGCCGATTAAATTAAAAGGGACAAGACGCGCTCTGTCAGATATAATAAGGAGGTAAACAGTAAAAGTTCATCAGAAGAAAGCTTCAGGACCCGGAAGTGGGATCCGGGTGTCAGGAGGAGTTATGGAGAAAATTTACCGCTGTCCAAACTGCGGTGCCGCGCTGGAGTACTCGGCTGACCGCCACATGCTGCACTGCAGTCACTGCGGAACCGAGATGACAGTAGAAGCCTATCAGAAATACGAGGAACAGCAGAAAAATTCTGAGGCGGATACAGGAAATCAGGAGCGGGAAGAACAGAACGCTCACGCCGGTCAGGAACAGGCCGCAAAAGAGCGGGGACAGATGAACATGAAGATCTATCACTGTTCTTCGTGCGGTGCGATCCTCGAGACAGACACGACGACGGCTGCCACGCGGTGCGCTTACTGTGGAAATCCGACGCTGATTGAAGACAGAATTGAAGGGAGATATCGTCCGGATCTGATCATTCCCTTTTCCATTTCAAAAGAAAAGGCGATGGAGGCGTATGAGCAGTGGACCGGAAAAGGCCCGCTTACGCCGCGCGAGCTGCGTGGAAAAACGGTGACAGACCGCATGACAGGCATATATATTCCGTTCTGGATTTACGATTTTCACGCGGATGGCCGGATTACGGCCAACGCCACCCGCACCAGGGTTGTGCCCAGACACAACGGCGAGGACGTCTACACCGATCATTTTCTGGTGGTCCGGGAACTCGGCTCGGATTTCCGGGGAATTCCGGCGGACGGATCAAGCAAGATGGATGACACGGTAATGGACAAACTTGAGCCGTTCAACATGCAGGGCATAAAGCAATTTGCACCGGAATATCTGAGCGGCTTTCTCGCGGAACGCTATGACCTGACGGATGAAAACGTCGTCTCCCGCGCGAAACAGAGGGCCAGCGACTATATCATTTCAATGACGATGAGCACCATCGCCGGATACAATTCTGTCGTGCCTCTCGACAGAGATGTCCGGCTCACACCGCTTGGGTGCCGCTACGCGCTTTTCCCGGTATGGATGATGAACTGCACATACCGCGGAAAGCCGTTTACATTTGTCATGAACGGACAGACGGGGCGGATTGTGGCTGACAGGCCGATAAGCGGAAAGCGCTTTGCGGGGATTACCGCCGCTGTTTTTGCCGGCGCGTTTGTCGTGGGACTGCTGGGAGGTATGCTGCTGTGAATATTTTTGGAAAATGCCTGAGAAAAGCGGCATGCGTGATGCTGTCCGCTATTGTCGTATCGGCGCTGTTTCTGTGGCTGGCGCCCGCCGATGTGCCGGCTGACACGACGTATGTGTTTGACGGGGCGGATCTGCTGACGGATGAGGAAGAGAGCAGTCTCGAAAGTCTGCTCGCGGATGTGTCCGCGGACTGCGGTGTGCCCGTCGTCTGCGTCACGACAAATGAGGGAATGACATCCTCAGAGCTGCGTCTGTACCTGGCGGATGACATTCTGACGGCGTATTTTGACACGGACGGAGACGCCAGCACTTCTCCGGACGGTCTGGCGTACGGCATTGACATCAGCTCCCGCACGGATACGGTTGTGAGCGGCGGGAGTGTTTACGAGGAACTGGACCAGAACGATCTGGATGATCTGCGCGAGACGGCCGAGAACGAGATCGTCGGCGTGAGTCAGAGCGATCACGAGGCTTTTTACAGCGCGTTTGAGGCGTTTGCAAAGCGGAGCGAGCACTATCTGAGCAACTCGGTCCTTTATCATCTGTCGGAGAGCCTGCTGCCGGCGCTTGTATTTGCGGTTGTTGTGACGATTATCGTCATGGCGATTCTTGTCTCCGTACAGAAGTCGCACATGAAAGCCGGCGCGGCCGATTATGCTGACCGGCGCTCTGTCCAGCTGAAAAACAGACAGGATATTTATCTGCGCACGACGGTTGTCCACCACGAGGCGCCGAGAAACACCGGAGGAGGACGGCCCGGTGGTCCTTCGGGATCCTTCTCCGGCGGTGGTGGCGGAAGTTTCGGAAGTTCTTCCGGCCATTTTTAATCGGCGGCAGATTCAAAAAAAGTCAGCACGTTTCCGGATCGCCGTAATCTTTTCCGAACGTCTCGACCGTCACGGTCTTCATGACCTGCGGCTTCTGGGGGCGGTCGTTCCAGTCGGTTGAAGTTTCGGCGATGCGGTTCAGAACGTCAAAGCCTTCGGTGAGTTTTCCGAAAGCGGCATACTGACCGTCAAGGTGCGGAGCGTCTTTGTGCATGATGAAAAACTGAGAGCCGGCGGAATCCGGATCCATGGCGCGCGCCATTGAGAGCACGCCGGCCGTGTGCTTCAGGTCGTTTTTGAATCCGTTGGCCGAAAACTCTCCGCGGATTGAATATCCCGGGCCGCCCATTCCGGTGCCTTCCGGGTCTCCGCCCTGAATCATGAAGTTCTCGATGACTCTGTGGAAGATCAGGCCGTTATAAAAGCCCTGCTGCACAAGGTGAATGAAATTTCTGACGGTGTTGGGCGCGATGTCCGGGTAGAGCTCGGCCTTCATGACGCCGCCGTCTTCCATGGTAATGGTAACGACAGGATTTTTTGTCTCCATTGCGATAACCTCCTGATAAATTCAGAAAAATGATAACACGGTATTGCGGCCGTGAACAATTGCATTTTCCACGAAAGGACAAAATAACGGAGTATACAGTACAGACGAGTGTGGGGCCGGTTCTCGTGACAGACGATCCGAAAAGGGCTGAAACGGCCAAACTGCCCGTAATCGGCGTGGGTCTTGATTTCAGAGGAAATGCGGCGCTTGTCGTTGAAGATGCGCATGATCTGACGCCGGAGCTGCTCGAAAAGACTGCCCGCCGGGCCTTACATCTCCCCGTCACCATTGCTGTCACCAAACGCCTGATTCTGCGCGAGATGACAGAAGATGAGACGGGGCTTCTTGACGCGCTCGACGAGGCAGTGGCGTCCCGGTTTACAGGCCCGAATGAATATCACGGCCTCACCCGCGCGGAAATTCATGACAAATTTGCGGCCTACAGGAATTGGGCATATGAGATGCTCGAGATGGGGCTGTACCTCGTTTTCCGACGGTCTGACGGAAGACTCATCGGCAGGGCCGGCTTTTCGACAGGCGATTTTGACGGCACGCCGGTCATGCTTTCCTATGAGATTGTGAGAGAGGAGAGGGGAAAGGGGTATGCGTCGGAGGCGGTGAGCGCGCTGCTTGATTATGCCCGGGGAATGGGAATAGGGGAACTGTGCATTCTGACAAGCCCGGAAAACGCGGCGAGCCGCGCCATCGCTCTGCGTTCCGGCTTTCTGCCATGCGGATTCCGGGATGGAAAAGAAAAGTTTCTTATGATATTTCATAAGCCTTCTTAAAGTATTTTTTAGATCAGTTTAATTGAATTTTTCTGTGTGCGTCTGTATACTAGCCTTTATGAGAATATTCAGGCGGCCGCAGCGTGATCCGGGCCGCTTTTCGACAGGACAGAGGTAGCAAATGGGCGGTATTTTTGACATCAACGGCAAGTTTTATACGACATTTACCAAGATCACGGATTTTATTATTCTGGCTCTGCTGCTGGAAATTTTCAGTATTCCGATCGTGACGACCGGGCCGGCGATCTGCGGCGTCTACTATGTCGCGATGCGCGAGGTCAGAGACGAGGAAGGATATGTCTGGAAAGGATTCTGGAAATCCTTCCGTCAAAACTTCAAACAGGGACTGGTTCTGACTCTGATCATCGGCGGCATCGATCTCTTTATGGTTCTGGATATCTACTGGGCATATCAGATCTGGCAGCTGAACGGAACTTTCTTTTACCAGGCGATTATGTTTATAATCCTCGGACTGGCGTTCGTATTCTTTTCCATCAGTCTGTATGTGTTCCCGCTGCTGTCAAAATTCTATAACAACAATCGCGGCACGCTTAAGAATGCCGTCATTGTGGCGTCCAAGCATACTCCGACTACGATCATCATGGCCCTTTCACTGCTTGCGATTCTTTACTTCTCGTATACCTGGAATCTGCTTGTACTGTTCATAGGCCTTCCGATTTTCCTGTATGCATCAGCTGCCCGTTTTTCGAAGATTATCGAGCAGATCATTGATGAGTACGAAGACGAGCACAATGTTCAGCTGGCTGAGGGTGAGCAGCAGCTCGACGAATCACAGATGCCTGCCAAAGAGGAGGTGCCGGACACTCTGCCGAGCGGACACCGCCGTCCGGAGGTTATTCTGGCCGGCCGCCCGTACACGAAACTCTCAAAAGAAGAGAAGGCCGAATACGATCTGGCTGTCGAAGAAGAGCTGAACTATGAGGCAGAACTCATGCCCATGACGATTCAGGATGCGATTCGGATGAAAGAGGAAGCGGCTGCCGACAGTACCGCGGACAGCACATCAGAGACTTCTGCCGGGATGCTGAGCGAAAACGGGCAGAGCACCGATGATGAGCCTGGCGGTGAGAACGCCGGAAACGCTGAGGGCACTCAGGGCACTCAGGACGCTGAGAGCGCGCAGGATGCTCAGGATGCTGAGGGCGCACCGGATGCAGAGGGTGCACCGGACGCTGAGAGTCCGCAGGCTGCCGGCACGGAAGTGAAAGACGAAACGGCAGAAGAAGCAAAGGAAGCTTGAGATTTTTTGAATTTGAAAAGCTCTGCGCTCAAGGCCCCGGTCTGTTTTGAAAATCCGGGTTTTGGGCGCGGACTTTTTTGGGAAAAAAGTGCTTGCATTTTCTATTGCCGCTGATTATAATAGCATACGTCGTGATGAGCGGCGGCAATTCACAAGATTGTGTATTGGGCTTTCGCCAAATGGTAAGGCACTGGATTCTGATTCCAGCATCTGGGGGTTCGAGTCCCTCAAGCCCAGCTGATCCTCCACCAAGAATTTGTGGAGGATTTTTTTACAACTGGAGACGTATCGAAGCGGTCATAACGGGGCGCACTCGAAATGCGTTTGGCGGGTAACTGCCACAAGGGTTCGAATCCCTTCGTCTCCGTAGCTTCAGCTCCCGCGGGATTCTTCTCCTGCGGGAGCTTTTTTACTGTCCGGTCTGCCCAAAATACTGCGGATCGCGGCTTTTTACCTTTACACACGGAAACAGTCTGAGGAGTATAATCAAAATGAAATTTTCCTATCCGTCTATCGTGCGCTTTTCGGAATGTGGAAAGAACGGGCGCCTGAGTGTGCCGGCGATTGTGACATATATGCAGGACTGCAGCGCGATGCAGTCTGACTGGCTCGGGATCGGCACAAATGAGCTGATCGCGTCTCACCGCGCGTGGTTTGTCATCGGCTGGAATATCCAGATCTACGAAAGACCCGAGGCCAATACGAGAATCCGCGTGTGGACGTGGTCGACCCGTTTTACCGGCATTTACGGGGAACGCTGCATGCAGATCACCAATGAGATGACCGGTGAGGTTTACGCAGAATGCGCGGCGCTCTATGTTTACATGAACCTGTCCACGATGCATCCGACCAAGGCGGAGGGCCCGCTTGTTCTGGGGTACAAGACAAGTCCGGCGCTCACGTCTGTGAAAAAGAGCGGGAGAAAGCTCCCGGTGATCGGAGAGCAGCGGGAAGCAGACACATTTGTCGTGAGAAAACATGACACAGATGCATACGGCCATATGAATAATGCGCGCTATGTGTTCTACGCGTCCGATTGTCTGCCGGACGGTTTTGAGACCGGGAGGCTGCAGGTGGAATACAAGATTTCGGCGCGCGCGGGAGATGTGGTTCACATTTTTACGAGTGAGACAGACACGCAGTTCGAAGTGGAAATGCGCGGGGATGACGGACAGATTTTCGCGCGGATTCTGTATACGAAAAAGGGAGAGGGCAATGATTCAGCTGGGAAAGACGCAGAAACTGAAAGTTGAAAAATCCGTCGCATTCGGCGTTTATCTGGGGGAGCAGGATGATCACGTTCTCCTCCCGCGCAAAGAAGTTCCGGATGGCGTAAAGCCCGGGGACAAACTGGAAGTGTTTGTGTACCGCGACTCTGATGACCGCCTGATTGCCACGGTGAAAACGCCGCTCATCGGGCTCGGAAAAATGGCGGTTCTTAAAGTGAAACAGGTCACGAAAATCGGCGCGTTTCTCGACTGGGGGCTCGAAAAGGACCTGCTTCTTCCCTATAAAGAGCAGACGGAGAGAGTTCACGAAGGACAGATGGTTCCTGTCGTTCTCTACATCGACAAGTCTGACCGTCTGACAGCTACGATGCATGTCTACCGCTATCTGCAGACAGCTCCGGATTACGGGAAGGACCGTCAGGTGAAAGGCACCGTGATCCAGGTAAATCCTGACATGGGCGTCTTTCTCGCCGTGGATGGCCGTTACTTCGGCATGATTCCGATCCAGGATACGACAAAGAAATATGCGCTCGGCGAAACCGTCTGCGGCCGCGTCTCAAGAGTGCGGGACGACGGCAAACTCGTGATATCCGTCAAAGACAAGGCGTACCGGGTCATGGGTGAAGATTCCGAAAAAATTCTCCGGCTTCTCATGAAAAATGGCGGTTCGCTCCCCTACGGAGACAAGTCCGACCCGGAAAAAATCCGGGAAATGTTCGGAATGAGCAAGGCGGAATTCAAACGGGCCGCGGGGCGTCTGTTAAAAGAAAGAAAAATACAGATCGGACCGTATGAAATTCACAGTGTCTGAATTTCGATGTTCATATCGTTTTGTAAAATTGACGAAAGCTCTTTTATAAGTTTGTGAAAAGTCAATAAACATTCCGCCGCAATAAATAAAATCGGAAAATATTACAAAAATCCCCCGGATATTTCAGTAATTTGAAACATGGCATTAGCACTGGATTTCGGGTATAGTTAGCATAGTTAAAGCCGCCCGGAATGTATTTACGATGCGCGGCAATATTTTCAGGAGGATTGTAATGGCAAGCTTATCTCTTAAGAACGTTACAAAGGTTTACCCTAACGGATTCGTTGCGGTAAAGAACTTCAACCTCGAGGTTGCAGACCAGGAGTTCATCATTTTCGTAGGACCGTCTGGCTGCGGTAAGTCGACGACACTTCGTATGATCGCGGGACTTGAAGAGATTTCTTCCGGCGAACTCTGGATCGGCGACAAGCTCATGAACGATGTAGAGCCGAAGGATCGTGATATCGCCATGGTTTTCCAGAACTACGCTCTGTATCCGCATATGACAGTGTATGACAACATGGCATTCGGCCTGAAGCTCCGCAAGGTTCCGAAGGCAGATATCGACAAGTCCGTTCATGAAGCGGCAAAGATTCTTGACATCGAGCATCTTCTTGACCGCAAGCCGAAGGCTCTTTCCGGCGGCCAGAGACAGCGTGTAGCCATGGGCCGTGCTATCGTACGTCATCCGAAGGTATTCCTGATGGACGAGCCGCTCTCCAACCTGGACGCAAAGCTCCGTGTACAGATGCGTGTTGAGATTTCCAAGCTCCATCAGAGACTCAATGCCACCATCATCTACGTAACCCATGACCAGGTTGAGGCTATGACCCTTGGTACCCGTATTGTCGTACTGAAGGATGGCATCATCCAGCAGGTAGATACGCCGCAGAACCTCTACTACAAGCCGGACAACCTCTTTGTTGCCGGATTCATCGGCTCTCCGCAGATGAACCTCATCGATGCGACTGTTTCGCAGAACGGCGACAAGATCGGCCTGAAGCTCGACGACCAGATCACGATCGAAGTCGGCGGCGAGAAGGCAAAGAAAGTTATCGACGGCGGCTATGTCGGCAAGACGGTTGTCATCGGTGTTCGTCCTGAGGATATCAGCGATGATCCGGAGTTCATCGCAAAGCATCCGGAAGGCGTATTCGATGCAAAGATCAACGTATACGAGCTTCTCGGCGGCGAGGCAAACCTTCACTTCGACATCAATAACACAACCTGCACAGCGAAGGTAAGAGCCAGCAACGCAGTAAAGCCGGGTACGGTTGTAAAGCTTGCTGCGGATAACACGAGAATGCACATCTTCGACAAGGAGACAGAGCAGATTATCACTCACTGATCTGAAATCTGAAAAAAGAATAAACCGTCCGGGCGGCCTGAGAATCGAACATTCTCAGGCCGCCCGCTGTTTGTATTTGAGCTCTGTTATTGATATAATGTTAGCGATTATGGCGGTTTGTGCCGCTGACACCAATACGCCGCAATGAAGTAAGAGGTTGGCTATGCTTTCAAATCAGGTACTTCAGGAGACCCTTGAAGGGCTCCGTTCGATAACCCGTGTAAATATGGCTGCGGTTGACACAGACGGACATGTCTGTGCCGGGACATTTGAACTGACGCCTGAGTGTCTCGCTTCCGCAAGAGAGTTTGCGGATTCGCCTGCCATCAACCAGGTGGTCAATGACTATCAGTTTTTCAGGATATCGGAAGGAGAGCATCTCAGCTATGTTCTGATTCTGCAGGGGAGTTCAGATGAGAACTATATGGTTGGCAGAATGGCGGTGTTCCAGATTCAGCAGCTGCTGTACGCATATCGCGAACACTATGACAAGGACAACTTTGTCAAAAATCTGCTTCTCGACAACATTCTGAAAGTTGATATTTTTACAAGGGCGGAAAAACTCGGCATCAAAGCGAACGTTCCGAGAATTGTTTACATCATCGAGACACGGCACGGCAAAGATTCTTCCGCGCTGGAGACGATCCGCAATCTGTATCAGGGCAAGTCAAAAGGATTTCTCACAGCTGTCGATGAGAAGAGCATCGTCCTGATCCGCCAGGTGGAAGGCACGGAAGAGTATGAGGATCTTCTGAGAGAAGCCAGCACCATTGTTGATATGCTTAACACGGAGGCGATGACAGCCGCGAGAGCTTCTTTCGGAACCATTGTTCATGATCTCCGCGATCTTTCCCGCTCTTATAAAGAAGCGAAGATGGCCATGTCGGTCGGAAAGATCTTCTACAGCGAAAAAAATGTCATCGGCTACAGCAAGCTAGGCATCGGACGTCTGATCTATCAGCTGCCTATGTCTCTCTGTCAGATGTATATCCGGGAAGTGTTTGGGGATCACAATCCGGAAGATATGGACGATGAGACGTTGGCCACAGTCAACAAGTTCTTTGATCACAACCTCAATGTGTCGGAAACGTCCCGGGAACTCTACATACACCGCAATACGCTTGTGTATCGGCTTGACAAGCTCAAGGCAACACTTGGTCTTGACCTGACGAATTTCAATGACGCCATCACGTTCAAGATTGCCCTGATGGTCGTCAAGTACATGCGGTATATGGAGAACCGTGACAAGTACTGACTTAGTGAAAAGAAAAGGATTTTGAATACTTATGATTATTCTTGAAAATGTAAGCAAGAATTATACGCCGGACATTGCCGCTCTGCAGAATATCAATCTGCATGTCGCCAAGGGCGAGTTTGTATTCGTCGTGGGCAAGAGCGGATCCGGGAAATCGACGCTGATCAAACTCCTCCTGAAGGAGATTGAACCCACGTCAGGACGAATCTATATCAACAAGAAATATCTGAACAAAATGCACCGCCGTCAGCTCCCGTATCTGCGCCGCGACATCGGCGTCGTTTTCCAGGACTTCCGGCTTCTTCAGGACCGCTCGGTTTTTGACAACATTGCATTTGCCCAGAAAGTCATCGAGGCGCCGCCGCGCAAAATCCGCACGAATGTGCTTGAAATGCTTTCTATGGTCGGTCTCGTCGACAAATACAAGGCATATCCGAGCGAACTATCCGGGGGCGAACAGCAGCGCGTTGCGATTGCGCGCGCACTTGTGAATCACCCGGATATTCTGCTCTGCGATGAGCCAACCGGAAACCTGGACCCGATCAACTCCGCTGAGGTCATGAAAATCATTGACAAGGCCAATAAACGCGGGACCACTGTGCTGGTTGTGACCCATAACATGGATATCGTGCAGCAGATGAAGAAGCGCACGATCACCATGAGCGAGGGCCGCATTATCAGCGATATGGAGAAGGGCGGTTATTTCTATGAAGATTAATTCATTTTTTTACCAGCTGAAACAGGGATTTCTGAATATTCACAGAAACCGCCTCTTTTCGCTGGCGTCTATAGCCACAATTGCGGCGAGCATATTTATTTTCGGAATTTTCTACAGTCTTGTCGCCAATTTCCAGTACACGCTCAAGAGTGCGGAGACAAATATCGCCGTGACCGTATTCTTTGACGACGGGATTGACGACGCGACCATTCAGGCGATCGGCGACGCGATTGAGGAAAGACCTGAGGTCGACCATATTCATTTCACATCGGCTGAGGAAGCGTGGGAGAATTTCAAGTCCGAGTATCTCGGCGAATATGAATATCTCGCGGACGGTTTCTCTGACAACCCGCTGGCCAATTCCGCTTCCTATGAGGTTTATCTCAATGACGCGAGCAAACAGTCAGAGCTCGTTGACTACATCAGCTCTCTGGACGGCGTGCGCCAGGTAAACCGGTCTGAGGACGCCGCTGCCAGTCTTTCCGGCGCGGCCAGACTGGTCGGGTACATTTCTGTCGCAGTCATCATCGTTCTGCTCGCCGTATCCATATTCCTGATCATGAACACGGTCATCATCGGCATCACGGTGCGCAAGGAAGAAATTTCCATAATGAAGTACATCGGTGCGACGGATGGCTTTGTCAATGCGCCGTTCTTCGTGGAAGGCATTACGATCGGCGTCATCGGTTCTCTGATTCCGATGATTGTCGAGTATTTCCTCTACAATGCGGGAGTTGATTTTGTTCAGACCAAGTTTGCGGTGCTGAACAACATTCTGCGATTCATGACAACGGCCGAGCTGTTCCGCGTCCTGCTTCCGGTGGCGCTGCTGCTCGGAATTGTCATCGGTCTTCTGGGAACATTCTTTGCCGTGCGCCGGCATTCAAATGTCTGAGAAGGCTTTCGGGAAGGATGCTTATGGAAACAAATACGCAGCAGGACAGCCCGCAGGAGTATAAAGAGACAAAGGACCTGACAGACGAGCGGACACCGGAAAGTGTTCCGGAAACGCCTGAAGAGAAACCGGCGCGCAGGCGCACTCCGAAAGCCATAGTCCTTTATATCATCGCGATTGCCGTGCTGATCCTTCTGATCACTGCGTTCCGCTGCAACCTGATATCGCTTCGGATCGGCAACATCTATATCGGGAAAGATTCGGGGAGCATCGGCGTCCAGGCGACATCGAAGCTGAATCAGCTCGAGAGCGCGATGAGCGATTTTTACTTTGACATTCCTGACAAACAGGACTCAATTGACGCAATCGCAAGGGCTTATGTTGAAAGTTACGACGACCCGTACACGGTGTACTATACGGCGGAAGAATTTTCGGCGTTCATGCAGTCCAGCGAAGGTATCTCTTACGGAATCGGGGTTATCGTAGGCAAGACAGACGACGGGTCCCTTCTGATAACCCGCGTGATCTCCGGCGGACCGGCAGAGGAGGCCGGGCTTCAGGCGGGCGATCTGATCACGGCGGTTGACGGCGAGTCGATTCTCGAAGAGGACATTGAGGCTACCGTGCAGAGAATCAAAGGCGACGACGGAACGGATGTCACGCTCACAATCGTCAGGGACGGACAGACGATGGACGTAACAGTCACCCGCGGACAGTATGACATTCCGCTGGTGAGCTACGGTGTGCTCGACGGCAATATCGGCTATATCTATCTCGCAGAGTTCGACGCCAGCGCGGAGCAGCAGTTCCTCGACGCGTACCAAGAACTGACAGAAGTGGAAGGCGTTTCGGCTCTGGTCATAGATCTGCGCGGAAATCCGGGCGGACTGTTAAACGTCGACACCGATATTCTGGATGAACTCCTCCCGGACGGCGACATCGTAACCGTAAGGGACAAAGCCGGCAACGAAGAAGTGGTGACGGGAACCAATCCGAATCAGATTGAAATTCCGCTCGCCGTCCTGGTAAATGGCGAGTCGGCCTCCGCGTCAGAACTGTTCGCTGCGGCCATTCAGGATTACCAGGTCGGAGTTGTCGTGGGAACTCAGACATACGGGAAGGGAATTGCCCAGACCATAAAGCAGTTCTCGGATGGCAGCGGCGTGAAGTATACAATTGAGAAATATTTCACACCGAACGGCCGTGATATTCACGGTACAGGCGTGACGCCGGATATCGTCGTGGAGACGGCCGGGGACGGAACGGAAGATGCCAATCCGGAAACTGACACACAGCTGGCGGCTGCCCTTTCGTATCTGAACGGCGAGCTTTCCCAGTAGATCTCAGAAAGGGGATATTTATGAAATCACTAGCACAAAATCACGTGGCGACAGGATTGATTCTGATTGTCTTCGGCATTGTTCTTCTGATCTGGCCGGGCAGCACTCTTGACATTGTCTGCAAGGTCGTCGGCGCCGCCGTCCTGATTGCCGGAATCGTCGGTGTGGCGGAAGGCCTCGCGGGAAAGCGGAAGGACTCGGCAGCTGTTGCGAGTTTCGCCGGAAATGTCGTGGCCGTTGTCGTCGGCATTCTTCTGATCGCATTTTCAGGCGCGATTGTCTCAGTTCTGCCGTTTATTCTCGGACTTCTCATGGTGATTTACAGCGCCGTCGAAATTTTTCTTTCTCTTAAAGCAGAAGGAGGAATTGAGACCGGAAGACTGATCATATCTGTGATTGAGTTGATACTCGGTATTGTGATTATGGCCAATCCATTCAGCACGATAACGATTCTTGTCCGCATCCTCGGGATCGGAATTATTATTGCCGGTGTTACACAGCTGATGGGCAGGGCTAAAGCCTGAGGCTGATATGGACGAATATTCAGTACTGAAAAAGGTGCAGAGCGGAGAGATGACGGTCGAACAGGCCCTCGCCGCTCTGAAAGAAAAACCGTTCGAAGATCTTGGATATGCCAAAGTTGACCTCCATCGTCATACCCGTCAGGGGGCGACGGAGGTCATTTACGGTGAAGGGAAAACGCCGGAACAGATCCGCGGCATCGCCGGGACGCTGAAAGCACACCGCCAGGGGCACATTCTTGTGACGAGACTGAACAGCGAAAAGGCCGATGTGCTTTCCGACGATCCTGATTTTTCCTATTACGGCACGGCCAGACTCGGCGTCTACGGCGGGCTGGAACCGGATGCGGGACTTCCGCGCCCCGACGGCACGATTGCGGTTGTGTGCGCCGGGACAAGCGATCTGCCGGTTGCGGAAGAGGCGGCGCTGACGGCGCAGTTTTACGGAAACAAAGTCCTGAGGCTCTATGACGTCGGCGTTGCCGGCCTCGAGAGACTGCTGTCTCATCTGGATGAACTCGTCAAAGCTTCGGTCGTCATCACCGTTGCCGGCATGGAAGGGGCGCTCGCAAGTGTGGTGGGCGGGCTGGTTTCCTGCCCGGTCATCGCGGTGCCGACCAGCGTCGGATACGGCGCGTCGTTTCAGGGACTGGCGGCTATGCTTGCCATGATGAATTCCTGTGCGTCCGGTGTGGTGGTTGTCAATATCGACAACGGTTTCGGGGCAGCTTTTTCGGCCAGCCGGATCAACCGGATGGGGATGAAGCGCGGCAACAAAACCGATGGCAAAGACATCAGAGTGGCCGGCCTGACTGATGACAGAATGGAAAATATGCCTGACGGTGCTTCCGGAGAGAATGAACAGCAGCATCCGGACCGATTCTCTCACGACAGAGACTGCATCGGGGAGCTGACCTGCAATCTCGATGATATGAGCGGCGAGGAAGTGGCATTTGCCATGGAGGCGCTGCTGAAGGCCGGAGCGCGGGATGTGTTCACGACGCCGGCCGGCATGAAGAAGGGCAGACCGGGTGTTGTGCTGACGGTTCTTTGCGCGCCGGACAAAATGGCGGACTTTGAGAAGCTGATTTTCCGCCTGACGACGACGATCGGCATCCGGGAGACGGTCAAAGAACGCGCTGTGCTGCGGCGCCGGGAAGAGGTGTCACAGGCAGAGGGCGGAAACGTCAGGATAAAGATCAGTGAAGGATACGGTGCCGTGCAGATCAAGCCGGAAGCGGATGATCTTCAGAAAGCTGCGCGCAAAACCGGTCAGAATCCGGCGGATATCCGGAGCGAGGCGGTAAAAAGATATGGAGCAGAAAGATTCCAGGGCGTCCAGAGAGCGTGCGAAACGGGAACTGACAGAACAGATTGTCCGGATGGGGTATCCGGCTGAGTTTGCCGCGGTTCTCGCCGCGAATCTGCGGACAGAAAAGGCTATGGGCCGCATGTGCGGATATCTGAAGAATGCGCATCCCAGATCCGCGGAGGAAATCGCGGATGAGATGATGGCGATTCTCTCGGACCGGGACGCCTGGATTGAGAAGAAGTCGGCGCAGTACTATAACGCGAAGTATAATTCCTGGGTGAGACGGGGACTTGAGGAAGACGGAGAAGAGGAATAATGCTATCGGTTGTCATTCCTTCGTATAATGAAGAAGAAAATATTCCACGCGCCGCCAGAACGATCAGCGGGATTCTTGAGAGGGAAAAGATTCCCTATGAGCTGATTTTTGTGAACGACGGATCCAGCGACAGAAGCTGGGAATGCATTCGGAAAGAAGCGGCTGTCAATCCCAATATTCACGGGCTGTGTTTTTCCCGGAATTTTGGCAAGGAGTCGGCGATTTTCGCGGGACTTCGCGAATCGCGCGGCAGCTGCACGGCAGTGATCGACTGTGATCTGCAGCATCCGCCCGAGAAGCTGGTGGAAATGTACAGACTCTGGGAACAGGGCTACGAAATTGTCGAGGGCGTCAAGAACAGCCGCGGCGAGGAGAGCGGCGGCCACAGGGCAGCGGCGAAGATGTTCTATCGGATTATCAGCCGGGCGACCGGTATCGACATGTCCAATGCTTCGGACTTCAAACTGCTCGACCGCAAAGCGGTGACGGTACTCATAAACATGCCGGAGAAAAACGCGTTTTTCCGGGCGCTTTCCTCCTGGATCGGATTTAAGACAATCAAGGTGAGTTATGATGTACAGGAGCGACAGGCAGGCACGTCAAAGTGGTCGACGCGCAAACTGATAAGCTACGCCCTGACAAATATATCTTCATTTACCACGTTTCCGATGCAGTTTGTGACAGTGCTCGGCGTGATTATGCTCGTTGTCGCGATTGTACTCAGCGTGACGGCGCTGGTGCAGAAGATCATGGGCGTGGCGCTCGGCGGCTTTACGACGGTGATTATCCTGCTCTGCTTTACCGGGAGTGTCATCATGATCAGTCTTGGGATTATCGGATATTATCTTGCGAAGATATATGAAGAAGTTCAGGGGCGGCCACGGTATATACTGACGGAAAAGTTCTGATTGCGGCGCGGCCACGGCCTGTGAAAGGAGAGGGAAATGATTAAAGACGGAAAGATTTGGCTGGGATCTTCCGCGGACGGCAGTCAGGCTCTGCTTCTGCCAAAGATGGCGAATCGCCATGGTCTTGTGGCCGGTGCGACGGGAACCGGCAAGACGGTGACGCTCAAGGTGCTCGCGGAATCATTTTCCAGGCTCGGAGTTCCGGTATTTATGGCCGATGTGAAGGGCGATGTGACCGGGATTATGGAACCGGGAACGGATACCCCGAAGACGACGGAGAGCCGGAAGGCATTCGGCCTTGACGAGGCAGGCTTTGCGTTCAGGGGCTGTCCGGTGACTATATGGGATCTTTTCGGAAAGACCGGCATTCCGCTGCGCACAACGATTTCTGACATGGGGCCGCTGCTGCTGTCGAGAATTCTCGGACTCAATGATCTGCAGAGCGACATTCTGTCCATCGTATTTCACATCGCGGATGAGAACAATCTGCTTCTGATCGACACAAAGGATCTGAAGTCGATGCTGGGCTACGTGAAAGATCACGCGAAAGATTTTGAGGAGGAGTACGGGCGGATTTCATCAGCCTCCATCGGTGCGATCACTCGGGCCGTTGTCGCGCTGGAAATTGCGGGAGGAGATACATTCTTCGGCGAACCGGCGCTTGCCATCAGCGACTGGCTGACGCGGAATACGGACGGATATGGCATGGTAAATCTGCTGGACAGCCGCTCGCTCATCGGCAATCCGTCACTGTATTCCACATTTCTTCTCTGGCTCATCAGTGAACTCTTTGAGACTCTGCCTGAGGTCGGAGACTGCGATCTGCCCAAGATGGTCTTCTTCTTTGATGAAGCTCATCTGCTGTTTCAGGATACTCCAAAGGTTCTGCAGGATAAAATCGAGCAGGTTGTCAAACTGATCCGCTCGAAAGGAGTCGGCATTTTCTTCTGCACGCAGAATCCCCGCGATATTCCGGACGGCATTCTGTCTCAGCTGTCGACGCGGATTGAACACGGACTGCATGCGTATACGCCGGCCGATCAGAAAGCTGTCAAAGCCGCCGCGGAGTCTTTCCGCGTAAATCCGGCATTTGACACGTATGAGACGATTCTTGCCCTCGGAACCGGCGAGGCGGTTGTCTCTCTTCCGGACGAGGACGGTGTTCCGGGCATGGCCCAGAAAGTTACTATACTTCCGCCGCAGTGTTCTATGAGTGCGGCGCCGGAGGGCGCCGCACTTCAGTGCGTCAAGTCAAGTCTGCTCTTCAGCAAGTATTCGCAGACTCAGGATCCGGAGTCTGCCTATGAGAAACTTGAGCAGCAGGAAGCGGAAGAAGCACGTCAGGCAGAAGCGACGGCGGCCGCTGCCGCTGAGGCAAAGGAACAGGCAAAGAAGACGGCGGCCGAGGAAAAAGCCAGAAAGAAAGAGGAAGAGTCAGAGGATCGCAAGAGAAAAAAGGCGATCGGACAGGTCGGAAGTACGCTTGCCGGAACGGTCGGCCGTGAAGTCGGCAAGAATATCGGTAAAAAGTTCGGATCGTTCGGCAGGACGCTGGGCGGAAACGTCGGCGCGAGCATCGGCCGCGGACTTCTGAATACGCTGCTGAAACGGTAATGAGAAAGAATGGTTAAAACAATCGTAATTGGCATGGTGGCCCACGTCGATGCCGGCAAAACAACACTTTCGGAGGCACTTCTGTACAAGACGGGAATGATCCGGAAAGCCGGCCGCGTGGACCACGGCGACACACACCTGGATCAGGACAGCACGGAGCGGGAGCGCGGGATCACAATTTTCGCCAAGAGCGCCCGTGTCCGCACGGATACTCTCGACGCGGTTCTGCTGGATACGCCGGGACATGTGGATTTTTCAGGTGAAACCGAGCGGGCGCTGGCCGCCATGGATGCTGCTGTCCTGGTGGTCAGCGCCGCTGACGGTATACAGGCACACACCCGGACGATCTGGAGACTGCTGAAAAGCTACCGCATTCCAACGTTTATATTCATCAATAAGACCGATCTTCCGAACGCGGATTTCGATCGCGTTTACAGGCAGCTCGGAACAGTTTTTTCAAAAGACTGCATCGACATGCGTGGCGTTCGGGCGGACGGGAGCGGAAATCTGACGGGACTTTCGCAAAAGACGACCGAAGAACTGTCGCTCACGGGAGAAGATATTCTGAATGTTTATCTTGACGGTGGGGCGATTCCGGCGGAACTTGCGGCAAAAGCGGCGTCCAAGAGACGTTTCTTCCCCGTTTTTGCGGGCAGTGCGCTTCACATGGACGGCGTGGACGATCTTATACGAGGCCTGGAACTTTTCACGGTGCCGCGCCGATATCCGGATGAATTCGGCGCGTGTGCCGTCAAAATCGGACGCGACGCGGCGGGACACAGGCTCACATTCTTAAAGATAACAGGCGGCGTGCTGAAAGCGCGCCAGATGGTGGAATACGAGAGCGAAAACGGCGAAGAGTCAAAAGAAAAAATCGATCAGATCCGCCTGTATTCCGGCGAGAGTTTTGAGCAGCTGCCTGAGGCTTCTGCCGGACAGTATGTGGCGGTGACGGGACTCAGCGCTCTTGCGGCCGGCCAGGGAATCGGCGCGGATCCCGGAGTGCGCCCGCCGGAGCTGTCTCCGGTGATGAGCTTCCGGGTTATTCCTTCGGAGGGGACAGATCCGTTTGTCCTGTATCAGAAGCTGAAAGAAATCGAGGAAGAGGATCCGCTCCTTGGATTTTCCTGGAATGAGCGGAACAAAGAAATTCATGTCCGCCTGATGGGACATGTTCAGGCTGAAGTCCTGAAGACAAAGGCCAAAGAACGGTTTGACGAGGATATTTCTTTCGGCCCGGGCACCGTCGTGTATCGGGAGACGATAGCAGAGCCCGTCGAGGGCATCGGGCATTTTGAACCGCTGCGCCACTACGCCGAGGTTCACGTGCTGCTCTCGCCTGCGCCCCGCGGGAGCGGCGTGACAGTCGACAGCATTTGTCCGGCCGACGTCCTCCCGATCCGCTGGCAGAAAATGATTCTCAACAGTCTCAGACAGAAATGCGCGCCGGGCCGGGGCTTTCGCGGTGTTCTGACCGGTTCGCTTCTGACAGATGTCCGGATTACTCTGCTCACAGGGCGGGCGAGCGTCAAACACACGAGCGGCGGCGATTTCCGCGAGGCCGCGTGCCGCGCCGTGCGCCAGGGCCTGATGAGCACGACCTGTACCCTGCTGGAACCCTATGAGGCTTTTACGGCAGATTTTCCGCAGCAGGCCGTCGGCCGCGTGATGACGGATCTCGATAAAATGGGCATTCACTGTGATGCCCCGCAGATCATGGAAACGGGCGGCGAAATGCGCGCTGTTCTGACAGGGCGCGCGCCGGCCTCGATACTCGACGGGTATGCCCAGCAGCTGCGCGCCGTGACGAAAGGCAAAGGAGAAATCCGGCTCGAATATGACGGATATGACGTCTGCCACAATCCGGACGAGGTGACAGCGGAGACAGGATATGACCCGGAAAGCGATCTGAGAAATCCGACAGGATCCGTATTCTGCGCAAACGGCGCCGGCTATCCGGTGCCCTGGAACGAAGTTCCGTATTATATGCATGTGGAGCGCGCATGGAATCCGGCGGCAGAAGAGATGGCCGGGGACGTGGAAATACAGCCGCCTCAAACAGGCAGCGGAACGAATCCTCAGGCACCTGTTTCTGACAGGGAACGGCGCGCGAGAGAACAGCGGGAGGAAAAAAAGGAAGAGGCTGATCTCAACGAGATTATGGCCGAGATGGACCGGCGTGAACACGGAAAAGGCGGTGTAAAAGGCTGGGGCCATACAGTCGTCCGCACGTACGGAAAAGCCGGTCATGCGGGGCATTCCGATGAACGGCCGAAAATGTATCTGATAGACGGCTACAATCTGCTGTACAAAATGCCGGAACTTGAGGAACTGCGCGAAGTCAATCTGAACGCGGCAGCCGAGAAACTCTGCAGTATGCTGTCAGCCTGGCAGGGCTGGGCCGGCTGCCGGGTTGCTGTTGTTTTTGACGCCTACAAGAAAAAAGAAAGTCAGGGGAGCCAGACATCTGACGGAGAACTGGAAATTATCTACACGAGAACAGACGAGCCGGCAGACGCGTTCATCGAAAAATATGTTCACGACGCGTCGTCCCGCTACCGGATCACAGTCGTGACGGATGACAATCTTGTGCGTCTGACTTGCCTGAAATTCGGTGCAATTCCCCAGACCGACGACAGCTTTTTGGAAGATATGGCAAGACGGGGACTCTGAAAAGTGGTCTGAAAGTCTGTGAATTCGCCATGTATTGATAAAAAAACGTCAGTCTTGGTGAAAATGGTGTATAACTTTACAAGGAAAGGTAGGTCTTGCTGGTATGACACTTGAAACACTTCAGAAAGACATGATTGCCGCCATGAAGGCACATGACAAGGAGCGCAAGCTTGCGATTTCTTCTCTTGTGTCCGCTGTCAAGAAGGCAGGCATTGATGCGGGACAGAGGGAGAACATTCCGGAGGAAATCGTCGACAAGGCGATTCTCAGGGAACTGAATGCTGTGAAGGAAGAAATTGATACCTGCCCGCCGTCGAGAACAGATCTGAAGGAGCAGTATACGTTCCGTTACAAGGTGATCGAAGAGTACGCGCCGAAGATGATGAGTGAGGATGAAATCCGTGAGGTGATCACGACGCAGTACGCGGATCTGATTGCGACGGGAAACAAAGGGACGATTATGAAGACGCTTATGCCGGTATTCAAGGGCAAGGCGGAAGGCAAGACCGTCAGCAGGGTCGTAGCCGGACTTCTGAAAAAATAAATCATACAGCACAGCCGGATGCGAAGAAAGCTCCGGGAAAGAGAGGAAAAGGGAAAGATGCCGGTAACAGTATTCTTGATTTTGTTTCCGCTCATCTGGGCATTCGTGATCTTTGCGATCAGGGACAACAAGGTGCGCGGAATTGCTGCCTACATCGGTTCTGGAACCATCATTGCCGCCGTCGGAGTTCTGTTTGCCCAGTGGGTGGCCAATGGCCGGGTTCCGCTGAAAATGTTTTATGACACGGAGACAGCCGACCATTTTATTCTGGCTGCCGAATTTGTACTGATGCTTGTTGTGACGTATCTGTGCTTCAAGTATCACAAGTACTGGATCAGCATTCTGTCAATCGTGCCGACGCTCATGCTCGCGTATTTTGAGCTGGAAGGTCCGGAGCTTCGCAGGATTCCGCACATCTATATCGATCATCTGTCGATGCTTATGTGCCTGATCGTCGGTATCATCGGCGGCATGATTGTCGTCTACGCGGTCGGCTACATGGACGGCTACGCCCATCATCATCCGGAATTCCAGGACCGCCGGAATTATTTTCTCGGCCTTCTGTTCCTGTTTCTCAGTGCGATGTTCGGATTTGTCATGTCGGAATCTCTGCTGTGGATCGATCTGTTCTGGGAGACGACCAGCGTATGCTCATTCCTGCTGATCGGCTACACGAGAACAGATGAGGCAATTCATAATTCGTTCCGCGCGCTGTGGATGAACCTGGCAGGCGGTGTCGCCCTGGCCATCGGCATCATCTATTTCGGCTATCACGCACAGACGGTTTCGTTCCATTCGCTCATCAGTCTTTCCGTAGATCTCAACAGAGCGTACTGTGTGCTTCCGATCGCGCTGATCGCTTTCGCAGCACTGACCAAAGCCGCTCAGTATCCGTTCTCCACATGGCTCATCGGCGCCATGGTGGCTCCGACCCCGTCGAGCGCACTGCTTCACTCGGCCACGATGGTCAAGGCCGGAATCTATGTGCTCCTCCGTCTGGCACCGGCCATGGCCGGCACGCTTACGGGCAGCATGGTCACTTTCATCGGCGGTTTCACGTTCTTCGTCGCTTCGATCATTGCGATCGGCCAGAGCGACGGCAAGCGTGTTCTTGCTTTCTCGACGATCAGCAACCTGGGACTGATGGTTGCCTGCGCCGGTGTGGGCGCGCCGGAAACCGTGTGGGCCGGCGTTCTTCTGATGATTTTCCACGCGGTATCCAAGTCCCTTCTCTTTCAGGATGTCGGTGCCACGGAAAATGCGATCGGGAGCCGCGATATCGAGGATATGCACGGACTTCTGTATCGTCTGCCGAAACTTGCCACATTCATGTTCATCGGAATTGCCGGCATGTTCCTGGCCCCGTTCGGCATGCTGATTTCAAAGTGGTCAGCTCTGCGCGCGGCTGTTGACGAATCCAATATCATTCTGGTTCTCTTCATCGTGTTCGGTTCTGCCACCACGTCGTTCTACTGGACAAAGTGGATGGGCAAGCTGATTTCCAGGAGCCACGAGACCGGCGAGAGGCTGAAGGATATCACCAAGAAAAATGAGGTTGTTTCACTGACCGTCCATGCGGTTCTGATGATTCTGCTCTGCATCCTGGTTCCGTTTATCTCGAAAGTCTATGTCGATCCGCTGCTGATCGAGATGTTCGGAGAGTATGAAGATGTGCTCCCGATGGGCGTTCTGTACACCATGATCGTCATAATCGCATTTGTCTTCCTCGTACCGATTTTCAGCTACTTCATCGGGCGCAAGATGCGTGCGAACGTAAAGCTCACGTATATGAGCGGCATCAATACCGGAGACAATACCCAGTTCGTAGGTTCGTTTGGTGAGCCGAAGAGACTGTGGCTGTCGAATTATTATTTCCGTTCTTTCATTCACCCGCATCAGCTGCGAGTCTTCAGCCAGATTCTGACGACTGCGGTTCTCCTGGTGATGATGAGCATGATTATAGGAGGCGCACTCTGATGAACCCGACAATTTATTATGTAATCGGAGCTGTTGCTTATATCGTCGGTGCTCCTTTTCTGGGATGTCTGATGGACGGCGTCGAGAGAAAACTTTCGGCGAGAATGCAGGGAAGAATAGGGCCGCCGATTCTGCAGCCGTGGTATGATTTTGTAAAGCTTCTGAACAAGCAGGTCGTGACCGTTGACCGGGCGCAGTTCTTTATCCTGCTGTCGTATCTGGTCCTGATGGTCATGTCCGGAGCCATGTTTTTCTCCGGCAATGATCTTCTGATGACGTTCTTCGTGTTGTCTACGACCGGTACGTTTCTGTATTTTGCGGCCATTGTGCCCTCGAGCCCTTATTCCTCGATGGCAGCGAGCCGTGAACTGATTCAGGAAGTGTGCTATGAGCCGGCCGTGCTTCTGCTCTCCGTGGGCTTCTATCTTGCGACGGGGACATTTGACGCGAGAGCCGTATTTGCACAGGACACAAGCCTGATCGTGATGATGCCCGGTTTCCTCGCGGCATATCTTTTCGCGATGATCATCAAACTGAGACTTTCTCCGTTCGATGTATCCACGTCGCATCACGCGCATCAGGAGCTGGTTCAGGGTGTCACGACCGAGATGGGCGCCAGAAACCTGGCGATTTTCAAGATGGCCGAGTGGTACGAGATGGTATTCCTCTACGGTGTCGTGGCGGTATTCATTCTGAACAGCTCACCGTTCAGCATTCTGGCGGCAATTCTGGTCGATCTGGTCATTTTCTTCTGCTTCGTCCTGATTGACAACACCAATGCCCGTGTGAAATGGGAGAACATGCTCGCTCTGAGCTGGACAGTCACAGGACTGTGCTCCGGAGTGAATCTGCTGATCCTGATGATGATTCGCTGACTGATAAGGGGTTATAGATGGGAAAAGTTAAAAAATCACCGTGGCTGCTCCATTATGACGGCTCCAGCTGCAACGGCTGTGATATTGAAGTACTTGCGACGCTGACGCCGGTATATGATGCTGAGCGTTTTGGCGTCGTCAACACAGGCGATCCGCTTCAGGCGGATATTCTCCTGATTACCGGGGGAATCAACCAGCAGAACGCTCCGGTTGTAAAACAGCTCTACGATCAGATGCCCAGGCCGAAGGTTGTCGTGGCTGTCGGCACCTGCGCCTGCTCGGGCGGCGTATTCCGCGAATGCTACAACATGCTGGGCGGCGCGGACTCAACGGTTCCGGTGGACATCTATGTCCCCGGCTGCGCGGCGCGCCCGGAATCCATCATGGACGGAATCATGAAGGCAGTCGAACTCTTCCAGAAGCGCTCGGACGAGCATGACAAATACGAGAAAGAGCACAGGGGAGAGGCCCGGCCTGTTGATCCGAGTATCAGAACGGCGCACGACAGAGCCAAAATGAACAAGATGGAGGATACGGCAAATGCCTGAAGAAACGAATGAAAAGAAATCAGTCAGGCCGATCGGCGAGAATGTCATCGTCCCGATCAAAGCCGATGAATTGATTGAAAAAGCTCTTGAGATGAAGAAACAGGGGCGCCGCCTTTCACAGGCGCACTGCAGCTGGTACGACAATCAGTATGAGGTGAGCTATTCTTTCGCCGATGACGAGACGCTCGCCTATACGACACTGCGTTTCACGGCGCCGCGCACGGCCGTGATTTCCAGCATTTCGGAAATTTATCCGTATGCGGCCTTTTATGAAAATGAAATGTCCGAACTGTTCGGCCTGAATATCCGCTTTATGAATCTGGATTATCACAACAAGCTCTACCGCATCAAGACAAAGGCGCCGTTCCTCCCCGAGGATCAGCGCGATATTGCCCCGCAGCAGGAAGAGACAGCAAAACAGGAAAAACCGGCGGAAAACAAGGAGGATGCCAACTGATGGGAAAGAGAAGTGTTATTCCATTTGGACCGCAGCATCCGGTACTGCCGGAGCCGATTCATCTGGATCTTGTCGTCGAAGATGAGAGAGTTGTCGAGGCAATTCCGAATATCGGTTTTATTCACAGAGGACTCGAAGGACTTGCGCCGGACCGCGACTTCCAGAAGTATCTGTACGTGGTGGAGAGAACCTGCGGAATCTGCTCGTTCGGCCATGGCCTCGGATATGTCGAGTCTGTAGAGGGCATTATGAATGTCGAGGTTCCGGAGAAAGCCAAGTTTCTCCGCGTGATCTGGGCAGAGCTGGCCCGCATGACGAGTCATCTGATGTGGCTCGGCTTTACAGCCGACGCGTTTGGCTTTGAATCGCTTTTTTATCAGTCCTGGAGAATCCGCGAGAAAGTCCTCGATCTGATGGAAATGACGACCGGCGGCCGTCTGATTTATTCGGTTCTGAAGGTCGGCGGCGTCCTCAAGGATATCTCGCCGGAGAGTGAGAAGAAGATTCTCGATGATCTGAATGACATTGAAAAAGAGACGAGGGAAATGTCGAAGACATTCCTCGACGATTATTCCGTCCAGACCCGTCTGAAGGGGGTCGGTGTTCTCACGAAACAGCAGGCTCACGATGTCGGCGCCTGCGGACCGATGGCAAGAGCCAGCGGCATCGCGTGCGATATGCGCATGCGCGGCTATGAGGCGTATCCGCAGCTGGACTTTGAACCGGTTGTCGCACAGGACGGCGACAGCTACGCGAGATGTGAAGTCCGCATCAATGAAATTTTCGCGTCGATCAATCTCATCCGCGAGGCCTTTGCGCGCATGCCGAAGGAAGGCGACCTTGCGGCCACGGTAAAGGGCAATCCGAATGGCGAGTATTTCGCAAGAATCGAACAGCCGAGAGGCGAGGCGATTTTCTACACGGAAGGCCACGGAAAGCCGAATCTGGACCGCTTCCGTCTGCGCACACCTACATTTGCCAACCTTCAGGCCCTCTGTGAGACTCTGAAAGGCGCTGAGTATGCGGACGTGCCGATTCTGATTCTTACGATTGATCCGTGCATCTCCTGCACAGAGCGGTAAAGGAGGGGACACAAATGAGCAGAGTCATGAAATTTGCACCGGTCATTCTGAAGAACCTCTTCTCAAAGCCGGTGACCCGCCGGTATCCGGATGTTCCGATCCAGTATCCGGAAGGCAGCCGCGGCCATGTCGAGATCAACATCGACAAATGCATCTCGTGCGGCATGTGCGTGAGAAGCTGCCCGACCGGAACCATCACGGTCGACCGCATGAAAGGAACCTGGACAATTGACCGTTTTGACTGCGTTCAGTGCGGCTACTGCGTTCTGAAGTGCCCGGTAAAGTGCCTGAGCATTGTCCCGGGCTACCAGGAGCCGGAGCGGACCAAAGAACCTCAGACATATCAGAAGTCGCCCGAGGTTCTCAAGGCTGAGGCTGAGAAGAGAGCACAGCAGGCTGCGCGCGCAAAGGAACTGGCAGCCAAAAAGGCGGCAGCTCTGAAAGCGAAGAAAGAAGCTGAGGCAAAGGCGGCCGCTGCTGCCGGGACAGCTCCTGAAGCGGCGAAGCCTTCTGAATCAGAGCCGGCCAAATAAACAGTCTGTGCTGTGTGCTTTGGCGTATCTGACAGGTTGCTGTGAAAGGCTGCTGTCCGTGAAAGACAGTAGTCTTTCTTTTCGTTTCATGAAAGGGGTGTTAATATTATGTGTGTAGCACTTCCGGGAAAAGTCGTCTCTGTTGACGGAGAATATGCACAGGTGGATTTTGAAGGCAATGAAGTGAGAGCGCTGGCCGGTCTTGTAAAGGTGAAACCGGGCGACAGAGTTCTCGTTCATGCCGGATGTATTCTGCAGAAACTGTCCGAGACAGAGGCGGAGAATATGGAAGAGATCTTCCGTGAAATCGGAGAATTTGCAGTATGACACTCGAAAGTGTTAAAGCATGGCTGAAAGCCTACGACGGGCCGAAGATGCGGATCATGGAGGTCTGCGGGAGTCACACGGCGGCGATTTCCAAAAACGGAATCCCCGGAATGCTTTCCGATAAGATCCAGCTTCTTTCAGGTCCCGGATGTCCGGTCTGTGTCACGCCGTCGGCGTATATCGACCGGCTGATTGAACTTGCAGAACAGCCCGGCACCTGTGTGGTGACTTTTGGCGATCTGATCCGGGTGCCCGGATCCGAAAAAAGTCTGGCTCTCGCGAAAGGCGAGGGCGCCAGAGTAAAAATGGTCTATTCGCCTCTTGACATCATTCCGCTGGCGAAAAAGGAACCGGAAACAACCTGGTGTTTTGCGGCCGTCGGATTTGAGACCACAACACCTGTCTATGCAGTTCTTCTCGACGAACTGATAAAAAATGACATAACAAATGTGCGGCTTCTGACAGCGCTCAAGACAATGCCCGAGGTGATCGACTATCTCATGAGATCCGGCGCGGATGTTCAGGGCTTTATTGCGCCCGGACATGTTTCCGTGGTGACCGGCGCCGATATCTGGAAGCCATTGGCCGTGAAATACTCGATCCCGTTCGGTGTGGCCGGCTTTGAGGGACCTGAACTGCTCGCGGCGATCGCCGGTATTGTGATGAACTATGGCAGGGGAGTCGTAAAGAATTTCTATTCCCGTGTCGTCACGCCGCAGGGAAATGTGACGGCGCAGAAACAAGTCGACAAATACTTTGAAAAGGCAGATGTCACCTGGCGGGGAATGGGGAAAATCCCCGGTTCCGGCAAGGTTCTGCGCCCGGAGTATTCCCGCTTTGACGCCGGGAGCCGGGGACTTGACGGGGATCACAAGAAAAACAGGGCCTGCCACTGCGATGAAGTCCTGACAGGAAAAATAACACCCAGACAGTGTCCTCTCTTCGGGACGGTCTGCACACCGGTCAATCCGCAGGGAGCCTGCATGGTGTCCACAGAGGGAGCCTGCCTTTCCTGGCTGGCCGGCGGAAGAGAATAAGAGAGTTTTGAAATATGGCTGAGAAAATCACAATGGCTTACGGCAGCGGTGGAAAATCGACCGATGAGCTGATTGATACGATATTTGCAAAACAGTTCGACAATCCGGTCCTGGGCGCGATGGAAGACGCCGCCGTTGTTCCGGTGACGGATAAAATCGCCATGACGACGGACAGTTTTGTCGTCACCCCGCTCGTGTTCAGAGGCGGAGATATCGGCCGGCTCTGCGTGTGCGGCACGGTCAACGATCTGCTGATGCGCGGTGCAAAACCGGAGTGGATGACATGCGGCTTCATTCTGGAAGAGGGGCTGGATATTGACCTTCTCAAAAAGCTCGTCACTTCCATGGCCGCGACGGCGAAAGAAGCCGGAATAAAGATTGTGGCCGGTGACACGAAAGTTGTGGAAGGCCACGGCGGATTGTACATCAACACAGCCGGCGTCGGAACATTTCGCGGAGAGTTCCGCAGAGAGGCCGAAAGAATCTGTGCATCGGCCGCCGAGGACTCGGACGCGATTCTGGTTTCCGGAACGATGGGCGACCATCATGCCGCGATTCTTTCTGAGCGCATGGCAATCGAGACAGATATTGAAAGCGACAACGCGCCGCTCACAGACATGGTGGAAAATCTGCTTAAGAGCGGTCTTCACGTCCATACGATGCGCGATGTGACCCGCGGTGGTCTCGGGACCGTGCTCAAAGAACTGGCGAAGGCTTCGGGAAAAACATTTACCATTCGGGAGTCGGCAGTGCCGGTGAGCCCGAAGGTGCGCAGTTTTGCGGGACTTCTCGGGCTGGATCCCATGTACATGGGCAATGAGGGAAAGATGGTAGTCATTCTGCCGCAGGAAGAGGCGCAGAAGGCGCTGGAAATCATCCGCAGTTCCCGGTATGGGAGCCAGGCCGCCATTATCGGGCGCGTATCGGAGGACAAGCCGGGAGAACTTTTTATGGAGACAGATATCGGAGGGCTGCGCAGACTGGATGTGCTGCAGGGCGAAGGGCTCCCGAGAATCTGCTGAGAGAACTGTTGATTATCAGCACAGACTGACAGGAGAAAAGTTATGGATAAGAGAGACCGTACGTGGGCTGTCAAGCAGGCAGTGGCTCTCGTCAGACACATGACGACCGATGAGGCGATCGGGCAGCTGATGTATAATTCTCCGGCAATTCCGAGGCTTCATGTGCCGGAGTACAATTGGTGGAACGAGGGCCTGCACGGTGTGGCGCGCAGCGGCTGTGCCACGATGTTTCCGCAGGCGATCGGCATGGCTGCATCGTTTGATGAAGGGCTCATGGAGCGGACGGGAGCTGTCATCGGACGGGAAGGACGCGCCATGTACAACGCCTACCGGACGCACGGCGACAGAGGAATCTACAAGGGGCTTACGTTTTGGAGTCCCAATGTGAACATCTTCCGCGATCCCAGATGGGGGCGCGGCCAGGAGACATACGGCGAGGACCCGGTTCTGACGTCGCGGCTCGGCGCCGCATTTGTCAGGGGGCTGCAGGGCAATGGCAAATATCTGCAGGCGGCGGCCTGCGCCAAGCATTTTGCGGTTCATTCCGGTCCGGAAAAACTGCGCCATGAGTTCAACGCCGAAGTGTCGAAGAAAGACATGGCGGAGACATACCTTCCGGCTTTCAAGGCACTCTCGGATGCCGGCGTGGAAGGTTTTATGGGAGCGTATAACCGTGTGAACGGCGAGCCGGCCTGTGCTTCAAAGACACTGATGAAGATCCTGCGCACGGACTGGAGGTTTGAAGGATATTTTACGTCGGACTGCTGGGCAATCCGTGATTTCTATGAGTCCCACAAAGTTACGAAAACCCCGGAACAGGCGGCTGCCATGGCGCTCAAAGCCGGGTGTGACGTGAACTGCGGCTGTACGTATCTGTCACTCAAAGAGGCGTACCGCAGGCATCTTGTGACGGATGAGGATGTGCGCCGGGCAGCGGTGCATTTGTTTACGACCCGGTATCTGCTGGGCATGTTTGAGCACACTCCGTATGACGATGTGCCGGTCACAGAAATCGAGTCCAGACGCAATGTCGAGACATCGCGCAAAATGGCTGAAGAATCGATTGTCCTGCTCAAGAACAACGGTATTCTGCCGCTTTCCCGCGTGAAGACAATGAAGATAGCAGTAGTCGGACCGAATGCTGACAGCCGCGAGGCACTTGCCGGCAATTATCACGGGACCAGCTCGGAGTATGTGACGGCTCTTCAGGGCATCCGGGAAGCAGCGAATCCTGCGGCGAAGATTTATTATGCACTGGGAGCGCATCTGTACAAAGATTCCGTTGAGAGCTGCGCCGCGACCGACGACAAGGTGACAGAGGCCGTGATCCGTGCCGAACAATCCCAGGTTGTGATTGTGTGCACAGGCCTGGATGAGACAGTCGAGGGTGAACAGAAGGATGTCGGAAACGACAGCTATCTGGCAGGCGGAGTGTCTGATGACGGAGACCGTGTGAGCTATGAACTCCCGAAATCCCAGCAGAGACTGCTGCGCGCGCTGATCAAGGTCGGAAAGCCGGTCATTATCCTGAATTTCTCCGGAAGTCCGATGGATTTCTCGGAATTTGAGCCGGATGTGGCGGCAATCCTGCAGTGCTGGTATCCGGGCGCACAGGGCGGCCGGGCCATCGGTGATATTCTGTTCGGCAAGGTGTCGCCGGGCGGGAAGCTGCCGATAACATTTCCAAAGAGCTATGATGATCTGCCTCCTTTCGAAGATTATTCCATGAAAGGCAGAACGTACCGCTATATGGAGAAGGAGCCGGCTTATCCGTTCGGCTTTGGACTCACGTATGGCGACATAGAACTTAAAGGGCTGAGATTTGTGGAAGACGACAAGGAAAAAAGAGCGTATGTCCTTTCGGCTTTCGCTATGAACAGAGGGGCTGAGACGGACGATGTCCTTCAGGTCTATGTAAAGCCCGACAGCCCGCTCGCACCGCCGAACCCGTCGCTCATAGACTTCTCCCGTTTCCATCTGCGGAGGAATGAGAGCATGGACATCCGGCTTGTCATTCCGTATGAAATGTTCCAGGTTGTCAATGAAGAGGGCAGGCGCGTATTCGACGGTTCGCAGGCTGTGATTTACGTGGGACTGCAGGCACCGGACAAACGCTCTGAGAGCCTCACCGGGGTAAAGGATCTGGAAATTGTGGTGAGGATTCCGGGTAAGGAATAACCTGCCGCTGCCGGTCTAACCGTTTTTGGCACGGATATGCCGTCTTCGGCGGATATACAGTGCCGCCGCCGCGAGGGCGGCTGATATGAATAGCAGAGTGAATGAACCCGGACCGCCGGCATGCAGTGTCAGCGCGCCCGGGTTTATCACTGTGTCCGGGGATTCTTCCGCGAGTGCGCCGTCTTCAATCCGGATGGCAAATGGAGATGTCAGAAGGCTGCTGCCTTCCGCGGCCTGTGTTTCCTGAATCAGATAGTCCCCATCCGCCAGCCCTGTAAAGGTAAAAGATCCGTCCGCGCCGGACATGACGGTGTATGCACTGCCGTCCGGCTCTTCTTCCCGGTGCAGTGCGTACGGAGTGCCGTCAGCATTCAGAAGCTGAAAGCGGGCGCCGGAGAGCGGTGTGCCGCTGTAACTCATCTTTTTCAGCGTACAGAATCCGGTGTATACAGGCACTTCGGACGTAAGCGTGCGGGTAAAAGCAGGCGTGATGGAAGTGTACGTGACCAGATTGATGAGGTCCTCTGCCGGAACGGCACTTTCTTTTATTTTCGCGCTGTACGTGAGAATAAGTTCGTGGCCGGAAAACTTTTGAAGCGCGCTGTCTGTCAGAGTGAGAATCAGACTGTCGGAACTGCCGGTTTCTTCTTTTACGCTGTACAGAGAATTTTCAAGTGCTTCTGCGCCTTCCGACAGAACGGCAGATCCGGGAATCAGAGAGACGCCTTCCGGAAGGCTGTCTGTGAGTTCTGCTTTAAGACAGGTGTAAGCGGAATCGCCGGGGACTGTAAATGTGACACAGTATTGAAACGATTCATCGGCCGAGTGATTTTTTTCAGCGGTTGTTTTCAAGAGCGACGGCTCTGTGATATGTATCTGTTCTGATTCGCTGGTATCATAAGCTGTCTGTTCGCCGTCAAGTGTCAGAGTCTGCCGCAGCTGCCAGGTGTCATTTGCCTTCAGAGCGGACAGCTCTTCGGCAGAGAGCGGAAAAATCATCTGCGCACTGCCGCTTGCTGACGGGAATGAAAAAGATGTGTCCCAGGCCTTGACCGTCTCGTCCGGACTGCTGATTTCAAACAGTTCTGTGTGAACCTGATAGGAGATCCCGACTGCGGCACCTTCCCAGCTGACATTGTCCGCGACAGAAAGAAGACTGCCTGAAGAAATGGCAGACGCAAGATCGCTGTATGCCACTTCATTTCCAAGATCCGTGGCTTCGCTGCTGTACCAGGATGCGTTCGTGCTGTAGGAACGGAAAACAGCCGCCTTGTCTGTGAAAGTGACAGTGTCGGATGGATAGACAACCGGAGATGTGAATCCGTCCCCGGAAGATTTCAGAGTCGTCTCTTCGGATTCAGGTTCGTAACCGGGAGGCGCGATATATTCTTTGACGGTCAGACTGCCTGCCGGAATCAGATAACCGCCGTCCGCTTCCGGAAAAAGCGGTGAATTTTCGTAATCCGGTGAGAGAGTGTCAAATCCGGCTGTTCCGCTGTCACCGGTTTTCAGAAACCAGACGCGCTTTTCGGCCGGGTTTCCCTGACTGTCAAGTGTGGATTCACTGGCGGGCTCATAGGTCACCTGGAAGACGGCGCCGGCGAGTGGCGAGGAAGACCGGCTGAGCTTTTGAATCTGGATTCTGGCAGGCGTGACAGAGGGAACCGGTTTTTCAACGGCAACATGGATCGAAACGGAGTTAAGAGCGGTCTTCGGCGAGTGGGCGGCCACGACCTGGCCGCCGCCTGTAAAATACACGGCGCTGTCGTTCTTATCTGGCAGAAGATGACTTAGCGTGATCGCAGTTTCCGTATCAGCAGCTTTTTCAAGCGGAATGGAGACACTCAGCATTCCGTCAGCCGGATTGTAGCTGCAGTCAATATCTTCTGACTGGCACGAAATCTGAAGGAGATCAGGATCAATATTTCTGCCGATAAATACGTCTGTTTTATAGCCGGAAGATTGTTTCAGGGAAAGGGAAGTGCCGTCAAGCGCACTGGTGTGCGCCGAAAAAGAGGCGGCGCTCATCACTTTTCCGGCCACGTTTTTATACGTCGACAGCGCGATGCCCTCTGTGTCATAACTTCCTGTTTCCCGGCTGAACAATTCTGCGTTGGTGAGGGCCTGACCGGACAGAAGTGGGAAATCGGCCGCATTTGTCTCATTGCCGGATTCATCTGTGCGGCTGCTGCCGATCGGCGTATAACCGTTTTCATTTGATCCGGCGATATTCCAGATCAGCTGCTGCACACCGAGCCATGAAAGATAGGTATCTTTGGGAACATCACCTGCGCAGGACGAAGAATAGCCGGGTATTGTCAGATCCGGTGAAAAAGCGAGAGCGAGTGTAATGGCGTACTGCTGTTGGGAAGTCAGGCTGTCAAATGTGAGCGACGGGGTTTTGTCGGCACTTCCGTCGAGAAATACATCAAATTCAACACAGTAAGCGGGGATGGCCGGATCATATCCGTTGTCACCGCCGATATAGTGGCAGTACAGATCTTCGAACGGGCCATATTTGTCATTCTGAACATAGGCTGCACCCATGCCTTCATAGAGTTCCCGGCTTGTCGTTCCGTAAGGGCCATACGGCCAGGGGCCTTCGGTCGTTCCCAGTTCGGAAGGGTACGAGTTGATCAGTCTGACAGGCGTCTGAAAATCAGATGCGGTTTTTTGTGAGGCAAATGTTGTCTTTGCACCGGACAGCGCAGAAACGCATGAAGCGGTGAGAAAAAGGGCGCAGACGGTGCGCGTGCGCCTGTGAAAAGAAGAAAAGCGCATAGAAAAACCTCCTTGATTGTGAAAAAGAATTGCGTGATGGTTTGCCGGAAACCGGCAGAGAATAAATCTTAAAAATGAATTATATACTAACTATATAGCAACGGGCTGCGGATTACAAGAACAAATCAATTCGCCGGGCGGCAGTTTATGGTATGATAGCACTGTTTGATTTTATCAGCGGAGGAATTTGCCATGAACGTTGTTTGTCTGGATCTTGAGGGAGTGCTTGTGCCGGAAATATGGATCGCGTTTGCGGATGCGGTCGGAATTCCGGAGCTCCGCAGAACGACAAGAGATGAACCGGATTACGAGAAACTTATGTACTGGAGGCTGGAAATTCTCAGAGAGCATGGTCTTGGCCTTGAAGGAATCCAAAAGGCTGCGGACTCTATTGTCCCGTTTGACGGCGCCAGAGAATTTCTGGACAAGCTCAGAGAGGAAACGCAGGTCATTATTGTCAGCGACACTTTCAAGGAATTTGCCGCGCCGATCATGAAGAAGCTCGGCATGCCGACGCTGTTCTGCCATGAACTTGTCGTGGATGACAAGGGAATGATCGAGGATTTCCGGCTCAGACCGCACAGCACGAAGCTTGAGACGGTGAAAGCTCTTCAGTCCATCGGCTTCGACACGATCGCCTGCGGCGACAGCTACAATGATCTCGGAATGATTCAGGCTTCAAAGGCCGGTTTCCTGTTCCGCACCACGGAAAAGATCAAAGCGGATTATCCGCAGATCCCGGCATTTACCGGGTTTGATGAACTTTTGGGGGCCATCCGCGCCGCTCTGTAAGACTCAGAGGTGTTGCAATTAAAATTTAATATTTATAAAATAATACATGGTGGATGGGGTCCGCCGGTAAAACAATTCCACAAAAAGGAGAGGGAACATGTTTGAGAAGGTTTTTAAACTGAAGGAGTACGGAACTAACGTACGCACGGAGGTTGTAGCCGGTATCACGACATTCCTTGCCATGGCGTACATTCTTGCCGTCAATCCTTCGATTCTCGGCAATGTCATGGACGCAAACGGCGTGTTTGTCGCGACAGCTCTGGCTTCCGCAATTGCCACATTTATCATGGCGTTCCTTGCGAACTATCCGGTGGCGCTTTCCGCCGGCATGGGGCTGAATGCCTATTTCGCGTTCACGGTCTGCCTCGGCGACCTGAAGGATGTTCCGAACGCTTTCACGATCGCACTGACCGCCGTACTGGTAGAAGGCATCATCTTCGTTCTTCTGTCGATATTCAAGGTGCGCGAGGCGATCATCAACGGAATTCCGATGAATCTGAAATACGGAATCACCGCCGGAATAGGTCTTTTCATCACGATGATCGGCCTGAAGAGCGCCAATATCGTTGTTGCGGATGAGTCCACGCTGATCGCGCTCGGCGATTTCAGCCAGGCTGACGTCGATCTCTGCCTGATCGGTCTGATGATCATCGTCGTCCTCTCGGCTTTCCATGTGAGAGGCGCCATTCTGATCGGCATCATCATCACCTGGGTTCTCGGCATGTTTGCACAGGCGGGCGGCTGGTACACGGCCACCAATGTTTTCCCGGATTTTTCGGGCGGCATTGATCTTTCCGGCATTAAAAATACCGCATTCAAATTCAATTTTGCCTGGGCGGGCGAGCATCTGCCTGAATTCGTCGCGATCGTATTCAGCTTCCTGTTCGTAGACCTGTTTGATACGGTCGGCACGGTTGTCGGCGTTGCGGACAAAGCTCACCTGCTTGATGAGGACGGGCATCTTCCGAGAGCCGGAAGAGTGCTTATGTCCGATGCCATCGGTACCTGTGTAGGCGCGTGCCTCGGCACTTCGACCATCACGAGTTTCGTAGAATCTTCTGCCGGCGTCGCTGCTGGCGGCAAGACAGGACTGACTTCGTTCACGACGGCCTGCCTGTTCCTGATATCTCTGCTCTTTGCCCCGATTTTCCTCGCAATCCCGAGCTTTGCGACAAGCCCGGCGCTGATCTATGTCGGAATGCTGATGATCATGAGCGTCACGAAAATGAGCTTCGACAAAGATCCGGCTGACGCGATCGGCGGTTTCATGGCCATCGCCATGATGCCTCTGACTTACTCAATCGCAAACGGCATTATGTTCGGAATGCTGTCCTGGGTTATCGTGAAGGTATGCACAGGAAAGGGAAAGGATGTATCTCCGGTTATGTGGGGCATCTTTGTATTGTTTATTGTGCGAATTCTTACACTGGCATTTCACATTCAGTAATGAATTTGAAAATTCAATGAATCACCGGATTGTAACTTGTTCATAGGAGTCCAGCATAAGGGGGGACAGAAGAACATGAAGAAGAAAATCGTCAGTATTATCATGGCCAGTATGATGGCTGCCGCAAGTTTAGCCGGATGCGGAGGGGAGAACGCATCTACAGCTGAAACAACCACTGTATCAGAGAATACCAGTACAACGAAAACCAACACAACGGAAACCAATGCAGCGAAAACAACCGAAAAAACGGCAGATGCATCCAAAAGTTCATCCGCTTCCGGCGACTGGAAAGACAACATCGGGTATACCCTTACTCCGTTTAAGGATGTTTCATATGAGGATATCTACTTTGCCCGTGTTGCGGTATCTGAGGAAGACATGGGAGCAGACTGGGATAAGCCATGGCAAGCTTTCGATGACATGCTGATGCAGGATGACAATGTAATTGCATACAAAGAAGTATCGCAGAACTATGACCCGGACGCAGAAATGTCGGAAAATGATATACAGGCTCTTTTTAATACCGCATATGCAAACTTCGGTAAAACGCCGGCAGACGTCTTCGGCAGTCAAAGCATGTATGAATGCAATTGCGAATACAGGCTGCAGGCATATGGCACAGAGATGAATGACGACGAAAATGAGCTGTCCATGGATACGTTGTTCTCCTGCACAGAGATTCCTGACAGCGAATTATCAGGAACATTCATCGCACGCAATGTTTCCATCGACTATGACGGCAATAGTTATGAAGGCGATCAAGCACATTCCTACTGCTACTATGACAAGAAAAATGGGATCCAGTACATTGACACAGATATATCATGGGAAGCGTATCAGGCAGACAATTCTCTTGGCAGCAATGTTCACGTCGGTTCCCTGATCAAGTCTACAGATGCCCTGACGCCGGTATATTTCAAAAAGGATTCCGATGGATACAGAGCCAAATATACGACGCCGATCAGTAATATTCAAAGCGAGTCCAATGTATATGAAGGCTTCATCAGGTCCATGCCGGATGACATGGAAGCTTCGGTACATGTCCACCTCTACAAAGACGGAACTCTGAAATCTATTGAGGTTAATATCAGCGCAGACAAAGACAGCATCGAATCTGAGCCGTTCAAGGTACGTGATGATGATACGTTTGAAGTCACATCAATATGGATCAAGGCTGAATATTCCATACCGGCTTATGATATACTTGATGAATACGGTCTGGATCAAATTACCTCAGTATCCTGTCTGTACAGAACCGATACCCCGAGCAAAGATGATGAGGTAAGATTTGATTATACGGAAGCAGACGAAAATTCCTGGTTATATGGCGGAAATGACAGCATTCAGACGCCGCAGGACTATGTGGACTACTTCGACAAGAATTACATGACCAACAGCGGGGAATAAATCGTATCATTCCTCGTATCATTCCAATTCATACCCGATATAACCCAAATGGCAGAGGCAGCACCTCTGCCATATTTTCTGAATATTAATACAAACCAGGGAAATCATTACGTCTTTGCAGCATATCGGGCAGTTCACTGACTGTCCGGGCGCCGTGCGCAAAATATGTGCAGGGTGGCCTTTTTTTTACAAAAAATGTGTTAAAATAGTAAACCTTGAGCAAAATACTTCAAAGGAATTTAAAATGGATAAGTTTCAGGAACTGCATGTCATCAACACCAGGCTTCTGGCAGAACTCGACAGAGTGTGCCGACTTCACGGCATCAAGTATTATTTGGACAGTGGTACGCTGATCGGCGCCGTCCGCCATCACGGTGCCATTCCGTGGGACGATGACGTTGACGTCACCATGAAAAGAAGCGACTATGAGCGATTTGTCAAAGAGGCGGTGCCTGATCTGTCGAAAGGATTTCAGTTCATTTGTCCGTCCGATTTCGGCGAGAACTGTTTCTATGATTATGTTCCGCATATCGCTTATGTAAATTCGCAGGTGAAAGATCCGAATGATCCGGAGATGAAGTATTACAAAGGCCTTCTGAACCATATACTGCTGGACATTTTTGTTCTGGATGAAATTACGGATTCCGCGATCGGACAGAAAATACATGTGACGAAAATGCGCTGCCGTTACGGCCTTTCCTGGGCATACCGTTATTCCATGGACAAGCAGAAATATTCGTCTCTTCAGAAGTGCGGCATCAAAGTGCTCAGCGCGATCGGAAGACACAGCACGCAGAGTGAACTCAGAGAAAAATATTACAGACTTGGCAGGAAGTATGACGGCAGGAACACGCATTTTCTGTACTCGCCGGATTATATTTTTGAGGAAATAGGCATCGTATATCCAGAGGCGTGGTTTGAATCAACGGTTGATCTTGATTACGAAGGTCACAAATTCATGGGACCGGTCGGCTATGACAAAGTGCTGACGTCGATGTTTGGCGACTACATGAAGCTTCCGCCGGAAGAAGAGCGGGTATCAAAACATTTTGATCCGAACAACAAGTTCTTCATCACGGATATTTCTTGACAAATGTCTGCACTGACACTATACTTTATATCATAAAAATATAGGTTCCCGAAAGCCCGGTCAGCGGACGGGGACATCGACAAATGAATTCAGGGAGATCCGGCAGGAAACTGCCAGGTCTCCTTTTTGTCTGTCGGGGAAAGGGGGAAAAATCAGAATACGGGAATTTCTGCTGCTTTTTCTGGCCGCGGTTCTGCTGACATTTCCGGCACTCAGCGACAGTATCACGCAGATGCGGCAGAATCAGATCATGGCCTCGGCCGCGCCTGAGAGCGAAAAGATTTCGGAGACCGGTCAAAAGCGAGAGGAGGAAAGAGAAAAAGCCGTACGGTATAACGAGGAAATCCGCTCACAGCAGCGGATTCAGTACATCGGATATCTGGGCGATTCGGCGGACGAGGGGGACGAAGTATATCGCTCACTTCTTTCAGAGGGGGAGAACGGAGTCATGGCGGCTGTTTCGATCCCGTCACTTTCTATTTTTCTCCCGGTCATGCACGGAACACATCCGGAGGATATGCAGACCGCTGCGGGACATATGTACGGAACATCGCTGCCTGTGGGCTGTCCCGGCAGCAACGCCGTTATCGCAGCGCATACAGGGCTGCCGACAGCCAGCCTTTTTACAGAGCTCAGACGGATTCAGAGCGGTGACAGCGTGTACATATATGTTCTCGGAGAGAAGCACTGTTACAGCGTTGAAGAGGTAATTACAGTCCCTCAGGGACAGGAGGCGCCGTGGCTCGCCGCGGATGACAAGGATGTGGTCACACTGTATACATGCACGCCGGAAGGCATCAATGACCACAGACTTCTGGTCCGCTGCGTCCGAAACCCTGAGGCGGAAGAAACAGACAGTGAAGTGTCCGGTGGGCAGGAAACCGGGACAATGCTGTTTGAAAACCAGTACAGGAAAGAATGGCGGCGGGCAATTTCGCTGGTACTTTTTCTTGCTTTTATTCCTGCATTTTTCATTCTCTGTCGTCTGACAGATTTTTCTGGAACAATCCAAAAAGGAGTTAATCTATGAAACTGCATATATCGGGAATTCTTGCCGCGTTCTGTCTTGCCGGCGCTGAAGTTTTCGGCGCCGCACCGCTTCTTGCGGACGAAACGCCGGCATTTGTCATCGATCCGGAAGCGCCGGTCACGCTTACGATTCATAAATACGAGAATAATGACGCGTATCAGACTGTCGGAAACGGCTGTGTCCAGACGGTTCCCGGCACACCGATGGAAGGAATCGAATACTCTGTCTGCCGGATCGGAAGCTGGACCTCAGCGGGCGATTCGGAAGAAGTTGGCACATATATTTCTGACCTGTCGGATGATTTTCTCAAATTTCTGAATTCTCAGGAAACAGGCGGGGAGACAATGATTGACGCGCGGACGGTCGGAGGCGTCACTGTATACACGACAGATGAACTCCAGTCGGCTGTAAGCAGCATCAATGCCATGACAGGTGAAACGCCGGGCGCTGTTCTTATGACGGATTTTGTCCGGGAACACAAGAGTGTGTCCGGATTGACCGGCGCGGATGGCACGCTTCAGTTCAAAGATCTCGCGCAGGGGATCTATCTTGTCGCAGAGACCGATACATCCGGCATGGCGCGTGAAGAAACAGATGAGGCTGCCCGGAGCGTGATGGCGGGTTCCGAACCGTTTCTCGTGGCGCTGCCGATGACGGCCATGAGCGGTGAAAACGGGCAGACGGCCGGCAGTGCGTGGCAGTATGACGTCCATGTATATCCGAAAAATGCCACGATCTCCATTTCAAAGTATATTGTCGATGAGGACGGGGAAAAACTGCTCAGGGCGGACGATCGGGAAATCGGACAGAACACGGTACAGATTCTCACTCCTTCTGTTCCGGCCGTGCGCGATTCTCAGGCGTATGAGACTTACATCGTTGAGGATGCGATGGATGAAGGACTCTCATTTGTCAGCGTGGACAGCGTGAAACTCGGCTCTTTCGTGGACAGTCCGGAAGGCATGAGCAGTTTCTCGGATTTCACGGAACTGGACAGCGGCGATTATATCGTCGGGGGAGCGCCCGGGGATTCATCTTTTCTTGTCGCGTTCACGCAGACAGGACTTGAAGCGCTGAATTCCGTTGAGGCTGACAGTCAGCTGGTCATCACGTTTACGAGCCGGCTGAACGGAAGTGCCCCGGCCGGTACAGGCGAAATGATCAGCAATACGCCGGAGCTGACTGTCAAGACAAAAGATACGGTGCAGTCCACTCTGAGAGGCAACACGCCTGAGCTTTGCACCTACGCGCTTGAACTCACCAAAATGGGACTGGATGACGCCAGCCTGGCCGCGTTCGCCGTGAAACAGGACGAGAAAGAGGTTCTGTTTACAGAAGAAAGCAGCGGGGTATATCACGTGACAGGCGAATCGGAAAATGAAACGGGGAAAGCGGAAATTTACCCGGATTCGGCCGGGAAGCTCGTCATCAAAGGATTTGACAGCAAGGAATATACATTTACCGAGACGGCGACAGAACCCGGGAAATCGCTTCTGACAGAGCCGTTCCGGATTGCGTTTGAATCGGACAGCGCGGATGGCAGCCTGTCACGCGCGCTGATTTTAAAAGATGATCAGGAAAATGCTCTGAACGTCTCAAACGGGACGGCATACTGCACGATCTTCAATTATCCGACAGCCGCGCTTAACACAGGCGGCAGCGGGTTTCTCCCTTTCTGGGCCGCCGGGGCACTGCTGATTCTGGCAGCGGCAGGCCTGACCATTCACAGGACGAAATCTTTACACAAGTGATATTTTATGCTTTTTTTCTCAATTCAAGTTGAAATGCCGCATTTTTCCACTTATTATTTTAATCAGATACTGATAAAAACAATAAGAATCCTGCTGATTGCCTTCAGCTGGGGAGAGGATACACTATGAATGCGTCAAAGACTGCGGTTCTCACGGATTCTGCGGCGGATCTGCCGGATGAGCTGAAAGAAAAGTACGAGATTTACACGGTCAGAATGAAAGTTATCTACCATGACCGGATGTATGAAGACGGCGAGATTGACCCAATGTACATCTATGAGCATTTCCGGGAAGAAATTCCGAAAACGTCGACTCCGAACATGGCAGAGGTCATGGATGTGATCGATGAGATAAAGGCAGCCGGTTATGAGAATATTATAGGCATCATGATTTCTTCCGGTCTGAGCGGAACGTTCAATGTTGTCAGGTCGGCTTTTGAGGAAGAAGAAACTCTCAGGACATTTGCCATGGATACGAAGAACATATCCATCGGTTCCGGGATTTATGCCCTGTATGCTGCCTGGAAACTCGCTCAGGGCGCATCGTTTGATGAAACGGTGGAGGCCCTGAAGAAGAAACAGAGCGAGCAGGCGAGTTTGTTGAATTTTTATATGGACGGTCTTGATTACCTCGCGAAAGGCGGCCGGATCACGCCGGCTGTGGCGCTGGTAGGAAAAGTGCTGCATCTGAAGCCGATTATCGCGTGCGACAAGGAAGGCGTGTATTATCCGGCGGCAAAAATCCGCGGTCAGTCGAAGGGTGTCAGCAAACTGGTTGATCTCGTCATTCCGGACGGTCTCGATATCTCGAGATACTGGATCAGTGTCATGACCGGTGACGGCGACAAGCTGGCCGAGCAGGCGATCAAGAGAATTTATGAGAAGTATCCGGCGGTCAATATTATTATCCGGAAGCAGATAACCGCGACAATGGCTATACATACCGGTCCGGGTCTGCTGGGAATCGACCGCTTTGAATTTGCATAATATCAGCTTGAAAGTGTATGCTGCTCTGCAACTGTCAGAAAACGGGCGAAGAGCGGATGCGCTGAGTGAGGGCCGGTGAATGCTGTTTCACCGGTCCCTTTTTCGGGAAGGGAAATCATGAACAGACGGGAATTGAATGAAATCAAGGGCATTTTTGATCCGGACAACACAGAGAACGGCATGGGCATCCGCCAGATTGCGGGAGCTTATTTTGACGGAGACGGCAGGGAAATCGTGTCGGCGAAAGAAGACCTGAGCGACCTGAGAGTGGCCGAAAGACTGAAATATTTTGAGATATTCCGGAAAGTTCTTTCGGGAACACCGGGGAAAAACCAGCTGAACCCGGGTTTTTCAAATGACGGATATGCGTCTGACGGAGGACGCGCCATGCTCCTCAGGCTTCGGGACAGCGAATTGAACGATGAGAACGCCCTGAAGGATTTTTTTCAGAAAACCGCTTCCAGCCTGTCAATGAAAGGAAATTTTCTGATTCTGCTCGCATTTCACGCGTATGATCTTCCTGTCATCACAGAGGACGGGGTAAAGGACACTGAGAACTCTGACGAAGTATTCCGCTATATCATATGCGCCGTGTGTCCGGTGAGCCAGGAAAAAGGCGGGCTGGCTTATGACAGTGATCTGCAGAGGTTCCGCGACCTGAATCTTTCAATGGTGGTCGACGCACCGGTCTGCGGGTTTCTTTTTCCGGCATTCAATGACAGAACCAGCGACGAGGACAGTCTGCAGTTTTATTCAAAAAATGCCAATGATCTTCAGAACGGATTTCTCGAAGATGTTCTTTCCTGCCGGCGGACGCTCGGCGCGTCGGAGCAGAAAGACGTTTTCTGCGATATTGTAAAAGCATCAGTCGGAGACGATTTAGATTTTGAAGTGGCCAAGAAGATCGACGACAATCTCCGGGAACTTCAGAGCGAGCAAAAGGCAGAGAACAAATATGAGGTTCCGTCCATCGACCGGACGGAAGCGCGGAAAGTTCTGGAGCGCAGCGGCGTTCCGGAGGAAAAACTTCAGACATTTGAAGAGCAGTTTGATATGCAGGCCGGTGAAGATCAGAAACTGGCTATGACCAATCTGACGAAAAACAGGGATATGGTCGTAAAGACGCCTTCCGTAGTCGTACATGTGAAGCCGGACCGAAGCGATCTGATACAGACACGGGAAATTGACGGTGAAGTCTATCTGATGATCCGGGTTGATGAGAATCTGAGCGTAAACGGAATTTCTGTAAATCCGGGAACCGGTGAAGTGACAGAATATCCGGACGAAACTTTCAATGATTCGGGCGATGACGGGACAATGCAGCAAAACTGATAAGACATAATTATACATTTGTCATAGATTTAGGTCGTAATCGCGGTGCGCAATATGATATAATCAATGCCAAATAAACACATTTTACAGCAGAGGTACGTAGATGCAGAAAGAGGTTATTGAGCAGATTCGGAGCGCCGAAGAAAGTGCCGATAAACTTACGGCACAGGCGACGTCGCAGGCCCAGAAAATAATTTCAGACGCTGAGAAAGAGGCGGACGGGCTGCTGAAGTCAGAAAAAGAAAAGGCGGAAAAAGAACGCCGGGAACGCCTGGAAGCTGAGCAGAAACAGATGGACCAGGAACTGGAGCAGACAAGAGCGGAAGCGGCCAGAACCGCGCAGCAGATGAAGACGGCTGCGCAGGCCCATATGCAGGAGGCAGTAGATGCGGTCCTGAAGGCAATGGGACAGTGATACAGCCGGGAGAGGCTTAAGTCACATTACCATATGCGGAAAGGAGAAGTATGGCAAAAGTAGCGATGAAGCATGTCTTCATCTGCGCATTGAAAAGAGACAGAAAAGCGATTCTTGAAACACTTCAGCTGGACGGCACCGTGCAGGTTGTCTCGAGTCATCTGAAGGAGGGAGACTATTTTCACACTGAGGACCGCACCTCGGCATCTCTCGGCTTCAGACAGTATTCGAAAAAAGCCGCTGACGCACTTGCCGCTGTTCTGAAGGAAGCGCCTGAAAACAAAGGAATGCTGGATTCTCTGTTGTCCGGGAAAGATGATATGTCATCCAGCAGATTTCAGGAGCTGATCGGGCATCGGGACGAGATCATGAATATGGTCAGCGCGATTCTTGATCTTGTCAGACAGAAGAGCGAATGTGAGGCTGATATTCCGAAGATTGAGGCCAGAAAGGTTGCGCTCGAGCCGTGGAAGGATCTGGATGTCCCGCTCAATTTTCAGGGAACGAAGACCACGGATTTCCATGCCGGAACATTTCCTGCCCGGGTGGATGTGAAGGCCGTTGCGGAAAGCCTGAAGGATCCGGCGGAAATCAGCATTCTTTCGGAAACGCAGCAGCAGACATGCGTGACAGTTATCTGTGAAAAGAAAAATTCCGAGTCTGTGATGGGGCAGCTCAGAGCGGCGGGATTCTCCAAGGCGCCGGACAGTCTTGACGTTCCGGCAGCCGAAATGAAGAAACTTGACGGCGAGGAAGAGCAGCAGAGAGAGCGGATTGAAGAACTAAGAAAGCAGATTGCCTCTTACGCGGATAAGAAAACAGAGTTGAAGTTCGCGGTCGACTACTATAACGTCCGCGCGGACAAATATGACGTCATAACGGGGCTGGCACAGTCCGGCAAGACATTTATTCTGGAAGGCTGGACGACGGCTGATGACGCGCCGGCTCTGGAAAAAGAGTTAAAAGATAATTTTGACTGTGTGTGTGAATTCAGGGATCCGAAGGAAACAGAAGATCCACCTGTGAGACTGCGCAACAAGGGGTCGTTTTTCGGAGCTGTGGAGCCTGTCATTGAGAGTTATTCGCTCCCCGGCAAGCGCGACTTTGATCCAAGCAAACTGGTCGCACTGTTCTATTATGTGCTGTTTGGCCTGATGCTTTCTGATGCGGCCTATGGCATCATCATGACGGTTCTCAGCGCGGTTGCGCTGAAAAAGATGAAAAATCCGGCGGAAGGCACGAAGAAGTTCTTCCAGATGTTCTTCTACTGCGGTATTTCAACTACGTTCTGGGGGTTCATGCAGGGTTCGTTCTTCGGAGACGCTGTCAATGTAATCGCGACGACATTCTTCAACCGGCCGGACATCTCGCTCGAGCCGATCTGGTTCGCACCGCTCGATGATCCGATCCGGATGATGGGATTCTGCTTTGCGGTCGGTCTTCTGCACCTGTTCGTCGGACTGGGAGCCAAGCTGTACAACTGCATCCGCTTTAAGGATGTCAAGGGCGCCATCTTCGATGTAATTTTCTGGTATATGCTCGTGGGCGGCCTTGTTGTGGTTCTGCTGACGGCATCCATGGTGACCGGCATGGTAGGACTTTCAGAACCGCTTCCGTATGCTCTTCGCCGGCCGGCGGGCATCATCGCGATAATCGGTGCGATCGGAATTGTCCTGACGGGCGGCAGAGAGTCCAGAAACTGGGCAAAGAGAATTATGAAAGGGCTGTATTCTCTGTACGGCATTACAAGCTGGTTAAGCGATGTTCTCAGTTATTCGCGTCTGCTGGCTCTCGGACTTGCGACGGGCGTTATCGCCAGCGTGTTCAACAAGATGGGCAGCATGCTGGGCGGCGGCGTTCTCGGTGCGATTGTGTTCATTGTGATCTTTGTCATAGGACATACACTGAACATTCTTATCAATGCGCTGAGTGCGTATGTTCATACGAATCGTCTGCAGTATGTTGAATTCTTCGGTAAGTTTTATGAAGGCGGCGGCAAAAAATTCAAGCCGTTTTCTGATGAAACAAAGTATTACACGATTAAGGAGGATGTTTAATCATGGGACTGTTTTTCGCAATTCTGGGCGCTGTCTGTGCGGCATTGTTCTCAGGAATCGGATCGGCGATCGGTGTAGGCAGAGCCGGGCAGGCCGCAGCCGGTGTTACGACAGATCAGCCGGATCTTTTCGGACGTGTGCTGGTACTTCAGCTGCTTCCCGGCACGCAGGGCATTTACGGACTTCTGATTGGTTTCATTACTCTGAGCCAGATCGGCATTCTTGGCGGAACGGCCACAGAGCTCTCGACAGCAAAAGGACTGATGTACTTCGCTGCCTGCCTTCCGATGGCGCTTGTCGGCCTTATTTCCGCTATTCAGCAGGCTAATGCGGCCGTTGCTTCGATCAATCTCGTGAGCAAGAGCCCGGATCAGTTCGGTAAGTCGATGATTTTCCCGGCCATGGTTGAGACCTATGCTATTCTTGCACTTCTGATCAGCATTCTTGCGATCTTCGGTCTCTCCTCCGTTTCGGTATGAGTATGGCGGGCCTCGAGAAAATCCTCGCTGATATTGAGGAAGAAGCCCGGAGCACAGCGGGGACAAAAACGGATGCTGCACAAAGACAAGCCGGACAGATTCTTTCCGATGCCAGAAAAGAAGCAGACGCGGCGGTGCAGCAAGTCCGGGCGGATACAGCGCGTCAGCTGGAAGATCTGAAAAAGCGCCAGAAATCAGCGCAGGAGCTTGCCAAACGTCAGATGATGCTTGCTGCCAGACAGGATATCCTGAACGAGGCGCTCGGCAGAGCCAAAGAGAGCGCCGAAGCGCTTCCGGATGACAAATATTTTGAGCTCTGTCTCGCCATGGCCGTGAGTGCCGCGGAAAAGAGAAAAGGTGAAATCAGGTTCAGCAAGAAAGACCTTGACAGGATGCCGGCTGATTTCATGAGCAGGCTGAGTGCGGCGCTGCCGGAAGGCGCGGAGCTTACGCTGAATGACAAGCCGGCTGCGATCAGCAGCGGTTTTGTTCTTGATTACGGCGGAATAGAAGAGGACTGCACGTTTGATGCTGTCTTTGCGGAACGGGAATCGGAGTTCAGGGACATCTGCAGGGAGATTCTGTTCAGAAAGGAAGCGTGACTCTATGGGCGATACGAAATATATATACGCTGTCGCCAGAGTGCGCACGCATGAGAAAGATCTTCTCGACGCGAATTTTCTCGAGCAGCTGGCGGCTGCAAAGGACGAGCAGGCTGCCCTCAAGATGCTGAACGAGCACGGCTGGGGTTCCGACGGAATGAAAGCCGAGGAAATTTTCAGCCAGAAGGAAGATGAGACCTGGAGTTTTATGCGCGAACTCCTCGGGGATATCTCGGTTTTCAATGTGTTCTTTTACAAAAACGATTTTCACAATCTGAAGGCGGCGGTCAAGGAATCCTGTATTGCCGGGACGCACCCCGGCATCTTTGCCGCCAGAGGAACACTGGATCCGAAGTGGATTCTCGACAAAGTGGAGAACCGCAAGTTTGCCGATCTTCCGGAGACCATGAGAGACGCCGCAAAGGAAGCGACAGACACGCTGCTGAGCACCCGGGACGGACAGCTCTGCGACGTGATTGTGGATGCCGCAGCCTTGCGGGCGATCAAAAAGGCGGGCAAAGAGTCAGGAAATGATATTCTTGACTTATACGGCGAGCTGACCACAGCGTCGGCGGATATCAAGACAGCGGTGCGGGCGGCACGTGTCGGAAAGTCACTTGATTTTATGAAAATGGCCCTGGTGCCCTGCGATACGCTGGATGTAAAAGAACTCGGCGAAGCGGCTGCAAGAGGAGAAGACGCGGTCTTTTCCGCGCTGAACCGGACGCCTTACCACGCGGACGTTGATATTCTGAAAAAGAGTATGGCCCAGTTTGAAAGGCGCTGTGACGACCGCCTGATTGAGGCGATTCGTCCGCAGAGACACAATTCATTCGGTCTTGGACCGCTGGCTGCGTATATTCTGGCAACGGAGACGGAAATCCAGAGCGTTCGGATCATTCTTTCGGGAAAAAGGAATCATTTTCCGGAAGAGTACATCCGGGAAAGGATCAGGCTGACGTATGCTTAAAGTGGCAGTCATGGGAGACTGGGACAGTATTTACGGATTCGGCGCGCTGGGAATGGATACATTCCGCTTTGATGAGATGAACGCACAGACGGCAGGCAAGCAGCTTGAACAGCTGTTTCAAAGCGGTTATGGAGTCGTTTACATCACGGAATGGCTCGCCGCCAGAATCCCGCAGGAAATCGAGGACTGCCGGACAGTTCCCGGCAAGACAGTGATCCTGATTCCGGGCATTTCCGGCAATACAGGAGAAGGAATCCGCAGCGTGAAGAAATCTGTCGAGCAGGCGGTCGGTTCCGACATCCTGTTCGGCGGAAGCGGCAGTAAAAACAGTACAGATAACGAATAACGAGAGAGGATAGGCATGGGAGTAACCGGAAAAATTAAGAAAGTTGCCGGACCGCTTGTCGTCGCGACAGACATGGGCGGTGCGAACATGTACGATGTTGTCCGGGTCAGCAGACAGCACCTTATCGGCGAAATAATCGAAATGCACGGAGATGAGGCGTCGATTCAGGTTTATGAAGAGACAGCCGGACTGGCACCGGGTGAGCCGGTTGAGTCCACCGGAGAGCCGATGAGTGTTGAGCTGGGACCTGGCCTGATCGGAAGTATATACGATGGCATTCAGAGACCTCTGGATGACATTATGAAGGTGACGGGAAACAACCGGCTGGAGAGAGGCGTATCGGTTCCGTCGCTCAAGCGCGACCCTTTGTGGCATTTTGTTCCAACGGTCAAAGCGGGCGACGCGGTGACAGGCGGCGACTGCCTGGGCACCGTGCAGGAAACGGCCGTAGTCGTTCAGAAAATCATGGTTCCGCCGCTTCTCAAAGGAACCGTGACAGAGATCGCAGAAGGCGATTTTCATGTGACGGATGTCGTCGCAAAACTCAGGGATGACAAAGGTGAGATTCATGAGCTTACAATGATGCAGCGCTGGCCTGTCCGCAGAGAGCGCCCGTATCAGACAAAGCTGAGCCCGGACCAGCCGCTGATCACCGGACAGCGTGTCATCGACACACTGTTTCCGATCGCAAAGGGCGGCGTCGCGGCAGTCCCGGGTCCGTTCGGATCCGGCAAGACGGTCGTACAGCACCAGCTGGCCAAGTGGGCCGACGCGGATATCGTCGTATATATCGGCTGCGGTGAGCGCGGAAACGAAATGACCGACGTTCTGAACGAATTCCCGGCTCTGAAAGACCCGAAGACCGGTCATTCTCTGATGGAAAGAACGGTTTTGATCGCCAATACATCTGATATGCCTGTTGCTGCCCGTGAGGCATCCATTTACACAGGCATCACCATTGCTGAGTATTTCCGCGATATGGGCTACTCGGTCGCTCTGATGGCCGACTCCACATCCCGCTGGGCTGAGGCTCTTCGAGAGATGTCAGGACGTCTGGAAGAGATGCCGGGCGAGGAAGGATATCCGGCATATCTGTCATCGCGTCTGGCGCAGTTCTACGAGCGCGCCGGCCGTGTGAAGACACTCGGAAGCCATCCGCAGGAGGGCGCTCTTTCTGTTATCGGAGCTGTATCCCCGGCCGGCGGTGATATTTCTGAGCCGGTAACGCAGGCGACCCTGCGCATCGTCAAAGTATTCTGGAGCCTGGACGCTCAGCTGGCATACAAACGCCATTTCCCGGCAATCAACTGGCTGACATCGTATTCACTCTATCTCGAATCTCTTGGCAAATGGTTCGATGAGAGAACAGACGGTGAGTGGATGAAACTGCGCGGACGTCTGATGCTGATTCTGCACGAGGAGTCCCGGCTCAACGAAATGGTACAGATGGTCGGCATGGATGCCCTGTCCGCACCGGACCGCGTGACCATGGAAGCAGCGAGATCTATTCGTGAAGATTATCTGCATCAGAATGCGTTCCACGAAATCGATACCTATACTTCGCTTCACAAACAGCACAAACTGATGCTGCTGATTCTGAAGTGGTATGACGAGGCTGAAGAAGCCCTTAAGCACGGGGCGTCCGTGGACAGACTCGTATCAATGCCTGTCCGTGAAGAAATCGGTCGTTTTAAATATACGGAAGAGAATAAGGTGGACGAGACATATAAGTCCGTCTGCCGTGAACTGGACAAAGAAATGGCCGATACGGAAAGTGAGAAGGAGGCGCTCTGATGGCAAAGGAATACAGAACCATTCAGGAAATCGCAGGGCCGCTGATGCTTGTCCGGGGCGTTGAAGGCGTTGCGTATGATGAACTTGGTGAAATTGAGCTGGCCGACGGCGAGCGCCGCAGATGCAGAGTTCTTGAAATTGATGGCGGCAATGCGCTGGTTCAGCTGTTTGAGAACTCAGCCGGCATTAACCTGAAGACATCCAAGGTCCGTTTCCTCGGCAGAGGAATGGAGCTCGGCGTTTCCGAGGACATGCTCTCGAGAGTATTTGACGGCCTGGGCAATCCGATCGACGGCGGTCCCGAAATTCTTCCGGATGAAAGAAGAGATATCAACGGACTTCCGATGAACCCGGCCGCCCGCGCATACCCCGAGGAGTTCATTCAGACCGGTATTTCCGCGATTGACGGACTGAACACGCTGGTGCGCGGCCAGAAGCTCCCGATTTTCTCGGCATCCGGCCTTCCGCATGCGCAGCTGGCGGCGCAGATTGCCAGACAGGCGAAAGTAGTCGGAACCGACGAGCCGTTTGCCGTTGTATTTGCGGCGATGGGCATTACATTCGAGGAGGCCGAGTATTTCAAGAATTCATTCCGTGAGACCGGGGCCATTGACAGAGCGGTACTTTTCATGAATCTGGCCAACGATCCGGCCGTAGAGCGTATCGCAACACCGCGTATGGCCCTGACAGCCGCTGAATATCTGGCCTTCGAGAAGGATATGCACGTTCTGGTCATTATGACCGATATCACGAACTATGCCGACGCACTGCGTGAGATTTCCGCGGCCCGCAAGGAAGTTCCGGGACGCCGCGGATATCCGGGCTACATGTACACCGATCTCGCGCAGCTGTATGAAAGAGCCGGGCGTCAGAAGGGCAAGAAGGGATCGATCACGCTGATTCCGATCCTGACTATGCCGGAAGACGACAAGACGCACCCGATCCCCGACCTGACAGGCTACATCACAGAGGGACAGATCATTCTCTCAAGAGACCTGTACCGCAAGGGAATCGAGCCGCCGATCGATGTGCTTCCGTCCCTTTCCCGTCTGAAGGATAAGGGCATCGGCAAGGGCAAGACCCGTGAGGATCACGCTGACACGATGAACCAGCTGTTTGCAGCGTATGCCCGCGGCAAGGACGCCAAGGAACTTATGACGATCCTCGGTGAAGCGGCTCTGACCGATGTTGACAAGCTGTACGCGAAGTTCGCGGATGAATTCGAACAGGAATACGTGTCGCAGGGCTACCGCACGGACCGCAGCATTGAAGAGACGCTGGATATCGGCTGGAAACTGCTCCGGATTCTTCCGAGAACGGAGCTGAAACGAATCAAGGAAGAGTATCTTGACAAGTATTACGACAGAAAGTAAGGTGAATGGCGGTGGCAGGAACAACGGTCAATCCGACCCGGATGGAGCTGACAAGGCTCAAGAACAAACTGAATACCGCCAGACGTGGGCATAAGCTCCTGAAGGACAAGCGCGACGAGCTGATGCGCCAGTTTCTTATCATGGTCAGAGAGAACATGGAGCTGCGCAAGAAGGTAGAGGCTGGAATTTCGGCCGCAAACCGGCAGTTTGCCATGAGCAAATCGGCCATGTCAGAGGAAGCTGTGCGCGTGGCGTTTATGGCGCCCAAGCAGGAGATTCAGCTGGCGGAAGGGGACAGGAACATCATGAGTGTTGAGATCCCCACCTATACACTGAAAACACGGACACCTGACAAGAATGACATCTATTCGTACGGCTTCGCGTTCACGAGCGGAGACCTGGACGATGCTGTCAGACAGCTGGCCGATGTGCAGGAGGACATGATAAAACTGGCAGAGATTGAGAAATCCTGTCAGCTTATGGCGGCCGAAATCGAAAAGACAAGGCGCCGCGTAAACGCTCTGGAGCATGTCATGATTCCGGAGATGGAAGAAAACATCCGCTACATCACGATGAAGCTGGATGAAAATGAAAGAAGCACGCAGGCGCGGCTCATGAAAGTCAAGGATATGATGCTTGAGAACGCGCACCATTATAAGGAGCGCGAAGAAGAGTACGCGCAAGAGGCAATAAAGGCCGAGGCTGAAAGAGAGGCCAGGGAAAAGGCCGGGAGGTAAAGTATGCTGCTGGGTGGAATCGAAGCGGGCGGAACCAAAATGGTGTGCGCGCTGGGCGATGAGAACGGAAAGCTGATCGACAGAGTGTCGATGCCGACCAAAATTCCGGAAGAGTGCGTCCCGGAGATGATCGGTTATTTCCGCGGACGCGGCATCAGAGCGCTCGGACTCGCGACGTTCGGACCGGCAGATCTGAATAAAAACTCTCCGACTTACGGACATATCCTGAAAACTCCAAAGCCTGGCTGGGAAGGTTATGATTTTGCGGGCGCGTTCAGGAGAGAACTGGGCGTGCCTGTCGGATTTGACACGGACGTAAACGGCGCCATCCTAGCGGAAGTGACGTGGGGCGCGGCGAAAGGGTGCGATTCCGCCATCTATATCACCGTCGGCACCGGAATCGGCGTCGGCGTGTATGTGAACGGCGGGCTCCTTCACGGGCTGATGCATCCGGAAGCCGGGCATATTCTGCTTGAAAGACATCCGGATGACAGAGCGTTTGAGGGCAGCTGCCCGTTTCACAAAAACTGCGCGGAGAGTCTTGCCGCCGGGCGGGCTATTGAGATGCGCTGGGGTCAGAAAGGAGCTGAGCTCGCTGACAAGAGCGAAGTCTGGGAACTAGAGAGCTATTATCTCGGTCAGCTGATGGCGGATTATATCTGCACATATTCTCCGCAGAAAATTGTTCTCTGGGGCGGTGTCATGCATCAGAAACAGATGTTTGATCTCGTGAGACAGAAAACGCTCGATTTTCTGAACGGTTATTTCGTACAGAAACAGTTTACGCCAGAAGGCATGAAAGACTACATCGTCGCTCCGGCGCTGGGCGACAATCCGGGCATTATGGGCGCGCTGAAGCTGGCCGCGATGGCAGCTTCGAAAGAGGAAATGTAAGTGATCCGGGAAGAAGGACTGGAAGCGATCTGGGACGGCAGGTACTACAGCGGCGGTGATCTGGTGCGCTGTGCTAGCGCAGGATGCAGCGGCTGTTCGGCCTGCTGTCATTTTACATCGGATACTATTATCCTGGATCCGCTTGATATGATGCGGCTTGAGAGGGCGACGGGAAAGACGTTCCGAAATCTTCTGGAAGAAAACAAAATCGGTCTGCGCGTCGTTGATGGCCTGATTCTTCCGCATATACAGATGACGGAACCAAATCCCGGTGAAAAAGAAGGCGGGTGCCCGTGGCTCTCGGACGAAGGGCTGTGCGTGATCCATGAGAACCGGCCGGATCTCTGCCGGCTTTTTCCGCTGGGCAGAATCTGGAATGAAGACGGGACTTTCCGGTATATCCTGCAGAAAGACGCCTGTGTAAGACCCGGGAAAAGCAAAGTAGAAGTGAACCGCTGGCTCGGTCTCACGACGAAAGAACAGGTCGGAAATGACAAGGTGTATCATGAGAGCTGGCACAAACTGCTTGTCAGACTCAGAGAAAAGATGACGAAACTGGAGACTGAACAGCAGAAGACTTCTCTTTCTCTGTACCTTCTGCGCAATTTTTATGACCGAAAGTGGCTGACGGGTGAAGACCGCTTTTATAAACAATTTTCTATTCGATGCCGTCAGGCAGAGGAAGGATTGCAAGGAGAATAAATGGCTGTTGATCTGTTTACAATAGGACCAATTACCATCCATGGCTATGGACTGATGATCGGTATCGGCTTTGTCATGGCCATGCTGATGGGATTTTATCGGTTTAAGAAGAAAAATCTCGAGCCGGACGCTGTCGTGGATATCGTGCTGATCTGTGCGCTGGTCGGCTTTGGCGGCGGAAAACTTTTTTATATCATCGTGGAGTGGAAGAGCTTTCTGGAACATCCGCTGCAGCTGCTGGGATCTTCGGGATTTGTGGTGTACGGAGGCATTATCACAAGTGTTCTTGCGATCATGCTTTACTGCCATCATAAAAAGTATGTTTTCATGGATTATTTTGACGCGCTGGTGCCGGAAGTTTCTCTGGCGCAGGGATTCGGACGCATCGGCTGCTTTCTGGCCGGCTGCTGTTACGGCCGCCCCACCGATTCGGTATTCGGGGTATATTTCCCGGACAATTCGCTCGGCCCTGGCAGCACGGTGAAAGTCATCCCGACGCAGCTGATTTCGTCGGCCGGAAACTTTCTGATCTGCTTTGCGCTTCTGATGATCGACAAAAAGAGCCAGGGAAAGCCATGGCGCCGCAAGGGCGATATCGGCTTCCTGTACATGGATTTCTACTCCGTCGGCCGTTTCTTTGTTGAATTCCTGCGGGGCGATCCGCGGGGAAATGTAGGGGTTCTGAGCACTTCTCAGTTTATCTCGATATTCATATTCGCCGCCGGTGTTCTGCTCATGATCCGCGAACACCGCAAGCCGAAGGAGCCGGAAGAACCGCAGACCGCGGAAGCGTGAGGATTCAGGCAGATAAAATTTTTCATGACAAATGAAACCCCTGCTGCAGATCAATAGTATCTGCGGCAGGGGCTTTTACGCGGCGCACTCGTACGTGCCCGTCGTGTAACTTGTATTGTTCAGAGCATCTTTGACAGGAAATCTTTCAGGCGCTGACTCTTCGGATGATTAAACATTTCTTCCGGCGTGCCTTCTTCCTGAATGCTGCCGTCCGCGCAGAAAAGCACGCGGTCGGCGACTTCTCTGGCAAAGCCCATCTCGTGTGTGACGACTGTCATTGTCATGCCGGAACCGGCAAGCTCTTTCATGACCTCCAGTACCTCGCCGACCATCTCCGGGTCAAGGGCCGAGGTCGGCTCGTCAAACAGCATAACCTTCGGATGCATGGCCAGAGCCCGGACAATGGCAATTCGCTGCTGCTGTCCGCCGGAAAGCGAAGACGGGTATGCGTCTGCCTTGTCGAGAAGTCCGACGCGCTTCAGAAGCTTTGTCGCCTCTTCATTGGCTTCTTCCTTACTCATCTGTTTTGTCTCAACCGGTGCCAGCGTTATATTTTCACGCACCGTCTTGTGCGGAAACAGATTGAAATGCTGGAATACCATGCCCATCTGGCAGCGGAGTGCGTTGATATCGGTCTTCTTTTCGGTGATATCCCTGCCCTCAAAATAGATGTGGCCGGCGGTGGGAATTTCAAGAAGATTGAGACAGCGCAGCAGCGTCGATTTGCCGGAACCGGACGGCCCGATGATGACAACTTTTTCGCCTTCCAGGATGTGCTCGTTGATGTCCTTGAGGACAAGATTGTCGCCGAACTGCTTTTTCAGATGCTCAATACGGATTAATTCATTATCTGCGTTCACTTACTCTCATCCTCCCCTCAATGGTTCCCAGAATCTTGGTCATAGCCAGGACACAGATCAGATACAGCGCGGCGATGCAGAGATACGGCATGAATGCCTGATACGTGCGCGCCTGAATCTGCATGGCGGCCTTGGTCAGATCCGTGAGACCGATGACCGTCACCAGCGAAGTGTCCTTGAAAAGCGTGATCAGTTCGTTGCCCAGCGCCGGAAAAACGTTCTTGATCGCCTGCGGAATGATGATTTTGCTCATGACGGTTCTGTACGGAAGCCCCAGCGAGCGCCCGGCTTCCATCTGGCCGGGGTCGATCGACATGATGCCGCTGCGGATGATTTCGGAAACATACGCGCCTGAGTTGATGCCCAGGGTGAGAATGGCGATTCCTATCAGGTTCCGGCTCGATACAAACACGACAAAACCGTTGATCAGCAGCTGAACCATCATAGGTGTGCCGCGGATAACGGTTGTATAAATGATGCATATTCTGTTGAGAACCGAGAGAACCGGATTGATTTTCCCTTTCTTCTGATCGTGCGCCGTGCGGCAGATGGCGACCAGAATGCCGATCACCACGCCGATCGCAAGAGCGCCGGCAGTCACGAGAAATGATACGCCAAGGCCCTGCAGATAGCTCTTCCAGCGGTTCTGTTCAATGAAGCTGATATAGAACTGGGAGGCCAGTGACGAAAAAAATGCCTGCAAAGTGTACCTGCTTTCCTCTGCGCAGATGTACGCAGAAAATTGATGCTACTATACTAGCATAGAAATAGTCATTTTACACTTATAATTATTCAAAAATATGAGGCTTCGGGCATGATTGTGGGTAAATCACCCCTCAGCCGGTAACAAAATTACATATTGCAAAAGCCACCCTGGCTCCTGTAAAGTATCAGCGACCAAACATCTACCTTGAAGGAGTGACCAA